>CAUPKA010000028.1:0-62316 GCA_963511725.1 uncultured Flavobacterium sp.
GCAAATATTAAGCATATCAGCTTTTGACAAAACGCCTATCAGTGATTTATTAAGCGACTTTCAAAACAATCAAAATGTCAATGAACAGCAATATAATATGTTTGAATTTTAGATTAATATTTTAACGCACCAGTACTAATTTGAAATTATGAAAAATATAAATTTAAAATTATTGATGATGATGTTCTATTTTTCAATGTCTTATGGACAAAATTTAAATCCAAAACAAAGCGATAATGGTAAATATGGATTTGTAGACAATGCTGGAAAGGAAGTAATTCCTTTTAAATATGAAAAAACAGGATATAGTTTTCACGAAGGGCTAATCGCCGTAAAGCTTGGCGGTAAATACGGTTTTATAGATGAAAAAGGAAATGTGGCTATACAATTTAAATATGATGATGCAATTTACTTTAAAGACGGGTTTGCCCAGGTTGAATTAAATGGTAAATCGGGATATATAAATAAAATTGGCAAAGAAATTACGCCAATAAAATATGATGTTGCATTTGATTTTTATGAAGGTTTTGCAATGGTTAGACTAAATGAAAAATATGGTTTTATAGATAACACGGGGAAGGAAATGACATCTTTAAAATATGAAGACGGGAAAAATTTTAAAAATGGCTTTGCTCGTGTTAAACTCAATGGTAAGTGGGGCTTTATAGATAATACCGGTAAACAAATTACCAAATTTAAATATGATTATGCCAAAGATTTTACTGAGGGAGTCGCTCCTGTTGAAAAAAATAATAAATGCGGAGTTATTGATAAAAATGGAAATGAAATAATACCTTTTAAGTATAAGTTTATAAGTGACTTTCAAGACGGCATAGCAAAAGTTGGAAGAGATGGAAAAGAAGGTTTTATTAGTATAACGGGTGAAGAAATTATACCAATAAAATATGATGCTGTTGGCGAATTTGAAAATGGAACAGCTCGATTTAGATTAAACGGCAGGTGGGGATTAATGGACAAAACAGGAAAAGAACTTTGATGAACTGCGAAGGCTTATTTATGCTTCTTTAGAAAAGCTTAAAGTAGCTACAATAACAGTTCCCTTAACTATTGATTTACTTGCAAAAGCAGAAGAAGGAAACTTGTTTTTTCAAGCTTTTGAAGAAACATTATAGAGACTGGTTTGTACAAAACCTACTCTTGAAATTATCGACAATCCTGAAAAGTTGAAAGAGGTGCGCAAGAAAATTCAAACAATGTGGCACGCCAATAGAAGTGTTTTTTTATGCAAAGATTTCCTTATCAGAGATGGGAATGTTACGAATTTTAGTATAAATTCTGGTTTTCCAACCTTTCTTAGAAGTGCTGTAAAAGTATATAAATTAGATATAAACTTTAAAGTTACAGAACAAGGTACCGTAATGGATTATTTGGTTGAGCAATGCACACAATTCTATTTCAATAAAAATCCACATTTACAGTAACCTTAATTGCTCTGTATTGAGAAACAGCCTCAAAGCTATTCAGTATTTTCTGGATAGTTTTTTTTGTACCTGCAATAGAAGTATTTTGAGGGATTTTAATAATTATAGTTCGTATGTACTCATTCCTAATTCTGCTGATGGCAGGCTCTTCGGGCCCTAAAACAGGCATTACAAGATTCTGGCTCAGCACTTGATACAGCCACATAGCTCCTTCCTTTAGCTTATCGAAATCACGTTGCTTCAAAGTCAGTTTTATAATTCTGAAATATGGCGGGTACTTATATATTTGCCTATCATACAATTGCTCATTATACATTCCTATATAGTTTGAATGAGTAACTTGCTGTATCGTATTATGATTCGGATTATACGTCTGAATAACAACTTTTCCTTTTTTATCCGATCGTCCGGAACGTCCAGCCACTTGAGTCATCATTTGAAAACTTCTTTCGAAAGCTCTAAAATCAGGATGATACAGCATTGTATCGGCATTCATGATACCAACCAGATTTACGTTATCGAAATCCAATCCTTTGGCAAGCATTTGAGTTCCAACCAAAATATCAATTTCCCGATTCTTAAAACTGTCAATTATTTTTTCGAATCCAAATTTTCCTCGAGTCGTGTCCTGGTCCATTCTGCCAATTTTAGCATTTGGAAAAATAGTTATCAGCTCTTGCTCTATTTGTTCTGTTCCCAACCCTTTTGTGGTCAAATCTACACTATGGCAAGAATGACAATGCGTAGGATTTGCAATAGAATAACCACAGTAATGACAACGCAATTGGTTCTTGTGCTTATGATACGTCAAACTTACATCACAAGATTGACAATGAGGAACGTGTCCGCAGGTAATACATTCTATAATTGGCGAATATCCTCTTCTGTTTTGAAACAAAATCACTTGTTCTCCCACAGATAAAGAAGTTGTGATTTCTTCGATTAAAACATCGCTAAAATGACCATTCATTTTTTTTCGAAAATACTTATCTTTCAAATCAACCAGCAAAACTTCTGGTAACGTTGCATTTCCAAAACGCTTCAAAATTTCAACGAATCCAAATTTATCTGATTTTGCATTATAATAGGTTTCAATGCTAGGCGTTGCCGAACCTAAAAGTACTTTGGCATTATGTGCATTCGCCAAAACAATAGCTGAATCACGAGCATGAAACCTTGGAGCCGGATCTGACTGCTTAAAAGTCTGCTCATGCTCTTCGTCAATAATTATAAATCCTAAATCATGGAAAGGCAAAAACAAAGCCGATCTGGCTCCAATTACAATTTGGGCTTTTTCAGCATTTAATAAAACCTGATTCCAAACTTCTACCCTTTCATTATTACTGTATTTCGAATGAAAAACTGCAACCTTATTTCCAAAATGCGCTCTAATTCTGGAAACCAATTGAGCCGTTAAAACAATTTCCGGCAACAAATACAGGACTTGTTTTCCTATTGCCAAATATTCTTCTATAAGTTTAATGTAAATTTCAGTCTTCCCGCTTGAAGTAATTCCATGCAAAAGACAAACCGATTTTTGCTCAAAACTTTCTTTTATCGATTCAAAAGCAATTTGCTGATCGGGACTCAATTGCAGTTCATCTTCCCTTCCTTTTCCAGCAAAATTGATTCGATCTTCCTGCAAAAAATAGTCTTCCAAAATTTCTTTTTCTACTAATGCTTTAACAATTGCAGAAGTTGATTGAGCTGTTTCAACCAGTTTTTTAACCGTTATCGGCTTTTTTTCGGAAGCGCTTAATTGAAAATAATTCAATACTATGTCCTTTTGCTTGTTTGCACCTTTTAAAATTTCGAGCAAATCCTTTAAGCCTTGATCTGAATCGTATTTTGGATGCAATCGCACATATCGTACCAATTTTGGCTTATATGTTTCTTGAAGCTCTTCCTGCAGTAGCAAAATATTTTTATCAATCAATTTTTGAATAACTGGAAAAATGTTTTTCTTATTCAAAATCGAAATAATATCCTGTATTTTTAAAGAACTCTGCTGCTGTAAGGCTTCATAGATTAAATATTCATCATCCGAAAGCGAACTTTCGTCAATAAATAAATCATTTTTTTTACTTATTACCGTTTCACTTTCCAATAACAGAGCGCTGGGCATGGCATTTCGATACACATCGCCTATAGCACACATATAATAATCAGCAATCCATAACCAGTGATTGATTTGAAACTCTGTTACTAAAGGAGTAGTGTCTAAAATTTGATGAATTTCTTTGGCTTCGTATAAAGTTGGCGTATTGTTGTGGATCTCAATAACCAATGCCGTGTATATTTTGTTTTTTCCAAAAGGCACCGTAACCCTCATTCCTTTCTTTATGAATTGGAATTCAGCTTCAGATACTCGGTAGGTAAATGTTTTGGCTAAAGAAAGCGGTAAAATGACTTCGACGAAATGCATGTAAAAATTTTATTCTCTGTAAAATTACTTTTTATTTAATTTATCAGAAGCATTTTTTTTATATTCTTGAACCATTTTCAAAGTATGATTCAAGGACTCTGTATTGGTCCAATTTTCATGGCCTGGAATAATATATTTTGGAGTTTTAAATTTTGCCTGAACATTTTTAATGGATTTCTCCCACTCATTGACATCAGCATCTCCTAAATAACCTAAATCTTTTGCTTCAGCACTTTTAACAAAACATCCTCCATAAAGCACTTTTTCTTTGTCAAACCAAACAACAATATTATCTGGTGCATGACCTTTTCCTGGATAGTAAACTTCAAATTTATATTGTCCAACTTTGAAAACTGTATCATTCGGAATTACAAATTCGGCTCTTTTTTCATTTTTGTCTTTTAGAATCTGATTCGTTAATTTTATGGTATACGTTTTAATTCCTTTTTGTCCATAAAATTCCAAACCTCCTGCGCGATCGTCATGCGAATGCGTTGCAAAACACATTACAACTTCTTTGTTATGCTTAGATTTAATACTGTCTAATAATGGCTGAAATTGCGACTTATCCCATGGAGCGTCAAATAAAATGACTCCTTTATCAGTAACGAGATACATTGCGTTTGCAGAAATCAACGTTCCTTTATAATCATGAAATGTTTTATAAACATAAAAGTCACCCACAAGATGACTTATTTGCAATGGCGAATTTTTAGATTGACCAAAACTATTCGACAGCATTATGAAGAATAAAATTATCGATGCTAATTTTCGCATTTTATACATTAAAAAATTAATTTTTCACTCTTGTCCAGTATTGAGTTCTTCCCATAATTGAAAGCCCAATATAACCGCGAAGTTTTAGTTTATCTGGAGATTCTAATGTAATATAACATTTGTATTTTTTACCATTTTCAGGGTCTAAAATCGTTCCTCCATTATATTCTGAATCGTCTTTTTCAAGACCATTGATTATAATCATTCCTAAAATCGGCTTGTTTTTTTCAGCACCGTCACATTTTGAACAAACATCTTTCTTGTGATCTGCACGAAGTATTTCGACAACTTTACCGTATATTTTTCCTGCTTTTTCGTAAACTTCTACAATTGATTTAGCTTGTCCTGTCTCATCATCAACGGTTTTCCATTTACCTAAAACAGTTTGGCTCTGAGCATTAAAAATTATCGAAAAGAACACAACTAAACCAAATATGATACTTTTTTTCATTTTTTCTTAAATTATTGACCCAAACATTTTATTATTCGAAATTACACTCCTCGATTTCGACTTGAATTACTCTTGGCAAGAATACAAAATTCCATTTAAACAATCACATTTATTATCGAACTTTAATTCTCCAATTTGCTCTTTTTTAATTTATGAATTGTTGCATTCAATTCAAATCCTAATAATAAAATCATGCAGTTGATCCAGATATAAAACATCATAATCAACAAAGTTCCGATTGAGCCGTACAGCTCATTGTATTTTGAAAATCGAAGAACCCAAATACCGAAAAAATAAGAAGAAACTATTATAAGAACCGTAGTGAATACGGAACCAACACTAATAAAAGTTGGCTTATGAGATTGTTTTGTTCCATATCGCAACAAGACAGAGGAGGTTATCAAAATCATTAAAATTACAAAAGCATACCTACCCATAATGATTAACGGAATTCTATCGCTTAACACGTCCTGTATCGCTGTGCTTTGAATCACTACCTCAAAAACAACAATAATAGCAACTGTTAAAAGCAAAAGAATAGATAACAATAACGAGATTCCTAACGCTACAAGATATTGATTTAAAAAACCTCTTTTTACCAAAACATGCTTAGAAGATTCAAAACCGCCAAGTATGCCATTTATACCATTTGCCATCAAGAAAATAGACAATAAAAAACCTGAAGACACTAATCCTGAATGACTATTATTAAGGATATCATTGACAATATTAGCAATAGCGTCATACGTATTTGGAGGTACGCCTTCTTTTACAAACTGAAGAAAATCACTTTCAAACCCCTCAATAGGAATGTAAGGTATTAAGTTTAAAATAAATAATGCAAAAGGAAACAAGGCCATAAAAAAACTAAATGCGACTGCACTGGCGTGATAGGAAAACGCCCCTTCAATAATCCCTATAAAATACAATTCCAATAAATCATAGAACGAGAAACCTCCCAAACCTGGCATCTTCATCTTTTTTAAAGCATAGACCAAGTTTTTTAAAACAGGAATTGTTTCGAGTTTTTGCTCAATTTTTAAAGTCATAATTCTAAATTGCTTTTAGACTTAGATCCATATTATAAACAGAATGAGTTAACGCTCCCGATGAAATATAATTCACGCCGCATTCTGCATAAAACCGCATTGTTACTTCATTGATATTTCCCGAAGATTCGGTTTGGCATTTGTTACCAATTAAAGCAACAGCCGTTCGAGTATCTTCATAATTAAAATTATCAATCAATATTCTGTGAACTCCTTCACTTTTTAAAATTTCTTCAATTTCAGAAAGATCTCTAGCTTCAACAATAATTTTTAAGTCCAAATTATTTTCTTTCAAATAGGCTTGAGTTTTGGCTATTGCCAATGTGATTCCTCCTGCAAAATCAATATGATTATCCTTTAACATAATCATATCATACAATGCAAAACGATGATTTTCGCCACCTCCAATTGTTACAGCCCATTTTTCGGCAACACGAAATCCTGGTGTTGTTTTTCGGGTATCCAATATTTTAGTATCAGTTCCTTTTAATAATTGCACAAAACTATTTGTTTTGGTAGCTATCGCACTCATACGCTGCATTGAATTCAGCACCACTCTTTCCGATTTTAAAATAGACTGGGAACTTCCAGAAACATGAAAAACAACATCACCTTTTTTGACTTCCGTACCATCTTCAATAAAGGTTTCTATTTTCATATTTGAATCAACATATTCAAATATCATTTTTGCAAAAGCTACTCCAGCAATAATACCATCTTCTTTCACCAACAACTTTGCTTTTCCTTGAGCATCAGCAGGAATACATGCTAAGGAGCTATAATCTCCAGCTCCAACATCTTCTCTAATAGCATTTGCAATCAATACCTTTAATTCATTTTGAAACTGCTCTTCAGTAATCATTTTTTTGTTCTTTAAATAGGATGCTAAAGTAGGATTTATTTTGTGCAATAAAAAGTAAGTCAGTTTTAAAAATTCAGAATTTCACATATTTTTATGACTGTTAACAACTACAATTACTAAATCATCAAAAGAATTTTCAATAAGACCATTTTTAAAAAGAAAACCTGCAAGTACATGAACTACTTGAATATGCAAACAAAACAGACTCCTGTAAAAAGTAAATATTACTCTTAAAAACAATGACTCTTATTTGGATATAATACTTTTGGTTCTTTGTCCAATCCCATTCTCATTAAAAGGTTCAATCGAAAAATAATACTTTGTTCCTTTATCTAAACCTCTAAAATCATAAGAGCTATCACCGTAAACCATTATGTTGTTGTATAATTTATCAAGAGCGATTCCGTAGTAAATAGTATAACCGATTGCATCTGTCTGTTTTTTCCAAGAAATGATTGCATTGCGGGAATCAGATGCATTTCGTTTAACTTTAAAATCAGTTACAGCCTTTGGTTTTTCTGACAATCCATTTCCAAAAACTCTAAAATCAGAAACGGCAAACAGACCAGAAGCATTGTGAATATTGACCATTTTTATGTAGCGAGCTTTAATCGATTTTGTCAGTTCAACATAATCGTGAGGAACATCTTTATCGTTGTGTGATTTATCAACAACTAAAGTCCAATTTTCAGCATCATCAGACATGTAGATATTGTACTGATAATAAATATCCATGGCTTTATTGTACTGAGTTGCTTTATGATCTGCATAATTAATCTGCAGCGCGTTAATTTCCATCTTTCTGCCCAAATCAAGCTGTAGCCACTCACCTGCTTTATCTGTCGTTGCCGACCAATACGTTTGAATATTTTCATCGGTTAAATTGGACGCATCATAACAAATTTTTTCAAACACTTTTTTGTCTCCATTATCCATTCGGTGTGTTTCGACATCTTTACATTCCTCAGAAGATGAAACAGTCACAGGCTTTTTATAAGAAAGCAGCATCCAGCCCGAAGAAGCTCCTTTTGTCTGATCTCGCTGTTCTGTAGGAAGCACAATTGGAAAATCGCCGTAAGAAGTAATAGAATACATAACATCATCTTTATCGAATCCGGCAGGGAACATATCAATTCTGCGTTCAAAACGGTCTTTTATTGAGATTTTACAAGTTCCCGTATTCCAATAATTTCCATAATTATCGGCAAAAGTATTTCCGTGTCCCGCACCAATTACAAAACCTCCCGGCTTATAGGACATCGGATTGTGTTTTTGATATACAAATTGCCCCAAAGGATTATTACCAACATGAACACCATTGGCATAGCCTTTAAATTCGGTTGCCGGAGCGCCATATTGCATGTAATATTTTCCATTGTGTTTGGTCATCCAAGCACCTTCAATAAAATTCCCCCAAGGCGCAGGTTCCATGTCATTATTGGGACCAAAACGCTCCCAACCATGCGATGCAGGATCTAAACCAACAACTGCTTTTGCTTCGCCATAAGGCCGCTGGATATCTTCAACTTCGGTCGCTGCATATAGTTTTGCGTAATCATCCTGATTCCCTTTCGGAAGCCAGGTTTTATAATCTACTTCAACCCCTACAAGCGGTAATTTTCCGCTAGAACCGTAATACATATAAACTTTTTTATCGTCATCCTGAAAAATAGCGGGATCCCATGTAGGCAGCATTGCAGTGTTTACATGTCTTGTCCATCTTCCCGATTTTGGGTCTGCAGTTTTCCAAATCGGGTGGTCTTTTTTCCAAGTTGAACCTACATAAAACAAAGTATCATTAACAACCCAAGCAGCAGGCGCACATTGGTCATCATCACCTGGATTTCTTTGAAAACTACCATATACAAATTTCCAATCGGACATATCTTTGCTCCAAAAAAATCCAGCTTGATTTGTTGCAAACAGGTAATAATCTCCTTTGTAAGTAATAATCACAGGATCTGCGCTTGAACGGCGGGATTCGGGAATACCATTATGATTTTGAGTCGTGTAATTGTAACCTATATTTATTGGATTACAATAGGTCGTTGCTGGTTTATTGGGGTCAAACCATTCTGTTTTTCTAAGTTCATTCTGTGCAGATACATTGCCATTAATTCCTAACAGCAAAAACATAATTGAATAAATTATTTTCATCTTTTTATATTTTATAAACATATTTTGAGTGCAATTAAAAAAATCACAATCTGAGATTCCTACGGAATGACAAACTGTATTTTTTAAATCTTTTATGAACGAGTTGAGTACAATTATCATTAAAAAAAGCCCTTCGTCTAACCAAAACGAAGGGCTAACCAAATTACTAACTAACCAAATTTAATCTACCAAAATGAAATTAACTTTCTTATCAGCGTTTGAGTTTCCACCAACAAAAACTTCAAACTGTCCAGGTTCAGCAACAAATTTTAAATCAGAATTATAAAATTTCAAATCTTCTACACTGATGTCAAATGTTACTGTTTGTTTTTCTCCTTTTTTCAGCGTTATTTTTTGGAATCCTTTAAGCTCTCTAACAGGTCTTGTCACAGATCCTACAACATCTTTTATATACAATTGAACCGTTTCTTTACCATCATAATTTCCAGTATTGGCAACTTCGACACTAACTGTTACTTTTTCGCTAGAATTCATTTTATCCGATGAAATTTTCAGGTTTGAATATTCAAAATTGGTATAACTCAATCCATAGCCAAAAGGAAATAAGGGTTCATTTCTTTCGTCTAAATAATTAGATCTGAATTTTTCGAATTTGCCTTCTGTGTTAGAAAGAGGTCTTCCTGTATTTTTGTGAGCATAATAAATTGGCAACTGCCCTACGCTTCTTGGAAACGTAGTGGTTAATTTCCCCGAAGGATTTACATCACCAAACAAAACATCGGCAATGGCATAACCCGCTTCACTGCCGGCAAACCAAACATTCAAAATGGCTGGAACAGTAGCATTTTCATCATTTAAAACTAATGGACGGCCGTCAAATAATACGAGTACTACTGGCTTTCCAGTTTTTAATAATTCGTTCAATAAATCTTTCTGCGCTTGAGGAATTTCTAAATTGGTACGACTGCTGCTTTCTCCGCTCATCTCAGCAGATTCGCCAAGTGCGGCAACAATAACATCGGCTTGATTGGCTATTTTTAAAGCTTCGGCTAGCATTTCTTCTTTAGAACGTTTATCTCTATTTAAGGTTTTGCCAAACATAGTTGCATTGGTCTCAAAAGTTTCATCATAATCCAGATTGCTTCCTTTTGCATACAGCACTTTGGTCGATTTACCAGCCACTTCTTGAATTCCTGCCAATAATGAAATACATTTTTCTCCATTGGTAGCTACACTCCAAGTTCCTGACATATTGTTTTTGGCATCCGCTAATGGCCCAATAAGCGCAATTGTTCCCGATTTTTTCAGAGGCAATAACTGATTTTTATTTTTTAGCAAAACCAATGATTGTGCAGCTATTTTTCTGGCTTCATCTCTACTGCTTGCTGTAAAAATCTCCGTTTTAGCTCTCTTGTCGTCACAATATTTATACGGATCTTCGAATAATCCCAAATCATATTTGGCATTCAAAATCAGCGTTACCGCATTATCAATCTGCTCTATAGTAACTTTCTTTTCATCCAATGATTTTTTCAAAGTGGTCAAGAAACCTTCACCAACCATATCCATTTCGACACCAGCATTCAACGACATCGCCGTTACAGTCTGCAAGTCGCCCATGCCGTGTGCAATCATTTCAGGAATACCTGTAAAATCGGTTACCACAAAACCTTTAAAACCCCATTGTTTTCTCAAAACATCAGTCATCAGCCATTTATTTCCAGTAGCGGGAATTCCGTCCACTTCATTAAATGAAGCCATAACCGATCCAACTCCAGCATCGACAGCTGCTTTATAAGGCGGAAAATAATCATTAAACATTCTGATATGGCTCATATCAACTGTATTGTAATCACGTCCTCCTTCTGGCGCTCCATACAAAGCAAAATGTTTAACACATGCCAAAATCGTATTACTCTTCGAAAGGTCATGCTGCTGATATCCATTTACCATCGCTTTGGCAATCTGGCTTCCCAGATACGGATCTTCGCCGGAACCTTCCGAAATTCTTCCCCAGCGCGGGTCACGGGAAATATCAACCATAGGAGAAAAAGTCCAATTTATTCCATCGGCACTCGCTTCCTGTGCGGCAATTTGAGCACTTCTTTCTATTAAATTCATATCCCAAGTGCAAGACAAACCAAGTGGAATCGGAAAGGTAGTTTCGTAGCCGTGAATTACGTCCATTCCAAAAATCAAAGGAATTTTCAAACGGCTTTTTTCGACTGCAATCCGCTGTACTTCTTTTATTTTCTGAACAGATTTGATGTTAAACAAACCGCCTACCTTGCCTTCTTCAATTTTTTTTGCCACATCGGAACTATTGGCCTGACCAGTGGTTATATCTCCCGAAGTGGGTAAATTCAACTGTCCTAATTTCTCATCCAAAGTCATTTTGGATAACAGCTCGGCTACAAATTCAGTTTTTGGTTTAATTTTAACGGTTTTTTTATTTTCTTTCTTTTGGCTGTAGCCAAAGAAAACAGAAACTAAGAATATTGCAATTAATGTTTTTTTCATTTTTTTATTATTTTAAATACATAATACCGTTAAACATCTATATTTATTAGTGTTTTTTACCTCTATTATTGGTACTTCGAACCTATTATATTGGTGTTAAGTACCTCTATTATTGGTGCTTAGAACCTCTACTATTGGCGTTAAACACCTCTATTATTGGTACTTAACACCAATACTATTAGTATTAAGCACCTCTATTATTGGTGATTAGAACCAATACTATTGGTGTTAAGCACCTCTATTATTGGTGATTAGAACCAATACTATTGGTGTTAAGCACCTCTATTATTGGTTTAAACAACCAATAATATTGTGAATTATAATAACTTGTCATCTTTTTTTGGCTTAGAAACCATACTTTCCTGAATGAAAACCAAGATTTTGCAAACCTTGCTTTACCTCTGGAGCGTTCATGAATAATTTCCATATCAAACCAGTGCGGTAGTTTTCAATCATAGGTGCAATCGTCCCTTGATCTATTGCCAGATAACGAGGCGTAACCCAATTATAATGTGGCGAAAAAGCATCATAAGGACCTGCGATTCCAACGTAAGTACTTTTCTTTTCATCATATAAATAATGTAAAAACTTCATACTTTCCTTTGGCGTATATGGAAAAGAAGACAACGCCGCTGTTGGAGTAATTACGCCCAAATCATTATCGGTATCATGAGCAGAATAGCCTGTTGTTCCATCAGTATTTCGAGAGTAGCTGGCAGTAAGTCCCCAGCATTTATCCGAATAGCCGTTCCATTTTTTTGGATTAGCAACGCAATGGCTGTAAATTATTTTCGCCTGATTCTGCGTTAATTCCCAATAATTGGCATACTTATCATACAATTGAGAAGGATCTAATCCCAAGTAAGAATACTGCGCCCAAAACAAAGGGCCTGCGTTTCCGCTAACTGTATTATATTTAAAAACTAATGGAATTCCGTATTGTGTCTTTCCAGTCGCAATGGTTCCGTTTCTTGCCCATGCTTCGTGATAAGCCGCTGCGGGTATCGGATGCGTTGTCGAAGCAGCTCCCAAGATGTAGGCAATCAGACACTCATTGTAGCCTTCTAATTTGAATTTCATTTCCCATTGATACGTTGGTGACCAATGCCAGTACATTGCGTTTTCACCATTAGTGTACCAGCTCCATTCTACACCTTTCCATAAGTTATCCGCTTTGGCTGATAATGCTTTTTCTTGAGCATTACCGTTTTTAAAATATTCCCGAACGGCAATCAACCCTTGGCATAAGAAAGCAGTTTCAACGATATCGCCTCCATCATCTTTATTCCCAAAAGAAATAGCTTTTCCTGTAGTCCCATCCATCCAATGTGCCCAAGCTCCGTGAAAACGATCTGCTTTTTCCAGAAAATCCATTGCTGTGGTCATTCGGGTAACGGTTTCGGCTCTTGGAATAAAACCTCTTTCTACTCCAACAATCAAAGACATCAGCCCAAAACCTGAACCTCCAGTGGTTACTTTGTTTGCTTCGTATCCTGGATTGTCGGTATGATAACGTTCTCTCCCTAATTTTGAATTGGGTTCCGCATAATCCCAAAAATACTTTATGGCATCTTTTTGAACTTGATCCATCGCTTGTTCATCAGTCAAGGCTATAGCTGGTTCCTGTATAGGCGAATTAACTTTTGCACTGCTGCCACTAGTACAGCATATCATAAATACAAAAGCAGGAACTAGTAAAAGTTTAATTTTTTTCATCCTTCATATTATAAAAAACTTGCCAAAGCAAAATCACTTTGGCAAATTCTATCTAACTTAAAATTATTGTTTCTTTGTAAATAATTCATTTACTTCGGTTGCAGTCAATGCAGAAGCATACATTCTAAATTGGTCCAATGAACCAGTCCATGAATTCATCCAACCTTCTTCGGGATTACCAGATCCACCTATTCTGAAACCATTAATTCTTGAAGTATTAAATTTTATATTTCCATGGTTTGACCATTGGCTATTAGGTTCCTTTGCGACACCATCTTTGTAAAATATCATTGTAGAATTTGTTGCATTATACACAAATGCAAAATGATGCCATTGATTATCAAATATCCCTGGTACCGATTTTTCGTTTACCCATTCAAACCATTTATCAGACCCTCCCGTTTGAGGCTGTTCGTCAACAAACAGTTTCACAACAGGTTTTTCTACAGTTCCTTCAACCATCATAAACATTGATGCCTTCGCCCAATTATCACTTGTTAGGGCAAATACAAATTCTGTTTGAGTTGGAACATCATGTTTTGACCACAATGAAACTGTAAAACTTGTCGCTGTAGCTGCAAAATCATTTGCAGATGAATAGGCAATAAATTTTTTGGCTACGCCTCCTTTTACTCCTTTTCCATTTATCCCCTCGGTTTGAGCAAGAGGATTGTCGCTAGGGAATTTTGCTCGAATATTGTCTACGGCAAATCGCAATGGATCTATGGTGTTGTCTGCAAAAGGAACATAAAATTTTAAAGGTCCGCCAACAGGGTTTTCATCTTTTAGATAGTCACCAAGTTCAGGTTTGTCCATCTCCTGGCATCCTAACGCCATCAAAACAAACACTATTCCGAAAGCTTTCTTAATCATTGATATATTGATTTTCATCTTATTTATTTTTAGAATAGTTATTAATAATTTGGATTCTGTTTTAAGACTCCTCCAGATTGGTCAATCGCAGTTTGAGGAATAGGATAATATTTGTTTTTGTCTTGATAGCCTAAACCACCCAATACAGACAACGCATCACCCCAACGAACTAAATCATAAAATCGTTCTCCTTCCATTGCCAATTCTATTCTTCTTTCGTGCTTTATTGCATTTTTGAGGTTAATGTCTGCAGGTACATCGAGGAGTATTCCTGTATTATTCCCTCTTGCTCTTTTACGAATTTGATTAACATAATCTGCCGCTTTGGTTTTATTTCCCAATTCATTTGCAGCCTCAGCGGCAATTAAAATCACTTCGCCATAACGAATGATTTTTACATTAAACCACTGATTTTTGCCTGTTCCTTGAAGTGCTCTATAACTTGGTGTAGAATACGCTTTTTTGTTCCAATACGGCTGAGCCAATCCTGTAGGAATCACGGTGCCGAATCCATCGTCTTGACCTTCAAAAAGAATAGTCGAATTTTTACGAGGGTCGCCAGTTTCATAAGCATTGACCAGATTTTGGGTAGGAACATTGAATCCCCAGCCTAAATCCCATACTCCAGAACCGCGTATACCTTGTGATTCAAAATAATTATTTGAATAGTCGACTCCAGCTTGTCTAAGAAATTGTACTTCAAACACAGATTCAATACAATTATCCCCTTGCTCTTTGAACAAAGTTTCATAAGAACTGTACAAAGCATATTGTCCTGAGTTGATTACGACTTCGGCTTTTTCAAGTGCTTTTGTCCAATTTCCTTGGTACAAATAAAGTTTAGCCAATATCGAATTGGCAAAACCACTAGTAGCTCTACCTGGATAAGCAGGCCAGCTAATTGGTAAGTTTGCTGTGGCAAATTCTAAGTCGCTAATAATTTGAACATCCACTTCGGCAATAGTCGATTTTGCCTTAATACCATCACTTGGAGAAACAATTCGTTTCAAAATAATAGGTATTTCTCCATAATCTCTTCGCAATTCAAAATAAGCAAGCCCTCTGATAGCCATTGCTTCTGCCTTGTTTATAATACTTCCGGCATCTGTTTTTCCTGAATTATCAACATCTGCAATTAAATCATTACAAGCAAAAATTAGGCTATAATGACCGTCCCAGTTGGCGGAAAATTCAGTTGGAGAATAAACAAATCCATCCATTATGTTTCCTCTAGCTGAGGCATCTCCGGATGTACTTCCTTTCATTGCGTCATCTGAGCGAATATTTTGAAACCAATATCTGTCCCAATCCGTAACGCCTCCTTGGGTTCTCATTTTCCCGTATAATCCAAAGGCTTTTTCTTCAAAACCACCCGCTGGCAAATCCCCTTCTACAGCTGTACCCAATGGTTTTCTGTCCAAAAAATCATTATCATCACATGAATTTAAGATTGATAATGAAGAAAGAGCCAGTAATGATATATATAGTTTAGATTTAAAATTTCTCATTTTTATTCAGTTTTTAATATTAAAAAGTCACGTTCAAACCAATAGATGTAATTGCTGGAAGCGGATAGCCACCTGTGTCTTTTCCAAATGAAATTGGTGAACCGCCTGCTTCTGGAGTGAACCCTGAATTATATGCCCAAGTAAACGGATTCTGTGCATTTAAGTAAATTCTTAAACTTTGGATTGATGTTTTTTCCAATAATTTTGAATCAAAATCATACGCTAACTGTACATTTCTTAGTCTTAGGTAACTTCCGTCTTCAATCATGTAAGTTGAAGTCAACTTATTATAACCTGAACCATCATTAAGTCTTGGTTCCCAGTTTGATGTGCCTGCTCCAGTCCATCTGTCCAATCTTTCTGCTCTATAATTAAATTGTGCAAATGTGGAGCCATTACCCCAATCTCTGTAAATTTCGTTCCCATAAACTCCTTGAAAATCAAGCGACAATGAGAATTGCTTATATGTTGCACTCATAGAAAAACCATACATAACATCTGGGGTTGGATTACCAATTATAGTTCTGTCATCTGTAGTTATTTTTCCATCACCGTTTACGTCTTTATATTTAAAATCACCTGGACCATAATCCCCCAGTGAACTTGGAGCAGAATTTAACACATCTGCATACGATTGGTAAACCCCATCCACGACATATCCGTAGAATGAACCAATAGGTGCGCCCGCTGTAAGAATAGAAGGTCCATCAAAAACCTGGAATCCTGGCTCATAAACCGACTTTACAACATTTTTTAACGTAGTAGCGTTACCACTGATTGAATAACTTAAATTATCATTTATTTTATCATTCCAAGAAGCAGTAAATTCAAATCCTTTATTTTCGATTTCCCCAGCATTAGTATAGAATTTTTCACTTCCAAGATCAACGAAAGTCAATAGATCTTGAGTTTTTTTGTTAAAATAAGCACTCTCAAAACTCAATCTGTTTTCAAGAAGCTTCATTTCAATCCCCGCTTCATAAGAAGTTACTGTTTCCCATTGCAAATTGGGATTGTTGCGGTATGCTAATACATAAGCAGGAACTACCGATTCTCCAAAAATGGCAGAGCTTCCTGTTGTATAGGCGGGATATGCTGGATAATGAATGGAGGAATATTGATTTCCCAAAATACCATAAGAACCTTTAACTTTTAATTGATTAAATATTTTTTGATCTTTCATAAAATCTTCTTTGATTATGTCCCACCCCGCTCCAATGGACCAAAAGTTTTGAAAACGGTTTGCTTCACTAAGTTCAGATGAACCATCCCGGCGAAAAGAAGCATTCAATATGTATTTTCCATCATAATTATACAAAAGACGAGCTAAATAAGAGACATTTGATCTATCCCATTGATCTGAATTGGCAAAACGGGTTGTTGGATCTCCGTAAGGATAAACATTAAGATACCACCATCTTTTATCATAAGGAATTGGCTCACCCCCAACATATTGTTTTACGGTTCCGTTCAATCCTTCATAATTTTCTTCTAATCGGTTATATCCTGCCAAAAGTGTAAAATCATGCTTCCCAAAAACCTTGTTATAAGTTATGTTATAATCCTGTTGCGTTTTTTTGAAATCATTTTTAAATTCATTGACATTTGTAAGCCTATTTCCGCCATAAGGAGTTAATTCATCACTCTCGCTTACGTAAACATCAAAAACCGGAGTGTAGCCTCTTCCTTTACTATAACTATTGTCCGATAAATAAGAGCCTCTGAATTTTAATCCATCAATGATTTTTATTTCTACAAAAACATTGAAAATGTATTTTGTTTCTTCGTTCAATTGAGTGTATTTTTTTCCTTCGACTTCTGCAAGCGGATTGCCAATCTGGGCAGCACCAATTTCTAAAGGCAATTGATTGTAAATTCCGTCAGCATTTCGTGGAGAAACAATTGGAGTAGCTCTCAAAGAACTTTCAAAATTATGCAACTGAGGAAGTGAAGAATTATACCCATTCATTGCAACACCTATTTTGATAGACTCCGTTAATTGCGTTTCGTCATTAATATTGAATGTGAATTTTTTGTATTTTTCATAATCAATTAATCCTTCGTCTTCGATATAGCCCAATCCTAAATAGAACTTGTTTTTTTCTGTACCGTTAGAGATACTTAAATTATTTGTAACAACAGTGGCATAATCATTCTTGATTTGTTCAATCCAATTGGTATTAGCATTAAACTTATCGTAATGGGCATAAGGCGAAAGTCCCTGATTGCTTCTTTGTTCATCATATAAGGTTTTGAATTGCCCTCCATCAGTCAATGACGGGGTATCCGTAATATTTTTGAATCCTACTGAGGTATTATAATTTATAGTCGTTTTACCGTTTTTTGCTCTTTTAGAAGTAACAATGATAACACCATTTGCACCTCGCACACCAAAGATTGCCAATGACGATGCGTCTTTTAACACCTCCATCGATTCAATATCGGAAGCATTCATAAACTTAATATCGTCACAGAAAATTCCATCAACCACATATAAAGGCTTGGTTTGATATCTGCTGACAGTACCTCGAATTCTAACATCCGGGTCTTCACCTGGCTTACCCGAATTCACAATAGACAAACCAGCTACTTTACCCTGAACAGAAACTATAGGATTAGGGTTTGGTTTGTCTGCAATATCTTTTGCTTGCACTCTAGCGATAGAACCCGTTAAATCTCTTTTCTTTGCAGTACCATACCCAATAACCACGATCTCTTTCAGTTCGGTGTCTTTGGATTCTTTCATAGTTATAGTCATTGGTTCTGCAGTTGCCGCTAGAGACACTGCATCAAAACCGACTAAACTTATTTTTAATATCTGCCCCACTTTGGCATTAATATTAAAAGTTCCATCGAAATCAGAATAAGCTGAAACATTAGAATCTGCAGCCGTAATAAATGCTCCGGGGATTCCAATTCCTCTCTGATCCAATACTTTTCCTTTTACTACTTGACCAGACATATATCCTGGAAGGAGAATGAGTGCTAAAAAGCTAAAAATAAAATTTCTCATAGGTTCGTTAAACGTTTTAGTTAGTTGAGCTAAATTAACCAATTACAACGTTGTAGTAACTAAAATGACACTACTACACGAATACATCAAATCGTATTTTTTTGTTTTTAAACCCTTGTATTAAAGGAGTTAAGGCAGATTACCCTTTACTACATTCAAGGACAATGATGTAGTAATGATGTGTTATTATTCCGTAATAAAAACAGTAAAAAAGTATATTATTAATAAAAAAACACTTGTTTTTATATTGATAATAAAAATTTAGAAAGCACTTCTTCTTGATTTAGCCCTAATTTTTTTCTTAAACGGTAGCGATGCAGTTCCACACCTCTGAAAGAAATGTTCATCATAGGGGCAATTTCTTTGGAAGAAAGATTCATTTTTAGATACACGCACAGTTTAATATCCTTGGAAGTTAGATTTGGATATTTCTTTGAAAGGGCAATAATAAACTCATTATTAATTTGATTTAAATTAGTCTCGAAAATTTCCCATTCATGCTTATTGACCGCATTAATTTTTATAGCTTTTTTTATCTCGCTTTTTAGCTTATTGAAATCTGATTCTGTATCCAATATATTTTGAATATTTTCAATCATTTCGCTTTGCTTCGCAATAGAAAGTGATTTACCTGCCACTTCAGAAGATTTTGTCTGTAATTCGAGTTCCAGAATGTGTTTTTCATATTCCTGGATGTTTAGCTCATTCTCGGCTTTTAATTCCATTTCCAGAATTTCTCTCTGATGCTTTAATTCTTCCTTTTGCAATTTAAGCTTCTGAATATACTTCATCTTATTCCATTTATAATAAAGGTACAAGATGAGCCCAACCACTATAAGGTAAACTAAAACCATCCAAATTGAAAAATACCACGCATTGGCTACTGCAAATTGAAAATTAGCAACTTTATTATAGCTCAATCCGTCATTATTGTAAATCGTAACATCATGGGAACCACTAGTAAGATTATTCAAGAGTATCAAACCTTCTTTTATTGGTACAAACTCTTTTTTACCATTGAACCTGTAAAACAAATCTGGTTTTGAAGCTCCATAAATACCTGATATAACATCAATACGCAACTCAGAGTTATGTTTAATTTTCGAATTGTTTTCGACCAAAATATCATTATTGAAAGCTTCAATTTTTACATTCGTTTTTTCTTTGGTATCATACTTTAAATCCAAAGAAATAAAACCATCATCCAGATTCAGTAAATAATTATTTTTATCTTTAAAAATCTTCAAGTTATCATTAATAATTTTCCCTTTATAATATTTCTCCTGAATGCTATTTCTAATAAATTTAGACCCTTGAGCATAAATATGATACAAGAGCCCATCTTGGAGTACCATAAAATGATTTTCATCAATGGAGACAATATTAGATACGTTTTTGAAATTATCATTAAACAATTGATTAGCTTCCAATTGATTAGTAATAGAGTTAAATGTATACCAGGAATTATTAATCAAAAAAAGGATTTCATTTCTAAACTCAAATATTTTTACTCCAAAGTCATTGCTTATTTTACTGCGTTGCGACACATTATCGACTTTGGGTTCATAGGCGTCATAAAAAATACGATATAAGCCCCTATTGATATCCGCGGCCCAAATTTCATTTTTTCTGTTTTGGGCAAGATATTTAATTGGTTTCAACAATCCTTTTATAACTATCTTTTGTTTTAAATTGTTAGGATCGTCATAAATTACAACGCCGCTGTAAGTCGCTTGTAAATACGAATTATTGATGGCACTCTTTGATAAATTCCAGCCTCCGTTAATATCACTCAATTTACTGAACAGTCCTTTTTTATAAATAAATGTCCCTTCATTGTGGCCTATGAGATATTGATCGTTTATTTTACTGATAACCCAAGCTTGTCCCTGCGTACCGGGAATCAAAGAAAGATGCTTCCTCTCGTACTTAAAAACACCATGATTGGAAGCCATCAAATAGCCTTCGGGAGTACTCGCTACCGAATAAACTGAACCTAAAACTCCAGAACTGTCATAAAAAATTGAAATCGGAGAATTTACCTCAATATGAGCAATTCCGTTATCGAGCCCCAACCATAAATCATTCTCTTTGTCCTGCCCAATACTCAAAATAGAATTGTTCATAAGAACATTATTTCTATTAATATTTTTATAAGTGCCATCTGCCAAGTCCAGAACATAAACACCATTATTTGCTGTTCCGACAATCAGTTTGTTATTTTTGATAAATTGGGCTACATTAATATTGGCAGATTTCAAAATTTCATTTAAATCATTTTTCCAAGCGCTTAAAATATTATTTTCAAGTACATAAACTCCATGTTTTTTAGTAAAAAAATAGGTTTTTCCTTGATATTTCTGAATAGCATGTATTACATTATTCTCTAAAAGCGAAAGCCCGTTTACTTTTTCTATCTCTCCATTATTTAGCCTAAAAATTCCTTTTTCGACAGAAGCAATCAATAATTGATTATCAACAATGAAACAATAAGAAATTAAAAAAGGAAACTTTTTTTCTTTAATCGCTTTTCCATCAAATATGAAAAGACCGTTAAAGGATTGAAAATAAATTTTGCCGTTAAACTTAAATATCTTCCATATTTCATCATTATTATTCTTTTCATCAAAAACTTTCTTCCCTTTAGAAATAGAAACGTAATGCATCTTGGCATCTTTTCGGTACCAATAGCCAAACTCTTGATAAGAACCCGAATAAATCTTATTGCCTTCGACCATTATTGATCGAATTATTGTTTTGTTAGGCAATTTATATTTCTCCCATTTTACACCATCATATCGTAGCAAATAGTTATTATTGGCAAAATACATAGCATTGTCATTTCCTTGTACTGCATTCCAAATCTGATTATCTCCCTGATAATTTGATTTGCTGTAATTTTCAACAAAAGGAAGCAACTCTTGAGCCGTAATATGTAGCGATATAAAACCAAAAATGAATATATAGAGTAGTTTAGCTTTCAAAATGTGAGGATTTTTTATCAAATATAATTACATTTATTCAATTAAAAACACAAAAAAAGCTCCTGAATACAGAAGCTTTTTTGAACCTTTATTATTATTTTTTAATTCAGCAGTAATTTATACACCTGATTTGCAATTTCGATTTCTTCATCGGTAGGAACGACCAAAATTTTAGTTTTAGATTGAGGTAAATTGATTTCTCTAATTTCTTTGGAACGAATTTCGTTCTTGGCAATATCTAATTCAATCCCAAAATACTCCATATCGATACAAACTAATTTTCGGATGTAAGATGAATTTTCTCCAATTCCTGCTGTGAAAATAATAGCGTCCAAACCATTTAAAGCAGCTGTATATGAGCCAATATATTTTTTGATACGATACGCATTCATTTCTAATGCCAATTGGCAGTCTTTATTTCCTTGTTCGGCATTTGATTCAATGTCTCTTAAATCGCTATATCCTGTCAAACCGAGCATTCCACTTTGTTTTTGCAATAAAGCATTGGCTTCGTCTGCTGTATAATTCAGCACTTTCATCATATGAAATATCACTGATTGATCAATATCGCCACTTCTTGTTCCCATAATCAATCCGCTAATTGGCGTAAAGCCCATCGAGGTCTCAATACTTTTTCCTTCTTTCACAGCGGCAATACTACAACCGTTACCTAAATGTACAGTGATTATATTTTTATGAGGCTTATTTGATGCTGCCAAATACTGTATTGCCTTTTCTGATACATATTTATGAGATGTACCATGAAAACCATAAGCTCTAATTTTATTCTCCTTTAAAAAATAATTAGGAATAGCGTATTTGTAAGCAACTTGAGGCATTGTTTGATGAAAAGCAGTATCAAAAACAGCTATTTGTTTAGCTTCCGCAAAAATTTCTTCGGCAACAATTATTCCTTCTAAATGTGCTGGATTATGCAAGGGAGCTAAATCACATAATTTTCTTATCTCTTCTTTAACTTCTGGAGTAATTAAAGTTGTATCCGAAAATGAACTACCGCCATGCACCACTCTATGCCCTACAGCTTCAATCTCTTTGGTGCTTTTTATAACTCCCACTCCTTCATCCATCAGCAATTGAGCTATTTTATTAAGTCCAATTTTATGATTGCCAATTGACAAAATTTCCTCTACTTTAACAGCTTTGGTAACATAAGTAAAATTAGATGTTTCAAGCCCTATTCTGTCAATCATCCCTGAACAGACTACTTCGCCGGAAGGCATTTCGATTAATTGGTATTTTATAGAAGAGCTTCCAGAGTTTATTATTACTATTTTCATTTAAAATTTTTATTAATGATTAAAAAGTTACAATCCTTGTGCTTGAATTGCCGTAATCACGACAGTATTTATAATATCATCAATAGTACAGCCACGGCTCAAGTCATTTACAGGCTTATTTAATCCTTGCAGCATTGGTCCAATTGCCAATGCTCCAGTTTCTCTCTGTACGGCTTTGTAGGTGTTGTTTCCTGTATTCAAATCAGGAAAAATCAATACACTGGCGTGACCTGCCACCTCAGAGTTTGGCATTTTGCTTTGTCCTACTTCCAAATCAACTGCCGCATCGTATTGAATTGGACCTTCTATTTTGAGATCTGGGCGTTTTTGTTTCACTATTTCGGTTGCCGCTCTTACTTTATCAACCTCATCACCTTTTCCTGATGAACCTGATGAATACGATAACATAGCTATTTTTGGCTCTATTCCAAAACCAATACTTGAATCTGCAGATGAAATTGCAATCTCTGCTAATTGCTCAGCAGTAGGATTTGGATTAATTGCACAATCTCCAAAAATAGAAACGCGATCCTCCAAGCACATGAAAAATATAGAAGACACTACCGAAGAGTTTGGTTTGGTTTTAATAAATTGCAATGCAGGCAAAATAGTATGCTGCGTGGTATGTGCCGCTCCCGAAACCATTCCGTCAGCATGGCCTTTGTATACCATCATAGTCCCAAAATAAGACACATCTTCCATTAAGTCCCTTGCCATTCCAAGGGTGACATTTTTGGCTTTTCGTAGCTCATAATACGTATTTACATAATCCTCATACAGTTCAGATTCTATTGGATTTATAATTGGTATTCTTGAAAAATCAAACTCTAAGCCTAATTCAGCTACTTTGCTTTCAATTTGCTTTTTGTTTCCAATAATTGAAAGATCAACCACATCCATAGCTTGCAAACGCGAAGCTGCTATGATAATTCTTTCATCACTTCCTTCGGGTAGAACGATATGTTTTCTATGCGCTTTGGCTCTTTTTACCAAATTATACTGAAACATTTTTGGTGTCATTCCTTCTGCTTCAAAAGCGTTAAACTTATCGATTAATACCTCTAAATCAACATATTTATCAAACGTATTGATTGATGTCTCAATTTTTTGCAGATTATCCGGATATATTTTAGATTTAATATTCCCAATTTTATTCGCAATATGATAGGTCCCACCTTCTACGGTAATAATTGGCACCACTGATGAAAGTCCTTCTATTAATTTCATAATGCTATCTTCTGGAACAATATTTCCAGTCAATACAATTCCTGAAACTGCTGGATAATTGGCCGACTCATTTGCCTGCAATGCCCCCAGAATAATATCGGCTCTATCACCAGGAGTGATAATAAGCCCATTCTCTTTTAGATGCAATAAGTAATTGCATAATTGCATGGCTCCAATGCTATAGCTTCCTATTTGATTGTTCAAATATTCTCGCCCAAATAATATTTCGGCATCCAATACTTCCACAATCTCATGTATAGTAGGATTGTTTAAACTGCTAATTAAAGGTATCGAATTTACAAGAACCGATGATGGTAAGCTCTTTTGCAGACTATTGGTAACTAATTCGAGATTTTCTGGTTGTACTTTATTGGCAATTACAGCCAATACTTCCACTTCTTTAATCTTAAAGGAATTATAAGCTAAATTTAAATTATCAATTAATTCATCCAAAGTTTTTCCTTCTCCAGAGCCAACAATTATAGTAGGAATTCCAAGATTTTTAGCAATCAACACATTCATGTCTAACTCAATGACTGTACCTTCTCCTGTAAAACTAGTCCCTTCAACCAAGATAAAATCAAAACGGTCTTCCAGCTGTTTGTATTTTTCTATAATCAAATCGACTACTTCGCCTAATTTGCCATTATTTTTTTTCTTGATTAATTTGCTTTTAGTTATTGCATACGCATCGTTATATTCTATATCTAAATCAAAATGCGAAATAACCATCTCGATATGCGTATCTTTTTTTCCATTTTCATAATCTTCAATAATTGGTCTAAAATACCCCACTTTTGCAGTTCTCCCCAAAAGCATTCTCAATAAACCTAAAGTAATTATTGTTTTTCCACAATTCTCTTCAATAGTCGCAATATATATAGCCTTCTTCATATCTTAAATTTATTTTTTATCTTTCTAATGATACTTACAAAAATAGAAGTTTAATTTCCTTATAAATATGACCAAAATCAGTTTTAAATAATAAAGTTATTTATCCGACAAGATTAAAACCAATTCCTTTTTTTAAAATAAATAACCATTCCGACTACTGTCAAAAACATAAAACCTATTACAAAATAATAACCATTATGTTCTCTCAATTCAGGCATATTATCAAAATTCATCCCGTAAACTCCCACAATAAATGTCAACGGAATAAATATAACGGAGATAATAGTCAGCGTTTTCATAATCTCATTCATTTTATGCGTTTGTGCCGCAAAAAAGAAATTAGATGCACTTTCTAATGAACCCATATCCGATTCAATTTGTTCCAAAAGCTCTAAACATTTTTGATGTAAACGGGTAAAAAAACTAAAATTATCCGATTCAATTTCATCAAAAACATTATCCTCTTTAATACTTTTAATATCGTACAAAGAATCTCGAAGCGGTATAATAGAGCGCTTTAAAAAATTAAAATTATCTCTGTGCTTTTCAATTTTTTCCAAAATAATGGGGTCAGCGCTATTTTTGGTGCTATCGATCAAATCTTCTATTTTATCCTCTTCATTTTCAATCGTTATATAAAAATTCCCGATAATCGCATCCAGCAAAATATACAATAGATAATCCGCTTTTTTAGTTCGTACTATTCCAGAATTAGTTCGAATGCGTTCTCGTATGTGGGTAAAAAAATCGCTTCTTTTTTCCTGAAAAGAAATTAAGATTCCTTTTTTTAACAGAAAACTAATTTGCTCGACCTTAATATCATCCGAACTTTCAGAAGGCAACATCGATTTTATATTAAAAAACAAAACATCTTTTTCCTCTTCCAACTTGGTTCTTTTGCTTGTATTTAAAATATCGGCCAACATAAAATCGTCAATATCAAAATATTTAGCAACCTCTTTAAGCAAATAAACATCATTTAAGCCATGAATATTCAGCCAATTAATTTTGCTGAAATCAAGGTGCTTTCCCAAATTAGCAATAGTGCCATTCTCATATTCGGCAACCGTACAATCATCATAAACAAACAATTGCATTTCAATTTCTTTGTCCTTGTGCAAGCCTGTATATTCAAGACTATAGGGCTGTAAGCGCTTCCCTTTCTTGTATTTAATTTTTCTCATAAAATAATTTGTATAGTAATATTACGAAAAAAAACTGCAAACGCTGACTTTAAGGCATAAAAAAACCGAGCCATTTCTAGCTCGGTTTTTCATTTATTGTATTGTAAAATATGCAATGCCACAGAGACGCACTGCAGTGCGTCTCTACAAATGCATCGTTATAATTATTTTACTTCTTCGAATTCAACGTCTTCAACATTATCTCCTTGCGATTGAGCTTGTGGCTCAGCAGCTTGTTGACCTTGTTCTCCTTGAGCGTACATTGCTTCAGTAGCTTTTTTCCAAGCTGCATTGATGTTGTCAAGAGCAGTTTGAATTGCAGGAATGTCTTGAGATGCATGAGCCATTCTCAATTCAGTCAAAGCATACTCTACAGCTACTTTATTATCATCAGATAATTTAGCTCCAAGTTCTTTCAATTGAGTTTCAGTTTGGAAAATCATTCCATCAGCTTCGTTCAATTTTTCAGCTCTTTCTCTTGCGATTTTGTCAGATTCAGCATTAGCTTCAGCATCTTGTTTCATTCTTTCGATTTCTTCAGAAGTTAATCCAGAAGAAGCTTCGATACGAATATCGTGAGATTTACCAGTTCCTTTGTCAGTAGCAGTTACTTTGATGATACCATTAGCATCGATGTCAAAAGCAACTTCGATTTGAGGAACTCCTCTTGGTGCTGGTGGAATACCGTCTAAGTGGAAACGACCGATAGTTTTGTTATCTACAGCCATTGCTCTAGCTCCTTGCAATACGTGAAGCTCAACAGATGGTTGAGAATCAGAAGCAGTAGAGAATACTTGAGATTTTTTAGTTGGGATAGTTGTGTTAGCTTCAATTAAGATAGTCATAACACCACCCATAGTTTCGATACCTAAAGATAAAGGAGTAACGTCAAGTAACAATACATCTTTTACATCTCCAGAAAGAACTCCACCTTGAATAGCTGCTCCAATTGCAACAACTTCATCAGGGTTAACTCCTTTAGACGCTTTTTTACCGAAGAATTTTTCAACTTCGTCAACGATTCTTGGGATACGAGTAGAACCTCCTACCAAGATAACTTCGTCAATATCAGAAACAGATAAACCTGCATTTTTCAACGCTTTAGCAACAGGTGCCATAGAACGTTTTACTAATGAATCAGTTAATTTTTCAAATTGAGCTCTAGTTAATTTTTTAACTAAGTGTTTTGGTCCAGAAGCTGTAGCAGTTACGTAAGGTAAGTTGATTTCAGTTTCTGCAGAAGATGACAATTCAATTTTAGCTTTCTCAGCAGCTTCTTTGATACGTTGCAATGACATTGGATCAAGACGCAAATCGATACCTTCTTCAGCTTTAAATTCGTCAGCTAACCAGTCAATAATTGTATGATCAAAATCATCTCCTCCTAAGTGAGTGTCTCCATCAGTAGACAATACTTCGAAAACTCCGTCTCCTAATTCAAGAACAGAGATATCAAAAGTACCTCCACCTAAATCGTAAACAGCAATTTTTTGATCAGTTCCTTTTTTATCCAAACCGTAAGCTAAAGCAGCAGCAGTTGGTTCGTTGATGATACGCATAACTTTAAGACCTGCAATCTCACCAGCTTCTTTTGTAGCTTGACGTTGTGCATCATTAAAGTAAGCAGGAACAGTAATAACCGCTTCAGTAACTGTTTGACCTAAATAGTCTTCAGCAGTTTTTTTCATTTTTTGAAGTGTCATAGCTGACAATTCTTGTGCAGTGTACAAACGACCGTCAATATCCACACGTGGCGTATTGTTGTCTCCTTTTACTACAGAATAAGGAACTCTTTTTGCTTCTTCAGTGATTTCAGCAAAAGAATGACCCATAAAACGTTTGATAGAAGCAATAGTCTTAGTTGGATTAGTTACTGCTTGTCTTTTAGCAGGATCTCCCACTTTAATTTCTCCACCTTCAACAAAAGCGATGATAGATGGTGTAGTTCTTTTTCCTTCTGCATTAGGAATAACAACTGCTTCATTACCTTCCATTACAGAAACACAAGAGTTTGTAGTACCTAAATCAATTCCGATTATTTTACCCATTTTTAATATATTTAATTTTTATTATATACTGATTTTATAACTCGAAGACTCAAAAGCAATCACTATGCCAATATAAAAAACGAAGTAAATTGTCAGTTTATAATAGAATTGTCATAAAACAATATGACAAACTGACATTTTACAATTTATTTACTTCATCAATTTGCCAAAGTCCATCTGGGCAAGACCCCATTATAGAAAGGGGCTCCTGCAGCATACACATATTCGCCCCTTTCCATAATGCGGTCGGGCTATTGCCATTACTTCGGTAATTTGGCGCTATCCCTCTTGCAGTCATAACACCATTAATCCTTAGCTGAATAATTTGGTCTATTTCATGATACTTTAACAAAACTGATAATGATCCAAAAACAAGCAGGCTTTAGCAAAATTATTACTTATTTTATATCTTAGTATCTTCAATAAAAGCTTTTTCTAAGTCATTAATATTAGAGACAATTTTAAACTGACAGTAATAACTAAAGACAACTACAAATGGCAACAGAAATTATAATAACTACTCCAGACAGTGAAATAGTTAGTTCCAGAATTGTAAATGCTCCTCAAAAACTTGTCTATCGTGCCTGGGCCGAACCAGAACATCTGAAAAATTGGTGGGGACCCGCTGGTTTTACAAACACATTTAATGAGTTTGATTTCCGGGTAGGCGGAAAATGGAGTTTCATCATGCATGGTCCTGACAAAGGAAATTATCCAAATGAATGTGAGTTTATCAAAATAGAAGAACCCTCGCTAATAGCTTGGAAACGTCATTCTAAACCATTATTTCAAATACTGGCAACGTTTGAAGAAGTATCGAGCGAAAAAACAAAAATTGTTTTTAAAATGCTTTTCAATTCAGCCGAAAAATGCAATAAATTGAAACCATTTGTAATTGACAAAAATGAAGAGAACTTTGATAAACTTGAAAATGAATTAAAAATAATGGCTTTGTAAATCAAATAATAAAACATCTTTGTAATGTTAGAATGTAAAAAAACTTCTAGAAGCATCTCAAAAAATCCTTATTTTACTAGACTTTACTCCTAATTATATTAATATTTGAATCATCATAAAAGCTATTCTATTATTTTCCTTAACAAAAAATTAACTCTAACATTTGTATATACAAATATAAAAAGTGTTACATTTGTATCAACAAATAAAGATTACAACGCTATGAAGATTGAAGATGAATTAAAAAGCACGGTTGAATATAGCAAATCAAAACAAATTGTTTTGAATATAATGTACACAGTAAACGTAATCACAGAACGTTTTAATGACATCATAAAACCTTATGATATATCAGGAGAACAATTTAATGTATTGCGAATATTAAGAGGTCAAAAAGGTTGTCCTGCCAATATGTGCATTATACAAGAAAGAATGTTGGCCAAAACAAGTAACACAACGCGATTAGTCGATAAATTATTATTGAAAGATTTGGTTACCCGCAACGTTTGCCCAGATAATCGAAGAAAGATTGAAGTCCTAATTACCCAAAAAGGTCAAGATTTATTAGCAGAACTAGATCCTAAAGTAAAGGAACACGAAGAGTTTTTCGCAAAAAATTTAAATAACGAAGAACTAGAGCAACTAAATACTTTATTAGAAAAATACAGAACTAAATAAACAACTATAACATCATGAGCAATTTTTTAAACAATCAAAATTGGAGATACGCAACAAAGAAATTTGATGCCACTAAAAAAGTTTCAGCAGAAGACTTAAACACATTGAAAGAAGCTATTCGTTTGAGTTCTTCCTCATACGGTTTACAGCCATATAAAGTAATCATTGTTGAGAATCCAGAATTAAGAGCACAGCTACAACCTGCGGCTTGGGGACAATCACAAATAGTAGAAGCTTCACATTTATTCATTTTTGCAAATGATACTAATATTGGAGATGAAGCTATTGATGAATTTTTAAATGCTATTAGCGTTGAAAGAGAAACTCCACTTGAAGCATTGGCTGGATATGGCGATTTTATGAAATCTAAAATCTCAACTTTGGAACCTGCAATCAAAAATGTTTGGACATCAAAACAAACCTATTTAGCGTTAGGAAACTTACTAAATGCCGCTGCCGAACTAAAAATTGACGTAACACCAATGGAAGGTTTTATTCCTGCTCAGGTAAACGAAATATTAGGCTTAGACAAACTAAACCTAAATGCTTCCCTTATTGCAACAATTGGATACCGTCATGAAGAAGATACTACCCAATTTTACAAAAAAGTTAGAAAATCACAAGAAGACTTATTTATCACTTTATAATCTTAATAATTACTAATTCATATTAAATCATTTTAAACAAATTAAAACATGAAAAATTTAAAAACTATTGCCTTAGCATTCGTAGTAGCATTGTCTACATTAGCAGTAACTGCACAAACTAAAAAAATTGATATAGCAAAAAGCAACATCAACTGGGTTGGAAAAAAAGTAACAGGACAACACTCTGGAACTGTAGCTTTTAAAAGCGGTGCTCTAGTATTCAAAAAAAATGTATTAACAGGAGGGTCTTTTACTGTTGACATGACTTCTTTAACAGCTACAGATCTTACAGGTGAATACTTAGGAAAATTAAACGGTCACTTGAAATCAGAAGATTTCTTTGGAACTGAAAAATTCCCAACTTCAACTTTAGTTTTCAAAACTATTGCTACAAAAACAAAAGACGTATACACTGTAACTGCTGATTTGACTATCAAAGGAATCACTAAACCTGTAACTTTTGATATCACAGTAAAAGGAAACACTGCTACAACAGTTTTTAATGTAGACCGTACTAAATACGATATTAAATACAATTCAAAATCATTCTTCGAAAGCATTGGAGACAAAGCTATCTATGACGAATTTGAATTAACAGTAAACTTGAACTTTTAATTTTAGAATTCAATAATGGAAAGTACCCTCAGCATTTTTTGCTGGGGGTATTTTTTTATACTAAAACCAACCTTTGCCACTATCTAGAAACACGCCTTAACTTAAAAATGATGAATCGATAACACTAAGAAAATATCTCAAAAACATTGTAATGGTAATTTTGAAAAACAAAACTAAAACATCAAAAACCCTACAACCATTAGTGCTATGAAAGCAAAACTACTCGCAATCGCTATTATTTTATTTTCGATTGCCCCTTTGAATGCTCAACAAACAAAAGGAATTACTGGCGATACAAACTGGCTTGTCAATTGGACAAATTTCACACCAGCCGCTACTACTTACAAAGATGCCAATCAAATTATAACTGGTACTATAGACAAAGATCTAAAATTAACAAAAAACAATACTTACAAATTAATTGGAACTGTTTATGTAACCAATAAAGCTGTTTTAACAATAGAACCTGGAACAGTTATTAGAGGTGATAAAGAATCATGCGGAACTCTTATAATCACAAAAGGCTGTAAAATTATAGCCGAAGGAACTGTTGCAGAACCTATTGTATTTACTTCAAATAACTCTAATTTAATGAGGAAACCAGGCGATTGGGGAGGCATTATTATATTAGGCGAAGCTCCAATAAATAAAATTGGAGGTATTAGTTTTCTAGATTTCAATCTAGATCCAGCTGTTAGTTATTATGGAGGTCAAGATCCAAACAGCAATTCGGGCATTCTAAAATATATACGTATCGAATATTCTGGACATAAAATAAATGCACTTAAGGAACTCAATGGATTATCATTAGGAGGTGTTGGAAGCGGAACAAAGTTTGATTTCATCCAGATTAGTTTTTCAAATGATGATTCATTTGAATCATATGGAGGTGATGTAAATTTTAACCACTTGATTTCATATAGAGCTACCGATGATGATTTTGATTTTACGCAAGGTGTCCAATGCACTATTTCCAATAGTATTGCTATTCGTAATCCATATTCTTCGGATATATCTGGTTCACGTTGTTTTGAAATAGATTCATTCGATAAAATTGAAAATGCAGATGTGACAAAAAAACTAACCAAAATTACAGCCAATAATATGACACTGATAAATACCGAAGATAATAATCAAGGTTTGGTTAGAGAAGCTGTTTATATCAAAGAAAAAAGTTATTTCAATATCAACAACAGTATTATTGATGGTTTTAGCAGTTGTGTTTTACTCGAAAACAAAATAGGCGTATTCCCTGCTAATCTAGCAAAAATCAACATCCAAGGAATACAAGTTAACCGATGTGGCGGAGTTGTTCTAAGCGAAAGCCCAAATTATAATTCAGAGCTAAATAACTGGTACAATAGTGAAACGTTTTCATTAGATTTTACAAAACTCACCAATACTGAATTATTTATACAATCGGATATTAAAAATTCTCCAGATTTTAGGACCAAAAACACAAATCCGATAGTGAGCAAATAATTATTAAATTATCACTTTAAAACTCGCAAAGCCTGATGTTTTTATCAGGCTTTTTTGTTCTATACCAAATTCAAAATTATAGTTTAAAACTACTTTCTAAATATTTTTAATATTAAAAATATCGCTACAAAATAATAGATTGAAAATAACTGAATTACAAAATTTTAAATTAACTTTATAGAACATTTATAATCTGCCACATATCATAAATTATAATTCAATCGATTATGTCTTTTTGTCAAAATGAAATCAACCTACAGTTATTTACTTTTTTATTAATTTAATTTAGAGAATATGAGCAACTTAAAATCACTTAGCATTGTTTTACTAATTCTTTTTTCCTTTCAAAAAGGAAATGCACAAACATCTAAAATTGATATTGCTAAAAGCAGCATTAATTGGGTAGGAAAAAAAATAACGGGTGAACACGAAGGAATTATCAAGTTCAAGGACGGTTATATTGTTTTTAAAGACAAAAAATTATCAGGAGGAAGCTTTACTGCAGATATGACTAGCTTATCCAATACTGATCAAACGGGAAGTTCTAAACAAAAACTAGAAGGTCATTTAAAATCGGAAGATTTTTTCAACACTGCAACTTTCACCACCTCAACGTTAGTCTTTAAAAGTATTGCCAGTAAAGGGAATAACACCTATCTTGTAACTGGAGACCTGACAATCAAAGGAAATACAAACTCCATACAATTTGATTTGGTTATAGTTGGAAAAAACAAAGCTACAGCTACTTTTAATGTCAATCGAACCAAATATGACATTAAGTATGGATCTGGGAGTTATTTTGATGATTTGGGAGACAAAACAATTTACGATGATTTTGAATTAAATGTAGTTTTAGTGTTTTAAACATTATAATTTAACAAAAATTAAAAAAAAATATCTTTTTTTTTAATTCATAATCTTTGTCAAAACAAATATCATTTATATATTTGCATACAATAAAACAGAACATGATAACAATAACAAACAATACTTGGTGGTGGAATAATTTACGTCAGTCGTCGTGAACAAAGCTCCTATAGTATAATTTGAACTATAAATATAAAAGGCTTGTCATCACGACAGGCCTTTTTTTTTAGCCGATTTTTAAAAAATATATAGCACAAAAAAACCACCCCGTCCTTTGGGTACCCCCCAAAAGAGGAAATTAAAAGCAACATAAAGCATGAAAACGTATAAACTGCAAACCAACTACAAACAAATCCTAGCTGATACAATTACGCCGGTAAGCATCTATTTTAAAATAAGGGACAAATTCCCTAATAGCTTATTGCTGGAAAGTAGCGACTATCATGGAAATGACAATAGCTTTTCCTATATCTGCTGTAATCCGATTGCTTCGATAAAAATTGAAAACGAAACTATCCTGAAAAACTACCCTGACGGAACTTCGGAAACAATTGCAATTGATGCAAATACCAATATCCCTGAAATCATTCAAAATTTTTCAGGACAGTTTAAATCCGATAAAACGGATTTTAAATTCATCAACAATGGTTTATTTGGATACATTTCGTATGATGCCGTTCGTTATTTCGAAAAAGTAACCATCGCCAAAAAAGAAAACAGCAATTCCATTCCCGATGTGTATTATGCAGTTTACCAAAACATCATTGCCATTAACCATTTCAAAAACGAAGCCTATATTTTTTGTCACAGCATTGACGGAAAAAATAATATCTCCGAAATTGAACAGTTAATGCAATCCCGAAACATCGCTTCATACAAATTCTCCAAAGAAGGCGAAGGTTTTTCGAACCTAACTGATGAAGAATTTAAACAAAATGTAGCTTTAGCCAAAAAGCACTGTTTCCGTGGTGATGTGTTCCAATTAGTATTATCCAGAAGATTTACACAAGGATTTAAAGGTGACGAATTCAATGTTTACAGAGCCTTAAGAAGCATCAACCCTTCCCCTTACCTATTCTTTTTTGATTATGGCGATTTCAAAATATTTGGCTCTTCACCCGAAGCACAAATTATCGTCAAAAACCGCAAGGCCGAAATCCATCCTATTGCAGGAACTTTCAGACGAACCGGTGATGACGAAAAAGATGCCGTACTTGCCAAAAAATTATCAGAAGACAAAAAAGAAAACAGCGAGCACGTGATGTTGGTCGATTTGGCTAGAAATGATTTAAGCCGAAACGGACATGCAGTGCAAGTTGAAAAATACAGAGAAATTCAGTTTTTCTCTCACGTTATCCATTTGGTTTCCAAAGTAACGGGCCATTTACACGAAAAAGCAACAACAATGCAAGTCGTGGCCGATACTTTCCCAGCAGGAACTTTGAGTGGAGCGCCAAAACACAGAGCGATGCAATTGATAGAAGACTACGAAAAAACAAACCGTAATTTTTATGGAGGCGCTATCGGTTTTATGGATTTTGAAGGTAACTTTAACCACGCCATCATGATTCGAACTTTCCTTAGTAAAAATCACCAATTGCATTCACAAGCCGGTGCCGGAATTGTTGCCAGTTCAGACGAAGAAAGCGAAATGCAGGAAGTGTACAATAAATTACTGGCTTTGAATAAAGCATTGGATTTGGCAGAAACGATATAAAAAAGTAATCAGTATTCAGTTTTTTAGTCTTCAGTCGCAAACCTGAAACTTTAAACTTTAAACAAAAAATTAAGCAAAATGAAAAAAATACTAGTCATAGACAATTACGATAGTTTCACTTATAATTTGGTACATTACCTAGAAGATTTAGATTGTGAAGTTACCGTTTACAGAAACGATGAATTTGATATTGATGAAATAGCAATTTTCGATAAAATTCTACTTTCTCCAGGTCCAGGAATCCCGGATGAAGCAGGTTTATTGAAAGCTGTTATTAAAAAATATGCCCCAACGAAAAGTATTCTTGGCGTTTGCCTTGGACAACAAGCCATCGGCGAAGTCTTTGGAGGAACGCTTTCTAACTTAGATAAAGTGTATCACGGAGTGGCAACACCAGTAAAAACAGTCGTGGACGATGAACTTCTATTTGAAGGTTTGGGCAAAGAATTTGAAGTGGGACGTTACCATTCGTGGGTAGTTGATGCCAATTTACCCGATGTTTTGGAAGCCACTTCTTTTGACGAAAATGGTCAGGTTATGTCTTTGCGTCATAAGACATACGATGTAAGAGGTGTCCAATTTCACCCCGAAAGCGTATTGACACCGAACGGAAAAAAGATATTAGAAAATTGGTTAAAAAATTAGTATTCAGTGTTCTGTCTTAAGTAATCAGTTTGAAATAAAATAAAAAATTGCGTCTTTGCGGTAAATAAATGAAAACAGTCAAAATCCATCTTATTCTCACATACTTTTTTATTTTTAGCTTCCTTTCCTGTAATCAACAGAAGGAGCAGAAAATAGAACAGACAGTTAATGTCCAGCCTGAAATAGTTTTGGATTTAGTGGATTTGCAATCAAAAAACAAACTGGGAAAAGATACTGTTATTACTATCGTAAACGATCCAGTTTATCATAAAACAAAGAAGTATCAAGCCGTAAACGCATTAGTTCTTTTAAAAAATGAAATTGATTTATCAAAAGTTGACATAAAAAATACATTAATAATTTTTGAATGCATCGATGGCTATAAACCTGAAATGCCGTTGGAATTATTTTTAAAAACAAACCCTTTTTTAGCTTTCAAAGATGTTGATGCTCCAAAAGGTTCTAATTGGGAAAAGATTGTCAAAAACGGAAACGAGATGAATGCTGACCCCTTTTATTTGGTTTACACATCAGCTCAAACAGATAATGAGGAATACAAATGGCCTTATAATGTCATTAAATTTAGGCTAGAATCGAAAAACAAAAACATCGAAGCCTTACAGCCAAAAGATGACGAGAAAGCAATGAAAGGTTTTGCACTATATCAAAAACAATGCATTACCTGTCATGCCATAAACGGAATTGGCGGCGAAATGGGACCTGAATTAAATTATCCCAAAAGCGTAACCGAGTATTGGAAAGAATCTGAATTGGTCGATTATATCGTAGATCCGACTTCTTTCAGACACAAAGTAAAAATGCCGACACTGGGAATTACGAAAGAGGAATCACAGGAAATCGTTGAGTATTTAAAATACATGTCTAAAAAGAAAAAAATATAAACTGAAATGAGCATTACAATTTCCGATACAAAAGACATAAACATTGACGACATATTAGTTCTTTACAAAGCAAATAATTGGAGTTCCGCAGAAAAACCAGCACAATTATACAATGGGTTGTTGAACTCTGAAACATTAATTACCGCTTGGGAAGACAAAAAATTAGTTGGTCTTGGAAATGCCATTTCTGATGGATATTTAACGGTTTATTATCCGCATTTATTAGTGCTTCCAGAATATCACGGAAAAGGAATTGGAAAAATGATTGTTGACAAAATGCAGGAGAAATACCGTCACTTTCACATGCAAATGCTCACAGCCGATGGGAAAGCTGTGGATTTTTACAAAAAAAATGGTTTTGAGCGCGCTGGAAATACGGAACCAATGTGGATTTATCAAGGAAATGAACACTGAAAAAAGTTGACAGTTTTCAGTATTTAGCTAGCAGTCAAATTTAGAAATAAAAAACTTAGAAACTTAGTCACTCAGAATCTTAGCATCTTTATAAAAAAATGAAAAATATATTAAACAGATTAATCAACCACGAAATTCTTACCAAAGAAGAAGCCAAAGACGTATTGGTAAATATCTCTAGCGGTAGTTACAATCCAAGTCAGATTTCGGCCTTTTTGACCGTATACATGATGCGTAGCATTAGCATTGAAGAATTGGCAGGATTCAGGGAAGCGCTTTTGGAATTGTGTATTCGAGTTGATTTATCAGATTACAACACCATCGATTTGTGCGGTACAGGAGGTGACGGAAAAGACACTTTCAACATTTCTACTTTGGCTTCATTTATAGCGGCTGGAGCAGGAATTAAAGTCGCAAAACACGGAAATTACGGAGTTTCTTCAATTTCGGGTTCCAGTAACGTGATGGAGAAACTTGGGGTAAAATTTAGTAACGACAAAGCTTTTATCGAAAAATGCATCGATAAAGCCGGAATTGCCATTTTACACGCGCCTTTGTTTCACCCTGCGATGAAAAATGTGGGTCCAATCCGAAAGGAATTAGGAGTTAAAACCTTTTTCAACATGTTAGGTCCAATGGTAAATCCATCTTTTCCAAAAAATCAATTGGTAGGCGTATTTAATCTTGAATTAGCTAGAATGTATAGCTATTTATATCAAAATACAGATGTAAATTTTACGATTTTACATTCTCTTGATGGTTATGATGAAGTGTCTTTGACTGGGCCTACAAAAATTATAACCAGTACCAAAGAAGGAATATTGAATCCAATTGATTTTGGCGTTCGTCTTTTGGAGCAAAGCGAAATTGAAGGCGGAAAAACCATCGATGAATCGGCAAAAATGTTCATGAATATAATCTCCGGAAAAGGAAACGAAGCGCAAAACAATGTGGTTTGTGCCAATGCAGGAATAGCAATTGCAACGGTTAACGGATGTACACCGAAGGAAGGTTTTGAATTGGCCAAAGAAAGTTTGCTTTCCGGAAAAGGATTGGTAGCTTTGAATAAATTACAAGAATTAAGTAAATAAAAAACAAACACAAATTTCACGAATTAGCACAAATTATTTTTTGTGATTTTGTGACAAAATAAAAAAGATGAATATTTTAGATAAAATCATAATTGACAAAAAAAGAGAAGTTGTTCTCAAGAAATCCATCATTCCAGTTTCGCAGTTGGAAGCTTCTGTTTTCTTTGGAAAAGAAACAATTTCTTTAAGTCAAAATTTACGAAACAGCAATACTGGAATCATTGCGGAACACAAACGCCGTTCTCCTTCAAAAGCAATTATCAATCAAAGTTTTACTGTTGAAGAAGTAGTTAAAGGATACGAAAGTGCCGGTGCCTGCGGTATTTCGGTTTTGACCGACGGAAAGTATTTTGGTGGTTCATTGGACGATTTAATTTTGGCCAGAGCCTCGGTAAACATTCCGCTTTTGCGAAAAGAATTTATTGTGGATGAATACCAAATCCTCGAAGCCAAAGCCCACGGAGCCGATTTAATTTTGCTTATCGCAGCCGTTTTGACTAGAGAAGAAATCAAATCATTATCTGAATTTGCCAAAAGTTTAGGATTAGAAGTGTTATTGGAAGTTCATAATTTAGAAGAATTGGAGAAATCGATTATGCCAACGCTGGACATGATTGGCGTAAACAACAGAAACCTGAAAACTTTCGAAGTAAGCTTAGATTTCAGCAAAGAATTGGCTTCCAAAATTCCTAATGATTTTGTAAAAGTTTCCGAAAGCGGTATTTCGTCAATCGAAGCCATCAACGAATTAAAACCTTATGGTTACAAAGGATTTCTTATTGGAGAAAACTTTATGAAAACCGATAATGCAGGAAAAGCGGCAACGGAATTTATAAACAGGCTGTAAGCATTAAGCTTTAGGCTATAAACTTCAATAACTAACACATAAACTAATTCAGCATAAAGCAAAAGCCTAAAGCTTACTGCCTATTGCTTAAAGCATTTAAACAAATGAAACTCAAAATCTGCGGCATGAAATACCCCGACAATATGCTCGAAGTAGGCTCGCTCCTACCCGATTATATGGGCTTTATATTCTGGGAAAAATCGGCTCGCTATTTTGACGGAACTATGCCAGAATTACCAAAATCAATTCGAAAAACAGGAGTTTTTGTCAATGAAAGCATTGCTATAATTGAAGAAAAAATAGCAAAATATGATTTGCAGGCCGTTCAGTTACACGGTCAGGAATCGGTTGAATTTTGTTCGGAATTAAAAACTAAATTTGGTGCTTCCATTGAAATTATCAAAGTGTTTTCGGCAGATGAAAATTTTGATTTCAGCGTTTTAAAACCGTTTGAATCCGTTTGTGACTATTTTCTTTTTGACACCAAAGGAAAACTGCCAGGCGGAAACGGAACGACTTTCGATTGGAAAATATTAGAAAAATACCCATCTACAAAACCATTCTTCCTCAGTGGCGGAATTGGAATTGAAGAATTGGATTCGATAAATGAAATTTTAAAAACCGATTTACCCATTTATGCCATTGACTTAAACAGTAAATTTGAAATTGAACCAGGATTAAAAAACGTACAATTATGTAGAGACGCACTGCAGTGCGTCTCTATCAAAAACAATAAAAAAATATAAAATGTCATACAACGTCAACGAAAAAGGCTATTACGGAGAATTTGGAGGAGCCTACATTCCCGAAATGTTATATCCAAATGTAGAAGAATTACGCCAGAAATATTTAGAAATCACAGCAGAACCTGAGTTTAAAGCTGAATTTGACCAACTCCTAAAAGATTATGTAGGCCGCCCTAGCCCGCTGTATTTTGCCAAAAGGCTTTCTAAAAAATACAATACCAAAATCTATCTCAAAAGAGAAGACTTAAATCATACAGGCGCGCACAAAGTCAACAACGCAATTGGGCAAATATTAGTGGCAAAACGTTTAGGCAAAAACCGTATTATTGCCGAAACTGGCGCAGGTCAGCATGGAGTCGCAACTGCTACTGTTTGTGCCTTGATGGGTATGGAATGCATTGTGTACATGGGCGAAATCGACATTGCACGTCAAGCGCCAAATGTTGCCCGTATGAAAATGTTAGGCGCCGAAGTTCGTCCTGCACTTTCTGGATCACGAACATTGAAAGACGCCACCAACGAAGCTATTCGCGATTGGATCAACAATCCTGTAGACACACATTATATCATCGGATCAGCAATCGGGCCACACCCTTATCCCGATATGGTAACCCGTTTTCAAAGCATCATTTCCGAAGAAATCAAATGGCAATTAAAAGAAAAAGAAGGCCGTGAAAACCCAGATTATGTTGTCGCTTGCATTGGCGGTGGCAGTAATGCTGCAGGAACTTATTATCACTTTTTACACGAGCCAGATGTTGGAATTATTGCTGTTGAAGCTGCCGGAAAAGGCGTAAACAGCGGTCATAGCGCGGCGACAAGCAAACTCGGAAAAGTGGGTATTATTCACGGTTGCAAAACCTTATTAATGCAAACTCCAGATGGTCAAATTACAGAACCGTATTCGATTTCGGCAGGCCTTGATTATCCAGGAGTTGGTCCTATGCATGCCCATTTAGCACAAACGGGTCGAGGCGAATTCTTTTCAGTAACCGATGATGAAGCCATGAACGCAGGTTTACAGCTTACCAAATTAGAAGGAATTATTCCAGCCATCGAAAGTGCACATGCTTTTGCTGTTTTGGATCAGAAAAAATTCAAACCAACAGATATTGTCGTAATCAGCCTTTCGGGTCGTGGTGATAAAGATTTAGACAATTACATCGATTATTTCAAATTGTAGTATAATGATGTGGGCGTTACCCTCCGAAAAAGTCGGGTCGGGCTGTATGTTCCCGCTTTTTTTGAGGCGAAAAAAAATCGCCTCAAAAAAGAGCTCCACTCCCATCCCTAACGCACTTACAGCATACATATAAAATTTAGGTACAATTAACATTTTCCAAAAATAGAATCTATGCAAAAATTATTCGCTTACGGTACTTTACAAGACAAGGATGTTCAAGAAAACCTTTTTGGACGCATTCTTAGCGGAACGCCAGAAATATTGATCGGATATGAATTAAATGAAATCCAAATCGAAGAAGAATTTGGCATAGAACATTATCCTATCATTATGGAAACCAATAATTCCAATGACACCATCAGCGGTATTTTATATGAAGTCTCAATGAGAGAACTACATCAAGCTGATTTGTATGAGGGACTGCATTACAGACGCGTAGAAGTATTGCTGCAGTCAAACCAAAAAGCTTGGGCATATAGTGCTGCCATTTAGAAACGATAAAGAAAATTTAAAACGAAATTAAGGAAAAATGATTTTAGTTGCCGCTCAAACAAAACCTAAGCGAGGAGATATTGATGCCAATCTTTTGGATCATTATCATCTGGTTGAATTGGCCGTCTCAAATGGAGCGCAACTAATCGTATTTCCGGAACTTTCCATTACAGGCTACGAAAGAGAAGATGCTTCTAGATTAGCTTTTACTGAAAATGACATTCGATTAAATCATCTAAAAAAAATAGCAGATGATAACAACATTACAATCATTGCGGGAGCGCCAATACAAATAGAATCCAACTTATTTTTAGGGGAATTCTGCATTGCACCAAACAATGTTGTCTCATTATATACCAAACAATTTTTGCATACAGGCGAAGAAATCTATTACCAACCTTCATTCGATTATAATCCGATGCTCGAAATAGACAATGAACACATTTCGTGCGCAATCTGTGCCGATATCGATAATCCTAAACACCCTGAAAATGCAAGTAAAAGCAACAGTTCAACTTACATTGCCAGTATTTTCTTTTCGCCAAACGGAATTCCGCAGGCGCATCAATCGTTGCAAAACTATGCTTCACAATATCAAATGAATGTCTTGATGGCTAATTTTGGTGGAGATTCATACGGATATCCTTCCGGCGGACGTTCTGCTTTTTGGAATAATAAAGGAGAATTGATAGCCCAAATGGGAGATTCTGGTTCTGGATTACTGCTTGTAGAAAAGCACATTTCTGGCTGGAAAAGCAAAATAGTAAATACTTAAATAAAAATATAAAATCACAACTAGAGGATTTTCAATCCGAAGATAAAATACTTTAAAATGAACAGAATTAGTCAAAAATTACAAGAAGACAAAAAGATACTTTCCATCTACTTTTCGGCTGGATATCCTAACTTGAACGACACCGTACAAATCATTCAGGATTTAGAAAAAAACGGAATCGACATGATTGAAATAGGATTGCCATTTAGTGATCCTTTGGCCGACGGCCCAACAATTCAAGCCAGCTCAACAGAGGCTTTGCATAACGGAATGACAACACAAATCTTGTTTGACCAACTAAAGGATATTCGCAAAAGCGTAACTATTCCGTTGGTGATTATGGGTTATTTCAATCCGATACTGCAATACGGAGTGGAGAATTTCTGTAAAAAATGTGCCGAAATCGGAATCGATGGATTAATCATTCCCGATCTTCCCGCAGATGTATATGCCGAACAATACAAAGCCACTTTCGAGAAATACGGATTAATCAATGTATTTTTAATCACACCGCAAACTTCCGAAGAACGCATTCGTTTTATTGACAGCGTTTCTAGCGGATTTATCTATATGGTAAGTTCAGCGAGTGTAACGGGTTCACAATCTGGTTTTGGAAATACACAGGAAATTTATTTCAAACGGATTGGTGACATGAATTTAAAAAACCCACAAGTAGTAGGTTTTGGAATCAATAATGCAGAAACTTTTAATCAAGCTACGCAATATGCTAAAGGAGCAATTATTGGAAGTGCTTTTATCACACATTTGAAAGAAAATGGAACCGGAAAAATTGGAGAATTTGTGAAAGCGATTCGATAAAACTTTCTTTTTCATATAAAATAACACGGCGTTTAAAGTTAATTTAAACGCCGTTTTTTTGTCTTAAACATAAAATAATTGATGATAAAAATCAAATTGCAAATCATTTCTTTAAACACAAAGTAAATTTGATTTAAAATAAACTTGTACATCATAAGTACACTTATTATATTTGTGCTTATAATTTTATTAATCATTAAAATCAAAAAAATATGTGGACAAAATCTCATTCAATCGTAACAAAAGAAGTAACAAAACAACAAATATGGAAACTCTTTGCTGATGTAAACAATTGGCATACTTGGGACGAAGGCATTGAGTTTGCCAAGTTGGAGGGGGAATTTGAAAAAGGCAACTTTTTTACTTTAAGGCCAAAAGGCGGTCCGAATGTTAAAGTAGAATTATTAGAAACTATTGAGAATAAAATGTTTCTAGACGTTACTAAATTTCCATTAGCTAAAATGTATGACGAACATACTTTTGAAGAAACATCCGAAGGATTAAAAATTACAAACACGATAACAGTAACAGGACTTTTAGGCTTTTTATGGCGCAAAATTGTAGCACAAAATATTGTAGATAATTTACCAACTGATATGCAACAACAAATTAAATCAGCAAAAAAACTATGAACTCAAATGACAATACCTTTAGTGTAGAAAAAGCCGAAGACAGTTCGGGATTTTTATTGTGGCAAGTAACCAATCTTTGGCAAAGGGAAATTAAAAAGGCGTTAGAACCATACGCCTTGACACATTCGCAGTTTGTTTTGATGGCGAGTATTCATTGGCTCACATTGCATAAACAGGAAGTAACTCAAATTTTATTGTCTTCTCATACAAAGATTGACCCAATGACAACTTCAACAGTTTTGAGGACTTTACAAACCAAAGGACTTTTAGAACGACAAGAACATTTGACCGATACGAGAGCCAAAACTGTTAAACTAACAGAAAATGGCACAAAAATCATCAAAGAAGCTGTTAAAACAGTCGAAACTTTCGACAAGACTTTTTTTGCGGTTCTTGGCAACAACACTGGATTATTTAATGAACAACTATTAACTTTACTGGGGCAGAAAAAATAAAAACCATGCTAAATACAAAAAGAACATTCGCCGAGAATAAAGACTTTCAAAAATTAGTTGTTTTACTTGATCAAGATTTAGCAATAAGAGATGGTGATAACCATGCTTTTTATGCGCAATTCGACAAATTGGATAAAATCAAAAATGTTGTCGTTTGCCATCAAGATGATGTTGCTATTGGTTGTGGCGCTTTCAAGGAATTTGATTCTAATACTGTTGAAATAAAAAGGATGTTTGTCCATCCCGATTTTAGAGGAAAAGGAATTGCCAATACTGTCTTAACAGCATTAGAACTTTGGGCAAAGCGAATTCAATTATACCAGCTGCGTTCTTGAAACTGGAAAAAACAATCCCAATGCCATTGCATTATATCGCAAATTGGGTTATGAAATAATTCCGAATTATGATCAATATGAAAATATTGAAACTAGTGTATGTTTAAAAAAACATTTAGCTATCAGCTAAAGTAATTTCGGTTATGATTATAAATAATTACAAAAATACACTATCTTTCCCTTTAGCCCTGATCGCAGTGACATCCTTTGCTTGCCTTCTTTAGGCAAGGAAAGATATAACGGAGAGCAGGAATCATCTTCCTAAAAATGCCTAATATTTCTGCTCCTAAAAATGAATCAAGAGTATTAGCTAATTAACTTGAATCCTACAAAAAACAGCATTATAGCGATTGCATTTCTAAGCAATAAATCAGGAAGCTTACCACTTAACATACTGCCAATATAAATCCCTGGAAGTGATCCCAACAATAATTGACCCAATATTGTTAAATCTATATTTCCCATCGATGCATGTCCCAATCCAGCAACAAGCGTTAATGGCACAGCATGAGCAATTTCGGTACCAACTAAACGAGGCGTTGGCAAAAGTGGATACAAGAAAAATAAAGTAACCGTACCTAAAGCTCCTGCACCAATTGAAGTAAGCGTTACGGTCGCTCCCAACATGACACCAATAGCAATCGTCAATAAATTTTGTGTTCTGCTTTCGCCATGGAATTTATCACCTGCATGTTTTTGAGATAAAACCATCAATTTCTTTTTGAACAAAATCGCAACCGAAGTAAAAACCAAGGCCCAACCCAAACTATACTTTATCATATTGTTTAAAGCAGTTGTATCGGCATTTAGAGTGTGAAGAATCCACAATGTCACTAAAGCTGCAGGAACGCTTCCAAGCGAAAGCCAACCTGTAATAGTCCAGTTAATATTCTTTTTTTTATTATGAACCAAAACACCTCCAGATTTAGTAATCGCAGCATATAATAAATCAGTTCCAACCGCTGTGGATGGCGGAATCCCAAACCACAATAAAATAGGAGTCATTAAAGATCCTCCTCCTACTCCTGTCATACCAACAATAAAACCAACTAATAATCCTGCAACAATTAAACCTGCTTGTAAATCCATAAAAGAGTCTATGATTTTTTTTTGCAAAAATAGAGAAAACTACTTTATTATTGGCATTATGCCGCATCACGATATCGCTTCAATTGTTCAAATTCACAACTTTAACCTCAAAAAAAGCACTACTTTAAATTAATTGCATCCTTCTCACAATAACAATCTTTCAACAAAATCATTTTAAATCCGACTAAAACTATAGAAATTCACCCATTTAGACAAATATTTTTGCTGATTCAAGAATTATCCTATGGACTTAATAGACTATATAGAATTGATGAAAAAAATTAAAATAAGTTTGTTAAAAAATAAATAACAAAGATTTTTCTTATGTAAATAAAGTAAAATCTTAAGATTGCAACCCAAAAAAGATTAAAACAATATTTTAAAGCTAAGACATATCTTCTTTTTTAATGAAGAAAAAAACAAAGAATCATCAATCCTAATCATGAGAAGCAATCTGGATGTTTCAAATACAAATCGCTTTTTTGTAACTTTGCGCTTTGAAAATAATCCAGATGAATATAAAGCTTATCGCAATCGGGAAAACCGACAATAAATCACTGCAAACCTTAATTGATGATTATACCAAGCGATTGTCTTTTTATATCAAATTTGATTTGGAAATTATACCTGACATTAAAAACGTAAAAAACTTATCTGAAAGTCAGCAGAAAGAAAAAGAAGGTGAACTTATTTTGTCTAAAATAACGCCTACAGACCAACTTATTTTATTAGATGAAAACGGTAAAACCTTTTCGAGCGTTTCTTTTTCATCTGAATTACAAAAAAAAATGAATTCTGGTGTCAAAACATTAGTATTTGTTATTGGTGGTCCTTATGGTTTTTCGGATACTGTATACGCTAAAGCAAATGGTAAAATATCGCTTTCGCTAATGACTTTTTCCCATCAGATGGTACGCTTATTTTTTATTGAACAATTGTATAGAGGATTTACTATTTTGAGAAATGAGCCTTATCATCATCAATAAAATTGTTTATTTGTTAAATCGTTTATTTGTTTAGAATATGAATTCACGATTTTCATCAAAACTGACTCCTTTTTTCTTTAAATCTAGACTTTTAATAAATATTTTGTTTTGAATATACGATTCGAAACTACTGTTCTTATCAAAACATAATACTATATTGGTTTCATTATCTGTAAAAAACTTATTTATATAGTCTTTTAATTCAGATTTATCAAGAATCATATTTTCTATTTGAATTTTATTATCTCTAAAATAAAATGAAATATTAGGAATCATAGGCTTCTCCATTTTATAATACACTTTTGTAAAAGGCAGAAAAGCCAGATTTTTGCCAATAGAATCTGCATAAGAATAATAGTTTTCGGCTTTTTCGTTTCTATGTTCCTTTTCCTCACGCTTTCTTTGCTGCAGTTTCATCACTTCTGGAATTACCAATCGCAACGGTAAACGTTTGTCAATATTTAAAATCCAATTGGTTGTAATAATACTGTTTTTTCTGTTTACTTCAGCCAAAGTATCTTTTCCGTTTACTCTAAAAAAGATGTAAATAGGTGACAAATCCACAACTTCTTTTACAATAGTTTTATTAGCTTTTGGCAATAAGATATCTTCTTTATTACCGCAGGAAAAACAAAATAACAATACAATTCCAAACAAATATTTCATTTTTTTCAATTTATTTTATTAAACAATTGAATACTTTCCACAGCTTCTTTTACATCATGAACACGAAGTATTTTTGCGCCCTTGATTAAAGCAATTGTATTCAAAACAGTGGTGCCATTCAACGCCATTTCTGCATTTGTATCTAATGTTTTATAAATCATGGATTTTCTTGAAATCCCAATCAACAATGGCAATTCAAGTATTTGAAACAAATCCAATTTTTGCATTACTTCAAAATTTTGTTCCAATGTTTTAGCGAAACCAAAACCAGGATCAACAAGTATATCATTTATTCCGAGAGCTCTCGCAGCAACAATTCGTTCCGAAAAATAGAACAGCATCTCTTTGACAATATCATCGTACTGAGTAAACGTCTGCATAGTTTGCGGTGTTCCTTTCATGTGCATCATGATATAGGGAACCTGAAATCTTGCAATGGTTTCCAGCATTTTATCATCTAGTTTTCCAGCCGAAATATCATTGATAATAGCTGCACCATTCTCAATACAATATTGCGCCACGTTAGCCCGAAAAGTATCAATTGACAATATAATCCCAGGAAAATGTTTTTGAAGCAAATTCACCACAGGAACTATTCTTGAAATTTCTTCTTCTTCAGAAACAAACTCGGCGCTGGGTTTGCTTGAATACCCTCCTACATCAATAAATGCAGCGCCATCATTGAGCATTTTATCTACTCGTTCCAGCAGTTCTTTTTCATTTTTATATTTTCCCCCATCAAAAAAAGAGTTTGGAGTAATATTCAAAATTCCCATTACTTTTGGAGTAGATAAATCTATGAGTTGTCCTTTACAGTTCATTTTACTTTTTTGCTTAAAGTTTATTTTGTTTAAAGTTGTTCAAAAGCTAGTTGCTTCAATAACTTTGAACTTTAAACTTTAAACCTTTTAAATTTTATTCTTATTTTTGAAGCAATTTTATACAAATATACACCAATAATGAAGAAAACTTCACAAGAATATGACGGCGTAATTACTGTTTGCCGCACACTATTTATAAATAAAATGAAAGATTACGGCAGTGCTTGGCGTATTTTGAGACTTCCTTCGCTAACCGATCAAATCTTCATAAAAGCACAAAGAATAAGAAGTTTACAAGAGAATGAAATTCGAAAAATAGACGAAGGTGAAGCTGGAGAATTCATTGGAATCATCAATTATTCGATTATGGCTTTAATTCAATTAGAATTAGGCGTAGTGGATCAACCTGATTTAGAAGTCGAAAAAGCAACACAATTATACGATGCCAAAGTAGCTTTGACCAAAGAATTAATGGAAAACAAAAACCACGATTATGGAGAAGCATGGCGTGAAATGCGCATAAGTTCCTTAACCGATTTGATTTTGCAAAAATTATTGCGGGTTAAACAAATTGAAGACAATAAAGGAAAAACCTTAGTCTCCGAAGGAATTGATGCTAATTATCAAGACATGATTAATTATTCTATTTTTGCTTTGATTTTGATGAACAAAAGATAGATTCAATAAGCGTTCAAAAAAACTTTTTGAAATATTCCAATTATAAAACAAACCCCAAAATGAAAAATATCATTACCCAATTCTCCCGAATTTTTGTTGGAGTCTTATTCATAATCTCAGGCTTAATTAAGCTAAATGACCCGGTTGGTTTCTCCTATAAACTTGCTGAATATTTTAGTGAACCGGTATTCAATATGCCATTTTTCGTACCGTTTTCTTTGGCTATAGCTTTGTTTATAGTAATCTTAGAAGTTGTTTTGGGCGTAATGCTGCTTATTGGTTTTAAATCGAAATTAACAATTTGGCTTTTATTGCTTTTGATTGTTAAATTTACTTTCTTGACCTTTTATTCTGCCTATTTTGATGTAGTAAAAGATTGTGGTTGCTTTGGAGATGCGTTGCACCTTACTCCTTGGCAATCCTTTACAAAAGACATTATCTTATTGTTCTTCATATTGATTTTGTTTATTAATATGAAATTAGTAAAACCTCTTTTTTCTAATAAAACTCAAAATAGTTTAGCGATATTATCTGTTTTACTTTGTGCTTTCATGGGCTATTGGGTTATTAATCACTTGCCTTTAAAAGATTTTCGCGCCTTTAAAGTTGGAAATAACATCCAAAAAGGAATGGAAATCCCCGAAGGAGCTCCTAAATCAGTTGTCGAAATGATTTTCATCTACAAAGTAAATGGAGTTGACAAAGAATTTACGGAGAAAGATTTAGCCAATATTCCTGCTGGAGCCACTTTTGTAGACCGAAAAGACAAAGTAATTACTGAAGGTTACGTTCCTCCTATTCATGATTTTGTAATGGAAAAAGACGGATCTGATTATAAGGAAGAATTGCTTCAAGAACCTAAATTATTAATGATTGTTGTCTATGATTTCGCTCTAGCCAATGCTGATGGTCTTGCCAAAGTGGAGCTTATCAATAAAAAAGCTGCCGCAAAAGGATACAAAGTAATTGGAATGACAGCATCGGCTCCAGAACAAATAGCAAGCATCAAAAAACAATACGGAATCACTTTCGATTTTTATTTCTGTGATGCTATTCCGCTAAAAACAATCGAAAGAGCGAATCCAAGTTTTGTGATTCTTGAAAAAGGAACCGTAAAACAAAAAGTACATTATAATGATACCGAAGATTTAGTATTCTAGTTTTTATTTTTTAACATAAAAATAAGCCTTGCAGAAATATCATTTTCCTGCAAGGCTTTTTTTTGGCTTGCAGTTACAAATTAAAAATCAAGCACAAGAAAAAATATTAACTATAACGATATTGTACACTTTTTTAATCCTTTTTATCATAAAATTATAAAATCTGCTTACATAATTTACAATTCTTTGGTTAACTTTGTGAAAACTTAATTTAAATGAAATCGCTATGATTCCAAAATGCCAAAAGGGAATAAAAAATAGCGATTCCATATTCCAATAAAAAACAAGTATTAACTTCTTATGAAAAAAATTGCTCTTTTAATTGTTGCTTTTCTAACATTTTCTTGCACTCATACTCAAGCTCAAAAAAATCAGAAAACAGAATTCTCTGAAAAAGCACTTTCTGAAACCTTATTAGCTTCAGATGGCAGTCAAATTAAATTTCAAGAGATTCTGGAAAAACAAAAAGGAAAAACCACTATAATAGAAATTTGGGCTTCATGGTGTGGTGATTGTGTAAAAGCGATGCCAAAGCTAAAAGAGCTTCAAGCCAACAATCCAGAAGTTTCCTATGTATTTATCTCAATGGATAAAACAGCCGAAAAATGGAAACAAGGCATTGAAAAACACGAATTAAAAGGATTGCATTTTATGGCAAACGATGGCATGAAAGGAGTTTTTGGAACAGCAATTGACTTAGATTGGATTCCGAGATACATCATTATAGATAAAACAGGAAAAATAGTTCTTTACCGTGCCATAGAAACCGAGTTTGCACAAATTGATGAAAGCCTAGAAAAATTGCAATAAAAATTGCAAAACAAATTAATTACACAAAAACTATAAATACTACAAAAATGAGAAAGAAGATTGTTGCAGGAAACTGGAAAATGCATAAAAATGCTGCGCAAACAAAAGAATTATTAAACGAGTTATTAACTCAAATTCCAGCTGAAACTGCCGCACAAGTAATTGTTGCTCCTACATTTATAAACTTAGCTTCAGCCGTAGAAAACTTAACACATTCCAATATAGCAGTTGCTGCACAAAATTTACACCAAGCAGAAAGTGGCGCTTTTACAGGCGAAATTTCTGCTGATATGATTAAAGGCATAGGTGTTAACACTGTAATTTTAGGTCACTCAGAGCGCAGAGCTATTTTCAACGAAACTGATGCTCTTATCGCAAGCAAAGTAAATACAGCTTTGAAACACGATTTGACTGTAATTTTCTGTTTCGGTGAAGAATTAAAAGACCGTCAGTCTGGAAACCATTTTAATATCGTTGAAAACCAATTAAAAGATGGTTTATTCCACATTGAAGCTAAAAACTGGGAAAAAATCGTATTGGCTTATGAGCCAGTTTGGGCTATTGGAACTGGAGAAACTGCTTCGCCAGAACAAGCGCAAGACATGCACGAATTCATCAGAGAAACAGTTCGAAAAGCCTTTGGAAGTGACATCGCCGAAGATGTAAGTATCCTTTACGGAGGTAGCGTAAAACCAGATAATGCTAAAGAAATTTTCTCTAAACCTGATGTAGACGGCGGTCTTATTGGTGGAGCTGCTCTTAATGCAAAAGATTTTATTGCAATTGTAACGTCTATCTAAAATACATAGTTTTTCAACTCTAAGTTGAATTATTCAAATACTAAAGAGGCTATTTCAAATCTATGAAATAGCCTCTTTTTTTTATTCCTTTTAAATTTATTTAGAAAGATCATTATGTTATCGAAAAATGGAAAACTTGATTGAAGATTTTTGATTAACGATTTTTGATTGCAGAAGTCTGAACTCCAAAATAGACGAATTTTTATTTACTAACACCAAATCTTAAATCAAAAATCGTTAATCTACAATCAAAAATCTCTTAACTTAATGACATTGGCTTCCGTCCCTCCTGCGTACTTAACATCTTTAATTTTATAAAAATCTTTTAAAGCAGAAAAGCCAGCGACAAGGAATGCCGTTGGCTTTTCAATAATCAAATATAAATCAACCTCTATTGTAATGATTTTAATTGATCAGCAGCGTATTGATTAGCTGGATCAATTCCTAATGTTTTATTAAAAGTATCTTTTGCTTTTACTTTATCATTAACTGCATAAATAACCCCCAAATTATTATAGGCTTCTATCAATTTAGATTTCATCCCTTTGGAACTCAATTCATCAACACTTTTCTTTTTGGCTGCAGCTATGAAATCTTCATAATTTTTTGCCACAAGAATATCGTTTTTAAGCAAGACTTGAATTCTGGCTTTAAAAAGATAAGCATCTTGAGTTGATGGCGACGATTGAATAATAACATCCAAAGAAGCATCAGCCTTTTTTAACTGCTCTATTTGCTGAGGATTTAAATTCTCTGTATTATAATAAGACCAATAAACCGATGATGCAAAAAAGAAATTATCCATTAAATAGGATTTTGTCTCTGTATTGGCAATCGCGATTTCATAAACAGAAGCAGCTTCAACATATAATTTTTTTTCATACAATTTTTTAGCCTGCTCAGGAAACTCACTGGCAACAGCTGGACTTATTTCAAATGATTTTTTAAAATCTGAAATTCCTTCGTTAATTAATGCATTATCAATAGGGTTTGCGTTCAGACCTTTACTCAATTTTGCTGCACCAATATAGAAATAATCTCTGCCTATAATACGGTTTGAAGCATTTGAAACAAACGATACTAACGAATTTATAGCGGTATCAAAATTATTATTATAATAAGCTGAATATCCTAAATAACGGTATATCCTAGGATTAACATTATCTATTTTAGTCATTTCATTAGCTTCTTTTTCAAGTGATTTATAATCGGTGGCAAGGATAAGGAAATCAGCATGACGCATACGAGAATCCAAAGAGTAGTCAGTTAAAGACATGTATTTTTCATAAAAAGCCAATCCTTTTGAGATGTGCGCATCATAATTTCTAGCATCATTTAAAGCCCAAAGGTATTGTGTCTCAGCCAATTCACGATAAACAGGACCATAATTTGGATTCATGGCAATCACTTCATCAAATGAAGTTAAAGCACTCGAGAAATTATGAGCATTTTTAATTAAAGTACCCAATCCCATTTTTGCTCTCAACAAAGTACTATCCAATCGAAAAGCTTCACGATAGCATTCGTAAGCTTCATTTTGTTTTTTATCAACTTTATAAGCATCTCCCAAAGCCAATAAAACAGTTGTATTTGTAGGGTCAATTTCCCTGGACTTGCTTAAAATCTCAATCGCTTTTTGGTAATCTGGATGCAGAGAAAAAGTATAAGCTTTACCTATAAATATCTTTTCCTCTAAATCTCTTTTACTCGTATTTTTAGTCGCTAATGCAAAATACTTATCAGCTTCGGCTTTATCGCCTTTATCTAATGCGATATTACCCAACCCTATATAATTGAAATTTCCTTTGGAAGAATACGTAATTCCAGAATCAAAATGCTTTTTGGCAGTCTCTTGATCACCTATTAACAAACAAACATTTCCTAAAAGAAATTTTGCATAGCCATCAGTAGGTTTTAATGCTGTAATTGTTTCTAAAATATTTTTTGCTTTTTCATATTGTTCTGCATCGATAGCCTCCTTTACTTGCTTTATATCCTGTGCATGCCCCAATACAACAAAAAACAATGCTGCTACGGTATAAATAAAAACTTTTTTCATAATAGATTTATTAATTTGATTATTAAAATGACACTGTTTCAAATTATCTCAAAACAGTGTTACAAAGATAAAAAAATACAAAACAAAAACATGAATTTTTACATATTAATCATTTGAAATTCAGTTAGTTATATTTAAAAAAACATGATAAAAATCATATTTTATATCAGTCGAAAAAAGTATATTTTTGGCCAAAAAGAAGTTATTGACCAATGTTTTCTGTACTTAAAAAACATAATTTATTCATTTACAAAACAGTATTAAAAATTATTAGTCAAAAGCTGCAGACGCAAAAAAGAAACAGCAGAAAAAAAATATCAGAAACAAGTTAATAAGCAATACGTTAAAATATTTTAAATTTCAAAAAAGGAATGCATCTTATATCCTTATCTTTGCAAAAAATTTAAATATGTCAAACATTTATATAGGGTATCATTTTACCATAGAACCAAAAGAACTAGGATCTGAGATATTAATTGCTGAATTAGGTGAAAAAGCATTTGAAAGCTTTACTGAAACGGAGACTGGAATTTCGGCTTTTGTACAAAAAGATCTTTGGGATGAAATGATTCTGGAAGACATTCAGATATTACTGTCTGATGAATTTAAAATCGATTACAGCTACGAAGAAATTGAGCAGGTAAACTGGAATGAAGAATGGGAAAAAAACTTTGAACCTATTGACGTAGAAGGAAATTGTCATGTACGTGCACCATTTCATCCAAAAACTGACGCTGAATTTGACATTGTAATTGAGCCAAAAATGAGTTTTGGAACTGGACACCATGAAACAACACACATGATGATTCAGCATTTGCTGGAAACAGATGTTAAGGGAATGAAAACACTAGATATGGGTTGCGGAACAGCGATTTTAGCAATACTTGCCGAAATGAAAGGAGCTCAGCCTATTGATGCTATCGATATTGACAATTGGTGCTATTTGAACTCTATCGAAAATGCCGAACGCAATAATTGCAAGCATATTACAGTTTATGAAGGAGATGCTGCGTTACTAAAAGACAAAAAATACGATTTAATCATAGCCAACATCAACAGAAATATTTTGCTGAATGACATGCAAAGCTATGTAGACTGTTTAAACCCAAAGGGAACTATATTATTTAGCGGTTTCTATGAAGAGGATATTCCATTTATTGACGCTTCATGCACAGAAAAAGGATTAACCTATATAAAAAAGTTCCAAAAAAACAACTGGGCATCATTAAAATACGTAAATTAGTACAATTCTTTAAATTAACGATGTACAAAAACCTAAAAGCATGAGTACAATAGAAAAAGTAAAAGAAAGAAGAAGAGAACAGGAAGTTACCGCTATGAACAACGAAATCATAGTATACAATGACGATGTAAATACTTTTGACCATGTTATTGATACCTTAGTTCGTGTTTGCGACCACACTCCTATTCAAGCAGAACAATGTTCCCTAATAGTTCATTTCAATGGAAAATGTACTGTAAAAACAGGAGAATATGACAAATTAAAAATACAATGCACTGGATTATTAGAAGCAGGTTTAAGCGCAGAAATAATCTAAGTTACAATACTTTTCCAAAAAGGAGTTTTATCAGCCTATTCAAGAAGTACAATCTTGAATAGGCTTTTTTATTGAAAAAACTTATCGATAATGAATTTGGAAATAACTGCGATCCATAATTTCGCTTAGTGAGGCAATTTGCTTTTTAAAGCGCCATAAATAACAGTACCAATCAATGCTCCAACAAACACAATAATTACAGGCAAAAAACCTGCTCCTATCAATATAAAAATCGGTCCTGGACAAGAACCTACTAATGCCCAGCCAAGCCCAAAGGAAATTCCTCCTATTAAATATCTAGCATTACTATTTTGTTTATCCATAATTTCAATAGGCAAACCTTTGATATCCTTGATGTTTTTTCTTTTGATAATTTGGATACCTAAAATTCCAGTCGCAACAGCAACTCCAATGATTCCATACATGTGAAAGGATTGAAATTGAAACATTTCGTAAATACGGTACCAAGAAACCGCTTCAGATTTGGTGAGCACAATTCCAAAAAGAAATCCAACGAGAAAATATTTTAATACTTTCATAATTTAAAATAATAAGGGTAATAAAAAATGAGCCATAATCAATCCGCCGATGAAGAATCCAATTACCGCTTTCAAAGAAGGCAACTGCAGATTACTCAATCCCGAAATCGCGTGTCCAGAAGTGCATCCTCCAGCATAACGCGTTCCAAAACCAATCAAAATTCCGCCACCAAGAAGTATCAGAATACTTTTAGGAGATTTCCAGATTTGATCTCCAAATAAAGCTTTTGGCATTAATTGACCATTGGGAGCATCAATTCCCATTTGAGAAAGCTGAACGATTGTTTTCGGGTTAATAGCAACATTCGAAGGATCACTCATAAAATGCACTGCTACAAAGCCTCCCACCATAGCGCCCAGCACTACAACAAAATTCCACCGATTTGCTTTCCAATCGAAATTAAAATAATCAATACGCTTTCCTAATCCAGTCATGGAACACAACGACTGCAGATTTGTAGACATACCAAAATTCTTTCCAAAATAGATTAGCGAAAGCATCACCATTCCGATTAAAAAGCCCGAAATATACCAAGGCCATGTTTGAAATATAATATTCATAGTTTCTTTTTGAACAAAGATAAAAAGGATAAATCTATCCTTGTGTGAGAAATGTTACATTTATAAAAATAATAACCATTATAAAATTCAATATTGAACTAAATGATAATTACAATTTGATTAATTTTGAAATTCTAATTTAACTATTTATTTTAAAACAAATAATTAACTCTAAAAACATGAAAAAAACAGTTCTTTTTATTGCTTTACTGCTTATAATAACTTCATGCGGAAGCATTAAATCCTCCATAAAAAATGTTGACAACAGCGCTCCGGTTCCAGTGGTTAAAAACGGTGCTTTTGTAATTACAACTTATAGCAAAGACAAAAAATACGGTTATGATAAAGATTACCCAATCAATATCTTTTATAGAGATACCCGAAACGACACGATTAACCAAAAATATTTCCTGAATGCTTTAGCAGGGCCAAAAGGAGAAAAAATCACTTATGCAAAATTAGAAAACTGTTGTCCGTTTCCCACCAAAAATGCTGACACAGGAGCTGGATTTCTTGATGTTTACCAATTGAAATGGGAAGGCTTGAAAATTCCTGTTATTTTGTATTTAAACATTTACGAAAGAGGTCAGTTGATGGTTCCTGTAGGTCTTAGTTTAAAGAAAATGTAACGGATTTAATCATAAAATGATTGATAATTTTTGATTAACGATTTTTGATTTCAGATGTAAAAGCCTCGTAAAATCAAAAATCTAATATTTAGTCACACCAAATCTGAAATCAACAATCGTTAATCCTCAATCTAAAATCTAAAATCTCTTAACTTAATTCCATTGCCCGTTAATTACCTGTATAGCTCCAAATAATAGCTTTAACACTTCTAAAAATAATCACGAAATCTAATTCGGAAATCGCAAATTCAAACTACCTTTGCACTTTCAAAAAAAACACAATATGAACATACAAAATATACCTCAAATCAAACATACTGAGAGCGGTAACTTCTTTTTACTTGCTGGTCCATGTGCTATTGAAGGCGAAGAAATGGCAATGCGAATCGCCGAGCGATTGGTTAGCATTACTGATAAATTGCAAATTCCTTATGTTTTTAAGGGATCTTTTAAAAAAGCGAATCGTTCTAGAATTGACAGTTTCTCTGGAATTGGGGATGAAAAAGCACTTAAAATACTTGAAAAAGTTTCTAAAACTTTTGGCGTGCCAACGGTAACTGATATTCATACCAACGAAGATGCTGCAATGGCTGCTCAATATGTGGATGTTTTACAAATTCCAGCATTTCTTGTTCGACAAACGGATTTAGTTGTTGCCGCTGCAGAAACTGGAAAAGTAGTAAACTTGAAAAAAGGGCAATTCATGAGTCCTGAAAGCATGAAACATGCTGTACAAAAAGTATTGGATTGCAACAATCAAAGCGTAATGGTTACTGATCGTGGGACTATGTTTGGCTACCAAGACATGATTGTAGATTACCGTGGTATTCCAACAATGCAACAATACGCTACAACGGTTCTAGATGTTACTCATTCATTACAACAACCAAACCAAACTGCAGGAGTTACTGGAGGAAGACCTGATATGATTGAAACTGTTGCCAAAGCAGGAATTGCGGTCGGCGTGGACGGTATTTTTATTGAAACTCATTTTGATCCAGCTAATGCTAAAAGCGATGGTGCAAATATGCTGCACTTAGATTACTTTGAGCCATTGATGAATAAATTGGTCGCTATCAGAAAAACCATAAATCAATTTTAATTTAACATTGAATACCAATACATTGAAAACATTTTTATACTCCATTATATTAGTTTTATTTATTTCAATTAATTTATTCGCACAGGATGACACTATAAAAAAGGAAAGATATACAGCTCATAACAAAGGAAAATTCACTATTTCGTGGGGAGGAAACAGGGATTATTTTACCGATTCTGACATAACATTTAAAGGGGACAACTACAATTTTACTATTGATAATGTCACAGCTCACGATAAACCAAAGGGATGGCATATTGATTACGTTAACCCAGCCAGAATGACAATCCCCCAAACTAATTTCAAATTAGGGTATTACATTACAGACAAATACATGATTTCTATTGGATTAGACCACATGAAATATGTAATGACGCAAGGGCAAACAGCCAATATCACTGGAGAAATTAGCAATCAGTCTAATCCGGATTTTAATAAAACTTATAATGGAACTCCAACAGTAATGACAGAAGATTTTTTGATGTTTGAACATACTGACGGATTAAATTATATTAATACCGAATTTGCTAGGCAAGATGATATTTCTAGCTGGTTTGGAATTAAAAACACTGATAAATTTCAAGTAAATATTAATGAAGGTGTTGGGATTGGGGTTTTATATCCAAAAACAAATACGACTCTTATGGGGCAGGAAAGACACGATGACTTTCATATTTCAGGTTTTGGAACCTCTCTTAGAGCAGGAATCAACCTTGTCTTTTTTAAGTACTTTACAATTGAAGGCTCTCTAAAAGGGGGTTACATCAATATGCCTGATATTCGTACAACAAAAAGTGCAGCCGATAGTGCATCACAACATTTCTTGTTTGGAGAAACTATGATATCGTTTGGAGGAATCTTTAGATTATAATTTTTTCACAATAGCATTCTATACTAATTTTACTTTGTGAGAATAAATAGCAAAAATTGGTTTTAAATTGCATATAAAAAACATATAACACATTGAAAACAAAATTTCTACAGACCGCTTTTTTAATTCTTTTTGTTGCAATCAATACGTTTGCACAAAATGACGACGTAAAAAAAGAACTATATACCGCCCACAACAAAGGGAAATTCTTTGGACACATGGGGGGAAATAGAGCATATTTTACTACTTCCGATTTGCATTTTGATGGACAGGGATACAATTTTACAGTAGAAAATGCGCAGTCACATGACTTACCAAAAGGATGGAATATCGATTATATAACTCCAGGAAAATTAACAACCTCTCAGACCAATTGGAAAGTTGGATATTTCTTTCACGACAAGTTTAATGTTTCTATTGGAGTTGACCACATGAAATATGTAATGACTCAAAATCAAACTGCCATGATTAATGGAACTATTAATTTGCCTTTAACTGAAGCTGGTTCTCAATTTAACGGAACTTACAACAACAAACCAGTAGATTTGTCTGATGGTAAATTTCTAAAGTTTGAGCATACTAACGGATTAAATTATGTCTTTACGGAAGCTGCTCATTATGTTGATATCTCTTCATTATTTGGTATTAGAAATACTGATATTTTCCAAATCAATTTCACTCAGGGAGTTGGTATGGGAATATTGGTTCCAAGAACAGATGCTACTGTTTTAGGAAAAGAAAGACATGACGAGTTTCACATTTCGGGTTATGGATTCTCTGCAGATGCAGGTTTAAACTTTACTTTCTTCAAGCATTTTTACGCGCAAACCGAATTAAAAGGCGGCTATATCAATATGACTGACGTAAGAACTACTTATACTGATGATCACGCACAGCATCATTTTTGGTATGGAGAAACTATTATTTCTTTTGGTGGTATCTTCAGATTATAAATGCTCTTACTTATCAGATAAACAATTAAAATCTCCTTCGGGAGATTTTTTTTATTTATACAAAGCAACAGCTTCCTTAATCACATCAGTCAGAATAGCATTATCTATTTCTTCCAAATCATAATATCTAAGTGATTTCATGGTATTTCTTTTTTCACCTACAAGGCTGTCCTGATTTTTTTTCAATTTAAAACCTCTGGAAAAACCAGCATCCACAAAACCTTTTTTGTGATTTGGTGCCAAATAACAAAACGGTCGTTTATTGTAACAGAAATAAGGTATGCCCCATTTGAAAAGCAATTTTAATTCAGGAATTTCCTGTTCGAACACACTAATTAAATGCAGTAGAATCACTTGATACTTTTCGGGTTGGCGGTAGATATATTCGTCTGTTAACTTCATTTTATAAAAATAATCAAAATAGTATTGCACATCTTAAATTTTATTACTTACTTTGTAATTCAAAGTACTTTATATATGGAAGATAAATATTTACAAGACATTAGTGACATCAAAAACATGATGAACAAATCCTCACAATTTATCTCTTTGAGTGGTTTGTCTGGAATTTTGGCTGGCGTTTACGCTTTGATTGGCGCCTATATTGCTCATGAATTGATTCAGAATAACGACAATTACATCATTACTTTAGAAAGTAATACATTTAAGCTTATTCTATTGACTGCTTTTATTGTTTTATTTTTATCTATTGGAACGGCATTGCTGCTAACTATTGGTAAAGCAAAAAAAGAGGGTGAAACCGTTTGGAATTCTTCCTCCAAAAGAATGTTAATCAACTTCCTTATTCCGCTGGTTACTGGAGGAGTTTTCGGGTTGTTATTACTGCGCAACGGAAGCTACGGTCTAATAGCTCCTGTAACTCTCCTTTTTTATGGATTAGCTTGTGTAAATGCAAGTAAATATACCTTAAGAGATGTTCGTTATTTAGGCATCACTATCATAATTTTGGGGCTTTTATCAACCGAATTCTCTGGATATGCATTAGAATTTTGGGCATTGGGTTTTGGACTTTGCCACATTATTTATGGAAGTATGATGCATTTTAAATACGACAGGAATTAGAAAGCAGTATTCAGATTGCAGTTTACAGAATTTAGTATGCAGATACTGCAGAATTAATAAAATATGAATATTTAAGGAAGAGTATGAAATCAAAAAGTGCAGCTATGAAAAAAACGAAATATATTTTTGGTACCATCACCTTTCTAATGAGTTTTGGTTGTGCTCTGTTCATTGCCAACTCCATATTTGGGAATATCCTTTTTGGCAAACGTCCTGAAAACTTACTAAACAAAATTCAAGAAGGTGACATGATTTTTCAGACTTCACAATCCCAGCAATGTGAAGCCGTAAGAATAGCAACAAATTCCAAGTTTTCTCATTGTGGCATTATTTTCATAGAGAAAGGAAAAAAGTATGTTTTTGAAGCCGTACAGCCCGTAAAATATACACCTCTAGAAGAATGGATTACACATGGAAAAGAAAATCATTTTGTAGTTACCCGAATAAAAAATGCATCGGCAATACTCAGCGCACAAACATTGCAAAAAATGAAAGCCTATGGAAATTCATTGAACAACAAAGACTATGACCTTTATTTTGAATGGTCTGATGATAAAATATATTGCTCAGAATTAATATGGAAAATATACAAAAATGGAGCCGGAATCGAATTGTGTCCATTACAAAAATTGAAAGATTTTAATTTAAAAGACACCCGAGTTCAAGCAATACTAGCCGAAAGATATGGGAACAAAATACCGCTTGAAGAAAATGTTGTAGCACCATCAAACCTAGAACAATCCAAAATAGTAACAAAGATTATAGATACTTACTAAGATTTGAAAAATATTATTCAAAATATCAATAAAGCTTTTGACCATCGCATCCGACTGGGAATCATGTCTGTTTTGATGGTCAATGAATCGGCCGATTTTAGTACCTTGAAAGAGTTATTAGGCGTTACCGACGGTAACCTAGCCAGTCATACCAAAGCCTTAGAACTAGAAAACTATATTGGTATTGAAAAACAATTCATAGGAAAAAAACCAAATACAAGCTATAGGGCTACCAAAGAAGGGCGCAAAGCATTCCAAGATCACATCAATGCTCTTGAAAAATTAATACAGAAACGCTAAGCTATTTTTTTTGATTTTAAACTTTGAAATTCAAAGTACTTTTGATTAAATCAAAAGTCAAAAGTCAAAAGTCAAAAGTCAAAAGTCAAAAGTCAAAAGTCAAAAGTCAAAAGTCAAAAGTCAAAAGTCAAAAGTCAAAAGTCAAAAGTCAAAAGTCAAAAGTCAAAAGTCAAAATTAAAAAGACA
>CAUPKA010000029.1:0-58898 GCA_963511725.1 uncultured Flavobacterium sp.
GAAAAAATCAATAGTTTTTAATCGTTAATTAACCACAAAACTTGGTGGTCAATTTGCTCCGGAATCAGGTGGTCAGTTTGCTCCGGAACGGGTGGTCAATTTACTCCGGAATTAGGTGGTCAAATTGACTGGTTTTTCCACTGGTGTACCAAAAATGAGAATACTTTATACGTTTTGCAAGAGTGTGAAATCGAGGATTTATCACAAGAAAAACGTTTCTTTCTTTATTGCTACCATTCGCTAAAAAATGAAAACTCAAAAATCAATCCTATCAATTCATCAGACCTCTATCAATTCTCAAATAATTATGACAAGATTGATTGTTTAAAAATCACCTATATCTATCTTGAAAAATTACTTCGCTTTATCGAAAAAGAATATCGGAACTACCTTAATGAAAATATTCAAATCCCCTATCGTTCTACTCTAGTCAAAGAATTTGAAATTACAAACAAACTCAAAGAAGTAAAATCACGATTATTGGAAAGTAACATTAACGACCAATTATTGAAGATGGCTTATGAACCATTATTGAAAATTACTACCATAAGTGCATATAAATCAATGAATTCAGGAATTTGTAACTTATTTCTTTTTCTTTTTTTTGTAACTTAAAAATAATTCTTATAAAAGCAGGATAGTACAGGATAGTGAGTAAATACCTTCTCAATACTTTTAACAAGTTAAGGATTGATAATTTAAAGTAAAAATTTTATAGAATGGAATTCGTTATATCTATAGCATACCAAATAAAAATTTATTATGGATTGAATAATTTCTAAAATGTATTTTTTTTTTTGAAATAAAAAACTTTTTATGTCTTCATTTTTATTGTCTAATATAGTTACATGTTTATATGCTTGAACTCTTTTATAAAAATTTCCGCAACCTTAGGTTTTTACACTTAGTTTTTATATCAGTTTTTTTGCATGCACAAGTCCCAAAAACGACTCCTGATATTGAAAAATTATATCTTCATACTGATAATTCAAAATATTTTATCGGCGATAATTTATATTATAAGGCTTACAATCTACATGCCTCCAATAATTTGCTTTTTGATAATAGCAATATTTTATATGTAGAATTAATTTCCTCTGATTCTAAAATAATTGCCCGAAACAAGACTAATTTAGAAATGGGATTAGGTAATGGCGATTTTCAATTAGCGGATTCTCTTGATGTAAAACCAGGAGTATACCAAATTCGTGCTTATACCAATTGGAATAGAAATTTTGGTGATGATTTTGTGTTTAAAAAGAATATTGAAATTATCAATGTTTTTGAAGCTCATACCAATACCAATAAAGATCAAAATAAAACTAAGGAAAAAAAAGCCATTATTCCTATACAAAGCTCATTTCGCATCGATTTCTTTCCTGAAGGTGGTTCCCTTTTAGAAAATGTAACTAGCGTTATAGGGTTTAAGGCAGTTGATAGCAGAGGAAATCCTATAGATGTTAAGGGAGAAGTTTTTGATTCAGATAATGAATTGATTACCTCATTTGCCAGTCCTCATGATGGTATGGGAAAATTTCAAATGATACCTATTGTAGGGAAACACTATTATGCAAAAATTAAGACTCTAGCAGGGGAGGAACTGCGTGCAGAACTTCCGAAAATTTCTAAGGAGGGATATTTATTAAGTTTTAGGGTATTCAGGGGTAAAAATATTATAAGCATAACTACAAATCCAGAAACTTTATCACATAATCCTAAAATGGCACTTACAATGGTTTGTAAAACAAAAGGGATTTCCTACTTAGAAACTGTACAAACACTAACAGAAATAACATTGTCTTTTGAATTGCCAAAAGTTAAAACTCCTGAAGGCATAAGCCAAATAACACTATACGACAGCAATTCTAAACCGCAAAGCGAACGCCTAGTTTATATTGAAAAAGAACACGATTTAGAGGTACAGTTAATGACTGATAAAGTGAATTATAAGCCAGAAGAAAAAACTACGATAAATATTACTTCAAAATCTAAAACAGGAGAGGCAAAATCAGCTAGTTTTTCATTGAGCGTAACCGATATGAATGGAATGCTGGAAAACGAAGATTACGGCACAAACATTAGCTCTTATTTCTTGATGGAATCTGACATTAGAGGCAAGGTATATAATCCAGCCTACTATTTTAACACTGCAAATTTAAAACGGTTGGAACACTTGGACGACTTGCTTTTAACACAAGGTTGGCGGGATTTTGTATGGAAAACAGCACCAAAAGCCAGTGACAGCCTTTACTATAAAGTGGAAAAAGGAATTACAATATCGGGCAGGGTAAAACAACTTTTTGGAAAAAACCCATTGGTAAATAATAACATGACATTGGCTTTAATGGGTACAAAGAATCACAATTTCTTTACCGCGATTACTGATTCTATAGGTTGTTTTAAATTTGAAAATCTGATGTTTTCTGGGAAAGCTAGCATGTATTTAAGCACTAGAGACGTAAAAGGAAAGTTTAGAGGAGAAATATTTTTAGACTCTATAGAACAGGCTCCAATGGTTATTCCTATTAAAAAAGAACCATTTAGTTTGCCTGAAAAAACAAGCGCACTTGTTGAAAATGTTTACAAAAAATTTACTGCTTTTGGAGTAAAACCTGAAAATATTTTGAAAGAAGTGGAAATTATAGCCAAAAATAAAAGATTTGTGCCTATTCTTTATGGAGTTCCGGACTATAGCTATAAACCCGATGAAAATACAAAGACATTTACTAATATTTATGATGTTTTGGAGAAAGTTCCAGGCGTTTTGGTTGTTAATAGAGGGGTCAGTATTCCAGGTGAACATGGTGGCCCGCTTATATTAATAGACGGCTATCCCATTTTGGAAGAGAGCGAATTATATATGGTGTCCCCTAGTGAAGTCGAAAAAATAGATGTTATAAGAGGGTCTCAAGTTGCTATGCTATATATAACAGATGGAGAATCAACTGGAGGTGCTATTTCAATTTTGACAAATGGAAAGAGAAATAACAAACCTAAAAAAGAAGTGTATCACTCTATCAAAAAAGAAATAGATGGGTTTTATACGGCACGTATTTTTTATTCGGAAAATCCGGAACAAACTGAGTTGAATAATAAAGTGGCTGTAAGAAATACTATTTACTGGAATCCGTATGTGCATCCAGACGCAACAGGAAATGCTACTGTAAATTATTACAACAGCAGTGTCGAAACCAAAGTGAAAGTAGCTTTAGAAGGCGTTACCGGCAGTGGTATTCCTGTGGTCAAAAAAGCTTATTATGTAATTAAAAAATAAGTGGATGTAATGATATTACCTAGAACTGAACTAATTTATTTGTTAATTCTCTTTGTATCATAGTTTTAGAGTTTGAAATGCTTAAATCCTTTCTTTTGGAATAGTATTAGTATGTTGGCAATAGCAATATATATTGGAGCTTTTGATGTGTTTAGGAAACTTCTTGACGATTTTGTCCGCTACATTTATCAAAGTTTAGCAGACATAAAGCCCGTGTGAATAGTGGAATTATCCCAAATTCAATACAAAAATGTAGCTTAACTAAATGTGCAGTTTTTGTTTGCATATCCAACAATGTGCTGTATAAAAGAATTGAAAAGATAAACGATCTAACCATGATTAGGATTTAACTTGTTTATTATCTATTAACCGGAGTTCGATTATTAATTTTTGAGCAGAAATATTTTTATTTATTGTTTTTGAAAACATTCTTTTTCGATGCAAATACCAAAGATTCTAACTCACTTTTAAAAGAATTTATTTTATGTTTACGATTAATGGTTCGTTTATTTGCTGATAAAAATTATTCAAATAGTTTTGCCATTGTTTGGCATTAGTAATTTTTCCTGCCTTATCCCAAGCTGCTCCAGTATAGTAAACGATAGGAACATTGTTTTTTACCGTTGTTTTGGCTAGAATTTGCTTATTGGTTACCACCATATTACTTACAGGTGTGGTCAATAGAGATCCAACACCCGTTGTGCCATCTTGGCCATGAGTAGGTTCCCAATAGCTCATAATACCTTGTTGTTCGTTCAACGAGATAGTGCCAGTTTCAGGTCTTTTGATTATTCCAACTACTACAGGCAACGGTTTGTCACCGTCAAAAGAATAAATATTTTCTATTCGGTTAAGTTGGGAACCGGCATCGAGAGAAATAGTTTTTGTAGCTTTAACGTTTGTTCCGCCTGCATTCCAAGCAGCGTATGTTAATTGAAATGTGCTGCGCAATGGTCCGTTGTCCAATACTTTCCATTGACGGTAATTTGCTGAGTAGTAAATAGAATCCTTTACGTATGGTGCCATATTTCCCGCTCCCAATGAAAAACCTACATGATAATAATCCATTCCGTCTCCATGGTCGATATGATATTCGTTTCGTTTGTATCTTTCATTAAGTATGAGTCTGTCGGTTCTTTTAACCCAAACATCAAAACCAAAAGCATCTTCTTTTGTGTTTTCCAATGCTTTCCCATAGGCACGAAAGGCAATTTTGTCGTTTTCCCATGCAAAATCATCTTTGCGTTCTGGGACATAGCGGGCATAGGTTTTGGCAACAAAAGTTTCAGGTTTCCCTTTTTGTATAAAAATCGAAAGTGCTGATTTTGCTTTGACATCAACCTGTACCAACAAATTCTGAATTCCTGGCAGTCCGCGGTGTTCCAACTGAAAAGGGACTTGTTTTTTGGTAACGGAGTTAATCACCACAAAATTAGTAGTGTCAATTTGAGTATATTGCAATGCAACGATTTTCCAGGGTATAGCTACTACGGCTGCTTTTCGTTCCAAAGCGGAGTTGTTTTGGATAGAAACAGTCACTTTGGCTTGTGCCAAAAGAGCCAATGGGAAAATGATAAATACAAAGCCAAAAAAGAATTTTATAGTTTTCATGTGTAGATGTTTACTGTTTTTTATTGGTCATCTGTAATCGCCTTTTTGTTTATAGGTGTTTACTAACGTAAACTTATCGTTAGTGGCAATTTTATGATGATTTATTGGTCTCAAAAATAGTTAAAACTATGCACTTTAAGTTCATAGTGGTTTATTTAGTTTATTATCAAGGCAAAGTCACTAAAAAGCAAAGTTTAGAATCGAATTTTTTACGTCTTAGCGAGAACTATAATCTAGAAAAGCCTAGAAAGAAATCCTTAACTTAATGACATTGCGCTTGCACTAGCTTGGAAAGCAATTAAAATGCTCTGTGATGAATTTGCAAAAAACGGTCTGGACTCTAAAATCCCTTCAAATTGCTATTAATGATCTTTTTAAAACGAGCCTAAATAAAAAGCAGGAATTTAGACCAATTTTAACAACAAATTCACCCAATCTTAGTAGTAAACTTATATTTTTGCAAGCTAATTTAATACAATAATACTATGAAAGATTTAGCTGCAAAAATCAATGCCGAATTCGAAACATTCAAAACAGAATCTGAATCATTAATTGAGAAAGGTATCAAAGCTGCTGGACCTAGAGCCCGTAAATCAACATTGGAACTTGAAAAACTTTTAAAAGAGTTTAGAAAAGTTTCTGTGGAAGAATCAAAAAAATAATTTCATCTTTAATTATTAGCCCTTCAGATTTTTTGAAGGGCTTTTTTGTTTCTATTAAAATCTCCTTTGGCTTTGGCAGGAAAGGTATAGTTTTAAGAATAACTAACCCGTTGGGTTCAATTATTCTAAACACATAGAAACATAGATTCTGTAAGCTCAAAAAAAGGCTTTTCACTTATTTGAAATACACATAGTTCTCTATGTGAAAGAAATGTATTTCTTTTTGTGTTCTTTTTTAAATTAAAGCCTATGTTTCTATGTGTTTAAATAAAATTTCATGAATTACACTCAACGGGTTAAAACTACTTAATTATATGCTTTTGGGTATAAAATAGAATAAAAATCACTAACTATATGTAATTGCGCATAAATTTAATGAAGTCGTTGTTCGGAGATGAATACTTTATGCAATGGGATTTATCGTATAAATATATCAAATGAACTAAAAACAAGAAACAATTAATACCTTTAAACATTAAAAAATTAATATCTAATTTTGCTTAAATTAAATCCTTTATTCTTTTGAAAAACATATTAATTATTGATGATGAAGACAAGCTAAGAGGTTTGCTCTCCAGAATTGTAAAATCCGAAGGTTTTGATGTTTTTGAAGCTACTGATTTAAAATCAGGTTTTAAGAAATTGGAGCAGAATGATATTGATGTCGTACTTTGCGATGTACTGCTTCCTGATGGCAATGGCGTAGATTTTCTTCAAAAAATTAAAGCCAGTTTTCCGCTTACAGAAATTATTTTATTGACTGCTTATGGCAAAATTTCCGACGGAGTTCAAGCAATGAAAAACGGTGCTTTCGATTATATTGTCAAAGGCGATGATAACGATAAGATAATTCCTCTTTTATATAGAGCATTAGAAAAAGTGTTGCTTCAAAAAAAAGTAAAACAGCTGGAAAAACGAATTTCCGATAAATATTCTTTTGACAGTATTATCGGGAAATCAAAAGGATTGGAGCAAGTCATTGATTTGGCCAAAAAAGTTGCAAAAACAGATTCTACAGTACTTTTAACGGGTGAAACCGGAACTGGAAAAGAAGTTTTTGCGCAAGCTATTCACGAAAACAGCAATCGAGCAGGAAAATCATTTGTGGCGCTTAATTGCAGTACTTTTAGCAAGGAAATTCTTGAGAGTGAACTCTTCGGACACAAGCAAGGAGCTTTTACAGGAGCAATAAAAGACAAGAAAGGTTTTATCGAAGAAGCTAATGGCGGTACTCTATTTTTGGACGAAATAGGCGAAATGCCTTTAGAATTACAAGCCAAACTACTGCGAGTTTTAGAAACGAATGAATATATCCAAATTGGTGATACAAGCCCTAAGAAATCCAATTTTCGACTGATTGCAGCAACAAACAGAGACTTAAAAACTGAAAGTGGCGAACACCGCTTTCGTTCGGATTTGTATTTTAGATTAAATATTTTCGAAATTAAAATTCCGCCATTGAGGGAAAGAATAAAAGATATTGCCCCTTTAACCAATTATTTTGTAGAAGAATTTTCATTAAGAGGCAATAAAAAGAAATTGACCATTGATCCAGATTTCCTGCATAAATTGGAAACCTATCATTGGCCAGGAAATGTGCGTGAATTGAGAAACGTGATAGAGCGTTCCGTAATCCTAGTAAACGATGACATTTTGATACAGGATGTTTTGCCTTATGAAATACAACACCAGATTAACCATTCAAATAAAACATTATCAGCATTTTCGATGCAAAGTGTTGAAAAACTGCATATTCAAAAAGTATTGAATTATACCAAAGGCAATAAAGCCGAAACAGCCCGCTTACTCGAAATAGGTGTTGCGACGCTTTATCGAAAATTGGACGAATACAATATTCAATAAAAAAAAATTATCGTTTTGAGAAAAGCCTATCATTTTGATAGGCTTTTTTTATGCCTTTTTTTGGAACGGTTATACTAAGTTTATAGGATACAATGCTTTAGGGTTTTTTACTTTTTTTGGAATACTTTTTGGCATAAGGGAGAAAGAACAAAATAAACCATTACCAATAATGAAAAATAAAATAGCAACGATTTACGAAAAAGCGGAGCGCTTTGCCGAAATCACAAAAATTGCAATTATTACCGGCAATATTAACCGCGCCAAAAAATGCTTGGCATTAGCCGAACGATTATTCGAATCTGGAAGCAGCGAAACAAAAAGTGCCATTACGAATGTATATGTTTTTTCGGTTTCCTCATTTATGGAACTGCTCCATTGCAGTATTTCGAATCTGTTTCCAAAATCGTTGAAGACTGAGTATATCAAGCAAATCAATACTTCAGGAGTTTAATTCTAACCTTAATTTTAATAATATGATAATCACTATTCTTTTACTCGCATTAGGAGTTTTGCTTTTTGCGATTTGTTTTAAATCCGTCGAATTTTTTGAAAAAATTTAAATTATGACAGCACTATTTATTATTGCACTTGCCGTATTCGGTTATTTGGTTTATGTATTAATCAAACCGGAAAAATTTTAAAAATGAAAAAGGCAAATAAAGAAATAACAGTAGCAATTATGGCTTGGGCATTTGCCTTTATAATGCTTATTATGTTTTTATAGAAGCCAAAAAAAATAATTTCTAACAAATAAAATATGAACACAGAATTTTTTGGAGTCATCAGTATTTTTATCGTCTCGATAGTTTTGGCTATTCCTGTTGGAAGGTATATTGCTAAAGTGTATTTGGGAGATAAAACAATGCTTGATGCAATTTTCATTCCAATTGAAAAATTTATTTTTAAAGTCAGCGGTATTAATTCCACTGAAGAGATGAACTGGAAACAACATCTCAAAGCGCTTTTAAGCGTAAATATGGTTTGGTTCTTTCTTTGTTTTTTTGTCTTAATCTTTCAAGGAAGCCTACCGATAAATCCAGATGGGAATCCATCCATGACACCAGATTTGGCTTTCAATACCGCCATTTCATTTGTGGTGAACTGTAATTTACAGCATTATTCAGGAGAATCGGGTCTTTCTTATTTGGGTCAGTTGTTTTTAATGTTCTTACAATTTGTTTCTGCGGGAACGGGAATGGCGGCTGCCGCTATGGTTTTTGTTGCCATGAGAGAGAGAACCACAGATAAATTAGGAAATTTTTATAATTTTTTCATCAAAAGCTGCATTCGTATTCTATTGCCTCTTTCTACTCTTGTTGCTATCGTTTTAGTATTTAGCGGCACTCCAATGACATTTGAAGGAAAAGACAAAATCGTGACTTTACAAGGTGATACAGTTGAAGTTTCTCGTGGTCCTGCGGCGGCTTTCATTGGAATCAAGCATATTGGAACAAACGGAGGTGGTTTTTTTGGAGCCAATTCGGCACATCCATTAGAAAATCCAACTTATTTTACCAATGCAGTTGAGTTGTGGGCACAGTTAATCATTCCTTTTGCAATGATCTTTGCCTTAGGTTTTTTCCTTAACAAAAGAAAATTTTCTTATGTCGTTTTTGGCGTAATGACTGTTGGTTTCTTAATGCTGGTTATCCCAACAATGATAAGTGAAATTAGCGGAAACCCCGCTATCGAAAGAATGGGTATTTCTCAAGCAACCGGTGCTATGGAAGGTAAGGAAATACGTTTTGGGACTGCAGTTACCAGTTTTTGGGAAATCGCCACAACGGTAATTTCCACAGGATCGGTCAATGGTATGCATGATAGTACAATGCCAGCTTCGGGAGCTATGCAATTGATGGCCATGATGGTCAATGCTTTTTACGGTGGCTGTGGAGTTGGATGGCTGAATTTCTATATTTTTATAATTCTGGCTGTTTTCATTTCAGGTTTAATGGTGGGACGAACTCCTGAATTTTTAGGAAAGAAAATCGAAGCCAGAGAAGTAAAAATTGCTGCTATCATTGCTATTCTTCATCCTTTATTAATATTGGCTGGAACAGCTTTGGCGTCCTATTTTACTGCAAATGACACTGCAATGGGCTATTGGTTTAGCGGTAACGCAACAGGCTGGCTGAATAATCCTGGCAATCACGGATTTTCAGAAATGTTATACGAATACACATCGAGTGCAGCCAATAATGGTTCTGGTTTTGAAGGTTTGGGAGACAACAACCCGTTTTGGAATATTACAACAGGAATTGTGCTATTATTGGGCCGTTTCATTCCTATAATTGGTCCATTGGCCATCGCAGGATTGTTAGCCAATAAAAAATACATTCCAGAAAGTGCAGGAACTTTAAAAACAGACACTTCCATTTTTGGTGTAATGGTTTTTGCCGTAATCTTGATTATTTCAGCTCTATCATTCTTTCCAGCGTTGGCACTTGGCCCTTTAGCGGAGTATTTTACATTAAAATAATATAAAAATGACTAAAAATAAATCCAAATCATTGTTTGAACGTAAGCAGGTAAAAGAAGCCTTAGTGCAGTCTTTTGTTAAGCTGAACCCAAAAACAATGTTCAAAAATCCGGTAATGTTTACCGTAGAAATAGGTACTGCCATTATGTTTGCCGTATGTGTTGCCATTTTGTTTGGCGCACAGGATCAAGGGAGTTTTGTCTATAATTTCATTGTATTCTTAATTTTGTTAGCAACACTTTTGTTTGCCAATTTTGCCGAAGCAATTGCCGAAGCCAGAGGAAAAGCACAGGCGGACAGTTTGAGAAAAACTCGTGAAGAAACACCTGCAAAGAAAGTTATAGAATTAGGCAAAATCTATTCGCATGAAATTGTCATGGTATCTTCTTCTCAATTAAAGAAAGACGATATGTTTTTCTGTGAAGCAGGAGATATTATCCCCACAGACGGAGAAATTATTGAAGGTATAGCAACTATTGACGAAAGTGCCATTACGGGAGAAAGTGCTCCAGTAATTCGTGAAGCGGGAGGCGACAAAAGCTCCGTAACCGGAGGAACTAAAGTTTTAACCGATAGAATAACAGTTAGAGTTACTACAGAGCCCGGCGAATCTTTCTTGGATAAGATGATAGCCTTAGTTGAAGGTGCTTCTCGCCAAAAAACACCAAATGAAATTGCATTGACAATTTTATTAGCTGCGTTTACTTTAATCTTCGTGATTGTATGCGTGACACTAAAACCATTTGCTGATTATGCGAATACACCAATCACGATTGCAGCTTTCATTTCACTTTTTGTGTGTTTGATTCCAACGACTATTGGAGGCCTATTATCAGCTATAGGCATTGCGGGGATGGATAGAGCATTACGTGCCAATGTCATAACAAAATCAGGAAAAGCGGTGGAAACTGCTGGTGATATTGATGTATTACTATTAGATAAAACAGGAACAATCACTATCGGAAACAGAAAAGCGACCAACTTTTATCCAACAAATGGAATATCTCAAGAGGATTTTATTCAATCTGCGGTACTAAGTTCATTAGCTGACAATACTCCTGAAGGAAAAAGTATTGTGGAATTAGCTGGTGCAGCTGTTGCTAAAAAATCATCTATTGAAGGTGCAGTTCTAATCAAATTTACTGCCGAAACTAGAACCAGCGGTGTGATTTTAAAAGACGGTACCAATATTAGAAAAGGAGCGCAGGATGCTGCCAAAAATATTGTGAAACAAGCTGGAAACACATTCCCGGAAGATATAGCGCAGAAAGTAATTGAAATTTCTTCGAATGGAGGAACGCCTTTGGTAGTTATCAGAAACAACCAAGTACAAGGAGTTATAGAATTACAGGACATCATCAAAACCGGAATGAAAGAACGTTTTGAGCGTTTAAGAAAAATGGGAGTGAAAACAGTGATGGTTACTGGAGACAATCCTTTGACCGCCAAATTCATTGCAGAGAAAGCCGGTGTTGATGATTTTATTGCCGAAGCCAAACCTGAAGATAAAATGAACTATATCAAAAATGAGCAGCAAAATGGTAAACTTGTTGCCATGATGGGGGATGGTACCAATGATGCACCCGCTCTTGCCCAAGCAGATGTAGGTGTAGCAATGAACAGCGGAACACAGGCTGCCAAAGAAGCTGGTAACATGGTCGATCTGGACAATGATCCAACCAAGTTAATTGAGATTATCGAAATCGGTAAACAACTGTTAATGACCAGAGGAACGCTTACCACATTCTCAATTGCAAATGATGTAGCCAAATATTTCGCCATTGTTCCTGCACTTTTTATCACAGCGATTCCTGCTCTTGAAGGATTAAACATTATGCATTTGCACAGTCCGGAAAGTGCCATTTTATCAGCGGTAATTTTCAACGCGATTATCATTCCGATATTGATTCCGCTGGCATTGAGAGGAGTTGATTATAAACCAATAGGTGCGAGTGCTATCTTGAAAAGAAACCTGTTGATTTATGGTTTAGGAGGAATAATTGTTCCTTTTATAGGGATTAAATTAATTGATTTGGCGGTTACGTTATTTATGTAGGGAAAAAAGATTCTGAGATGCTAAGAGACTAAGTTCCTGAGTTTTTGTTGACGATATGTTCACAGGAATTAATATTTTAAAAATCTCAGAATCTTAGAAACTTAGTGACTTAGAGTCTAACAAAAAAACAAACAAAATGAAAAACATATTTTCAATATTAAAATTGACCGCATTATTGGTCATTTTATTCTCAGTTATTTATACTATGGCAATTTTAGGAATTGCACAATTTGCCCCAAATAAAGGAAAAGGAGAAACCATTTCTGTAAATGGAAAAGTAGTGGGTTATCAAAAAATTGGTCAAAAATTTGACAAGCCCAATTATTTCTGGGGACGACCATCGGCAGTGGATTATAATGCTGCAGGAAGTGCAGGAAGCAACAAAGGGCCAAGCAATCCTGAATATTTGGCTTTGGTGCAAAAAAGGATTGATACGTTTTTGATAGCGCATCCGTATTTGAAAAAATCGGAGATTCCATCGGATATGGTAACAGCATCGGGTAGTGGTTTGGATCCAAATATTTCACCGGAAGGCGCTTTGATTCAGGTGAAAAGAGTGGCTAAAGTGAGAAACTTGTCTGAAGAAAAAGTAAAAGCATTGGTGGAAACAAAAATCAACAGACCATCGGTAATGGGAACTTCAACGGTAAATGTACTGGAATTGAATATCGCTTTGGATGAGTTGAAATAAAGAAAAATAGCAATGTCAAATTTTAATATCAATGACAATTTTAAATAATGAGGGCTAAGAATTAAAAAAAAATCAAAAAAACGTGATGCCCTAGCCCCGATAGAAGGGAAAATCCTTTTGTTTTTTCTTTTAAAAAACAAAAGATTTGGAATGATAGCGGGATTAGCTCCTAAAAATAATAAAATGAAAAGAATACTAGTTACTGCTTTAATAGCTTTTGGTTTTACAACAATTTATGCTCAAGAAGAGTCAAAAAGTCCAATTACGTTTTCTGGTTATGTGGATATCTATTACAGTTATGATTTTGGGAAACCGGATAATCATACCAAACCAGGATTTATTTACAGTTACAATCGATCCAATGAAGTTAATTTGAATTTAGGTATGGCCAAAGTGAATTATGCGAAAGAGAATGTTCGCGCCAATTTAGCGCTTATGGCAGGAACGTATGCCCAATACAATATGGCAGCGGAACAAGATTTATTGAAAAACATTTATGAAGCTAATATAGGCGTTAAAATTTCTAAAGATTACAATCTATGGATTGATGCGGGAGTTATGCCTTCGCATATTGGGTCTGAAAGCGCAATTGGAAAAGATTGCATGACTTTGACGAGAAGTATTGCTGCTGAAAATTCGCCCTATTATGAAACAGGAGTGAAAATAGGATATACTTCTCCGTCTGAAAAATGGTATTTGGCAGCGATGTATTTAAACGGCTGGCAACGAATTCAGAAAGTTGATGGTAATCATACGCCGGCTTTTGGAACTCAGGTGACTTTTAAACCAACTGTAAAAGCATCATTAAACTGGAGTACTTATGCAGGGAATGAGCAACCCGATATTGACAAGAAATGGCGTTATTTTAATGATTTTTATGGAACTTTCAAGTTGACAGATAAAACAAGTGTAATTGCAGGTTTTGATATTGGAGCGCAGCAATCCGCAAAGGGAAGCAGTGATTATGATGTTTGGTATACACCCTCTGCAATTATTCAGTACAAGCCCACAGATAAAATTCAATTGGCTGCACGAGGGGAATATTATCAAGATGTAAAAGGAGTAATTATCTCAACAGGAACTCCAAACGGTTTTAAAACCTATGGCTTCTCGGCAAATTTTGATTATTTGCCAGTAGAAAATGTAATATTTAGATTAGAAGTCCGAACTTTGAATAGTAAAGATGATATCTTTTTGAAGGATAATAATCCAACAGACAGCAATGTTTTTATAACGACATCTTTGGCTATATCGATTTAAAAAAAAGACAGAAGTCAGGAGTGAAGAGTTAGAAGTAAAATGTTTTTGATTGTAAACATTTTACTTCTGACTTCTCACATTTTACACAATATAAAATGAACAACGAAAAAGAAAATAACGTCAAACACTTTCTGGATTTAATTCAAAAATCACGAAAAGGAAAGTTTAAAGTGTACATTGGGATGAGTGCCGGTGTGGGCAAAACTTTTCGTATGCTACAGGAAGCTCATACGATATTGCGAAATGGAATTGATATAAAAATTGGTTATGTCGAAACACACAATCGCAAGGAAACACACGATTTGTTGGAAGGATTACCTGTGATTCCGCGTCGTTCTATTTTCTATAAAGGAAAACAGCTTGAGGAAATGGATGTACAGGCCATTATCAATTTGCGTCCAGAAGTAGTAATAGTTGACGAATTGGCGCACACAAATATTGAAGGCAGTAAAAATGAAAAACGCTGGCAGGATGTTTTGGAAATTCTGGAAGCTGGAATCAATGTAATTTCGGCAGTAAATATTCAGCATATTGAGAGTTTAAATGAAGATGTAAAGCGAATTACCAATGTTGACGTTCTAGAGCGAGTTCCGGATAATGTGTTGCGATTGGCTGATGAGGTGGTTAATATCGATTTGACTTCGGAGGATTTGATTGATCGTTTGAAAGAGGGAAAAATTTATACAGCCGATAAAATTCAGATGGCTTTGACCAATTTTTTTAAGTCTGATCAAATTTTGCAATTACGGGAATTAGCTTTGCGGGAGGTTGCAAGCCAGGTTGTTCGAAAAGTAGAAAATGAGGTTCCTAAGAACCATGCTTTACGGCACGAAAAGTTGTTGGCCTGCATTAGCAGTAACGATAAAACAGCCAAAATAATTATTCGAAAAACAGCACGCTTGGCCAGTTATTACAATAGTGACTGGTATGTTCTTTATGTAGAAACTCCAAAAGAGAGTCCAGATAAAATAGCACTTGATAAGCAACGGCATTTGATTAATAATTTCAAATTGGCAACACAATTGGGTGCTGAAGTAATTAAAATAGAGAGTAAAAATATCAGCGATGGCATACTTAAAATAGTGGAGGAAAAACAAATCACTACAGTTTGTGTTGGGAAACCGCATTTTAGTTTGTTTAAAGTGATATTATCGACTACAATTTTTAATCGATTATTGAATAGTTTATCTTTATCTAACATTGACCTTGTAATTCTATCATAAAATGAAATTGCCATGATTCCAAAATGCAAATGGTAATGAAGAATGGCAATACTATATTTCCGAAATTTAAATATTATCTTGATATGAAAATTAAAACTAAATTAAACCTGAGTGTAGGATTGTTATTTTTACTGATAATGATCCTAACGTTAGTGAGCGCTTTTTATATATTTTCGATAAAAAAAGACACTGAAAACATACTGAAAGCCAATTATAATACATTGGAGTATTCTCGTAATATGTTGCTTTCATTGGACGAGATAAATAGTAACGCAGAGAATGCGATAATGACATTTGAAAACAATCTCAATAAGCAAGTTGATAATGTTACCGAAGTTGGAGAACATAATGCAACCCTCAATTTGAAAAAAACTTTTAATCTTTTAAAAACAAACAGAACAGATGAAGGATTGAAAAACCAAATTAGGCAAGATATATTTGAGATTATGAAGTTGAATATGTTTGCCATTAAGAAAAAAAGCGATATTGCCAAACACACCGCAGAAACGGCTAATATGTGGATTGCAATAACAGGTGCACTTTGCTTTCTGATAGCTTTTAATCTGTTAATAAATTTACCCAATAACATCGCCAATCCAATTAAAGAGCTTACTGCCAGTATCAAAGAAATTGCCAAAAAAAACTATTCAGAACGAGTGCATTTTATGAGTCATAATGAGTTTGGCGATTTGGCAAAATCTTTCAATACAATGGCACAGAAATTAGAAGAGTACCATGATAGTAATCTTTATAAATTGTTGTTTGAAAAGAAAAGATTAGAAACTTTAATCAACAAAATGAATGATCCTATTATTGGATTGGACAATCAGGGAGTCATTTTATTTATCAATAATCAAGCTCTAAAAATAATAAATAGAAGTCAAGAAGAAGTTATTGGAAAATCAGCAACAGTTCTAGCAGAGACAAATGATTTAATGAAATCTCTAATCAATAGTGAATTGGATAGTGTAAAAGCACAGCCGATGAAGATTTTTGCAGATGGTAAAGAGAGTTATTTCGAAAAAGAAATCGTAAATATTACTATAGTTCCAACAGGAGAAGAGCAATCCATTCCTATAGGCGATGTTATTATTTTAAGAAACATCACTGTTTTTAAAGAATTAGATTTTGCCAAAACAAATTTTATAGCTACTGTTTCTCACGAATTAAAGACTCCTATTTCATCCATAAAAATGAGTTTGCAATTGCTTGAGAACAAAAGCACTGGAACAATCAATGAAGAGCAAAAGCATTTGATTGACAGCATTAAAGACGATAGCCAGCGACTGTTAAAAATCACGGGTGAATTACTCGAATTATCACAGGTCGAAACAGGCAATATACAATTGAATATTGAAAAAAGTAATCCGTATGAAATAGTTCATTATGCCACCGAAGCTGTTAAAGTAAAAGCAGAACAAAAACAAATTGAAATAATTATCGATGCCGAAGCAGATTTGCCTAATGTAAAAGCGGATACCGAAAAAACAAGCTGGGTGCTAATTAATTTTTTAACCAACGCTATTACCTATTCTTCGGAGAACAGCAAAATTATTGTCAGATTAAAACAAAAAAACAAGCAGATTACGTTTCAGGTTATTGATACAGGAAAAGGTATTGACAGCCGTTACAAAACCAAAGTCTTCGATAAATATTTCCAAATTCCTGGAAGCAATAAATCTGGAACGGGACTTGGATTAGCCATAAGTAAAGAATTTATCGAGGCACAAAACGGAAGTATTAATGTTGAAAGTGAACTGGGTTTGGGCAGTACCTTTAGTATTAATTTGAATGTTGCCTGATATACTTTGGTTCCAAAATAAATAGAACACTTTCTGAAACGTATTTTTATACTATTAAGGTATATTTCAAAAATAAAAAAAACAATTACACTCAATGTGTTATAAGATAAAAATCTTATTTTTACACTCGTGAAATTACTAAATACGATATTGTCATTTATTTTTCTGATACTTTCCTCTATGCCTTGTGCAGATATGGAAACAAATAATTCTGCACATACAAAAACAGAATTTGTTTCAAACGACAATAATCATTCTCACAATAAAGAAAATGATTTATGTTCGCCATTTTGCACTTGCAACTGTTGTGGAGCGCAAGTTTTGAGTTATCAAGCAAATGTCGTTTTCGATTTTTCAACTATTTCAGCTGTTATTACAAAATCTTTACCAACATATAAATCAATTTTTTCTTCCAATTTCTTCGGAAGTATTTGGCAACCACCTCAAATAGCATAATGATGCCCGTCCCGATAGCTATCGGGATTCGGGTTAGAAAGTTGTGAGCTTATCACAAATAATGGCAAGTATTCTATTTGCTAATTTCTAATTCATTATAATATTTTCAATGTTAGATAAAATCATACAGTTTAGTATAAAGAACAAGTTCATTATAGTCTTATTTACTCTTGTGCTTATAGCTTGGGGTAGCTATTCTATTAAAAATTTACCACTGGATGCCTTACCAGATGTTACTAATAATCAAGTGCAGATTATTACTACGGCTCCAACTTTAGCCAGTCAGGAAGTAGAGCAATTAATTACCTATCCGCTTGAGCAATCCGTAAAAACCATTCCGAAAGTAATCGAATTGAGAAGTATTTCTCGTTTCGGATTATCGGTTGTTACCGTTGTTTTTGAAGACGATGTAGATATTTATTGGGCACGTCAACAAATTTTCCAGCGCCTGGACGATGCCAAAGAAAACATTCCAACTTATGCAGGTTCACCAAAGCTAGCACCAATTTCAAGTGGTCTTGGAGAAATATATCAATATGATGTATATGCCAAAAAAGGCTATGAAGACAAATACGATGCAGTAAAATTGCGAACCATTCAAGATTGGATTATTATTCCGCAATTACAAGGGATTGAGGGTGTTGCCGATATAAGTGCTTGGGGTGGAAAACTAAAGCAATATGAAATTGCTGTAAATCCCAATAAGCTGAATAGTTTAGGCGTAACCATTATTGATATTTTTGATGCTTTAGAAAAAAACAATCAAAATACCGGTGGTGCTTATATTGAAAAAGACCAATATGCTTATTTCATTCGTGGAGTTGGTATGGCAACTGGAGTCAAAGATTTAGAAAATGTTGTGGTTAGTAATAAAAACGGTTCACCAATTTTAGTTCGAAATGTAGCCGAAGTTCGAGAAGGAGTTTCACTACGTTATGGTGCATCCACCAAAGATGGCAAAGGAGAAATTGTTTCTGGTTTAGCCTTAATGCTAAAAGGAGAAAATTCTAGCGCAGTTGTGAATAGAATAAAAGAGAAAATGATTCAAATCAACAAAAGCTTACCCGAAGGCGTTGTTGCCGAAGCCTTTATTGATAGAGGAAAATTAGTAGATAATGCCATTGGAACTGTGACCAAAAATTTACTAGAAGGGGCATTAATCGTAATTTTTGTATTGATTTTATTTCTAGGAAATCTTCGTGCAGGATTAATTGTCGCTTCTGTAATTCCGTTGGCAATGCTTTTTGCTGTAATTCTAATGAATTATTTTGGCGTAAGCGGCAATCTAATGAGTTTAGGGGCAATCGATTTTGGAATTATTGTCGATGGAGCTGTAATTATTGTTGAAGCCACAATGCATCATTTACAAAAACTAAAAAGACAAAAGGATTTAACCCAATCCGAAATGGACAGTGAGGTATATAAATCGGCTTCCAAAATTAGAAACAGCGCTGCCTTTGGAGAAATAATTATCTTAATTGTCTATTTACCAATCCTGGCCTTAGTTGGAACAGAGGGTAAAATGTTTAAGCCAATGGCAATGACAGTTGGTTTTGCAGTTATTGGAGCATTTATTCTTTCTTTGACTTATGTCCCAATGATGAGCGCAATGTTCTTGTCTAAAAATACAGAACACAAATCTAATTTCAGTGATAGAATGATGGCTTGGTTCGAAGGGATATACACGCCGTTTTTGGAAAAAGCTTTACGTTTCAAAAAAGCAGTTTTGTCTATTTCATTCGGTTTATTTGTATTAGCAATAGTGATTTTTCAAAATATGGGTGGAGAATTTATTCCAACTATCGAAGAGGGAGATCTAGCTATAAATGTTACTATTATGACCGGAAGTTCTCTTACTCAAATGGTAAAAACAACTACAGAATACCAAAAAATTCTAAAAGCAAAATTTCCAGAAATAAAAACCATAGTGGCCAAAATTGGTAGTGGCGAAATTCCAACTGACCCGATGCCGATAGAAAGTGCCGATTTAATTATTGTACTAAAAGACAAAAGCGAATGGACTGGCAATTATGATAATTGGGAGGATTTAGCCAATGCAATGAAAGAAGAAATGGAAGTCATTCCGGGTGCTAATATCGAAATTTCACAACCTATTCAAATGCGTTTCAACGAATTAATGACAGGAAGCCGAAGCGATATTGCTATTAAAATATTCGGGGATGATTTAGAAATTTTGGATACCAAAGCAACCGAATTGATTTCGAAAGTAAAAAGCATTGAAGGCATTGGCGATTTAAAAGCCGATAAAGTAACTGGCTTACCTCAAATAACTATAAAATATGATTACAATAAAATTGCATTATATGGTTTGAATATTACCGACATCAACCAAATCATTCGTTCTTCATTTGCAGGAGAAAGTGCTGGTAAAATCTACGAAGAAAGCAAGCGATTTGATGTAGTGGTGCGAATGGATAACGCCAATCGAACGGATATTACCGATGTCAGTAATTTATTTATTCCGTTACCAAACGGACAACAAGTACCTCTTTCACAAGTAGCAACGGTTTCTTATGAACAAGGCCCTGTTCAGGTTTCTCGTGAAGACGGTAAGCGTAGAATTACCGTTGGATTAAACGTTCGTGGTCGAGACATCAAAAGCGTTGTGGAAGAAATTCAACAAAAATTAGATAAGGATTTTAAACTCCCACCAGGCTATTATGTTACCTATGGCGGTCAATTTGAAAATTTGATTGAAGCTACTAAAAGACTTTCGGTAGCCTTGCCTATTGCATTAGGATTAATAATGGTTTTGTTGTTTTTTACTTTCAATAGTTTCAAACAAGCGTGCTTGATATTTACAGCTATTCCACTATCAGCGATTGGTGGTGTTTTTGCACTCTGGATGCGAGGAATGCCTTTTAGTATTTCTGCAGGAATTGGATTTATAGCCTTATTTGGAATTGCAGTATTGAACGGAATTGTGTTAATCTCTTATTTCAATCAACTTAAAACCGAAGGAATAACCGATCCATTGCAAAGGGTTTTAAATGGAACAAAAACACGTTTGCGCCCCGTTTTAATGACAGCTGCTGTAGCATCTTTAGGATTTATGCCAATGGCATTATCAACAAGCGGTGGAGCTGAAGTTCAAAAACCATTGGCAACCGTGGTTATTGGTGGATTATTATCAGCTACATTGTTGACGTTGATTGTTTTACCAATTTTATATCTATTGTTCGAAAAAGGAATTAAAGGAAGAAAAAAAATGAAAACGCCAATAGTTACCTTAATTGTTTTATTGATAAGCAGCTTTTCTTTTGCCCAAAATAGCCAGCCAATTTCAGTACAAAAAGCCATCGAAATGGCAAAAACTAACAATATTGATTTAAAAATTGCCGATAAAGAAATTGAAAAACAAACAGTTCTAAAAAAGACTGCTTTTCAAGCTGACCCTTTGCAAGTACAATACCAGGGCGGGCAATTCAATAGTAAATATTATGATAGCAATGTTTCGGTACAACAATATTTTCCCATTGGTAGTATTACAAAAGCCAACCGACAATTACAGGAAGAATTAGTAAAACTTGCCGAAAAAAGAAAAGCTTTATCCGAATATGAAATTGAAAAAGCGGTAACAATTGCCTACTATCAATATTTGTATGGAGTTTCTATTCAAAAATTAAACACGGATTTGTTAACCATTTATTCGAAGTTTCTGAAGAATGCGGAACTGCGTTTTGAAACTGGCGAAAGTGGAAAAATCGAAGTCATTAGTGCCAAAGCAAAGTCAAAAGAAATAGAGACCCAGCAAGCGCAACTCGAATTTGATTTAGCAATTTATAAAAAACAATTGCAGTTTTTTGTTCAAACTGAAGATGATATTGTGCCAGATACCGCAACACCAATGCAGTATTCAATACAAACGAATGAAAACCAGTCAAAAGTGGAAACTTTAGTGACCGATTATTATACACAGCAGATTTCAGTGCATCAAAAAGAAATGAATACGTTTAAAGCATTGCGAACACCAAAGGTTGGTTTAGGTTATTTTGGACAAACGATTGATACCAAATCCTATTTTCAAGGATTTACGGCTGGTCTGCAGATTCCTTTATTCGGCGGTGTAAATACAGCTAGAGCAGAAGCTTCGTCCATTAGCATTTCACAATCACAATTAGAATTAGACAAAAATAAATTGGCTTTAAAATTGAAAATGGAAGAATTGAAAAATGATTTCGAAAAACAGCAAAAAGCCTTAGACTATTATCAAAAGGAAGGTTTGCAATATGCAGAACAAATCATTGTAACAGCTCAAAAGAGTTATGCTAATGGCGATATGAGTTATTGGTCGTATATCAGTTTTTTGAATCAGGCTATCGATATCAAAAAACAAAATGCCGAGGCTGTCAATGCCTACAATCAAAGTGCGATTCAATTGCAGTTTCCATCCATTTCTAACAACTAAAATTCTCCAAAATGAACAATTTAATAATAAATACAATTTTAAATTTCAAGATTAAAACAACATTTTTACTTCTTGCTTCTTGCTTCTTGTTTCTTACTTCTTGTCAGGATAAAAAAACAGAGGAAGATAGTCACGAAGAAGAAAAAGCAGAAAATGAAGTAGCATTAACAGCACTACAATACAAAACAGTTGGTATTCAAACAGGTTCTTTAGAAAACAGGAATCTTAATTTAGTTATAAAAGCCAATGGTTACACCACAGTTCCACCACAAAATATGGCAAATATTTCTACTTTGATTGGCGGAACAGTTAAGGATATTTTAGTTCTTGAAGGCACGTTTGTAAACAAAGGAAAAGTACTGGCTACTATTCAAAATTTGGAAGTAGTTGAAATGCAGGAAGATTACAATTCGGCTGTTGCCAATATCGAATACTTGCAATTAGAATACAATCGCCAAAAAACATTGAGTGATGAAAATGTAAATCCGAGAAAAGTTCTTCAGGAAGTAAAAGCAAAATTAGCTGTAGAAAGAGCAAGGGCAAAAGGGGCAAAAAACAAATTGCAAGCCTTAAATATGAGTACAAACGGGTCAAGTCTAGTACCAATAGTTTCACCGATATCAGGCTATGTTGGAAAAATCAGCATTGCCAAAGGAGCATTTGCCGAAACAGGAATAACGCTGTTTGAAGTAGTCGACAATAGTCAGATACACTTGGATTTGAATGTGTATGAAAAAGATTTGGGATCTATATCTGTGGGGCAAACTATAGACTTTATTTTAACAAACCAGGGCAATAAATCCATTAAAGGAAAAATATTTGGTATCAATAAAGCATTTTCAAACGAAAGTAAAACCGTTGCAGTTCACGCCAAAATAGATCCAGCTGATTCCAAAGATTTGATTTCCGGAATGTATGTTTCTGCCAATATCAATATTAAAAATACAACCGTTCCTGCCCTGCCAAAAGAGGCAGTAGTAAAAAATGGAGATAAATACTTTGTCTATGTTCAAGAGGAACTCGAAGATAAAACCACTGTTAAAAAAACAGAAAGCGAGGTACATCCTGAAGTTGCTGCTGTCGAGGAAAATGAACACAGCGAAGTTCATTTCAAAGCAATAGAAGTTATACCCGGAACAACCGATTTAGGTTATACTGAAGTAAAATTTGTTTCAGCTATTCCCGCCGATGCGAAATTTGTAATTAAAGGGGCTTTCTATTTACTTTCTGCTATGAAAGGTGGAGGAGAGCATGAACATTAAATAATTAGACAAAATGGAAGCACACAAATATGATGAAAGCGTCATAGGACGGGACATAAAGCATAGATAGTGTAGTTTTTTGTTTGCATCCATATTATTAAATCTAGTTCTCACAAAAGCGCGAAGACGCAAAGAAATCGATTCTGAATTTTGTGTCTTCGCACTTTTTGTGAAAAAAAAATTAAAGCTTAACTGATTCTATATGCTTAAACCAGCAAGTTGAAAAAATCATGAGGCTTTGCTTTTATGCTATTTTCTGGGGGAAAGATTACTCAAAGTTCTTCCTTAAATCGATTATCGTCTCATTTGGCACGTCTAAATTTACGAAACCTCTTCGGGGTCTGTCCAAATCTAACGTAAATAAAACGACTAACGATACCAAAAGACAAAATCCGATTTGGATTAACCAGTCAATCTTGCCTTTGCGTCCTTCGGAATAGCCGCTATAAAATGCACTTATCAGTGCCAGAAAAAACAACATGATTAAAATGCTTTTGGGAACTTTGGCTTTCTCCCCAGCGAGACGGGAGGTGGTTATATCAATCATGGTGTTCAAAGCGGGAATCATCTGTTGTGTGGCAACAAGGTTGGCAGGATCTTTGGATAGGTCGCATGTAAGCTTCCACAATTTTGAGGAAATCACCTGAGATAAACTGTCGGCTTTTAAAATTCCTTTTACATCTGCACCCACTTGATAATAGGATATTCTTGTTTCCACATATTCCTTAAAATCTTTACGGAATAAAGTTCTTGTGGAATCAGGATATAAATCGCTTCGCAATATGGCAGTGCCAATGTCATTTGCCTCTTCGATAACAATTTTTCTTCTTGAATCATAACGATCGCCACTCATCCCAAAAGTAAATGCAAGTAAGAAAAAAAGCAGTGCAACGAGTCCTGAAGTTTCAGTCAGTTTTTCTTCATTATGTTTTTTATTCCGAATGTAATTTCCCGTGCGTTTTCCAATAAAACTTGAAATAAGCATTAAGATAAAAAGCAAAAGAGCGATTACCCAAGCCTCGGTTTGATTTAATGTACTTACCTCCATATTATTTTATTTTTTTAGAGTGATAATTTTGGATATAGTACACTAATATAATCATAAAAAACAGAACCACAGTGCATTTATGGTTGAATGGCATGATTTTTTTAAGCGACTGATTGTTCTATGGAAAGTTGTCTGCAAAAAATTAAAAGGTTCATTCCATGTTTTTTTTTAATTTTCAAAGGGTATTGGTTTTATTGGTCTCAGGAATAGTTACAACTATGGACTTTAGTGCATTTTGCTTTAGCTTCTAAAAATATTTAAGGCACAAATTAATTGGTACAAATTTGTGTAATTCTATCTAATTCTTTTTATTTACCGCAAAGTGCGCAAGGATTTCTATCTCATTATTTATATTCCCCAAGGTTCGCAAAGCGTTGCGTCCTTTGCGTTTTTTAAAGAATCAAAATCCTTGCGGTCCTTGCGGTTAAAATTATTTTAGCTTTTTTTTAGAGTTAGCTCACTATTCTACAAGGCGAAATGATGTTGTTTATAAACTCCTTTTGATTCCCAATTCCAAACCGCGTAATTCGGCTAAACCTCTTAAACGGCCAATTCCGGAATAGCCAGGATTTGTTTTTTTCTTTAAATCATCCAGCATTTGGTGTCCGTGATCTGGACGCATCGGAATGATTCTGTTGGTTTTATTTTCCATCTTTACAATAGATTTCACTACTTCGAACATATCCACATTTCCTTCTAAATGATTGGCTTCGTAGAAATTTCCTTCTTCATCGCGTTGTGTGCTTCTCAAATGGATAAAATTCATTTTCTCCCCATTGCGATCGATCATTCCTGATAAATCATTATCTGCAATCACTCCATACGAACCTGTACACATGCAAAATCCATTGGATGGAGAATCAATCGCATTTAGCAACTGCACTAAATCAGCTTCTGTGCTCACGACTCTTGGCAATCCTAAAATTGGATAAGGAGGATCGTCAGGGTGAATGGCCATTCTCACACCAACGCTCTCGGCTACCGGCACAATTTCACGCAGGAAATAATATAGATTTTCTTTTAGTTTATTGGCATCGATCCCATCATACCCTTGAAGCACTTTTAAGAAATCTTCAACAGTATAGGATTCTTCTGCACCAGGTAAACCGGCAATGATGTTTTGCTGTAATTTTACTTTGTCAGCATCAGTCAGCTTTTCAAAAGTAGTTTTTGCTTTCGTTTTTTGTGCTTCTGTATAGGTGTCTTCTGCTCCCGGACGTTTTAAAATGAATAATTCAAAAGCGGCAAATTCATTAATGTCAAAACGCAAAGCTTTAGAACCATCAGGCATTTCATATGATAAATCAGTACGGGACCAATCCAAAACAGGCATAAAATTATAGCACACAATATGAACCCCGCAAGCTGCCAAGTTTTTGATGCTTTGCTTGTAGTTTTCTATGTACTTCAAATAATCTCCTGATTGTTTTTTGATGTCTTCATGCACCGGAATACTTTCCACAACCGAAAAAGTCAATCCTACTGCTTCCACTTCATTTTTTCGTTTCATGATTTCATCCACTTCCCACACCTGTCCATTTTTAATGTGGTGTAAAGCAGTCACAATTCCGGTTGCACCGGCTTGTCTTGCATCAGATAATTTTACTGGGTCATTTGGTCCGTACCATCTCCATGTTTGTTCCATAATTTCTATATTTTTAATTATAATTAAATACTTGTAGCTCCAAAACCTCCATCGACTTTTATAATTGTCCCCGTAACGAATTTAGACATATCACTGCATAAGAAAAGCAATACACCATCCAAATCTTCAGGCACGCCAAAACGTCCCATTGGAGTATGGTCAATAATTTTGATTCCTCTTGGAGTTAAATCACCTTCTGGAGTCAGTAATAAAGCCCTGTTTTGTTCACCGATGAAAAATCCTGGAGCAATGGCATTCACACGAATTCCTTCTCCATATTTAGAAGCCAATTCCACAGACATCCATTTCGTAAAGTTATCAATTGCAGCTTTAGAAGCTGAATATCCAACAACTCTTGTCAAAGGACGTTCTGCAGATGCAGATGAAATATTGATGATTACACCGCTTTTTTGTTTTGCAAAAAGTTCAGAGAAAACCTGAGTTGGCAAAATAGTTCCGATGATATTAAGGTCAAGTACTTTTTGTAAATGATCTTTCTTTAAGTCATAAATGGCTTGATCAGGTCCGATAGTAGCACCTGGCATGTTCCCGCCAGCAGCATTAATTAGAATATCCAAACGACCGTATTTTTCAACGATAATATCGCGAATAGCCTCCAGTTCTTCTTGGTCTAAAACATTTCCTTTTACGGCAAATGCTTTTCCGCCATTTTTTTCGATAGCAGCAACAGTAGCTTGTGCTTCTTCAAGTGTAAGTCCAACAATTCCTGCAGTGACGCCCTGCTTGGCCAACACTTGAGCCATATTACTTCCTAATACACCAGCACCACCAGTAATAAGGGCAATCTTTCCTTCTAAATTAAATATTGAATTCATTTTTATATTAATTAATTATTTTATGCTTTGTATTGACTGAGCTTATTTTTATCAGATTTTCAATAATTTTTAGTTCTAGAACCAGCTTCCGATTCTGACGCAAGAGAAATCGTGTACGTACACGGGTTTAATGCAAAGTTTAGGATTTAGATATTCTTAAATCATTCTGCGGATACCCATCATCTGTTATTTTTCTAAATAAACTGCTTTCTTTTAACATGTGTTATGTTTTTACGTGTGCGTACACGAGTTTTGCAAATGTATATAAAAAATTAAATAAAAAAACGCAGATTTTGAAATAAAAAAATTAGTTTTGTTACTTTCCTTAAAATTTTTAACTTAAAGCCTAAGAATATCATAACAATAAAAGAAATAGCGGCACTAGCGAATGTTTCACCAGGTACGGTGGATAGGATTATTCACAAAAGGGGACAGGTATCGCAGGAAAATATCGACAAGGTGAATGCTATTATTAAAAAGCATGGTTTTAAGCGAAATATTTTTGCAAGTAATCTGGCGTCGAATAAAAAATGTAAAATTGCTGTTTTCCTGCCAAAGCTTGATAAGCTGGAATACTGGGAAAGCCAGCTAAACGGCGTTAAGAAAGCTGCTGAAGATTTTGGGAAATTTGGCATTGAACTGCATTACTTTCTTTATGATTTTGACAGCAGTTCATTTCAAAAAATGTTTGCTGAGGTGCTTGATTTTGAATGTGACGGACTGCTTTTTTCTCCTATTTTTTATCAGGAGTCTCTTGTGTTTTTGGAAGATTATAAAAAGAAAAATACACCAGTAGTGATGATCGACTCGGATATTAAAAATGAAATACCTCATTTTTATATTGGTCAGGATGCTTTTAAAAGCGGTTATTTGGCAGGACGGTTAATTAGTTTTGCTGTAAAAAATGAACGCAATGTCCTTATTGTTAAAATAGCAAGAGAAATAGACAGCACTTCGGCTTATCTACAGCGTATTAAGGGGTTTTATACTTTTTTTGAAGACCATCCAGAACTAAGTAATTTTAGTTTTTCAGAAACGACGATTAATCCAGACGCTAGTCAGCTCACTTTGGAAATGTTTAAAAATACCAGCAGTATATTCGTTCCAAACTCTAGGGCATATATTGTAGCACAATTTCTAGAAGAGCAAAACATAAAAGGAATAAGAATAATTGGCTACGATCTTTTACAGCAAAATATAGCGTATTTGAATTCGGGAGTAATTGATTTTTTAATTAATCAAAAACCAGAAGAACAAGGGTATATGGGGATAAATTATCTTTATAAAAAAATCATTTTACATGAAAATTTAAAAGCAACTCATTTTATGCCACTGGATATAATTGTAAAAGAAAATTACAATATGAGTTTAAATAAATAAACACAACTTGGCGACCAATAAACCAAGTTGTGTTATCAACTAAAATAAAACTAAAAACCAATTTAATCTCAGAGACTATTTTAAGCAACAGTCTCTGAGGCTAAATAATTTATTTTTCAAGGAGTAGTGATTTACCAGAAATCTGGAATCGTCCGCTTTGGATATCATCAGATCCGTCAGGCTGTTTTCCGCCCACGGAGATAGTAAACCATCCCGGTTCTATTACACGCTGCCCTTTTTTATTTATTAATGAGAGCTGTCTTGGGCTGATTTTAAAACTTACCTTTTTAGTCTCGCCTTTTCTCAGGCTGATGCGCTCGAAACCTTCCAACTGCAAAATAGGGCGTGGAGTTGAGGCTTTTTCATCTTTTAGATACAATTCAACTACTTCTTCTCCGTCACGGTCACCAATATTGGTTACGTCTATTAATACCTCGAAATCTTTTGCAGAATCAATATTCAGAGGGAGCTGTAAATTACTGTATTTGAATTTTGTATAACTTAAACCAAATCCAAAAGGGTACAGCGGTTTTTTATGAAAATAGCGATAGGTACGGCCTTTCATATCATAGTTTTCGAAAGCAGGAAGCTGATCTACTGATTTGTAGTAAGTAACAGGGAGTCGGCCAGCTGGATTGTAGTCTCCAAAAAGCACATCGGCAATGGCATTACCTCCTTGCTGGCCTGGATAGCCAGCAGTTAAAATTGCTGGTACATTATCATTTGCCCAATTTATGGAGAGTGCACTTCCGTTTATTAAAACTAAAATAACAGGTTTTCCGGTTGCTGCAATCGCTTTCATTAGTTCTTCCTGATTGGACGGTAAGTTAAGACTGGTGCGGTCTCCGCCTTCAAAACCATCAGCTTCGACTTTCATTTCTTCGCCTTCCAAACGTTCATTTAATCCCAATACAAGAACTACGGCGTCTGCTTGATTGGCTGCCTGAACAGCTTCTTTTAATAAATTTTCTTGTGGTTCTGCCCATAAAAGCTGTGCTATTGCATCACCATAGTAGTTTTGGTATTTAACTTCTATTTTGTATTTTTTTCCAGCTTGTAATTCAATTTTCTGCGGACGAATTCGAGGGTTATGCTTGTTTTTTCCACCTGATGTTTTCCCGCCTTCGATTTCAATAGTCATAAAGGGTTTTGACCATTCGGAAATGTTGTAAGTTCCAGTTTTTGGAGCAACAATATAACCTGCCCATCTCACACTGTAGTTTCCCATTTTCATGCGGGGATCCGGCGTGTCAATGTCCCAATGAAAATCTACATTATCATCATTACGTGTAAAAATCGGTTTTCCATTCCAATCAGCATTGTCAAAGTATTCTCCTCTCAGGCCTTGTGTTCCGTTTTCGTTTTGAAGATAAATTGACGGAATAACTTTCATTTCGGGAACGCCTTTTGCGAGATCAGTTCCCTTTGCAAATAGCACTTTGGCATTAGGCTCAAGCTTGTTTTGGATTCCTTTTAACACCGTTATCGGGTTGCTTGGAATACCGCTGTAATTTCCCCATAATGACTGTACATCATTGGCATTCGGTCCTATCACGGCAACTGTTTTAATATCTTTTGAAAGCGGAAGAGTATGATTCTGATTTTTCAAAAGAACGATGCTTTTTTGAGAAGCTGCGCGCGCAAGCCAGTCGTGTGCTGAGTTGTTGTTTATCGAATAAGGAATTTGTGCGTAGGGTACAATTTCGTCTGGGTCGAACATACCTAATTTGAAACGAGCTGTGAACAGACGTTTTATTGTGATGTCAATATCAGCTTCGGTAAGCAATTTGCGGTCTAGTGCTTCTTTTAATGACTTAAAACTGCTTCCACACTCTAAATCCAATCCGTTTTTGACAGCCAAAGCAGAAGCTGTCGCTGCATCGTTAGTGATTTTATGATATTTCCAAATATCCGTCACAGCACCACAGTCAGATACAATATAGCCTTTAAATCCCCAATCATTTCGAAGAATATTGAATAGAAATGGGCTGGCGCTGGCAGATTCACCTCTAAAACGGTTATAAGCTCCCATAACTGAGTAAACATGTCCTTCTTTTACCAAAGTGCGGAAAGCAGGAAGATACGTTTCATAAAGATCGATATCACTCGTTTCAGCATTGAATAGATGGCGGGAAGGTTCAGGACCTGAGTGAACGGCAAAATGTTTTGCGGTAGCAATCACTTTGAAATATTTCTCATCAGTACCCTGAAGACCGTTAACATATTTAAGTCCTAACTGACTTGTCAGGAAAGGATCTTCTCCATAGGTTTCGTGTCCGCGTCCCCAACGAGGATCACGAAAAATGTTGATATTAGGAGACCAGAATGTCAATCCTTGGTACATGCCGTGCTGTCCTCTTCTCAAATATTCATGATGCTTGGCGCGCGCTTCATCGGAAATAACACTTGCAACATCAAAAATTAACTGGCGATCCCATGATGATGCAATTGAAATGGATTGCGGAAAAACGGTTGCATAGCCTGCGCGGGCAACTCCATGAAGCGATTCATTCCACCAGTTGTATTCCGGTACGCCAAGACGTTCGATAGCAGGTGAGGAATCCATTAATTGACTTATTTTTTCATCGATGGTCATTCGGGATACTAAATCATTAACACGCTGTTCGGTCGTTAAATCTGGATTTTTAAAAGCAAAGTTTTCCTGTGCAAAAGTGTTTAGCGATAGGAGGTGCAGCACAAACACGAAATAATATACTTTTCTCATTAAGTTTTATTGAAAATATTTAGTTTATAGTTTTTGGGGTCATCGGTTTTTTAATAGTCAAGGTATTTACCCAATGTCATTAAGTTAAGCGTTTTCTATGTCATTTCGACGAAGGAGAAATCACATAACGTGAGCCTCTAGTGAGATTCCTCATTCTTCGGAATGACAAAACAATGACTTTATATCCTTAACTTAATGACATTGGGTATTTACCTATCTGCAAAATTATATGTTTATTATTTTCAGCGTGGGATAAATCGCTATTTAAAGGTTGTTGTAAAGCTTATGATTAATTTTTTTCGATTTAGTTTAAAACATGAAATGGAGACAAAACACTATTTAAGGGGTGGTATTTGACTACTGGCAAGAGGGATTTTAGGTTCTGACGGGAATTTTGATATTTTTGTATCTGCTTTAAGCCAATAAAAATATAAATGTCGAAACGAAACCTAATTGTAGCTTTTTTTTATTTTGTTTGTACCGTATGTACAGCTCAGCCATCGGGTATTTTGACTCATTTTTCAAATGATTTAAAGTTAAGCCAATCCCGTATTCTTGATATTCAACAGGATGAGAAAGGATTCATTTGGCTGTCCACTTTCAATGGTTTGATTCGTTATGACGGAAGTACTTTTCAAAAATTTAAAGTAGCTCAAAACGCCTCATTGCACTTAATATCGAATAGGGTGGCTAAATTTGAGTTCGATAAAAATGGACGGATTTGGATTCAGTCTGAAAAAAATGATATTTATTATTTCGATACGCATCAGTTGAAATTTCATTATCCTTTTGAAGAAAAATCTATTCAATCGCCCAACATTTCCCTTGTAAATTTCAAAGTGATGCCTTCTGGGAGAGTATGGCTGTTCCCTGAAAATAAAAACTACTTAATAGCATTTGAAAGTAATAAGCAAATTAGACAGATTTCTTTTGCCCCTCCAAAACATTCAGGCAAAATTCAAAATGTTTTTGAAGATACTTTGGGGACAACCTGGTTTTTGACAGATGCAGGAATTGGCCGATTAAATAAATTGGCCGGTGAGCCTGAATACTTCTTTTTTAACATGACCGGACATACTGGAAAATCTTATTCGTTTTCGTCAGCTATTGAAACAAAAGATGATATCTGGTTTGGAGGCACCAAGGGCAAATTTACACGTTACTCTAAAAAGTCAAGCACCTTCTTTGAATCTGAGCTGGGTATAAAAGACGATATTCTTCTAATAGAGCCTGTGGTCAACAGTAAAGTGCTTATAGTAACAGCAGAGCAGGGATTTTATTTTTATGATATAAAGACAGGTAAACTGGATCTTTATAATAGTAAAACATTGCCTGGTTTTCCTGATGGGAAAATTAATTATTTAGGGTCGAGCCGTTCGCGACAGTTTTGGTTTGAATCACCAGCATCAGGTGTGTATCAATTTGATTTGGTTGCCAAAAAGTTAAAGCACATGGAAGTTGATTCAAGTCCTGCCAGCGTTGGATTAGGGCAGAAAAGTTTCCTGCGTATTTCGCCCAACGGAACAGTTTGGATCCAATCAGGCAATAATCCATTTGCTTATTGGGATGAAAAACAGAACAAATTATGTTCGGTAATCAGATGCATTAAGGAATCAAAAGAGACGATGTCTGAAGTGATGTACACAGCAATGTTTGATAAATTGGGTAATCTTTGGTTTTGTTCCTATAAGCAAGGACTTGACCAGATAACTTTTAACAACAGTAATTTTTCAACATTAAATTTAGACTCATCAAATGGCCGTCAAAAGCATAATGTTCGAAGCTTGATGAAAGATAATAATGGCAATCTTTGGGTTGCCAGCCGTTCGGAAAAAATTACTTTGTTCGATTCTCACAAAAAGAAAATAGGATCGTTAGGAGCTGATGGTACGCTAGGAGCAGGAAGTCCGGGATGGGGGGCAGATATTTACAACATGATGCAGGATACCCAAGGCAGAATATGGATTGGAACACGAGGTAATGGATTGTTTTGTCTGTTACCGAGCGGACAGCCCTTTAGATATAAGGTAAACCATTATAAATATGAGGAGAAAGACAAGTATGGCATTAGCTCGGATAATATTTTTAAAATTTTTCAGGCATCAACCGGACAGATTTATGTGGCTACGTGGGGAGGAGGGGTTAATCTCATTCGTCAATCAAATAATGGTTTTAGTTTTATTAACTACAGGAATGAATTAAAAAATTATCCCATAAAAACGGCTGATAAAGTTCGTTCAATAGTTGAAAGCAAAGAACATAGATTGTTTTTTATTTCGTCCTCTAAATTGTTTTCTTTTTCCGGAGAAAATAAATCGGCAGGTAAGCTGCAGTTTACTGAATATTCTCAGGTTTCGGGCAATGATATTTTGGACATATTGGTAACTTCTGATAACCGATTAGCATTGGCAACCAATGGAAATGGCATAATTCTGGCAGATATAGATAATAAAGAGCAGTTGAAGGTTAAATCTATTTGGAACGGGAATATTGCTTTTCCCATTGAAGGAATTGTGTCAATGCAGGAGGATAAATTAGGTAAAATTTGGCTTATGGGAGATAACCAAGTTGTTCGATTTGATCTCAAAAAAAACAGTGCCGAAACGTTTCCCGAACTTAAATCCATTATTGGAACCGAAATATTTTCTGAAGCGACAATATGCCGACTTGCAAATGGTGAAATTGTTGTAGGTTATTCAAATGGAGTTATTTATTTCAAACCTGAAAATATTAAATCTTCCAGCTTTAAGCCTTATTTATCGATATCCGGATTTTCGATTAATAATAAAGAATTACATGAAATAAACCCTGAAACTCCCAGAAATCCGGATTTACTTAAAGAAGTTACGCTGCAGCATGATCAGAATTTTTTCAGGGTTCAATTTTCGGCTTTAGATTACGTTAAAAACGAAAGTATTGTTTATCGCTATAAGCTCGAAGGAGTTGATAAGCAATGGAATTATCTTAAAGGAGGACAGTCGATTAATTACACTAATTTGGATAGGGGAGATTATGTTCTGTTGATATCCTCTACAAATGGTCACAATTTATGGGTGGATAACGAGAGGCGAATTAAAATCACCATTCGTCCTTCCATTTGGGGAACTAATTTGGCTTACATCTGTTATTTGTTATTAGCAGTTGGTTTATTTTTAGTGGTAAACCGCGCAGTTTTGACGATCTTGAAATTGCGAAATGATGTAAAATTGCAGAAACAATTGAGTGAATTAAAGCTGAAATTCTTTACCGATATTTCGCATGAAATTCGAACTCCTTTAACAATGATTACTGCCCCGCTAGAGTTGATGCTCTCGGATGATGATATAAAACATTCAGTAAAAGACCAGCTTCGGGTTATTGAAAAAAACAGTAATAAGCTGTTGAATCTGGTCAATCAGATTTTAGACTTAAGAAGGATTCAAGACAGGAAGCTGGAAGTTAAAGAAATAGATTTAGGTGGGCTTACTGCTGAAATATGTGAAAATTTTAGTGAAATGAGCATACAGCGCGATATCCAATTACAGGTAAATGTTTCTTCTTCAAAATCATTTGTATGGGCTGATCCGGACAGTATTGATAAAATTTTGGTCAATCTGCTTTCAAATGCTTTTAAATACTGTCGTATAGGAGATATAGTTCAAGTGAGCGTAGAGGATTCTGAAAAACAGATTTTGCTGAAGGTCAGCGATAATGGACCAGGTATTAGTTCCGTACTTCAAAAACGTTTGTTCATGCGTTTTGCAAACTACAACGAAAATCCCTATAACCCGAGTACAGGAATAGGTCTATCTATTGTAAAGGATTTAGCAGATAAACATGGCGCAGGTATTTTGGTAGAGAGTGTACCGGGAAAAGGAAGCTCTTTCCAGCTTAGTTTTTTAAAAGGGTATAAACATTTCGCTGAGGATGTAGATATTATATTTCAGGAATCTGAGGAGTATTTGGAGACCGAAGGGTATTTGGCTGATGACTTGAAAATTGAAAACAAGCCTGTTTTAGAGCCATTTGAAGAGGAAGTAAGAGAATTTCCAGTGGGATTGGTTGTAGAGGATGATCCGGAATTGAGAGGATTTATCGTTTCTGTTTTAGAAAAGGATTATACCATTTATGTAGCCGAAAATGGTGTTGAAGGACATTTAAAAGCCACGGAGTTATCTCCGAATTTTATTATCAGTGATATCATGATGCCTCAAATGGATGGTGTCGAAATGCTTAAATTAATTCGAAATAATTTTGCAATCAGTCATATTCCGGTGATTTTGCTCAGTGCAAAAACATCAATTGAAAGTAAATTGGAAGGAATGGAATATGGAGCTGACGATTATATTACGAAGCCTTTTAATGTTAGTTTTTTAAGAGCAAGGGTAAAGAATATTTTAGAACAGAGGCTGCGTCTGCAGCAATTGTATTCTACAGGTAATGTTGATCAAATTTCGGAAAAAGAACCATTGCAGATTTCCAATAAGGATAATAAGTTTATGCTTCAAGTGATTCAATTAGTGAAGGAAAATATATCTAAATCAGACTTTTCAGTTGAAGAGTTAGGGAAAATGATGTGCATGTCACGCGCTAGTTTTTTCAATAAGCTAAAAGATGTTACTGGAGTTTCTCCCGTTGTATTTATTCGTGATATGCGATTGAATGAGGCTGCCGAGCTTATTAAAAAGGATGATCTGCTGATTAAGGAAATTTGTTTTGAAGTAGGTTTTAATGACCTAAAATATTTTGGAAAATGCTTTAAAACAAAATTTAACAGCACTCCGGCTGAATACCGCCACCTGCATCGCTAGATACAGCATAGAAGAAAATTTTGGGTTAAACCCATTCAGTATTTAAAGTGCTGAGATTACTTTACAGGGACTTTTGGTCCCTGTTTTTTTATTTGATAATATTAGAATTATCCTTTTCCTCTTTTTTTGTGCTGTTTCAAATATTTAGATATTAAATGAATATAAGTATTCTTTTGAAATCATAGTCTTAGTTTAAAATAGGGGATTACTAATATTTTAAAATTTAGGCTAAACTGTTTTGTATTAGCATGATATTGAGTTTGCTTCCGTTAATTGTTTTTTTATGCATAGTAAAAAAAAATCCCCAATTATTTATTGATTCATTAATTTATTAGCACTTAAATTAGTGATTTCACCCTTATCGAAAAGCAATATTTACACCACATTCGGATTCTCTATATCTAGTTTTGCCACTTAACCAAAAGTCTTTAACTAATCTTTAACTAATTATTAATTAACCAAGCTTATGAAACAAACTAACATTTTTATTTTACTGATAATGGTAACCTGCAACCAATGTGCGAACCAGATAGAAAGCAGTTTTCAATTTTAAATTATGGGTATGAAAAAGATAAAAAATCTAATGCTTATAGGAGGGTTACTTCTTATGCTAATGACTTCCTGTTCTGAGAATGAAATTAAATACAATACTTCGGTCGTGAGAGATTATGCTCTTCAGTTGAATGGTACACCTTGGAATATAAATGTAGGTATTACAACAAGAACGATTTTTGTTTATAAAGATAACGGTGATTATTTTGGAAACTACAGTTCGCTCTACCGTTTTGCGTTAGAGAATGGAAGTTACAGCTTTATTGCAACCGATATTCCGGCAGAAATGGTGACTTCACCAGTTAATCTAAAAGATTTGATTATTCCTCAATCACTTCTTGCTGATCAAAGGGTAGATATGTCGGATGCTACGCCTTATAATTCTCCATTTAATGACACGCTAAAAATGAACATCCTTACTAGAACGGGAACATTACGTTTGAAGGCAAAAGACATTGTGGCAGATCCAAGTTATTCAATCATAAAAACAACAGTTTTTGTAAAACGAAGCGGATACAAAGTATCTGATAAAACCTTTGTAAAAGGAGATTTGTCGACTGTTAGGTCTAAAAAAACGACATCAGGAGGAATTAATTATTTAGACGACTTTATTGTATTGCAGACTGATGAAGAAGCAAATAATGTTCGTGTCAAAATAGAGTTTATGACTGCGGATTCTGTAGTTGTCAAAACAAAAGAATTTGCAGGCTCTTTTCCAATTTTACCCAATGGAGTTACTACTGTCGATTTTAAATTGAATGATCCTGATACTCCAATCATTAAAGATTATGTGGTGACCATTAATGGAGTAATAGTGACTAAATAAAATCAATGATAAACGATTTAAAAACAAATCTTAATAAAATATAGTAGTTATGATGATAAAGAAACATATCGTGAGCATTTTAACCGTCTTGTTCGTGACGTTTAGCGGTTATGCTCAGGAGCTAGTAACTGTGACAGGAATAGTGCGTGATAAAATGGGCCCGATTCCAGGTGTAGCGATTGCTGTAAAAAATGAAAAAACAAATGCTTCCACCGATTTTGATGGAAAATTTTCAATAAAAGTAAGCGACCCAAATACAGCAGTTTTGCTGATTAGGTTTGTTGGTATGGAAGATTTGACTGTGCCTTTAAAAGGACGTACCTCTGGTGTTACTATCCAGTTGAAAGAATCCACCAGTGAATTGAATGAAGTAGTGGTAATTGGTTACGGAACACAAAAACGAGGCAACCTGACTGGTGCAGTTTCTAGTATAAAAGGGACAGCATTAGAAAAAGTTCCTACTAGTTCTGTAGCAGAAGCACTGGTTGGCCGACTGCCAGGTGTCCAAATTACGTCAGCGGATGGTTCTCCAGGTGCTGAGATTATGATACGAGTTCGTGGAGGAGGTTCTATTACTCAAGATAATTCACCCTTAATTTTGGTTGATGGGTTTGAAGTTTCTACTCTAAATGATATTCCGCCAACGGATATAGAATCGGTGGAAGTTCTAAAGGATGCGGCATCAACTGCGATATATGGTGCCCGAGGTGCTAATGGTGTTGTTTTAGTAACTACAAAAAAGCCCAAAGCAGGGAGAGTTTCAGTGAATATAAATAGTTATATGCAAATGAAAACGTTATCAAAACATCTGGATGTAATGGATCCATACGAATTTGTTATGATGCAGTATGAGTCTGAAAAAGAAAAAAACTCAAATCCAACTGCTTTTTACAATCGTTATGGACAGGCGAATGAAATGTATATTTATCAAGGAGACAAGGGTACTGATTGGCAGGATGAAATTTTTGGATCTAACCCAATTACTAGATACCTTGACTTTAGTATTAATGGAGGTACTGAAAAAACTAAATTCAAATTTGCGGTTACCAATCAGGATCAGCCTGGGGTATTAATAGGAACTGGTTTTAAGCAAACCAACATGAACTTTACTTTAAATACTAAATTATCAGATAAGTTTACTTTTGAATTCCAATCCCGTTTTATAAATCAAAAGACTGAAGGGTCAGGTACTGACGGCGTTAGTGTTCTTAGTACGATACGTCAGGCACCTACACTTGGTTTGCAGGACTATATGACCTTGCCTGAAGATGATACGTATTTTGACCCTGAGGATTATACACCTGTTACACGTTTCAATCCAATAGAGGAAGCTGAAAAGAATTATCGTGAACGTATTACACGCACATTTAATACTGTAGCAGCTTTAACTTGGAATATAGCAAAAGGGTTAAGTCTTCGCAGCTCATTCGGTTTTGATTACCAATATGCAGAAGATAGCCGTTTTTGGGGATTAAAGACTTCTACTGCAAATAATAACGGTAGCTTACCAGTAGTAGCTTGGGAAATGAAACAAAGTCCTCGTACACAGTTGAATAATGTGCTGACCTATAATTTTAAATACCATACGCTTCATGATTTTCAAGTTATGGTTGGTCAAGAAATGAAAGATCAGAGGACTGAAAGTAAGACTTATTGGACTCGTTATTTTCCTGAAACTATAACGGCAGAAAAAGCACTAGATAATCTTGCCTTGGGGACACCTTTTTCTAACTCAACGGTTGAACCTTCGCCAAATAAAATTTCATCATTCTTCGGACGTGTAAATTATGGTTTTGATGACAGGTATCTTGCAACGTTTACTATTCGTGCAGATGGTTCTACAAAGTTTGGTCCCGAAAATCGCTGGGGGGTATTTCCAGCTGGAGCATTTGCTTGGAGAATTTCGAATGAGAAATTTTTGAAGGATAATAAAACCGTTTCGAATTTAAAATTACGTTTAAGTTATGGACTTTCAGGTAATGATAGAATTAACGGTGATTTGTATGCTAAATATTATGGTGTTTCACAAAACCGATCTGTGGGATGGGGAGAAAAGGATAACTACTATTATAATTTTTATAGTGCTGATCCAACTAAAGCTCCATATTTAAGTAATCCCGATGTGAAATGGGAAACTACCTATACAGCTAACTTAGGTATTGATTTTGGTTTTTTTAAAGAGCGTCTTACAGGTACTATCGAAGTTTATCATAACACCGTAAAAGATTTGTTAGTGCCTTCTGATATTCCTGGAGCATCTGGGTTTAATAAAATCATGACCAACGTGGGACAAACATCCAATAAGGGGGTTGAACTTGGAATTAATGCTACTGTGTTTCAGAAAAAAGATTGGCATGTTGATTTAAATTTCAATATTGGTTACAATGAAAATAAAATTGATGCACTTTCAAGCGGAGAAAATGAATGGATTATTAGTTCAGGGTGGGCAGGAACACAATTGTTAAATGATGATGATTATCGTGCTTATGTTGGCGGTACCAAAGGGTTGATTTATGGTTTTGTAAATGATGGCTTTTATACTGTTGATGATTTCAAATCATTCGATCCATTAACTAAAGTTTGGACACTTAAAGATGGTGTGACAAACTCAAAAAATCTGTCAGGCGATCCACGTCCAGGAAATGCTAAATTTAAAAAACTGACTCCTGTTGATGCATCTGATTCAAACACTTATATAATTGGTGCAAATGACAGACAGGTTATAGGTGATACTAACCCAAAATTTTCAGGAGGTTTTGGATTGAATGCAACATGGAAAAATTTTGATTTCTCAACCTTTTTCAATTTTGTGTCTGGTTTTGATGTTTACAATGCAAACAAAATTAGGATGACTTCTTGGTTTGAGAATGCTCAAAACAATTTAGGAATGGAAGTAGGGTTGGAAAATCGTTGGAGAAACTTTGATGATATGGGGAATGATCTGCGTTATTCACCAGAGCTTTTAGCCGATTTTAATAAAAATGCCACTATCTGGAATCCAACTAAAATTGGACGTCCAATAGCTATGTCCTATGCAATTGAAGATGGTTCTTTTTTACGTTTGAATAATCTTTCTGTAGGATATACAATTCCTTTAGGCGTGAGCAATAAATTAATATTTACTAAAGTTCGTCTGTATGCAACTGGTTCCAATTTATTTATTTGGACAAATTACTCAGGCTATGACCCAGAAGTTAATTTAGCTAAAGGATTAACACCAAACATTGACAACAATGCATATCCTAGAACAAGGAACTACACTTTTGGAGTGCAGTTATCATTTTAATTTTAAATCTTACAACTATGAATAAAAAGATATTATTAAGTATTCTATTTTGTTTCGGACTGTGTTTTACAGCTTGCGATGAATATTTAGACGTACAGCCAGCAACGGGGTTTACCGAGGCTGAGGTTTTTAGTTCTGAAAGTGAAATACAATCAGCCGTTGCTGGGATATATACGCTTATGTTAACAGACGATGCGTATTCGAACCGTCTTGCGTTTGTTTTTAATCCAAATACCGATGTAGAAATGTCGGCTATTAACACCACTGCAGTTAATGTTAATGGTTCTGATATTGCCTGTTTTGAACCTAAACCTTATTGGACAACTTTGAATTCTACTTGGAATGCGATGTACAAGATTATTAACCTGTCTAATGATGTGATTGAAGGGATTGAAAAGTCTGATATTTATAAAGCAGACACGAAAGACAAGGCATCTGCTATAACGCAATTATATGGTGAAGCTAAGACACTTCGTGCAATGGTATATTTAGATATGATCCGTATTTGGGGAGATGTAGTGTTTCGTACAAAATCAGCAACTGCTGATGAGGATTTTAAGGTAGGAGTTACCGACAGAAATAAGATTCTTGAATTCCTGATAGATGATTTGAAGTCTGTTGAGCCATTAATGCTATATGCACGTGAATTGGATTTTGGTGTTGAACGTACATCGAGAAGTTTTAACCAAGGTTTGATTGGGTTACTTGCTCTTACCCGTGGAGGATGGGCTTTGCGTCCTGATGGTGAAGCCAATATTGGAAAGATGGTTCGTGGAGAAAATCATCAATTGTATTATGATATTGCAATCGAATATTTAGGAAAAGCAATTAATGAGAGACAGCATGCCCTGCAATCGAGCTACCGCAGTTTTTGGGTTGCGCAAAATAATTGGGCAACACCAGATACTGATGATGTTATGTTTTCATTACCCTTATTGAAGGGGGTATCGGGTGAATATGGATATGCCATAGGTATTCCTATTACAGCGGGAAGTCATTCTTACGGAAAAGCTGAAGGAAACCTTAATTTAGCAGGTACTTATTTATACTCGTTTGACAGCAAAGATTTGAGACGAGATGTTACTTGTGCGCCTTATTCATATGACGAAAATTTAAAACAAGTAATTAGATTGGAGATAGCTAAGTTGGCACCTGGAAAATGGTCAAAGCTTTATCAGGATAGTCCATCTGGGAGTGCTAGTACTAAAGCTACAGGTATAAATTATCCATGGATGCGATTTGCCGATGTGCTGTTAATGTATGCAGAAGCGGTAAACGAACGATTTGGCCCGCGTGCTGATGCTCAAGAATGTTTGAAACGTGTACGTCGCAGAGCGTTCAACCCAACAGATTGGTCTGATAAAGTAGATAATTACGTAGCTTCTAAATCAAGTCCGGATTTATTTTTCAAAGCTATTATGGATGAGCGTGCATGGGAATTTGGTGGTGAAAGCAAACGTAAATTTGACTTAGCGCGTTGGAATAAATACGGAGAAGTAATTCATAATCAGTATTTCAAAATGCTTAACTGGGGTAAAGTTGCTAATGGAGCTTATGTTGCAGGTGTAGATAATGTTCCAGGAAGTGTTTATTGGAAAGAAATCCCAGATCCTAATAACGGAGGCAGAATAATTTTAGATATCAAAGGAATTGATCCAGTTTTGCAAGCTACACCAGCAGGTGGTTATAAAGAGACGGTTTTTGCAACAAAATGGTATTCTTTGAATAGTGATACTCAGGCATATGAGCCTATAAATGAAATCAAATGGAGTTTTAGAGGTTTTATAAATTTCAACAATGCAGGAAGTGTAACACCTGATAAGCCTTTGCGCTATTTATGCCCTTATCCTTCTAAAGTGATTTCAGATCATAGAGGAGCTATTCAGAATTATTATGGTTTTAACTATTAAATTGAATACAGTATGAAAAATTCAAAAAGAGTAATTTATATTTTATCATTTTTCAGCATAATTTTGCTTGGAGGAATGCTAAACTCTTGTCAAGAAGACAATTTTGGTTATAATAAGGTTGAAGATTTGTTCCAGCCTAAGTTTGTGCTTAAAGAACCTTTTGTTAAAAGTAATTCTATTGCTGTTGTGTGGTACGAAGTAAACGACGCTGATTCCTATACTGTAGAATTGCATTTAGACAATTACTATTCAAGTTTGTTCAAATCGTACACTATTACTGATACACAAATTCTTATGGATGATATTCCTTATAAAACGCAATTCTACATTAGAGTTCGCGCCAATAAGGCGGACAAAAAATTTAATTCACGCTGGAGCAATACGGGTGCATTGACAGAAGAGCGTCCAGCATTTGCGGCTATATTAAACCCTGTTACGAAGGTGAATATTACAGAAACGAATGTGACCGTAAGCTGGAAAATTGATTCGGCGAATCCGGTGGATAGTATTTCTGTTTCACCAGCAAGTTCCAAGATACTTCCTGCTATAGGACGTAAGTTAACAGCAGCAGAAATTAAAATTGGACAAGCTAAAGTGGAAGGTTTGGAAAAAAGTACCGCATACAATGTAAATGTTTTTGACAATAAAAAGCCACGTGTTTATGACAGACCTTATAATCAGGTAACTTTTCGTTCGGCAGGACCATCAGCTGGACAAATTTTAATTAACAAAGGGGATGATTTAGACAAGATATTGAGAGACAACAATTCTAACCCAGCAATTCCAGAAGGTACGGAATATTTCTTAGAAGCGGGTTCGTTATTCAAAATTACTCCCTTTACTATTTCAAAAGGATTTAGACTTGTAGGGGGTACACAGGGAGATCGTCCTCAAATTGAAATGAACGGAAATTGGAATATTGCGGAAGGGGCTTATTTGTCTGCTTTGGCATTCGAAAATATTCGTTTTTATCAAACTATTGATGCGAGTTATTTTTTTAATAGCGGTACTGCATGGACTGTTGGAGATGTTACATTCTATAATTGTGTATTCAATTATTTTAAACGCGGTTTCTGGAGACATCAGGGGAATGGAAAATATAAGGAAGTAGGAAACTTTGAGATGACTTATTGTACTTTCCAGGATGTAGGAGGTCATTCAGGCCCTTATGGGACATTTGCTCTTGGTTCTGCTGGAGCTGACAATTTTAAAAGAGCCGTTTTCAATAATTGTACTTTTATGAGAGATTATTATGGAACGACCAATAATACGTATAATTTTAAAAACCTGTTCGATTATGGTACGTCTACGTATCCAATTTATTTAGAATATAACAATGTAACGATTTATGACTATGCTTATAATCGCTCATTAATTAATATTCCAGCTGCCGCAGGATCTACTTTGGTTTTTAAGAATGTATTGTTAGCTTCTGCTTGCGGTAAATTAATTCAGGGAATTGCAGCAGGCTGTACAACTATTTATAGTAATAATTATACAACTACAGATTATCTGCTAGGGCCTACGAGTATGCAAGGAACCGCATTAGGAATTAATGCACTGAATCTGTTCGTGGATCCAAAAGCAGGAAATTTAAAAATTAAAGATCCAAATTCTCCAATTGTTCTCAACAAGGTTGGAGATTTGAGATGGCTTCCTTAAAAAATACTATTAGTTAGTTAATTAGTTAAATACTTAGTTGATAGTCATTTTAGACAGAAAAGAAGTGTCCTTTTCGGATGCTTCTTTCCTTGTCTTTGTTTAAACTAATTAATACAAATAAACTCAGTTTGAAGAGAGCCAGAAGTTCTCTTTAGGAATTTTTTTTGCTTTTTTGAAAAAAAAGCTTTTGATTAAAAAACTATTTACAATGAGATTAAAACGATTACTGCTGTCATTAAGTTTTACAGTTTACACATTAGGAGCAAATGCTCAAGGCTGGAATGGCGACTTAGGAAATGGAAAGTATAAAAATCCGATTTTACATGTTGATTATTCAGACCCAGATGTATGTGCAGGGGAAGAGGGATATTATATGACTGCTTCCAGTTTTAACAGTTCTCCAGGGCTTCCTATTCTTCATTCAAAGGATTTGGTAAATTGGGAGCTGATTGGATATGGACTGCAAAATCAATTTCCTGTCGAACATTATCGTACTGTTCGTCACGGTGACGGTGTTTGGGCTCCTTCCATTCGCTATCACAATGGTGAATATTATATTTACTGGGGTGATCCTGACTTTGGAATATACATGGTAAAAACTAAAAATCCCGCAGGCACATGGGAAGATCCTGTATTGGTAAAAGCAGGTAAGGGGTATATTGATACCTGTCCGTTTTGGGATGCAGACGGAAAGGCATATCTGTCTTATGCTTTTGCAGGAAGCCGAGCTGCGGTAAAAACGGTTTTGATGCTATCCGAACTTGCGCCAGACGGAACGAAGTTAATAGGGAATCCTGCAATGGTTTTTGATGGTCATAATGGCCACACGACTGTCGAAGGTTCTAAAATGTATAAGAGAGAGGGCTACTATTGGATTATGGCGCCAGCAGGCGGAGTGAAACCTGGATGGCAATTGGCTATGCGTTCTAAAAATGTCTGGGGACCTTATGAAGCTAAAGTTGTTTTGCATCAAGGGAATACAGTTATGAATGGACCCCATCAGGGAGGATATGTTGAAACGCCAAATGGAGATGGATGGTTTATACACTTTCAGGATCGCTGGGCTTATGGGCGTATTGTTAATTTACAGCCTGTTACCTGGAAAGACGGCTGGCCAATTATGGGGAAAGATATAAATAATGATGGTATTGGCGAACCCGTTTTAGAATGGACAAAACCCAATGTTGGCAAAAACTATCCTGCAACTCCTCTGGTTTCTTCGGATGAATTCAATGGACATCAATATGGATTGCAATGGCAATGGCAGGCTAATCAAAACCCAGATAAACAATGGGGATGGTTATCTGCTAATTTAGGATTTATGCGCCTGAATTGTATTCCTCGAGAAGAGAATATAAAAACGATGTGGATGATGCCGAATCAGTTATTGCAAAAATTCCCTGGTGCCAATTTTACTGCTACAACAAAATTAACTTTCGTAAACAATCCTGATGCAAAAGAATGCAGTACAGGGCTGATTGTTTTTGGTGAAGATTATTCATATATCGCTATCGAACAAGGAAAAGACGGCGGTTTGAAATTGGTGCAGCGCCAGATGAAAGACGCCCGTACTTCGAAAGACATGGAAACAGAAATATCATCTATGCTCATTGATCAAAAAAATGTGTTTTTCCGTGCCAAAGTTGAAATGATGCAAAATATTGAGCCTTATGATGCTAAAGTCACTTTTTATTACAGCACTGACGGTAAAATATTCAAAGTATTTGGCAAGCCTTTTAAACCAAGCGCCGGGCGTTGGGTGGGGGCAAAGATCGGACTGTTTGCAACGGGATCTAAGCTTATTAATGACAGCAGTTATGCAGATTATGACTGGTTTAGAGTAGAAGAAAATTAAAACATAAAATTAATTATGATAAAAATTAAAACAGCTTTCCTTATTGGGACAGTAATATTCACCCTTATTTTTTCCAGCAACAAGATCGTTGCTCAAAACACATCTAAACAAGAAGGTAAGCTTCCTTTCAATATGCCAAAAGTACAGATTCCTAAGTTTAAAACTGATACTTTGAATATTGTTGATTTTGGAGCTGTTCCAAACACCGAAAAACTTTGTACGAAAGCGATTAACGATGCAATCACAGCTTGTTCCAACTCCGGCGGAGGTGTCGTTGTTATTCCTTCGGGAATGTGGTCCACAGGTCCTATTTATATGAAAAGCAATGTTAATCTGCACACAAAAAATGGTGCTTATGTTTTGTTTACAAGTGATTTAGAGCAATATCAGCTTATACATTCTTATTATGAAGGCAATAAGGTTATTCGATGCGAATCTCCTATTATGGGAGTTAACTTAGAAAATATTGCAATTACTGGAGAAGGAGTTTTTGATGGGAATGGTTCTAAATGGAGACCTGTCAATATTTCAAAAGTGAGTGACGGACAATGGAAGGATTTCGTTAATTCAGGAGGAGTTCTCTCCAAGAATGGCAAGGTATGGTATCCTTCAGAAGGTTCTTTTAAGGGTTATGAAGAAAAAGACAAACTTCCTAAAATACCTACCGTTGACAATATGAAACCATACAAGCATGCATTGCGTCCAGTTATGGTAAGTCTTATTAATTGTAAAAAACTGCTGTTGGATGGTGTTACTTTTCAAAATTCACCTGCATGGAATGTTAATCCGTTAATGTGTGAAAACGTAACAATAAGCAATCTGACCATTCGTAATCCGTCGTATTCTCAAAACGGAGATGGTCTTGATATAGAATCCTGCCGAATAGGAACTGTTACCAACTGCAGTTTTGATGTAGGTGATGATGCAATCTGTATAAAATCGGGTAAAGACAAAGAAGGACGCGAACGCGGAAAACCGACAGAATTATTTGTAATCACTAACTGTATCGTTTATCATGGCCATGGAGGGTTTGTAATAGGGAGCGAGATGTCAGGAGGAGTTCGAAATTTATTTGTCAAGAATCTCACATTTATTGGCACTGACTGCGGACTGCGCTTTAAGTCGGTTCGAGGCAGAGGCGGGGTAGTCGAAAATATTTGGATGGAAGATATTCGAATGAGAGAAATACCTGGTGATGCAATTAATTTTAACTTGTATTACTTTGTGAAGACAGCTGTTGAAAATCCGCTTACTGGCGAAATGATTGTAGAAAAGGAAGCTGTATCTGAGATAACTCCAGCATTTAAGAATATGTATTTCAAAAATATTTATGTTGATGGCGCTAAGCAAGCATTGAAAATTATGGGAATCCCGGAAATGCCTGTTGATAATTTACAATTTAAGAATATGAATATTAGGTCGGAATCTGGTATTCAGGCTAATTATGCTTCTAATATCGAATTTGACAATGTTAATTTGAAGCTGGATAAAAAAGGGGCTTCAACAAGGCTTTTTAACAGTCAAAATATTAATTTTAAAGGATTCAATGCATCGGGAGAAGATAAAATATTTTTGATTGGCGGCACCACAACTAAAAATGTGACTTTGAATATGCAAAATAAAAAATTAGATTCTGAGAACGTGAAAGTTATTGAATCGATTAAAGATGAGGTAAAAATAATTGAGTAAAAGGACGATATGTTTTTGCTTTAAAATTTAAAATAAGTAGTGATATGAAATCAAAATTTGCAGTCTTATTATTTTGTGCTGTACTAATCTTTATGATTATGGCTTTCAATACAAAAAAGGCTAGTATAACAACAGTTTATTTAATAGGAGATTCTACCATGGCTGATTATGCCAATAATTATGAGCCCGGAAAAGACTATATGAAAACGAGATATCCGGTCACGGGCTGGGGGCAGGTTTTTCAGCAGTTTTTTGCCAAAGACAGTTTAAGCAAAATAAAGAATTTAATAAAATCGGATAGTGTTCATGTTGACGATCGAGCAAGAGGAGGAAGAAGCACAAGGACATTTTTTCAGGAAGGACGCTGGAGATCGGTATATGAAAATCTCAAAAAAGGTGATGTTGTTATCATGCAGTTTGGACATAATGATGGTGCTGTAGATAAAACGGAAAGATATGTGGATGTTGAAGGATACAAAGAATTTTTGAGACTGTTTGTATCGCAGGCAAGGGAAAAAGGAGCTTATCCAATTATCCTGACTCCTGTCGCAAGAAATTTTCCTTGGAAAGAAAATATTTTAAACGATGTTCACGGCGAATACGATAAAGCACCTAAAGATGCTGCCACTGAAATGAAAGTTCCTTTGATAGATTTGAATAAAGCTTCTAGAGAATTTTTCACCAAAAAAGGACAGGCTTATGTTACCGAAAACTATTTTATGAATCTGCCTGCAGGAAAATATGAAGCTTATCCTGAAGGCCAAAAAGACAATACCCATTTTCAAACCAAAGGCGCAACAGAAGTAGCTAGACTTGTTTTTGAAGGGATGAAAGAATTGAATTCTAGTTTTAAAAAATAACAACTATTTATTTTATGAAGAAGATTATTGTTTTAAAGTACATTTTTCTATGCCTGATTGTTTCTCAATCACTTTTTGCGCAAACTACCAAATTTAAAAAAAATGAATACAATTTTGTTGTGGCACAAGACGGAAGCGGGGATTATAAAACGGTTCAGGAAGCATTTGATGCTGTTCCAAAATTAAAGCCCGAGCGCACCGTTATTTTTGTAAAAAAAGGAACATACAAGGAAGTTATAACATTAGAAGCCGATAAAAATAACGTCACTTTAATTGGAGAAGATGCGGATAAGGTTATCTTGACTTTCGATAATTATTCCAGTAAAATAAATCCTGTAACTAATAAAGGCTATGGTACAAGCAACTCTGCCAGTTGTTTTATAATTGGTACAGAATTTTATGCCAAAAACATAACTTTTGAAAATTCTTCAGGACCTGTAGGTCAGGCATTGGCAATTAATATTCAGGGAGATAAAGCCGTATTTAAGAACTGCAGATTTTTAGGTTTCCAAGATACAATGTACGGAGCAGATGGGCGCCAATATTTCAAGGATTGCTATATTGAAGGATCAACGGATTTCATCTTTGGCAGTTCTACGGCATTTTTTGATAATTGTAAATTACATACCAAAGGAGGGAGTGCTATTACTGCAGCTTCTACCAAAGAGCACATAAGTTTTGGCTATGTATTCAGCAATTGTAAAATCACCGGCACTGGAACCCATATAACGACATTGGGCAGACCATGGCGACCTTATGCAGCTGTAGTTTTTATAAACACTGAAATGTCTGATGCCATAAAGCCAGCAGGCTGGGATAACTGGAGAAAAGCAGAAAATGAAGCTACAGCCAGATATAGCGAATACAATTCTTCGGGAACTGGTGCTTATCCAAATGAAAGGGTAAACTGGATGAAAAAATTAACAGCAGATGAAGTAAAGAAATATACAGTGGAAAATGTTTTTAAAACTACGTATGCAAATCCTGCAGTTATTGATAATTGGAACCCAAATACTGTTATTGCTTTATACAAATGAAATTTATGAAAAATTCCTCCAAAAAGTTAAGATTTATATTCGCGATTTCGCTTATCGTTTTATCAGCCACTACTTCATTCGCCCAGAAGCAACGAATTGTACAGGATATATCTAATAATAACTGGCAGCTTTGGCTGGATCCAATGGCTCAATGGCAAAATGACGTCTTGTTTACGCCTCCTGTTGATGTAAAAAAATTACCAGTAAATCTTCCTACGGGCGGTTGGCAGGCACTTCAAAAAGGAGAAAGCAAAACGGTACACCTTCCTGCAACGGTCGAAGAATTTCATTGGGGAATCAATAAAAATCCTTTTGGAGTTTCTGGAAATTATTTGGGAATTTCATGGTTTACTACCCAAGTTAACGTGCCGTCATCAATGAAAGGCAAGCGAATTGTTCTGCATTTTGAAAGTGTTCGTTTTAGAGCTGAGGTATTTGTAAATCAAAAATTAGCAGGTTATGATTTAGTCAACGGAACTCCTTTTGATGTAGATATTACGAATTGTGTGATAATCGGAAAATCGAATTCCATAGCGGTTCGAATTACAGATCCAAACGGTAATTTCGATTGGAGAGACAGTTCCAATTATATGTGGGGAGATTATCGCACTAATCCGACTCACGGTTTTGGAGGTATTACAGGAAAAGTCAGTATTGTAGCGACTGAAGATGTTTTTGTGAATGATATTTTCATCAAAAACAAACCAACTTTGAATGAAATTGAAGCCGAAATTTCGTTAACAAACAATGCTTCAGCGGTTTTTAAAGGGAATATTTTATTAGAAGTAATCGAAAGAAAATCGGGCACGTCTGTTTGGAAACAAAGCTTTCCTATTGAAGCGGTAACTGGAGACAATTCTCCGCAATCTTTTTCTATAAAAGTTGATAATGCAAAACTTTGGGATGTTGATAATCCTAATTTATATGTATTGAAAGCTTCGCTTAAAAACGAGAAACAGCTAAAAGATGTTGTCGAGAAAAAGTTTGGTTTTCGTTGGTTTGAAGTCAAAGAAATCGAAGGAGACAAACAGTTTTACTTGAATAACAAACGTATTGTGATACGAACAGCAATATCCTGGGGTTTTTGGCCAGTAAACGGAATTGCGCCAAGCGATGAACTGGCCAAAAAACAAATTGCAGATGCTAAAGCAATTGGTTTGAATATGCTTAATTTTCATCGTACTATTGGTCAAACCAATGTTTTGGATTATGCCGATGAAATGGGTTTGCTTTATTTTCAGGAGCCGGGAGGAAATCAATTCCCCGCCAATCAATTCAATCCTAAAAATGATTTAGAAAAAAAACAAGCTGATTTTTATTTTGCAGCGCGAGACGAAAAGTTTTTTAGAATGATAAAACGTGACAGAAGCCATCCTTCGTTGGTTATTTACAATATGCACAATGAGAGAGGAGCAGAGCCACAAAAAAGGGACAGTCTGCAAATGCTGGCTGGTCACAAGCTGGATCCAACAAGAATAATGACTTATAATTCCAGTAATGGTCCAATAAAAATGGGAGTTGATCCACGTTTTAAACTGCATCTGTTGCCGTATAGCAATCAGTTTTATAGTTATGGATGGTTTGATCAGCATCATGCGGGCGGTCCAGGAGTGTATCATGATAATTTATACAAAAGTGCCAATAACTACGCAAAGTATACCGATAATAAAGACGAAATTATTTATTACGGAGAAGAAGGAGCGATAGGCACGCCGCCAAGATTACAGCTTATTAGGGATGAAATTCTGAAAAGAGGCAAAAATATCGGTTGGGAAAGCGATGATTATTTGAAATGGTATGATGCTTATGATAATTTCCTAATGAAAAATGATTTCGAAAAATCATTTCCTAACGTAGACAGTTTGACCCGAAAAATGGGTAATGTGTCTTTTTATTATCAAGGTCGAACGATCGAAAATGTAAGAATCAATAACACAATTGATGGTTATGCGGTAAATGGATGGGAGAGTATGAAGTTGGAAAACCATTCAGGTATTGTTGATAATTACCGAAATCTTAAAGGGGATGCCGATTTAATTGCACACTATAACAAGCCTTTGTATGTAGCTGTAAAATTGACCAATAAGGTTTTATCAGTAATGGATACAACGACTGTAGATTTTTTCATTGTGAACGAAAAAGATATCAAAGGATCATTCGACCTAAAAGTTAAAGCAACCAACGAAAAGAAAGAAACAGTCTGGGCAAAAACAATTCCTGTAAACGTAACGGGCGGAATTAAATATGGAGAATTACTGTCTTCTAAAAATACTTTTGTACCACAAACAGAAGGATATACAAAGATTACTGCCGAATTGGTATCGAAAGATAATACCGTTGTTGCCACAGGAAGCGACGAATTATTTGCCGTAAAATTAAACAAGGATAAAGTTGCTTCCAATATTATGGTTGCCGATACAACAGGGATTCTGGCGAAGTATTTCGATTCCGAAAAGATAAATTTCAAAAACTATAAAAGCGGAACCCCATCAGGAAATTGCTTGGTGATTGGAGGTTTTAAACCACAGCAGACAGGAAATCCATTGGTTACAGATCTTTTGGAATGGGTTAATAATGGGAATACAATTGTTGTAGTCAATGATACAGACACTTGGGCAACCTATTTTGCTAAAAAAGAAGCTGTTGATTACAGGGGATTTAAAGTATTAGGAACATCATGGTACGGAGGGAATTATTTTGTCAAGGATACCAAATGGTTCGAGGGTTTGCCACAATCGTGTGTGTTCAATTGGGAATACCAATGTTTCGCAACCTATAACAAAAACAGAATCGGACTCCGAATGTTTAATGGAGAAACTATCGTTGGTTGTGTTTCCGATCATAAGCAAGAAGTTTATTCTGCACTAAGCATCATTCCTCACGGTCGTGGAAAAATTATTCTTTGCGCCTTAGATATTTTTGGTTCTATAAAAGAAAATATAGCAGTCAAAAAAGCAGAAGGAGACGGAGAAAATGCGGCTATGAATACTTTTAATGTATCGGCAAAAAACAAGGCAAATATTGTAGGCCAGCAACTGTTGCTGAACCTATTAAAATAATCTGATATTGATTTTTTAGAAGCAAAATCAATAAAAGTCTGTAGATATTTTAATTCAAAGGCTTTAGTTTCTTTTTGAAGATTCTCTAATTATTACTTCTGTATTTAAATAGGTTACCTCTCTAAAATTGTCTTTTTTTGGGGATAGTAGATGGTTCAATATTTTTTCTGCAGAAATCTGTCCCATTTTAAATGCAGGGTGCGATATTGTGGATAAACCAGGATCAATAATTGATGAAATTGGATCATCGTTGAAACCTATTATTGCCAGTTCTTCTGGTATTTTGATGCCTCTTTTTTTGGCGCATTGGATTGCGCTTATTGCGGTAATATCGACAGAAGAAAATATCCCGTCAGGCGGGTTTTTCATATCGAGCAATTTATTTGTAGCTTTGATTCCTTCAGCAAATACTAAGTGTTCCAATTTAATCATTAAGTCTTCTTCAATAGGAAGGTTATTGGCTTTTAAAGCGTCCAAATAACCTCTTTTTCTTTCGCTGAATAGTGTGCCAAATTCCATGCCTGCATAAAAATGTGCAATGCGTTTACAGCCTTGGTCGATGAGGTGTTTTGTGGCTTTATATCCAGCTGCGTAATTATCAATTATAACTCTGTAAGTATCTATATCGTTGGGAACCCTGTCTACAAAAACTAACGGAATTTTGGCATCTATAAAGGGAAGAAAATGTGAAGTGTCTCTTGTTTCCATCCCTAAAGAACAAATTATACCGCTAATTCTACTGGCATAAAGAGCTTTGGTCATATTGATTTCTTCCTCGTATGAATCTCCTGATTGTGTAATAAGAATATTATATCCAGATTTTTTTGCAGTGGTTTCAATACCGCTAATTAAAGAAGAAAGGAATGGCTGATCAATTGTAGGGACTAATACCCCAATTGTTTGGGTTTTGTTGCTGCGCAATCCTGCCGCCAAGCTATTTGGTCGATATCCTAATTCTGTACAAGCCTCTTTAACCTTTTTAATCGTTTTTGCACTAATACTGTGATGGTCTTTCAAAGCCCTTGAAATTGTTGAAGTTGCAAGGTTTAGTTTTTTGGCTATATCATAGATCGTAATATCTTTATTTTCTTCCATTTAGTATCTGTTTTTTACAAATATACTTTTTTTGTATATTCAATATTAATAATAAAAATATTAGGATGTAATATTCTTTTTATTAAAATTTTTCTTTTACTGTAATAAAAAAATTAAAATTTAATATCTGAATTTATAATTTATTTTTTATATGTTTGTAAAAACAATCGGTTGCGTAATTTTAAGTTTCACTTTTTGAGGACTTAAGATTCTATTTTAATTAATTTTTTTGATAAAAAATATAATAACAAATTGTTCAGAGATTTTAAGGAACTTAGAGTAAACAGGAAGATTTTATTGGTTTATAAAAATTATATAATATTTAAAGGATGAATACAAAAATTGACAATTTAGCCGCAGACAACATAAGAGCGCTGGCTATATCTATGGTAGAAAAAGCAAATTCAGGACACCCGGGCGGTGCGATGGGAGGCGCTGATTTTATGCACATTTTATACACTGAATATTTAGATTTTGACCCAACCCAGATGGATTGGCCTTTCCGAGACCGTTTTTTTATGGATGCAGGACACTTATCGGCATTGATGTATGCGCAATACTATTTGTTAGGTAATTACAAAAAAGAAGACGTTCAGCAGTTCAGACAATGGGGTTCGGTAACGCCAGGCCACCCAGAAGTTGATGTTCTTAGAGGAATCGAAAACACTTCAGGACCATTAGGACAAGGACATGCAATGGGAGTTGGAGCTGCAATCGCTGCTAAATTTCTTGACGCTAGATTCAAAGGGGTTTTTGATCATAAAATATACGGTTTCATTACCGACGGAGGCGTGCAGGAAGAGATTTCGCAGGGAGCGGGAAGAATCGCAGGGCATTTGGGATTGAACAATTTTATTATGTTTTATGATTCGAATGATGTACAGCTTTCTTCTATGACCGATGAAGTAACATCTGAAGATACTGCCATGAAATACCAAGCTTGGGGATGGAACGTAATCACAATCAATGGTCACGACCATTCGGAAATTCGTAAAGCATTAGATGCTGCAAATAAAGAAACCGAAAAACCAACCTTGATCATCGGAAAAACGATTATGGGTAAAGGATGCGTTACTGCTGATGGTTCTATGTATGAAGGCGAATGCGAACTGCACGGAAAGCCTATCGGGGACACCAAAGCAGATTACACGAAAACATTATTAAATCTTAAAGCTAATCCAGAGGATCCTTTTGCAATTTTTGAAGAAGTAGCTTCGCATTATGCTGCTATTTTATCCAAAAAAACAGAAAAATCGGCTTCAAAAAAACAGCAGATTACTCAATGGGAAAATGAAAACCCGGCATTGGCACAAAAAATGCAGTTGTTCTTGTCTGGCGAATTACCAGAATTGGATTTAAGTAAAGTAGCTCAAAAACCAAATGCTGCGACAAGAGACGCTTCGTCTGCAGTATTGGCTTATTTGGCTGAAAACGTAGAAAACATCATCGTTTCTTCTGCAGATTTATCCAACAGCGACAAAACTGACGGTTTCTTGAAAAAATCATCTGTTTTGCAAAAAAATAATTTCGAAGGTGCCTTTCTGCAGGCAGGAGTTGCCGAATTGACGATGACTTCCATTGCCAACGGTATTGCTCTGCATGGCGGAGTAGTTCCAGTAGTAGCGACTTTCTTCGTATTCTCGGATTATATGAAACCGGCTATCCGATTGGCTGCCATTCAGGAACTTCCTGTAAAATACGTTCTTACTCACGACTCTTTCCGAGTGGGAGAAGACGGACCAACGCACCAGCCTATCGAGCAGGAAGCGCAAATGCGTTTGTTGGAAAAAGTAAAAAACCATTCGGGACGCAACAGTTTGCTGGCCTTGCGCCCTGCCGATGCTATTGAAACTTCCGTGGCTTGGGATATGGCATTAAAAAACACCAAAACGCCAACAGCTTTAATCCTTTCCAGACAAGGAATAAAAGATATTCCAGCTGTTAATGCTTCAAGATATCGAGAAGCGACAGGTGCCGAAAAAGGCGGTTATTTGGTAAAAGAAACTCTAAATCCAGACATCACTTTAATCGCAAACGGATCGGAAGTTTCGACGCTTATCGACGCTGCCGTGATTTTGGAAAAAGAGCATAATCTAAAAATAAACATCGCTTCGATTATTTCCGAAGGTTTGTTTAAATCACAGCCTAAATCATACCAAGAAAGCATTATCCCGAAAGAGAAACTAGTTTTCGGACTCACAGCTGGACTTCCTGTAAACCTTGAAGGCTTGATCGGCGACAGCGGAAAAATAATTGGATTAGATCATTTTGGCTATTCTGCACCGGCTGCCGTTTTGGACGAAAAATTTGGATTTACAAGCCAAAGCGTTTGTGCGGAAATATTAAAATATATTGAGGAAAGTAAAATAGTTGAAAAATTAAGTATATAAGATAAAAACTTAGAATCTTAGATTCTTTAAAAAAACCAACAAGTTTAAAATTAAAATTTTGGTTAATTAACATTGAAGTGTAGTTTTTACAGAATACCTTCTAGTGGTTTTTAAATTTGTTTAGTTAGAAGCCGAGGGTTAATTCTCTTGGCTTTTTAACTTGAATATTGTGAAGTAGGTTTTTAGGAAATCAATCAATAATAAATAGAAATGAAAAAAAGACTGGTTAAGCTGCTTTTGTTTTTAAGCTTCTTCATTTTGTTTTTGGGATGTAAATCCAATCAAATTGCAACAACAGTATCTACCGAGATAGCAAGTAATCAAAATTGGGTAGGCACTTGGGCTACGGCTCAGATGTTAGTAGAACCTAATAATATGCCTCCAGCTCCAGGCCTTACAGATAATACGCTTAGACAAATTATTAGGGTTTCAATAGGAGGAAAGCGCATGCGATTACGTTTTTCGAATATATTTAGCGATCAGCCAACAGTTTTAAAATCCGTAAGTGTTGCAAATGTTGTCGATGCTCCGAGTATTGATGCAAGAACTCAAAAAACACTAACCTTCAAAGGGAATTCAGGGATAACGATGAATTCTCAGGAAGAAGTCTTTTCAGATGCTTTTGACTTTGCATTGAAGCCAGACCAGCTTTTAGCCATTACGATACATTACGGAACAGCTTCACAAAAAACATCAGGACACCCTGGTTCCCGCACGACTTCTTATATTTTGGAAGGAGATAATCTTAACAATGCAGCTTTTTCGGGAGCAATAAAAACGGATCATTGGTATTCAATTATGGGAGTGGATGTTATTGCACCTAAAAAATCTGCCAACATAGTTTGCTTAGGAAACTCGATAACTGACGGACGCGGTTCTGGCACAAATAAGCAAAATAGATGGACTGACATATTATCTGCCCGTTTGTTAGCCAATAAAAAAACAGAGCATATCGGAGTCTTGAATTTAGGAATAGGAGGAAACAATGTTGTTAGAGGCGGATTAGGTCCTACAGCATTAAGCCGATTTGATAGGGATGTTTTATCTCAAACAGGCACAAAATGGTTAATTCTTCTAGAAGGAATAAATGATATTGGAGGAATTAAAAGTGTAGAAGATGCACCAGTTAGAGCACAAGAGCTTATTGATGCTTATAAAGTGATGATAGATAAAGCACATACAAAGGGGATAAAAGTGTATGGCTGTACTATTTTGCCGTTTGAAAAATCATTTTATGACACACCCTATCGACAAGAAGCAAGGGATATTGTAAATGCTTGGATTCGAAATAATAGCAGTTTTGATGCTATAATTGATTTTGATAAAACAATGGTTTCTGAGCCTGGTTCTAAAACTATTTTACTAAATATGCATGATAAAGATTTTCTGCATCCAAATGAATTGGGCTATCGCAGAATGGGTGAAGCCATAGATTTAGATTTATTTAAATAATTAACTATCGTATAAAATGAAAGGACAAAAATATTTTGACCTGTATATTTATAGAATTGGCTTGCCCTTAATTGCTATGCTGTTTTCTTTTCATGCCATTTTTTCTCAGGTTAAAAAAAGTAAAAAAGGAGCTTTTGAGACTATAAAATATAGAAATATTCTTTTAGAAGCTGGGTATAAAAAGGAAGCTATAGACGAGAAACTTTCTAAAGCATATTATGATGTTTTTGAAGGGCCAAATCGTGTTTATTTTACAGTTGGAGATACGATGGCTTACGTATCTGATGTAAAGAATAAGGATGCCAGAACTGAAGGTATGTCATACGGAATGATGGTCGCAGTCCAGCTGAATAAAAAAGATGTTTTTGATCGAATTTGGAGATTTTCTAAAACGTATCTGCAACATCAAAGCGGTCCTCGCGAGGGTTATTTTGCATGGAGTTTTAATCCGGTTACAATGAAGCAAAACTCTCCTGGTTCTGCATCTGATGGTGAGCTGTATTATATAACCAGTCTTTTATTTGCCTCTAATAAATGGGGCAATACTACAGGGATTAATTATTATAAAGAAGCTAGGAGAATATTAGATGCTATGTGGAAAAAAGATGGGACTGGCAATATTTACAATCTTATTAATACGGAACATAAGCAAATAAGCTTTGTTCCTGAGGGGAATGGCTACAATTGGACAGACCCATCATATCATTTACCTGCTTTTTATGAAGTTTGGTCTGAATATGCAAAAGATGGCCATGAAAAATTTTATAGAGCTTGTGCCGATACTTCAAGAGTTTTTCTTCATAGGGCGACTCATCCTGTGACAGCTCTTAATTCTGATTATACAGAATTCAGCGGAGCCCCACATGTTACAAGTTGGATGCCAGCGGGGTTTCGTTATGATTCTTGGCGGGTTCCGATGAATATTGCAATGGATTATGCTTGGTTTGGCAAAGATAAAAAATGGCAGAAGGATTATGCTGTAAGAATCCAAAAATTTCTTAGGTCTAAAGGAATGAATACTTATGAAGATCAATTCAATATTGACGGTTCAACGCCAGAATTTATTTTGCAGGCTGGAACTGCGAAAAAACTGAGGCATTCTATAGGGTTAGTTTCAACAACTGCAACAACAGCATTAATTAATAATGAAAAAGGGAGTTTAGATTTTGTGCATGCTATTTGGAATGCTAAGCTGGAACCTTATGAAGATGGTTATTTTGACCCTTATTATGATGGTCTGATGTATCTTTTTAGTTTGATGCATTTAAGTGGCAATTATCAAATTATCACTCCGCAAGCCAAATAGATTTTAAGTGTTTTTTCAGTAAAGTTTTTTTATAAAATTGATTTGTCTAATAGAGTTGTAGTAATATGCTTGTATTTGCTGTTTTTAAATTAAAGTTTATAAACTCAATAATAGTTTTAATTTAAAAAATTTACGATAGATGTTTTAAAAAATTAACAACAATAATGAGTGAATTTTAATTTTTAGATAAATATATTGATATTTTTTTTGCTGATATGTTTTTTTTAATACTTTTACACAACCGATTGTTTTGATAAAGTTATAAAAATACAGTTTGCAAAAAAATAATGAATACTATTAAAAAAGCCATTTTAGGCTTTAACCCCCAATTAACCATCACACATAATGAGTAACATTTCTCAAAAATTAACCATCAAGGAAAAAATCGGCTACAGTCTGGGCGACTTGGCGGCAAATTTAGTTTTTC
>CAUPKA010000030.1:0-57433 GCA_963511725.1 uncultured Flavobacterium sp.
TGGTTTTTTTGGTGTAGTAGTGTAAACACGCGTACAAACCCCTCTTCTTTGAGGACAAGAATCTAAAGCAACCGATTTACTCTTCTTAGTTATCTGAGTTCTTCCTGTTCTTACTAATTGTTGAATTGTTGGCATAATTAAATACTAAAATTTCTTATTATATTAAAATCCCGCTTTTTACGGGGTTGCAAATGTATAAATTAATTTCCACTCTACAAACCATAATTGATTTATTTTCACAAGAAGTAAACATTTGTCTTCTAACAAAATACACCGCAATAAAAACTTTAAAAAACCAAAAGAGATCATTAACAACCACTACTTAAATACAAACATTATGATTATTGCAACAAACGATAGATATTTGCGTTACTTTTATCAAAAAAGAAATCAAATTGAAATCTAAAATTCTTATTCTATTTTTTTTTCTTAGTTATTTGACTTCAAAAAGTCAAACTATTCAATTAAAAATAACTGGAAAAACAACAATAGAAACCAAAATAATTGACTCCATTGGTTATTCCGTAAAACAACAAAGCGCAAAATTAACAATTGAAGAAATAAACATTGTTAGCAAAAAACTAGAAGAAACAGGCTATCTCAACTATCAAATACTAGAAAAAAAGAAAGAAAACGACAGCAGTTATATAGCTAAAATTTCACTTGGAAAAAGAATAAAAAATGTGCATATATATATAGGTATAAAAAACGACCAGTTTTTATCCAGTTTTTTTGAAACAAATCAAGATTCCGTAATTTTACCATATTCTCAAATAGAACCATTTTTAAAACGTACCCTACAAAATTTAGAGAAAAATGGTTATGCATTCGCAAAAATAAAACTCATCAATATCCAACAGAGAAGCCAAAATTTATATGCTGATTTATCAATCTCAATAGACCGAAAAAGAACTTTAAATGGGATAGAAATAAAATACTCCAATCAGCAACATAAAAAACTTTTCCCCAAAGGAGCCGAAAAACAAATCATAAAAAAATATAAAAACTCAATTTTCAATCAAGGGACAGTAAAGCAAATCAACCATGATTTCGAAGAATTCGGATTTGTAAATCAAATTAAATTTCCAGAAATATTATTCACCAAAGACAGCACCAAAGTATTTGTATATTTAGAAAAAAAGAAAGCAAATAATTTTGACGGTTACCTAGGATTCAACAATACCGAAAATAAGAAAATTCAATTTAACGGATATTTAGACCTAACCTTGGTTAATGCAATTAGGAACGGAGAAGAATTATCTATTTACTGGAAGAACGACGGGAACAATCAAAAACTTTTTAATGCTAATTTAAATATCCCTTATTTATTCAACACTCCGATAGCCATAAAAGCGCAAATCAATATTTTCAAACAAGACAGCATTTTTCAAAACACAAAGACTGCTTTGCAATTAGGTTATTTCTTAAGTTACAACAAACGCATTCACCTTGGATTTGAATCTACAGAGTCTAGTGATATTCAAAATTTAAATACTGAAAATTTAACTGATTATAAAAATACATTCTACACCGCTTCAATAGAATCCAAAAAAAACAATTCAAAAAACAAACTATTCTTGATAAAATCTTTTCTAAACCTAACCATTGGGACCGGAAATAGAACAACAATAGAAAACCCATCATTAAAACAAAATTTTGTGAATTTTAACATAATGAATGATTTTTATATTAATGAGAAAAATATTATAAACTTAAAAAGTCAAAATTATTTTTTAAAAAGTCAAAATTATATCACAAATGAATTATATCGTTTTGGAGGAATAAACTCCATAAGAGGATTCTCAGAAAATAGCCTGCAAGCAAATTTGATGATTGCCCTCATTACAGAATACCGGTATTTAATTTCACCAAATGTATACTTCAATTCTATTCTAGACTACTGCTATTACGAAGATCCAACAATTCCTTCTACAAAAAACAACAACGAAAAACTTCTCGGCATAGGACTTGGATTAGGCGCACAAACCCCTAACGGCTTATTAAAATTTGCCATCACAAATGGAAAAAACAAAACCGAAGAAATTAAGTTTTCTAATACCATCGTTACCATAAACTACATTGTTAAGTTTTAACAACCCAAAATTCTTGTTATTTATAACATTAATAAATTAATATGTTATAAAAATACTTTTTTTAACATTATGAATTTTAATCATTTCGTTACATTGCCCATAATTTATGTTAAAAAACCACTTTATTTTTCCAAAATTTTATTTTTATTTATAACATTAATATGTAAAAAGGTTAAAAACATAAACTTTATATGCACGCATAAAAAAACTTCAATGTTATAGGATAGTTAACAAATTATTGTGATTTTTGCGCCACTAATTCAAAATATTTAAAAATGAAACTAAAGTTCAATGGATTCTTAGTACTCGTTGTAGTACTATTGGCGCAACTAACTTTTGCGCAAGAGAGATCTGTTTCAGGAGTTGTTTCCGACAATGCTGGCATGCCTTTACCGGGTGTAAGTATATTAATTAAAGGGACAAAGAATGGGACTCAATCAGATTTTGATGGAAAGTACACTATCAAAGCACAATCGAGCGATGTATTACAATTCAGCTATGTTGGTATGAAATCAACAGAAAAATCTGCAAGTTCAACATCACTTAATGTTAAACTAACAAGTGATGCAACTCAATTAGAAAGTGTAGTTGTAACGGCGATGGGCGTTAAGAGAGAGAAAAAAGCATTAGGATATGCTACACAAGAAATTAAAGCTGAAGAATTAACCAAAGGAGCCAACAATAGCTTAGCTGGAGCTCTTCAAGGAAAATTATCTGGTGTAAATATCACACCTTCAAGTGGTGCTCCTGGAGCTTCTTCTCAAATTGTAATCCGTGGAGCACGTTCATTCACAGGAAACAACACACCTTTATATGTAGTTGACGGTATGCCTATAGCATCAACAGCTGATTATGACACTCAAAACAGTGTAACCGGATCAGACATTGCTAACAGAGCTGTAGATATTGATCCAAACGATATTGAATCCATAAATATTCTAAAAGGCCAAGCAGCAACAGTAATTTACGGACTTAGAGCTTCTAATGGGGTAATTGTAATTACCACTAAAACTGGTAAAGGAGCTTCTAAAAACGGAAAACCTACAATAAATTTTTCCACATCCATTACTGCAGACAATATATCAAGAAAACCTGATTATCAAAATCAATATGCACAAGGCATAGCTAACAAATATGATCCAACAAATTCATCAAGCTGGGGGCCTAAACTTTCTGATTTACCAAATAGTACAGCATATGGCGGTAATGTTGCCAATGCATTGAACGGCGGGGATATAACTACTCACGCAGGTAAATATTATGTGCCGCAACGAGCTACAGCAGGTCTAGATCCATGGGTAGCTCCTCAAGTTTACGACAATTTTGATGATTTTTTCTCAACAGGAATTACAGTTAACAATACTTTTAGCATAACACAAGCTACTGAAAAAAGTAACTATGCGTTTACTTTAGGTTCTTCAAACCAAGATGGTTTTATACCTTCTACAGGTTTAAATCGTTATAACGCAAAAGCCGCATTTAGTACAAAGTTAGGAAATGATTGGAAAACTGGTTTTATAGGTAATTATGTTCAAAATAAAATTGAGAAAGCAACTGGAGCAAACGATTCATCTGTTGCAGGTGCATTTGCAGCCCCAATAAGCTATAACTTAAAAGGAAACGGATATGAGAATCCATTAGACCCTTATAAACAAATTTATTACAGATCAACAGCATTCAACAATCCTTATTGGGCTGCTGCACACAATAAATTTGACGAACAAACGAATCGTTTTTATGGAAATACCTATGTTGAATTTGCTCCAAAAATATCAACAGACGATATACATAAAATATCATTCCGTTACCAGCTTGGTGCCGATTCTTATACTACAAATTATAGAGATATACAAGAATACGGAAACGCACAAACTACAGCAGGTCATTTAGATATTTACGGCATCACATCTAGAACTCTAAATTCATTATTTACAGTAAATTATGAATATAAAATTTCAGACGATTTAAATTTAACAGCACTAGCTGGTAATGAAATTAATGACAAGTATGAAAAATCATACGATATGATAGGCAATGACCTTAACTTTGGTGGTTGGCCAAATTTAAGCAACACCAAACAAACTGTTGCCACTGATAATATTAGCAAAAACCGAACTTTTGGTCTTTTTGGTAACCTAAATCTTTCATACAAAAACTTTATTTTTCTAGGCAGTACCGTAAGAAAAGACGTTGTATCATCAATGCCAAGAGGCAATCGTACATTTGTGTACCCTTCAGTATCATTGGGTGTAGTATTAACTGAATTGGACGCTCTAAAAGATAACTCAATAATCTCTTTTGCTAAACTAAGAGGATCTTGGGCTGAAGTAGGTCAAGCCGGATCTTATTTGGCAAATTACTACTCAGTACCTGACTATAGCGGTGGTTTCTGGAAAAACAGTCCTGTAAATTATCCACTTGGTGGCGTAAATTCATACATACCAAACAACCTAGTGTATGATTCAAACTTAAAACCTCAAAACACAAAATCTTATGAAGTGGGTGGTGAATTACGATTATTTAAAGACCGTATAAGTATAGATTATACATTTTCTAGACAAGATGTAGAAAACCAAATCTTTGATGTACCATTAGCAGGTTCAACAGGAGCATCAGATTACCGTACAAATGGCGGGAAAATTCATACTAACAGCCATGAATTATTATTAACTGTTATCCCAGTTAAAACTACTAATTTTGAATGGACTATTGCAGCAAACTACACAAAAACGGACAACTACGTAGATGAATTAAAAACTGGAGTAGACAATATTTTCTTAGGAGGATTTACAACTCCACAAATTAGAGCTAGTATAGGAGACCGTTTCCCTGTTATTTACGGAACATCTTTTAAAAGAGATGATAAAGGAAATATTATAGTTGATGCTAATGGATTGGCTTTAGCTGGAGGAACTAAAGCTCTTGGAGAAGTAGCTCCAAAATTTAATTTAGGAGGAACAACTTCTTTCAGATACAAAAAAATCACTCTTGCAGCTACTTTCGAGTGGAAAAACGGAGGTAAAATGTATAGCGGAACAAATTCTTTGTTAGACACATACGGATTAAGTGCTAAAACAGCGAACAGAGATGAACTATTAGTTCAAGAGGGAGTAACTGAAACTGGAGCTGTAAACACAAAAGGAGCAACCAAAGAAGCTACTTATAATAGGTATTCAAATATTGCCGAAACAGCTATATATGATGCCTCTTTCGTAAAACTAAGAGAAATATCATTGGGATACACTATGCCACAATTTTCAAAAGGATTAGATATACGTCTTTCTGCATTTGCAAGAAACATTTTGTTATCATCTAAACTACCAAATTTAGATCCAGAATCCTCACAAGGAAATAACAATATAGCAGGTGGTTTTGAAAGATTATCTATTCCACAAACAACAAGTTATGGAGTTGGAATGAATCTAACTTTTAATTAATATAATTCAAAAAATCATGAAAAAATATAAAATCATATTACTTTTGATGATTGCGTCAATTTCATTAAATTCTTGTTCAGAGGATGCAATGGACGGCATCAACAAAAATGTAAACGATCCATTAGATGCGCCAAGTCGTTTTGTCATCACTGATGCTATGGCGAGTACTGCATTTAGCAATACTGGGGCAGATATAGCTTTCTATACTGGTGTTTATGTAGAATTAAACGCAGGTGGTTCTGGTCAAATGTACAATGCTGAAACAAGAAATGGAGAACCTCAAAATCAAACAACCTTTAACAACTCTTGGAATAATCAATATCAAACATTATTGAACCTAAATTTGATTATCGATAAATGTTCAACTGGTAAAGAAAAAGGAAACTTCAGCACATTAGGAATAGCTCAAATCCTTTACGCATACAACTTGGCTTTGCTAACAGACATGTATGGAGATGTCCCTTTGTCTGAATCATTTCACCCTGGAGTACTTTTCCAACCAAAATTGGATCGTCAAGAAGACCTATACAAGATTGTTTTCTCTTCTCTAGAAGACGCTATAGTTAATTTAGAAAAAACAACTCCTGCAATTTACCCTCCTTTAGGAACTCAGGATTTAATCTATGGAGGAAACAAGTCTAAATGGATAAAAGCAGCCAATGGTTTGTTGGCTCGTTATACGCTACGTCTTTCTTTTAAAACCCCTAACTATGCTAAGGTATTAACTTATGTAAGCAAATCTTTTGCAAATAAAAGTGAAGAATTTAAGATGCAAAACGAAAATATTCCAAATCCTTATTCTCAATTAGACAATGATAGAGGGTACTTATTTGCAAGTAAAAGTTTGCATGACAAATTAAACGCTAGAGCAAACGATCCTCGTGCTGAAGGTTATTTTGAAAAAATTCAAATATCAAAAGGAGCACCTTTTACCTACGAGTTTTATATAAATGGTGTTAGCCCTCAAAGCCAAAATTATTCGTATTCAGCATTAATGGACGAAAGCAATCCGATATTTATGTTAAGCTACCACGAACTATTGTTCATCAAAGCAGAAGCAGAAGCAAGAAACTCAGCAGCTGTAACAAGTACAGCTAGTTTGACTGCAGCTGTAAATGCTGCTTTCAACAAAGATGAAGCTATTAATTTTTCTGATGCAGATGCAACTAGCTATGTTGCAGGATTAAACATTGTAACTAATGCAGATTTATTAAAAGAGATTGCTGTACAAAAATATTTCTCTTTCTACGAAAACGAATCTGCCGAAGCATACAATGACTACAGACGTTTATTAGCAATGTACGGATCTGCTGCCGCACATCCAATACAATTGGCAAATCCTAAGAATACAACTCAGTTTCCACTTAGATTACCTTATGGAGATTCTGATGTGTCTACAAATAACAACGTTAAAGTAGCATTTGGCGACGGAACTTATGTCTATTCAGAAAAAGTTTGGTGGGCTGGAGGAACTCGTTAATATTTTTTTACAAATAATCTAATTTAATTTAGAAAAATTAAAACCATCCCATTTCGGGGTGGTTTTTTTTATATATAATATTTAATCCTGATATTAATTGGAAATATAAAATAGCTTTATTTATTTATCCTCACCTCAACCCACTCCTTCGGAGATGTAGATAGAATTGGATTATTTTGAGTTTATATTTGGCATTAAATATAGAAATAAATAGACCTGAACAGGTTTTGGGTATCTGACATTACACATACATCGAAAAAAGAAATAATCCTTGTTATTTAAGTTTGGTTACCGATGCGTATTCTAAAAAGATAATGGGATATACTCAAAGTAGTCTGATGGCTTTAAAATGGCTCTTATACCATTTATATTGAAATCAAATTTTGTTTATTTCTTCATTAAATCAACAACAACTAACTTCTACGTTTCCAAAACTAACTGCAAAACTGAACAAATAAGCTACTTTGTTGTTACAATAATTAGATTTATTTTTTAATTATGAATAATTACCGTTAGTTAACGAAATCTTTATAAATACAAAAAATCAAACTGTTTTAATAAAACCACACTTAGATATCACTTTTGCTAAAGAAAATCAGACGACAACTACAAGTCCATTCTGAAAGCTAAAATTTACCAAATTTTAACATAATAAATAAATTAGTCATCATTTAATGAAAATTTTAAAGTTAAAAAATGTTGTAAAATAAATTTTAAAGAATTACCTTAATAATAAATAGTTAAAAATATTTTAAAAGAATATAATGATGGGACTTTTAATATTCTAATTTAATTGAATCGATGCTTCCATTCTAAACTAAATTATACTCAATAATAAGGAAACACACATTATCGATGCAAAACAAAAATAACTGATTTACAGCTACTTGAATCAAAATAAAAAAAATAAACTTTAAATTAATATTATTTCCCTAAACATCCACGTTAACGTAAATATAAAATTTTATAACATAAACATAATGATAAGTTAAAATGTTAATTCTTTGACTCAACAAAAAAAAACAAAACCATTGTTAGGATAATTAACATATAATTATGATTTTTGCCTCACTAATTCAAAATATTTAAAAATGAAACTAAAGTTCAATGGATTCTTAGTACTCCTAGTAGTACTTGTGGCGCAACTAACTTTTGCGCAAGAAAGATCTGTTTCAGGAATTGTTTCCGACAATGCAGGCATGCCTTTACCAGGTGTAAGTGTATTAGTTAAAGGGACAAAAAATGGAACTCAATCAGATTTTGATGGAAAATACACCATTAAAGCAACACCAACCGACGTATTGGTATTCAGTTATGTTGGAATGAAAGCTACAGAAAAATCTGCAAACTCAACATCACTTAATGTTAAATTAACAAGTGATGCAACAGAACTAGAAAGTGTGGTTGTTACTGCATTAGGTATTAAAAAGGACAAAAAAGCATTGGGATATGCTACTTCAACTGTTGCTGGTGACGAATTACAAAAATCGCATGAAGCAAACATTATTGAAGGTCTTGCTGGAAAAGCGGCAGGAATCCAAGTAACTGGATCATCAGGAACGCCTGGAGCTTCAAGTAAAATCATTATTAGAGGTCAAAAATCTATTAGTCTTTCTAGCCAGCCAATAATCGTGTTAGACGGGCAAATAATTGACAATTCAATAAACAATAATGCAGGTTCTGGCACTAACATAGGTGGTGTTGATGACTCTAACAGAGCAATTGACATCAATCCTGATGATATTGAAAGTGTATCTATCTTAAAAGGGGGAGCTGCTGCAGCTATTTATGGAGAAAATGCTAGAAACGGTGTAATAATTTACACTAGTAAAAAAGGTAAAAAAAGAAAAGGAATTGGTATTGATTTTTCAAGTTCAGTATCAATGGATCAAGTAAGTCAACTTCCAGCTATGCAGCATGAATACGCAGCAGGTATTAATGGAGTTACTTATCGACCTCCCGCTACTTATGGCCCAGATGGACTTCCTCTAACTGCTGGAGTTAATACAAGCTGGGGTCCAAAGATTTCTAGCGTTCCTGGACTAAAATCCTCTGACAATCTTGATAACTTCTTTAAAAATGGGACTACATTTACTAATAATTTTGCTCTTTCTGGAGGTGGAGAGAACGGAGTCTTTAGACTTGGTTTTGGTAACTTGCAACAAACAGGGGTAGTTCCAAATACTTCCCTGAAGAAAACAAATTTTAGTGTAAGTGCAGATTACAATATAACAGATAAATTAAAAGCTGGTGCTGATGTAAAATACTCTAACACTGGAGGAGTAAGAGCACAAAAAGGAAGTAATGTAGCTGGGATAATGTTATCTTTATTAAGAGCACCTGCAAGTTATGACCTTAGAGACTACCAAACACCTCAAGGAACTAATAAAAACTATCTTTCTGGTTATGACAATCCATATTACACCGTTTATAATAACGAATATACTGACGAGACAAACCGTGAAATCATTAGCGGACATATTACATATAATCAAAGTAAAGCCTTTAATGCATTAGTAAGAGCTGGAGTAGATACATACACTACTCATGCACAACAAAATTATTCTTACAGTAGTAAAGGTAACTCCACTGGAGATGGATCTGGTCAGGTAATATTAGACACTTATACTTTGAGTTTGTATAATCTTGATGTAATTCTCAATGGGGAATTTAAATTCATGGATAATAACCTGTCTTTAAGTTATAATACTGGAGGATCTATCAACTCAAAATTCTCAAATGATATGTATACCGTAGGGTCTACAATGCTTTTACCAAATAAGTACAACTTGAGTAACTTCAATACTTTTTTACCTACAAACTACGATTCATCTCAAATAAAAAAAGGTGTTTACGCACAAATTGAACTTGGTTTATACGACCAGTTTTATTTGACTGTTACAGGAAGAAATGACTGGACTAGCACATTACCTTCAAATAACAGCTCATATTTCTATCCAGCTGTAAGTGGTTCTTGGTTAGTCAACAAATCATTTAACTTACCTGATTGGATTGATTTAGCTAAGATTAGAGGAGCATATGCAAGTACTTATGCGTCTCCAAATCCTTACAATGTTCAAACTGTTTTTACCACTCCACTTTATACTGATACATTTGGTCCGGAATTAACTTCTCCTTATAATGGAGTTGGAGCATATGCATATGATGCCGCTCTTAAAAATCCAGATCTAAAACCTGAACATAATGAAGAATTCGAAGTTGGTTTAGAATTAGATTTGTTTAAAAGCTTACACTTAAACGTAAGTGCTTACAAATCTACCAATTATGACTTATTGATCTCAGGCCCAATTGCTGCATCTTCAGGATTTACCAATTATTTTACTAATGGTCCAACTGTAGAAAATAAAGGACTAGAAATTGAATTAGGGTACGACATATTTAAGAACACAGATTTCCAATGGAATATTAATGTGAATTGGAGTAAAAACGTAAATGAAGTAATTGCCATTCAAGACAATTTAAATTTCTCAAGTGAAGGAAGCGATTTCTTTTCTGGTAATGTAACACCAGCAATCATAAAAGGTCAGCCATTAGGTGTTTTTTACGGATCAGCATGGGAAAGAGACGGTTCTGGTAATTTAGTTATTGGATCCGATGGAATACCATTAGTTCAAGATCAGGCTCAAATTATTGGAAACCCAAATCCAGATTGGTTAGGAGGAATAAGAAATAGTTTTAGCTATAAAAATGTATCATTAAGTTTTCTTCTTGACATAAGACATGGAGGAGACATCTGGAATGGTACACAAGCAAGAATCAATAGACTCGGAACTTCAGCAGATTCTGCAGAGAATAGAGATGCTACTTATGTTATTCCGGGAGTTACTGAAACAGGAACACCGAATACAGTTGCCGTATCAAATAAAGATTATTATAGTTTTTATGTAGGTGATGGTGGAGCTGCTAATGAGCAACAAGTTGAAAAAGACATTAATTGGGTAAGATTGAGAGATATTAGTTTAAGTTACAATTTTGGAAAACTTATTTCAAAAAGCACACCTTTTGTTAGAGATGCATCATTAACACTATCAGCGAGAAACTTATTTGTATCTACAAACTACACAGGAGTGGATCCAGAAAACTCACTTGCAGGATCAGGCTCAAACACAAATGGCTTTGATTATTTTAACAATCCAGGGACTAAAAGCTACGCTTTAACATTAAAACTTAATTTTTAATATTATGAAAAAAATAATATATTTATCTCTAATATTAGGAGCACTATCACTAAGTTCATGTGAACATGAATTAGAAACATTTAACGATAATCCTAATAGTCCAACCTCAGCAACTCCAGCTACATTGCTTACAGGTGCCGAAATTGGAACGATCAATAATTCAGTAGGTAATTTAACAAGAACCTTTAGTATACTAACGCAGCATACAAATGGAAATCAAAATCAATCTTTAGATTTTGGAAAATATATTCTACAAGAAGTTGACAATGAAGGTGACTGGAGTAATATTTACCAAACTGGTCTTAATGCTAACTTAATTATAGAAAGTTATGAATCAACTCACCCTCACTATGCAGGTATTGCTAGAATATTATTAGCTCTCAACATGGGTTATGCAACAGATGCATGGGGAGATATTCCTTTCTCAGTGGCATTTGGTGGAACCAAAGGTGTTATCGCTCCTAAATATGACACTCAAAAAGACGTAATTGAAAGAATTCAATCCTATCTTGATATAGCAATAGCAGATTTATCTACACCTGCAAGTGCCAATCTTCTTTTACCTACAGTGGACGATGTTTTATATGGTGGGGATGCTGCAAGTTGGATTAAAGTTGCTTATGGAATCAAAGCAAGATATGCTATGAGATTAACAAAAAAAGACGGTAGCACTGTAGCTGCACAAAAAGCGTTAACTTATGCAGCAAAATCGCTTACTTCAAATGATGAAAATTTAGTAGCGACCTTTGATGGAGGAAACAATCAAAGTTCCTGGTATGCCTTTAGTAATCAAAGACCCGGATACATGGGAATGGGTAAATACTTTATCAATTTGTTGAAGGCTAGTTCAGATCCACGTTTACCATTTTATGCAACTAAAGACGAAAACGGTGGATATACTGGAGCTGCACCTGAAAATCCAGATGGTGCTTCTACTACATCTCAATTTGGAGATTTCTTTGCTAAAGGACCAGATACACCTCTAAACATTTTTACTTTAGCTGAAGTAAAATTTATTGAGGCTGAAGCACAATTTAGATTAGGCAATACTGCAGCTGCTCAAACAGCTTTACAAGCCGCAGTAAGTGCTTCATTAAAAGATGTTACTGGTGTTGATAATACTGCATTTGCTGCAAACGCTGCATTTCCAGTTGATTTGCAAAATATTATTACACAAAAATACATTGGTTTGTTCACTAGTACTGAACCATATAATGATTTTAGAAGAACTGGGTTTCCTGTATTAACTCCAAACCAAAACAGCCAATCTAAAAAGATTCCTTCAAGATTAATAACTCCAAAATCAGAAAGAACATTAAACAATAACGCAACTGTTGTTTCTGATAAAGACTCTCCAGTTTGGTGGGCTACTAATTAATCTCTATAATGCAATTAAATCTAAAACCACTCTGTTCATTCAGAGTGGTTTTTTTTTTATAAAAACATTATGCTTATATTTGCCATATGGAAAAAGAACATCAAATTTTTGGAATCAGAGCGATAATAGAAGCTATACAAGCGGGTGCAACAGTTGATAAAGTATATATTCAGAAGGAAGCAAGCAGCGAACTGATGAAAGACTTAATGAAAGTGATGAAACGCGGTAATATCAATTTTTCTTATGTTCCTGTAGAAAAACTAAACCGACTGACTCCGAACAACCATCAAGGTGCAGTAGCGAGCATCTCTCCCATTTCATTTTTTGATTTAGAAACCTTGATTGATACCGTTGTCGAAAACGGAAAAAAACCTCTATTTTTAATTTTAGATCAAATTTCGGATGCGCGTAATTTTGGCGCAATCATTAGAACTGCTGAATGTACTGGTGTAAACGGAATTATTGTACAAAAAGCAGGTTCCGCTCCAGTAAATGGAGACACGGTTAAAACTTCGGCAGGTGCCGTATTTAATATTCCTATTTGTAAAGTAGAACATATAAAAGATGCTATTTTTCTTTTGCAGGCAAGCGGTATCAAAACTGTTGCTGCTACCGAAAAAACAGATCAAAATATATATGATATTTCATTGAATGAACCAATAGCAATTATTATGGGTTCTGAAGATCGAGGAGTAAACCCATCTGTACTTAAAATTGTAGATGAAAAAGCGAAACTTCCTATGTTTGGAACTATTGGCTCTTTAAATGTTTCTGTAGCTTGTGGTGCTTTTTTATATGAAGCAGTTAGACAAAGAAGCTAGAAAGATTTTAGATTTTTGAATGTAGATTAACGATTTTTAGATTTCAAAAATATATAAAAAAATGAATCAAGACTCCGGTTTTGATTCATTTTTTTCGTTTAGAGATTCTTGATTTTCGGTGTAATCATAGACAACATTAGAATTTGAGAAGAAAAAAGGATTAATTTCTAATTCTGCTTCTTCCTCAATTTCAGGTTTTGGTAAATTGACAAAATTACCATTCTCATCAAACCGTTGCATAAATTTATCTTCGGCTGGATTGTAATCAAGGCGTTCCCAATCGTATTTTATAACTTTCTTAAATTCTGGTTTTTTGTAAAAAAAAGTCAACACAAAACCCGAAATCAAGCCTGACAAATGACCTTCCCAAGAAATAGTTTCATCAATTTTTGGAAAAACATACCAAACCATTCCGCCATACAGAACAACTACCGTTAGAGATAAGGCTACCAATCTATAATATTGAGTTTGAATTCCTTTAAAAAAAATAAAAGAAACCAATACATAAATTAAACTGCTGGCGCCAATATGATAATTTTCTCTTCCGATAATCCATGTTAGAATTCCCGACAGCAAAATACCAAATACCAAAATCCCCCATGCCTCTTTACTATAAAAAAAGAACAGCGCAGCTAAAAGAACCATTAATGGTATTGAATTATTATAGAGATGCTCAATATTCGAATGAATAAATGGGCTAAAAATAATCCCTTGCAATCCCGAAGCCGTTCTTGGTAAAATTCCGTTTTTATCAAAATCGAAACCAAAACGAATTTCTAACCAATATACAAACCATAGGAACAACACAAAGAAAAGCGGCACTCCTATTACGGCATTGGTGAATTTAAAATTATTTTCTTCCATTTTTTGAATATCAGGATTACCGGACTAAATAAATTGTTAGAATTTCAAAATTGATACTCAATAGAAATCAAAAATGTGTCCAAAAGTAATTTAGTGCTATTTTGTCATATAAAATAATGCTGTTATGAAAACGAATGCTGTAGCCCTGATGGAAACGGCATCCTTTTGTGCCGGGGTTCGGCACAAAAGATATAGTGTACAGCAGGAATAGCTCCTGAAATACAAATAGAATGTTTAATTTTACCATCGTTAGTTTTTTTGATTTCAGATAGAAGATTAACGATTTCTGATTTTAAAATCAATACATGGAAGCACCACTAGCAGAACGCATACGCCCACAAAAACTAGAAGATTATATTAGTCAGTTACATTTGGTTGGTCCCAATGGTTCGCTCACGCAACAAATTGCGAAGGGAATTATACCGTCATTGATTTTTTGGGGCCCTCCTGGGACAGGTAAAACGACTTTGGCACAAATTATCGCTCAAGAATCTAATCGTCCATTTTATATATTAAGCGCTATCAATTCAGGGGTTAAGGATATTCGGGATGTAATTGAAAAAGCAAAGCAAAGTGGCGGGTTATTTACTGCCAAAAATCCTATTTTGTTTATTGATGAGATTCATCGTTTTAGTAAATCGCAACAAGATTCTTTATTGGCAGCGGTTGAAAAAGGATGGATTACACTCATAGGCGCAACAACCGAAAATCCGAGTTTTGAAGTTATTCCCGCTTTATTGTCCCGTTGTCAGGTTTATGTTTTGAATGCTTTCACAAAGGCAGATTTAGAGCATTTATTGCAAAGAGCAATGAAAACCGACAGTTATTTGGCCTCAAAAAAAATAGAACTGCAAGAAACAGAGGCGTTATTACGTCTTTCTGGTGGTGATGGACGCAAACTATTAAATATTTTTGAATTGGTTGTAAACGCTTCTGCTAAAGACGAAGTTTTAATCACTAATGATCGTGTTTTCGAATTAGTGCAACAAAATACGGTTTTATATGACAAAACTGGCGAGCAACATTATGACATTGTTTCGGCTTTCATAAAGTCAATTCGTGGCAGTGATCCAAACGGTGCCGTTTATTGGTTAGCCAGAATGATTGAAGGCGGTGAAGATGTGAAATTTATCGCCCGAAGAATGTTGATTTTATCTAGCGAAGATATTGGAAACGCCAATCCAACGGCTTTTATAATGGCTAATAATGCTTTTCAGGCGGTATCAACCATTGGTTATCCTGAAAGCCGAATTATTCTGAGCCAATGCGCTATTTATCTTGCTACTTCACCCAAAAGCAATGCTTCGTATTTAGCAATTGGCACAGCACAGCAATTAGTCAAACAGACTGGAGATTTACCAGTTCCAATCCATTTACGCAACGCTCCTACCAAATTAATGAAAGAATTAGGATATGGCGAGGATTATAAATATTCGCACGATTATGCCAACAATTTTGCTGAACAGGAATTTTTGCCCGAAGCGCTAAGCAATACCCCTATTTATGTCCCTGGTCCTAATTCTCGCGAAAATACTACTCGCGAATTCCTTAAAAATAGATGGAAAGATAAATACGGGTATTGAAATTTAAGATTATAGTTTATTATATAAAAAAAACCTCGGAGCAGTGCCACCGAGGTATTATAGGAACAATTTTCTATTTCCGAAGCAGAACTTCTGACAATTAAAACTTAACTTTTATTTTTTCTGACATTAAAGTATCTTTCTCATAATATTCAAAGTACCATTGATTATCTTTTAGAACCAACGTTCCTTGTACATCTCCTTTAGACGCTAAATAAATAGAAGGATTGGTAGTTTTATATACTTTCATAACCACTTTTGGATTGCTGTCTATTAATTGAAATCCATTTTTTATAGGCTGTGCAAATAAAACCGATCCATCTGGCTCAGCACTATTACTAGGCACATTTACAGCTACAGCAGTAGCGGTCACTGCCGTTGCAATTACCGGAGCTACTTGTGGAGTAGCCATTCCTGTGTTTGTATTATTTACAGCTGGTGTACCATCATATTTATAATGCAATGCATATACTGATTCAAAAGCCATATTTAATGCTTCGGAATAGGCTACATCATAATCTTTCTCTTTACTTCTCCCTACCTCAGATTTGTAAATCACTTTACCGCTGCAATCCTTAAAAACTACGTAAAGTTTTGTTACTAAAAATGCATTATCTTTTAATACATCCACATTTAACAAACTGCATCTGTCATTGTATCCGCCAGGAAAGGTTTCATTTGCATAAAAAGCTTCAAAACCTGCTTTCTTTAAATTAACCTTGGTTATAGTAGCAAGACGGTATTGGTTCTCAGACTTAAGAAAATCATATTTCAAAGGAATAATTACTCCTGAATAATCATTAACCGATTGAGAAAATCCAAAGCTTGAAACAAGCAATAATAGGTATATAAATTTTGACTTCATGATTTATAAATATTTTTTTAGTTCTAATAAATGTGTTACTTGTTTGATATTTTTTTCTACTTCAATGTTCTTATCATTAAAAAAAATGGCATCTAATCCAGCGTTTAAAGCTCCTTGTACATCAGCTTCCATACAATCCCCAATCATTATACTACTCTCTTTCTTGGCTTTCGCAGAATCGAGAGCATACTCAAAAATAATTGGATTAGGCTTCTTAACTCCAGCCATTTCCGAGTTGGTAATTGTTTTAAAAAAACCTGCAATATTCGAGTTGTTTATTTTTTTGTATTGCACCTCGGCAAAGCCATTGGTAATAATATGCAATTTATACTTTTTTCCCAAATATTCCAGCACTTCTATTGTCCCATCAAACAAACGATTGTTTTCAGGTAATAACTCAATGTAATCTTGAGCAATGCTCTCAATTTGAGCATCCGAAACAAAATATCCTAATGCATCAAAAGTATGTTTGAGGCGATTATACCGCAGTTCGTTATGCGTAATTTTATCGTATTGATATAATTTCCAACAGGCTTGATTGATAGGAATATATTTTTCTATAAAATCGGCAATTTCAATAGTGGGATGGTCTTTCTTAAAAATAGTTTCAAAAGCCAAACTCGAATTAACATCAAAATCCCAAAGCGTATGGTCTAAATCAAAGAAAATATCGGTTATTTTAGAAGATAACATGTAATGCAATTATTTAAAAATTCGTTTATCGAAAGGAAAATCATTTTGTTCAGTAATTCTGATTTTATAAAAATCGGCATGATAAGGATTAATCAAAAAATTAAAATCTCCTTTTACTACCGCCGAAGGCACTTTTAAAACACAAGCTTCATTTCTTTTTATAAAATCATCGCCTAAAAGTGGTGTCTCAAAGGTACAAGGAAAAACATTCCAATCTATATTTAGTTTTTTAAAATCTAATATTTCAATAAAAATATCATCAGGAATATCAATTGTTAACATCACAAAATCGCTGGGCAATGTTGCCAATGAAAGATGAACCAAAACTTCGGCCATTGCCAAAGCTCTATTTTGGGCACAATAAATAATTTCTGTTCCTTTTGAATTCCAACGAGCTCCCGAAATGGACGCTCCTTTTCCGGATAATTCAATGAGATATTTTTTACGAGCTAATCGAAAGACTTCCATAAAGTAAATATTTCAAAACAAATCATACAATTTTTCTCGTTCTTTTGCCCTTTTTCTTCGTTAAAAAATATTTCAATAGCCCAGCTATTTAAAGATTTTTGGCCTTGAAAAAGACCAAAATAACTTCGCTAAATTTTGTACGCTTTATTTCAAAACCTTTACTAAACAAAAATCCCTTGATCAATTTTATTCAATTCATTGACGACCATTTCTTTTCCATAAGAATCTCTGAGCAATTCTATAGGTTGCAGATTTCCTAGTGCAAATGATGGGGTATTTAGCCATAAATAAAATTGTGCTTCGGTATCAAAAACCGCATTGCCCAAAGAAGTTACCTCAGCCAACTCCAATATTTTTTCGGATTGCAAAGGCTTGAAAATAAAATCTTCTTTAATTTTATTTCGTTGCAGTGATTTTGTGGAAATTCCTAAAAAAGAAGCCCAATCATCCTCATTAAAAGGCGTTATTTCCTTTATCAGATTAAAAAGTTCATACGGAATTCCTTCGCGAATAGCATGAACAATCAGCATTCTATTCTTCAAAAACTCATCATAAGTAATATTCTTATTCAAAAGCTTGTATCCTCTCTCCTGCTCTACTCTATTGACCAAAACTCTAACGGCTTTATCAATAGCTTCTCCTGATTTTAATTTTATAGCTTCCATGAAAAAGACATTTGACCGTAAATATAAGACAAATGTCCCTATTAAGCAAATTTTTTAAAATATTCCTTCATCTGCAAAGCTATAATAACCATTTTCTGTAATGATTATATGATCCAAAACAGGAATATCCAATTGCTGTCCTGCCGTTTTAATCTTTTTTGTAATCTGGATATCGGCATCGCTGGCTCTTAATTTTCCAGAAGGGTGATTATGAGTGAGAATTATTGCAGTTGCATTTTGTTCAAAAGCCATTTTAAAAACAATTCGAACATCAACTATAGTTCCAGTCATTCCGCCTTTGCTTAATTGGGTTTTGAAAAGTATTTTATTGGAATTATTCAAAAACAAAACCCAAAACTCTTCATGGGGCAACTCCCCAATTATGGGATGCATTACTTCAAAAACTGCTTTACTGGAAGTTATTTTGGTCAACTCAATAATGTCTTCGTTTCTTCTTCGTCTCCCCAATTCCATAGCTGCAATTATTGAAATAGCTTTGGCTTCGCCAATTCCTTTAAAATTCATTAATTGTGCAATAGACAGCTTTCCTAAAGCATTTAAATTATGATCGATACTTGCTAAAATTCGTTTACTCAAATCCACCGCCGATTCATTTCGATTTCCAGAGCCAATAAGTATTGCGATCAATTCGGCATCGCTTAGAACACTTTTGCCTTTAAGCATAAGTTTTTCGCGTGGTTTATCGTCTTCGGACCAATGTGTAATTGGGAAATTGTTTGATTCCATTCTAATAAAATTTAAATAATAGATTTGCTCATACATACACTATTTGACAAACCTACATAAGGCTCATAATTTTGTACAATTCTAAAACCTGTCTTTTGATACAAATTAATAGCTTCAATTTGCTTGTATAAAGTTTCCAAAATCAAAATTTCAAAACCTTGACTTTTTGCTTCTGTTTCTAATTCTTTAATTATTAACTGAGCCAAACCGAACCCTCTTGCTTCAGGTAAAACAAACATACGTTTTAACTCAACCGATTCATTATTATATTTTTTGAAACAACCGCAAGCAAGAGGTTTTCCATCCAAATAAACAATAAAGACATTGCTATTAAATTCAATTAAATTATTACCCCAATAATCCTTTTTCAACTCTGGATAACGATCCCATAAATAAGCATCAAAAGTTTTTATTAAAAAAATAAAATCAGGGTTTTCACTAGTTGTTTTTACAACTTTAATATTTGTATTCATATAAAGTATCCTATTCAGCTAAACTACATTAAAAAGAAGAAAATTCAATCAAATTAAATTTTAATCCTATCCAAAATATGTTTAATTTTAAACAAAAAAGATGAAATATACATCTATACTCTTAATTATAATACTATTATCCTCTTGTAATCAAAAAGATAAAAGCAAAATTTTATCTTTTACTACAAGACAAGCACCCAAAACGTTTGAGGAAAAATTATCTGATGCTGCAATCTTTATAATTGATTCTTCAATTGATTATGATCCTGCCTATTTTTCTATAAAATATCCTAATGGTGATATTCCAAAAAGCAAAGGCGTTTGTACCGATGTAATTATACGAGCTTATCGAAAACTTGGAATTGATTTACAAAAAGAAGTTCACGAAGATATGAAGGCAAATTTTTCGTTATATCCAAATTTAAAAAAATGGGGAATGACAAAAACGGATACTAATATCGACCACCGAAGAGTACCAAATCTGGAAGTTTTTTTTGAAAGAAAAGGAACAAAATTACCTGTTTCTGAAAATGCGAACGATTATAAAACCGGAGAAATAGTGACCTGGATGATTAATGAAAAACTGCCTCACATTGGCATCATCATCAATAAAAAATCAATCGATGGCGAACGAAACCTTATTGTCCATAATGTTGGCAATGGACAGGTTTTGGAAGATTGTTTGTTCAGCTATAAAATCGTAGGGCATTATAAATATGTAAAATAAAAATGTGCCAATCACAAAATTGCAATTGGCACATTGTACATTATAAATTGAACGGTCTATTTAATCAATCCTTTTACCTCATCAAAATTCAATCCGCCATAATTTCCAGAGCTCATCAATAACAAAGCCGAATTCTCCAGATTTAAATTAAACAGGTAGTCTTTAAAATCATTTGGATTCGTATAAATAATCAAATCTTCTCTATTGAAAGCTTTGGCGATTTGCTCATAGGTCACTTCTTCGAGTTGCTTAATTTTTACCGCATCTGGCGAATAAAAAACCACGGCCACATCAGCATATTCCAGCGCGCCTTCGTATTCTTTTAAAAATTCGGCATTCAAACTACTATAAGTATGCAATTCCAAACAAGCCACTACGGTACGATTTGGATATTGTTCTTTCACTGCTTTGGTTGTTGCGGCCACTTTACTAGGCGAATGTGCAAAATCTTTGTAAGCTACTTTTCCTTTTCCTTCAGCAATTTTTTCCAAACGCTTGGACGCGCCTTTAAAGCTTGCAATGGCTTCATAGAAATCGGCTTCATCCACTCCCATATTTTGGCAAATCCATTTGGCTCCAGCCAAATTATTTAGATTATGTGCACCGAAAACCTCTATAGGCATTGGACCTTCTGGAGTTTCCAGTAACGTTACACCATCACTTACAGTATATTTTGGAGTATGGTACGCTAATTTTCGAATTGGATTTGTGGCTTTTTCTGCCACACGTTTTACTTCGGAATCGTCTTCATTGTAAACTAATATTCCGCCATTTGTAATTTTATCAATAAAAATTTCAAACTGCTCCACATAAAAATCATAGGTCGGAAAAACATTAATATGATCCCAAGCAATTCCAGAAATCAATGCAATATTTGGTTGGTATAAGTGAAATTTTGGTCTTCTGTCAATTGGCGAAGACAAATACTCATCGCCTTCCAAAACCATAAAATCATTCTCCTCGGTAAGATGCACCATCGTGTCAAATCCTTCCAATTGCGCTCCCACCATGTAATCTACTTCGATATTATGGTAATGCATCACATGCAAAATCATCGAAGTTATGGTTGTTTTTCCGTGTGAACCTCCAATAACTACACGCGTTTTGTTTTTGGACTGTTCATATAAAAATTCCGGATATGAATAAATTTTCAATCCCAGCTCCTGTGCTTTTAAAAGCTCTGGATTATCAGCTTTGGCGTGCATTCCAAGAATTATGGCTTCAATATCGGCAGTGATTTTCTCTGGAAACCAACCCAACTCTGCAGGCAGAATTCCTTTTTTTTCCAATCTTGATTTTGAAGGTTCAAAAATAGCATCATCACTTCCTGTAACTTGATATCCTTTGTTGTGTAATGCCAATGCTAAGTTGTGCATTGCGCTTCCGCCTATGGCAATGAAATGTGTTTTCATTTTTGTTTATTCGTTTATTCGTTAATAGGTTTAATCGCATGGTATTCGCTTAAAAAAAACAGACACAGATTTCAATATGTTTTGATTACTCAAATTCTTAAAAAATCAAATAAAATCAGTGGAATTCAATTTTAAAAACACAAAAATTTGTGCTAATCTGTGAAATCTGTGTCTGAAACTTTTAAAAGCGAATGCCCTGGTTTAATCGAAAACAATGTTATCGAATCCCTTTTATTTTTTATTTTTATATTCTTCCCAAACTTTATTGGCTTTGTCGGGCTGTTTCATTTTATTTTTATAGAAATCTGCCAATGTTTGGTAACAAATCTTGGATCCTCCAATTAAAACAGCTCTTTTATATTGTACTTCCGCCTCCGTGTTTCTATTAAAATGTTCCTCAATATGACCTCGAGATAAATAGCCATCAACTGGAGACAATTCTCTCAGTTCAGATGAATATTTAATCGCTTTAGACTCACTTCCGCCTACTATTGCTGGTAATTTCAAATTCAATTCAATTAATGCCCATCTGGCTTCGATGTGTTTTGGATTCAATGCGATTGCTTTTTCAAAGGAAGACCTTACTTCGCTGATCATTCCTAACGCCTTGAATTTACTAACTTCTAAAGATTTCATTGCCAAAGCACCTCCATATTTAAAATAATAATTGGCTTCGGCAGGCTTTAAATTTTCTAGCTTTTTATAATAACTTATGGACTTATCCCATGCCTTATTTTGGCCTGCAATATCGCCTAAATATTCTAAAGTTTTAAGATGGTTTGGATTGCTTTTTAAGTAACTTTCAAAAAAAGGCATCGCTTGATCAAATTTTCCGTCTTTGAATAGTTTTTCTCCCTTTTCAAAATTAGTTTGACCCAAAATAAGCAATGGAAATAACAAAAATAGGATTAGTGACTTTTTCATCCCTCAAAAATAAGAAAATGTACCAAGTATCATTTAGTTTTAAGTAAAAATTAGTACTTTGTGAAAGAAAATTTTGACTGTTTTTAAACCCTCCAAATGTGCAATATCAATGAGAAATTTAATATTTGTTTTCTTTTTAATTTCAACGTCATTCTATGCTCAAAATTATGAGAAAAACTGGGTCAAAGTAATCGAAAATGAAAATATTGGCAAAGTAAAAACTGCCAATGAAATTGTAGATAAAATTTACAAAATGGCTTTCGCCAAAAAAGAAGAGGTTCAAATTATCAAATGTTTTTTCTACAAATCTAAATACAGACAAGTATTAGATGAAAATGCAAAAGTCAAGATTTTAAACGATTTAAAAACTGAAATCAATCAAGTTTCTGCTCCATCTAAAGCAATTTTGAATTTAATTTATGGCAAATGCTTGAATGATTATTATAACTCCAATAGATACAACATTCAAAATCGAACCAATACTGTATCGCATGACGATGATTATTTGACATGGACAAAATCTGATTTTGAAAAGGAAATACAAACTACTTTCGATAAAACGTTAGATAATGCAGTCATTTTAAAAGCGACTCCATTAACCAATTACGAAGCCATTTTTGATTTTTTTACTTTAGAAAAATTCAAAAAAGAAAATCTATTTGATTATGTAATAAAAGAAAACATTGCGTTTTATAAAACAAAATTAAATGCATGGGAATTTGAACCTAAAGATTATACCTATTATAAAAATACCCTTTTAGGCAATACAGATGCTTTCACGAAATTAAGCCTTGATTTCATCAAAAATGAAAATCTAAAAAAAGTCCTTTCTCTATATCAAAAACTAGAAGCTGATTCTGCAACTTTTGAAAACAAATTGGAACGAATATTATTTTGCTCTCAGTTTCTTATAAAATCAGATAAAGAGTTATTGAATGCTTTAACTTTTTTAGAAAAAGAAACAAAAGAAGCAATCCAACTACAAAAAATTCAGTTAGAAAAAGCTACTGCTTATGCCAGATTAGCTTCAAAGGAAGCACATCCTGATTACAACACCAAAGCACTTACGGAACTAGACCGTGTCTTATCAATTAATAATGAATCAAACACCTACAAACAAGCACTCCAAACAAAAGAGCAGTTAGTTACAAAAACGATCCAAGTTGAACTTCAAAAATACATTTACAATAAAGAAAACAATAGAGCTTTTATTCGATATAAAAGCACCAATAATTTAACGATTTCATTCTTTAAAATCAGTAATTCAATACTCAATAAATTTAAAACAAAAGCTTTCAGAATTGACAGTATAGCAAACCAAATTACAACACATCAGAAACCATCTGCAACAAAAAAATATGAACTTATTGACAAGAAAGATTATTTTGAATACACTACAGAATTGATTTTACCGCAATTAGAAACAGGCAGTTATTTGGTTTATTTTGAAAGCGAAACCGATGCTAAAGACAAAAAAGGTTTTGGTTACGAAAACATCACTGTTTCTAATATTTCGGTTTTGGCAACCACCAAAGAAGACACAGAATACTACACGGTTCTTGATAGAAAAACGGGGAAACCAATAGAGAATGTTTCGTTAAAATCAAAATACTTCGATATTAAAACCAATACTGAAGGCTTAGCGAAATACGAACGAAAAAAAGAGGATAATAACAACTACTTCAATTATTATCCTATTGACTTGACAACCGACAAGGATACCATTCAAATCAATAAAAACTATCTTCCTAATGCTTATGAATATTCTGAAAAAGACGAAGAGGAAGATTTTAAAAGTAAAGTAGAATTCTACTTAGACCGAGCCATTTATCGCCCGGGACAAACGGTTTATTACAAAGGAATTGCTGTTAAAAAAAAGAAAAACAAATCGAGTATAGTTCCTAATACTACGTTTAAAATAACAATTGAAGACCCTAACAGTTCAGATTTCAAAAAATCTGATGTCATCACTAATGAATTTGGTTCGTTTTCAGGGGAATTTGTTTTGCCTAAGACAGGCTTAACAGGAAATTTTAGAATTACAGCAGATGAACCCGATGATTACGAAAAAGATGTTTCTTATAATAAAATAAAAGAGGAACATCCATTTTGGGATAACGTAGATTTTGAAAATTCAGAAATATCTTTCAAAGTAGAAGAATACAAACGTCCTAAATTTGAAGTAACCTTTGAACCTAAAAAAGAAACCTTTCAGATAAATCAATCCGTTTCTGTAAAAGGAACTGCCAAAGCATTTGCAGGCAGCACCATTTCGGACGCTAAAGTAGCTTATACCATAACCCGATTTACCAATTATTACAGAAACTATTACAATAACGAATCAGAAGAAACTTTAGTTAGCAGCGAAACCAAAACGGATGCTTCGGGAAAATTTGTAATCGATTTTATAGCGAAACCTTCCGAAAAACCAAACAAAGACCAATTACCCATTTTCAATTATCGAATAAACACAAGTGTTACGGATATAAATGGCGAAACGCATACTGCACAAACAATACTAAAAGTAGGCTATCATGATCTGGTTCTGACAACTTCTATTCCAGACAAAATTGAAACGAAAGATAAAAATGAAATAACTCTGAATAGCACCAACTTGAACGGAGAATTTAAAGCTGCAAAAGGCGAAATCAAAATGTACTTTGTAAGTCCGTTTCCAAATAAATTTAAACCTAGGGTTTTTCATCAACCTGAAATCAAAACCATTTTGGATACTGATTTCGAAAAATTATTTCCTTTTGAAATTAATACCGACGAAACTACCAAAAAGACAACAGAAAAATTAGTTTTTTCTAAAAATATAGATACCGAAAAAGACAAAAAAATGGCACTCGATTTTATTTCGGATTATCAATCGGGAAATTATAAAATCGTATTTTCTGCGAAAGATAGTTTTGACAATGCAATTGAAACAACTTCAAATTTTCAAATAACACAAAGCAAAGTCAAACTAAATCCAAGCAAATTATTTACTGCACAACAAGTTAATGATGACCCAAAAAAAGATGGTTTTGTAGCAATAAAACTAACGTCTATAGTTCCAGAGCTTTATATTTCAACTACTGCCAGTTATAACAGACAATCTTTTTTTGAAAAAACTACACATCTTCAAAACAATCAAATTACTGTCAAAATACCATTAAAAAAAGAGTTTAAAAATATTATAGATATTGGTTTTCAAAGCATTTTTGAAAATGAAAATTTTACAGATAATCTTACTATAGTTCTAAAAACAATGGTTCCTAAATTCGATTGGAATGTAGAAAGTTTTAGAAACAAAATCCAACCTGGAAGCAGCGAAAACTGGTCGTTTAAATTGAACGCAATTGACACCAAAAAAGAAGCAGAAGTTTTAGCCTCGATGTACGACAGTTCCTTAGACCAATTTACCAAAACGGAATGGGGAGCACTAAACTTTTATGAGTATACGAACAATGGAGCCAATTTCAGAACCAATTTGGGGTTTGAAAAAACCAGTACTTATATCAGTAATTTAAATACAGGTGGAACACAAATTCGCCTAAACAATGAAGATACTAAATTGATGTGGTTTGGATTTGATTTTAATCAAACAAATCCAAAATTCTATGAATTAGAATATAAAAAACAGTTAACCAAAAAGGCTAAAAAACCAGTAAATGCTAAATTAATTTATGGGTATGTTTATGATTCTAACTCGAATGTATTACCTGGTGTTGCTGTAACTGTAAAAGGGACTACAAGAGGAACACAAACCGATTTTGATGGATATTATGAAATTGATGTTGCTAGTGGCGAAGAATTAGTTTTCAGTTATCTTGGATTTAAAAGTGAAACAAAAATTGTAGATGTGGATAAAAACATAGATGTGGTTTTACATGAAGATGCCAATTCTTTACAAGAAGTTGTAGTTATTGGATACAGTACTCAGAAAAAAGCATCTTTGACAGGAGCAATTACAATGATTTCAGGAAAGGTTAGCGGTGTTAGTATTTCTGGAGCACCTGGAGAATCCGACAAAATAATGATTAGAGGTAATGCTTCAGTAAACGGAGTATCCCCTTTGTATATTATCGATGGGGAAATTGCTTCTGAAGAAATCTTAAAAAATATAAATCCAACAGATATTCTTTCTATCGATGTTGTAAAAGACGACAAAGCCACAGCTTTATACGGAAGTAAAGGCGCAAACGGCGTTATCATCATCACAACGAAAAAATCATTAGAAGCCTTAACACAAGTAAAAGCAAGAAAAAATCTCTCTGAAACTGCTTTCTTTTTCCCAAATTTAAAAACAGATTCCAAAGGAAAAGTGAGTTTTGGTTTTACTTCACCCGAAGCTTTGACTGCTTGGAAACTTCGTCTATTGGCACATAACAAAGACGCTGTAACTGGTTATTTGGAAAAAAATGTTATAACTCAAAAAGAATTAATGATTACGCCAAACTTTCCTCGTTTTTTTAGAGAAAAAGACACCATTGTGATCCGTGCGAAAATCTCGAATATGACTGGTGAAGCTAAAACAGGAATTGCTGTTTTACAGCTTTTTGATGCTACAACTATGCAACCCATAGATGCCAAAATGGGAAATGCAAAAAATGTCAAAAACTTTACGATTGCTTCTTTCGGAAATACAACTGCCACTTGGACAATTACTATTCCAGAAGGACTGCAAGGGGTTCAATATAAAATTTTGGCGAAAGCCGGAAATTACTCTGATGGTGAAGAAAACATTTTACCTGTGCTAACCAATAATATGCTGGTTACCGAAAGTATTCCGATTTGGATTCGCGAAAACAGCAAGAAAGAATACACTTTTGAAAATCTAAAAAACAACAATTCGACCACATTAAAAAACCATCAATTTACGTTAGAATACACATCGAATCCGTCATGGATTGCGATTCAGTCGCTTCCTTATTTAATGGAATATGAACACGAATGCGCCGAACAAACTTTTGCCCGTTTTTATTCGAATGCTTTGGCTTCGGAAATCATTTCGAGTAATCCAAAAATTGCAACGGTTTTTGAAGATTGGAGAAAAAATGGAAAACTAAATTCTAAATTAGAAGAAAACGAAGAACTAAAATCAATTATTCTTGCCGAAACGCCTTGGCTAAACGATGCACAAAATGAAGATGAAAAGAAGAAAAAATTAGCCTTGCTTTTTGATTTAGAAAAAATGAAAACATCTCAACAAGCCACTTTTGACAAATTAAAACAAAAGCAAAAACCATCGGGAGGATTTGCATGGTTTGACGGAAGCGACGAAAATGAATACATTACCCGACATATTTTGGCAGGATTGGGGCATTTGAAAAAATTAAGCCCTAGCGAAAATAATATAACCCAAATCGAACAGATTGCCTCAACTGGTATTCCGTTTTTGGACCAAAAGTTTTTGCAATACCACAAAACCAGAACCCAAAAATTAAAGCCAACCGACAAATTAATTTGGATAAACCCTTATTCTGATTTGCATTATTTGTACACCCGAAGTTTCTATTTAGAAAATTATCCGCTTTCCGATACTTTAAAGAAAGTAACCAAACGCTATTTAGAAACTGCCAAAAAAGATTGGTTATCTTATTCTTTATACGAAAAAGGATTGGCAGCATTGGCTTTAAACCGCTTTGGCGAAAAAGACACCGCTAAAAAAATTATTGAAAGCCTAAAAGAAACCGCTTCCAACAACGAAGATTGGGGCATGTATTGGATTGCCAACAAAGCAGGCTGGTATTGGTATCAAGCGCCTATTGAAACTCAAGCTTTATTGATCGAAGCTTTCGCTGAAGTTACAAACGACACCAAATCTGTTGATGCAATGAAAGTTTGGCTATTAAAAAACAAACAAACCAAAAACTGGCCCACTACAAAAGCCACCACCGAAGCCATTTATGCTTTATTGATGCAAGGCTCTGATTGGCTGAGCGTAAAAGACAATACAATCTTCCAAATTGGAGATCAGAAAATAGTCAGCAAAAAACTGTCCGAAAATGAAAAAGAAGCCGAGACAGGCTACATAAAACTTAACTGGAAAGCTGACGAAATTAAAAAAGAAATGGCGACAATAAGTATTACAAACAAATCGAAAGTTCCAGGATTCGGAGGGATTTATTGGCAATATTTTGAAGATTTGGATAAAATAAAAAGCAATTCGAATACAAACTTATCCGTTTCCAAAGAATTATATCTAAAGCAAAGTACCAATAAAGGTGAAGTATTGAAAAAAATAACGGCGAACAATCCATTAAAAATTGGTGATTTGGTTACTGTACGATTACTGATTTCCGCCAAAGAAGATATAGAATTTGTTCACTTAAAAGATATGCGCGCTTCTTGTTTCGAGCCTGTAGATGTGCTTTCTGGCTATCAATACAAAGGCGGTTTAGGATTTTATAAAAGCACCAAAGACGCAGCGACTCATTTCTTTTTTGACCAAATAAACAAAGGAACTTATATATTAGAATATGACATTCGAGTAAATAACACCGGTAATTTCTCTAATGGAATTTCAACTATTGAAAGTATGTATGCACCGGAATATGCCAGCCATACAAAGGGAATTAGGGTAAAGGCAATTGAGTAAACCAAGATCTGGTTTAAATGGCTTTCAAAATAGAATTTTAATTTTCCATATATTTGTAGTAAATAAAATGATTATGATAACCGATATCAACCAATTGGATTTTGACAAAACCTATTCCTACGCTGATTATCTTACTTGGGAGTTTGAAGAAAGAATTGAGTTGTACAAAGGGAAAGTTTTTGAAATCGGTGCTTCTCCAGGAACTTTACATCAAAAAAAGTTAGGTAATTTAATCGGAAGTATATGGGATAATTTTAAAAACAATTCTTATAATTTATTTTCAGCTCCTTTTGACGTCCGATTATTAGACAAAAAAAAATCTACGAAGGATAGTGAAATTTTCACAGTAGTTCAACCCGATTTGTGTGTTATTTGTGATGAAAACAAATTAGACCAAAGAGGTGCTTTTGGTGTTCCAAACTTAGTTATTGAAATACTTTCGCCAGGTAATTCGAAAAAAGAATTAAAATATAAATTTGATTTATACGAAGAAGCAGGAGTTTTAGAATATTGGATTGTAAATCCAGAAGACAAAACTTTTTTAATCTATGTTTTAAGAGACAAACAATTTATAGGATTGCACCCTTTAATAGAAGAAGATCAAATAAAAAGTCCATTATTTCCACAATTGGATTTTGTTTTGGAAGAAATTTTTAAATAATAATCTCTCAAAATTGAATTTAACAATTCAAATATTTTCACAAACCGTCTTGTCTTAAAAACTCGACGGTTTTTTTATATACAAATAATACTAAAAACACATTAGGATAACATAGCGGTCTTACTTTCGTAAAAACTAAAAATGAAAAGGAAAAGAAAGATTCCGCTAGTGGTTATAAGCGATGTTCATTTAGGAACTTATGGATGTCAAGCCAAAGAATTACTGCAGTATTTAAAATCAATAAACCCTCAAACATTGGTTTTAAATGGCGATATTATCGACATGTGGAGTTTCACCAAAAGCTATTTCCCCGCATCGCACATGAACGTCTTGAGGCAAATTATAAAAATGTCCAATCTTGGCACTCGGGTCATTTACATCACCGGTAATCATGATGAGGCATTACGAAAATACTCCGATTTTATTTTAGGAAATTTTGAATTGGTAGATAAACTTATTCTGGATTTAGACGGCAAAAAAACGTGGATTTTTCATGGCGACGTATTCGATTCCTCAACTCAGGGCTATGCCAAAATACTGGCCAAACTAGGCGGAAAAGGGTATGATTTATTGATTCTGATCAACAGCTTAATCAATTGGTTTTTGGGACTTTTGGGAAAAGAAAAAAGAAGCTACTCCAAAATGATTAAAGACAGCGTTAAGAAAGCCGTTTCCTTTGTATCTAATTTTGAAACTACTGCCGCCGAAATCGCCATCCAAAAGAAATACAGTTATGTCGTTTGTGGACACATTCATAAACCGCAAATGAAAGAAATAGTAAATGAACACGGAAAAGTATGGTATTTAAATAGTGGTGATTGGATTGAAAACCTTACAGCATTAGAATATAAAAAACAAAAATGGAGCCTTTACCATTATAAAACAGAACATTATAATGAATCCGACTCGCATGAGGAAAAAACATTGAACGATATTGTCACCAAAATTCTCTCCTAAAATGAAAATATTTTACGCCATACAGGCAACAGGCAATGGACACATTAGCAGAGCCATCCAATTATATCCTTATCTGCAAAAATTTGGTGAAGTAGATTTTTTCTTGAGTGGAAACAATGCCAGTCTTGATATTAATTTGCCTATAAAATTCAAGAGTGCGGGTTGCAGTTTGCATTACAGCAAATGCGGAGGTTTGAATTACTGGGACATTGTCAAGAATATAAAACCAAGGCAAATATATAAAGACGCCGATTTATTGCCTCTAAAAAACTACGATGTCGTCATTAACGATTTTGATTCTATTACTTCACTGGCGTGCAAAATGCAAAAAGTACATTCCGTGCAATTTGGCCATCAAGCCAGTTTTATATCTCCTTTGACTCCAAGACCGGAAAAAAAGAACCTTATGGGTGAGATAATTCTAAAACATTATGCTCCTTCGCCCAAACACATTGGCTTGCATTTTGACAAATACGATGATTTTATTTTTCCTCCCATTATCAAAGATGAAATTGTAAACGCTACACCAAAAAACAAAGAGCATATCACTGTTTATCTTCCATCATTTCAACAAGATTGTTTAGAAAAAGCCTGCAATAAACTTCCAAATTTAAAATTCCACTGGTTTTTAAATAACATACAAGCCAAGCACACAATCAAGAACGTGACCTATTTTCCCATTAATCAAAAAGAGTTCAATAAAAGCCTCATAAATTGCGAAGGAATTATCACTGGCGGAGGATTTGAAACACCGGCTGAAGCATTATATCTGGGCAAAAAAATACTTTCGATTCCTATCCGAAAGCATTATGAGCAAGAATGCAATGTGGCAGCTCTCAAAAAACTAGGCGTTCCTGTACTGTATGATGTGGGTGAAGATTTTGATTTAATAATCGAAAACTGGCTGGATTCATCCATAAAATATCCTAGCATGAAAGCCAATAATATCAATGAAACCCTGCAATTTTTATTTGACACCTATCATGATTAACATATTAAGGAGCGGAACATAAGGCTTTTTTAGGGAAAATGGATTCCTGCTGTCCGTTATATTCCCGATTAACAAAAACTACGGCAAAAAAGCCTTGTTTTTCTAAATCGGGAGATGCCACTTCCATCAGGGCTAAAAGGTGATATGATTCATTTTTGGAAACATTTATAATTTTATTCGGTTTCAGTAATGAATTCGACATAAGTATTTGTTTTCATAATGTCTATTTTAAAATCTCCGTTTTCCTCTTTCATAATTATCACACTATCAAAGCCTAATTTATCAAGTTTTTCTATTGTTGCCAATTCTCCTTCATCAAGCTGTAAAACTCTGCGTAATAACCAATCTGACAAAGCTTTGTTTGGATTTGTCATTAAGGCTTTTGAGTTTTCTTGGCAAACTTTTGCAGTAAATATTTCTCCTGTTGGAATTTGCAAATTAAAATCTTGGTCACGTTCTGGAAAAAAATTTGGATATTTCTTATGCAATTCTGCAGGAATCGGAATGTAAATTTCTCCAAAATCTCTTTTTCTTCCGTTCGCATTCCATTGATTTAAACCGCTTCTTTCAAAAATAAACTTCTCCCCTTTTTGAATTCCATAAAGAGGCAAAATCAGATAATTTTCTCCTTTTACAAGTTTGTCAGTAGCTGTTTTTAAATTCTTATTTTCTTCAAATAATTCAAGCAATAAAGAATACGGATCTTCAATAATATCAATTGGTAAACGAAATGCATTTTGAGGAATTATAAACTTTCTAAAAAGCGTGCTTTTCGAATAATTGAAAGAATATAAATTATTTCCATCTTCAAATTGTAAGCCTGCTCTGTTTTCCTTAACATTATGAATATTATCAATATCTATGGTATCATAATCGGTTTCATAAAGCAATAATTCTTTTTCTTTTCGAGCAACAATATGATAAAGCGAGTTTTCAATATTGTAAACGCGATTTGCTAAATTTATTCTATCATTCCTGAATTCTCCAAGTTTTAAAGCAAGCTCCTTGCCTTTATAATCCTTTAAAGTTCTTGATAATGAATTAAATTCTGCAACTTTTTCTGTACTTGAATTTCCATTACAAACAAAAGTTTTTAATCCGACACCTACAGAATTATAGTTTGCATCAAAAGCTGTGTCTGAACGAGAAAGATTTTTTGCTTCAAAACTTCTGCAAAAAATATTTTCTGCAACACGATAATTTATAAAAGGAACAGCACTTTCACTAAACAGCCCTGAAAGTTTTGAAACTGCTGAAAGCAGTTTTAAATAATTCCCGTTTTGTTCTATATCTATTTCTGCAAACGATTTCATAAAACGTTTACTATTTCGTTGCCAACTTTCTCAATTAAAGCTGTAGCTATAGAGTTTCCTGCCTGCATATAAAATTGGTATTTGGTGAACATTTCCCAAGTAACATTAAAACAAAAACAGCAACAAAAATGTTTTTTGTTGCTGTTTAATTTTATCTAATAATCGGTATCGTTTTTAGAACGGACATTTATAACAGTAGAGATGCACTGTAGCATCTCTACTGTTATAAATGTTTTTTTAATCATTCAGCATTTTCCAAAGTTTATCTTTCAATTCGGTCAAACCTTGTTGGGCAACCGACGAAATAAACATATAAGGAATGTCTTTGAAAGCAACGTCTAATTCAGTTTTCAATTCGGCTTTCAATTCATCATCCAGCATATCGATTTTCGAAATCACCAATAAACGCTCTTTATCCAGCATTTCCGGATTGTATTTTGTCAATTCATTCACCAAGATATCATATTCTCCCTTGATGTTTGGAGTATCAACAGGAACTAAAAACAATAAAGTCGAATTACGTTCTATATGACGCAGGAAATAATGCCCCAATCCTTTTCCTTCGGCAGCACCCTCGATAATTCCAGGAATATCGGCAATTACAAAAGATTGAAAATCTCTATAAGCTACAATTCCAAGATTGGGTTTTAAAGTTGTAAAAGGATAATCGGCGATTTTTGGCTTTGCAGATGTCAATACCGACAACAAAGTTGATTTTCCAGCATTAGGGAAACCTACCAAACCAACATCGGCCAATACTTTAAGTTCCAAAATCACATCCATTTCTACACCTGGCAAACCTGGTTGGGAATAGCGAGGCGTTTGATTAGTCGAGCTTCTAAAGTGCCAGTTTCCTAAACCTCCTTTTCCTCCTTTACAAAGAACTCTCTTTTCACCATCATCGGTAATTTCGAATAATGTTTCGCCAGTTTCTTTGTCTTTTACAACTGTTCCCAATGGAACTTCAATGTATTTATCTTCACCATCAGCACCGGTACTTCTGTCTCCACTTCCATCACCACCAAAACCTGCTTTGATATGACGAGCAAATTTTAAATGAAACAAAGTCCAAAGCCCTTTATTTCCAACTAGATAAACATGTCCTCCTCGTCCGCCATCTCCACCGTCTGGTCCACCTTTTTCAATAAATTTTTCTCTATGCAAATGCGTAGATCCCTTTCCTCCTTTACCGGAAGAAACATAAATTTTTACGTAATCTACAAAATTTCCCTCTGTCATATTCTTTAGTTTAAGGTTTAATCGTTTAATCGTTTAATCGTTTAGTTGATTTCCTAAGCGATTAAACGATTAAACGATTAAACCATTTTTTTTTTAAACCTTTAAGGCTTTCACCATTACTTTATCAATCTTCACGCCATCCATATCGATGACCTCTAACACAAATTTTTGCCAAATCAGCTTTTCCCCTTCTTTTGGGATACGTGATAATTCGGTCATTATTAATCCACTCACTGTGGTCACTTCATAATCATTTATCAAATCATCCAACTCAAAATAAGTAAGGAAATCATGCAGCGAATAATGCCCGTCTACCATCCAAGTTCCATCTTCTCTTTCGATTAGTTTAAAATCATCTTTATAAAAATCAGATGCATTTCCTACCAAAGCTTCCAGAATATCATTCAACGTAATAATCCCTTGAAAAACTCCATATTCATCGGAAACCAGCGCATAATGAATTCCAGTTTTTTTGAATTGTTCCAATGCTTTATAAGCAGTCGTCTGCTCCATCATAAAAGGAGCTTCGGCAAGAATTTCTGCTAAATTGAAATTTTCATTATCAACGTTAGCAAAGATGCTTTTCAAATTGACAACCCCTACGATATCATCATGATTTTTGTCATAAACCGGATAAACAGAATGCAATTCCTTGATCATAAACCCTCTTACTTGACTTTTATCGGCATGTAAAGGCAACATCATGACTGATTTTCTGTGAGTCATTAACGAATTGATTTTTCTATCACCAATATGAAAAACACGTTCTACGATATCTTGCTCTATTTCCTGAACTTCTCCTCCCTCTGTACCTTCTTTAATGATGGCTTTTATCTCTTCCTCAGTTACTTTTCCGTCAGCGGTAGGTTTTATTCGCAAAATATCCAATAAGAAATCGGTCGAAGTGGTTAACAGCCATATAAAAGGAGCTGTTATTACAGAAACTATTTTCATTGGCAATGCAACGGCTTTTGCAATGCCTTCGGGATAGTTTAATCCAATTCTTTTTGGAAATAATTCTCCTAATACCAAAGAAAAAAATGTCAATACAACAACTACAATCCCAACCGCTATAGAATGTGCATAAGGAATCAATATCTGAAATCCTTTTACAAACGCTTCGACATCGGCCGTGATTTTATCACCGCTGTAAATCCCTGTAAGTATCCCTATAAGAGTGATTCCTATTTGTACCGTTGACAGAAATTTATTAGGCGAATTGGCCAAATCTAAAGCGATCTGGGCATTTTTATTTCCTTTTTTTGCTGCGGTTTCCAATCTGTTTTTTCGGGCCGAAATCAATGCGATTTCGGACATAGAGAAAACCCCGTTTAAGAGTATTAGAAAAAATATTATTACTATTTCCAATGTTTAGATAATTCGTTTATATATTGGATTTTATGAAAATCCTTTTGTCGTGTAATCTTATTTTAATAGCCCAGATGGAAGTGAAAAGCTCACTGCTATAAAAAACTAATTTTTCTTGTTATAAAAGAGCGACCAGCGGAAGCTCCTTTTATGACATAGAAAAATAGTTTCTTTATGGCTGTGACTTGAAACGTACAGCTGGAGATTGCTCCTATAAATTATCGATAACTGCAGTAAGTCTTTCTGTAATTTCCTGAATAGTTCCTATTCCGTTTACAGCGTGAAACTTATTTTGATCCTTATAATATCCTATTAGCGGAGCTGTTTTATCATTGTATTCTTGGTAACGATTTCTGATTTTTTCTTCGTCTTGATCGTCAACTCTTCCGCTTGTTTTTCCTCTTTCCAATAATCTAGCAACTAGAATATTGTCATCGGCTTCTAGAGCAACTGTTGCATTTACGCTTGAACCAATAGTTGGCAAAAACGCATCCAATGCTTCGGCTTGAGCGATTGTTCTTGGATAACCGTCGAATAAAATTCCGTTTGAATCCAAGTGTTTGTTCACCTCATCGATAAGCATTTTGGTTGTCAATTCGTCTGGAACCAAATCTCCAGCATCCATAAAAACTCTTGCTTCTTTACCTAATGGAGTGTCATTTTTCAAATTGTAACGAAAAACATCTCCAGTAGAAATATGTGTTAATTTGTATTTTTCTTTTAAAAATTCTGCCTGAGTTCCTTTTCCAGCCCCCGGCTTTCCAAATAAAATTATATTAATCATTCCTTTGTTATATGTGGTTTTTACTATTTTTAGTTTTTTTGGTTATTCTTTTAACTGATACACTTCGGGTAAATTCCTGCCTAAACCGTCGTAATCCAATCCAAAACCAACGATGAATTTATTTGGAATTCGAATTCCGACATAGTCAATTTTCAGGTCTTTTTTGAAAGCATCTGGCTTGAAGAAAAGTGTTGCTATTTTAAAATGCTTTACATTCTGGCTTTTAAACAATTTTTTCAGTTCTTCTAATGTATTTCCTGTGTCGATAATATCCTCTATAACAATTACTGTACGCCCAGTTAAATCTTGGTTTAAACCAATTAATTGCTTTACGGATTCTGTAGAAGATGTTCCTTCGTAAGAAGCTAATTTGATAAAAGAAACTTCACATGGTTTTTTGTATAATTTTAAAAAATCGGAAACTACCATAAAAGAACCATTTAAAACTCCAATAAAAATTGGCGTTTCGTCAAAAAAATCGTCTTCTATTTGTGCAACCATTTTTTCAAGAGCAAAGTTTATTTCTTTGGCTGAAATAAACGGAACAAATTGTTTATCGTGTAGTTGTATCACAGTTTTATATTTTAAAATATTTGGCAAAGATAGGGATTTCACTTTTGACAATTGTCAATTGATTTGTACTTTTAAATCCAAAAGTAAAAAAGATGATTTCCGAATTTCAAAAAAATTTAGATTATGTAACTGGACATCGTGCCAACAGGCAAAAATATGCCGATGAAGTACTGAATAATCAGGAACTTTTCTCTGAGTTGATACAGTTGTGTTTTCAAGATTTGAACAAAAATTCTTCAAAAGCCTTTTGGATTCTGGAATTTGTTTGTTACCAAAAATTGGAATGGATAAAAGATTATTTAGACTTTTTCTGTTCCAATATTAAAAATCTAAAAAACGAAAGCGCAATTCGTCCAGCAGCCAAAATTTGCCAGCTTTTGGTAATTTCCCATTATAAGAAAAAAGAGACTCAACTTTCGGAAAAGCATTTAGAAGAAATTATAGAAAGCTCTTTTGACTGGCTGATAAACGATATCAAGGTTGCTACAAAAGCCTATTCAATGCGTACTTTATATATTTTAGGAAATCATTACGATTGGATTCATCCTGAATTGCAAACTATAATTACTAAAGATTTTCCAAATCACAGTGCGGCATATAAGGCTGTCGCCAAAGAAATTTTGAAGAAAATAAAATAGCATTTTCCTATTCGATTAGGAAGAAGTATCTTTGCAAATGCTAAGCAATGTGCCGAGCAGACAAAGTAAATACAATCACAATGAATTATTTTTCTTCTGATTTTAAATTAGGAATCTTAGGCGGAGGACAATTGGGTAAAATGCTATTGTTTGATACCCGAAAATTCGACATACAAACTTACGTTTTAGACCCAAGTGACGAAGCTCCCTGCAAAATCGCATGCAATCATTTTTTTCAAGGTGACTTGATGGATTTTGAAACGGTTTACAATTTTGGAAAGCAAGTGGATGTTTTGACTTTCGAAATTGAGTTAGTGAATCTGGATGCATTGGAAAAATTAGAAAGCGAAGGTAAAAAAGTATATCCTTCGCCAAAAACTTTGAAACTTATTCAGAACAAAGGCATTCAGAAAGACTTTTATATCAAAAATAATATTCCAACCGCTCCTTTTAGAAGATATGCAACTTTAAAAGACTTAGTAGTTGATTTAGTAGATTCTAATATTGAATTTCCTTTTGTATGGAAATGCACCGAATTTGGATATGACGGAAACGGAGTAAAAATCATCAGGCAGACAGCCGATTTAGAAAATTTACCCAATGTGGAATGCATTGCAGAAACTATGGTTCCTTTCAAAAATGAATTGGCCGTAATTGTGTGCCGCAATCCAAAGGGAGAAATAAAAACATATCCTGTGGTTGAAATGGAATTTCATCCCGAAGCCAATCAGGTTGAATATGTGATCTGCCCTGCTCGAATAGACGATAAAGTGGCCGAAAAAGCTAGAGCGATTGCTTTGAACGTTTCTCAGCAGTTCAATCATGTTGGTCTTTTGGCGGTTGAAATGTTCCAAACCGAAGACGATGAAATCCTTGTAAACGAAGTGGCTCCTCGCCCTCACAATTCAGGTCATTATTCGATCGAAGCCAGTTATACGTCACAATTTGAGAACCATTTGCGTGCCATCCTTGATTTGCCTTTAGGAAATACCGACAGCAAAGCAGCCGGAATTATGGTTAATCTTTCTGGAGCAGAAGGTTTTTCAGGAGATGTCATTTATGAAAATATTGAAATTATTTTAGGTTGGAATGGTGTTACCCCTCACATTTATGGCAAGAAAGAAACCCGCCCTTTTAGAAAAATGGGACATGTCACGATTGTAAATGAAGACATCAATGTAGCACGAAAAATTGCCGAAGATGTAAAGAATACGATTAGAGTGATTAGTGGTCAGTAGGCAATATTCAGTAGAATAATTAGTAAATTAATTTTGCTAAATTTGTAAAAAACCAATAAATGAAAATCTCCAAATTACATATCGATCAGTTTAGACATTTAGAAAATCTAGATTTTGATTTTACTTATCAAAGCGGTGAACGTAAAGGAGAACCGTTGGATAAAATATGTTTTATTGGGCAAAGTGCTACTGGGAAGACTGGTTTATTAGAATTAATATATGAGCATACTGTAAATATTACAAATTTAGAATTAATCAACAATAGATATTTAGCTGAATTTGATAATCCTATAAAAAATATAAATGGAGAAATTAACCTATTAATCGGCAATGAAATTCTTAACCAAAAAAGCAAAAGAATTATTTTTAGAGGCGAAGAATATGAATTCGGAGATAAAGGAGGAACAATAACTCCTTTAATCCCTTATCAAGATCAAAATGATACTTTTTATTTTAAAGCAAATTTAATATCTGACAAAAACATAGATGTTTTTACAAAAAATCCTATTGATTTATTTGAGAAATACTCAAACTTAAATGAAATAAGTTTAGAATACATCATCAAGAATAAAATTAAATCAACTACAATATTTAATGATCAAGTAGATACGGAAATATGGCTTAATCTTCTAGGTGAAATTCTTCAATATCGTAAAAATTTTACTCAAAAAATGTCTGAACTAATCCACAAAGGATTACTAGCAAATCCTAAAAAATTAAGTTCTGAATTTGATATATGGCAAAAAGAGAATCCCAACAGACTTGAATCTTTTGCTGAAAAATTTAACCCTATTTTAGAAAAATTAAATTTAGAAGTTGATTTAGTCAATACTGAATATTCCGTTCCAATAAAAAACAAAAGAAATGAAGAAATAATTCCTATCCAAAATACGAGTACAGGAACTAAAGGATTGTTATTATCTTTTTTGCCATTATTCAAATTAGACACCAAAGATTCAATAATTCTAATTGATGAACCCGAACGTTCCTTATATCCTGATATGCAAATGGATTTGATGGATTATTATCAAAATCTTGCTCCCGATGCACAGTTTATTGTAGCTACGCACTCTCCATTTATAGCCGCTTCATTCGAACCAGACGAACGTTTTATTCTTTATTTTGACGAAGACGGAAAAGTAGCTGTTCGTAGAGGAATTTCTCCAATTGGAGATGATCCAAATGATATGTTGAAAAATGATTTTGGATTAGAATTTTTAATGAATAAAAAAGGAATAAAAGCATTTGAAAGATATAGAAATTTAAAAAAACTTTTAGCTTCTCAAAATGACGAAGATGAGAAAGATAAATTATTAGAAGAAATTCTTTCATTAGCAAATGCCTATAAGTTCTAATGAGAAAACAGACCAAACATAATAATTCTTTGGCAAAAGATATTGAATATACGAAAGGTGGAGATAATTCAATTCTTCGAGAAATACTTTTTAAAGAACAAAAGGGCTTTTGTTCCTACACCGAAACTTATTTAGGCAGAACTGATCAAAAAGACATAGATCATTTTAATCCTTCTCAAAACTATAGTGAAAGAAATAGCTATTTGAATCTGTTTCTTTGTAAATCGCAATGGAACAAGGAAAAATCAAACAAATGGACGGATTTTCAACCTGCATTATCTCCATTGAATGATGATTTTGAAGATAGAATCTCATACAATAAAGAATTAAAACTTTTTGAAGCTAAAGACGAAGAGGATAACGAGGCAAAACATCTAGTAAAATTATTAAAATTAGACGATTACGATTTATCCGTTGAACGAAAAAAGTATATTGAATTATGCCAAGAATTAATAAAATACTACGAAAGTCCAACAATATACTTTGAAAAAATAACTCAAAAAAATCTAACCGAACTTAAATTTATAAGAAGTTTAGAAATAGAATTTGATATTGACATCTGGAACATGATTCCAGAACTAGAATAATCATAAAAATGCAATTTTAAGTTTCAACAAAAACTTAAAACCTGAAACAAAAAAACAAAAAACAAATGAGCAAAGTAGCCATAATCATGGGAAGCATATCAGACATGCCGGTAATGCAGGATGCAATAGACATATTAAAAGGATTTGATATAGCAGTAGAAGTCGATATTGTTTCGGCACACAGAACACCCGAAAAATTATTTGATTTTAGTAAAAACGCCCATACTCGCGGTATCTCGGTAATAATTGCCGGAGCCGGAGGTGCAGCGCATTTGCCTGGAATGGTGGCATCAATGTCTCCTCTTCCTGTAATTGGTGTTCCTGTAAAATCAAGCAACTCAATTGATGGTTGGGATAGTGTTTTATCTATTTTGCAAATGCCTGGAGGTGTTCCTGTTGCAACGGTAGCCTTAAACGGAGCGAAAAATGCTGGAATACTTGCTGCTCAAATAATTGGCAGTGCCGACAAAGCTATTTTAGATAAAATCATTTCTTATAAAGAAGGTCTTAAAGAAGCTGTTTACAAATCTTCTGAAAACTTAAATAAATAAAAAAAGCTCCTAAAAAAGGGAGCTTTTTTTGATATTGTAAAATTCTAAACTTGGGGGAATTTAGTATTCTCAATATTATTTTCTTTCGGTTAGGGACAAAAAGAGTTTATATTTTTGACAGTATTAATTCTTTTGAAGAAATTAATTATTCGACAAAAATACATTAAAAATCGACAAAACACACCTTACTTGTAAATTTTAATGAAATATTATTGTTTTTTCAATCCCGCACAAAAAAATGACAACCAATTATTTGAAACAAAACAGAGCATAATATTATGAATATACTACTACAAAAATTTGCCACCAAGCTAGACACTGCACCGTTTTCTAAAATAAAAAACGAAGATTACCTTCCTGCTTTTCAGGAAGCAATTGTTTTGGCCAAAGCAGAAATTGACGCAATTGTTGACAATACAGAAAATCCTATTTTCAAAAATACGATTGAGGCTTTATCATTCAGCGGCGATACTTTGGATCGGATTTCTAGTGTTTTTTTCAATTTAAATTCGGCTGAAACGAGTGACGAAATGCAAAAAATTGCTCAAGAGGTTTCGCCTTTGTTATCTGAATTTGGAAATGACGTTCGCTTGAATACTTCTTTATTTGCCAAGGTAAAAACCGTTTATGAGCAAAGAGAATCTTTAAATTTAAATCCAGAGCAAACAACGCTTCTTGACAAACAATACAAAAGCTTTTCCAGAAATGGAGCTAATTTACCAGAAGACAGGAAAAATCAATTACGGGAAATTGACAAAGAATTATCGAAACTAAGCTTGCAATTTGGTGAAAATGTTTTGGCTGAAACCAATGCTTTCGAGTTGCATCTAACGGATGAAAAGGATTTGGCAGGATTGCCGGAAGGTACTGTCGAAGCAGCTCGTTCATTGGCGAAAGCGCAGGAAAAAGAAGGATGGATTTTCACCTTGGATCACCCAAGCTACATTCCATTTGTCACTTATTCAGACAATCGTGAATTGCGTAAAAAAATGGCCATTGCTTTTGGGGCCAGATGTTTTAAAAATAACGAATTTGACAATCAGGAGATTGTTTTAAAAATTGCCAAACTGCGTTTTGAAAGAGCCAATCTTTTAGGATACAAAACCCACGCTCATTTTGTCCTTGAAGAGCGTATGGCCGAAAGCCCTGAGAAAGTATTGTCATTTTCCAATGATTTATTGGCCAAAGCCAAACCAGCAGCGCAAAAAGAATTTAATCAATTATCGGCTTTCGCCAAAGAACTGGAAGGCATCGAACAGCTTGAGAAATGGGATGGTGCATATTATTCGGAAAAATTAAAACAGCAATTATTCAATTTGGATGATGAAAAATTGAAACCGTATTTCCAATTGGAGAAAGTATTGAATGGCGCTTTTACTATTGCCGGAAAACTATACGGACTGACTTTTAACGAAGTTTTCGACATCGACAAATACCATGAAGAAGTAACTACCTATGAAGTAACAGACAAAAACAACGAATTGGTTGCTGTTTTCTATGCTGATTTCTTTCCAAGAAAAGGCAAACGAAATGGCGCTTGGATGACTTCTTTCAAATCACAATATGTTAAAGATGGCAAAAACGAAAGACCGCATATTTCGAATGTCTGCAACTTTACAAAACCTACCGAAACCAAACCGTCGCTTTTGACATTTAATGAAGTGACAACCTTGTTCCATGAATTTGGCCACGGATTGCACGGAATGTTAGCGAATACCGTTTACCCAAATCTTTCGGGAACATCGGTTTATTGGGACTTTGTGGAATTACCAAGTCAGATTATGGAAAATTGGTGCTACGAACCAGAAGCTTTGGCTTTGTTTGCACATCATTATGAAACCGGCGAAGTGATTCCACAGGAGTATGTACAAAAAATCAAAGAGAGTGCGAGTTTCCAAGAAGGTTTGGCTACGATGCGCCAATTGAGCTTTGGATTATTGGATATGGCTTGGCACGGACAAGACCCAACGAATATTACTGACATCAAAGCTTTTGAAACTGAGCAATTCGCCTCCACACAATTGTATCCTGATGTTAAAGAAAATGCGATGAGTACCGCTTTTTCACATATTTTCCAAGGAGGCTATTCTTCAGGTTATTACAGTTACAAATGGGCCGAAGTTCTTGATGCCGATGCATTTGATTATTTCCTAGAAGAAGGAATTTTTAATACTGAAGTAGCCCAAAAGTTCAAAGAAAATGTACTTTCAAAAGGAGGAACAGAACATCCTATGATTTTATACAAACGTTTTAGAGGACAGGAACCAAAACCTGATGCTTTATTGAAAAGAGCGGGGTTAGTTTAGATTTTTAGAAATTTATAAAATAGAAAACCGAAGTATATCTACTTCGGTTTTTTTTATATTATTCTGTAATGCTGAATTTTGTGCCAACTTATTTTAGGATGATTCAGAAGTTAAAAATGATTCACAACGCTTAACAATTGATATTCTAGAAACATGTCTGCCTCTTACTAAAAAGACGATAGTAGCTACTCAATCGAATACGTTCTCTTTTTACAACTTAAACAAACAAGTTATGAACTTTATTTTTGACTATCTATTGCGAAGGTGTACCCTTCATTTGCATTTCCATTCAAGGAGATATTCACTTCTGTTACCCCTTCCAAATCTTGCTCGAAAAAATAATCCGTATTCAATACAGCCGAATTGATTAACTGACTTTCTTCAATCTCTGATGCAATGCCCCAATACAATTTTGGCTTAAGAACAAAAGTGGCTTTTTGACCGTAGCCCACAATGCTTTTTGCAAGCATTAATTTACCGTCTTTATACAAAGAAGCACTCACACCATCTTGTATATTGGCATCATTATTTACATCAATAGATTTTGTATCTGAAGCGTTCCCGTTTGCCGCTAGAATAATTCCTGTATCATTTTGGCTTACCGTATAACGTTTACCAATCTCTGATGGTAAAATTTGAGTCTTATTTATCCCGCATTGCCATGTAGCTCCTACCTCGGTAATGATTGGAAAAACAAAACTACTTGAGGAACCTCGTCCTATATTGGGAAACGTACGCCATACCACTCCTTCCTTCAATGTATCGAAGGTTGGTATTTCATTTTTAGTAAATACAAAAACCGTTGGAAGATCCTTGTTCATCGATTTATTTGTGTAGGTAATTATAATATCTCTTGCCATTATTTATTTATTTTTATGTCATTAATTATTTTTGATGTTCTATTTTAAAGTCATAACCAATCTCCGCATTCCCATTTAAAGAAACTGTCTTGAAAATAAATATTGTTCTTTTTCTTTTCGATAGTAAAACTACAGACGAATCTAAATGCAAACAGGCAAAATGACATGAGACAAGGATTCTTATACATGAAATAGAATAAGGCTTAGTATTAAGGAAATAATGAAGTAAAAAAAATTACAAAACATAACTTATAAATGCATTGTAGATTTTTAATCGTCTGCATATTAAGAATTATACAGCTTAATTTTAGGTGTAAGCTATTATATGCTTTTTATTCTTAAAATAGAATTGACCAAAAAAGTTTTAAGTCAGAATCTACATTAGACTTCGTAAGAAAACGGAATTATTCAATAAAAAAAATAGAAAAGCTAAATGAATTCAGATGCAATAGATTTCTAATGCGGAATCTGAGTTTAAAGAAGAAAACGGAATTACCACAATCACTGATCAATTACAATATGAAACCCCGTTTGGAATTTTCGGAAAGCTATTTTATTTTTTGTTTTTAAAAAAGCATCTGATCTATTTTATTTTGAATAGAAATCAAGTTTTGATAGAGTTATCAGAAGGTGAAATCTTCAAAAAACTTCCTAATTCTCCACAGTCACAACCGTAAAACTCCCTTGATAATTATCTGAAAAAGTTTTAGGTAATTTCACTTTTTTGGCTTTCCATTTGAATTCAAATTTAAACCGAGGCAGTAATGCTTTGGTTTCTTTTTTTTATAAATGTTCTTTTCTAAGAAAACCAGCCTGGTTAATCAATATTTCCAGAGTAACGTAAGGTTTCCCATTACTATTCAAAAATAAATCTCCATGTCTATTTACAAAATCTGTAAAAACCAGTCCTGAAACATGTGCCGTAAAAGCATTTTTATCTTTGTAAATTTCAAAAAACACTACTTCTTCTCTGGAAGGTGTTGGTAAATTAGCTTCTGAAAAATCAGGAGTATGAACCATATAAACCCAAGTATCAAGTTCCTTTTCTTTTACTTTTAAGGCCAGTTCCTTTAAAAGTTCTATTGCTTCATTTTCCTTCCCTGATAAAATGGTCCATTTTGAAATCAATGTATACATGTCGATGCGCTATTTAAATTATTTTTAGAAACTATAAAAAAGGAGTTGTTCGACATAACAAACAACTCCTTTTTATTGATTTTATTGAAGCTTATTGATGATTTCCAGCTGTTCCGGAAATTTTTGTTTTAGTATTTCAATTTGTTCCGCAGTAGGCAGAAAACTATCACTTTTATCCCAAGCTGGAGCCAAACTGCAGCTTGACAAAGCATATCCCGGACCTAACAATTCGGCACCAAACCAATGATTGTGTGGTGCAACTCCTAATAAAAATTGATTCTGATCGAGATCACTGCCAAAAGTTACTGTAGAATACACTCCATCGTCTGAAAAAATATGGAGTCTGATTGCGCTTCCTTGATGAAAAAACCACTGTTCATCCTGATTCAAAGCATGAATTTTAAGAACTTCACCTTCTTTTAAAAGAAAATAATTTGTAGAATAGGCTTTTCTGTCACCATCAAAACGTTCTGGCAATGCTTCTTTCGAGATTGTCAAATCACTTTCTGGACCGTGTGCTAAATAACCTCCGATACCTGTTGGAAACATTTTTAGCTTTTCAATCAATTGGTCTGCCTCATTGTTGGCATTAGGAAATCGTTTAGAAAAACATACCGTGATTCCTATTATTTCGTTACCGCCTTTTTTACGCAAAAGCCCTTTTTGAGTAACAATTTCTAAATCAGACATCGATCCGTCATATTCTGGAACCTGAATGGTTTCATAAAAATTCAGCAACGGAACACCACTTGCCATAACTGCTCTGTCACGTACCACCTGTTCGATACGCTCATCTCTTGTACCAATAATATCTTCTTGTCTTTGCCCTACTAAATCTGCAAAATTTTTATTTACCCATAAAAAAACCGAATCACGATTCTTTATGCAAAAATATACTCCATCTGTTTTATCCAGCACATCTCCCACTGTCATTGGGGGAATTGTATCTAATGGAATACTATTTATATCTACAGGCAATTCGTTTAAAACCTGATTTTCCATAACTGATTAATTTTTAGCAAAAGATTTTGAACCGATTTTAACCTCACTATGAGATTCACGATGTAAATTATCTGCCAAATCCTGAGCTAAAGCAACCATAGTCATCGTTGGATTCCAGGATCCGCTTGCCGGCCAAAGTGCCCCTCCAGTAACATATACATTCTCTACCCCATTTGGACGATAGTCTAGTCCAACAACTCCTTCATCTTCTTTACCAATCCAAAGAGTTGAACCTTCATGAACCAATCCTCCCACTCTGCGTTGACTTACACGAGGACGATCGCTCATCCAAACCCCATCATCTGCACCGCCATGCCAATATTCAACAGCAGCACTTCCTTTTGGAGACAAAGCCTCTTCTAACATTTGGAAAGTTCCCTGATCCATGGTATCCCAAGTCTGTAAATCTTTTTCACCTGCCACTGCCTGAAGCGTAACATTTGTTGTTGGATCAGATTCTCCGTTAGAACGTAAAAAGTTTTCCTCATTTCTAAAATCCATTTCTCCCAGCACTGCACATACAAAGACTAAATAATCCTCAGAACTTGTAAGCTGTGCCATTGAAGCAGTAGCTACAACATCCGGCATATAGCGAGCCGCTTTTTGTGCATTTTTCACTGGATATTTGTCGGACAGAACAGAAAGCTGCACATGATACTGCATACCGCTTTCTTTATTTACTCCTGCCATATAAATAGCCGCCAATTCCAATTCGCTTAATCGATTCGCAAAATCATAATCATTACGAGGAATACGCGCTACTATCGAAGTTATAAAATGTGCCGTAAAACGTTCCCCTGCCTTTTTGACCTGTGGAAAAGAATTTAAAATTAAAGTAGTTGGAGGAAGTGTACCCATGGCCAAAATCACTTTAGCATCGCCAACATTTATCACACCTCTCGAAGTCTCTAAAGCAGTAGCAACACCATTTTGCTGATGAATTCGGTCTACAATACAGTTAGCAGCCATTTTTAATGGACTTCCTTGACCCGCTTTATTTAAATCAGATTGTTTTATAGCAAGCTCCAACATTACTGATGGTGTTGAAAATTTAGCAAAATCCAAACCTTGCTGTTCTCCTGAACCTGCTGCCAAAGGCGCTGCCATACTTCTTGTAGCAGAAGTCACTCTACTTAAATTAGAGGCTAACATTTGCTGTAGCTCTGTCTGCATAACTCCATAAATAGGACGCTGCAAAGCAACATGCTTCAACACTGCTGGATCCAGGTCTCTGTCTATTTCGTCTGCCGGAATTACATTTAATAAAATCTCAGCCGATTCAAAATGAGCTCTTGCCGCATCTATTGTTTCCTGTGGCCAATACTGCATTTCTTCCTGAGTTGGTCTCGGGCACCATGCGCTCCACATAATACTTCTTCCTCCAAAAAACGGAACCATTCCGTGCTGAAACTGAATATTCCCCTTTGGTTGCTGTGCCGTTTTACTGGAAAGTGTCCATGGAAATGTTTCCGACAATCCACCTAGAACATGTTGATATGGAATAGGCAGGTTTTGAAAATGCTCCGGAAGGAAAAAAGGACCTCGCTCTAAAATCAAAATCTTAGACATTGGATTTTTAGCTAAAATTCTTTCGGCAAAAGCCAAAGAACAAAATCCGCTGCCAATTATTATATAATCAAAATGTTCCTGTTCTCTTGTAATTTTCCAATCAGTTTCTGAAAGAAAAAAAATGTGATCCAAAACTTTTTGAGATGTTGGATCTTGCGGTCCTGGTGTTGGGAAACCATTTGCAAAATTCGGACTTGATGAAAATGTAGTCATAATAGTTGTTTTTTGTTAGTTTGAATTTAGAATTTATCAAGAAATAAAACTTTAAGGAACAGAAACGATCCACATATTTCCATTAAAAATAATACAACAAAAAAGACACTGTAAAAAGAATGTCACCAAAGTATAAATGATTGTTATGAAGGAAACTTTTAAGGATATCAGCTATTGCCAATGAAACAAGCTCATCTTATTCTGCAATAACAAATACCGTTTTTAGGACTTCAAATTATAGAAAAATAAAAAAGTTTAAATAAACTTTCATTTATTTTTGAAAGTTTAAAAACTTTTACTTACATTTGATCTATGGAATTCAAAGAAGCAAAAAATAAATTCATACAAACCTGGGGAGCATTAGGTTCTCAATGGGGAATTAACAAAACTATGGCGCAAATCCATGCTTTATTGATGGTATCGAACGAAGCGGTTTCGATGGAAGACATTATGGATGAGTTGCAAATTTCTCGTGGTAATGCCAGTATGAATTTAAGAGCATTAATGGATTGGGGAATTGTCTACAAAGAATACAAAGCTGGAGAACGAAGAGAATTTTTCACAGCCGAAAAAGATTTAGATGAACTAGCTTCCAAAATTGCAAGGGAGAGAAGTAAAAGAGAAATCAAACCTGCGCTTAAAATTTTAAAAGAAGTTTCATCAATTGAATCGAAAGACTCTGCTGAAGAAAAACACTTTGTTGATCAGACTACTAAATTATATGATTTCGTTTTAAAAGCCGATAATATGTTAGACAAAATGACTGAATTTAATGAAAACTGGTTAGGGAAATTGGTTTTAAAAATTATGAAATAAACTAAAAAAATTTAATTAAAACTTTCATTTTTTTCTGAAAGTTTAAAACAAAATAAAATTATGAATTTCAATATCATTGGGTACTTTATTTACCTCAGCATAACAGTCTTTATTATTCTAAAAGTTGGTAAAATCTGCTATAAAAATGGAAATGTCTATGTTTCAGAACTGATTCCAAATCATAGTGATTTGTGCCAAAAAATAAACCAAATATTACTATTGGCTTATTATCTTCTAAACATTGGTTACTGTGCAATGACTTTGATTTCATGGGAGAAAATACTTTCAACAAATCAGCTTATTGAAGTTATAGCGATAAAAACAGCGATCATCGCTTTTGTTATTTCAGCACTGCATTACACAAACATTATAATTATTACCAAATACATTCACAAATTAATTAAATAACATTTAAATACTTTTTATTATGGAAACTACAAAAATTCTAATCGGTTATGCAATCTATTTACCAATTGCTCTTTTCTTAACTTATTACGTTTCAAGAACATTGTTTCAAAACGCAAAAATCTACATGCTGGATATTTTCAGAGGCAGAGAGGAAATTGCAAATGCAACAAACAAACTTTTTGAGACAGGATTCTATCTTCTCAATCTAGGCTTTGCATTAATGATTTTGCAATTAAGCATTTATGACAACAGCTACCAATCACTTATTGAAGCCTTGAGTTATAAAATTGGAGGATTTTCTATCTATCTAGGATTAATGTTATTCCTTAATTTATATTTCTTCTTCAGAGGAAAAAGAAAAGCTAAAGAAGCTCAAATAGAAAACAACTAATTTTTAAAAAAAACCAACCTAAACTATTTATTATGAAATATTTAAAAATAATTATACCTCCTGTTTTATTTGCCTTACTATTGCGAGTAATATTTGGCGCTTCTATTTTTGATAATTATTTATCCGTAATGACTTGGACTTTTTTTATACTAGTTCCTGTTGCAATTGGATCACTAATGATTTATTATTCCAATATCGAAAAAGTAAAATCAATAGCTTATAGAATATTTGCGCCATGGATACCTATTATTTTGGTAATTGCATTAACAATTTTGATAGGTTTAGAAGGTTGGGCATGTTGGATAATGATTTCACCATTATTCTTAATTTTTGGCTCCATCGGCGGATTAATAGCTGGATATTTTAAAATTAAAAAAACAGAAAAAAATGAACGTTTAAATCTATCAATATTGGTTTTACTTCCTTTCATAATTGGTCCAATTGAAAACAGTATTACACTAAATCCCGAAGTTTTTAAAACATATACCTCGATTATCATTAACAGTAATAGCAAAATAATATGGGATAACGTAACTTCCGTGAAAGAAATAAAAGAAAAAGAAGATTCCTCAAATTTAACAAAGTGGCTTGGTTTTCCTAAGCCAATCAAAGCCGAATTAGACAAACAAGAAGTTGGTGGTTATCGAAAAGCAATTTTTGAAAAAGGTCTCATTTTTAATGAAACAGTGACTGAATACAAAGATTTAAAATTAATGAGATTTAAAATAAAAGCGAACACTTATGAAATTCCTTCTACAACTTTGGATGAGCACATTTTAATTGGTGGGGAATATTTTGATATGTTGAACGGCACATATGAACTGGAAAAAATATCTGAAAATCAATATAAATTAATTCTTTACAGCAATTTTTCAATGAAAACTACATTCAATTCTTACGCTGGAATTTGGGGAAAATGGATAATGAAAGACATTCAAAACAATATTTTAAAGGTAATTAAAGAAAGAAGTGAAAACAAATGACAACCATAAACCTCACAACAAAAATAAAAGCACCAAAACAAACCGTTTTTGATGCTTCAAGAAACATTGATGTTCATCAAAAATCTGCATCTAAAACTAATGAAAAGGCAATTGCCGGCACCACTTCAGGATTAATAAATCTGAACGAAACGGTAACTTGGCGTGGCAAACATTTTGGATTTTACCTTACTCACAAAAGCCGAATGACTGCAATGGATTTTTATGATTATTTTGTGGATGAAATGGAAGAAGGAAAATTCAAAACCTTCAAACATGAGCATTTTTTTGAAGAAATAAACGGAGTTACCATAATGACAGACAAACTGCAATATGAAACTCCGTTTAGTATTTTTGGAAAACTATTTGATGTTTTGTTTTTGAAAAGACATCTTACACAATTCCTTTTAAAAAGAAATAAAACTTTGAAAAATATTTCCGAAAACTAAATCTTCAAAAACTCCCTAAAATTCTCCACAGTCACAACTGTAAAACTCCCTTTATAATTGTCCTAAAAAGTTTTAGGCAATTTCACTTTTTTAGCTTTCCATTTGAATTCATAGGCATTGACTAAACAAACTAAAAAATCTTACACATTCACCAATTATTATACTTTTTGGTGATTATATTCACCAATTATTATGTTTTTAAAACAATCAATGGTAAAATTCAATTTCAAAGTCAATTAAAATAAAAAGAATACTTCAATTGAATCAGCACATTAAAGAAAGGAAAAACCACCAAAAAATCGGTACTGCTTCGACCCAAAATGAAGTATAATATTTAGATCTGTTTGTAGTAGCAAAGACAATAAAAAGACTCAGCATTGCAACCATAATCATATTAATAAAAAGGTCTTTGTAATTGAATGTTGAAATTAAAAATTCTAATAAACAAAACGGAACGAGCAATAGCAATCCTAAAAATTTTGTGCGCTTTACTCCTATCATCTGCGGAACAGTCTGCAAATGCGGATCATCATTGGCTAAATCGAGAATCTCAAAAACTAAAATAAGCACAAAAACCAAAATAAAACGCTGGATGCATTTTATAAAAAAATCTGCTGTAAACGGAATCCCAGCATTAATTAACGGCAAGACCAAGGTTGCTCCTACCCAACAAACAGCTACAATATAAATCTTCACTCCCGCCCAGTTTCGGGCATTTCCCCTATTTGGAAAAAAAGGAAGCGTGTACAATGCCGTAATGGCAAGAATTCCAAATGAAACTGCTTGCGTAATCCGCTTTAGTTGAAAAAAATAATAGCCGACTAAAACCAAAGAAACCAAACTCAAAAAAGCAATGATTTTTAACTGATTTCTTATTGGCTTTTTCTTCACCCGAACCAAGGCATCGTATTTAACAAAATTATAGCCTACGATTGTTCCAAAAAAAACGAACAAAGCCATTGGCTCATCATACTGAATATGAAACACATGAAACGTAATCCGCACCAATGCATAACAGGACAAAGCCACATGGATACTGCTGTTCAAGTAAAAATTCAATATATGTTTCAATAGTTTCATTTCTTAAATCTAATCAATTATTAACAAATCAACTCTTTAGTTATAAATTTCACAAAAATTGAAGTTAAAAATACCCATTAAATTATTAATAATACTTAATTTTGCGCCACAAAAAAACAACACATTTACTGTAAAATGTAATAATCCTTGTGTAAACTTGATTTAAACGAAGAATATACTTTGCGAATTACATTTCTTTTTTAAAAATATAGATAGCTACAAATGAGAACAGATGCTTTTGCTTTAAGACACATTGGTCCAAGAGAAACAGATCTTCAACACATGTTAAAAACCATTGGAGTTGAATCGATCGAACAACTTGTTTACGAAACGCTTCCTGACGACATTCGTTTAAAAGCACCTTTAAACTTAGATCCGGCAATGACAGAATATGAGTTTTCAAACCATATTCAACAATTGGGAAATAAAAATAAAATCTTCAAAACTTATATCGGATTAGGATATAATGCAGCAATTGTTCCTGCAGTTATCCAACGAAATGTTTTTGAAAACCCAGGATGGTACACGGCTTACACGCCTTACCAGGCTGAAATCGCTCAAGGCCGTCTTGAAGCAATCTTGAATTTCCAGACTACTGTTATTGAGTTGACAGGAATGGAAATCGCAAATGCATCTTTACTAGACGAAGGAACTGCTGCTGCCGAAGCTATGGCTTTACTGCTGGATGTTCGTTCCCGCGACCAAAAGAAAAACAACGTAAATAAATTTTTCGTTTCCGAAGAAATTTTACCTCAAACTCTTTCAGTTTTACAAACTCGTGCTACTCCAATTGGAGTTGAATTAGTTATTGGAGACCACGAAACATTTGATTTTTCTGCTGAATTTTTTGGAGCTATTTTGCAATACCCTGGAAAATACGGACAGGTTTACGATTATACCGCTTTTATTGAAAAAGCGGCTGCAAACGAAATTAAAGTAGCCGTTGCTGCTGATATTTTAAGTTTGGCAAAATTAACGCCTCCTGGAGAAATGGGAGCTGCAGTTGTAGTTGGAACTACACAGCGTTTCGGAATTCCGTTAGGATACGGCGGACCGCACGCTGCTTATTTTGCAACCAAAGAAGATTACAAACGCTCTATGCCGGGAAGAATCATCGGTGTGACTGTTGATACAAACGGAAATCGTGCATTGCGTATGGCATTGCAAACTCGCGAGCAGCATATTAAACGTGATAAAGCGACTTCAAATATTTGTACAGCACAGGTTTTGCTTTCTGTAATGGCTGGAATGTATGCCGTTTATCACGGACCAAAAGGTTTGCAGTATATCGCTGATAAAGTACACGCATTAGCAGCTACTTTGGCAAACGAATTGCAAAAACTAGGTGTACAGCAAATCAACGCTGCTTTCTTTGACACTATTTTAGTAAAGGCTGATGCCAAAAAAGTAAAAGCAGTTGCCGAAGCTAACGAAGTGAATTTTTACTACGCTGACGAAAACACAATCTCCATTTCATTAAACGAAACCACTAGTGTTTCGGATGTAAATGATATCATCGGGATTTTTGCGGAAGCATTATCATTAGAAGCAAATACAATATCTGAATTAACAGAAATCAATCATTTCCCAGATTCATTAAACAGAACATCCGCTTTCTTGGAGCATGATGTTTTCAACAAACACCATTCGGAAACTGCTTTGATGCGTTACATCAAAAAGCTGGAGCGCAAAGATTTAGCATTAAATCACTCTATGATTTCGCTAGGTTCTTGCACGATGAAATTGAACGCCGCTGCCGAAATGCTGCCGTTAAGCAACCCGAACTGGAACAACATTCACCCTTTTGCGCCGCTTGATCAAGCGCAGGGATACCAAGAAATGCTGAAAAAACTAGAAGAGCAATTAAACGTTATTACAGGTTTTGCAGGAACGACTTTACAGCCAAATTCTGGTGCACAAGGAGAATATGCAGGACTTATGGTAATTCGTGCTTATCACCAATCTCGTGGAGACGATCATAGAAATATTGCTTTAATTCCTTCCTCTGCTCACGGTACAAATCCAGCTTCTGCAGCTATGGCCGGCATGAAAGTGGTGGTTACAAAAACATTGGAAAATGGAAATATCGACGTTGAAGATTTACGCGAAAAAGCTATTCTTCACAAAGACAATCTATCTTGTTTGATGGTTACGTATCCATCTACGCACGGTGTTTTTGAAAGCGCTATTCAGGAAATCACACAATTAATTCACGATAACGGCGGACAGGTTTATATGGACGGTGCCAACATGAATGCACAGGTTGGATTAACAAATCCAGCAACTATTGGTGCAGACGTTTGCCACTTAAACTTACATAAAACATTCGCAATCCCTCACGGTGGCGGAGGTCCTGGAGTTGGCCCTATTTGCGTAGCGCCTCAATTAGTTCCTTTCTTGCCAGGAAATCCAGTAATCCCAACAGGAGGAGAAACAGCTATTACGGCTATTTCTGCAGCGCCTTGGGGTTCTGCTTTGGTATGTTTGATTTCTTACGGATACATTTCAATGCTAGGTGCCGAAGGTTTAAAAAGCGCTACCGAACACGCAATCTTGAATGCCAATTACATCAAAGAAAAATTAAACGGTCACTACGACACTTTATATTCTGGCGAAATGGGCCGTGCCGCTCACGAAATGATTTTGGAATGCCGTCCTTTCAAACAAAAAGGCATCGAGGTTACCGATATCGCAAAACGTTTGATGGATTACGGTTTCCATGCACCTACAGTTTCTTTCCCAGTTGCCGGAACTTTAATGATCGAACCAACCGAAAGTGAAAACCTAGAAGAGTTAGACCGTTTTTGTGACGCCATGATTTCGATCCGAAAAGAAATCGAAGCCGCAACAATCGAAGACAGCAATAATGTATTGAAAAATTCTCCTCACACTTTAGCCATGCTAACGACTGAGACTTGGAATTTCCCATACACTAGAGAACAAGCCGCTTTCCCGCTAGAGTATATCGCCGAAAATAAATTCTGGCCAAGCGTTCGCAGAGCCGATGATGCTTACGGAGACAGAAACCTAGTATGCAGCTGTGCGCCGATCGAAGCGTATATGGAAAGCTAGGTTGCAGATTGCAGATTAGAGAAGGCAGATTTTAGACTTCAGATTTTAGATTGCAGATTATATAAAACCCTTTCAGTTATTTTAGCTGAAAGGGTTTCTTATTTTTATCAGAATCCGAAAAATTAGGAGCAGGAGTTTTTCGTTTTTCATCGGCATCACTCCTGCTGTCCGCTATATTTTTTTTATTTTACCCTGTCAGGGTTTAAAACCCTGACAGGATAAAATAAAAAAAGATGCCGCTTCCATCAGGGCTAGTTTACAATTTTAGTTTTTTATAGGATATTTTCAAAAAAAGCTTTCCTCCTTATTACTTTCTTTTACATTTTTAAATCGCTACAAACCTCATTAGCCACAACGAGGAATCTCAACAATGCTATTCAACATTTTATCAAATATTGACAGTAGTTTCTATATGTTTTTAACAAATTTTCTCTAAACAGTAAGAAAAACATTATTTTATTAATTAGCAATAGTATAGCTTTGTTTTGTAGTCTATTACTACATAAAACCAATAAAAAAACTATTTATGGCTAATTTAACCAACAACCGAATCAACACTACTGCGACTGCTGCACAAATAACAGCGGTAAAAACTGCCCTGCAGACCATTACCGCAAACCTGCCTTTCCTGGTTGGGCTTACTACCGAAGAGCGTATTGCTCTACCATCGATAAACGTGAGCAACAAAGCATTTACAGAGGATGCTATTAATGCAGGCGTGAACAATGCGGCGCTTATCCCTTCCTATGTCTCTGTGGGCAATATGCAAAATGACATGCTGCTTTTTTCCCAGCTCGATGAAATTATTTTGGTAACCAAACAGCTGCTCGAAAAAATGGAGGACACACAATTACTGGTAGGCAGCGAAGCCTATACCTCGGCACTTACGCTCTATAAGCTTTTTGGTTCTGCTGCCGATGCCGGCGTAGGCGGTACCGATGCAATAGTGTCACAACTTAAACAGCGTTTTGCAGGTCAGGGAGGTGCAGGCATTCCTATTGCTCCAGTGGTTTCTAACTAAAGTCATTTTAATTAATACCGACAAGAGCGCTTTCTATATCAAGAAAGCGTTTTTTTTGTGTCCTTGATTTATGCACAAAAAGCAGTTGTTTCATGTTTTATTAGCCTTAAATGCTAACTTATTTAGCCTTAAAGGCTAATATAATTTGTATTATTCACTAATATAGTTTGCCTTAAAGGATAACTTATTTTGCCTTGAAGGATAATATAGTTATCCTTAAGCTATAATTTAATTAGCTATTAAGGATAATATAATTAGTATTTATTACCAGTTTAGTTAGCCTTTAAGGCAAATAACATTAGCCTTAAGTGCCAATTATAACAAAAATTGTATATATTTGATTTATAACTTTGATAACTACAGAATGGATTTCAAAAAAAAGTTTCTAGAAAAACGAGAGAATGATGCGCCGCCATTGGGCAATTTCATCAATTGGCATTTACACATAAACAAAATCAA
>CAUPKA010000031.1:0-55648 GCA_963511725.1 uncultured Flavobacterium sp.
AAATTTAATCGCAAAATTTGCAATCTCGATGCTAGATCAAGAAAAAACCTATCCAAAATCGAAAAACAGAAAACGTCAGAAAGCTTTTGGCAGCGATGCTTACAGAGAATTAATATTAAAAGTTTAAAAGCGAATGCCTTGTTCATAATTCTTAATTCATAAATCGTAATTAGCAAATGCCTATCTTTGCACTTTAAATAAAAAAAAATGACAAATAACGATATATTCAAAAAACTTCGAGTGGCATTAATGTTGCGCGATGATCAAATAGTTGAGATTTTAGAATTGGTAGATTTTCGAATTACAAAATCAGAACTAGGCGCTTTTTTCCGTGACGAAAAACACGAAAACTACATGGAATGCGGCGACCAAGTGTTGCGCAATTTCCTAAACGGATTGGTAATTCACTTGAGAGGAACCAAAGAAAATCCTAAAAACCCTGCTGCCGTTTTGGCGAAGCACAAAGCAGAAATCCCAAAGAAAGAAGGAGACTCACAAAGACCCGAATTTAAACCGACAGCAAAAGACGAAGAAAAATCCAGAGGCGATCAAGCTCCTGGAAAATCTAGTACCGCCAAAAAGCCTGCAAAAAAACAATATCCAAAAGGCAATTCAAAAACGCCTGTTGTTGAGAAAGTAAAATACAATTTTGGCAAAAACAAAAAATAATAAGTCAATTAAACTTGACAACGACACAAACAAAGCCTGAACTTTACATTCGGGCTTTGTTATTTATTGTAATTAAGAACTGCAGATTAACATAAGATTGAATCTCTAAATTATCTGAATTCACTTGCAACACTACAAGTTGAGGCAATTCATTGACTGTAAAAGAAACTTTATCCAAATCCTCTTTTCTAAAACATTCTCAGAATAGGAAGTATTAGCCTGCATCTCAGTTAATATTATTAAATTAAAACTATCAGGCTAAAATATTTTCTTGGTTCCTACAAAGTTATTTCTAAACTCAGAAGGTGTGCAATTTTTACTTTTTTTAAAAATTCTATTAAAATGCGAAATATTATTAAATCCACAAGTGAAACAAATTTCGGATATACTTTCATTGGTTTCAATTAGCTTTCTAGTAGCAACACCCAGTCGTAATTCATTTACAAATTCAACAAAAGTTTTCCCAGTTTGTTGCTTAATCAATCTGCCAAAAGTTGCAATAGTCATATTAACCATAGAAGCGGCATCCTCTAATCGAATAACTTCAGAGTAATTATTTTTTATATAATTAAAGACCTTTTCAATTTTATCGCTTTTAAAAGAATCAGAAGTTTCTTTAAAAGACATAGTGGTTAGAAGTTTTTTATTTTTAGACACAGCTAATTCATAAAGCAGGGACTGAAAGCTTAAGAAATTTTCAAATACATTTTTACCATTTAATGAAGACAACTTAGACTCTAGTTTTATGGCTGTTTCCCTAGAGAACAATATACCACTATCTGCAGAATTAAATAATTCTTTAATTGGCTCTAAAATATTTTTATTCAAAATTAAAGACTCAAATAAATTTTCAGGAAATTGAATAGTTATTTCATGCAGATCTTGGTTAGGGTCATTTTTATAATCTTCCCAGCCATGATAAATATTTGGTCCAACCATTACCAGCTCATAAGTATCAATTTCTTCTATATGATCACCAACAGTTCGTTTTGCGCCTTTTGCATTATAAATAAAATTTATTTCATACTCTGGATGAAAATGTATCGGAAAACTGAAATCGTTTCTCGATCTATCAAAAACCAAGAAACAATCATTTTCATTTAGCGGTGTTATCTCTCTGTGTATATTCATAGTTCCTTTATTTTTAACAAAATTCAACCAAATACTGACAATATAATACAATCAAAATGATCAGATATGTAAATTTTATAAATACTGAACATAATACATCTAATTTAAACAAATAAAAATGGAGCAAATAATTGATTATAAGGTAGTTATATATTGTAATTAATTTATCCGTAGTATTATCGAGACAACAAAATGAATATTTTTACAGCAAAAACAATTTTATTTTTTAAATATAACGCAAAAATACAATCATTTTTTTAAATACTACATTTTTTTAAGCAATTTATTAAGTGAAAAATTCAAAAAAATAATAAACATTACTTAACAAAGTCAAAATAGTATTATTTTTTGTCGATAAAATACTAGCCCAACAAGTAGCATTCTGATAATTTTGACTTATTAACTTTTGATTTAATTTAATGAAAAAGCAAACAACAATTTATTAACCAAGACTGTAATTACATAATAGTAATTATATCTTTTAACTAACCAATTAATTTATTATGAAAAAAAAATTTCGAATTATTTTACTGTTGTTTTTATCTGTTTGGTCATGGGGTTCATTTGCCCAAGTAAAAACAATTACAGGAACAGTAACTGACACAAGTAATTTCCCATTGTCTGGAGTTACAGTAACTAACAATGGAACAAAAAATGCAACAAGCACTAGTTTTGATGGAAAATTCTCTATTGAAATTAAAAGTGAACAAGATGCTCTTACGTTTAGCTATGTTGGATTTAAAAGCCAGCAAGTAAAAATTGGAGAAAGATCCACAATTAACATTTCTTTAACTGCAGAATCAACAGGATTAAATGAAGTAATTGTTGTGGGTTATGGTTCTATGAAAAAAAGTGACTTAACAGGAGCTGTAACTTCGATAAGAGGAGCTGATTTATTAAAAGTTGCTTCTAACAGACCCATAGAAGCCCTTCAAGGACGTGTTGCCGGTATGAACATTACAAAAACTTCAGGACAACCTGGTGCGGGTATGAAAGTCAGGATTCGTGGAGTTGGTAGTACCAATAATTCGGATCCATTATATGTTGTAGATGGGGTGCCTGTTGGTAATGATATCGAATACCTTGCTCCTGAGGACATTCAAAGTATTGAGATATTAAAAGATGCTTCGTCAACAGCAATTTACGGAAACAGAGGCGCTAATGGGGTTATTATTGTAACAACAAAATCTGGAAAATCAAAAAGTAAACCCGTATTTTCATTCAACACCTACTATGCTATTTCTGAAATACCTAATAAAATTGATCTTCTGGATGCAAAAGAAGTTGGAGGCTTAATTCTTGAAGCAGCTGCCAATGACAATCAAACACTTCCAACGAGTTTACTAGAGCGTATTAATTATGTTTTGGCAAATGATTCTAAAGGTACGGATTGGCAAAACGAAGTTTTCAGACCTGGTCAGGTAAAAAATTACAACTTAAGTGTAAGAGGCGGATTAATTGCAAATAACGATCCAAATCAAGAAATAACGTATTCACTAAGTGGTACTTATTTTGACGAAGACGGTACTGTTAAAAACACAGGATTTAAAAAATACTTATTTAACTCAAAAACAGAGTATAAGTTTAGTGATAAGTTTAATATTGGTGTTCAATTGGATTTATTCAGTAATGAAACGGGCAATTTTGCACAGGGCTTTTACGAAGGATCTATTCCTTTAGCATTAACCACTAATCCTATTGATAGTCCAACAGATTCTCATGGTAACTTTATTGCTCCACAAACAGCATTTGGACAAAATCCTGCGCTTGTAGTAGATCAATTAAAATACGCTAAAAACACTGTAAATTCATACGGTTTTAGATCTTGGCTACAATTTAAAATTACTGATGGATTAGTTTTTAGTTCAAACTTTAAAGTATCAAATGGAGCTAGTCATAACAAAAACTACAAGCCTTCCTATTATTTAAATGAAAATTTCAATAGATCGTTAAGTGAATTATATGAGCAAAGAGGGGATTTTTATAGCTGGACTTGGATAAACTTATTAAACTATACCAAAACTTTTAATAACGTACATAAAGTTATAGCAACATTAGGAAGAGAACAAGCTTACAATAGAAGTTCTGGTTTTAGTGGTACAGGAATAGACGTTCCTTTATCATCAGAATTGCAATATCTAAACTTAGCAAAAACGTTCAATGAAAGGATAAATTCTTATCAAGGTCAGTCAGGAACAGATTCATACCTAGGACGTTTGTATTATTCTTTTGATAACAAATATATGTTTACAGGTACAGCAAGATATGATGGATCGAGTAAATTTTCTGGAGATAACAAATGGGGTTTCTTCCCATCACTTGGAGCATCTTGGAAAGCTGATGAAGAAAAATTTATACAGGATTTGAACGCATTTTCTGCATTGAAATTTAGAATTGGATGGGGTAAAGTAGGGAACCAAGCAAGTGCACAAGCTGGATCAGATGTGGCAAACATAGGAAATTATTCTATGCAATATGTTTTTAATGACACTCAATACCAAGGAGGCACAACTACAAATATCCCTACTCCAGATTTAAAATGGGAAATTGTAGAGACTCAAAACTACGGTGTAGATATGGCTTTTTTAAATGATGATTTAAAAGTCACTGCTGATTATTTCATAAGAGACACAAAAGATATGATAACCCGTGTTGCATTACCGGGATACTATCCTAAAGATCGTCCAAATGCTAACATTGGAACCATGAATAATACTGGTTTTGAATTTACCACAAGTTATGCCAAAAAAATTGGTGCAGTCAACTTTAATATTGGTGCAAACATTACATTTATTAAGAACGAAATCGTAAAATTAAATGCTGACGAAAACGCTTATGTTGATGGAGGATTTATTGACAAACTAGGATATACTACTAGGACTGAGTCTGGGAGAGAAATCGCATATTTTTACGGTTATCAAACAAACGGTATTTTCCGCACAGCAGATGAGTTAGCAGAAGGTAAAATAACACAGCCAAATGCACAATTAGGCGATATTAGATTTTTTGACAACAACGGCAATGGAACTATTGATGCTGATGACAGAAGCTATTTAGGCTCTGGACAGTCAGACTTTTCGTATGGTTTTAACATTGGTGCAGAATATAAAGGATTTGACTTTTCAGCAATTTTTTATGGAGTACAAGGCAGTGAAATTGTAAATGGTATGAGCTTAAGATTACTTGAAGTAAACGATTACTACAATGCATACTCAGACAGATTAGATCGTTTTCATCCAGTAAATAACCCAAATGGAACACAGTCAAGAGTTACGTTATCTGATGCAAATAACAACTTGCGATTCTCTGATAGATATGTTGAAGATGGATCTTACTTAAGATTGAAAAATGTGCAAATTGGATATACTATTCCTAAAAAATACACTCAAAAATCATTTATTGATAATTTAAGGATTTATGTATCAGGACAAAACCTACTAACATTTACTAATTACAAAGGATACGATCCAGAAATTGGAGATTTAACCCAAGATGCAACATCTGATGTTCAAAGTTTAGGTATTGGAGTAGATTTGGGTAATTACCCTCAACCAAGAATGTATTACTTCGGGGTAAATGCTAACTTTTAAAACAAAAAACAAGTTATGAAATTAATCAAAATATTATCGTTTTTTATAGCTCTAGTTACATTTTTTTCATGCGAAAATGATTTAACAGATCTAGAAAATTTAGGCACACAAACCTCGCAGGTTTACTTCAATGACCCAAAAAATGCTTTAGCTGGGCTAAACTCCTGTTATGCAACCATACAAGATGATGAGTTTTATGTATATGGAGATATTATGTCTGATGATGCTCTTAAAGGAGGAAGCAGTTATTTTGACTGGGTGGATAGAGAAAACATAAGAACATTTACAGCAAACTCAGGTAATAGTATTTCCAGTACTACATGGTCATTAATGTACGTAGCAATTGTAAGATCTAATGAAATAATTAATTCCTTACCAACTGCTACTTTTGACGAAACTTTGAAAAAAAGAATCATTGCAGAAGCAAAATTTATACGTGCAACGGCTTACTCAAAATTAGTTCCTCTTTATGGAGCTATTCCATTGGTAACTAAAGATTTTACAGTTGATAATTTAACAACACCTAGAAGTCCTATAAATGAAGTTTATGCCTTTATAAAGAAAGATCTTGATGACGCCATCGCAGATTTACCTGAAAAAAGTGCGTATTCAACAAATGACCTAGGCCGTGTGACTAAAGGTGCAGCAAGAATGCTAAAAACTAGAGTGTTAATGCAGGAAACTGGAAATAAATACAATACTACACTAGCTGCTAATGCTAGATATACTGTTGATGCAACAGCTAACTGGAATGAAGTTTACGAACTTACCAATGCTATTATTAACTCCGGAGAATATGCTTTAGCAGGCAATTTTGCAACATTATTTCAAAAAGAAGGTGAAAATAATATTGAATCTGTTTTCGAAATACAACACAAACAAACCAATAACGAATGGGGAGAAAGTGTAGGAAATACAACAATTGTACAAATGGGAAATAGAGATGATTGGGGTTGGTGTTTTAATTTACCTACAGATGCTCTTTATAATACGTTTACAAGTACAGACCCTAGATTATTGTGCACAATTTACGGACAAGAATCTCCAGTATTATACGGTGTAGCTCAAGCTTGGGATAAGCAACAATGGACTTTAACAGATAATTCAACTAAGGATTATGTGACTAAATGCCGATTGAACAGAAAATATGCTTTAGCAAAAGAAAATCGAAACGGTAACCATAATAATCAAGGTGTTAATAAAAGAGTTATGCGATATGCCGAAGTTTTGCTTGCTCACGCCGAAGCCGCTTACTACAAAGGTAATGAAGGAGAGGCAAGAGACTATGTGAATTTAATTAGAGCTAGAGCTCAAAATTCTACGAAACCATTAGGTTCAGCTTTAGGTCAAACATCAAACTATAGCTATGATGCATTAGCTGGAGCATCAGTGCCTGCAATAATAACATCAGGAGACGCATTATTGAAGGACATTTGGAAAGAAAGAAGATTAGAACTTGCATTAGAAGGAATTAGATATTTTGATTTAATTAGAACAGGCAGAACAGATCTGTTACCAAATAAAGCGAATTATATTTCTCATGATGGTCTTTTGCCATTGCCTATTGGAGATGTGAATACCTTTGGACTACCACAAAATAAAGGATATTAATAAATAAACTAAAAAAATGAAAAGATATATTAAATACTATTTAGCAAGTTTAATAGTTGTGTTTACGACACTTATTTCTTGTCAGGACTATAATTCGCCTTATGATGTGGATTGGCCAGTTCCCACCATAGAAAGTGTAAGTTCATATACTGGAACATTATCAAGTACTATAACTTTAACGGGGAATTTTACAAAATTAAAAAATGTCTATTTTGGAGATGTATTAGGAGATGATGTAGTATTGGCGCCTAACCAAAAATCATTAACCGTTAAAGTTCCTAGAACGATGGCTATTGACGGAGCTGCCATTAAAGTAACAAATGAATACAACCAAAGTTTTCAAACTGATCAAAAGTTTGTTCCAATTATTCCTGAAACAAAAGTGACCGAAGTAAGTTCGATTCAGGTTGGTTCAACTTTTACTGTTAAGGGAATAAATGTAGATTTGTTAACTGAAGTTAAGGTAAATGGAATTCTTGTTTCTGTAGTTTCTAAAACAGATAACATTATAGTATTATCTGTTGCTAACTTAGATCTTAAAGCTGGGATGCTGGTAGATGTATCATTCAAAAGTTTAGCCAAAAACAACGTGCCTACAGTTGAAAAGGTAAATGTTGTTTATCAATTTATTTCATATAACGAAGTTGTAATATGGGATTTTGAAGATGGTGTTAATCCATACATAGGAGAAGGAACAAGTTCTATTGTTGCAGGTACAGTATTAGGAAAACAAGACAAATATTTTTCATTACGTGGGCCTGGATATGGCTGGGATAAAGTAACAGGAAATATTACTGCAACAAAAACACCAGACTATAGTTCTATAGTAAATCCATACTTAACATTTGCAATTAGAACACCAGCTGGAAGCGCAGGATATTTCCAAATGCAGTCACCTGGAAGTTGGAGACATTTTGGTTACGGTTTTGATACTGCAGGAGAATGGATAATTGTTTCAGTACCACTTAAAGAAGGATGGGAAGGTAACGGTTGGGATCCAGCATTTATACCAGAACTAGGATTTAAAGCAGGAAATGCAGGAAACAAACAGGATTTAGATATCGCTTATGTTAAAATAACAGAAGGAAAATATACTGGAAGTCAAAACATAGGAGATCCTTTAGTAGGTTCAACAAAGCCTTCAAAACTAGTTGTTATGGATTTTGATAAAGCTTCAGAATGGCCTGATCTTAAAAACGGAAGTACTACAATCGGATCATTAAACTTTAGAAAAAATGAGATTAATCCATTTTACGGATCTGGATTCTTTACTTACATTGACGACAAAACAGCAGGAAATTGGGGAGCTTATTGGGGGCAATCGATTTCTAAAAACATGAAATCATCTCAATTATCTGTCTTTAATGATCCATACTTATCTTTAGCTTTAAACAGCATCAAAGGTTCTCCTCAATATATAATTGTAAGAATGTATCAGTATGACAAACAGTTGGTTTTAATTCAGAAGTTTTTCCCGGATACAAACGGCACATGGAAAACTGCTCAATTCAGTTTATTTAATACTGATATGGAAAATTGGAGTGATAAATCAACTACTCTTGGACTGCACTATTCTACATTGAAAAGATTCAATAAAGATGTGCCTATTGATGAAATCGAAATTATAGCTAGTAGATATGACAATTCAACTATCGGAATCAGTATTGACGAAGTTGTTATAACAGAAGGACGCAGATATTAAATTTGGTTAGTAGTTTTTTTGGTAAGCAGGGTGCCCCCCAAGCACCCTGTTTTTTACTAACAACAAAACAATTATGTAATAATCGTAGTATAACGTTGTGTTTTAAAGCCTAATAAAAGCACATAATACATTGATTTTAAGCCATTACACCTACTGTTTTTATCTTTTGACTTTACGACTTTTAAACTTTCGACTTACTTATGAAAATTAAATCTTAAAATTATGAAATTTATTTTTAGAACAATCATTATCGCCCTACTGGCACTTTCATGTAACTCTAATGATGCCTCATTAAGCAGTGAAAATAAATTACTGACTTTTTCAATAAAAGAAATTGGAGACAACTTTATCATTTCGCCTAATAACCAAGTTGAAGTTTCGTTATTAGATGAAATTGATTTAAAAAATATCACCTCTTATTTCACGGTATCACCAAATGCAAAGGTTTTTGTAGGAACTGCAATTCAAACTTCTGGAAGTTCTAAAAATGATTACTCTAAACCACTGGTTTTAACTATAATTGCTGAAGATGGAAGCAAAGCAACTTACACTGTTATCATTACTTTTGGTGCCAAAATTAGAATTTTTAGCATTGTAGAGTTACCCAATATTCCATTCGTAATAAACAAAGATTTTTCAATAACAGCTGGGGTTCCTTCGGGCACAAATCTAAATAACCTAACCGCAAAATTTGAATTAACAAATGAAACATCCCTTCATGTTGGTTCAACAGTTCAAGTATCTGGACAGACTAAAAACAATTTTAATCAGCCATTAGTTTATGATTTAAAATTAAATGGTGTAGATAATAAAAAATACACAATTAAAATAACTGTTGAAGCTAATAATTTACCAAAAGCTAATGCAGGTGAGGACAAAACTGTATTAATTCCTGTTGGATCCAATAATGCAATTGTAAATTTAGACGGTTCAAATTCAACTGATTTAGAAGCACCAATTGTTGCTTATGAGTGGAAATCTGGTAATACTATTTTAGGAACAACAGCAGTTTTAAATGCAAATTTAGCCATTGGCACACATACTATTGAATTAAAAGTAACCGATTCAAGTGGAGAATCTGCAACAGACACGGTGATTATTGATGTGAAAAATCAAGGAGTTTATACTCCAATAGATAATAACGCTACTCTCGAAACAAAAAATTTATATACGAATATCGCAAGTATTGCCAACAGCGGCAAATTTATTTTTGGGCAAGAATTCCCTTTGTCTTTTCAGCTTAACAGTCTTGATTACAATCTTAACACATCAGACTGTAAAGATGTTTCCGGTGATCACCCCGGAGTTTACGGTATTGACCCACATTACATGCTTTACAAGTCGGCTGCAGAAAAACAGCTTCATATAGACGAAGCAAAACATGCTTATGCAAATGGTTCTATAGTAACTTTTGATTTTCATCAGCAAAGTAAAACGGATCACAAAATATATTATAATGACATAACTTCAAGCACAGATAAAAGTTTAATGTATGATATTGTTAATGACAAAAATGGATCTAGAACATGGTTTTTTAATGAAATAGATCAAATTATAAGCATCATTAATAATGATTTAGGTTTTCCTGTAGTTTTTAGACCTTACCACGAAATGGATGGAGATTGGTTTTGGTGGGGAACCAAAGCAACAAATCATAACGCACAACTATACATAGATCTTTATAGACTAACGGTTGACCATATAAAAAGTAAAACCAATTTGGTCTTATTTGGATGGACTCCTAATCAAAAAATGAACAGTAGCTATTATCCAGGAGATGCCTATGTAGATATTGTAGGTATTGATGCTTATAGCCCGAGTGCTTCAACATTAAAAACTAATCTAATTGAACTTAGCAAGTTTGCCTATGACCATAACAAAGTCGCCGTCTTATCTGAAACTGGAAAGCAGGACTACATTAATACTTCCCCAACATTTTGGACAGCCTCTATTTTAAAAGGAATCGAAGATGGTGGAAATGACATTCGAATAGGATGGGTTTTAGCATGGTTCAATGCCCCATGGGAAACTTCTCAAAGTGGTTTATTTATTCCTAACAGCAATTCGCCTACGCAAGCTAAAGATGATTTTAAGAGCTTTCACAGTAGTTCTACTACTTTATTTCAAACAGAAGTTAAAGCCTTGAATATCTATAAATAGTCAGTCAACTTAACGAACATGAGACAGCATTTGCTTCGCTCAATGGTACTCCATAATAATATTTAAAAAAATGAAAAAACACTTACCCCTACTATTTGTCTATATTTCAGTTGGAATCGCTTGTTCTTCAAAAGCTCAAATAAGTAATACTAAATCAATACTTACTGATAAAAAAGCCACAACTGAAACGAAAACATTATATCAAAACTTACACAAAACAACCAGTTTAATTTGTATCAGAGACTTTCAAAAAGCAATACGCTGAAATTCATTTTGTAAATACTAATTCTTTGCACATTAAATACACAAAAATGACAAATAACGATATATTCAAAAAACTTCGAATAGCTTTGATGTTACACGATGATCAAATATTAGAAATATTAGAATTAGTAGATTTTAGGATTTCAAAATCAGAATTGGGAAATTTTTTCCGTGATGAAAAACATAAAAGTTACATAGAATGCGAAGATCAAGTGTTGCTTAATTTCCTAAATGGACTGGTAATCCACATGAGAGGAACCAAAGAAAACCCTAAGAAACCGGATGACGTTTTGGCTAAACACAAATCCCTAAACGCAACGGATAAACGCTGGTTGTGGAGAAAGTAAAATTCAATTTTGGCAAAAACAAAAAATCCTAAGCTAGCTTAGGATTTTTTTATATAAACAATAATTTTACTTCAATGCTTACGAAAATAGACTTAAACCATAATATTCAACTTTAAAACTTAAACTTTAAACTTTTAAACCTTAAACAAATCCAAATTAATTAAGAACTACAGCTTAGCATAGAACAGCCAACCTTATCCCTAGCCCAATCGGGTCTTTTGGCAAACCATTTTTGACTTTCAGGTTGCTCGTCATACGGTTTTTTAAGCAATTCAAACAGTTCTTTCAATAACGAATAATCTCCTTTATCGGCGTCGTCAATACACAATTGTGCCATATAATTTCGCAATACATATTTAGGATTTACATTATTCATTGATTGCTTTCTTTCAGCATCAGTAAAAAGTTCTTCTTTTATTCGATTAGAATAATGATTCAACCAAGTGTACCAATTATTCAATATTGATTCTGTTAAATCCTTTTCACTATAAAAAGCGTCTTTGATTGTGCCGAAAGCCACTTCAGCAGAATCTTCCTTATGAATGTTTCCTACATTTCTAAAGAAAATAGTCATATCGGTTTCTATCAATTGAAGCAGTTCAGTCAGGCTTTCAATTAAAATAGCATCTTCCTCTTTTAATATTTTGAAGCCTAGTTTATTTCCCATCATGCTCAAATATTCTTTTTGATAGTCAACACTAAAAGCATTTAAGATTTCCTCCAATGGCTTAGCATCATTAATTAAAATATATAAGGCGTTCGCTAATTTGTATAAATTCCACAACGCAATTTCTGGTTGATTCCCAAATCGGTATCTTTTATTTTCTCTGTCAGTTGTATTGGGAGTCCAATTTGGATTGTAATCTTCCAGCCATCCATAAGGACCATAATCGATAGTTAATCCGTGAATAGACATATTATCGGTATTCATAACGCCATGAACAAAACCAACCCGTTGCCAATGCACGATCATATCTAAAGTCGTTCGAGCCACTGCTTGAAAAAAGTTAAGATATTTTTCCACTCCTTCACTTTTTATATCTGGAAAATGATACTTAATCGTAAAATCTGCCAGTAATTTGAGATTGACACGATCATTACGAGAATAAAACAATTCGAAACTTCCAAAACGGATAAACGAAGGCGCAACTCTACAAACGATGGCTCCTTTTTCGTAAGCAGGATTTCCGTTATACAATATGTCTCGTAGTACTTCATCTCCAGAAAGCATTAACGAAAGTGAACGCGTGGTTGGAACTCCCAAATAATGCATCGCTTCTGCACATAAATGTTCCCGTATCGAAGATCGCAACACAGCAAAACCATCGGCAGTTCGGGAATAAGGCGTTGGTCCTGCTCCTTTCAATTGCAAAGTGTATGACTCATCATTATGCAACACTTCTGTAAGGTTAATGGCACGACCGTCTCCCAATTGCCCAGCCCAATTCCCAAACTGATGTCCAGCATAAGCTAAAGCGTATGGTTTGGTTTCCGGATAAAGACTATTTCCTGAAAAGGTATTTAAAAAATCTGCTGAAAGAATATCTTCTTTGGCTATTCCTAAAAAATTAGCTACTTCTTGTGATGCATGAATTAAAGATGGATCTGAAGGCTGTTTTGGCAATACATAAGAAAAACAGGCTTTTTCTACTTGTCTTGGAATATTGATTTCACTTGGATCGGCAGGTAATTCATCAGTAAAATTATTTTGAATATGAAGTTTCATTTCTTGCTAAATTAATATTACGTAAAGATATTTCATATTCAACACATAATTGAATCCTAACGATAACTTTATTTTATATGCAAAATCAATATGCTTATAAATTAGGCAAACAAAAAACAATATTTATAAAATGCTATTAGCAGATAATTTTGACAATTACAAAATATTATTTTAATTTTGCGAAAAAACTCATGAAATCATTTGATGTAGCTATTATTGGTAGTGGACCTGCAGGTGCTTCGGCGGCTTTTGAATTATCCAAATCAGGAATTTCAACTGTAATTATTGAAAAAGAAACCCTGCCAAGATATAAAACTTGTGGAGGAGGTCTTGTTTTTCGAGGCCTAAAAATGATGCCATTTGATATTTCCTCTGTAGTTGAAAAGAAATTTCATTCAATGGATATTTACTTTTCTAAAAAATATCCCTGTATTACCACCAAAAGAGAAGAACCTATCGTTAGCATGGTGATGCGTGACGCTTTTGATAATTTAATAGTAGAACAAGCCAGAAATAACGGAGTCACTTTACTGCAAAATCATAAAGTATTAGATATTACATTTGGAGAAATTCAAACGATTCACACAACTGAAGGAAACATTAGTGCAAAATTTATTATAGCTGCCGATGGCGCATTAAGCCCGATAGCAAAAATAGCCGGTTGGAAAGAAACGAGAACAATCATTCCTGCATTGGAATATGAAGTTGAAGTTCCAGCGGCAGATTTTGAACGATTGTCTCAAAATGCCCGTTTTGATATTGATGCAATCCCTTATGGTTATGGATGGTGTTTTCCTAAAAAAAATCATCTTTCGATTGGGATTGCTACTATTATAAAAACCAATAAAAAAATCAATCTTAAACAATATTATGCAGACTATTTAAAAACATTAGGTATTACTGAAATTCTTAATGAACAAGCACACGGTTTTGTCATTCCAGTATCGCCAAGAACAGATTTTTTTGTTCAAAAAAATGTTTTTTTAACAGGAGACTCAGCAGGTTTTGCAGATCCATTAGTAGCTGAGGGTATTTCTAATTCCATTTTGAGTGGTATACAAGCTGCTCAAGCAATAATAGAAAGTAATTTAAATTCAGAAAAAGCCGCCTCTTTATATATTGAAAAATTAGAAGCTACTATTTTGCCTGAAATTGAAAAAGCTAAGGTCTTAGCATATCATTTCTATCATAAAAAAAACTTTAGAAATATTATTCTAAAAAATTACGGGCAGTATGCTGCCGAAGCTTTGACTGATTTGTTTATGGGAGAAAGAACGTATCCTAAAGACTACGCAGCGAGTATCAGTAAAAAAATAAAAGAGACAATTTTTAAAAAATAATTCAAAATATTTTACAAAAAAAACGGCTTAAATTAGTAAACTAACCAAATACATCTGATTTTTTTTGCGGTCTAAGATTATAGGATTTAATAATTCTTATCCCGGAAACCGTGCACCTCCCTTAAAGAATCTTCCGATTAACTTTTGAATTAAAAATAAAAAATCCTGAGCTTTCACTCAGGATTTTTCAATATATAAGTTTTACTTATCGAATTAAGAAAGTGCAGCTTGTACTTGATCAGCAGCTTCTTGAAATTGAGTAGCCGATAAAATTGGCATACCTGAATTATCGATTAATTCTTTTGCAATTTCAGCATTTGTACCTTGCAGACGAACAATGATTGGCACTTTAATTGCATCACCCATATTTTTGTAAGCATCAACAACACCTTGAGCAACACGGTCACAACGAACGATTCCTCCAAAAATGTTAATCAAAATTGCTTTTACGTTTGGATCTTTCAAGATAATACGGAAAGCAGTTTCAACACGTTTTGCATCAGCAGTTCCACCTACGTCAAGGAAGTTTGCAGGTTCAAAACCAGCATACTTAATTAAATCCATAGTTGCCATTGCAAGACCTGCACCGTTTACCATACAACCTACAGTACCGTCAAGATCAACATAGTTTAATCCTACTTCTTTAGCTTCAACCTCGATTGGATTTTCCTCACGAATGTCACGCATATCAGCATATTTTTTTTGTCTGTATAAAGCATTATCATCGATATTTACTTTAGCGTCTACAGCTAAAATTTTATCATCCGAAGTTTTCAAAACTGGGTTGATTTCAAACATAGAAGCATCACAACCAATGTAAGCATTGTATAATGAATCGATGAATTTCACCATTTCTTTGAAAGCATTTCCAGAAAGACCTAAATTGAAAGCAATTCTTCTTGCTTGGAAACCTTGTAATCCAACAGATGGGTCAATTTCTTCAGTAAAAATTAAGTGTGGAGTGTGTTCTGCCACTTCTTCGATATCCATTCCACCTTCAGTAGAATACATAATCATATTACGTCCTGTACCTCTATTCAAAAGAACAGAAACATAAAACTCAGAAGTTTCACTTTCACCTGGATAATAAACATCCTCAGCAACTAAAACTTTGTGCACTTTTTTTCCTTCAGCAGAAGTTTGAGGTGTAATTAATTGCATTCCAATTATTTCTTCTGCAATTCCTTCTACTTTGTCGATTCCTTTGGCAAGCTTAACTCCACCGCCTTTTCCACGTCCACCTGCGTGAATTTGGGCTTTAACTACATACCAGCTTGTACCTGTTTCAGTAGTTAATTGTTTTGCAGCAGCAACAGCTTCTACTGGACTATTAGCTACAATTCCGCGCTGAATGCGAACTCCATAGCTAGCTAAAATTTCTTTTCCTTGATATTCGTGTATGTTCATAATATAGAATTTGTCTGGATTCTGAATCTATTTCAGAATAAAAGTGGTACAAAAATAGCAAAATTTAATTTAATTGAAATTATTTTTAATCATATATACCACATTAAAGCAAAAAAAATCCATTCCGACAAGCTAACTTGTAACAGAATAGAAAATATAAAAATAATCATGTATTTTGTTAAAATTTTTAACACTAAAAAGTATAACCCTATATTTATTACAAAAACAGACGCTTTTAAAAAAATACAAAAATATTTATTGACGATATATCAATTCAAAAGTAAAAAATTAGCATTATTATCAATTATACATTACTTTTTTAATTTTATAACAAAAATAGAACCTTAATTATGGATTCATTCATTATATGTTATGAAATCTTTAATTTTGTAAAAAAAAATATCAAGCATGAGAGTTAAAGAACAAGGTCTTTATTTACCCGAATTTGAGCACGACAACTGTGGCGCAGGATTTATATGTAATTTGAATGGAATCAAGTCTAACGATATTATTCACAAAGCGCTAGACATCCTTATCAAGTTAGAACATCGTGGAGCAGTAAGCTCAGATGGAAGAACTGGTGATGGTGCTGGAATCTTATTTGATATACCACATGATTTCTTTAAAAAAGTTTGTGATTTTGAAATCCCAGAAGTTAGAGAATATGCTGTTGGTATGACCTTTATGCCAAAAAGCCCTAACCAAGTTGCTTTTTGCAAAACCACTTTTGAATCTGCCATAAAGGATCAAAACCTATCTATATTAGGATGGAGAGATGTTCCTGTTGATGTTTCTAATTTAGGACAAATAGCAGCAGAGAAAGAACCAACCGTTAAACAAGTATTTGTTGGTAAAAACGGTTTAGATATTACTGAGCAACAATTTAATGCCAAATTATTTATGGCTAGAAAAATTGCTGAGCACACGATTCGCAATTCAAGAACTTCGGAAAGTCATATGTTTTACTTTTCAAGCTGTTCTACAACTACTATAATATATAAAGGACTATTGATGCCGGAAGACATCAGCAGATACTATACTGATTTATTAGACAGCGATTTGGTAACCCGTTTAGCTTTGGTTCACCAACGTTTCTCTACAAACACTTTCCCTTCTTGGGATTTGGCACAACCATTTAGATATATGTGTCACAATGGTGAAATCAACACATTAAGAGGAAACGTGAGCAGAATGCGTGCTCGTGAAGAATTAATGAAAAGTGATGTTTTTGGAGAGGATTTGAAAAAATTATTCCCAATTATATTAGAAGGAAAATCAGATTCAGCTTCTATGGATATGGTTGTCGAGTTATTATTAATGACTGGTCGTTCGTTGCCAGAAGTTATGATGATGGTTGTTCCTGAAGCATGGGAAAAACACAAAACCATGTCTGATGAGAAAAAAGCATTCTACGAATACAATGCTTGTATCATGGAGCCATGGGATGGCCCTGCATCGATTCCTTTTACAGATGGAAACGTAATTGGAGCATTATTGGATAGAAATGGATTACGCCCTTCTCGTTATACTTTAACCAAAAGCGGGTATGTTATCATGTCATCAGAGATTGGTGTACTTGATGTAAAACCAGAAGATGTAATTCAGCACGGAAGATTAGAGCCAGGAAAAATGTTCTTAGTGGACATGAATGAAGGTCGTATTATTGAAGATGATGAAATCAAACATTCAGTAGTTACTAAACGTCCTTATAGAGAATGGCTAAACAACAATATGTTGCAATTGGCGCAAATTCCTTATACGAATAATGCAATTCCAACAGAAGAAACCGATTTTGAAACCAGACAACGTTTATTCGGTTACACTATTGAGGATTTAAAAACCATCATTAATCCAATGGGCGCTCAAGGTAATGAAGCATTGAGTTCTATGGGTAACGATACTCCTCTTGCGGTATTATCAGATCAGCCTCAATTGTTGTATAACTATTTCAAACAATTATTTGCTCAAGTAACTAACCCTCCATTGGATGGTATTCGTGAAGAAATAATTACAGATACTAGTTTAGCAGTTGGTGCAGATTACAATATTTTTGACATCACTGATATTCATTGCAAAAAAATAAAAATCCAAAACCCTGTTATTTCTAATGAGGATTTGGATAAAATAAGAAACATAGACCATGCCGATTTCAAATCGACTACAATTTCTACTTTGTATAAAATAGAAAAAGGAGTAAATGGTCTGGAACGTGCTTTGGAAAAATGCATTCAAGCAACATTCAAAGCAGTATCGGAAGGATCAAATATCATTATTCTTTCAGACAGAGGCGTAACTGAAAAAATGGCTCCAATACCAATGTTATTGGCTACTTCATACATTCACCACTCTTTGAATATTTTAAAAGTTCGTTCTAAATTTGGTATAATAATCGAATCTGCTGAGCCACGCGAGCCTCATCACTTTGCTTTATTATTTGGATATGGCGCTAGTGCAATCAATCCTTACATGGTAAATGAAATTCTTCATGACCAAGTAAACCAAGGTTTTATTACAGGAGTAAAAGCAGATTATGCAATTACAAACTATAATAAAGCAATTGCCAAAGGGATTCTAAAAATCATGAATAAAATTGGTATATCAACTTTACATTCCTATAAAGCAGCACAAATTTTTGAAATCTTAGGTTTAAACAAAACCTTTACTTCAAAATACTTCCCTTATACTCCTTCAAGAATAGAAGGAATTGGTCTAATGGAAATTGAAAGAGAAGTTAAGAAAAGACACCAAAATGCTTTCCCAAAATCTAATATTGCAAACCTATTGCCATTAGAAATTGGAGGAATATACAGATGGAGAAGAAACGGTGAAAAACACATGTTTAATCCAACAACAATTTCAAAATTACAACAAGCCGTTCGATTAAATAGCCCTGAAAGCTATAAAGAATACTCTAATATGGTTAATGAGCAAAGTGAAAACTTGATGACCATTAGAGGTTTATTCGAATTTAATAATTTAGATCCTATCTCTATTGATGAAGTAGAACCATGGACAGAGATTGTAAAAAAATTCAAAACTGGTGCTATGTCTTACGGATCTATCAGCCAGGAAGCTCATGAGAATCTAGCGATTGCCATGAACAGAATTGGTGGAAAAAGTAATTCTGGAGAAGGTGGAGAAAACCCACAACGTTTTCAAAAAGACATGAATGGAGACTCTAGAAATAGTGCTATCAAACAAGTCGCCTCTGGAAGATTTGGAGTATCGATCAATTATTTGACGAATGCCAAAGAGATTCAAATAAAAATGGCTCAAGGTGCTAAACCGGGAGAAGGCGGTCAACTACCTGGTGAAAAAGTTGTGCCTTGGATTGCAGAAACAAGAAATTCTACTCCTTATGTAGGTCTTATTTCTCCTCCTCCGCACCACGATATTTATTCTATTGAAGATTTATCTCAATTGATATTTGACTTAAAAAATGCTAATAGAGAAGCTAGAGTAAACGTTAAATTGGTTGCTGAAGTTGGTGTTGGAACTATCGCTGCAGGTGTTGCTAAAGCAAAAGCAGACGTTATCTTAATTTCTGGATACGATGGAGGAACAGGTGCTGCACCATTAACTTCATTGCAACATACAGGTATTCCATGGGAACTTGGACTTGCCGAAGCACAGCAGACTTTAATCTTAAACGATTTAAGAAGCCGTGTAGTTCTTGAATGTGATGGTCAATTGAAAACAGGACGTGACGTAGCTATCGCTGCTTTACTTGGTGCAGAAGAATTTGGTTTTGCAACAGCACCGCTAGTAGCTTCAGGTTGTATCATGATGAGAGCTTGTCACTTGAATACTTGCCCAGTAGGTATTGCAACACAAGATCCTGAATTGAGAAAGAATTTCAAAGGAACACCTGAGCATATTATTAACTTCATGTACTTTATCGCAGAAGAGCTTAGAGAAATTATGGCTCAACTTGGATTCAGAACATTGAAAGAAATGGTTGGACAATCTCAAAAATTGAATGTTAATAAAGCGATTAAGCATTATAAAGCTAATGGATTGGATTTATCTACTATTCTTTATAAACCAGAAAAAGCAAAAACAGTTCCAAACCATAATACTACTACTCAAGATCACGCATTAGAAAATGTACTTGATTTTGCTATAATAAAAGCTGCTATTCCTTCTATTTATAGAAAAGAAAGAACTAGAGTTACTTTTGACATTAAAAACACAGACCGTTCTGTAGGTGCCATTTTAAGTAATGAAATTTCAAAAATATATGGTTCTCAAGGATTACCAGAAGACACTATTCTTGTTGACTTTACAGGTTCTGCAGGACAAAGTTTTGGAGCTTTTGCCACTAATGGGCTATCGTTTAAAATACACGGTAACTGTAATGACTATTTAGGAAAAGGACTTTCTGGAGGAAAATTAATTATCAAAGTACCTCCTACAGCTACTTTCGCCCCAGAAGACAATATCATCATTGGTAACGTGGCTTTATATGGTGCAATTACTGGAGAAGCCTACATTAATGGTATGGCAGGAGAGCGTTTTGCTGTAAGAAACTCAGGAGCTATAGCTGTTGTTGAAGGAATTGGAGATCACGGTTGTGAATACATGACAGGTGGAACTGTAGTTGTTCTTGGTAAAACCGGTAGAAACTTCGCAGCAGGTATGAGCGGTGGTGTTGCTTATGTATATGATGCCAAAAAGAAATTTGAAGATGGATTGTGCAATATGGAAATGGTTGCCTTAGAAACATTGGAAGAAGAAGATTTAGCTAAATTAAAACGCTTAATCAAAAATCATTCAATGTACACCAATAGCCCTTTGGCAAAACGCCTTTTAGCAGATTGGGAAAACGAAAGCAAACATTTCATTAAAGTGATGCCAACAGATTACAAAAAAGCATTGCAAAGATTGGCAGAAGAAAAGCAAATTCAAGAATTAATAGCACAATAGTCATGGGTAAAATAGGAGGATTTAAAGAATATAACAGAACCGACGAAACTAACGTTGCTGTTCTAGAAAGAGTTACAAATTATAATGAATTTACCATTTCGCTTTCAGAAGAAAAGAAAAAAGAACAAGGTTCTAGATGTATGGATTGCGGAATCCCATTTTGTCATAGTTCCTGTCCATTAGGAAATTTAATTCCTGATTTTAACGACATGGTACACCAGGAAGAATGGGAAAGTGCATTACAGATTTTACAATCAACAAATAACTTTCCAGAATTTACAGGCCGTTTATGCCCTGCTCCATGCGAGAAATCATGTGTACTAGGAATAATCCAAGAACCTGTAGCTATCGAAAATATTGAAAAAAATATCATCGAAAGAGGATTTGCTGAAGGATGGATTAAACCACAAACACCAGAAAAAAGAACAGGAAAAACTGTTGCCGTAGTTGGATCTGGACCTGCTGGATTGGCCGCTGCACAACAATTGAACCGTGCTGGTCATACTGTTACCGTTTTCGAAAGAGACAATGCAATTGGTGGCTTATTACGTTACGGAATACCAAATTTCAAATTAGAAAAAGGAATTATAGACAGACGTGTAAAAGTTTTAGAAGCTGAAGGAATCACTTTTAAAACGAATGTAAACGTTGGAGTTAACTTTAGTGTTGCCGAATTAAATTCATTTGATTCTATCGTTTTATGCGGTGGAGCAACTGAAAAAAGAGGATTACCTACTAAAGGGGCAGATAGCAAAGGAGTTGTTCAAGCAATGGATTTCTTGACACAGCAAACCAAAGTTTTATACGGAGAAAAAATCGATGACCAAGTATTGGCAACTGGAAAAGACGTAATCGTTATTGGTGGTGGAGATACAGGATCAGATTGTGTTGGAACTTCAAACAGACACGGAGCAAAATCAGTGACTAACTTTGAAATTATGCCAAAACCGCCAATCGGAAGAAGCGAAACTACTCCTTGGCCATTTTGGCCATTACAGTTGAAAACATCTTCATCTCACGAAGAAGGCTGTGATAGAAACTGGTTAATTAATACTAAAGAATTCCTTGCTAATGAAAAAGGAGAACTAGTTGGATTAAAAACCGTTGAAGTTCAATGGAAATTAACTCCAGGACAAAGACCTGAATTAATCGAAAAAGAAGGCTCTGAAAAAGTTTGGCCTTGTGATTTAGCTTTGTTAGCTTTAGGTTTTACAGGTCCAGAAAAAACATTAGCAGAGCAATTAGGTTTAGAAATTGATTTCAGAACTAATTATAAAGCTACCAATTATCAAACAAATGTTCCTCATATTTTCACTGCTGGTGATATGAGAAGAGGGCAATCTTTGATTGTATGGGCAATTTCCGAAGGTCGTGAAGCGGCTAGAGAAGTTGATTTGTACTTGATGGGCTATAGCAATTTACCAACAAAAGGTAATGGTGATTTACCTGCTTTGTAACATTTGAAAAATAAATTTAAAAAATCCCTTGATATCGTTTTTATCAAGGGATTTATTTTTTTAAAGGCACTTAAAATTCAGAATCGTTAAAAATTTGATTATTTAACAAACAATTCGTTAACGAATTATTTATCACATCTTTTAAATTTTGTTTTATTACGTATATAATAGAATTTTAAAAAGTTAAAAAAATCAACAAACAAGAACTATTTGTTACAATAAAAACAATTTGTTATATTTTGTTAAATAGTTTCAAATTGTTTGGTCGTAATATTAAAGAATAATAAATTTGTAAAAAATTAATAAATAAAAAATGCAAGCAAACGATTTACTACACTTAGCAGAACAATTTGGAAGTCCACTTTATGTGTATGATGCAGAGAAAATACAATCCCAGTATAATCGATTAACGAAGGCATTTTCAAAGGTTGCCAATTTACGCATCAATTACGCCATGAAGGCTTTATCTAATGTTGCGATACTGCAATTATTAAGAGATATGGGATCTGGACTAGACACCGTTTCTATCCAAGAAGTACAATTAGGTCTACATGCTGGTTATGCACCAGAAAAAATATTTTATACGCCAAACGGTGTTTCCTTAGAAGAAATAGAAGAAGTACATGCATTAGGCGTGCAAATAAATATTGACAACTTATCTATATTGGAGCAATTTGGAGCAAAACATCCACATGTTCCAGTTTGTATACGCATCAACCCACACGTAATGGCGGGTGGAAATGCTAATATTTCTGTAGGACATATTGATAGTAAATTTGGTATTTCGGTACATCAATTACCTCATTTGGTTCGTATTGTCGAGAATACTAATATGAATATTGTAGGTATTCACATGCATACTGGATCAGACATCCTAGATATTGAAGTATTTTTATATGCTGCTGAAATTTTATTTGACGCTGCCAAAAACTTTAAAAACTTAGAGTTTTTAGATTTCGGAAGTGGATTTAAAGTTCCTTACAAAAAAGATGATATCGCTACGGATATTGACGAATTAGGTAAAAAACTTTCTAAAAGATTCAATGCTTTCTGTACAGAATATGGCAAAGATTTGACTTTAATATTTGAACCTGGTAAATTTTTGGTAAGTGAAGCAGGATTCTTTTTGGCCAAAGTAAATGTGGTAAAACAAACAACTTCTACTGTTTTTGCAGGTATTGATAGTGGTTTTAATCATTTGATTCGTCCAATGCTTTATGGTTCACAGCACTCTATTGAAAACATTTCCAATCCAAAAGGAAAAGAGCGTTTTTACTCAGTAGTTGGATATATTTGCGAAACAGATACTTTCGCTACCAACAGAAGAATTTCAGAAATAAAAGAAGGAGACATTTTATCCTTCCGCAATGCAGGAGCTTATTGCTTCTCAATGTCTTCCAATTACAATTCAAGATACAAGCCCGCAGAGGTTTTATGGATGAATGGACAAGGATATTTAATCCGAGCTCAGGAGAAATTCGAAGACTTGCTTCAAAATCAAATTCCGCTGCCAACAGAAGTGGCCGCAGCAGTTTAATAATAAAAACTATATCTATAAAAAATCCCGTCTCGTTTTAAACGAGACGGGATTTTTTATTCAATGCATATTGCAATTATAAATAAGATTTAAATACTATTTTTTGACAAACAACTCTTCCAAAACTTCAGATTCTGTACCATTTGGAGTAGTAATTTTTAGCATTTTAGAAAGCGTAGGAGCAATTTCTGTTATGTATTGCTTTTTATTTGATTCTCCTTGCGGTACGTGCCAACCGTAAAAAAGCAACGGCACATTAGTATCATAACTATTAGGAGTTCCGTGAGTCGTTCCTGTTTCTATACTCTCCAAATATCCAGCTCCTTCAAGAATTACAAGATCTCCGCTTTGTTTTGCGTCATAACCTTTAAAAATAAAACTCAAATAATAATCTTGAGCTGAACCTGCTAAAATATCTTCTTGAGTGTATACCCTTTTTACATAGTCCTGCGCCATTAAAAAGTCTTTGAAACTTTGCTTCACTTTAGTCAATTCCAAACCTTTTTCCTTTATGACATCTCTGTTTAAGTGAACATTAAAATTGGAATAATTCAACACTAAATTAGTACCAAAAGTATCAGTCGAAAACTTACTTAACGAAGCATAAATATCTTTCGAAGGAATATTAGTTACATTGTATTTATGATCTTTCAAATAAATAGGATTTTCGGCAACAGCATGATCTGCAGTCAAGAAAACTAAATAATTATCTTTACCAACAGTTTTATCCAAATACTCTAAAAATGTAGCAATCGTAAGATCCAAACGCAAATAAGTATCTTGAATTTCCATAGATCTAGGACCAAAAGTATGGCCTACATAATCAGTTGAAGAAAAACTTACAGCCAAGAAATCAGTAATATTATCTTTCCCTAATTCTTCTTTATCAATCGCTCTCATGGCTAATTCAGCCAAAAAATCATTTCCAAATGGAGTCGTTTTCAAAACTTCCATTCCGGTTTCTTTATAAATCTTATTCAAATCATAAGGAAATACAGGAGGCAAACTTTTGTCCAACCTTCCTTCGTACGGGTTATTGTCTGGCAAACTTTCGTTATAAGTTTCAACCGGTTTCAACAAACTCCAACCTTTATTGATGTATTTCATAAAATTCTTTTCACCATTGAATTGAGTTACCCAATCCGGCATTTTATCTCCATAAAAATTACTAGAAATAAACGCACCCGATTTAGTGCACCAAAATGCCCAATTCGCAAAATGTCCAGCCGGCAAAATAGCCCCACGATCCTTAATACTCAAACCAATTACTTTCCCGTTAAAGTTTGTCGCCATTCTCAATTCATCAGTAATTGTAGTGCTCAAAAGATTCTTTGGAGACATCGCCCCTTCCTTCTCAGTACCTTCCACTAGCGTTTTAACACCAGCATCGTCAGTGCAGTACATACTTTTCCCAGTAGAACGAACATACCAGTCATTCCCTATAATTCCATGCACAGCAGGCGTTGTTCCCGTATAGATAGAAGCATGTCCTGGAGCAGTAAATGTGGGCGCATAATTATAATTCATGTTATTAAAAGTAAACCCATTATCCATCAGTCTTTTAAAACCTTTAGCCGAATAATCATCTGAAAATCGATACAAATACTCCATTTTCATTTGATCAACAACGATACCAACAACCAATTTTGGTCGTTGCTGCGCTTGACTTTGAACACCAAAAAAGCACACTAATAACAAAATAATTTTTCTCATAATATATTTTAAATAGAAAACAAAAATACACTTTATCCTGTAAAAAAGTTTAAAAACAAAAAACTATCCTACTAAATTAACCCAATAATAACCTAAAATTAGTAAATCCGCAAAATTATTTGGGCGTGACCCCATTAGGAAAAGAGGCCAACTTGAATTTGCGCATATACGGCCTCTTTTCCTAATGCGGTCAGGCTATCCGCGCTACTTCGGTAGCTAGCTTCTATCCTTCACGCTCACCGTAATCAAAAACATTTCGCAAGGCAAGATCTTTATCCAATTCAAATCAGGGAAATAAAAAACCAAAGAAAATAAAGTTTAGTTCAGTATTGTTGGCTTAATAAGAGCTGTCAAGATCCTTTTTACTCAAAATTGACAACATTATATACCAATACTCGATTATCATATTTGATATATAACTGTTTGCGGTTGTCTTGATTTTTTCTGGTGATAAATGAAAGTGTGCAATCTTCTCCATTATTATCCTTACAGACAAAAGGATAAATTAAGTCGGTTTCACTTTCTTCTGCATGAAGATATTCTACAATTTCAAATAACTGAATTGCTTCTGAGTAGATTACAATTCTATTTTTATTGGTATCCAAATTGATTAAAATGTTCACCAATTTCAGTTCGCTCCAATCTCCATACTTACCATTAGCGCCTTTTGCGGCAACACTTAAACCAGTAGTTTTGAATTTATACACCTGACTAAATCCTTGATTCAATCCAAAAAAAAGAAACAGCAATAAAAATATATTTTTCAACTTAATCATTATCTAAAAATTTGTAGAAAAGCAAATATAACAATTTTTAAAAATCAAACTTAACAACATCTTGTTTTGCTTGTTCAAATTCAGCAATCATAGTGTCAATTATTTCTTTTGCAGGCAGTACTTCTTTAATTAGTCCGGCAATTTGTCCTATTTCTAATTCGCCTTCCTCTAAATCACCTTCAAACATACCGCGCTTCGCTCTTGCTCTTCCCAATAAAGCTGCTAATTCTTCTTTGCTAGGGCATTTTTCATACAATTGCTGTACGTCTTGGTAAAATTTATTTTTGATTAAACGGACAGGCGCCAGTTCTTTCAAAGTCAATTGAGTTCCTCCTTCTTGAAGTTCAATAATGGTTTGCTTAAAATTTTCATGCGAGGAAGACTCTAATGAAGCAGCAAATCGACTGCCAACCTGCACTCCATCTGCACCAAGAGCCATCGCAGCAAGCATTCCTCCTCCTGTTGCAATTCCGCCTGCGGCAATCAACGGAATCGAAATTTTATCTTTCACCATCGGAATCAAAGTAAGTGTTGTCGTTTCCTCTCTTCCATTATGACCACCGGCTTCAAACCCTTCGGCTACAATCGCATCTACTCCTGCTTCTTGTGCTTTTAAGGCAAAAACAGAACTACTAACTACATGCACAACCGTTATTCCTCTTTCTTTCAAAAATGAAGTCCAAGTTTTAGGATTTCCTGCTGATGTAAAAACAATCTTAACCTCTTCGTCTACGATAATTTTCATTATATCTTCAATATTGGGATACAATAATGGTACATTTACACCAAAAGGTTTAGCTGTTGCTTTTTTACATTTTTGAATATGTTCTCTCAATACTTCCGGATACATAGAACCTGCCCCAATCAGCCCTAATCCTCCTGCATTACTCACGGCGCTTGCCAATTTATAACCACTGTTCCAAATCATTCCTCCTTGAACGATTGGATATTTAATATTGAAAAGACTTGTAATTTTATTCATATATAAAAAGAAAAATTATTGTTTGATTAATTTGCCAGAAGTTATACTACCATTCAAATTTATGGTATAAAAATACATCCCAGCCTGTAATGTTTTTAATGAAACAGAAGGAAGTGTCTTGGTAATTACTTGTTCGAGCAATTTTTGACCAAGAATAGAATAAACCCGAATTACTCCAGTATCAAAATTATCCGCAAAAGAAATGGTACTCAAATCCTGCGTTGGATTAGGAAATAAAAAAATATCTTTTTTTGAAAAATCATGCACTCCTAAACCGCTGAACAAAGCCAAACTAAAATCAGGAACTCCATATCCATATTGGTTATTTGGAACAGTAAATCTATCTGCTGATTTCACAATCAAGTCTTTAATTTCCTTATTCGTTTTATTAGGAAACGCTTGCCATAAACATGCTACAAGTCCTGCAGTTATCGGACTAGAAAAAGAAGTTCCATTAGCCGTACCAATTGTCCCTGAGGCATCAGATAAAACAACTGCTTGCCCTTGTGCCATAATATCTGGTTTTATTCTCCCATCAAATGACGGTCCAATAGAACTAAAACTCACAACTGTTTTCGTTGCACTTACAGCTCCCACTGTAAGCATCGAGATACCATCTGCTGGCACTCCAATATGAGGATTGGAAGTTGCGCCTTCATTTCCTGCAGCAACCACTATTATCATTCCGCGGGAAAAAGCAATTTCAGCACTGCGGGTAATATAAGCCGTTTTTCCATCCATCTCAGTATAGGTATGATTATAGGCCGTATTATCAAACTCAAAGTAACCCAAAGAGGTATTTATAACATCAACTCCTAAACTATCCGCTTTTTCGCTGGCTTCTACCCAATAAGACTCTTCTACAGGATTTTCGCTCGAATCATCTTCTGTTCTAAATAAATAATAAGAAGCATCTGGAGCAGTTCCTACAAGTGAATTATCTTTATAACCTCCCATACACGAAAGAACCGAAGTGCCATGCGAACTTCCAGTATAAAAATTAGCATTCCTATTGACAAAATCATAGCCACCCAAAATTTGATTATTATCTCGGAGTCTTTGAAATGGCTGAGCTGTATTAACCCCTGAAAAACCAGCATCTATAACTGCGATTATTTTCCCAGAACCCGTGTAATTTTGTTGGTGCAGATTGTCACCATGAAGCATTTGGATTTGGTTTGCCGAATTGCCGTAAGCAAAATTCACTTGGGTTTCCAAAACCTTACTAACAGATTTTGTTTTAGCTGAAGCTGTTATCCTTGCAGTCGAATTGAGAGCTTTATTCGCAAAATCAACTTTCTCTACAAAGGCAAATGATTTCAAGGAATTAATCACCGTTTGCGTACCTCTAACATGCAAGGAATTCAACCATTTGGACTTCGCCATAACAGTAATGCCAGAAACAGATCTTATTTGATTGATAAAACTTTTATCGATAGGAATATCTTTGGAATCCAAAGCAATATTTTGCTTAACTCTTCTATCTATTGCTCTTTGGGAAAGCATCAGCAAAGGATTATCAAAATAAGATTGAGAATTATTTTTTACATTAAAATACACCCAAGCATCTTCCTGAGCAAAGCCTGAAAAACAGAAAAAAAACAAAATAACAAACAGTATTTTTTTCATGCCTTGTTTAAAATTGCTTAATCATACAAATAACAGCATTTTTTCAAACACATTGTTAAACATATGAGTCAAATAAGTTTTTAATTTGACAAACGAACGTTCTTTTAACTTACATGACTTACATGTTTAAATTAAGATTTCACTTTATGAAATAACTCCAGAACCAATTAATTCATCATTGTGATACCAAGCTGCAAATTGTCCTTCGGTAATAGCAGATTGTGGCTCTTCAAATGAAATATACATACCACTTTCAAATTGATGCAAAGTTGCTTTTTGCAAAGGCTGTCTGTATCGAATGCGTGCCATTACATCCAGTGTTTCTCCATTCGCTAAAATTAAATCTTGACGAATCCAATGAACTTCTGATTTTTCAATAAACAAAGCACTTTTAAATAATCCGGGATGCGTACTTGATAATCCAGTATAAATAGTATTGGTTTCTACATCGGTAGCAATAACAAACAAAGGATCTGTAGTTCCACCAACATTCAAGCCTTTTCTTTGTCCAACCGTAAAATAATGCGCACCTTGATGTTTTCCCATGACTTTGCCCATTTTTTCTGTATAGGGCAATTTTCGAGAGGCAAAAAGCAATTGCTCTTCAACTGACAATTCATGTTGCTTCTCATAAGAATATAGCGGATTATTTTTATCTATCTGAATAATTGTACCTTCTTTTGGTTGCAGTTTTTGTTGCAAAAATTCGGGTAAACGCACTTTACCAATAAAACATAAACCTTGAGAATCTTTCTTTTCAGCAGTAACCAATTCCATTTCTGCAGCAATTTCACGCACTTCAGGCTTGGTCAATTCACCAATTGGAAACAACGCTTTCGCCAATTGTTCCTGTGATAATTGGCATAAAAAATAAGATTGATCTTTATTGTTATCAACTCCTGCGAGAAGTTGGTATACTTTTTCGCCATTCACTTCGATTTCACCTTTTCGGCAATAATGTCCTGTAGCCACATAATCGGCACCAAGGCTTAAAGCGATTTTCATGAAAACGTCAAATTTTATTTCGCGGTTACAAAGTACGTCAGGATTTGGAGTTCTTCCTTTTTCGTATTCGCTGAACATATAGTCAACGATTTTTTCCTGGTATTGTTCGCTTAAATCAACTGTTTGAAAAGGAATACCTAATTTTTCGGCTACTAATAAAGCATCATTACTGTCTTCCAACCAAGGACATTCATTTGAAATGGTTACCGAATCATCGTGCCAATTCTTCATAAAAAGACCTATTACTTCATATCCTTGCTGTTGCAATAAATAAGCAGCAACACTCGAATCCACTCCACCAGAAAGACCTACAACTACACGTTTCATATACTGAATTATATTATTTTCCAAAAAAATTGGAACTAAATCACATAATCTAATTGGCAATTACAACCAACTAAAAATCATGATCCTTCATTTTAAAAAAAATTAAATGCTTTAAATTTTAAGCTTTTGCAAAAGTACAAATAATAACCCTAGTTATGATTATATATGAATTGATGAAAACAATACCACAATAATCTAAGCTAATGCTATTCACTATTTATTACTTTATTTCAAAAACTATTTCGCTAAAAAATTAATTCGTTTTTACTTTATCTCTTTTGAGCTGTGGCTTTTTAGGCTTATTCATGTTTTCCTCACTCGTCAGTTTTCCATTGATAAAAAACTGCCAAATACCTATTTTTTTACCATTTTTAAACATTCCTTTGGCAATAACAAGATTATTGGGATCTTTATAAATAGCTTCACCCTCATATTCGCCATTTTTAAAAAAACTGTTTTCTAAAACAATACCCGCTTCCGAATATTTTTTATAAACACCTTCTTTTAGTCCTTTTTTATAAATCGTTTCATCAACAATTTTACCGCTAGGATAATACACTATTCTCGTACCGTCTAATTTTCCGCTTTTATAATTTTCCAAAGTCATGATCGTTTTTGAAGCTTTGTGATAATATTTCCATGCCCCTTCACGCAATTTATTAACTTCTTTGCCCTCACTCACTACATTCTTCTTTTGATCATAAAAAATAGTATAACACGAATTATCATTTGGATTAAATGTTCTTGTCGCTATAACTGACTTTGCAGCGGTATCATCAAAAAAATTAAAAACACCAACTTCCTTTCCATGCTCAAAAGCTCCTTCATATCTAGGTCGTCCAGATTCTTCATAAACCCCTTTCCAAACACCATGCTTTTTTCCTTTATCATCTACAGGGTTGTTATCTGTTTGAGAAAAAACAAATTGGCAACATAAAAAACAAACTAAAATTCTAAAAATAGCTAACATATATTTCTAATTAAATTATCAAAAAATCAATACTATAACTTCAAAAAAACACTAATCGTATGATTTTTCAATTATTTCATAAAAGTACAAAACCAAGCACTATAAAATTAATACTCTCTATAAAAACAAAAAGCTCCTATTTTACTAGGAGCTTCTGCAATATTTATCAAATATTATTTATTTTTTATCTTTTGCTTTTTGAGCTTCGGCTTGTTCCATAGCAGCTTGCAGACGCTGTTGAAATTTACCTGGCTTTTTAGGCTCTTTCAATTTATTCTCCTGAATTTGAGCATGAATTTTATCTGAATCTACAATGTAATTTTTGATTACAAACATGATTCCAATAGTAATTAAATTCGAAATAAAGTTATACAAACTCAATCCAGCACCATAGCTATTGAAGAAAATCAACATCATAATTGGTGAAATATAAATCATGTATTTCATCATTTTGGCCATATCCGGCATTCCTTCTTGCTGTGGAGCTGCCATTTGCTGATCGCCAGAAGTCATCTTCATATAGAAGAAAATTGCAATAGCCGCCAAAATTGGAAACAAACTAATATGATCACCATACAATGGAATATGGAAAGGCAATTTGTAAACCGAGTCAAATGAAGATAAATCATCTGCCCAAAGGAAACTTTTTTGTCTCAACTCAAAAGCAGATGGAAAGAACTGGAACGAAGCATACATAAATGGAATCTGAATCAAAGCCGGAATACATCCTGCCATAGGATTCACTCCCGCTTTATTATACAGTTTCATTGTTTCCTGTTGTTTTTTCATTGGGTCTTTTTTGAATTTTTCTCCCAATTCAGTAATATCAGGCCTTAATACTTTCATCTTGGCTTGTGACAAGAACGACTTGTATGTAATAGGCGACATTGCAATTTTAATCAATATTGTAAAAATAATAATTGCAATACCATATGATATATTACCGCTTAAAAATCCAAATAATGGAATAAAAATAAACTTATTTATCCATCCAAAAATCCCCCAGCCCAATGGAATAATTTTCTCTAAATGCTTATCATAGGATTTTAAAGTTTGATAATCTGAAGGCCCAAAATACCAATTCATTTTATAATCCAACTCCCCATTAGTAAAAGCTAAAGGCATGTTAGCATTAAATTGTTTCACAAAAACGGTATCAACATTTTGATCTACAACTAATTTATTTGATTTTAGAACTGCTTTTGTAAAAGGAGTGTTTGTCAATAAAATAGAAGCGAAAAAATGTTGTTTATAAGCTACATAACTTACTTTTTCAAGTGATTCTTCTTTATTCTGGCCATCACTAACATTACTAAACTTTTCATCATCATGTTCGTAATTCAAAAGTGTATAACGATCCTCGTATGCAATGCTTTTCTCTGTTCTATAGGTTTTTAAATTCCACTGCAAATCCATTGGCTTTGCCGTATTCAAAACTTTATTCAAGCCTTGAGAACGAACATCAAAACCAACCATATAGTCGTTTGGTTTCAAAATATATTTGTATTCTAAAAACTCATTGGCTCCAGCTTTCAATTTCATTGAAAGAATTTGCTCATCACCAACTTTAGTTAATGTAGGCTCAAAATACAAGTCTTTAGTATTTAAAACTCTACTGTCATTTGTTTGCAATTGAATATTCAAATCGGCATTATTGTTCTTTATTAAAGAAACTAATTGCCCTGAATTTTTCTTGAATTTCTCAAAATTTTTCAAAGTAGCTTCAACAATGTAACCTCCTTTGTTGGCAATTTTTAATAATACATATTCATTTTCGATTGTTGTAATATCATTTTTCGCAGAAGGCAAAGTCGCTGAATAAGCAAAACCTCCTAATGTTTTTTGTAATTGTGCCAATTGTGTAGAATCTCCAGCTACAATATTTGCTGTAGGAGCCACAATTTGCTTAGCTGCCTTAGCCTTAGCTTCTTTTACAACTAATTCTTTTTTAGCCTTTTCTGCAGCAAGTTGCTCCTCTGAAGGTTTGTTTTGGTACATCATCCAAAGGAATATACCAACGATTAATAACATACCTATAATCGAGTTAAGGTCTAATTTTTTTTCTTCCATTTTATTTATTGTTGTTTTCTTATTCTAATTTAGATGCATTAGAAACTGATTTCGTTAGTCATCAAAACACCTTTAATGTTACATCTTGACAAAAATCATTCCTAATATCTAATTATAAGCTTTTATTTCTTTTTTGCTTTTACCGCTGCCGCAACAAAACTCACAAAAAGCGGATGTGGATTTGCCACAGTACTCTTATATTCTGGATGATACTGAACACCAATAAAGAAAGGATGATCTGCTAATTCAACAATCTCTACTAAACCTGTGTCAGGGTTTACACCCGAAGAAATTAAACCTGCCTTTTGCAATTGGTCAACATACTGACTATTGTATTCATAACGATGACGGTGACGCTCCGATATTGAAGTCTTACCATAAATTTTGTATGCCAATGAGTCTGGAGTAATCTCACATTTCCATGCTCCAAGACGCATTGTTCCACCTTTGTCTGTAACGTTTTTTTGATCTTCCATCAAATTCACTACAGGATTTTTGGTTTTATCGTTCATCTCGGTAGAATTCGCATCGGCTAAACCTAAAATATTTCTAGAATATTCGATAATGGCCATTTGCATTCCCAAACAAATTCCGAAAAACGGCACTTTGTTTTCACGAGCATAACGAATAGCTTCGATTTTACCTTCAATTCCTCTTTCTCCAAAACCTGGAGCAACTAGAATTGCGTCTAAACCTTGTAATTTTTCTTTAATATTTTCTGTGTCAATAAATTCAGAATGTATTGAAATAACATTTACTTTGGTTTCATTTGTGGCACCTGCATGAATAAAAGCTTCCAATATTGATTTGTAGCAATCCTGCATTTCTACATATTTCCCAATCAAACCGATATTTACAGTATGTTTTGGGAATTTTAATCTGCGTAAAAATGTATTCCAGTTTTTTAAATCCGGAGCTGCTTTTTTAGGCAAATCTAATTTTTTCAAAGCAACTACATCCAGTCCTTCTTCCAACATCAAATTTGGAACTTCATATATTGTAGAAGCATCAATAGATTGAATAACCGCTTCTCTTTTTACATTACAAAACAAAGCCAATTTATTGCGAATTTCATCTGAAATCTCATGCTCAGTTCTACAAACCAAAATATCAGCTTTAATTCCGCTTTCCATCAAGGTTTTAACAGAATGCTGTGTTGGCTTGGTTTTTAATTCTCCGGCTGCTGCCAAATAAGGCACTAAAGTCAAATGAATAACAATAGCATTGTTCTCACCTAAATCCCACACTAATTGACGAACCGATTCGATGTAAGGCAACGATTCGATATCCCCGACAGTACCACCGATTTCAGTAATAATAATATCATAATCACCAGAATTACCCAGCAATTGCATTCTATCTTTGATTTCGTTGGTGATATGAGGCACAACTTGAACGGTTTTTCCTAGAAATTCTCCTCTGCGTTCTTTTTCTATTACCGAAAGATAAATTCTGCCAGTAGTTACATTATTGGCTTGGGAAGTCGGCACATTCAAGAAACGTTCGTAGTGTCCCAAATCCAAGTCAGTTTCTGCACCATCATCTGTCACATAGCATTCGCCATGCTCATACGGATTCAAGGTTCCTGGGTCAACATTTAAATAGGGGTCAAATTTTTGAATAGTCGTTCTATATCCTCTTGCCTGTAACAATTTTGCCAAAGATGCCGCTATAATTCCTTTTCCTAAAGAAGAAGTCACACCACCTGTAACAAAAATATATTTCGTTTGATTCATTCTGTTGTTGTTTGTATTGTAGTTGTGTAAAAAACGTGGCAAAAGTACAAATTTAATTAGACAATAAACTAATTAGAAAATTAGAAAATGTGCCAATTATAAAATTAGTTAATGTCTGAATTTAATAATTTAAGAAATAGACAAATGATAATTAGAAAACTAATGAACTAAATACATTTTAAACCAATATTTTTTAGTCATCTATCTAAAATTATATAATTTTCTAATTCTCCGATTATCTAATTATTTTAAGGTTTTGGATACTTCTTTTTTATGTTTCGAATCAATTCTTCGAGCCCGTTGAGTTTTAGCTCATAAATTAATTTCAATTGTTCTCCAAGTTCTCCTTTTGGAAAACCTTTATTGCTGTACCACACAATATAATATTCCGGAATATCAATAAGAAACCAGCCTTCGTATTTGCCGAAGGGCATTTTGGTGTGGGCTAATTTTATGAGTTGTTTTTGGTTTTGATCCAAGGTTGCAGGTTGTGAGGTTGTCTTTTTGAGCTATGAATAACGTTTCGCTACTACAGGAGTTGGGACTAAATTAGCGTTATTTTTCGTTTTAACCAAATTCACGCAAATACAAACCATTTTCCAAATTAAGCAAAATACCCAAATCGATTGTAGTAAGTGTTGACGAATCGGTTTTATGACTAAGTTTAAAATATAATAAAAAAAACCTTTCATTTTAAAGAGAGGTTTTTTTATTATATTATTAAGTTAATGTTATTTCTGTTTTGCAGGTTCTGTATTCCTGTTTCTGATAAATAATGCGGCTGCATAGGTTATTGTAAGCCCGCTAAATATAGTACCAGAAATCAAATGTCCTAAATAAATAAGGAATGTCGAGAATGCCATTCCAAAAACAATAATTAAAAAAGCATATGTCAAGCCAAGTTTATTAATCGAAATTTCTCCCCTTACATTTCTATCAATAATTTCATTCCTTTTACTATGAGCCAAATGTCTAAAATCTTGCTCTTTCTCGGCTCTGCTTTTTAACCATTCTAATATATTAGGATCTAATACGGCAAGGGCTTGAATTTCGCAAGCTTCCGGCAACAGATTATCATCAAAAACCTCAGTTTGTTCCTGTTGTACTCCTCTTCCGTTAGAATGATGTATTTGAGTATTCTTCTTGGTTAAAGATTGCTTCGCCATTAATACTCTGCTTTTTTAAGTTCAAAAGCTTTTTTATAATCCGAAGCTACTTTAGAAGCATCGCTTCTCAAATTGGCTCTATCATTACGTGAAGTAGGTATTTCCTCTTTATATAATTCTTCAATGATATGACCGACCTCTTTGTTTTTTGTGTGATACGTTCCTGCAAATGAATTGCTGGTTTCTTTAAACAAATTACCAAAAAGCTCTTCTATGGAAATAATTAAATTACTCATACTATTAGTCTTTTTTGTTGTTTTATATTGTTTTAATTATACAACTGCGCAATACAATTGTATAGGACAAATGTATATAAATTCTACACATAATAACACACTATTATGTTAAAAATAGCCGTCTTAAGATAAAAACAACTATACAAACAACTATATTTCATACTTCTATACTTTGTATTTTTTTCTTTATAACGGTGGTAAAATATGGTTTTTTTTTTAATTTTATCACTATAATGTCTCAACATATTTCAGCGTTTCGATTTCTCAAAACTGTTCGCCAACTATAGAATAAACAAAGAACCAATAATCAATTTACCCCCAATTAAAACTAATCCGCTTCTCAACATCCGTATTCAAACTCAAGAAAACTGGACAAGTCATTGCAGCTCTTTCCAGAATCGTTTTGTCTTTTTGTTCTGTTACGCCCTGCATTTCAAAAACAATTTCGATAGCGCCGATTCGTCTTGGTTCGGCATTCATGATTTTGGTAACCGCTGCAGTTGAACCTTTAAAATCAACATTCATATCTCTTGCTTTGATTCCCATAATTGTCATCATACAGGTCGCCAAAGCATTGGCAACCGAATCCGTTGGAGAGAAAGCTTCTCCTTTTCCGTTATTATCAACTGGTGCATCTGAAAGGATTTCACTCCCAGATTGTATGTGTATTGAGGAAGTTCTTAAATCTCCTAAATAAGTTACTTTTGAAGTCATTTTCTAAAAAAATTATGAGTTATGAGTTTAGTTTAAAAGTACTGAATACTACAAACTATCTACTACTATTTTATTTCGCTTCTTTAATTGTCAAATCGGTATCGTAATACAGGATATAAGCTCCTTTATTGACATACCCGCCTTCTTCTTTTTTATGATATTCAAATTTATTTTCTACTTGTTCCGTTATCATTGTTTCGGCAGTTTCCTGATAGGTTTTGTCTTGAGATAAACGCATCATGGTATCAAAAGTGATGTCAAAACCACGAATTGCAAAGGTGCTTGGATTAACTTTATTTTTTTTTCTATAGGTCTGCATGAACATTTTAGCTTCGGGAGAATTGTTTTCGCGGGTTGCAGAAGGATACATCAAATGTAACTTGATTAAATTATCAAAACTTATTTCATCTGTATCCAAAGTTTCATTAGGCTCTAAAATAACCAATTGCACCTGATAAGCAGCCATAACGCTAACCATCGCATTTATTGTATACTTGACCATTCCCGTATTGGCCGTTTCGAGAATAATATAATTCATCTTGTCTTTTACCAACTGGCTTTTGAAACCTTCTACATTTAAACCTCCTGTTGGAGTCAAAGGAGCTATTTTTACCTCTTTCTGATTCTCTAAAATGTATTTTCTGATAGTTTCTCTTTTCTTATCAATTACCGCTATTATATTGCCTTGTTTTGCATTCATAAAATCAAACATGGTCGATTTCAAAACAGAAGCAGGAACAATTGACTGATATAAATTTGGAACCGGATTACCCGCGTCTTTTGACAATGGAGAAATAACAGGAACATTGTTTTGCCCAAGCATACTAGCCATTTTCTCTACATTACCTTGATAAAACGGACCGACAACAGCATCGGCATTTGCAAGGTCATTATTACTGAAAATAGTCGTTATATTTGAAGTTGTTTTTGCTTCATTCGAATCAAAAATCTTAACATCCATAGTAACTCCAAGCTGCTTTGCTGAATCAATTGCTATTAAAGCACCTGAATAAAAATCCAAAGTCATATTCAGAAATTTATCATTGTTTAATCGATTTGCATTAGAACTGATAGTATCTCCTCCATTTTTAGCAATATTGAAAGGCAATAATAATACTAAAGTCTTTTTGTCGTTATTGTTTTTCTTCGTTAGAACAACATTTTGTTTTGCAGAATTGGATGCAATTTGGTTCGATTTTGATGGCACTTTTAAAACCATTCCGTCTTGAACACCGCTGGACAAAACAGGATTCAATTCAATTAATTGCTGTTGTGTCAATCCAAACTGCTTAGACAAACTATAAAAAGTTTCTTTGGCTTTTACTGTGTAATCAATATAGCTTACAGGTTCAGCTTTGACTGCTGGAATTGGTTTTACCGGCGTTGCTTTAGTTTCTGTAACAACTGTTTTTGGAACTGTTTTTGGTCTGCTTCCTTTTATCAATAACTCATATCCAATTGTTAGATTAGGCACAATCTCAGGATTTTTTTGCTCTAATTCTTCAATAGTTATATTATACAGTTTAGCGATAGAATACTTCGTTTCTTTTGGCAATACCGTATGATAAATCACTGTACTCTTAGCAACGGTATTTGTTTTTGGACTGTTTTTCGAAGGAATATTCAAAACTTGACCTACCTGCAATCCATTTTTTTCAAGATCTGGATTTGCTTTTTTCAAATCTGCATCAGTTACATCGTATTTTTTTTCAATACCAAACAACGTTTCCTTTGCAAGCACTTCATGAGTTTTCGGTTGTTGCTTAATTACTGGTTTCACTGGCTGTTCAGCACTTTTTCCTTTACTTTTTGGAATCAGCAAAACACTATTGGGCTTCAATCCTTTTTGCGCATCGGGATTGAGCTTATAAATATCGAAAGGAGTAATATTAAATTTTTGAGCAATTTGATTCACTGTTTCCCCTTTACCCACGATATACTTATCAATCTTTTCTTGCCCTATAACTGAAGTCAGCGAAAAAAATATTGTACAAATTGTTACAAAAAAATAGTTCATAATTAGATAGGGTAATTTTTAATTTTAGTAAAAATACTGTCTTTACAACAGATAGCTTCTCTAAAGATTGTTAATTTATTCTTTAATTGAATTACTCAGAAATTACATTTGCAATAAACATTTTTTCAAAAAGCGGTTTCCCTAGCTTTTGAATACACTCATATTGCGCCTCTTCTTTACTTTTAGCTATTTTTGAATACACATAATAGGAAAGCACATTTATATTATAAAAGAAATTACTTTCCAAAAATCCAGAATCTGACAACTTCTTAATAAAAACATCTCTTTGCTTGGCATCCTGAAAGTTTCCTAATACAACATAATAACCTGCCTTCAAATCCTTCACGCCTTCTACTTTCTCTATTTTAACAGACTTAACTTTAGCCGGCTGCTTAGCCAATTCTTTTCTCACTTGTTCTAATGCAATCGGTTTTGGAGTTGCTGCAGCTTTAGTTTTTGCTTGAGCTTCCGATGCTTTATTTTGATAGCTTTGATTTTTTAATTTGGCTAAATTATCATCAAACACTCTGGCTTGCTTACTATAAAAACTTGCTTTGCTGATATGCAATCTCAATTCGGCTTTGCTTTCATTATTCAGCGAATCCAGTTTTTTAATCATCTTGATATTGTTTAAATCACGAACACGCTGTTGCATTTCCATGGTTTTTAGTTCGGCGGGAGTCAACTTTATAGCTTTTGCAGTAGCTGGCTGTGTCTTACTATTTTCTCGAATACTTTTCTTGTACTCTTGATTTTCTTCCACCACAATACGTTCCGCTTTGTCCATTAAGCCTGAATATACTTTTCTGTTTTCAGCCAATTGTTTTTTTAGCTGTTGCGATAATTCATTTGTTTTTTGAATATTTTCGTTAGAAATCTTTTGTAGGCGAATAGATTCGTCAAGATCAACTAATTCTGTTTTTTTCAAATTGGTTAAATCTTTACTCATCGTATTTACCAATGAATCTAATTTCACCAAAAGGATTTCTTGAATATTTTTATTTGCTTCTAAAACCAACTTAAGTTTTTCGGCAGAACCTTCTTTACTATTATCAATTTCTTTCAGATTAACCAAAAGCCCATTTACCTTGATTACCTTCTGATTGATTTCTTCCTGTAATACAAGCTTTTGCTTTAGGCTATTAATTTCTTTTGTATTTGCTTTTGATTTTTCAACCACCACTTGCTTTTCAGCCAAAGCTAGCATCAGCTCTTCATTTTCATTGGCTGGCTTAACTTCCTTAACATTGATTGCCAATTTATTTCCTTCGGTCAATCCATTTACAATTTCTGGATTTTGAGATTCCAATTGTTCTACTGTAATACCAAATTGCTTTGCAATAGAATATTTAGTTTCTTTGGCTTTCACTACATAAAAAACAGTTTCGGCATTGATAACTCTTACCCTTCCATCTAAAGTTTTCTTTTTATTTGGAATAGTAATTTCCTGTCCAATCTGCAATCCGTTTTTCAAAAGAACTGCATTGGCTTTATCTAAATCTTCAACTGACACATTATAAAGTCTGGCAATGCTAAATAACGATTCTTTAGGCTGTACTAAATGAGTATTTTTGGATGATGCGATCTCAGCTTTGGAATCTTGCGGAATAACCAATTCTTGACCAACCTGCAATCCACTGACAAGAACAGCAGTATTTGCATTTTGAATAACTTCTACTTTAACATTATACTTCGTTGCCAACCCAAACAACGTTTCTTTTGGAGCAACAATATGAGTAATCGAATTTGGGAATTGTGGTAGTAATTCTGGAACGTTCAGCATTTGGTTTTCTGAAATTCCGTTTTGAGCTTCTGGATTTAATCTGTAAATTTCAGAAGGTGTAGTTTTGTAGTTTTGAGCGATTTGGGGGATTGTTTCGCCTTTTAAAACAGCATGCTTGGTTGTTGATTGTTGTCCAAAAGAGACATTTGATACAAAAGCAACAAACAATAAAAGTCTTGAAAATTCTTTCATAAATAGTAGGTTTAAACAATTAAGTCGTTACAAATGTAACGACTTAATGTTAAAAAAATTACTATTCCCACTCAATTGTTGCAGGTGGTTTTGAACTAATATCATAAACGACACGATTCACACCTTTAACTTTATTGATAATATCATTAGACACTTTCATTAAGAATTCATATGGTAAATGTACCCAGTCAGCAGTCATTCCATCGGTAGATTCCACTGCGCGAAGTGCAACCACTTTTTCATAAGTACGCTCATCGCCCATTACTCCAACACTGTTTACCGGAAGCAAAATTGCTCCAGCCTGCCAAACTTTATCATACAATCCCCAAGATTTTAATCCGTCGATAAAAACTTTATCTACATCTTGCAAGATTTGAACTTTCTCTAAAGTAATATCTCCTAAAATACGAATAGACAATCCAGGACCAGGAAAAGGATGTCTTCCTAATAATTCTGGATCAATTCCTAAAGTTGCTCCTACTCTACGTACTTCATCTTTGAAAAGCATACGCAAAGGCTCAACAATCTTCAATTTCATATAATCCGGCAAACCACCCACATTATGGTGTGATTTGATAGTTGCCGATGGTCCTTTTACAGAAACCGATTCGATAACATCAGGATATATAGTTCCTTGGGCTAACCAAGTAACGTCTTCAATTAAATGTGATTCAGCATCGAAAACTTCGATAAATGCGTTACCGATTGCTTTTCTTTTTAATTCTGGATCAGTAACTCCTGCTAAAGCATCGTAAAAACGTTGAGAAGCATCTACTCCTTTCACATTCAATCCCATCCCTTCGTATTGATCTAAAACACTTTGGAATTCATTTTTACGAAGCAATCCGTTATTTACAAAAATACAATACAGGTTTTTACCAATCGCTTTATGTAATAAAACCGCAGCTACAGTTGAATCTACTCCTCCAGAAAGTCCTAAAACAACTTTGTCGTTTCCGATTTTCTCTTTCATTTCAGCTACAATCTCTTCCACGAAAGCACCTGGCGTAAAATTTTGAGGAACTTCAGCGATTTTTACTAAAAAGTTCTCTAACATTTTTGATCCATCCGTAGAGTGAAAAACTTCTGGATGGTATTGAATAGCATAAGTAGTTTCTCCTTCAATTTTGTAAGCGGCAAATTCCACATCGTGAGTACTTGCTAATTTCACTCCATTAGCAGGCAATGCTTTAATACTATCACTATGGCTCATCCAAACTTGACTGTTTTCAGAAACACCTTCAAAGAAAGTCTCGTCTTCTTTAATATAGGATAAATTGGCTCTACCATACTCTCTTGTGTTTGAAGCTGCAACTTCACCACCACTAAAATGGGCTAAATATTGCGCTCCGTAACAAACGGCAAGCATAGGGAGTTTTCCCCTAATTTGTGATAAATCTGGATGTGGTGCATCATCTCCTCTAACAGAAAATGGGCTTCCTCCAAGAATTACGGCTTTATAACTTGATAAATCACTCGGAAAATGATTGTAAGGAAAAATTTCGCAGAATATATTTAATTCGCGAACTCTACGCGCAATAAGCTGTGTATATTGCGATCCGAAATCTAAAATAAGTACGTTGTGTTGCATGCGCAAAAATACTTTATATATTCGGAATTGAAAAATGGTATTTTGAAAAATTTTTAATTTATTTTTCAAGAAAAACTTTCCTTCATTTTTAGGGCAAAGAATTAAATAAATTCAAAAAACTCAGCTAAAAAACAGTGATTATATAGTTGGAAAAAACGCTATTCTTTGGCACTAAAACATTTTTTTTCGCCAGTTTCTCCTTCTCATTAAATACTAATTCAATCATAAGGTCGTTAGAATATGGAATAGCACCCCTATTGGTGCTGTCTAAAAAAACTCCAAACCCTAAATTTCAAAACAATGAAAACAAGAAAAATTTCAATCCTAACAACGGCAATTTTATTCATAGCAACAATAATTTCATGCAGTGAGCTAGATAAATTATTGACTTTTACAATTTCTGATGAAGCTACATTCAAAATAAACAGCGGTCTATCTATTGACACACCGTTTAATGTAGCAACACCAGATGTTACTACCAATTCGTCTGCCGAATTCCAGAATAATAATACTAATGCAAATTTGGTTAAAGATGTAACGTTGAAAGAAATAAAACTAAGCATTATAAATCCTGCAGATAAAACTTTTAGCTTCTTGAAATCGGTTCACATGTATATTTCCACAGATGGCACGGATGAAATTGAATTGGCTTTTCTTGATAATATAAATACCACGGCAAAAACGATTAACCTAACCTGTACTTCTCAAAAACTAGACAAATACATCAAAGCTTCCACTTATAAATTAAGAACATCTATAACAACTAGAGAAACTTTTGGCCAAGATATAGAAGTAAAAGCCAATATGAGTTTTAAAGTAACAGCTGATCCTTTTAACTAAAAAACGCCAATCTATTCTTTAACAATAATAATAGTGGCCTTAAAGCCAGTACCTAAATTCCATTCACTAGCCGAAATCAGTTGTTTTTTATCATCATAAACTTTGAATTCGGCTGTGTTGGGACCAGAATCCCCTTGATTTAATGCTTCAAAATCGATCTTATTAAATCCTTTTTTTAGCGTAATTTCAAAACCTTTAAAATTGCTGTCCAAATACACTTGAGATTGTATAATCACTCCGTTCAGCCACACTCGGATTAAATCACCATCAACATATTGGGCATCCCTATACATAACTGTGGCAGCATCGGAAGTGGATCTAAAAGTGCCTAAATTTTGATTACGGCGATAAGCTAACCCTTCTTGGCGATCTGTTTTTTTATTCAATCTATCTCTCACTTCATCACCAGGATTGATAAACTCATCCTTAGGAATCATTGACATTTCGCTTTTCGTTTTAACCTTATAATCGTCAACAGGATTTGGTAGCGATTGTATTGCGTTTGGGTTCTTATAAATATTTGGAGGAATAATTACAGGAGCATTTGGATCAGCTGGCGGAACATACTTCTTTTCTGGTTTGGGTTTTATGTTTGCAGGCGGAATCCCTTTAAACTTGCCGCTAAACTCAACTTGAGCTTGTGAACAAGTTATAAAACCTATTAGAAAAATAAATAAAAAAATTTGCTTCACCATATTAAAAAAGTAGGTTTTTTGCCTTAAAATATATTTCAAAAATAAAAAAACAATACTTATAGAATCACAAAACTAACATAATTTATTTTTATAGACTTGTTAAGAAATTCTAAATTCCTAAAAAAAATCCAAATTGCAAGCTTCAAAAAAAATCTCTTAATAACTTAAATACAAGCAATTATCCTTATTTCAATTATTTATTTTGGAAGCAGAAGCATCAGGCATTTTTGGTTATATGGTTCCTGCTCTCCACTATATCTTTGCTTTTTTAAAGAAAAAAAGCAAAGGATGCCGTTTCGATCAGGGCTAAAGAGAAAGATAGTACTTCTTTGCCATCACTCACATAATCAAAAGTATATCAACACAATAGAAGACCAAAAATAAACACCTCCAAGATTACATCCTAAAGAATTAAAAAAGGATAAATTAAAAAATCTTTATGATTTTGTTATAAAAAGCACAATTCAATCACAATAAGACATCTGCCTCAAAAGTGACTCTTGTTTTAATTCTAATTTTTATAAATTCGCACTTTAATCGAAAATCATCCATAATTTGGATAATGCATTAAATAACAATTAACAAACCTAAAAAGCTAAATAATGAAAAGAGAAAACATCTTAACTGGATCACCTTGGGAAGACAAAATGGGATATTGTCGTGCAGTTCGTATCGGAAACATCATTGAAGTATCTGGAACTGTTGCTATAGTTGATGGTGAAAAAGTAAAAGCAGATGATGCCTACGCACAAACTTTAAATATTCTTGAAAGAGTAGAAAAAGTGCTTCAAGATCTTAATGTAGGAATGAAAGATGTAATTCGCACTCGAATTTTCACAACTGATGTTTCCACTTTTGAAGATGTTGCCAAAGCTCATGCTACTTTCTTTAAAGATATCAAGCCTACAACAGGATTTTACGGCATCAACCAATTGGTAGCACCAGAATATTTGGTTGAAATTGAATTTACTGCAATTGCTTCAGAATAATTCTAAAAAATACTATAAATTGCAATACTTATCAGCTTAAAAAAGTATTGCAATTGATGGATTTTGAAAAAATAAAACAAATAATGCTTATCACGCTCAAATGGATTTTCATTTGTTGTTTGGTAGGCATTTTTTCTGGATCAGCATCTGCTTTATTTTTAGTTTCATTAGAATTTGTTACCCAAATTAGAATTCAAAATACTTGGATTATTTGGCTGTTGCCTTTTGGAGGGTTACTTATTGGATATGGCTACTTTATATCGGATTCTAAAATCGCAAAAGGAAATAATCTCCTGTTGGAAGAATACAACAAACCCGAAAAAAAGATCCCTTTCATGATGGCGCCACTAGTTCTCTTGGCTACATTGATTACCCACCTTTTTGGAGGATCAGCAGGAAGAGAAGGAACCGCAGTGCAAATGGGTGGTGCTATAGCCGATTTATGCTCCAGTATTTTTAAATTAACCAAGTCCGAAAGACGAACCTTAATCATTCTAGGAATCAGCGCTGGTTTTGCTTCGGTTTTTGGGACACCATTAGCGGGAGCAATTTTCGCATTAGAAATTGTATATTTTAGCAAAATCAGCATTAAAAGCAGTTTCCTTTCCTTTTTAGTTGCCTACATCGCTTATTTTACAGTCGAATTCTGGAAAATAAAACATACTCATTATAGTATTCCCCTAATTCCAGACATGAATTTCAGCAGTTTATTTTGGGTGCTTATTGTCAGTATCTTATTCGGATTAGCTGCATTACTTTTTTCCAGAAGCACTCATTTTTGGAGTAAATTATTTTCCAAAAACATAAAATATCCGCCATTAAGGCCTTTCATTGGCGGAAGCATACTGGCCATAACTTTTTATTTTATTGGCACTACAAAATATATTGGACTAGGAGTTCCTGAAATTGTAAATTCATTTTCTATCCAAAATACACCTTATGATTTTCTTTTAAAAATACTTTTTACAGGTTTTACACTTGGAGCCGGATTTAAAGGAGGAGAAGTTACGCCACTTTTTTTTGTGGGCGCAACTTTGGGAAGTGCATTATCAGTTGTTGTTCCTTTGCCAATTGCTTTATTAGCTGGAATGGGATTTGTGGCTGTGTTTTCGGGGGCAACCCACACTCCTATCGCATGTACCGTAATGGGAATGGAACTTTTTGGAATTAATTGTGGGATTTATATTGGGATTGCCTGTGTAATTGCTTACTTTTTTTCGGGAAATGTTGGAATTTACAAATCACAAATTGTAAAGGGTCCAAAATCTATTTTATATCAAATTATCAGAAAAAAAGGACTGAAATACCTCTAGTTCATAATTCGTTATAATTTCCTAAAAGCTTTTAACTTTTAGTTTAAAAAATGTAATTTCGCAAACTATGAATATACAAGACATACAAGCGATACAGTTGTTATTATCAACTCCAAAAAAAATTGCCATAATTCCGCATAGAGGCCCAGACGGTGATGCCATGGGATCAACATTAGCAACATATCATTTTTTGCTAAAAAACAATCACTTTCCAACGGTGATTTCTCCAAATGATTTCCCCGATTTTCTAGCTTGGATGCCAGGCTCTGAAACGGTAAAAATATACGAAAAAGACAAAGAAAACTGTACCAAAATACTAGAGGAAGCAGAGCTTATTTTTACATTAGACTTTAATGCACTTCACAGAGTTGGCGAAATGGAACAAGTTTTAGAAAAACTTACCGCTCCGTTTATCATGATCGATCATCATCAAAAACCTGATGATTATGCTGCATACACCTACTCGGATGTTACGTTTGGGTCTACTTGCGAAATGATTTACAACTTCATTTCCTTTTTGGATAAAAAACAGGATTTAGACAAAACCATTGCAACCTGCATCTACACCGGAATATTGACCGATTCTGGTTCGTTTCGTTTTCCAAAAACCACAGGAACAACACACCGAATCGTAGCCGAATTAATAGACCTTGGAGTCGAAAACACATTAATTCCTGCTCTATTGTTTGACAATAGTTCTTATAGCCGTTTGCAGTTACTAGGCCGCGCTTTACAGAACATGAAAGTTATGATGGATCACAAAACATCATATACAACATTAACTCAAGAAGAATTAAACAGTTTTGATTATATAAAAGGTGATACGGAAGGTATTGTTAATTATGGTTTAAGCATAAAAGGCATTGTGTTCACAGCTATTTTTATAGAAAACAAAGAAGAAGGAATTATCAAAATTTCTTTCCGCTCCCAAGGTTCTTTTGATGTAAACCAATTTGCTAGAGATCATTTTCAAGGTGGAGGGCACTCAAACGCCGCTGGAGGAAAATCGGAAGTTTCTATGGAAGAAACGATGAATAAATTTGAAAGTTTAGTGCAAAATTTAAAAATATAGCCCCTATGAATTATTTTAAAGTATTACTAATTGTATGTTTCTCTGCCCTTTTGGTGTCAAGCTGCAAACAGCCTCAAGAAGCGAGAAAACCTATTTCGCATTCATCAGGAAGCTTCATGAAACAATCTATTGCTCGAAATAAAAAAATGATAGCAAATGAGGAAGATCAAATTGAAGCTGTAATTAAGAGTGCCCCAGCCAAACAGTACATTGCGTCCAAAAAAGGATATTGGTATTATTATGAAACTAGAAATCTTAATGACACTCTTAATCCAAAGAAAGGCGATATTGCTTTTTTTGATTATGAAATAAAAGATTTGAATGGAAATATTATTTATTCCCAAGAAGAGTTAGAGCCTCAAATCTACAAAATCGATAAACAAGAGATTATGATGGGATTGAGAGACGGAATCAAATTAATGCGAAAAAAAGAAAAAGTACACTTTCTTTTCACATCACACATGGGATATGGCTATCATGGCGATAATAACAAAATAGGAACTAACCAACCTTTATTTTGTACCGTGACACTTAATGATTTTATGCCAGAATCCGAATACAACAAACAAATGCACCCCACAACTGCAACAATCACAAAAGTAAATACCCCCGTAAAGTCTAATATAAAAGACACCTTAACAAATTAAAAAGAATTCAGAATGAAAAAAAATATTTTATTTGTACTGTTCCTTATTACAACTTTAATTTCCTGTAACAAAGAACATAACAATTTACCAGATGGCTTATACGCAGAAATTGAGACTAGCAAAGGGAACATCCTGCTAGAATTAGATTATAAAAAAGCCCCTGTAACCGTTGCCAATTTTATTACATTGGCAGAAGGAGAAAATGAATTTATTATAAATGACACCCTAAAAGGAAAACCATTTTTTAATGGATTAAAATTCCATAGAGTAATCAAAGAATTCATGATTCAAACCGGAGATCCGTTAGGAACGGGATCTGGAGATACAGGCTACAAATTCAAAGATGAATTTTCTGATTTGAAATTTGATAAAGGAGGAGTTTTGGCAATGGCAAATAACGGTCCTGGAACAAACAGCAGTCAATTTTTTATTACACATTTAGAAACTCCTTGGCTTGATGGAAAGCATACTATTTTTGGACATGTAGTCGATTACAACCTAGAAGTTGTAAATAAAATTGAACAAGATGATTTTATAAAAAGCATAACCATAATTAGAAATGGTGAAGACGCCAAGAAATTTGATGCGAAAAAAACTTTTTACGATTATTTCAAAATAGAATCCGAAATTCAAAAACAAAAAGTAGCTGCTGAGGCCACTGCAAAAAAAGAATACGAAACCAAATACAAAGCAGTTTGTGAACAAAAAACAGCAGATTTTACAGCATTAAAAAGCAAATCTGTAAAAACAGCTACTGGACTTCAATATGTAATTACTAAAAAAGGCAATAACAAAAAACCTTCAACAGGATCTACTGTTTATATTCATTATGCTGGATTTTTAGAAAACGGCATTTTGTTTGATTCAAGCATTGAAGATGTTTCTAAAACTTTTGGCAAATTTGATCCAGCAAGAGCTGCAGCCAAACAATACATTCCAATTCCTTTTCAAATAGGAAAAAAAGACGGTTTAATCCCAGGTTTCATAGAAGGAATCGAAAAATTGTCAATTGGAGACAAAGCTGTACTTTTTATTCCATCACATCTTGCGTACGGAGAAGCTGGAGCTGGAGATGTAATTCCGCCAAACACCAATATTATTTTCGAAATAGAATTAATGGACAAAATGCCTAATTAATAAGTAAAGAAAAAAGAGACTCAGAAACTAAGCTTTTTTTAAATCTTAGAAACTTAGAATCTAATCAATAATAAAAAAGAACCCTATAATTTTCTAAAAATGAAATCTAAAATCGCATTATTCCTCCTTTTAGGATTTTTTAATTTACAAGCACAAAACACAAAAAAACCAGTTGCAAAAAAAACGGCTACAACAAATAAAACTACAGCTAAAACTGTAAAATCAACAATTCCTGCTGAAGGTATTTTTGCCACTATTGCAACCAAAAAAGGAAATATCACAGTTGAATTATTTTATAAAAAAGCGCCTGTAACAGTAGCCAATTTTATATCACTGGCAGAAGGCAAAAACCCATTTATGACTGTTGAAAGACTAAAAGGAAAACCTTTTTTTGATGGCTTGAAATTCCACAGAGTTGTTGACCATTTTGTTATACAAGGAGGCGATCCTGATGGTAATGGTACTGGCGGACCTGGATATTCTTTCAAAGATGAATTTACCGATTTAAAATTTGAAAAAGCAGGAATTCTTGCTATGGCAAATTCTGGTCCAGCCACCAATGGAAGCCAATTTTTCATTACTCATGAAGACACTCAAGGGTTAAACGGAAGACACACTATTTATGGACAAGTAACTCAAGGAATGTCTGTTGTAAATGCCATAGCACAAAATGATGTTATTACAAAGGTTACTATTATCCGAAAAGGTGAGGCCTCTAAAAAATTTGATGCTGTAAAAGTTTTTACTGATTATATGGCTGAAAAAGCGATTGAAGATAAAGCGAAAGCTGAAAAAGTAGAAAAAGCTGAAAAAGAAAGAATTGCTGCTAATGAAATTGCTTTGAAAGAATTTGCTAATGGACAAACAACAGCCAGCGGGATAAAATACATTGTTTTAAAAGAAGGTAATGGTTCAACTCCTACTATCACAAGCAATGTTAAAGTTCATTACACAGGAAGTCTTAATAACGGCACCGTTTTTGACAGCAGTGTTCAGCGCGGAGAGCCAATAGATTTAAATTTAAATCAGGTAATTCCAGGTTGGACAGAAGGACTTCAATTGATGAAAGAAGGTGCCAAATATAAATTTTACATACCGTATAATTTAGCTTATGGAGAACGAGGATACCCACCTGTTATTCCTCAAAAAAGCGATTTAATTTTTGAAGTGGAATTGATTAAAATAAATCAATAAATATTAAATAATTACCAAAATAAACCCGACAGATTTTAAAAACCTGTCGGGTTTATTATTTATATGAACAAGCTAAACTACTTTTTAAACTTCCATTCAAATTCGTCTTTGCTGTTGATTATTGCACCAATTTCAAATTTAACTACCTCGTCAAACTCGGTTTGAAAAATTATCCAATTCTCTTCATTAAAGTAGTTTTCGAAAGTGTCGAATTCTTCTTGGGTAAATTTGGTAATTCCTTTTTGTGCCAAATCTTTCTTGACATCCGTAATTTTTCTATTGATTACTTTATTGCCCAATAATTCTAAATTAGGGCTAGAAGCTACTAAATATCCTAATTTCAACTCTTCGTCTTTGTAGAAAGTCATTCGGATTTTAAGATCATTATAAACAAAAATCACATTATCGTCTTCGTCATTATAATTTTTATTTGGCTTACCGTAAATGGCAATAACATCATTTTGCTTCATTCCGAAAATGAGCTTATCAATTCCGATTTTAAGATTTATTTTCATCCTTTTCTTTTTATTTCTTTGTTGCAAAGGTATCCATTTTTGCGTCAATTGTATTTTAACTCAAAATAAAAAAAACAATTAAAAAGCGCTTGTTTTAAGAATAAAATTGCAATGATTTTAAATTCACAACTTTCAAAATGCCACAGTCAAACTTTCAGCTAATCATTTAAGTCAAAAAAATAAATTGAATTACGCAACAAATAAATTGAAATTCAGAATCTAAAAATTAAAAGTGATTCCCGTAAATTATATTTATTAGTGACAATAATGTTTGCAGTCGCAATTCTGTTGCTGTCATTTTTAAAGCTGTATCTATCCAAAAGAAAATCAAATAAATTACTATTAGACAAGAACCTAGAAATAGTAAACAAAAAGACAAATCATTAGAAATCTATGCAGATAATCATATTTTACACTCTGTTGTTCGAAATATTTTATCTAATGCTGTAAAGTTTACACCAAGGGAAGCATTATAAAAATACAAGGTAAAGAAGATGCTAACGACACAATTATTTCAATTTCGGATACAGGAATAGGAATGATTCCAAAATGATAAAGAATATTTTCCAGCTGGATGTAAAAAACAACAGAAAAGGAACTGATGATGAACCCAGTTCTGGACTAGGATTAATTCTTTGCAAAGAGTTTGTAGAAAAGCATGGAGGTGAAATGTGGATAGAGGACCAAGTAATAAGGGCTTTTATTTTTAATTTGCCTATACTATTACATAAATTAATATGTATTTTTGAAAAAAAATATTGATGTTTCAAAAAAATACCTTTTTTTTAATTCTTTTTTCAACTTTTTGTACTAGCCAAATTCAGGCACAAAATGATGAAAATAAAACAATTGATTCATTAAAAACAATATTAAAACAAGCGAAAAGCAATTCTCAAAAAGCCGAAGTATTAATAGGGCTTTCCTCGTACTCAGAATATATTGGTCCTGATAACGCCATCAATTACGCAAAACAAGGGCTATCTTATGCTCAAAAAATAGATGACAGCAAACTGATTGCTTTAGCCTACACAAATTTAGGCATTGCTTATGAAATAAAATCTGACTATCCCCATGCCCTAAAAAACATTTTCAAGTCTCTCGAAATTAGCGAAAAAACGAATGACCTCAAAACACTTACGGCTTTATATAATAATATTGGATTAATTTATATTGACCTTAAAAATTACGAACAGGGTCTTATCTTCTACAACAAAGCATTGCGGTTAAGCTATCAAACGAAAAAAGAAAGAAATATTTCTCTTCTTTTAAACAACATAGGAGATGCTTATCTACAAAAAAAAGAGTACAAAAAAGCACTGGTTTACTTTTACAAAGCTCTTATAATCAATAAAAAAAATGATGCAACTACTGGGATTGGCATAAATCTTACCAATATAGGCATTTGCTATATCAACATAAAAAATTATGAAAAAGGAATAGAAATATTAAATAAGTCAATAAGCACTTATAATGACAATTCAAATCTATATAATATTTATAATAATTACGAACTTGGCCGTGCTTATTACTTAATGTCCCAAGATGAAAAGTATGCAAAAGATAAAAAAATCTATCTTGATAAATCCATTGGCCTCCTTGAGAATGTTTTAAAAAAATTCATAAAATACAACTCTTTAAAAGACATCCAAGACTCCTATTTTTATCTGTCCAAAGGAAACAAAGTTAAAGGAAATTATGAAGTAGCGTTAGACTACTTTGAGAAATACACCAAAATCAAGGACTCAATATTCTCTGAAGAAAGCAAAAAAAAGATGGCTAATCTTGAATTTCAAAGAGAAATTGATTTAAAAGATAAGCAAATAGAAATTCAAACACTTAGAATATATAGTGACTCCCGAAAAGTATATTTTTTGATTGCGGTAGCAACAGCTGTGGCTACATTATTGGGACTATTTTTATTCTTATATATTTCAAAAAGAAGAAACAACAAATTACTTAAAGAAAAAAACACATTAATTTCTAATATCAATTCACAAAAAGATAAATTTTATTCCATCATAGCACATGATTTAAGAGGCCCTTTCAATGGTTTTCTTGGACTGACCGAATTAATGGCTGAAGATATCGATGCAATAAGCAATGAGGAAATAAAATTTGCAGCCACTAATATGAGAAGCTCTGCGAAAAATCTTTTCGATCTTTTAGAAAATTTATTGGAGTGGACTCGTATGGAACAAAACTTGGTCCCATTTGTCCCAAAAGAACATCCATTAGAATCTATTACTCTTGACAGTATTATTACATTACACGACATTGCCGAAAAAAAAGAAATAAACATCCAAACTCAAATTCCAAGTGATCTTGCTGTATTAGCAGATAAAAATATGTTTCAAGCCATAATTCGAAACATTGTTCTAAACGCAATAAAATTCACTCAAAAGAAAGGGACGATTCTTATTCATGCATTAGAGAATCAGACAGACATAATCATCACGATTAAAGATTCAGGAATTGGAATGCATCAAGATTTAATAAATGACTTATTTAAAATAGATACAAAAAATAACCGCCTTGGAACCGAAAATGAACCTAGCACAGGTTTAGGTCTAATTTTGTGCAAAGAATTTATCGAAAAACACAAAGGTAAAATTTGGGTTGAAAGCGAAGTAGGAAACGGAAGTACATTTCATATTAGTTTCCCAAAAAAGGCAGTGTCTCACTAACTGTTTAATTATTTCCAATGAAGTTCTTTTTCTGGAAGGGAAAAATATTTAAAGCACAAAAAAGCACCCGTTTTTGGCGGATGCTTTTTACAATAAAATTGGTTAAATTATCTGGAAGAAATTACTTTTTGAGTACTGCTTCCTCTGTTGGTAGTTACTTTGATTATATAAACTTCCTCTTGACCTGTATACGGAATGTTTAGTAAAACGGATTTATTCAAATAACCATTAGTGTCGTAGTTTTGTGCTACCACAACGCCTGATATGTTAAATACCTCAATTTTTACATCGGTAACAAAATCAAAATTATAGCTTACTGTAATTTGGTCTCTGAAAGGAACCGGAGATGCTGTAAAAGTACTAGTATCACTTATTCTAGCGGTCTCTGTTGTGCTGGAACTGATAAAGGTATCAATTGGAGTTGCACAAACAAGCGGTTCAATACCGTAACCTACAAATATTCTACATTCATCAAAAGCATTATTGATTAAATCAACAGCACTTGAGATTTGACTCAATGTCAAGCCATTTGTACTTCCGCCACCCAAAGCTTGATTTGCCAAAGCAAACAATCCTTGTACAGTTTTTGGTGAAATCGCATTTATGACATTTGTTGGAATTGAATAATATTTATACTCGTTCATTACAGGTGTGAATCCTCCAGGAGAGCATGATCTGGCTTTAGGAATGTCAGAACCGCATCCTCCTTCTGGTTGAGCAACTGCAAAAGTTCCTGCTTTCAATTCTAAATCACCAAGTGCACTGTCAATACCTAAGTTAAGGCCTAAAGTAATGGTTTGTGCCAATAAAGCATTATTGATTTTGCCATTTTTCAAGTAATTATTAGGTAATGAATTTATTTGATAGTCGCCATTGAGAACTTTACTGCCGCCACCGCCTGGCAATACTCTTATAATATCATCAATATCATCTGGAGCAGTCATCCAAACAGAATGTCCAGGTAAACCAATAGTCATAGTGCCACCATAAGAAGCTAAGGCTTTCGCAATCAGTCCTGCTGTTGTATATTGTTGTCCGCCTGCACAAGACATACCGCCAGGGTTGCCATAGGCTCCTTGGGTATAGGTACATAATGCTTTGGAACAAACAGTTGGAGTCACTGTCAAACAGTTGCTGTTTGCAGAACAGGCAACGCTGTTGAGCGTTGAAGTTGCTACTCTACGGAAATTAGTTATGGCAGTTACCGATGGCGCATCGTAAGTTGCAGATGTTGCTCCTTGGATATTTGCCCAAGTGCCGTCACAGCCATTTGTACTCCATTGCCATTGGTAAGAGATTGCTCCTGCTCCTGTAGAGCTTCCCGGTGTAGTGCTGGTAAAGGCTGCAGCATCAAATGGTGAACAACCAGTTTGTTCTCCAGCAATTGCTCCCGGACTTATAGCATTTGGAGTCACTGTCAAACAATTACTGTTTGCAGAACAGGCAACACCGTTGAGTGTTGAAGTAGCGACTCTACGGAAATTAGTTATCGCAGCTACTACTACACCCGCATCATAAGTTGCAGATGTGGCACCTTGGATGTTTGCCCAAGAGCCATCACATCCTGTTGTGCTCCATTGCCATTGATAAGAAATTACGCCTCCGTTTGCAGTGCTTCCCGGTGTAGTATTGGTAAATGCTGCAGGGTCAAATGGAGTACAGAGTGTTTGGTCACCAGCGATTGCTCCCGGAGCAATATCGTTTGGTGTCACTACCAAAACATTACTGTTTCCAGAACAGCCTACATCAGAAGAAGCTACTCTTCGGAACCAAGTTTTAACGCTCACT
>CAUPKA010000032.1:0-53210 GCA_963511725.1 uncultured Flavobacterium sp.
CCAGTAGGTTCTAAACATACAGGTATCGTTAGAAACTTTACAAACTTTGGTATTTTCGTAGAATTAGAAGAAGGAATTGATGGATTAATCTACATTTCTGACCTTTCTTGGACTAAGAAAATCAAACACCCATCTGAATTTGTAAATGTTGGTGAAAAATTAGACGTAGTTGTATTAGAATTAGATGTTGACGGACGTAAATTATCTTTAGGTCACAAACAAACTACTGCTAATCCTTGGGATCAATACGAAGATTCTTTCGCAGTTGGAACTATCCACACAGGTGAAATTTCTGAAATCGTTGATAAAGGAGCTACTGTAGAATTCGGTGAAGATATCGTTGCTTTCATTCCTACTCGTCACCTTGAAAAAGAAGACGGTAAGAAATTGAAAAAAGGAGATTCTGCTGAATTTAAAGTAATTGAATTCAACAAAGAATTCAAAAGAGTAGTTGCTTCTCACACTGCTATCTTCCGTGAAGAAGAAGAGAAAAATGTGAAAACTGCAACTGAAAATACTTCATCTGCATCTACTACAAACGCACCAGCTGCAACTTTAGGAGATAACAATGATGTATTGGCTGCATTGAAAGCTAAAATGGAAAAATCAGAGAAAAAATAATTTCTTGATTTTTTGAATATAAAAAGCCCCGCAAATTGCGGGGCTTTTTTTATGCTAAAATATCATTTTTGTCTATCTATAGCATTATTAATTGATTAAAAAGAATAAAACTACATTTTCAATTAGGAAAATGATTATTTTTGATAAAAATAAAACGATTTATGGTTCGAAAATTATTTTTCTCCTCCAAATTTACATTACCTACTTATTTAATTGTTTTCCTTTTTTCACTCATATCAATAGACATGAGTGCTCAATGTGCTGGAAATAATAACAGTCTTACTTTATGTAGTAGTGATATAACGAATGTTAGCAGTCAAAGAATTGATTTGAATATATTATTAGGACCTCATACAATAGGAGGTACTTGGAATGATGACGATAATTCTGGCGGGCTAAATTTAGCTACAGGTATTTTAAATGCCCAAAAAGTATTTGAAAGCGGCGTCTATCATTATACCTATACCGTAGATGGAGTTGTTGGCTGTATTACTAATACGGCTATGATAGAAGTTACTATTGGCGGATATGCTGGAATTCCGGGATCAAATAATTCTATCTGCAGTTCAAACCATTCGTATAGCTTATTTCAAGTTTTTAAAGGTACACCTGTTTTAGCTCCACAAAGCGGAGGAACTTGGGAAGGGCTTGATTATACAGGAGGGTTAAATACTGTAACAGGTGATTTAAATGCTTCTGTTCCGCCTCCTTACAACACATATTCCTATAAATACACTATAAATGCTATTGGCAGTTGCCCTAAAGTATCGTCTCAAGTCGCAGTATCCATTTATCGTACTCCAGAGCCAGGCTTACCTAGTAATTTAGAACTGTGTTCCAACCAGCTTAGTGCGTATACAAATATAAATTTATACAATCAATTGAGCGGAGAAGATACTGGTGGAACTTGGACAGAATCAGGAACATCGGAACTAAGCAATAGCACAGACTCTACAATTGACATTCAAAATATATACAATACAAAAGGACCAGGATATTACCGTTTCACATATACTGTAAAACCCCCAAAGGATGATCAGGTTTGCAGCGATCAGTCTGCCACTATAATTATTGCAATTGGTGAACAGTTAGATTTTACTGGAGCAACACTAACAGTACATCCTGATCCTGTTTGCGAAAATAATTTAGCAACTACAATCTATACTGGAATTTTAACACGAGGAACAAATCCAATTGCAAATGGGACCTATAGAGTTTATTATACAATAGCAGGCGTAGGATCATTTAGCACTGTTCAAAATTTTTCTAGTGGCGTATTAACATTCCCAATTCCTACGTCCTATTTTACACAAGTCAAAGATTATACAATAAGCGTAACTAATGTTACTTTGACCACAAGCCCCGTTTTTTGTTCTAGCCTTATCGTTGGAACAATTCAAGATGTATTGCATATTTATCCAAGTCCAAAGATTAATAGTGCCACTCTTACTATTGCTCCTGTTTGCCAAGGTTCGGATGCAGTTGTCTCATTTTCCGGAACTTCCAACCTTTCTGATGGAAGTTATGATATTATTTACAATTTAAGCGGGAGCAACATTTTAAATGGAATACCTGCAACAATGAATGTAATAAGCGGATTGGCTTCATTTAATGTTCAATCAGCTTATATTTCAAAACCAGGTACCACCACAATTGCAATTACTAGAATCACCAATTCTCTTACTGGTTGCCCTAATTCATCAACACTTAGAAAAGATTTTATTGTAAATCCCTCTCTAGATTTAGCTAATTTAGGAATTACAGTTAAAGATGCCTGTGTAGCTCAACCAACTGAAGTAACTTTAACTAATTTAGGAGCATTAACTTCCATTACCGTAACTTATAACCTCACAGGAAGCAATAATGTTGGTTCTAAAGTTGTTCCCATGAACGTTACCTCTGGCCAAGTTAAATTTTCACTTCCAGCCAGTGATATTCCAAATACAGGATTAACCACTTTGAACATAATCAATGTAACCAATACTATTACAGGCTGTACATTCGCAATAAATAAACCAATTACTTTTACAGTTAATCCACTTCCAAATACCCCTGTGGCTTCGGGCGGACCTTTTTGTACTTCTGATAATGCAACCGTTGCTAATTTAATTCCACAAGGCAATCAATACCAATGGTTTGATTCTGCGATAAGCACCGTACCATTAGCAATCACAACTCCTTTACGTACTGGAAATTATTTTGTAAAAGAAGTAAATCCGATAACCCTTTGTGAATCAGGATTACAACAGATTCAAATAACTATTAATACTACTCCTCAAATTAACAGTGCTAGATTATCAATTGCCCAAACTTGTCAATCATATACTGTAACTGTTTTATTAGGTGGCAGTTCAAACCTTGCTAATGGAAATTACAATGTGCTTTATAGTTTAAGCGGTGCTAATGCGGGTTCTGGAATACCTGCTGTTCTTAGCGTAATTAGCGGAATTGGCGTATTTGATATTCTGCCAAATTTTGTTCCAAATGTAGGTTCAACAACAGTTTTAATAACAAATATCACCAATCCTATTACTGGATGCACAAATACATCAAATCTAAACAAATCCTTTATTACAAACCCATTACCCGATATCACAAACATGGTGACAACTATTAAAGATATTTGTCAAGGTCAGGCTACAAACGTAGAATTATCTGGTTTAGGATCTTTAACAACAATCAATATTAATTATCAATTATTAGGAGCTAACATAGTTAATTTAAAAACCATTTCATTAACTGTTGTAAATGGAAAAGTCAGTTTTGCAATTCCAGCAACTGATATACCGAAAGCTGGATTAACAACTTTTAACTTGACAAACATTACCAATACTGTAAATGGCTGCCCATTATTTGTCGATCAAAAAACTAACTTCACAGTAAATGGCCCTCCAAATACTTCTAATATGGTTGTAACTGTTAAAAATGGCTGTCCAAATCAGCCTCTTAATGTTTCTGTTTCTGGATTAGGCACTTTATCCAGCATCAAATTAACCTATACTGTATCTGGAACCAATACAATTAATTCACAAACAGATCCATTGGTGGTAACTGGAGGCAGCACTACTTTTACAATACCTGGTTCAGTCCTTCCTCTCACAGGGTCTAATTCATTAGTTATAAACGACATAGTTAATTTGATAACCACTTGTTCTGCAGTAATAAATCCTAATCCTAAAAATTTTGCCATTTTGCCTATTCCAAATAAACCAGTTGCGAATAATCAAGGATTTTGTAAAGAAGATGCTGCAACTGTTGCCAGTTTAAAGCCAAACGGAGCGCAATATAAATGGTATAATTCTGCTGGCAGTACAACTCCATTACAGCCTAATGTGCTTTTGACTACTGGAAATTACTATTTGAGAGAAGTAAATCTTACTACAGGATGTGAATCAAATGCAACAATTGTTAGTGTAACCATAAACACTGTACCAACTCCAACATTAAAAACAGATGGTCAGAATTTTTGCGGAGCTGACAAACCGACAATTCAAAATTTAACCACTAATACAAACTATACAGGGAATTTAACTTGGTATAATGCCCCCACGAACGGAACAGCATTTCCCAATACAGTTTTACTAACTGAAGGAGGAACTTACTATGGAATTGACTATAATCCAAATACTAAATGTATTTCAGATCCATTAGAAGCTATTGTTACATTAATTTCCTGTAACGTTACACCTGATGGATTAACGATTCCTGATGGTTTTTCACCAAATGGTGATGGTATTAACGACACATTTAAAATATTGGATATAGAATATTTGTTTCCAAATTTCAGCCTAGAAATATTTAATAGATATGGAAATATCATGTTCAAAGGAAATATCAACAAACCCGATTGGGATGGAAAAAATTCCAATTCAAGCTTTATAAATGGTGATGCTGGCACAGGAGTGTATTTTTATATTATCAATTACAATAAAGACAACTTCTCTCCAAGACAGGGACAGCTTTATTTGAACCGATAATTCTTTTTTTACTACTAAATTTATTCTAATGAAGAAATTAATACTTTTTGTGTTTTTTTTCCTTTCCATACTAAAGGCAAGTGCTCAACAAGAACCTCATTTTACACAATATATGTACAATATGAGTGTGATAAATCCTGCTTATGCAACAGATACACCAGCAGTACTAAATTTAGGAAGCTTGTATCGTTACCAATGGGCAGGAATTAAAGGCGCTCCAAAAACAATGACCTTATTTGCACATACACCTATAAATGAAAAAATTGAAACAGGCTTATCATTAATTTCAGATGATATTGGTGATGGAGCTAAAAAAGAAACCAATGTATTTGCTGATTTTGCCTATATTCTTCAATTAAATGAAACTCATAAGCTTTCTTTTGGAATAAAAGCAGGATTCTCTACAATAAGCACAAACTTTAATGGCTTTCAATTAAATAGCGGCGATGCAAGTACCGATTTGGCATTTGCCGAAAACCAAAATCAAACTATGCCTAATATTGGAGCAGGAGCATACTACTTTACAGATAATTATTATATAGGACTATCTGTACCAAACATACTTACTGCTGAACATGTTGGATCGTCTAAAGGCCAAATTAATTCCTTTGGAACTCATAGAGTTCATGGTTACTTAACAGGGGGCTATGTTTTTGATATTAATGAAGAATTTAAATTAAAGCCTGCAGTTATGGCCATATTTGTTGAAGGAGCTCCCGTTTCTGTAGATTTAACGGCTAATGTATTATATAATGAAAAGTTCGAACTTGGTGCATCTTATCGATTAGGAGATGCTGTAAGTGTTCTAATGAATGTAAGCGTAACTCCAAATTTTAGAATTGGTTATTCTTATGATTATACTATTTCCAATTTAAGTCAGTTTAGTTCAGGTTCACACGAAATAGTATTATTGTATAATTTGAATTTATTGGGTAAAGGATATAATAAATCGCCTAGATTCTTCTAAAAAAATAAAGATGAAAAGAATATATATACTCTTACTTGTTTTTACAATCCAATTTACACAAGCCCAACAACAGGATTTGCAAAGAGCAAACCGTTTGTTTGACAAAACGTATTATAGCGAAGCCATCCCATTGTATGAAAAAATTAGTCTCAAAGACCAAAGCACTGCCATAATTCAAAATTTGGGAGATTGTTATTACTATACCAATCAATATGATAAAGCCCAAGCCCAATATTCTATTTTATTTCGAAGCGAAAGCAAAGAACTTAATGAAGACTTTTATTTTAGATATGCACAAACATTAAAAGCTAGAGGAAAATATAATGAAGCCAATACTGTATTGAGAAATTATTATCAAGCTTCAAACAATAATGCAGCAATTGAAAAATTAGATAAGGATATAAAAGATTTAAGCAATGTTACAGCAATTGGAGAAAGATATAAAATCGTGAATTTAGCTTTAAACACACCAAACTCTGAATTTGGAGGAGTAATTTTTGGCGATAATTTAGTATTTGCTGCTGTAAAAAAGAAACCCAATCTGTTTGATAAAACCTATAAATGGAACAATGAAGGCTATCTGAATTTAGTTACCATTCCATTGAAAAATACAAATGCAAAGGATTCTATTGTAACCTATTTTTCGAAAGAATTGAAATCACCTATGCATGAATCGAATGCTATTTTTACAAAAGATGGCAAAACGATGTATTTTACTCGAAACAATTATAGCAATGGAAAAAGAGGGAAGGATGCAAACAAAATATCAAACATTCAGATTTTCAGAGCAGAATTAATCAATGATAAATGGACAAATGTTGTGTCATTACCATTCAATAGCTCTGGATATTCGGTAGAGCATCCTGCATTAAGTCCCGACGAAAAAACATTATATTTTGCTTCAGACATGCCTGGAACAATAGGATCCTTTGACATTTTTAGTGTTTCTGTTGACGGTTTAACTTATGGCGTTCCAACTAATTTAGGAGAAAATATAAATACAGCCAAAAGAGAGCAATTTCCATTTGTTTCTAAAAACCATCAATTGTATTTTTCTTCGAACGGGCTAGAGGGATATGGAGCTTTAGATATTTTTGTTTCGGATATTCATAATAATTCATATTCCAAAGCGTCGAATGTTGGGCTTCCTATAAATTCCGGTTATGACGATTTTGCTTATTATATTGACTCAGATACCAAAGAAGGCTATTTTTCTTCGGATAGGCCTGAAGGAAAAGGAAAAGATGATATTTATTCTTTGAAAGAAACTAAAGAATTACTCATTGAAGACTGCAAACAATATATTGCTGGAATAATAACCGATACAGATTCTCATCTAGCATTAGAAAATGCTAAAGTCATATTAAGAAACAATGACAATCAAGAAATTAACAAAGCTATAACCGATGCTAACGGGAAATTTAGTTTTTCTGTTGCATGTGAATCCAAGTATTCTTTATCGGTAACCAAAGAAAATTATACTGAAAGTTCAAAATCATTAACTATTTCTAAAGAGAGAAACAAAACCAATGATGGCTCAATGGAAATTAGATCTCAAGAAACAATTAAAAAGGAAGAAGAATTAGCTGCACAGCAATTAAAAGCTGCTGAATTAGTTGCACTGGAACAAAAAAGAGAAGCTGATGCAATTGTTTTAGAAAAACAAAAAATAGCTGATGCTAACACTCTTGAAGCAAAAAGATTGGCAGATTTAGCTGCAATCCAACAATTGAAAAAAGAAAAATTAGAAGCAGATAAAAAACAAAAAGAATTAGCAGAAGCAAAGAAAAAAGAAAGAACCGCAGCTATAGTCGTTGCCGAAAAAGATGTTGTTAAAGATAAGGACCGATTAATCATCAAAACAGATCCTATTTATTTTGATTACAACATGTGGTATATTAGAAAAGAATCTAAAAAAATCCTGAATCGTGTGGTTGAATTAATGAAAAAATACCCAGAAATGGTTGTGGAAATTGGTTCTCATACGGATAATCGCGGTACTGTAAAATTCAATACTACTCTTTCTCAAAATAGAGCCGATGAAACAAGAGACTATATTTTGGAACAAGGAATTTCTAAAAATAGAATACAAGCCAAAGGATATGGAGAATCAGTTCCAATTGTAAAATGCATTCCTGAAGATTCTTGTAATGAAGAACAGCATGAACTAAATAGAAGAAGTGAATTTGTGATAAAGAATTTGTAGATTTCAAAACAATTAAAAGAGTGTCATTAAAGCAATGAAATTTTAAAATTTCATTGCTTTTTTTATATCTAAAAATCAATCACATATACTATTTAAAAAAATATAAATAAAAATAATGTCTTTTTGTAAAACCAAAAACAATCTGTTTGCGTAAATGTCTATATAACTTAAAAAATAGACTTTATGAAAACTTCAAAAATTTTATCATTTGCATTTTTCGCATTAGTATTTGGAACAGCTTCTTTTGCTCAAAAAAGCGTTATGGTTGGTGGAGCGGCCATGTATCCAACCAAAAATATTATTGAAAATGCCGTTAACTCAAAAGATCACACCACATTAGTTGCAGCAGTAAAAGCTGCCGGTTTAGTTGAAACTTTACAAAGTGCTGGACCTTTCACCGTTTTTGCCCCAACAAATGCTGCGTTTGACAAATTACCAATGGGAACAGTAGAAAACTTATTGAAACCAGAAAATTTAAAAATGTTGCAAACTATTTTAACCTATCATGTGGTTGCAGGAAAAATGAATGCAATTGATATAGCTAAAGCAATTAAAGACGGAAACGGAAAAGCAATTCTAAAAACAGTAAGTGGAGGAACATTAATCGCTTGGATGCAAGGGAAAAATTTGTATATCACTGACGAAAATGGAACAAAAGCTAAAGTTACTATAGCCGACGTAAATCAATCTAATGGTGTAATTCACGTAATCGACACAGTTGTTTTACCTAAACAATAATTGTTTGATTTATGTTAATTTAATTGCTAAGTTCTGATGATTACCAGAACATAAAAAATCCCGGTACTAATTTTTTATAGTATTGGGATTTTTACATTTATTACTCTTACTGATTATTGACAATATCATTATTTAAATGCATTGTTTCTATCCCTAATACTGGTGTTTTTCGGCACTCTTACGCCTATAAATACACAGCATACCTCATATAAATAAGGGGTATACCTCCCAGTTTTAAGGAGTTTAGCCCCCATTTTTAGGGAGTAAAACTACTGCTTTATACCCTCAATACACCCTATAACGAGTAGTATAGGTACTGTTTTTCGGTACTCTTACACCCATAAATACACAGCATACCTCCCCGTTTTAAGGAGTTTAGCTCCCCGTTTTGGGGAGTAAGACTACTGCTTTATACCCTCAATACACCCTATAATGAGTAGTATCGGTACTGTTTATAGAGAGCAAAGCTACCTATAAACAGGATCAAAGGGGGGTATAATGGGGTGTTTCAATCACTATTTGTCAGTATAAGCTATTTAAAAAGAACAATTATGACAAGCAACTGTAAAAATTACAGCCTCGACAAGGCTACCAATTTGAAATATAAAAATATTGGACACGATATGACTAGAGAATAAAAAACTCCCAATTCTTAAGTCTAAGAATTGGGAGTTAGTATTTTATATAACAGTTTAAATTTGAAGTATAAACTTTAATATCTCTTTTAAGATTTCATATAGTTCAAAAAATTATCTCAAACTTGCTCCAAGTTCGGTTTCAAAATTCTTTTGCAGCTTATTCATGATTTTATCAATCTGAGCATCTTCGAGTGTTTTGGTAGTATCTTGAATTATAAAACTCAATGCATAAGATTTTTTTCCTTCTGGTAAATTTTGACCTTCATACACATCAAATAAATTGACATTTTTCAATAAAGATTTTTCAGTTTGTCTGGCAATTGTATAAATCGTGTCATAAGTTACTTCTTGATCTACTAGTAAAGCCAAATCTCTACGAACTTCAGGATATTTAGGTATTTCAGTATATTTAATTTTACTGGACATTAGTTTTAAAACTGTCGCCCAATTAAAATCAGCATATAAAACTTCTTGTTTTATTCCGAAATGTTTAAGAATTGATTTCTTAACAACACCAAATTCAACTAAAGTATCACTTCCTAATCCTAATGCAATCCCTTCCGAGAACACATCTGAAGAAACGGCTACACTTTTGGCATTAGAAATTCCTAATCTCCAAAGAATAGCTTCAACATATCCTTTAAACAAAAAGAAATCAGAAGGCTTTTGAGCATTTGTCCAGCTCTCTTGGTTTCTATTTCCTGTTTGGAATAATGTTAAATGTTTTATTTCCTCATATCCGGCAAGGAATTTATGGTACGATTTTCCGAATTCAAATAATTTTAAATCCGCATTCTTGCGATTAATATTATATGATATTGCTTCCAATCCAGAGAATAATAATGACTGCCGCATTGTTGCTAAATCACTGCTCAGCGGATTTAACATCGTTACATTATAATCTTCTTTTAATGTATCAGAAAGTTGAACATACGAAGCAGTGGTCAATGAATTAGCCATCATTTCATTAAATCCTTGAGAATTCAATTGGCTTGCAACGGTATTTTGTACTTTATAATCTTCGTTTCTTGGCGAATTAGACACTGTCGCATTTAATTTTTTAGAGAATACAATATTATTATATCCATATACTCTCAAAATTTCTTCGATAACATCAATTTCCCTTTGTACATCAACACGATAAGCAGGAATTGTTAATCCCAAACCAGCATCAGAAACACTATTAATTTTAATTTCTAAAGAAGCTAAAATTTGCTTGATAGTATCTTTTGGCAATTCCTGACCAATAATTCTGGAAACATTATTAAAATTCAAAAACACAGCAAAATCTTCGATTTTCTTTTGATAAATATCTACAATGTCGGATGTGATTTCGCCACCTGCTACTTCTTGTATCAATAAAGCTGCTCTTTTTAGAGCATATTCAGTGATAGTTGGATCAATTCCTCTTTCAAATCTAAAAGAAGCATCGGTATTCAATTGATGTCTTTTTGCCGATTTACGAATACTTACTGGATTAAAATAAGCACTTTCTAAGAAAATTGAAGTGGTAGTCTCTGTTACTCCTGATTTTTTTCCTCCAAAAACTCCTGCAATGCATAAAGGACCTTTTTCGTCACAAATCATTAAATCTTCTTCGTGCAAAGTTCTTTCGATATCATCTAAAGTGGTAAATTTAGTTCCGGCAGGAAGTGTTTGAACCAAAATTTTTCCATTAATCTTAGTTGCATCAAAGGCGTGTAAAGGCTGACCTAAATCATGCAATACATAATTAGTAACGTCTACAATATTATTTTTTGGATTAATTCCAATAGCTTTTAATCTATTTTTTAACCATTCTGGAGATTCTTTTACAGTAAGTCCCGAAATAGTTACACCGCAATATCTTGGAGCAAGCTGAATATCTTTTACATCAACATCTATTTTTAAAGTTCTTTTATCAACTCTAAAATTACTGACAGATGGAGTAATCAATTCAACATTAATTCCAGTTTGAATCAAACCAGCTCTTAAATCACGTGCAGTACCTAAATGACTCATGGCATCGGCACGATTTGGCGTTAAGCCTATCTCAAAAACTTCGTCATTTTCTATTTTAAAAACAGTAGCGCCTAATGTTCCCGCTGGAATTGATTCGTCTAAAACCATAATTCCGTCATGACCTTCACCTAGGCCTAATTCGTCTTCGGCGCAAATCATTCCGTGGCTTTCCTGTCCGCGAATCTTTCCTTTTTTTATGGTAAATGAATTTCCTTCTTTATCATATAAAACTGTTCCTATGGTTGCTACTGGCACTTTTTGTCCTGCGTCAACATTACTGGCACCGCAAACAATTTGTATTGGAGTACCGTCACCAAGATCGACAGTAGTAATTTTTAAACGATCGGCATCAGGATGTTGTACACAAGTTAATACATGTCCCACAACAATACCTTCTAATCCTCCTTTTATAGATTGGTATTTCTCAACAATTTCTACTTCAAGTCCTAAATCAGTAAGTAATGCTGATGTTTCCTCGGATTTCCAATCTATTTTAATGAACTGTTTTAACCAGTTATAAGATATTTTCATTTTACGTTTTTTTCAAGATTACTTCGTCCGTTTGCCCTACGGTCTCGGACGCAAATATAATCAATGTTTCGTGAGGGTCAAAGTTAGTTTGTGGCAAAATTTAAAACTATACCAAGAAATTTTGCTTTGGAATCTGAGCTTGATTTTGATGCTAAATAATAGCAAAGAAGCAATATAATTCCCTTTAGCCCCGATAGTAGTGAAAATCCTTGTGAGCCGGGGTTCGGCTCACAAGATTGCAACGGATAGCGGGAATAATGCCGACTGAAAAGGCCTAATTTTCCTGCTCCTAAAAAATTAATTGGACTTAGGTTTTGAACTATAAAATTTCTTCTATATGCCTTTTTATGTTTTGAGTGATTTTTGTTATTGGTAAGTCGTTGTCATCGTAACCAAATGGCTCTTCAATTTCTTCAGAAATTATTTCGATACTTGCTAATACATAAAAAATAAAAGACACCACAGGAATTACATAATATCCCAAAGTGAAAGAATATGCATATGGCAAGGTCAAGACAAAGAGGAAAATAAATTTTTTGATAAAAGTACTGTATGAATAGGGGATTGGCGTGTTTTTGATACGCTCGCAAGCACCGCAAATATCAGTAAACGATTGAATTTCATTGTTCAAAATAATCAATTGATCTCCAGTTATTTTATGAGAAACATACAAATCATTAATTTTCTGGAAGAGCATTTTAGCGATTTGATTGGGTCTGTGTTTGTGATGATCTAAGGCTAAATCGACATCCTCAAACAACTGCATGCTCGTTTCTTCGTCTTTCAAATGCTTGTTTAACATTGAAGCGTAACTAGGAATCAATTTTCGGAAATAGGCTAAATCTTTTTCATCTTTCAATATAACCGAAAGTTTTATGGCTAGATTACGGCTATTATTTACTAAAGCTCCCCATAATTTACGTCCTTCCCACCAACGGTCATAAGCAGAATTAATTCGATATGCCAATAATAAAGAGATTACAAAACCTAATGTAGTATGAATTACAAACAGGTTTTTGACATGGCTTGTTTCGTCTAATTTGAAATATTCAATTTCCAAATAAGCAATAATTCCAGAATAAGCAGCAATTATAAGCAGGATAGGGAATAGCTCTCTGAAAGAATCTGATCTGTGAAAGCGAAAGATGTAAGCGAACCAAATTTTAGGATTATAGGATATCATTCTGACTTTTTATGCCAAAAATAATTAAAATTTAAGATTACCAGCTAATTCTCTCAATGTAATTTCAGATAATTTGGCTTGAAATTGCGCACTGCTCAAACTAATTCTAGAATTGATATAGTTTAATTGAGCTGCTCTAAACTCTACAGAAGTTATAGTTCCTATTTTGAATTTTTCGGAAGTAATCTCAAGGTTTTGCTTTGAAATTGCCGTATTGCTTTCTTCCAAATCAATCAAATCTAAATTGGTTAAATACACCTGATAAGCAACTATCAAATTACTTCTCAGTTGAATCAATTGCTCATTGATTGCCAGTTTTGAATTATCAATCTGCATTTTAGCAATTTTCTCATTTCGATTTTGTGCATCTCCATCAAACAAATTTAATGAGGCCGAAAAACCATAATTTAAACCATGTGAAGAGGATTGAGAAGTAAAACCAAGACTTGAGTGTGAATCACTGAAATTGTAGCCTGTATTTACTTTAATAGTAGGGTAGCGGTCTCCTTTGATTTGTTTTAATTCTAATTCAGCTACTTTTTTATTAATTATTTGCATTTCCAATTCAGGATTTTGCTTTTCGGCCAATGCCATTAAAGCGTCCAATTGCAATTTTCGATCTACATCAATTCCATCTGAAACAACAAAATCAGTTTTCAGATCCCGAGCCAATATTTGGTTCAAAAGCGTTTTTGCGTTAGAATATGCTTGTTTTTCTTTTACCAGATTTCCAAGATCGGTATTTAAATCTACTTGTGCGTTTAAAACATCGAGTTTAGAATTTTTTCCAATGGTATAGCGGTTTTTGGTAAATTCAAGTCTTTTTTTGGAAATAACAATAGTCGAATCCAAATCAGATAATTTTTGCTGCTCTTGTATCAAATCATAGTACACAGAATTTACGCTGCTAACTTTGTTAATGATAGTCCATTTTAGCTGCGCATCGCTCATGTTTTGCAATTCTTTTAATTGGTCGTATCTGGCAAACATTCTCATTCCGTCAAAAATCGTCCAATTCAAAGATACACCATAATTTAAGCTATTATTTTTAGCATTATCTAACGAAGTTGAAGTACCGTCTTGGCGGGTTTGAGAAGAATTTTTAATACTGTTATCATCCACAACAGAAGCTGTCGCACTAGGTAACATTCCAGCGTTTCCAATAGCTACGTTAGTTTCATTTATTTTTAAATTGTTTTTGGCAATTTTAATTTCAAAATTATTTTCTAAAGCTATTTTTATCGCGTCCTCAAGAGTCAGCACTTCTTGTGCGCTCGTTTTTGTGATGCAAAACAAAAATAAAACTAGACTTTTTAATATGTTTTTAGTTTTCATGTGATAAATTATTGACTGGAAATTATTTTTTTAAAATATTTACAGTTTTAACTATTTGTTTCAAAAATAAGAATCTACGATTTACTGTCTTTTTCATATTCTTCGATATGATCAAATTCAGGATAATGTTTTCTAGCTTTAGACCACATCAAATAAATCGCAGGAATTACAAAAAGGGTCAATGCCAAAGAGAAAATTGTTCCTCCAACAATTACGACTCCCATTCCAATTCTACTGGTTGAAGCGGCTCCAAGCGACATTGCAATTGGTAGCGCTCCCAAAGCAATCGCCAAACTGGTCATTAAAATTGGACGCAAACGCGCTTCCGAAGCTTCTAAAATAGCTTCTAATTTTGGTTTTCCCTGTTCTCGCAACTGATTAGCAAATTCGACTATCAAAATTCCATTTTTGGTTACCAAACCAATAAGCATTACAGTTCCAATCTGGCTAAAAATATTCCAAGTCTGGTTGAATAGCCAAAGAGAGAATAAAGCTCCAGCAACTGCCATTGGCACTGTCAAAATGATAATAAATGGATCTATAAAACTTTCAAATTGTGCAGCAAGAATCAGGAAAATCAATAATAAAGCCAGTCCAAAAGCGAAAGAAGTATTCGAACTGCTTTCAACAAAATCTCTAGATTCTCCGCCTAAATCTGTGGTAAATGAATCGTCAAGTACTTTGGCTTTAATTTCGTTCATCGCATCAATACCATCGCTAATGCTTTTGCCTGGTGCCAAACCTGCCGAAACCGTTGCCGACATATATCGATTATTATGATATAATTGGGGCGGATTACTTTGTTCTTCTACATTGACAACATTGTCCATTTGAATCAATTCGCCTTTGTTGTTTTTTACAAACATTGAAGTTAAATCCAATGGTTTAGATCTATCTTTTTGATCAAATTGTCCTATAACTTGGTATTGTTTTCCGTTTTTAATAAAATAACCAAAACGCTGGCCGCTTAACGAAAGCTGAAGGGTTTGAGCAATATCCATAATAGAAATTCCAAGACTTTCGGCTTTTGCACGATCAATGCTTACGTTTATTTCCGGTTTATTAAATTTTAAATTCACATCTGTAGTCGAAAACACATCGCTTTTGCCAACTTCATCCATAAACAATGGAATTTTTTCGCGAAGCTTTTCAAAATTTGGAGCTTGAATAATATACTGAATAGGTAATCCTCCACGTCTATTTACAGCAATTGTAGCTTGTTGCAGCACCGCTGTTTTAGCATCAGGATATTTCTTTGTCCATTTGGACAGCTCATCAGCAATATCTTTTTGAGATTTTTTTCTTTCATCAGGTCCTTTTAATGAAAGCCTGATAAAACCAGTATTGGTAGCTGAAGCGCCAAATCCAGGTGCTGTAATAACCAAACTCACTTTTTTCTCCGGAATAGAATCATCAACTACTTTTGAGATTTCCTGCATAAAACGATCTGTATATTCATAGGAAGACCCCTCAGGAGTTGTCATACGCATTGTTACCGAACTACGGTCGTCATAAGGAGCCGTTTCTTTTGGAAGAATGGTAAAGAATAAATAAATCAAGCCGAAACAGGTGATTAGAATTGGAAAACTAATCCATTTTTTATCCATGAAACGTTTTAAAGCATCAGCATAACCACTATTTAGTTTTTCAAAAAAGGGTTCCGTTTTAATATAAAATTTTGATTTTTTCTGTTCGCCGCCTTTCATTAGATAGGCATTCAGCATCGGTGTTAAAGTCAAGGACACGAAAGCCGAAATTAATACCGCAGCTCCAATTACCACACCAAACTCTCGGAAGAGGCGCCCCACAAAACCTTCTAAAAATATTACAGGCAAAAATACAGCGGCCAGAGTCACGGAAATCGAGATTACAGCATAAAAGATTTCGTTTGATCCTTTGATGGCGGCTTCGATTGGCGACATTCCTTCTTCTACTTTTTTGAAGATGTTTTCGGTAACAACAATACCATCATCAACAACCAAACCGGTTGCCAGAACAATTGCCAAAAGCGTTAATACGTTAATCGAAAATCCAAAAAGCCACATAATAAAAAAAGTAGCAATTAAGGATACAGGAATATCTATTAAAGGCCTGAATGCAATTGCCCAGTCCCTAAAAAACAAATAAATAATAATGATTACTAAAAGAATAGAAATTCCTAAAGTTTCTGCCACTTCAAGTACTGATTTCTTTACGAAAATAGTATTATCTAACGCAATATTAAGTTTAATATCCTTCGGTAAATCCTTTTTTAAGGCTTCATATTTTTTGTAAAATTCTTTTGAAATATCCAAATAATTAGCGCCTGGCATTGGAACAATAGCCAAACCAATCATTGGCAGTCCTGATTGTGTCAGTTGCGTTTCTATATTCTCTGGACCTAAACTTGCATTACCTACATCACTAAAACGAACAATTTTATCCCCATCAGTTCGAATAATGATATTGTTGAATTCTTCTGGTTTTGATAAATTTCCAATTGTTTTTACGGTAAGTTCTGTATTATTACCTGTCAATTTCCCAGAAGGCAATTCAACATTTTGTGCATTTAAGGCTGTGCGGACTTCCGCAACTGTACAGCCATAAGCAGCCAGTTTTGAAGGATCAATCCATAAACGCATTGCATATCGTTTTTGTCCCCAAATTTGAACACCGCTCACCCCAGGAATGGTTTCCAAACGTTGTGAAATAACATTTTCTGCGTAATCACTTAGTTCTAAAGAACTTCTAGTATCACTTTGAATAGTCATCGAAATAATAGATTCACTATCGGCATCAGCTTTAGATACTACTGGCGGTGCATCGATGTCTTGAGGCAAACTTCGAACAGCTTGTGAAACTTTGTCACGAACATCATTTGCTGCGCTTTCAAGATCTTTATCTAAATTAAATTCGATTGTAATATTGCTGCTTCCCTGATTGCTGGAAGAGGTAATATTTCGAATTCCATCGATAGCATTTACGGCTTTTTCAAGAGGCTCCGTAATTTGAGATTCTATAATGTCAGCATTGGCTCCAGTATAATTCGTTCTAATAGAAACTTGTGCGGGATCAATTGAGGGAAATTCACGAACACCTAGAAAAGTATAGCCAATAATCCCGAATAAAATAATCAGAAGATTCAGTACTATGGTTAAAACAGGTCTTCTAATACTTGTTGTTGATAAACTCATTTGTTTTTTAATTATAAATTATGAGTTATGAATTATGAGTTACTTATTATAAGTTCAGAATGATGGTATGGATTTAAAACTTATAATTTATAATTCTTAACTTATAACTTTACTTTCACTTTTATTGGAGCATCATTTTTTAATGACATAACACCGCCTACGATTAAAGTATCCCCAGCTTTTAATCCTGAAAGAATCAAAATAGAAGCATCGGTTCTAGTAGTAGCTTCTACCATTACTTCTTTGGCTTTGCCCATATTGGCAATAAAAACTTTTTTGCCGTCCTGAACAGGGACAATTGCTTCCGAAGGAACAACAATAGCATCTTTAATAATAGCTAACGGCAATTTTATATCAGCAAAAGTTCCCGGAAAAAGATTTCCGTCTATATTATCTGCAATGGCGCGAACTTGTAAGGTACGAGTAGCCACTTCAACTTCTGGTTCAATTGCATATATTTTTGCGGTATAAGTTTTAGCAGATCCCGAAACGCTAAAATCTATAGTAGAGCCAGACATTACTTGAGAAGCATATTTTTCGGGTATAGAAAATGTAATTTTTAATTTTCCTGTATTTACCAATTTTGCTACTAAGATCGTAGGAGTAATATAAGTTCCTGGAGAAATAGAGCGCAATCCAATTTTTCCAGAAAAAGGAGCTTTGACAGCCGTTTTTGAAATTTGAGCTCTTATTAATTGCGTTTGTGCTTGAGCTGATTTATAATCGGCTCTTGAAATATCATATTCTTCTTGGCTGATTGCTTCTTTTTCCAGCAATAATTTGGCTCTTCTGGCATTTTCAGCAGCCAAACCTTCTTTGGTTGCCGCTTGTTGCAATTGTGCTTTTAGTTCAATATCATTTACTTTGAATAAAATCTGTCCTTTTTTTACCATAGAACCCTCATTAAAATAAATGCCTTCTACAATTCCTGAAACTTCACTATGAATTTCAACTTGCTCATTGGCTTCAATAGAACCCGATAAAGATAAATTATTATCAAAAGTGACTGTTTTTACTACTTGTCCAATTACAATTGTTGGAGAATCTTTACCGCTTTTATCTTTAGATTCTGCATTTTTATTTTTATTTGAGATAATTCGATAAGCTATAAAACTACCGAACAAGATAATTAGTAAAGCGTAAATAAGGTTTTTTATTTTCATAAAACTGAGGATAAATAGGTGTTTGGAATGTATTTTTGGTGCATTTTTTTAGTGAGAAACAAAATTAAGCTTTTAGTACGAATACAAAAGGCATTACTCTTTAATTTAACACTTGTATATACAAGAATTAAAAATTGATAATGACTAAATAGTTTGACTTGAACTTTATAAAAAGGTTTAAAAGCAATTTTATTTTTACCGCAGATTCGCAGATTTTTATTTCTAACATAGATTAATAGCTTTCAACGGTATTAACTCAAATTAGCTTCAGTGAAATTAGTAAATTTAACTTTACAACAAATTAATCTGCGAATCTGCGGTTGTTTTTTTTGATTGATGCATTTGCCTCGAGAAAAATAAAAGCTAATTATAATTTTAAAATCAACTGATATAATTCCAGATATTTTTCTTTTTGGTCAATTCTATAAAAACAGCTTTCAGAATTGCATTTTCAGGTTTCTGCATAGGAGCATCATCTTTGAGAATTTTTATGGCATAGTTTCGTGCCAAAAGCAAGATATCCTTATCACGGACAATATCGGCAATTTGAAGATTGAGCACACCGCTCTGTTGGGTTCCCATCAAATCGCCGGGACCACGGAGTTTCAAATCGACTTCGGCAATTTCAAAACCATCATTGGTACTGACCATCGTTTCCATACGTGTTTTGCTATCGCTTGATAATTTAAAAGATGTCATCAAGATACAATAGCTTTGATCGGCGCCACGCCCTACACGCCCTCGCAACTGATGTAATTGTGAGAGTCCAAAACGCTCGGCGCTTTCAATAATCATCACACTGGCATTCGGCACATTTACACCCACTTCGATAACAGTTGTAGCTACCATAATGTTTGTTTTCCCTTCGGAGAAACGTTTCATTTCAGAATCTTTTTCGGCGGGTTTCATTTTTCCGTGAAGTATTGAAACAGAATATTGCGGCAATGGAAAATCACGTGAAATACTTTCGTAACCATCCATTAAATCCTTGTAATCCATCTTTTCCGATTCCTGAATCAGAGGATAAACGATATAAATTTGGCGGCCCAAAGCAATTTCGTCCCGAATGAATTTCCAGACTTTCAGTCGATTCGAATCAAAACGATGCACAGTTTGAATAGGTTTTCGTCCCGGAGGCAATTCATCAATAACCGAAATATCTAAATCACCATACAGACTCATCGCCAAAGTTCGGGGAATAGGAGTAGCTGTCATTACCAGAATATGAGGAGGGATCGTGTTTTTTTTCCACAATTTAGAACGCTGTTCTACTCCAAAACGGTGTTGTTCATCAATAACAGCCAATCCCAAATTTTTGAATTTCACTTTGTCTTCCAATAAAGCATGTGTGCCAATAAGTATATGCAAAGTTCCGTTTTCCAGTTCTTCGTGTATGATTCTACGGGCAGCAATTTTAGTAGAACCTGTGAGTATTTTTATATTTATGTTTAAAGATTTTGCCAATTCCGACAATCCTATAAAATGCTGATTAGCCAAAATCTCTGTCGGAGCCATCAAACAAGCCTGAAAACCATTATCCATTGCCAGCAGGATACTCATAAAAGCGACTATGGTTTTTCCGGAACCTACATCACCTTGTAGTAATCGATTCATTTGGGCATTGCTTCCCATATCGGTTCTAATTTCTTTAATAACTCTTTTTTGAGCATTTGTCAATTCAAAAGGAAGATGATTTTGATAAAATTCATTAAAAAATTCTCCTACTTTAGTAAAAGGATGTCCCTTTATTTTATGTTTTTGAATCAAGTTCTTCGTAATCAACTGCAACTGGATAAAGAACAACTCTTCAAATTTTAATCGGAATTGGGCTTTCGCCAAAATATCGGCACTTTTAGGAAAATGTATATTGAATAAAGCCGCATTTTTGGGAATCAGCTTGAGTTCGGTGGTTAAATAGGAAGGCAAAGTTTCACTATACAATGCTTGTGTTTCCAGAAACAATTGTTGCATCATCTTGTTGACCACACGATTTGTTATTCCGCGGTTTGCCAAAGTTTCAGTAGAAGGATAAACAGGCTGCATCGCCGAACGCAGGCTTTTTTCGTGTTCGCTCAACAACTCAATTTCGGGATGTGCCATACTATATTGGTTGCCATATTGCGCACATTTTCCAAAAATAACGCAGACTTCGTTGAGTTTTAAACTCTCTTTTATCCATTTATGACCTTGAAACCAGTTGAGATCCATTTGTCCTGTATCGTCAACAAATGTTGCTACTAATCGCTTTTGGTTACGACCAAATTCTACCGTTTTGATATTGATGATTTTTCCAATAATCTGTACTTCGGCAACGTTATTTTGCAGTTCATTAATCTTATAATATCGAGTGCGATCAATGTATCGATTCGGGAAAAAATTAACTAAATCTCCATATTTAAAAATCCCCAATTCCTTACGCAACAACGCGCCCCGAGCGGGACCAACGCCTTTGAGGTATTCTATGGGAGTTTCTAGAGGATTATTGGACATTTTTTTTTTAGATTACAGAATTTAGATTGCAGAATTTAGATTTTTAGAGTCTATGCTCTTTGTTCTATTTTCTTTTCTCTTTTTTAAGAAAGCGAAGATAGATTTTAATTGGGAAATTTGAAAATGGGATAAATTTTAACTTTGGTTATAAATAATGTTTTTTATTACTATTCGACATAAGAAAAATCTGTTTTTTATAAAATTATATAGTATTATTGTCCTTTAAAATGTTAAATAAAATAGTAACCAACCAAAAGTAAAATGAAAAAAAATATAGTTTATTTGGTTTTAATACTGAATCTTTCGTTTGTAAATTCTAAATTGTCAGCTCAGGAGCAAAATATTACAATTTCATCAAAAATTAATGATGATAATAGTATTGATTTAAATTATGAGAAAATAAATCCTGGTTCTTACACAATTGAAATACAATTTTCTGGTCTCAGTAACTGTGATATTCGTGAATTTAAAAAAGTGATTAGAGATGATATTGGTTTTTTAGTTAAACTTAAACCTATCAATAAAGAACAAGGAATTGGTTACGCTATGAATTATTACACGCTAATGGGGGAAATAAATCCGAAAATTGATAGTCTATTTCATTACGCATTGCCTTTTAAAAATGGAAGTAAAATGAAATTTTATGAAGCTTTCAATGCAGGAGAAAAATATTTAGGACAACAAAAAGAGATAAGCTGGAAATCATATTATACCCAATCTGAAAAACCAGATACCATATATAGCATGAGAAAAGGTATAGTGGTTGCTTTGACAAATGAATATAATGGCGATTCTTCTATCGACAAACAATATACGACTAAAAGAAATTCTATTGTTATTGAACATGCTGACGGGACTCATGCTTCATATAAAGGATTTAAAAGAAATAGTATCGCTGTAAAGTTAGGTCAAACTGTATATCCACAAACTAAATTAGGAGTAACAGAAATTTTTGATAATGAAAAATATAAAATTGATGTTAGTATTTATTATTTTTCTGACCCCGATTTCAAGCAAAAAAATAAAAGTTTAGAGAATTATATAACTAAGCATAAGTTTATAACTCCAATTTTTGTTACTTCAGAAGGGGAAAATAAAATTAAAAATGGCAAAGAATATTGTGTTTTGGCAGATGAAGCAGTAATAACACAGGAGTTTTCGAAATCTGAAAGAAAAAAATATGCTAAGGATCATTCAGTATCAAAATAAAATTACTCTGAACATTTTAAGATTAAGTAATGTTTGCAAATTATACAAAAGCTCCGAAGTCTCATATTTTAGATTTCGGAGCTTTTTGTACAAATTTGAAAGAAAGATCAAAAGAAAACATCAAATTTATTCTATAGTCAATACTTTTGCAATACTAAAAATTTAAAAAAAATGGTAACTCATCTCGCTTTACTTCGTGGCATTAACGTATCTGGTCACAACATGATAAAAATGGATGCTTTGAAAACCGCTTTAGAAAATATTGGTTTTCAAAATGTCGTGACTTATATACAATCCGGAAATGTTTTTGTGGATACTGATGAGGAAAATGCTCCAGCAGTTGGCTTTAAAATAAAACAGGAAATTTTCAAGGCTTTTGGACATGAAGTGCCTATTGTTGTCATTGGCAAAACCGATTTGGAAAACTGTTTCAAAAATAATCCTTTTTTGAAAGAGAAGGATTTTGATACTAAAAAATTATACGTGGCTTTTGTTTCAATGCCACTTCGAAGCGATAGCATCAATGATTTAAAAATGAGTCAGGTAAAACCCGATGAAGCCAGTATTGATGAAAGCAGAATTTACATCAAATATGCCGTTGGAGCAGGAAAAACGAGATTTGACCAAAAATATATTGAAAAGAAATTGAATGTTACTGCTACTATCCGAAATTGGAATACCGTGACGCAGTTATTGAAAATGTATGAGGAAAGATAAACAGATAGATTATTTCTGCACCAAATCACAGTACCAAAATCCGTAGTCAAAAGCATCCGATGCTGATGTATCACAAGCGGTATTGGAAGCATCTTGTTCCTTTGGTTTTTCGTATTTACGATAAACAATTTCTCCAACTTCGAATGAAATAGGTTTGCTGAAAATAGGCCCATCAAAAGTAAAGGTGTGAAATTCCCCGTTTTCGCCACAGACATCTACATTTTCGGGTAAATCATTGATAAAATCCTGATCAATTACGCGACCCACAAAACTTTTGTCCAAAAAACGTTCATTAACACAAACCACAATAGTCTTAAATCCTAGTCCAATAAACTCCTGAATCAAATCGAGAGTAGGCACTTTCCAAAGCGGAAACACACCTTTAAAACCTATTTCGGTCAATTTGTCTTCTCTGTATTTTCGCAAATCTTCTAGAAAAATGTCTCCAAAAATAGAGTGTGTAACGCCTTGCTCTTTTAATTTGGAAAGCGTTGTCTGCATAACTGCTTCGTAGACTTCCATCGTTGGCATTTCGGGAATTTGCATAATTTCTAGCGGTAAACCAATGCTTTGAGCTTGCTGTTCCAATAATTCTACCCGCACGCCATGCATCGAAATACGCTGAAACTGTTGATTTACACTTGTTAGCAAACAGCAAATTTCATAGTCTTCATTTTGCAGCGTTTTGTATAATGCTAAAGCAGAATCTTTTCCGCTGCTCCAATTAAATAGGGCTTTCTTTTTCAATGGTTTTGTGTTTATTTATTTTGGTTACCTGTAGAGACGCATCCTGTAGAGACGCATCCTGTAGAGACGCACTGCAGTGCGTCTCTACATTGTCAAACAAATTTAGTACGATTTGTTGGTAAATCCTTTGTAACTTTGAATATATAACAATTATCTATGGCTTTATTCAAAAATAAATACCGAACGGAATCAAACAGATTAAAAAATTGGGATTATTCCAGCAAAGGCATTTATTTTATTACGTTGGTCACCCAAAACAGAAAATCTATTTTTGGTCATATTGAAAATGAAAAAATGATTTTAAACAATAAAGGCAAAATAATTGAAACTGAATTACTGAAATCAATTCAAATTAGGGATCGATGGCTTTTTCATAATTGGGTCATTATGCCCAATCACATTCATTTACTGATTGAAATATTGGAACTGTCAAACGATAATTCATCAACAAACAATGTAGAGATGCACTGCAGTGCATCTCTACACCAATTTCCAAAATCGAATTATTCGACCAAAACGATTCTTCCAGATGATACCGATATTGAATTAAAAAATCTATTTCTTTCAAATGATACATATCTTTCTTATATTAAATCAACAAACAACAACGTAGAGTCGCACTGCAGTGCGTCTCTACAACCCGTATCTCTACAGGATGCCATAAAACCAAATATTTTATCCCGAAAACCAAATTCCATTTCATCATTTGTTGCCGTATTCAAATCGAAAACCACCAAACAAATAAATTCATTATTAGAAAACAATGAATCTGATTCCATTTGGCAATCCAATTATCACGACTATATTGTTCAGAATTACGATTCCTTCGACAAAATATATTATTACATTAAAAATAATCCGAAAAATTGGGATATAGATTCCATAAATTCATAGCAGAATGAAATACCTTTTCCTGTTTCTATCCACATTTGCATTTGCACAACAAACCAAATCAGTTGATTTTAAAACTGTTAATGGACATGTTTCCATTAATCCAAACAATAAAAGCATTAATGGCAATATCATCTATACGCTTGAAGTATTGAAACCCATTGATACCATCAAGATTGATGCGCAGAATATGACATTTAGCGGTGTGGAATTGAAAGGCAAAAAGATTCCATTTACCACCAATGGAAAAGAATTGCTTTTGATCTATCCGTTCCAAAAAGGAAAAAATTCGATTCAATTTTCATACGAAGCAAAACCCAAACAAACTCTGTATTTTGTAGGCTCCGAAGCCACAAATAATTTACAGATCTGGACACAAGGCCAAGGAAAATATACTAGCCATTGGTTTCCGAGTTTTGACGATGTTAATGAAAAAGTAATTTTCAATATAGAAATTGCTTTTGATTCTAACTATAAAGTCATATCAAACGGAGTATTAAAAAGCAAAGAAGAAACTAAGAGCAGTACGCATTGGAAATATCAAATGGTAAAACCAATGAGTTCTTATTTATTGATGCTTGCCATTGGTAAATATGAAAAAAGTACCCTAAAAGCAAAATCAGGAATTCCATTAGAAATGTATTTGGACCCAATAGATATCAGCAAACGAAAACCAACCTACAGTTATTCCAAAGAAATATTTGATTATTTGGAAAAAGAAATAGGAGTGAAGTATCCTTGGAAAATCTATCGTCAAATTCCAGTTTCTGAATTTCTGTATGCTGGTATGGAAAATACTAGTTCAACATTATTTGCCAATCGTTATGTTGTTGATAGCATTGGTTTTGAAGATAGAAGTTATACCAATGTCAATGCTCATGAACTAGCACATCAATGGTTTGGTGATTTAGTTACGGCTCAAAGTGGCAAAGATCATTGGCTTCAGGAAGGATTTGCAACCTATTATGCTTTGCTCGCAGAAAGGTCTATCTATGGGGATGATTATTTTTATTCCAAATTATACGAATCGTCATTACAGCTAAAGCAAGCCTCAAAAACGGATACTATTCCGGTGCTTAATGCTAAAGCGAGTTCTTTATCATTTTACCAAAAAGGAGCTTGGGCATTACATGTTTTACGAGAAGGAATAGGAGAGGAAGCCTTTAGAAAAGCTGTAAAGAATTACCTTTTAAAATATTCTTATCAAAATGTGACAACCCAAAATTTCTTTGATGAAATCAAAAAAGTATCCAATTATGATTTGGTAAATTTCAGTAAAATATGGCTAGAATCATCCGACTTTAACAGTAATATTGCTAATGAATTACTTGCTAAAAATAACGCTATGAAAGTGCAGTTAGAAGTAGTCAAGCTTAGAAACAAACCGTTATCCGAAAAGTATGTTTTCTTCGAAAAAATAGTACAGTCCGATGTGTATTTCAGTGTGAAAGAATCTATTGTTGGCCAACTTTTTAAAGAGAAATTTGAAGATAAAAAACAATTGCTCCACTTGGCATTGCAAACCCAAAACATCCAAGTTCGTCAAGCAGTTGCAAGCACACTCCAAAAAATACCTGAAGAATTCAGGAACGAATATGAAACCTTGCTTGATGACAAATCCTATCAAACGCAAGAGCTGGCTCTGTATAATTTATGGAATAATTTTCCAAATAAAAGAAATGATTATTTAACAAAAACAAAAGACTGGATAGGATTCAACGATTTCAATTTACGGATTTTATGGCTGTCATTGGCCGTTTCCACTCCAGACTATGCTGGTAATAAAGAAACCTATATTCAAGAATTAATAGACTATTCCTCTCCTAAATATGAAGCCACAACCAGACAAAACGCTTTAGAATATTTATTGAATTTCAACATTCTTAATGAGGATATTTTAAAGAATTTAGTAAATGCTACCACCCACCATATGTGGCAGTTTTCTAAATTTGGAAGAGAAAATATTCGAATATTATTAAAAAACACAGAAATCAGAGGTGCTTTTCAAAACATCTTGCCTAATTTGAACGAAAAAGAACAATTTCAATTGGATCGATTACTCAAAGAATAAATGCTAAAATTCAAAAAAAGCTAAGATTCTAAGATAAAAAAACCTTAGAAATTTAGCCTCTCAGAATCTTAGCAACTCAAAAGCCTACCACATCTGGCTCACTTCTTTTTTGATATAGCTCAAAGCAGCATTGCTAGGAGTTTGTTTATCAAGTAAATCATTTAGTAGCGCTTCTCTCAATTGGTCTGCATTACCAACAGCCTCACTCATAACCCCTTTACGAATCATTTGGATAGTAGCGTTTTTGGCAGTCGTTATGATAGTCCAGCATTCATCGGTCATATAAATTTGCTGTGACAAATTATGTTCGAATTCTTGGTCGATTTGTGCAATAACAAAATTTGCATAATCATTTTTATTTGTCGAGATAGGAGAAATTCTAGTCAATAAATTAGCAAGACCAATGCGTTCTAAAAATAACGTCATACGCTCATAAGCCTGTAAACGCAAGGGAAGAGCATTTTTTTGAGCTTCTTTACTCAATAAATAACGACGTCTTCCTTCCTCGTTTTTAGTGTGTAAATTAAAAAAGTAATAAGCAACCATCCCAGTGATAATGGCGGGTAAGGTATAACTCAATAATTCAATCATTTTTGATAAATCCATTTCGTTTTCGTTTTAAAAAAAGCAAAAATAATGTTTTTGAAACTAAATCAATGGCAAATTTTTCGCAATAATAAAAAGCGGAATAGTATTTTTGCTTTATGGAAACCTATATCATAGTATTACTTTGTTTAGCCGCCTTTTTTGCAGGATTTATCGATGCCATAGTTGGTGGTGGCGGACTCATACAAACACCTGCAGGACTCATATTACTGCCAAATCTCCCAGTATCCACGGTGATTGGTTCCTTAAAAATACCTGCCTTTAGCGGAACGTCATTTGCAGCCTATCAATACATGAAGAAAGTCACTGTCAATTGGAAAATATTGAGTATCATGATGCTTTTGGCATTTCCTTCCGCATTTTTGGGATCAACATTATTGACCTATGTGAGCAATGATTTCATGAAACCTTTATTACTAATAGTACTTTCATTATTAGCAATTTACACCTATGCCAAGAAAAATTTTGGTCAACATCAAGTCAGGGACATTTCGCCAAGAACCCAAATTCTCAATGCAGTGGGAATCAGTTTTGTAGTCGGTTTTTATGACGGATTTATAGGTCCAGGCACGGGAAGCTTCTTGGTTGTTGCTTTCATCGCCTTAATGGGATTTGACTTTTTACACGCATCTGCCAATGCCAAAATGGTCAATCTTGCGACCAATTTTGGTTCCATCTGTCTATTCATGCTCAAAGGCAAAATCATTTGGGCTATAGCTTTGCCCATGGCCGCCAGCAACGCAATAGGAGGTTGGATAGGTGCCAAACTTGCCATCAACCGCGGAAACAAATTCATCCGAATCTTCTTTTTGGTAGTTATTATTGGTACATTGATACGTTTTGCCTACGATGTATTTTTCAAATAATACGTTTTTAATTTACGCGCAATGTCATAACGGGTTTAAGTAAATGGAATTGATTGTGTATTATTAGTCCCTTTGACAAAAAACTAAAAAGCAAACACAAACTTTATTTATTCATTATTTTTTCCCGCATTCCACAGTTGTAAATTTATATTTTACTTTTTCAAAATCTATAGGTGTGTCTTTAGCAAAATAAGAACGTCCCAAATAGGTTTCTATTTTTCCGCTACCAAGAATAAGTTCGTTCCCTTTCTTTAGCATTGCCATTGGGTTTTTGAATACTTTCTTTTCATAAGTCCCCTGAATAAAAGTATAATCTACAAATAAGGTGTCTCCATGAAATTCCCCAGCGATTTTACCAACCTTTTCAGGCAAATCAGCAATTTTCATTATCATATCTCCAGTTACTTTTCCACTTTTTAAAGCATTGATTGTCAAATTAATCGTGTCATTCTCATACAACGCTTTGTAGCACGTTACGCTTATTAGCTTTTCATTCTGTGCTTTGGTCGCTTCAACATCTTTTGGATTTTGCTCTTTTTTACAGCTTTCGAGTCCAACACAAACGAACAGCAAAAAAAACAGACCTAGATTTTTCATAATAGTGAGTATTTAGTTAGATATATAGTAATTGTATTGCTAATTTACGAATAAATAGTTTGTATCGATATATAATAGATATTTATAATTTAGATACATCTATCTCAATAAGACAATCGTATCAAAGAATATATATTTCTGCCATAATTAGATGTAAAAATATTTTTATATACTTGATAATCAGTTTTTTTTACAATTATAAAAAAAGTTTATATTAACTTTGATAAAAGAAATTTGATAAACAATTTAATAATACGTACACTATGAAAAAATTAAATTTTATTTGGGCAATGATGATAATTTGCTTTATAAATACAGCATCTATATTCGGACAATCAGACTCTAAAAGAAATAAAATTATAGCCAACAGCAATACTGCAAAGACTGAGTTCATTAAAACAGATCATCTTATGAAATCAATTTTTGACAATGCTTATGGCTATGTTATTTTCCCAAATGTTGGCAAAGGGGGTATCGGAGTTGGAGCCGCAGCCGGCAATGGGGCTGTTTATGAAAAGAACAAGTTAATAGGCATGGCAAAATTGTCGCAGTTAAGCATTGGTTTTCAGGCTGGGGGACAAGCATATCGTGAGGTAATATTTTTTGAATCAAAATCGGCAATGGATCGGTTTAAAGAAAGTAAATTCGAATTCGCTGCTCAAGTATCAGCTGTGGCTGCGAAAGCTGGTGCTTCAGGAAATGCAAAATATACTGATGGGGTTATGGTCTTTACCATGCAAAAAGGAGGACTAATGTATGAGGCTTCCGTTGGTGGTCAGAAATTTAAATATACTAAATCATAATGCTTTCTTAACTAGTAAAAATCAATGATTGAGATATTAATATTACCATATTGGTTCAATTAGTGCAAAAATCAATTTTACGTATCAAGGAGTTGTATCCAAATTGATGTTTTATTTATTGTGCCCATTCCCTAATCATTTTAAATTACAGAGTTCTAAATTCTATCATCTGAATGCTGCTAAGAATCGTTTATTCATTCTTAAATTCTTATTTTTGCAGTAAACAGAATTTTTTCTATGCAAAAATATATAGAACAACTTAACGAGGCACAACGCGAACCTGTATTGCAAAAGGATGGTCCCATGATTATTATTGCGGGTGCAGGCTCGGGGAAAACTCGTGTACTTACCATCAGGATTGCTTATTTGATGCACTTAGGTGTTGATCCATTCAATATTTTGTCTCTTACTTTTACCAATAAGGCGGCGCGTGAAATGAAAAAACGTATCTCGGATATTGTTGGCGCCAGCGAAGCCAAAAACCTGTGGATGGGAACTTTTCACTCTGTATTCGCTCGAATTTTGCGTTCGGAAGCGGAGCATTTGGGCTATCCTTCAAACTTTACGATTTATGATTCACAGGATTCTTTGCGTGCCATTTCGGGAATAATCAAAGAAATGCAATTGGATCGAGATATATACAAACCGAAACAGGTTTTGAGCAGAATTTCGAATTTCAAGAACAGCTTGATTACCGTAAAAGCCTATTTTAACGATCCTGATTTGCAGGAAGCCGATGCAATGAGCAAAAAGCCGAGAATGGGTGAGATTTATCAGAATTATGTAGATCGATGCTTTAAGTCGGGTGCGATGGATTTTGATGATTTATTATTAAAAACTAATGAATTACTGACTCGTTTTCCTGAGGTTCTTTCAAAATATCAAAACCGTTTTCGTTACCTATTGGTAGATGAGTACCAAGATACCAACCATTCGCAGTATTTGATTGTTCGGGCTTTATCTGATAAATTTCAGAATATTTGCGTAGTAGGGGATGATGCACAAAGTATTTATGCTTTCCGTGGTGCGAATATCAATAACATCTTGAACTTCCAAAAAGATTATGAGGGCGTAAAAACCTTTAGACTCGAACAAAATTACCGCTCAACTAAAAATATTGTGGAAGCAGCGAATACCATTATTGATAAAAACAAAGTTAAATTAGACAAGATTGTTTGGACAGCCAATGATTTTGGACCAAAAATAAAAGTAAACCGCAGTATTACCGATAATGAAGAAGGGCGTTTTGTTGCCGCTACCATTTGGGAACAAAAAATGAATAATCAGCTGCACAATGGTGCCTTTGCAATTTTATATCGTACCAATGCGCAATCCAAAGCCATGGAAGATGCGCTCAGAAAAAGAGATATTCCGTATCGTATCTACGGAGGTTTGTCTTTTTATCAAAGAAAAGAGGTTAAAGATGCGCTGTGTTATTTGCGATTGGTCATTAACCCAAAAGATGAAGAAGCTTTGGTACGTGTTATCAATTATCCAGCAAGAGGAATCGGGAATACAACTATCGAGAAACTGACTATTGCTGCCAATCATTACAAACGCTCCATTTTTGAAGTAATGCAAAACATTGAGCGAATTGACTTGAAACTGAACTCAGGAACTAAACAAAAACTGTTGGATTTTGTTACTATGATTCAGAGTTTTCAGGTTATTAATGAGAATCAAGATGCTTTTTATGTTGTAGAGCAAGTAGCCAAAAAAACGGGATTAATTCAAGAATTAAAAAAAGATGCGACTCCCGAAGGAATGGCACGAATAGAAAATATAGAGCAATTATTGAATGGAGTTAAAGATTTCATCGAAGGCCAAAAAGAAGTAGATGGCGCTCGTGGCGCATTATCTGAATTTATGGAAGATGTTGCCCTCGCAACCGATCTAGACAAAGATACCAGCGATGAGGATCGTGTGGCTTTGATGACGATACATTTAGCCAAAGGTCTAGAATTCCCACACGTATTTGTAGTAGGTATGGAAGAAGATTTGTTTCCTAGCGCGATGAGTATGAGTACCCGAAGCGAACTCGAAGAAGAACGCCGATTATTTTACGTAGCTTTAACCCGTGCGGAACATCAGGCATATTTGACCTATGCACAATCACGTTACCGCTGGGGAAAACTCACTGATAGTGAACCTTCCCGTTTTATTGAAGAAATTGACGGGCAGTACTTGGAATACCTTACGCCAGCCGAAAGCAATTACAGATATAAACCAATGATTGATAGTGATGTTTTTGGGGATGTCGATAAATCCAAATTACGATTGGCAAAACCAATAGGAAGTACACCGCCAAAGCATGTTACAGATAACGAGCCAAAATCGGATGTCAATGTAAGAAAACTAAAACCGGTATCAGGAAGTAATCCTTCGGCTGGAAGTGCTAATTTATTTGACAATACACTAGTTGCAGGAAATGTGGTGATGCACGAACGCTTTGGAAAAGGACAAGTTATTAACTTAGAAGGTGTTGGTGCCGATAAAAAAGCGGAAATAAAGTTTGAAGTTGGCGGCCTAAAAAAATTATTGCTGCGTTTTGCAAAATTGGATATTATAGGATAAAAAAGTTGAATCGTTTAAAGGTTTAATCGTTTATCTGGCTAAACGTTATTACTTAAGAAGTTTAATTTTAATTATTTAAAGAATTAAACTTCTTTTAACGGTTAAACAATTAAACTTTTTTAAACAATTAAACTTTTTTAAACGATTAAACCTTTAAACAATTAAACAAAAAAATCATGGCTCAATTTATAAAAATATACGAAGACAAACCTAACGAAGCGGCAATCGCCAAAGTAGTAAAAGTTTTAAAAGACGGTGGTTTGGTTATTTATCCAACGGATACCGTTTACGGATTAGGCTGTGATATCACTAATTCCCGTGCTCTTGAAAAAATTGCCAAAATAAAAGGAGTGAAGCTGGAGAAAGCCAATTTTTCTTTTATCTGCCACGATTTGAGTAACTTATCCGATTATGTAAAGCAAATTGACACTTCGACTTTTAAACTACTGAAAAGAGCACTGCCCGGACCTTATACTTTTATTCTTCCAGGAAATAATAATCTTCCAAAAGAATTTAAAAAGAAAACTACAGTTGGTATTCGTATTCCCGATAATTCTATTGCGTTGGAAATAGTTCGCCAATTAGGAAATCCTATTGTTTCAACGTCCATTCGGGATGAAGATGAAGTAATAGAATACACCACTGACCCAGAACTTATTTTCGAAAAATGGCAAAATCTTGTGGATTTGGTTATCGATGGAGGCTATGGAGACAATATTGGGTCAACTATTATCGATTTATCGGGAGATGAACCAATAGTTATCAGAGAAGGAAAAGGGGATATTGATATTTTGTGAGATTTACCATTCACTCTTTAATTTTAACCATTCACTATTATAATTTTTCAAATATTTTAAAATGAGCGCAACTTTGAAATGAATTTATAAAACAAAATCTTATGAAAGCATTTCAAAAAATTATTTACTTATCTATTTTTTCATTTCTACTTATTAGCGCTTGGTATCTTTTGGTAGAGAAGCCATTTTTTTATCAATTTACTTTAGATATCTATGGTTTTTTGGCAATTACAAAGTTTATTTTTCCTGTATTAGTATATGTATGCATCTATGAAAAGTTAGTAGCAAACAGAAAAATTGATTTAGAATTACTAGCAAATGATAAATTTGATATTAAGAAACTTGTCATATACCAAAAGCCTTTCTTTATTAGCTTTGGATTGGTATTTGTTATTGGTATAATAACACTTTTTTCAGCAAAATTTTTTGGAGGTCCTAGGGCAGAATTTTTAGAAATTTTTAATCCCACCACAAGTCCAATTTATTTTATGTATATGGTTGTAGCTTTTGATATGCATAAAAGAACAACTCCAATTCCAATTCTTCGATTGAATGAAAAGCCAATTTTTTATTTAAAATTATTTTTCTTTTCAATTTTGGGTATCTGTGTCTTTCTATTAGTAATTTTTGCACTTGCTACATTGCAATTTCATCATAAACTAGAAGTTACTTCAACACGATTTATTACAGATTGTTTTTTGTATGCAATTATAGCAGTAACTATTGCTTTTTTTACTTCTTTTAGTATCAATAAGATTGCTTTTTTTAGAAAGAGTATTTTGTTTTCGATAGTGTTTTCTACAGCGATTACATTTTGGACCATTAAGCTTTTAGGTTATCCTCAAGATTATTTTAGAGTTTTAATTACCGAAAATGTACTTTTGATAATTACTTTGTTTCTGTGCATGATAATTATAAGTATTCCAATTAGCAGATCAAAAAGAGCCTTGAAAATTAAAAAACTAACCTCTGATTTTTCTAAAAAAGAAGCCGAATATCTACAATTAAAAAACCAAATCAATCCTCATTTTTTATTTAATAACTTAAATATTTTAGTTTCATTTATCGAATTAGATCCTAAAAAAGCAGTCGATTTTGGTATTCATTTATCCAATGTGTATCGTCATTATCTAAAAAACCAAACGGAAGATTTTGTTTCTTTACAAGGTGAATTGGATTTTATAACTGAATATTTGGCTATTTATAAAGCTAAATTCGAAAACGGTTTTACATTTACTTTGCCCTCAACAATTTTAGAAAATCAATATATTTTATCCAGTTGTTTACAAGAATTGGTTGATAATATTTTTAAACATAATAATTTGGAGGAAGAAAACCCGCTTACTTTAGAAATTTTTATCGAACTGAATACTTTAGTCATTCAAAATACTATCAATAAAAAAGAAGTAGAAAGTTCTTCAAATTTTGGACTGAATAATATTAAAAAAAGGTATTTATTATTGACAAATAGTGATATTCAAATTACTGAAACCAAAGCGCATTTTAAAGTTACAATTCCAATTTTAGAACTCGAATCATAATGACTACTTTAATTATAGAAGACGAAATTCCTGCTTCAAGGCGTTTAGAGCAATTATTGAATAAGAATGGTTTTACAGTTTTTACTATTATACATTCGGTCAAAAATGCTGTGGAATGGCTTAAAATCAATAATCATCCCGATTTGATTTTTATGGACATTAAATTGAGAGATAATTTATGTTTTAAAATTTTTGAAGAAGTCGAAATTACATCCAAAATAGTTTTCACTACCGCTTTTGATGAATTTGCATTAAAGGCTTTTGAATATAATAGTTTGGATTATTTGCTAAAACCTATTGATGAGAAAAAACTGGAAAAGTTAATTTCAAAGTTGAGCCTATTTCAATCTGTTTTTCATAATAATCAACATTTAAAAAACATACAATTACAAACCCAACCAGAATATAGAAATTCATTTTTGGTAAGTATTGGAACAACTATCAGGAAAGTTCAAACCGAAGAACTTATTTGTTTTTTTAGTGAAAACAATGCCACATTTATGATTAGCGATCAAAACAGACAATTCCCAATTGATTCTTCTTTAGAAAAATTGCAAAAGGAATTAGATCCAAAACAGTTTTTTAGAATAAGCAGAAAATTGATTATTAATAAAAAGTATATCTTGGGTATAAAAGAAGGAACAATTGAAACCGAATTTTCAATTGAAAATTTAGATTTTAAAATCAGCCGATTAAAATTAAAATATTTTCTTGAATGGTTTAAATAAAAGCGTTCAAATAGTATTTTAAAAAGTTCATAAAGTTTATTCCATAAAAAAACGCTTCGAAAATCTCGAAGCGTTTTTTATGAATTATAATCAAACCTTATTTTTGAATTGGAGCAGCTGTTGTAGATCCTGGTTTTTTCATTTCTTTTTCAACCATATCATAAAACTGATCTATTTTTGGCATTACATAGATACGGGTTCTTCTGTTTTTAGATTTGTTTTCAGCTGAATCATTAGGTACCAAAGGAACATAAGAACTTCTTCCTGCTGCAATTAATTGTGCTGGATTTACTCCTAAATCTTTAGACAGAATACGAATAATAGCCGTAGAACGTTTTACGCTCAAATCCCAATTGTCGATTAGACAAGCATTTCCTTTTAACACATCAGTATCAGTGTGACCTTCAATCATACATTCAAAGTCCGGTTTGTCATTAACTACTTTTGCAACTTTAGCTAAAACTCCTTTCGCTTTATCGCTTACTTCATAACTACCGCTTTTGAATAACATTTTATCAGAGATTGAGATGAAAACGACCCCTTTATCAACATTGATTTCGATATCCTCGTCATTCAATCCTACTACAGATTTCAAACTAGTAACAACTGCAAGAGTAACACTGTCTTTTTTAGTTAAAGCATCTTGCATTCTGCTAATTTTCAAATCTTTCTCTTTTATAGACTCTAAAGCTTTTTCAATGTTTTCAGCGCCTTTAGTTGACAAAATCGTCATATCTTTTGAAGTAGAAATCAAATGTTGATTAGTATCTTTCAACCCATCTACAGTTGCTTTAAGACCTGCTTTTTCTTCTAAACAAGAATTTAATTTTACAGTACAAGTATTTAACAAATCTTGTGTTTCCTTGTTTTTAGCTTCCAAAGCGGCATATTCTTTTTTAGACACACAAGAAGTAAGGAGTGCTAAAGCGCATAGAGTAATCATTATTTTTTTCATAGATCTCAAGTTTAATTAAACGTGTTTTACAAAGTTAGTTTTTAAATGTTAATTTTAAATGTAAATTATTGTTAAATGTAGTTACCAAAAACTGTGCCACCCTTAACATAATATCCATAAACGATGCTTTTAGTTTTAAAGTATATTTCGGTCTGATTTTTTTCTCTTTTTTTATAATTTTTTAAAAACAGCCTGTAAAAAGAAAAATGCGCGTGTATAATAGCCACACAATGAGCAAATTGACATGAAAACACAAATTTCACACCCGCAACACCATCCAAGAGCATTCTAACAAAAAGCACCTGAAAAAGATTTTTTTGTGGCAAATTTTTTGTTAACATCAACAACGAATTTCTAAAATTGAGATACGTTTTTTTTGAATTAGACTTTTCTAAAGTAGCTCCTCCAACATGATAAACTATTGATTCTGAGTTGTATTTAATAGCATACCCTTTATTGATAGCTCTCCAGCATAAATCAATTTCTTCCTGATGAGCAAAAAAATCTTCATCAAAACCTTTTAGTTCTTTATAAACTTGAGAACGGATAAAAAAGCAAGCACCAGAAGCCCAAAATATTTCGGTCTTATCATTATACTGTCCATTATCCTTTTCCAAAGTATCAAAAATGCGCCCACGGCAAAAAGGATACCCGAATTTATCAATAAATCCACCACCTGCACCAGCATACTCGAAATAGTCTTTTCGTTTGAAATCTAGTATTTTAGGCTGTATAATTACTGTTTTGGATTCGGTCTCAAAAGTTTCTAATATAGGCTTTAACCAATTTTGGGTCACTTCAATATCCGAATTTACAAGAGCATAGATTTCTGCATCTATATATTGCAAAGCATCGTTATAACCTCCCGCAAACCCTTGATTGATTTTGTTTTGTACAATTTTCACAGAGGGGAAATTATTTCGAACGAATGCTATTGATTCATCTGTTGAGGCATTATCAGCGACATATACGTTTGCTTCGGGCGAAAATTGAACTACTGAAGGTAAAAACTGTTCCAAAAGTTTTACACCATTCCAATTCAATATTACTACAGCTATTTTCATTTAGTTTTTTAGATTGTTAGATTTTAGGTTGTTGAATTATCTGATCTTTAGATTCTAACAATCTAACTATCCAATAATCTAACATTCGGACTATTATAATTAGGCAGATTTTCAAGAAAAGTATATTTCTCATTTTCAAAATCCATAAGGCAAAAATAATGATTTAGTCCATTGGTAACCATTAAAAATTCAGCTTTCAGAGTCATGTTATAGCGCGCAATTTGGTCAAAAGTAGCCTGAGCCGTTTTGATTTCAGGCGCTTTACATTCGACTAAAACAAAGATGGAACCATCAGGATTAAAAACAACAACATCATATCTTTTTCGCAATCCGTTGACTAATAAAACTTTCTCAACATTGATTAATGATTTCGGGTATTTTTTTTCCTCCAATAAAAACCGAACAACATGTTGTCGAACCCACTCTTCTGGTGTAAGAATGATGAATTTTTTCCTAATTTCGTCGAAAATAGACACTTTATTTTCGCTATTTTTGAAACGGAAAGTATAGGAAGGAAAATTGAGTTTTTGCATGAGGCAAAATTAGTTAATTTAGTTTAAAGTTTAAAATTCCAGGTTTACAACATGGAATTTTAAACTTTAAACCTGAAACAAAAAACATGGACGAAGTTGTAAAGATTGTAAATGATATAAAATCTGGAAATATCAAACCCATTTATTTTTTAATGGGAGAAGAACCGTATTATATTGACAAATTAGCGGAATATATAGAAGTAAATGTTTTATCCGAAGAGGAAAAAGGTTTCAATCAAACCGTTCTATACGGGAGAGATGTCAGCATAGAAGATATTGTTTCTACAGCAAAACGCTATCCTATGATGACCGATCGCCAGGTTGTTATTGTAAAAGAAGCCCAGGAATTATCAAGAACAATCGACAAAATAGAAAGCTATGTCGAGAACCCAATGCCATCGACTGTTTTAGTATTTTGTTATAAATACAAAACGTTAGACAAACGAAAAAAAGTTACCAAACTTTTGGCTAAAAACGGAATCGTTTATGAAAGTAAAAAATTGTATGAAAATCAGGTGGGAGATTGGATTAAACGCGTCTTAGCAGGAAAAAAATATACTATTGAACCCAAAGCTTCGGCTATGTTGGTAGAGTTTTTGGGAACAGATTTGAGTAAAATCAATAATGAACTCGAAAAATTGCAAATCATATTGCCTGCCGGCAGCACTATTTCTGCCAAAGACATTGAAGAAAATATCGGATTCAGTAAAGATTATAATGTATTCGAATTGCGAAAAGCGATTGGCGAACGCAATCAACTGAAAGCCTACAAAATTGCCGATAATTTTGCCCAAAATCCAAAAGACAATCCGTTAGTGATGACAACTGGTTTGGTTTTTGGCTTTTTTATCCAATTATTGAAATACCACGGATTGAAAGATAAAAATCCAAAAAATGTGGCTTCTGTTTTAGGTGTAAATCCTTTTTTTCTAAAGGATTATGACGTGGCAATCAAAAATTATCCAATGAGAAAAGTGAGTCAGATTGTTGCTTCCTTGAGAGATACTGATGTAAAAAGTAAAGGCGTTGGTGCCAATAGTCTGTCACAAGCCGATTTATTACGTGAGATGCTTTATAAAATATTCAATTAAAGAATCACAAGATGTTTGGTAACACTAAAAAAACATTTCATAATTGGTTTACTTCTCACAGCAAATTTTGCGATGACCCAAAATACAAAAAAAACATACGAGTCTATTTTAACGGAGATCAAAAAGAAATAATGCAACCCCTTGACGGAACATGAAAAATGGTTTGCAATGGAGAAATTATAAACCAAAACGGAATTTAAACCATTAAAAATCAACCCATAACGATTCCTACCAGAAGTGGTATTATTTTGTATCAGGAATAACTCTTTTAATTAAAAAGTATCCTAAAAAATACCGATATTTGCACCTCTCAAAAACAAATACTGCAATTATGGGAATGAATAAAAATACTATTTTAGGGTGGGCAACTTTAATAATGGTTCTAATGGGATTATTATTGATAGGATTAGGTGCTTTTCGATATGACGACGTAGCGGGCTGGGGATTTGTCGCAGTTGGAATTGGATTTTTTGCCATCGCTTGGGTATTTAGTTCTCTAAAGGGCAGATTGTAATTTGCATTCAAAACCAATAATTAATCACATATAAATTAAAACATTTAAACATGTCAGACGATAAGAAAGTAATTTTCTCAATGCAGAAATTGAGTAAAACCTACCAAGGAGCAGATAAAGCTGTCCTTAAAAATATTTATTTAAGTTTCTTTTACGGAGCTAAAATTGGTATTTTGGGTCTTAATGGTTCTGGAAAATCTTCACTTTTGAAGATTATTGCAGGAGTTGATAAAAACTATCAAGGAGATGTTGTTTTTCAACCGGGTTATACTGTAGGTTATTTGGAACAAGAGCCTATTTTAGATGATTCTAAAACTGTTTTAGAAATTGTTCAAGAGGGAGCAGCTGAAACGATGGCTGTTTTGGCAGAATACAATCAGATTAATGATTTATTTGGTCTTGAAGAAAACTATTCTGATCCAGACAAAATGGACAAATTGATGGATCGTCAAGCGGCTTTACAAGACAAAATCGACGCTCTTGGTGCTTGGGAAATTGATACAAAATTAGAAATCGCAATGGATGCTTTGCGTACGCCTGATGGTGATACGCCTATCAAAAACCTTTCGGGTGGTGAGCGTCGTCGTGTAGCTTTATGCCGTTTGTTGTTGCAGCAACCAGATGTTTTGCTTCTGGATGAGCCTACGAATCACTTAGATGCTGAATCGGTACTTTGGTTAGAACAGCACTTAGCACAATATGCTGGAACTGTAATTGCAGTAACGCACGATAGATATTTCTTGGATAATGTTGCAGGTTGGATTTTGGAATTGGATAGAGGAGAAGGTATTCCGTGGAAAGGAAATTATTCTTCTTGGCTAGACCAAAAATCAAGCAGAATGGCATTAGAAGAAAAAGTAGCTTCGAAGCGTCGTAAAAATTTAGAGCGTGAGCTGGACTGGGTTCGTCAAGGAGCAAAAGGTCGTCAAACCAAGCAAAAAGCACGTTTACAGAACTACGATAAACTCTTGAATGAAGACCAAAAACAATTGGATGAAAACTTGGAAATTTATATTCCAAATGGTCCGCGTTTAGGAACGAATGTTATCGAAGCCAAAAATGTTGCCAAAGCTTTTGGAGATAAATTATTGTATGATAATTTGAACTTCACTTTGCCACAAGCGGGAATTGTTGGAATTATCGGACCAAACGGTGCAGGTAAATCAACCATTTTTAAAATGATTATGGGAGAGCAAGCTACCGATAGCGGAGAATTTTCTGTTGGAGAGACTGTGAAAATCGCTTATGTAGATCAGGCACATTCTAATATTGATCCTAATAAATCAATCTGGGAAAACTTTGCCGATGGACAGGAATTGATTATGATGGGCGGAAAACAAGTGAATTCAAGAGCTTATTTGTCTCGTTTTAATTTTGGTGGTGGTGAGCAAAACAAGAAAGTTTCAATGCTTTCTGGCGGAGAACGTAACCGTTTGCACTTAGCAATGACGTTGAAAGAAGAAGGAAATGTGTTGTTGCTGGATGAGCCTACCAATGATTTGGATGTGAATACGCTTCGAGCATTAGAGGAAGGTTTAGAGAATTTCGCTGGTTGTGCCGTAGTGATTTCGCACGACAGATGGTTTCTTGACCGAATTTGTACGCATATTCTAGCTTTCGAAGGGGATTCTGAAGTTTATTATTTCGAAGGAGGTTTTACTGAATACGAAGAAAACAAAAAGAAACGTTTAGGTGGTGATTTAACTCCAAAACGTTTGAAATACAAAAAGTTAATTAGATAATAATTGATTTTTAATAACTGGAAAGCCTCAAATTCTATTGTAATTTGAGGCTTTTTGTATATCGTCATTCTGGACTGAATAAAAAAAAGGATGCTCACAGAAAAGCACCCTTTTTCATTTTAGACAAAAAAACTAATCATTTCTTTTTATTAAAATTCATAAAAAACATAGTTCTCGTTTAAACCAATAATTACCAACTTGAATACAACTATGAATTTGCAGTTTTCTATGAACAGCTTCTAATAAAAATCAACTTTTAAGATGAGTCAAATTTACAACAGCAATCCGGACAAAGAAATGACATTTATCATAAAATCGAATTTATTCCAAAAATTTCATTTTCAATTCTGGAGTTGGTATCATACAGCTTTCTTTTTTGCCGTACCATTTGTATCGGTTTTTGGCAATATAATCATAGAGTAGATTACTAATACTTGTTGGAACAATCCTGAAAACAGTTCCAAAATGCCAAAATCCACCAAGATTTCGTGCGATTTGAATAGCTGCCGAAGATTTGTAATAATAAGCTACTCCAGGTTCATACAAAACAATACTGTCAATGTTTGCTGGATTTACACCAATATGTTTTAGGATTTGCTGTCCCAATTCAGATTGTAAAGCCACGAACCGGAACACATCTTTTTGGTCATGCTTAATCACAAACTGCACCGCCGAATTGCATAAATTGCAAACGCCGTCAAAAAGAATTATTTTTTTGTTCGGGGCTGTCCTTGCGAGGGACGAAGCAATCACACTTTGCATATCCATTTTAGATTATTTAATTACTCAGTCATTACATCTTTGATTTCTTCAAATAAATCTTTCCAAGTAGGATTCATTGAACGAATCAATTCATTTTTTGCTTCTCTTGAACCAGCTTTGATTTGCTTTTCTCTAGCTATTGCATCTCCAATCATTTGAAATTGCTCATAATATACCAAAACATTCACATTGTAACGAGCGGAAAATGAATTTGGATATCTTTTCTCTTTATGCTCCATTATTCTTTGCGGAAGATTTGAAGTAACACCCGTATAAACTACAGTTTGGTATTTATTAGTGATGATGTAGATGAATCCAGGTTTCATTTTTTTATTTTTTTGTCTTTGCGAGGAACGAAGCAATCACATTTAGTATATCCATTCCAATGATTTTTACAATTGCTCTTGCTAGTGAGATTGCTTCGTTCCTCGCAATGACTTTGCGTGTGTGTCTTTGCGAGGAACGAAGCAATCACATTTAGTATGTCAATTCCAATGATTCATAGTGACTGCTCTTGCTGGTGAGTTTGCTTCGTTCCTCGCAATGACTTACCGTTGTCTGTAAACTGAATACTGCGAACTTTTTTACTTCTTTCCAGCTTCAACAAACTCCAATTCATCCAAACTTACTTTCGAAGTAAACACGCCGTAATTGACCACAGCTTTATTTTTCTCAATCTTATCAATGCTTCCCACTGATTTTCCGTCGAGCATTCGTACGCGGTCACCAACTTTCAATGTGACTTTTGGTTTTTCAACAACAGGTTTTAGTTTCTTTTCTTTCTTTTCAATTCGAATTTCCTCTACCTTAATTTCGACTTCCTTAATAATTTCTTTTTTCTTTTCTACTATTGCTTTAATCTCCTTAGGAGTCACTTTTTTACGTTTCGAATTTTCAATTTCAATGATTTTCAAAAACTCGCCAATCAGGTCTTTTTTGTTTTTATTATTGAAATATTTCTCAGCAATATCCTCAATTTTTTGACCAATGTAAATTGTCTTCTGGTTGCTGTCATACAATTCCTGATAACTTTCCAACTTTTGCTTGATTTTGACATTGATATTCTCCATTTTCTTGCCTTCCTCACGAGCTCGGGTTTCTTCTTCTTTTAGATTTAAGGAGGTTTTCTCGAGTTTAGAACGCTCTTTTTGAAGTGTGGCAATGGTTTTGTCAAAACGCACTTTTCCGACTTCAATTTTCTTTTTGGCACGATTGATTAAGCTAAATGGGATTCCGTTTTTTAAGGCAACTTCAAATGTGAAAGAACTTCCTGCTTGTCCCAAAGCTAATTTGTACATCGGTTCTAATGATTTTTCATCAAACATCATGTTGGCATTGGTTGCATAAGGCAGTTCATTCGCTAGAATTTTCAAATTCGAATAATGTGTCGTAATCAATCCAAAAGCTTCTCTATGATAGAATTCTTCCAAGAAGATTTCAGCCAAAGCACCACCCAATTCAGGATCGGAACCTGTACCAAATTCATCAATCAAGAACATTGTTTTCTTATTACACTTCTTCAAAAAGTAGTTCATGTTCTTCAATCGGTAACTATAAGTACTTAGATGATTTTCAATAGATTGATTATCTCCAATATCTGTCAATATTCTATCAAATAGAAACGTTTCACTGCGCTCATGCACAGGAATTAACATACCTGACTGCAACATCAATTGCAGTAAACCAACGGTTTTCATAGAGATGGTTTTACCACCAGCATTAGGTCCAGAAATAACAATTATTCTATTTTCCTGACTTAATTCTATAGTTTGCGGATGCGTAATTTCCTTTTTCTGTTTATTATTCAAATACAAAATCGGATGATAGGCATCTCTAAAATAAAGACGGCGCTCCTCAGTAATTGTTGGCAAAATTCCGCATATTCTATTAGCATATTTTGCTTTGGAAGCAACCACATCAATATCGCTAAGAAAATCCTGATACTGAATCAGCAATGGCAAAAACGGTCGAACAGCGTTTGATAATTGCTTTAGAATTTTAGTGATTTCTTCTTTTTCCTCATATTCTAAGTTACTTAGCTCGCGAGAATATTTAAGAGTATTTTCGGGTTCAATATAAGCAATGCTTCCAGTTTTGGAACTTCCCAGTATAGAACCTTTTACTTTACGTCGATACATAGCTAATACGGCCAAAACACGACGGTTTTGCACAAAACTTTCTTTGATGTCATCCAAATAGCCCAAACTATTGTATTGCGTCAAAGCTGAAGCAAAACTTTGATTCACTTTACCGCGTACCAAATTCATTTCACGTCGTATTTCCTGCAATCGGGGAGAGGCGTTGTCTTTTATCTCTCCATATTTATCGGCTACAGCATCTACAAGCGTAATAATTTCTTTGGTTAATTGAATACCTGAGCTTTTGGCGCAAAGATTTGGATAATAATCATTGAATTTATTTAAAAATGCCAACAGCACATTTGTCGTTTCTGAAATTGTGGCTATTTTTCTAAAACCACCTACTTCCAAAAAACTATCTTCGATGGCGAGAAATTTTATTTCATAAGTAATGGCATCAAAACCGTGGTTAGGAATCGCATTGTTATTCTGAAAAGAGGAAACATACTCAGATGTTTGCAACAATGCACCCATCAGAGTTTCTTTGTCTCTAAAAGGTGTTATTTCTAAAGCTTTTTGTTTTCCTATATCGGTAATGCACATTTCGGAAATCGTTTCGAGAACCGTAGGAAATTGTAAATCTTGTAATGTTTTTTCGGTGATGGAGATCATTTATAAATTTGGTTTCAAAAAGTTCAAAGTTACAAAGTTTAAGAGAGGCAAGGTAATTTGAAAGTATTAATTTTTTATATTTGTTACATGAAGAAAGACGAAATAATCAACACTTTACAATCGGACAAGCAATTCCTAAAAGAAAATTATGGAGTTGTTTCAATTGGTCTGTTTGGCTCCTATTCAAAAGGATTAGAGAAGCCAGATAGTGATGTTGATTTTTTAGTTGAATTCAATGAACCTTCTTATAGTTTGTTGATGGGATTGTATGCTTATTTAGAAAACAAATTGAATTCTAAAATCGAAATTGTTCGAAAAGGGCCACACGTATCTGAACGTTTTCTTAAAAACATCAAAAATGATTTAATTTATGTATGATGATGTTTATCACTATTCCTTAGAAACAATTTTAGAGCATATTACTGTTTGCAATAAACGATTTACTGAAATTAACAAACCAACTGATTTTGTTTCATCAGAATATGGCAAAATATTATTAGATGCAATAGTTACAAGACTTCAAGCTATTGGAGAGAACATAAAAAATACTTCCCAAAAAAATAATTTATTACAAAAAAACTACCCCGATATTGAGTGGAATAAAATTATCCGATTTCGAGATTTTATTTCTCATCATTATGAAATGTTAGATTATGAGATTGTATATGAAATTGGGAAAGTTTATTTACCTCAACTTGAATTTGCAATAAAAACAGAACTAGGTAAGTTCAAATAATTATGAAAATCAATTTAAATACAACTTGGCAAACTATTTTAGCTGACGAAATTCAGAAGCCTTATTTTTCAGAATTAATGAATGCCGTTGATGATGAATATCAAAATCATATTTGTTTTCCTCCAAAAGAATTGATTTTTTCGGCTTTTAATAATTGTTCATTTGAAAATACAAAAGTGGTAATTATTGGTCAAGATCCTTATCATGGCGTTGGCGAAGCGAATGGATTGTCTTTTTCGGTAAATGATTCTGTAAAAATTCCACCTTCTTTACGCAATATTTTTAGAGAATTGAATGATGATTTAGATTCTATTTTTATGCCCACATCAGGAAATTTAGAAAGTTGGGCAAAGCAAGGAGTATTGCTTTTGAATGCTTCACTTTCTGTTAGAATAGACACACCGAATAGTCATAAACATTTAAAATGGGGAACTTTTACGGATGCTGTTATTCAAAAGATATCTGAAGAAAAAGAAAATGTGGTTTTTATGCTTTGGGGAGGTTTTGCCCAAAAAAAAGGAGCTAAAATTGACAGAAATAAGCATTTGGTTTTAGAATCCGGTCATCCTTCGCCCATGAGTGCCAATCAAGGAAAATGGTTTGGGAACAAACATTTCAGTCAGGCAAATTCGTATTTAGAACAGAAGAATTTAAAACAGATTAATTGGTTGTAATTTCAATTAAAAACTAAATATCCTAATTACGCTAAACTTCTTGCTTTCGAGTGAGGGATAGGAGCTGGCTACCAAAGTAGCGCGGATAGCTCGACAGCATAAAGAAAAGAGGCCGAATCACCGCAACGATGATTTGGTCTCTTTTCTTTATGGTGGCACTCCCAAACTAATTTTAATAACCTGAAGATGTGTTTTTTACTCCAATGTCAAGGCTCCTAATATTTCTTCGGATAAAAAGGGACCTCCTGGATATTTTGCAGTATAATCGAGGTTTAGCCAGACTTGGTTGTGTTCGTCGATGTGGTAATTGAGTTGTTTCTTTCTGCTTTCCTCGACAAACAATATATTCTTAATTAGAAAATTTACTTTTTCGAGGTCTTTCATACTTCCAATTAGAATTTCGGGATAAATATGCCCTTTGGTATGAATTAACCTTGGAGTGCCACCAATGGATTTGATGCTGGCAGACATCAAAATGGAATGATCATCGCAATCTCCAGAAAAATATAGCAACGATTCGTGGGCTGTAGCGATATAATCTCCGTTTTTTGGGTCGTTTACATAATGCCAACGACTATTGATTTCCTTGAAAACAGCAAAACACTGAATTAAATTTCTGTAATCAGAATAACCTCTAACGTCTTTAAAATACTTAGTTGTAGCCATTATGGCAAAGTTGCGAACCTTTGGATTCTCAAATTCAATCGCTTTAATTATTTTATCCTTATTAGGAAATGGCAATAGCTTGGCTATAATAATATCTTGAGGAAATGGATTATTATTCATCGAATACAGCATGGAATTGTAGTCGTCGAAAACCGAATTAAAGCTGAAATTACCAAATAAACTTCCGTAAATGAGCATCAAAAAATAAAGCGCTAAACAAATTATACTTATGGTACGTAATGCATATAAAACGCCGTAAACTAGAGCAAAAACGAAGACAAAAAGCAGAATTCTATCAAAGCCAAAATACCATTCAGGATCAATTAAATTTTGGTGAACTACTATAAATGAAGGAATTGTAATCAGGGTACTTAAAAAAAAGATAACAAACCTATCCCAAGGTTTTTTCAACTGAAACTTGGACCTTACCAGATAAAAATTCTCTTTATTTAGTTGTATCATAATACCCTAAAGTTGGGGCTTGGATTGCTTTTTTTTAAGTCACTAAGATACTAAGTTTCTAAGTCACTAAGCTTTTTTTAAGTTATTAAGTTTTACAAAGTTGCTAAGAGTCTTAGAAACTCAGAAGCTTAGTAACTTAGACTACACATTAATATCCTTAAAATCATTGGAAATGGCATACCGAATCATATTGGTAAATGCCTCACTGTCTAATTTTGGGATTTCAAGAATCGAATTCAGCAAAGTGGTATCGTATTCGTTGGGATTGGTAATAAAATAAGGCTTTAAATGCTTCCCAATGCTTTCGTAATACAACTTTTCGATCGTGTTTTTGTATTTAAAATCCAGCGGATTTTTGATTAAAGTAAAATTGGTATAACCCACTTCTTTCATAATCAACTGCAAACCTTTTACAATATTAAAGCTTTTGTCGTTTACGATGTTCAACTGTTCGATATCGTCACGCTCAAAAGTGCTTACAATCACTTTGGCCACATAATCGACAGGAATAATATTCAAACCTGTTTCCTCGTTGATGATGAAACGAACATTTTCCTGTTCTCCTTTTCGTTGTGAAGTAAAGTGAAAGAACTTGGCCAAAAGATAAAAAACCATATACTTCGGAATGAAATAAGGGCTTTCAGTTCCAAGCATTTTGCCACCAATAACACTTGGTCTCAGAATTTGGAAAGGCAATCCTAATCTTTTGCATTCTTTTGCAATGTAATTCTCCGAGTGAAATTTGGCATCCTCATACGCATTGCGGTGCTCAGGTGTAAAATCAAGGTTATGAAAGTCATTATCTATCAATCCGCCACGGATTCCAGATGAAAAAGCAGTTCCTATATAAATGAATTTCTTGATAAAAGGATTAAAAGTCTTGAAAAGCGATTTGGTTATTTTAGCATTTTCATCGAAGATTTTCTCTTTTAAATTCTCGTCAGTCGATAAGTTAACGTAACCCGCAGAATGGATAAAGTAAGCTCCTTTTATTTTTTCGGAAAAAGTATCCTGAAGATTTGCTAAATCTGAATCAATGATTTCAATATATTCATGCAGTTTTTGCAAACCGCTTTTTTTCAAAATTTGAGGGGTGTAATCACTGGACAAAAGTTCATTGATGCGGCCTAAAGCATTAATTTTCCCTTTATTTCTAGCTATAATAAAAAGTTTTCCGTTATTGTTTTCTTTTATAAAAAGCTCCAGAATATCATACATAATATGCGACCCTAAAACCCCAGTAGCTCCAGTAAGAATTATTTTCATTGTTGTGTTTTTCAAAATGCAAATATAGATTTAAAAAAAAGAATCAGGAAGTTTAAAATTGATACTTAAAACATTCATTTTTAAAAAAGTTAGACACAAATTTCACGAATTTACACGATTTTTTTTAACAAATTGGACTAACTAACTTATTCCAAATTTTAATTCGTGTAAATTCGTGAAATTTGTGTCTTTTTTCTTTTTTTATTTCTCGGCTAGTTTTTCCAACGTATACTCAATCAATTCATCCACTGCTTTGTATGGATCACTACTAAAAGTTCCGTTAGCGCGATTGGCAATAATAGCATTCAGCGACAAAGCTTGATGTCCCAAAAGTGCCGAAAGCCCATAAATCGCTGAAGTTTCCATTTCGAGGTTGGTAATTCTGTTTCCTTCAAAAAGGAAATTATCCATTTTGGAATTAAGATTTTCATCTTGAATATTTAAGCGCAAAATGCGTCCTTGAGGTCCGTAAAAACCTCCAGCTGTAGCAGTAATTCCTTTATGCATTTTATAGCTTTCTATTCTTTTTTCTAAAATAGGAGAACACGAAACAACAACAGGCGTCCCTTTTTTCAAATCCCAATTGGTGTGTTCAATAAATGCGTTTTCCATTTCAAGATTCGAAACAGCATCAACCAAATAGGAGCGGAGCATATTGTCAAGTCCCAATCCAAATTGCGACATCACAAAACTATCCACAGGAATATCAGCATGTAAAGATCCGGAAGTCCCTATTCGGATAATGTTTAATGAAGTGAGGTTTTCTTTTAGTTTTCTGGTTTCCAAATCAATATTGACCAATGCATCCAATTCATTGATGACAATATCAATATTATCAGGGCCAATTCCGGTTGACATCACTGTCAAACGCTTGCCTTTGTAGATTCCCGTTTGGGTTTTGAATTCTCTTTTTTGGGTAGAAAATTCAATGGAATCAAAATGTTTTGTAATTTTTGAAACTCGATCTTGATCTCCCACAAAAATAATATCGTGGGCAATATGTTCAGGTTTCAAGTTAAGATGATAAACGCTCCCGTCAGGATTGAGTATTAATTCGGATTGTTGAATAGCCATTTTGTTGTTTTTTAGCCGCAAAGTGCGCAAGGGTTTACGCAAAGTTCGCTAGGTATTTTTTTATTACCGTTTTTGAAATCTGAATTCTAAAATTCTATCCTCCAACACGTTTTACTTTAAATCCTTTTTCTTTTAAAATGGTCATTATTTTATCCCGATAATCCCCTTGGATAATAATAGAATCGTCTTTGAAAGTACCGCCAACACTCAATTTGGTTTTGATTTCTTTGGCAAGAATCTTAAAATCCTCATCGGTTCCTTCGTAGCCTTCAATTATAGTGGTCGCTTTTCCTTTTCTTTTTTCGAATTTACAAATCATTGGTTCTTTTTGAACATATAATTCATGCGGTTCTTTTTCGATTATTTCTTCGGGAGAAATTTCGTGGTCAGGGAAAAGGTTTTTTAATTGGTCTTGTAAATCCATTTTTTTTCAAAATATAAAAAAACAAAATCCAAATCCCAAACGCAAAGCTTTGGAATTTGGATTTTAAAATTTGTTACTTATTTTTTTATTAACCCTAAGTCAACTAATCGTTCGTATAAATAGTCACCAGCAGTAATATCCTCGAATTTTTTAGGATTTTCAGCATCAATGCAGTTCTCTAAACAATCCAATTTCATATCACTTACCGGGTGCATAAAAAACGGAATAGAGTAACGAGAAGTTCCCCATAATTCTCTTGGAGGATTCACCACTTGATGAATCGTAGATTTTAGCTTATTATTGGTATGACGCGATAACATGTCACCCACATTAATCACCAATTCATCTGGCTCAGCAACAGCATCAATCCAATCTCCATTATGATTTTGAACTTGTAATCCTTTGCCTTGAGCTCCCATCAACAAAGTAATCAGGTTGATGTCGCCATGAGCAGCGGCACGAATGGCATTCTCAGGTTCTGATGTAATAGGAGGGTAGTGAATAGGCCTTAGGATTGAATTTCCTTCTTTGGCATATTGGTCAAAATAAAATTCGTCCAAACCAAGATGCAATGCCAAAGCTCTCAATACATATACTCCTGTTTTTTCAAGCATTTGATAAGCTTCTTTGCCTACAACATTAAAACGAGGCAACTCTTTTACGTCAACATTATCCGGATATTCTGAAGCGTATTTAGAATCGCTGTCCACATATTGTCCAAAATGCCAAAACTCTTTCAAATCTCCTTCTTTACGGCCTTTGGCATGTTCTTTTCCAAAAGAAACATATCCTCTTTGTCCGCCAATTCCAGGAATTTCATAGCTGTGTTTTGTTTCTAATGGCAGGGAAAAGAAATTTCTGATTTCGCCATACAATTCATCAACTAATTGATCGTTTAAAAAATGCCCTTTGAGCGCTACGAAGCCTATATCTTCGAATGCACTTCCGATTTCATTTACAAATTTTTGTTTACGTTTCGGGTCGTCCGAAAGGAAATCACGCAAGTCAACACTAGGAATGTTTTGCATATTATGTCTGTATTTAATACTTTAGAAGCCTTAAACTTCGTAACTACAAATATAAAGAATAAAATAATTAACTCTTTTTAAAATTTGTTCAAATTTATAATTAATATAACATTAGAATAATAGACTGTTATATTTATCTATATTTGAGACATCCCAAAAATACCTGAAAAATGAATTTTGACAAAAAAAATCTATCCAACGAAACCTTACTAGACTTATATAAAAAAATTCTGAAACCGAGATTGGTTGAGGAAAAAATGCTAATTCTAATCCGGCAAGGAAAAGTATCCAAATGGTTTTCCGGAATTGGACAGGAAGCTATTGCTGTAGGAGTAACTGCAGTTTTGGATGCTGATGAATACATCCTGCCAATGCACCGCAATTTAGGCGTATTTACAGGAAGAGACATTCCATTGCATCGTTTATTTTCTCAATGGCAAGGCAAAGCCAATGGTTTTACCAAAGGAAGAGACCGAAGTTTCCATTTTGGAACACAACTTTATAAAATTATCGGAATGATTTCGCATCTGGGACCTCAACTGGGTGTTGCAGACGGAATAGCATTAGCCAATAAACTAGAAAAAAACGGCAAAGTAACGGCAGTTTTTACCGGCGAAGGCGCTACTAGTGAAGGAGATTTTCATGAAGCCTTGAATATTGCTGCGGTTTGGGATTTGCCAGTTCTATTTATCATTGAAAATAATGGATACGGTTTATCAACTCCTACGAATGAGCAATACCGCTGCCAGAATCTTGCAGACAAAGGAATAGGTTACGGAATCGAAAGCCATATCGTTGACGGGAATAACATCTTGGACATATTTAATTTGTTGACCGAATTAAAAGCATCGATGATCGAAAATCCGAGGCCAATTTTATTGGAGTTCAAAACCTTCAGAATGCGCGGGCATGAAGAGGCGAGCGGCACTAAATATGTCCCCCAGGAATTATTGAATTTATGGGCTTCCAAAGATCCAGTAGACAATTACAGAAGCTATTTATACCAAAATCATATTCTTACCAGAGAATATGATGACGAAATACAGCATGAAATCAAAAAGGATATTGATGAAAGCTGGGCTTTAACTAATGCCGAACCAGAAATAATTCCCACATACGAAGGAGAGTTAAACGATGTTTACAAACCTTATGCTTACGAAGAATTCAATCCAAATACCGAAACCGAAAATATCCGCTTTATAGATGCCATTTCCAGTGGTTTAAGACAATCTATGGAACGACATGAAAAATTGGTTATTATGGGACAAGATATCGCCGAATATGGTGGCGCTTTCAAAATCACGGAGGGCTTTGTGGCGCAATTTGGCAAAGACCGTGTTCGAAATACGCCCATTTGCGAAAGTGCTGTCGTTTCGACCGCGATGGGATTGTCTATTAATGGATATAAAGCCATAGTCGAAATGCAATTTGCCGATTTTGTCTCTACAGGATTTAATCCAATTGTCAATTTATTAGCCAAATCACATTATCGCTGGGGCGAAAAAGCCGATGTTGTAATTCGGATGCCTTGTGGAGGAGGAACTCAGGCGGGACCTTTTCATTCTCAAACCAATGAAGCCTGGTTTACCAAAACACCTGGCTTAAAAGTCGTTTATCCTGGATTTCCTTATGATGCAAAAGGATTGCTGAACGCTTCTATAAATGACCCGAATCCTGTGCTTTTCTTCGAACACAAACAATTGTACAGAAGTTTGTCACAAGATGTTCCTAAAGATTATTATACCATTCCATTGGGCAAAGCCGCTTTGCTCAGAGAAGGCAATGATGTTACCATTATATCTTTTGGAGCTGCAGTTCATTGGGCATTGGAAACATTAGATAAAAACCCTGAAATAAAAGCTGATTTATTAGATTTAAGAACACTGCAACCTTTGGATACCGAAGCCATTTATGCCTCGATTAAAAAGACAGGAAAAGCGATTATTTATCAGGAAGATTCTATGTTTGGCGGGGTTGCCAGTGATATTTCAGCTTTGATTATGGAAAATTGTTTTGAATATTTGGATGGCCCTGTAAAACGAGTAGCCAGTTTGGATTCGCCAATTCCTTTTACAAAAGCCCTGGAAGATCAATATTTGCCGAAAGGCAGATTTGAAACCGAATTAAAAGCACTTTTGGAATATTAATACCTATTAACATAACCCGTTGGGTGAAATTATCAAAAAAGAGCAATATCTGATGTTTTGTCATTCCGACGAAGGAGGAATCACATCTGCTAATTACGTTATGTGATTCCTCCTTCGTCGGAATGACAAAATCGTTAAGATTAACTATAAAA
>CAUPKA010000033.1:0-52879 GCA_963511725.1 uncultured Flavobacterium sp.
AAATTTTGCTTATACAAATGCTAATCTAGCAGAAGCCAGAGAACTTATTGGTTTAATTTACCCCGAAAATTTTACATTTCGAAATAATCAATTCCAAACCGCTCGAGTCAATGAAATTGCAAAACGTATCTATTTGATTAATAGTAGTTTATCTGATAAAAAAAACGGGACAAAAGAGAATATTTTCTCTTTGTCCCGAAAAGTGACCGCTACGATACAAATTCCAAACCACCTATTTTTGGAGGACTTAAAACGAATTTTAAGTGTGAATATAGCTAATGATAATGTATTTGAATACAGTACTTTAAGTATAGTTGCTTAATTTATTACTTTCATTTATAAAACAAATGATATTCACAAAAATTAAGAAATTAATATGTTGTAAAAAGAAATTTTTCATCTATAAAATAAATGCACGCTATGAAACCATATAAATTTGAAGATTTACCTGATATTATTGGTGAGCTACTTACAAGAATTGACAGTATTGAAAAACTTTTACAAGAAAATAAATTAAATGCGGTAGCAGCTAATGATGAATTACTTACTATTTCTGAAGCAGCAATATTGTTAAAATTGTCTGTAGCTACTATTTATACTAAAGTTTGTAAAAATGAGATTCCAGCCAATAAGCAAGGTAAGCGTCTTTATTTTTATCGTGCTGAATTACTAAATTGGATAAAATTGGGTAGGATTAAAACTATTACTGAAATACAGCAGGAAACGGAATTGAAATTTAATTCGAGGAAACCATTTAAATAAATAAGAAAGACATCTTCCAAAAAGATGTCTTTCTTATTTTACAATATTCTACTTCAAGCTTATTCTAAGCGATGCTTCCCTTTTCTTTTCATCAATTATTTTCGTGTAAATCTGGGTAGTTTTCACACTTTTATGACCAAGCATTTTTGAAATGGTAAAAATGTCTGTTCCGGAGAAAATTTGTAATGTAGCATAAGTGTGCCGAAAACAATGAAAAGTTATGTGTTTTGTAATTCCGGCTTGGGCAACCCAGACTGGCAAAACTCTATCCACATCCCATTTTTTCAGACCCCCGAAGACTTGGTCATTATCTTTTGTTCTTTTACCAAGTACTTCATAAGCCTCATCTGATATTGGCATAGTCTGCAAGCCTTCAGTTTTCTTTTGTTTAAACCTGATATAATGTCCATCATCTTCTCTATATTGAACTTCTGACCACGTTAATTTAGCTATATCTGAATATCTAATTCCTGTAAGGGTCGAAAACATTGAAATTTTATAGACAATATTTTTAGAACAAGGTGTTGCAAATAATTTTTTAGCTTCATTTAAAGTTAGAAAGTTTCGCTGCGATTCCTGTTCTTTAATAGAATCTATTCCAGCATTAATATCAGTTCGAAGTTTCCCTTCTTTATATGCTCTTTTGAGTGTAGTTTTTAGTTTATTGTGATAGGAGAGGGCTGTATTTCGTGCCAGAGTATTCCCGGTTTCTCTTCTGTTTTTGGCCTTTAATAAATATTCTTTGTAATCTTCCATCAAAGTCACTGTTATATCTTTAAAATATACGTCTCTTCCTGAAAGAAAGTTTTCAAAATGAGTTATAGCACTACACCAAATTTGATGATTCTTCCCCACTTTTTTATCTGCCAAATTTTTAAAATAATCTAAAAATGAAGCACGTCCAATTCTCTGGATTTCCAGTTGTTCTTTCTCAAACTCACTATAGACATCGTGCTTACGCATTTCGTTTTGTCTTCGAATTTGAATAAGCTCAGCTGTGTGCAGATTTTCAATATTAGAAATTTTTTGAATTTGATTTTTTGGACGTTCATATAAATATAGCTTTAAGAATTCACGTCTGGTGTACTTATTAGTTTCTGTATTTAGTATTGGCGGATAAAAATCCAGGTAAAGTGATATCATTCCATTTGCCATTTTTTTTTTTCTCAATCTTACATTTCCCTTTTTCATTTTTCTCTTACATTAAATATAATATCAATATCTTTCTTCGCAACATAATTGAACTTACCTACGGAATATTTGGCTATTCCCTGACGTTGAATAAGCATATACAGAGCTCCCGGCGATATACCGAATTTCTGCTGTATCTGAGTAATAGTGTAACAGTTCTCTAATCCAGGGAATTCCTGTACCGGTCGAAGCAAAGATTGCTCTAGCGGCATGGAAAAGAAAGTATCCATATCGCATTTGCGAATAACAGTTCTGGTTCCAAATTTTGCTATATCAAGCTCTCCCCTGGAAATGATTCTGTAAATTGTCCTTCTGCTAATTCCAAACAAAAGACTGGCCTGATTAACGCTCAGAAAATCTTTTGTTTTTACAGCTTCAAGATGTGGATGACGGGCAATTTCTGTCTGCCTGTTGCTTTCTTCAATTTTTGACTTTCTTGTCCTGGCTTTGTAAGCCCTGCTACTGCATTTCAGCGAGCAATACTGCGTCTTTGTTGTTTTGGCCGTGAACTCATTTTGGCAGAATTCACAGATGCGGGTAATCTTAATGTTTGTACTCATAGAAATGTGACTTTAAGTGTCCCACTGTGACTATGTGTGTCTACGCGTGCCATAATTTGGCCAAAAAAAAATATTATTTGTACCTCACATTTTCGAGGTACAAATAAGGTACAAATTTAATCAAAACATCACATAACATCCAAAAGAAAAAGGAATTAAAAAACGAGTTAAAATATTGTTTATCAATACTTTAACTAGTTTGTTTGTTGTTTGTTTTGTCTTATTTTGTCCTGCTATTTTCCGATGCAGAAATTAGCAAAAATATTCCCTAACAATTCGTCATTCGTAACCTGACCCGTGATCATTCCAAATTGATACAATGCTTCTTTGATATCAAGAGCCATCAAGTCACTGGAAAGATTGGTTTCAAGACCATACTTCACTTTTTGAATCTCGTTCAGTGCTTTAAGTAGCGAATCATAGTGTCTGGTGTTGGTAACAATGGTTTCATTATTGCGTAAAGCGCCAGTGTTTACAAAAGAAAGAAGTTGGTTTTTAAGTTCATCAACTCCCAGTTTTTCTTTAGCAGAAATGTAAATGGTTGTTGGCTGTTGGTTGTTGGTTGCTAGTTTTGCATCTATTGCATCTATCACTTCTTTAGAAAGTAAGTCTTTTTTATTAATGATTATCAAAATAGGTTTTTGCGGGTATTGATTTTGTGTTTTGTTAATTTCAATAAGTAAGCTATCCAGTTTTCCATCAACTGACAACTGACAACCATCAACTAAATACAAAACAACTTGCGCTTGCTCTATTTTTTCAAAGGTTTTTTTGATTCCGATGCTTTCCACTACATCAGCCGTTTCACGAATTCCGGCTGTATCAATGAATCGAAAGCCAATACCGCCAATCACCAATTCATCTTCAATCGTATCACGCGTTGTACCCGCAATTTCCGAAACAATGGCGCGTTCTTCGTTTAATAAAGCATTTAACAAAGTAGATTTCCCCACATTCGGTTCACCAACAATAGCTACTGGAATTCCGTTTTTAATGACGTTCCCAACGGCAAATGAATCGATTAGACGCTTAAGGACGAATTCAATTCGGTTCAATAATTCATGAAATTGCGTTCTGTCGGCAAACTCTACATCTTCTTCGGCAAAGTCTAATTCCAATTCGATTAGCGAAGCAAAATTCAATAATTCCTCGCGCAGTTTGGCAATTTCATTGGAGAAACCACCGCGCATTTGCTGCATCGCAATTTGGTGAGAAGCTTCATTGTCTGACGAAATCAAATCGGCTACAGCTTCTGCTTGCGAAAGGTCGAGTTTACCGTTCAAAAATGCTCTTAAAGTAAATTCACCCGCATCGGCCATTCGACAGCCTTTTCGAAGTAATAATTGAATAATTTGTTGCTGAATATAAGTCGAACCATGACAAGAAATCTCGACAGTATTTTCGCCTGTATAGGAATTAGGGTTTTTAAAAATGGAAACCAAAACTTGATCCAATGTTTTGTCGCCATCTGCAATATGCCCCAAATGCAGTGTATGCGTTTTTTGAGTGGTTAAATCCTTATTTTTTATAGATTTAAAAACCGAATTTGCAATAGTAATGGCATCTTCTCCAGAAACCCGAATTATAGCAATCGCTCCTGCTCCCGAAGCAGTGGCCAAAGCAACTATAGAATCGTTTTTAATCATAACTAAAAATTTATGCAAAAGTAAACAAAACTTTTTAGCTTTCGGCTTTAGGTTTGAGCGCTCCTAGATATACGCTTTAAAAAAACACGACTTTACTATCTCGCCAAACAATCCAGTTAGCCACGGATAAAACAGATTACAACGGATTTTTTTATTTAGTGCGTTATGAATTAAATTGAAAACACTGCTAAAGCTTAATACTTAAGTAGTTTATGACAATTATCATGCATTGCTTTATTAAGTTTTGTAACTTTATATAGATTATTGAAATTCAGTAAATTAAGAGCCATATGAAGAAAATATTGTTTCCAACGGATTTTTCAGACGTTTCAAAAAACGCTTTTATTTATGCTTTAAAGCTAGCCGATGCGCTAAATGCCGAGATTATAAGCCTGCACGTTTACGAATTGGATTCGCCAGCATATTTAGACGCTTCCATTTTTTTACAGGAAATTTATGAGTATGAAGAATTGAGCGAATTCGAAAATTTTAAAGATGAAGTACCCGTCTTGCGAAACATAGCCCAAGCCAATGATTTTGGACATATACCAATCAGGAATGTTCTTATGCAAGGCAGTTTGGTTGCCGAAGTTCTCAAGGTTTCAAAAGAAGAGAACATTGATTTTATTGTAATGGGAACTAAAGGAGTAACCCATCTGAGACAAATATTTTTGGGAACTACGCTGACCAAAATAATGGACCAATCCAAAATAACCGTTTTAGGTGTTCCCGAAAATTGTGAATACAAACCTATTAATAAAATACTGTTTACAACAAAATACCATTTTGAGGATATTGAAGCCTTACAAAAAACAAATAATTTAGCCAAAGTATTGAATGCTCACATCGACTGTTTGAACATAAAACCGCCTCACAAGGTGCATAATGACGATTATGTTGTCGATTTCAAAAATGTTTTTAAAAATTCCGATGTTACTTTTCATTCCATTTTAAGTGATGATGTTGAAGGCGCAATTTTAGATTTTATACAGCAAAACAACATAAATATGATGGCAGTTCATATAAAACACATGAGTTTTTTCGAAAAACTATTTCAAGTAAGTCTTTCCAAAAAACTGGCCGTTGATATTAATATTCCATTTTTATCCGTTAAGTAATTATACAACGTTCTTTACAATTTGGGCGTGCCACATTAGGAAAAGGGAGTCTATTCACAATGCCGCATATACGGCTCCCTTTCCCTAATCTGTCGGGCTATACGTTCCGCAGCGGCGGATTGCTGCAAATGAAATTCACTGAACTCCTATAAAAATAAATTAAAATGTGAAGTAATCCCTCACGCGCTCGCTGATCGACAACATTAGTTCTAAATAAGACTAATTAAAAAACATATAAACAAAACAATTCTGTATTAATCAAACTTTTAATTCACATAAAAATGAAAAAGATTTTATTTCCAACCGATTTTTCTGAAGTCGCGAATAATGCTTTTATTCACGCTTTAGAATTTGCAAAGCTTGTCAATGGAGAACTTGTATTATTGCATACTTTCGAATTTCCGGTTATTGGAAGTGCATTAACTCCAGACAATTATTACACACTCTTTGATTCGTTGCACTTGGCACAGTATGATATATTTAAAGGTCAAATCCCAAAACTTCGTGAATTAGCTCAAAAACAGCATTTGGAGAAAATTCAGCTAAATCAAAAAATCATGGAAGGAGATTTAATTTACAGCATTAAAAAAGCCATAGACGAAGAAAATATAGATTTTGTTGTAATGGGAACTTCTGGAGCCACAGGATGGGAATCCTTTTTTATAGGTTCCAATACGGGTGCAGTAGTATCAGCGGTAAACGTTCCGGTACTTAGCGTACCTGTTGAATCCGAATTCGCTAAAATCAAAACAATAGGTTTTACAACACGTTTTAGAGACAAAGACAAATCGGCCTTGCGACAAGTTCTTAAAATTGCCAAAAAAGCAAAAGCAGAAGTTAAGTGTCTGTATGTAAAAACAAGTAATTCTGATGTTAGCGAGGAAACAATCAATCAATGGAAAACAGAATTTATAAATGAACCAGTTACGTTCTCAGTTACAAACAGTGATTATATCAAAGAAACTATTATGGCTTTTATATCCCATAAAAACATCGATATTTTGGCGATGATAACCCATAAACGAAATTTCTTTTCCGAATTGTTTCAGCCAAGTCTGACTCAAAAATTTTCTAATATTTCAACGGTGCCTATTTTAGCAATGCACGAGGAGGCATAGATTTTAGAATGCAGATTTTAGATTTTTTGAATTCTCCTCATTGATATTATCATTGAAATTAAAATTGAAATTGTCATTGCCATTGAAATTGCCATTGTATATATTTGTATATCATTAAAACAAACGATGGAAATATACAAAGGCAATAGCCAAAACTATTCAGAGGAATTAAAAGCAATAAATAAGAGATATAATAGTATAAGTTTTATAAGGCTTATAAGTGTTTTGCTTTTTTTAGGAAGCTTATTTTATTACATAAAAACCAGTGAATCAGCATTTGTCGTAATGGCAGTTGTGCTGTTTACTGGTTTTGTTGTTTTGATGCGAATCCACTCTAAATTATCGTTTCAAAAAAAAATAAAAACAGCTCTCGTTGCCATAAATAAAAATGAAATTACTTATTTGGAACGAAAAGAAATCCCTTTTGAAAATGGCGCTGAATTCAATGATTTTCATCATCCTTATGCCTATGATTTGGATATTTTTGGAGAGCATTCTTTGTTTCAAAATCTGAACAGAACTGCCACTTTTATTGGAAAAAAAACCTTGGCAAAACAATTATTGACGCTTTTGCTAAATGACGAAATACTAAAGAATCATCAAGCAGTTCAGGAATTAAAAGAAAAGCTAAATTGGCGTCAGGAGTTTTTGGCTATTGCCAAAGTAGGGCAGGACAATGAAACATTTTATAAAACATTGTTGCAGTGGAGAGTATATAATAGCAAACCATTGTCTAAAGGAGCTGTGGTAATTTCGTATTTATTTCCAGCCCTTTTTGCAAGTTGTGTTATAGCTTATTTGGTGACTTCAAACATGGTTTTCCTGTCGTATTCATCTTTTTTGTTTGTAGTTAATTTAGGTGTTTTGGGGAATTTCACAAAGCGAATTCAAATGGAAATTGCACAATCCGAAAATATCAATGCAATAATCAGTCAATACAGCTTATTGGTTGAAAAAATTGAAAACGAAGATTTTAAGTCGGAGAAACTAAAGGATTTGCAACAAAAATTAAACTTTAAAAACCAAAAGGCGAGCGCACATCTTCAAAAATTAGCGGAGTTGTTTTCTAATATGGAAACTATTGGGAATTTTGTTACTGCTTTATTATTTAACGGAACATTTCTTTTTAATCTTCACGTTTTAAAATCGATGATTGCTTGGAAAAAAGAACATGCTGAAGTTTTAGAAGAATGGTTAGAAGTTATTGGTGAATTTGAAATGCTCAATAGTTTGGCAAATTTCGCCTATAATAACTCAGATTTTGTGTATCCTGAATTGAATTCTAATTATGAAATTTCTTTTTCTAATCTAAGCCATCCTTTATTAAATCCAGCGACTAGAGTAGGGAATGAGGTACAGTTTCAACCACAATCTTTCATGATTTTAACAGGTTCCAATATGTCGGGCAAAAGTACTTTTTTGCGTAGCTTAGGAATTAATATGGTGCTTGCAGGAATGGGTTCTCCAGTTTGTGCGAGTCAGGCAAGTGTACATCCGTTGCCTGTTTTGGTTTCGATGCGACTTTCGGATTCGTTATCCGACAGTGAATCGTATTTCTTTGCCGAAATCAAGCGTTTGAAGCAAATTATGGACGAATTGGAAGCAAATCCTGCCTTTGTGCTTTTGGATGAAATTTTACGAGGTACCAACTCCGATGATAAGCGTAACGGAACGATTGAAGTTGTCAAAAAAGTAATAGGCAAAAAAGCAATAGGAGCAATCGCAACTCACGATATAGAGGTTTGTTTGACCACAAATGAGTATCCTGATATTTTAACTAATAAATGTTTTGAAGTTGAAATCAGCAACAACGAACTGCATTTTGACTACACACTCCGAGATGGTATCTGCAAAAACAAAAGCGCTACTTTCCTAATGAAAAAAATGGGAGTGATTTAAAAATAATGTGACTTTTATATCTTTTAAATTAATCTTAATAATCTTTAAAATTTGAATTGCGTGTGGTATTTTTGCATTTCAAACAGTTCGATTATATAAATTATACATAATCTGTCGTTTATTAAAAGCACACTTCAAATTTAAATCCCCAAATTGAATATGACACGAGGCCATTATATTCCCTTTAACAAGGAATTCTTACTCGAGCAACAACTGGCAACTTTCTCTGATGACCCAAAAAAAGTCAATGATTTTAAAAAATTATTTGATATCATCGGGCATTATTATCATTATGAAGCTTTTAATCTTAATCAGAGTCTAAAGCTAAATTATGCTTTATTTGACCCAGATTTAAGCAAGCATGAAAAAGAGGGGTTTATAGGCAAGAGCGATTTTTTGGTTTTCAAAGAAACACTTTTAAAAGTTCTTAATCACAGTAATTATACTCGTATAGATCAGGAAACGTTGGATGTCGCATTCAAGAATTCAGATTTAATTGGTTTAGATTTAGCGATAGATTTTAATGCTTTCAAAGACTATGAAGTGTATGTTCGTGGGGAACATAAGGCTAAGGAAAAGATAACAAAATATTTCTTTTGGAAAAAAGAAATAGAGATTGAGTACTACGACCGTGTTATGATTTATCTTAATTATAACGATGCTGATTATCTGAAAGAGAAAAAAGTAAAATTAAAAAACATCCCTATTGAGCCAAGTTCTATAGTATTAAAAATATTTAAACGCGTACCTAAAAATGACTTAGAAACGATATTTCCAAATGCTATCCCAATGATGTCAACTACTGATAAGCTGCTTCTGTGGGTGCCTGCTGTTTTTGGGGGAATTTCGTTATTAAGTGCTAAAGTAATTCCTGCGTTGGTAGGCATGTATGGGGCTTATAAATCGGGTGAAGCCATTGATTTCCTAAATAGTAAAACCTCATTAAATCAGGGCTTGATTGCGTTGGGGATATTATCTGCATATTTGTTTCGTCAGTACAATAACTATGTCAATAAGAAGATTAGATATTCAAAAATGCTTTCTGACAGTCTTTATTTCAAAAATTTAGGAAATAATAGCGGTGCATTTTATTCACTATTAAATTCTTCGGAAGAAGAAGTGCTTAAGGAAACTATTTTGGTCTATGCTTTTTTAAGCAGAAGTAAAAATCCATTGTCCGCAGAAGAGTTAGATCATCAAATTGAGTCTTGGTTTCTATCAGAATTAAAAACAAATCTGGATTTTGATGTAAAAGATGCCTTGTTGAAATTAAAGAATATCGGGTTGGGTGTAGAAACAAATGGCAAATGGGAAGTTATTTCTTTGGAACAATCACTTATTCAAATCGATGCATTATGGGATGGAGTTTTTGATTATAATCAAGGGTAGGCTCTCTCTTTCGGAGGGATTGGGTTCAATGTTATTAATTTAAGGATTAAATGATAAAATGATTGCTGATTTTTGATTAACGATTTTTGATTTCGGATATAAAAGACCCCGTAAAATCGACAATCTAATATTTAGCCACACCAAATCTGAAATCTGAAATCTAAAATCTAAAATCGTTAATCTTCAATCTTAAATCTCTTAATTTAATGAGATTGGGATCGGGTTGGGGCAAAAAAAAACCAAAACTCTGGTTAGGAATTTCGGTCTTTTCAAATATAAAAATGGTTTTGGTTAGTTTAGTATTTTGAAGTAACTAGCTGTTCAGCATTACTGGCATCACAAGCATGGTTACTGTTTCACCTTCTTCTAGTCCGTCTATTGGAGTTAGGATTCCGGCTCTGTTTGGTAATGACATTTCAAGCATAATCATGTCTGATTGAAGATTGTTCAACATTTCGGTTAAAAAACGAGAGTTGAAACCTATCTGCATATCGTCTCCTTGGTAATCACAAGTCAATCTTTCTTCCGCTTTGTTAGAGTAGTCGATATCTTCGGCAGAAATATTCAATTCGGCACCAGCGACTTTCAAACGGATTTGGTGTGTTGTTTTGTTCGAGAAAATCGCAACACGACGTACAGAACTCAAGAATTGAGAACGATCCATGATCAATTTATTTGGATTTTCTTTTGGAATAACCGCTTCGTAATTTGGATATTTCCCATCGATTAGACGACATAATAAAATGTAGTTGTCGAAAGAGAAAGTAGCATTCGAATCGTTGTATTCTATTTTTACTTCAGCATCAGATGTGCTTAGGATACTTTTTAAAATATTCAAGGGTTTCTTTGGCATGATAAATTCAGCCACTTGCGATGCTTTTACATCGGAGCGAGAGTATTTTACTAATTTGTGGGCATCTGTTGCTACAAAAATCAAACCTTCTGGAGAGAACTGGAAGAAAACCCCTGACATAACCGGACGTAAATCATCATTTCCAGCTGCAAAAATAGTTTTGCTGACTGCTGTCGCCAAAACATCTGCTGGTACAAGAGTTACTGATGGTTCGTCTAAGTTTACTGATTTTGGAAATTCTTCTCCTGGAGCATACGCCAAAGCATATTTTCCTGAGTTTGAACTAATTTCTATAGTGCTGTTTTCTTCAACTGTGAAAGTTAGAGGTTGTTCTGGAAAGGTTTTAAGAATTTCCAATAATAATTTTGCAGGTACTGCAACGCTTCCTTTACTGGTTGAGTCTATGGACAATGTAGCAGACATAGTAGTCTCCAAATCCGAAGCCGAAACAGTTAATTCGTTGTTATTTAATTCAAATAAGAAGTTGTCCAAGATTGGTAAAGTATTGTTATTGTTGATAACGCTACCTAAAACTTGTAATTGTTTTAATAAGTACGAACTCGATACTATAAATTTCATCTGTATTGTTTTGTTTTTAATGGTGTACTTTTTTTAAATAAAATTTGTGATACACTTTACAAATATATTGTAAACTATTCTAGTATTGCAAATTTTTTATTAACATCTATTTGCGGTACTTTCTTTTTCTAATGAACGTAAATCCTAGACCAAATAACAATAAAATTAGGAGTGGAAGCCCGATAGTTAGGAACTGGGTGAAAGTATAGTTTTCATATGCTTTTTCTTTATCCAATAGCGGTAAATCCAGATCTTTGCTTCGAATGTTAATAAGTCCAGTGTCATCTAATAGATAATTGAGACAATTCATCATAAAATCTTTATTGTCGTATAAATTGCCAGACCTTTGGTCATAACCCAATTCTACTGGCTGTCCTGACTTATCCAACTGATTTTTTACAATATCCCCATCCGAAATCACAATCATTTTACTTTCTTTTCCTTTGATTAAAAAGGATTTGTCTTCAAATGGCAGTACGCGATTCTCAAACATCGAATGAAAGGAGCCTTCTAATAAAACCGCCATCGGAATATTTCCTTTGTTTTGGTATTCTGCGGGGGAAGTTTGCTCGGAAACCATACTTAAGCTGATTTCTACAGGAGTTCCTATTCTTTTGGAATATGGAGAAGATTGCAACAGAACCGTTTTTTTAATTCCATTTTTTAAAGTGTCCATCGCATTAGCAAAATCAAATTTAATGCCTCCCAGATTTTTCACAATAGGATGTTTGCTGATAGGATATACTTGTGGCGCAAATTTCCAGTTAAAATCTTGATAGGTTGTACCGCTTCCTTGATCGCCACTTGCTAGTTTTATTGGACTTCCTTGCTCATCTTTGACCAACTCCGGATTGATACGAACTCCATATTTGAAGAACATATCATTTAAATTCAGGTCCTTTGGAAAGGCTAAAGTTGCTCCCGAAGGGTTGTAAAGACTATCCATTTCGGCATTGACTTGATCTATCAGCCAAAGTGTTTTTCCTCCGTTGATGATGAATTGGTCAAGAACGAGTTTTTCTTCATCGGTAAAGGCTTCCGTTGGTTTTGCAATGACAGCCAAATCATAATTTTGCAATGATTTTAAAGCTCCCGTTGGATTTTTGGCAACCGAATCTAAAGTAAATGGACCAATGAAATAACTTTCGCGAACTTGCATCAGAAACTTGGCGATGTGTCTTTCTTCCAGTTCTCCGTTTCCTTTTATGATAGCAACTTTCTTTTGTTTGCCTTTAGAAATTTTATTGATTCCATCAGATATAGAATATTCAAGATGCTGAACAGAACCAATTACTTTTTGAGTTGTATTAGTTCCCATAATGTTTTTCAGTAATGGGATATTGACTTCTTTGTTATTGTAAACGGCAATTGCCCAAGGAAATACCATCGATTGGGATTGTTTTCCTTTATCATCAACAGTTATATTAATTGGTGTTAAGCCTTTTCTATACAACTCCTTAATTTTATCCATGCTTTCGTCTTTGTTCTCCAGCGGATCTACAAATTCGATAATAATATTAGAATTATAGGCTTGAAATTCTTCCAAAAGCTGTTTGGATTCCACTTGTAATCGCTTGAATTCAGCAGGCAATTCACCTTGCAGATATACTTTTATGGACAAAGGGGCTTTTACCTCTTTGATGATTTTCAAAGTGGTTGGTGAAAGTGTATAGCGATGGTCTTGAGTTAAATCAAAACGATGAAAAAAGAAATTGCTTATGATATTTAAAATGAATACTACCGCAACAGTAATCAATAACGATTTGGCGTTTTTTTTATTGAATGCTTTCATTACGACTTGATAGATTTTAGATTATAAACGGTAAACGAAAGAAACAAAATAGCAATACTGGAAAAATAGATTACATCTCGAGTATCTATAACGCCTCGGCTCATGCTTTTGTAATGGTCCTGCATTCCAAAATAAGTTATGAAAGATGAAAAACTAGGCAAAATAGAAGCCAATCCTTCAAAACCAAAATAGAAAAAGAAGCATAGAAAAACTGCAATTATAAAGGATACGATCTGATTTTCGGAAACAGATGAAGTAAAAATTCCGATTGCAGAATAAGCCGCAATTAAAAACAACAGGCCAAAATAAGAACCAAGCGTACTTCCCATATCGATATTGCCTTCGGGAGAACCTAGACTCCAGATTACAGCTACATAAATAAAGGTTGGGATTATAGCCATTACTATTAATAAAAAAGCGCCCAAGAATTTTCCGTTTACAATTTCCCAAAGACTAATAGGTTTTGTGAGGAGTAATTCAAGTGTTCCTTGTTTTTTTTCATCCGAAAAACTACGCATGGTTACCGCTGGAATTAAGAAAATTAAAATCCATGGTGCCAAAGTAAAAAAAGGAGTTAAATCGGCAAAACCGCTATTCAAAATATTATAATCCCCTTCAAAAACCCAAAGGAATAAGCCGTTCCCTATTAAGAAAAGTGCAATTACTAAATATCCAATGGGTGATCCAAAAAAGGATTTTATTTCGCGAAATACGATTGACTTCATTTTTTTTTGTTTAATCGTTTATTTGTTTAATCGTTTATTTGCCTTAAAGAGGCGCAAATATACTAAGTTTTTTAATCTGCGTAAGTTTCTGCAGTCTGAAAACTGCCATCTGCTGACTGGTTATTGCAGACTTACTAATTTATCTACACTCCAAGCCTCAGGTTTTGCATTGAATAATTGTTTAGTAAATGTCCAAACAGTATTAAAAAGGGCTGAGTTTCGATAATTTTCCAAATCAGCTTCGGTTTCCCAATAACTATAGGTAAAAAAAATACTTTTGTTTTCTTTGTCTTGATACAGTTCCAGGAACCGATTTCCAGGAGCATTCCGTATTTGGTCTTTCATTAACTCAAAGTTTTCCAAAAAAGCAGGAATGTTTTCCTCGTAAAAACTCAGTTTTACTATTCGTACAAACATGTTTATAATTTATTTAATGCAAAAGCAATTTCAAGGGCAATTTCAATTTCAAAAATCTATTCTCTCTATGTTCTCTCTTCTAAATCTTAAATCAAAAATCGTTAATCAACAATCTAAAATCTTAGTTTTTAAACCGTATCGAAATCACATCTCTATAATTAAGTCCGAGTAATGTGCTTGCGGAACCTACGGTTAATGGATTGCTCCTGAAAATGGCAATCTCAAGAAAACCAGCCTCATTAAAAATAGCTAGTTTTTTTCCTTCATAATATTTTATTGGATATTTATCCGAATTGGCGATGGCAGAATAATAAGGTAATATAGTTCCTATGGATTGGTTTCTGAACTCAATTTCATAATCCCTTCCTTTGGCACATTCCAAAAACTGTTTTTTAGAAATATTGGTTACCACATTCCCAAAATGATCGATGTAAATTACATTTCCTTTCAATTGATTTCCGTCGTCTGAAAGAGCTACTTGTAAATCAGTTACTTGTTTTAGGCTAGCGATTTCTTTTCCAATTACGCTTAGGACTCCGCCTTTGGCAATATGGCAGGCAACTTTTACAAAAACATCAAGATCGGTAGCTTCAGTGTGCAAACGGTCATGAATGGTTATGGCGACAATTTTTTGTGGAATAATCTTTTGCGAAAGCATGCTTAATATTCCATTATCGGCAGCAATAAAGAAATGATCGTTCCATAGCATAACAATATGCTGGTTTTCTTTATTGGTTTCTAAATCGACTCCAATGATATGAACAGTCCCTTTTGGAAAGCTGTCATAGGAGGCCGAAATAATGTAACTGGCTTCTGCAGCGTTGAATGGATTGATGTAGTGTGATATGTCAATAATTGAAGCGTCAGAATACTCAGATAATATTTTCCCCTTCAAAGAACCAACAAAGTGGTCTTTCAAGCCATAATCGGTAGTAAGGGTAATTATTGACATAAAATTGTTTATAACTATTGGGGTTTGTAGCGACCGAAACCTATTTTTTCTTAAATTTGAGAAATGCAAAGCTAAAGTATTTTATACTTTATTTGAACAGAATTTAATTAGAATTAAAAACAAAAATTTATGCCTAAGTTTATTTTTATTTTATTTCTTTTCTTTTGTAGTCTGCATAGTTTTAGCCAGAACGGTTTGTCAAATACCACAACAGATAAATCGAATTTTTCAGGTAAATCAGGCGAAATTGAAAAAGAAAAAAAAGATGCTGTAGTAGCTAGTGATATAAACGAAACTGAGATTGAATTACTTTTTAAAGATAATCTTTGTGAAATTTTATCCATAAAAGCTTCTGACTTTTTGAATGAATCAATGTTGAAAAAATTAAAAGCTAACGTATAATTAGAACTAGAATGACCCAAATTCTAGAAAAGATGTTTTTTAGTGTTATTTACCGATTTAGAAATTAAAAACTGTAATACATGTATTACGGAGTAAATATTAAAATTGATTTAACTCAATTATTAACTTAAAAACTTCTTATTTTGAACGAAAGAATCATAGAGCTCATCGACATTGCTCCCAAAGATTTCTGGGGCACACACGACTCTCATTTAGAGTCAATTAAAAAATTCTATCCTAAACTAAAAATTGTCGCAAGAGGCACAACTCTAAAAGCATTTGGTGACAAGGATGTTTTAGATGAATTTGAAAAGCGGTTTCAGCGCCTGATGTTGCATTTCACCCGATACAATACTATTGATGATAATGTAATCGAACGAGTGATTCAAAGTGACGATCAGGATGACAGAAAAACTTTTGGTCATGACAAAATTTTGGTACATGGCGTAGGCGGTAAAATCATTAAACCCATGACTCCCAACCAACAGTTGTTGGTTGATACTATGGAGAAAAATGATATGGTTTTTGCTGTTGGCCCAGCTGGTACCGGAAAGACTTATACAGGTGTCGCCATGGCAGTAAAAGCACTGAAGGAAAAGCAAGTTAAGCGTATTATTTTGACCCGCCCCGCAGTCGAAGCTGGAGAAAACCTAGGTTTTCTTCCTGGTGACATGAAAGAGAAGCTGGATCCATATATGCAACCTTTATATGATGCCTTGCGAGATATGTTGCCAAACGAAAAACTGGAAGATTATATCTTAAAGGGAATTATTCAAATAGCGCCCTTGGCTTTCATGCGTGGGAGAACTTTAGATCATGCTTTTGTGATTTTGGACGAAGCTCAAAATACGACGCATTCGCAAATGAAAATGTTTCTGACCCGTATGGGAAAAAGCGCCAAGTTTATGATTACTGGAGATCCTGGACAAGTGGATTTGCCTAGAAGAACAATTTCCGGACTCAAAGAAGCTATATTAGTTTTAAAAGATGTTGACGGAATTGGCATTATTTATTTGGATGACAAAGATATCGTACGCCATCGATTGGTTAAAAAAGTAATTGATGCTTACAAGCAAATTGAGAACAATGATTATTAAAAAAAAACAAGATAATTAAATTTAAAAGGAGAAGCTCGCAATTGAGGTTCTCCTTTTTGCATATAATAAATAGAAGTTCCTGTTTGTTTTGCTAATTTAAGTTAACAGATCTATATAATTAAGTTAAATGCATTTGATATGAAACTGACTTTTTGGGTATGTTATTGAAAAGCAATAAATTTGCAATGATTAAAATGAAATTGAAATTTAAAAATGTTGAAACAAAAAATTAAAGTAGTAATAAGCGATTTAGACGGAACATTACTCAACTCAGATCACACAATATCAGCCTATACAAAATCTGTTTTTCAAGAACTGCACAAACAAAATTATTTGATTATTGTAGCCACAGGACGCCATCACTTGGATGCCATGGCAATCGTTAATAATTTAGACTTTCCAGTTTATTTAGTAACATCCAATGGAGCTCGAATTCATTCACCGGAAAGACAACTGCTGTACTCTTTTGACATGAATGGTGAATCGGTGAAATCGGTTTTAGCATTGGATATTGACCCAGAGATTACGACCGTTTTATTTAGAGAAACTGTTTGGCAAACTTCCAAAACGAATAATAAGCTCAATGCTTTTCAAAAAGATTTAGTCTATCCGCCTCAAGTTGTAAATTTTGCTGAGCTGGACGATTTTAATGCCATAAAAATATTTTTCACCCATGATGATCATCAAAAATTGGTAGATCTAAAAGCAAAAATTCTTGAAAACCATTTGGATGAGTTTAGTCATGCTTTTAGTTTGCCAATTTGCTTAGAATTTATGGATAAGTCTGTAGATAAAAGTGTTGCTATAGGCAAGATTCTTGAGAAAGAGGGATATTCATTTGAAGAAACAATTACGTTTGGGGATGGTTTTAATGATGAAAAAATGTTGGAAGCTACAGGAATTGGTTTGATTATGGGGAATGCACCGGAAAATTTAAAAAGTAAATTACCTCATTTAGAAGTGATTTCAAGTAATAATGAAGATGGTGTAGCCAGATATTTGACTTTAAATCTAGAGGGGATTGGTACTAAGCTAAAAGAAATAAAAGTATAGCGAAATGATAAAAAATATTATGAAAAAGGCTTTTGGCCTGCAAATAGAACTTTTGGTTTTCCTTGCGTTCTCTATTAATTAGTTTTAAATTTGCATCCATAAAAATAACAACAACACACTACTAATGAGCAATACAATTACCACTACCAATTTTAATTTTCCGAATCAAAAATCAGTGTATCGCGGAAAAGTAAGGGAAGTTTACAATATTAATGACGATTTACTCGTAATGATAGCTACTGATAGGCTTTCGGCATTTGATGTGGTTTTGCCAAAAGGGATTCCATACAAAGGACAAATTTTGAATCAAATCGCTACAAAATTCATGGAATTGACTCAGGATATTGTGCCAAATTGGTTAATTGCTACTCCAGATCCAAGTGTTGCTGTTGGGCATTTGTGTGAACCTTTTAAAGTTGAAATGGTAATTCGTGGCTATGTTTCTGGTCATGCAGCGCGTGAATATGCTCTTGGCAAAAGACAAATTTGTGGAGTTACAATGGCCGAAGGGTTGAAAGAAAATGATAAATTTCCGGAACCAATTATAACACCTACAACAAAAGCAGATAACGGAGAACACGATGCCGATATTTCAAGAGAAGCTATTCTTGAAAAAGGAATTGTTACTGAAGAAGATTATCTAGTTCTAGAAAAATACACTCGTGCTTTATTTCAAAGAGGAACCGAAATCGCAGCAAGCCGTGGTTTGATTTTGGTGGATACAAAATACGAGTTTGGGAAAACTAAAGATGGTGTTATCGTTTTGATTGATGAAATTCACACTCCAGATTCTTCTCGTTATTTTTATTCAGAAGGATATCAGGAAAGACAAGATAGTGGTGAAGAACAAAAACAATTGTCTAAAGAATTTGTGAGACGCTGGTTGATTCAAAACGGTTTTCAAGGTCAAGAAGGGCAGCAAATTCCTGACATGACAGATGAATATATTGAAACTGTTTCGGATAGATATATAGAATTATACGAAAATATTCTTGGAGAGAAGTTTGTAAAAGCTGATATCTCTAATATTAACGAGCGTATTGAGAAAAATGTTTTGGCTTATTTGGCACAAAGATAATTATTATCAAATCGCTATATAGCGTTATATATATAAAACCATAATTCATTATTTGAGTTATGGTTTTTTTATGAAATGTTGTTCAGCTTTTTTTAAATCTATCGCCTCCAACGGTTGAAACCGTTGGCTATATCGGATTGCTACTTTTTTTTATTTCCAAAATAGAAATTATGCTGGCTCTTTAGCCCCGATGGCAGTGAAAATCATTATGTGCCGGGGTTCGGCACATAATATTGTAACGGATAGCGGGAACTATTTTTCCTGAAAAAACCTTTTGTTTTTGCTCCCAAAAAAAGAAATAAAAAAAACTCTTCGAAGGAAGAGTTTAGTATGATTATTTTTTGGTGATGTCTTCTAAAACAGCTTTGTTCGAATAGTTAATCACTTTGATTATGATTTGCTGATTTTTCTTGGTTTTACCTTCAATAACGTATAATTTTCCTTTTTTGAAAGGAACGTTGCTGTTATCAAAATCAACATCACCTAATTTTAAAGTGTTTTTAATATCGGTGGTGTCAATCCATTTTTGCGATAAAATAAGAGAAGCTTTGTCAGAATAGAAAAAAGGTTTTGTGCTTAAATCATTCAGAACTCTGGCATTTGGGAAATAATTGCAACGGGTATCTTTTCCGCTGAATATAGCTGCTACTACAAATGCTCCCATTATTAAACCTATTAAATAGTAAGCAAAACGTTGTATAAAATTCATGTTTTAATTTTTGTGCAAAGGTATGGGAAAGTTTAGTTAAAAAACAATTAAATTAATGTCGTTATCCGGTAAATCAAACCAGTCGCCAATGGCTTTGTTGGTTAGGATGCCATGATACAAATAAACACCGTTTTTTAAGCCTGCATTACAGCGTATAGCGCTTTCAATGCCACCGTCTTCGGCAATTTGCAATAAATAAGGAGTGATAATATTACTTATGGAAAGAGATGCTGTTTTGGAATATCGTGAAGGAATATTAGGAACGCAATAGTGTAAAACATTGCTTTTGATAAAAGTTGGTTTCTCGTGAGTGGTCACTTCAGATGTTTCAAAACAACCACCAGTATCGATGCTGATGTCAACAATTACGGCGCCTTTTTTCATGTGCTCTACCATGGTTTCGCTTACTACAACAGGACATCGTTCTGCTCCTCTCATAGCGCCAATGGCAACATCACAACGCCTTAGTGCTTTAAGTAATGATTTTTGCTGTATGGTTGAAGTAAAAATGCGTTGGCTCAGGTTATTTTGCAGGCGGCGTAATTTTGTTATTGAATTATCAAAAACTTTGACACTAGCTCCAAGTCCAATAGCTGTTTTAGCGGCAAATTCTCCAGCCGTTCCAGCTCCAAGAATGACAACTTCGGTTGGGGCAACTCCAGTAATGTTACCAAATAAAAGCCCTTTTCCAAACTCATTGGTAATCATTAATTCGGCAGCAATTAATATAGAAGCGGTTCCTGCAATTTCGCTCAATGATCTTATGGCAGGGTAGGACCCGTCTTCATCTTTTAGGTATTCAAAAGCAAGCGATGTTATTTTTTTTCTCGATAAAGCTTCGAAATAGGATTTTTTTCTTGTCTTTAATTGAATTGCTGAAATTAAGATGGTTTTTTGGTTCATCATTTCAATTTCGGCAATTGTTGGCGGTTCTACTTTTAAAATCATAGGACAGCCAAAAACTTTTTTGGTGTCTTGAGTGATTTCGGCACCGGCTTCACTGTACTCTTTGTCGCTGTAACTGGAACTTACACCAGCGCCGGACTCAATCATTACTCTATGTCCTTGATAGGTAAGGGAATTTACGGCATCAGGAGTAAGGCAAATGCGTCTTTCTTGATAACTGTTCTCTTTTGGAATCCCTATAAAAAGTTGGCTTTTATGTCTGGCTATTTCTAGTTTTTCTTCTTGAGGCAGTAATTGTTCTTTTGTGAATGGACTTAGAGACATTGATTTCATGTAATTAGTGGTACAATTTACAAAAAAGATTCAAAGTATTATCTTTTACCATCATCTTATTCAGGACAAACATATAAGTTTTATACCGCAGATTCGCAGATTTTAATTTAAATTCTATTAAAAAAAATCTGCGAATCTGCGGTTATCTTTTTAATTCATGTTCTTACTCTGTCATCTATTAGATTGCCAATGAATATTTGACTTAGAGTATTATTTTCTCCATTTTGATATCGGCTCTTTCATAAATGCCTTCTTCGACAGGAATTTCAGTAAAACCAAAACTTTCATACAAGTGTATCGCAGGTTTTAATTTTCGATTGGAATACAGAATTAATTTTTGAATTCCTTTTTCTTTTGCCTCATTCAAACAATGTTCCATTAACTTTTTACCAACTCCCAATCCTTGATTTCCGTCAGATACAGCCATTTTTGTCAATTCAAATGTCACATCATCAATTTTGATTAAGGATACAGTTCCAATAATTTTATTATTGTATTGGGCGTAAAAAATCATTCCGCCTTTGTCTATTATTTCACCTTGAGGATCGGATAATACTTTTTCATCTTTAGGTTCTACTTTGAAATACTTTTGAAGCCATTCCTGATTTAAGGTTTTGATAGGTTCCTTTAATTCGATTGAAAAAGGGATGATTTCAACTTTATTGGCATCTAAACTCATTATTCAATTACTTTAATTCTAATAAACGTTCTCCGCTTGGCAGTAATTCGATTGTAATTACGGTATGTTCTAATGGAATCAAATTCTCGATTTTTTCAGACCATTCGATAAAACACCAATTTCCTGAATATAAATAATCATCTACACCCATGTCCAAGGCTTCTGTTTCCTTGTTCAGTCTGTAAAAATCAAAATGATATACAGTTTGATTATTGTTGGTTTGGTATTCATTTACCAGCGAAAAAGTTGGACTGCTGGTCGCATCCTGCACGCCCAATGTTTTGCAAAGCTGTTTGATTAAAGTGGTTTTTCCAACGCCCATATCCCCATTAAAAAGGATCACTTTATTCGGGTTTTGGTCTAAGATTTGTTGTGCAACTTCTGCAAGTCGTTCTATAGAAAATGTGATTGTCATTTTTTTTGTATTCAGTGTTCAGTTTCTAGTTGTGGGTTTTTAGTGTTCAATTTTTAATAATCTAAGTTTTAAATTTATTCATCAGTATAATAACTGCCAACTAAAAACTGAACACTGACCACTTTTTTACTTTGGATTAAAAACAAGAAACGGAATAATCATTTCTTCCAATGAAATTCCACCATGTTGATACGTGTTTTTGTAATAGCTCACATAATGATTATAGTTGTTTACATAAGCCAAGAACAAATCATTTTTGGCGAAAATATACGAACTGCTCATATTTATTGCAGGTAATCCAATAAGTTTAGGCTCTTTTACAGCATAGACATCTTTTTGTTCGTAAGTTAGACTGCGTCCAGTTTTGTAGCGTAAATTTAGACTGGTGTTTTTGTCGCCAACTACTTTCGATGGATTTTTTACATTAATTGTACCATGATCGGTAGTCAAAATTAATTTGAATCCTAATTTCTGTGCTTGTTGAATAATCTCCAACAATGGTGAGTTTTTAAACCAACTCAATGTCAAGGAACGATACGCTTTATCATCAGAAGCGAGTTCTTTGACCACATCCATTTCGGTTTTAGCGTGTGAAAGCATATCGACAAAATTGTAAACCACAGTTACAAGGTCATTGTCTTTTAATGATTTAAAGCTTTCGGCCAGTTTTTTTCCACCTGCCAAATTCGTGATTTTGAAATAATCTTCTTTTAAGTCGAGTCTTAAACGCTTAATTTGAGCTGTCAGAAATTCGGCTTCATGCAGATTTTTACCGCCTTCTTCCGGGTCATTTTTCCAATACTGAGGGAATTGTTTTTCCATTTCAATTGGCAATAATCCTGAGAAAATGGCATTTCTCGCATATTGTGTTGCCGTAGGAAGTATGGAGAAATAAGGGACTTCTTTTTCTAGTTTATAGTAATTACCCACTACACTTTCAAATGATTTCCATTGGTCGTAGCGCAGGTTGTCAATTACAACAAAAAGTACTGGTTTGTCTTTTTTTAGAATCTCCGGCACGACCAATTCTTTGAATAAATTATGAGATTGAATTGGTTTGTCAGCTTTTGGTGCAAACCAATCTTCATAATTACGTTCTATAAATTTTCCAAATTGAGAATTGGCTTCAACCTTTTGGGATTCCAAAATTTCAATCATTCCTTGATCGTCGATGTTCTCCAGTTCTAGTTCCCAAAAAATAAGTTTTTTGTACAATTCAACCCAGTCTTCATAGGAGTTTACCATTGCCATTTCCATGGTGATTTTTCTAAACTCTTTTTGGTAATCCAAAGTCGTTTTTTGAGAAATCAATCGGGAATGGTCCAGATTTTTCTTTAAACTCAATAAAATCTGATTCGGATTTACAGGTTTGATAAGGTAATCGGCGATTTTAGAACCAATCGCTTCTTCCATTATATATTCCTCTTCGCTTTTGGTAATCATAATCATCGGAATAGAAGATTTTTTCTCTTTCATCTCCGATAATGTTTCCAAACCGCTCATTCCGGGCATATTTTCGTCAAGAAATACAATATCAAAATTGTTTTCGTCAAAAATATCTATGGCATCACGACCATTATTGCAAGTAGTTACGCTATAATTTTTTTTCTCCAGAAATAATATATGTGGTTTGAGCAAATCGATTTCATCATCAACCCAAAGTATTTTTATGTTCTCCATATTCAATTTATTTTAGTGCAATTTAGTTGTATAGAACTTAAATAATATTAAAAATAGTATAAAATTGATTAAAAATAATTTAATGTTGAAATATTTGTTGATAGCAGCAGACTTTAATTCAAGTTAAAGACATGAGTAAAAAAATAACCGCAGATTTGCAGATTTTCAAGAAATTAATCTGCGAATCTGCGGTAAAAATTAAAAGATGTTTGATTTGAGGATTTAATGTGTATTCTAGCTTTATATACTATTTTTGCAGGAATAAAAAAAGAACTATGTTATTTCTTATTCTGTCTGTTATTTGCAGTGTGACCGTGGGAGTGATTTTCAAAATTGCACGCAAGTATGATGTATCTGCCACGCAAATTGTGGGGTATAATTATGTATTCGCTTTAGCGTTGTGTTATTTGTTCTTTAGTCCAGATTTAACGGTTTTAGATGCTTCCTCACCGTGGAAAATTCTTATTCCACTAGGTATTTTGTTGCCTGTTGTATTTTTATTTCTGGCGACTTCGATAAAGTACATGGGTATTGTAAAAACCGATGTTGCCCAACGATTATCATTGATCATCTCCATTTTGGGAGCTTGGCTGTTTTTTGGGGAACAATTCAGTGGACTTAAGTTGACGGCTCTTTTATTTGGATTTCCGGCAATCGTTCTTATTTTGAATAAACCCACCGAAAACAAAGAAAACAAGTGGATTTATCCAGCACTTGTATTGCTTGGTTTTGGAGTAATCGATCTTCTTTTTAAGCAGATTGCGCTGACTTCTACATTGCCTTTTACCACTTCATTATTTGTTCTTTTTTCGATAGCGCTTGTGATAATGATATTTTTCAATGTTTATGAAATACTTTTCAGGAAGACTAAAATGGATTTTAAGAGTATCATTTTCGGAGGTTTGGTTGGGGTTTTTAATTTTGGGAACATCCTGTTTTATCTAAAAGCACATAAGGCATTTGCCCAAAATCCTTCTACTGTTTTTGCCGGGATGAATATGGGAGTTATCGTTATTGGAAGTCTTGTGGGTATTTTTATTTTTAAGGAAAAAGTAACCAAGCTGAATATAACAGGTCTTTTGCTGGCCTTGATTGCTGTTGTTTTTATTGTGGTTTCTCAGTTGAATTAGAAGTTGAAATTTTTGATTGAATTCAAGGCGAAGCAATCTGCGGTTGTTTTTTAAACTTATGCGTTTGTCTTGTTAATTGAAATTGTAATTTTTTTCATTCCGCATTTTATTATATATTTGACCTTTGTAAACTAGCCCTGATAGAAGTGGAAATCCTTTACTTTTTTCTTTTAAAAAGTAAAGATTGCAACGGATAGCAGGAATAGCTCCTAATAAAAAATAAACTAATTTTAGAACATGAAATTACTAGAAGGAAAAGTTGCCATTATTACTGGCGCAAGTCGTGGAATTGGAAAAGGAATTGCCGAAGTTTTTGCAAAAAATGGAGCAAATGTTGCCTTTACTTATAGCTCATCAGTAGAATCTGCACAGGCATTAGAAAACGAATTGAATGCTTTGGGAATTAAAGCTAAAGGATACAAATCTAATGCGGCTGATTTTAATGAGGCACAAACTTTTGTTGATGCAGTTTTGGCTGAATTTGGGACAGTTGATATTTTGATAAACAACGCTGGAATCACCAAAGATAATTTATTAATGAGAATGTCTGAGGCTGATTTTGACCAAGTTATCGATGTTAACTTGAAGTCGGTTTTTAATATGACTAAAGCGATTCAGAAAACATTTTTGAAGCAACGTTCGGGTTCAATTATCAATATTAGTTCTGTAGTTGGTGTTTCTGGTAACGCTGGACAAACGAATTACGCAGCTTCTAAGGCTGGTGCTATTGGTTTTACTAAATCGGTAGCTTTGGAGTTGGGTTCTCGCAATATTCGTTGTAATGCAATTGCTCCTGGGTTTATTGAAACTGAAATGACTGCAAAATTGAGCGAAGATGTTGTAAAAGGCTGGAGAGAAGGAATTCCATTGAAACGCGGCGGTTCTACAGAAGATGTTGCAAATGCTTGTTTGTTTTTGGCCTCTGATATGAGTGCTTATATTACAGGTCAAGTTTTGAATGTTTGCGGAGGAATGCTTACTTAAAATAATTATGAATTTTGAATTATAAATTATGAATTTTAAATGGTGCATATAATTCAAAATTTAAAATAAAAAGAATGACAACAGCTACAGTTCTATTACTTCTACTTTCTTTATTAATAGCGGGTGGCTTGTCGTTTTTTCAATATTTATACAAAGTCAAAAGCAAATCGAATGTGTATTTGTTTTTGGCTTTTTTGCGTTTTCTGAGTGTTTTTTTAATTCTATTGCTTCTGATAAATCCTATTATCACAACAAGTAAGCTGGAAATTATAAAAACACCTTTGCCAATAGTGGTAGATAATTCAAGCTCAATCTCTTTTTTGAATGCAAAGGGAAAAGCATTAGAATTAGCTCAGAAATTAACTTCAAATAGTGCTATTCAAGAAAAGTTTGGAGTGCAATCTTATCTTTTTGACTCCGATTTTAAACAATCGGATAGTTTGACTTTTAAGGGAAACCAAACCAATCTGGATTTGGTTGCTAAAAACTTAAAGAGCATCTATAAAAATGCGTTTTATCCAACGGTAATCATAACAGATGGTAATCAAACATCAGGAAATGATTATGTCTATAGCTTTAATGAAAACAATAAAGTTTATCCTTTGATTTTGGGTGATACGACCAAGGTTTTGGATTTGAAAATTAATCAGCTGAATGTTAATAGATATGCATTCTTGAAGAATAAATTTCCAGTTGAAGTGTTTTTGCAATATTCAGGTGATAAAAGCATAACTGCCAATTTTAGCATTGCCCAAGGAAATGAAGTGCTAAGCAAACAAAATGTTTCATTTTCGGCATCCAAAAGAACAGCAACTGTGAATATGCTTTTGTCTGCAAATAAAGTGGGATTACAGGTTTATAAAGCGAAAATTGAATCGAAGGAAAGTGAAAAAAACACTTTCAATAATATTAAGAATTTTGCTGTTGAAGTTATTGACCAAAAAACTACAGTTGCTATAGTTTCGGCTATAAGCCACCCTGATATTGCAGTTTTTAAAAGAGCGATTGAATCTAATTTACAGCATAAAGTAATATTAGTTAAACCAAACGAAGTGAAATCGTTACAGGATTATAATGTTCTTGTTTTGTACCAGCCAACTACGGCTTTTAAATCGGTTTTTGAAGCGAATAAAAAAGCCAATCTGAATACGTTTATCATTACGGGAACTGCTACCGATTTTTCATTTTTGAATCAAGAACAGAATAATTTTGTTTTTAAAATGAGTGGTCAGGAAGAAGATTATTTGGCTCGTTTTGATTCTCAGTTCAATCTTTTCGCAGTGGATAATTTAGGTTTTGAAAATTTTCCACCTTTACAGAATAATTACGGTTCAATTGTTGCGAATGGGGAAGTGAATGTATTGCTTTCTGCCAAAATTAGAAATATAGATACCAATGCGCCTTTGTTGTCATTTACGGAGAATCAAGGTAGGAGAGCAGCTTATTTATTTGGAGAAAATAGCTGGAAATGGAGTTTGCAAAGTCATATCGACAATAAATCTTTTGAGAAATATGATGTTTTTATCAATAAGATTATTCAATATTTGGCTTCCAATAATGCTAAAAAATCATTGGTTGTTAATCATGAAAGCTTTTATAATTCTGGAGAATCTATCGAAATTACCGCTCAATATTTCAACAAGAATTACGATTTTGATGAAAAAGCGCGTTTGGCAATTTCTGTGACCAATATCAAAACCAAGCAAACCAAAAACTTTGATCTTTTAAAAGGAAATAACATTTATAAAGTAAATCTTGACGGACTAGTATCAGGAAGTTATAATTTTTCGGTAAAAGAACTGAACTCCAAAACATCGTATTCAGGACATTTCGAAATCTTGGATTTTGATATCGAAAAACAGTTTGTAAACCCGGATGTTCAAAAATTGAAACAATTGGCCGTTCAAACGAAAGGAAAGGATTTTTACCCGAATCAGATCGATGCACTGATAAAAACACTTTTGGATAATGAAGAATACAAAGCCGTTCAGAAAGATGTAGTAACCAAATCTCCTTTGATTGATTGGAAATGGCTGTTGGTTATAATTGCTATTTTCCTTTCTACGGAATGGTTTGTTAGGAAATATAATGGGATGCTGTAGGTTTCATTTTGGTAATCGGCAACATATTAGTAATTTGATTTTAAATGAAAAAAAGAACAATTTTAAATACTAAAAATATATTCCTAATTTCAATAATTGTAATTATTTCTACAGTTTTATGTGTTTGGATTTATGGAATTGTTGAACATCAAACTGTTATTGAAAATTCGTTTATTTCTACTTCAATTTTATCGATTACTTTTTTTCTGTTTATTACAATTGGACTTTACAAAGGAGTCAAATTAAAAGACAATCTTGGGAAAATCACTGACCAATTCGATTTAAAAAAAATTGAGCATTTAAAAGATATTAATCTTTCTGATTCAGCAGATATGCCTGATGTTGGAGAAGGAATAGCCGGAATCATTTTGAGTGTAATTCTTTGGATAATTGCAACTGTAGTTTTAGGGTGTTTATTTTTCATATTTGGAGCTATTATTTGGATTACAATTTTAACTTTTATGGCAATGCTCTATTGGGTGTTTTTCAGAGCATTAAGATTGGTTTTTAAAAATGTAAGTAAGTGTAATGGGGATTTACAACAAAGTTTGTTTTATGGGACCTGCTATACAATTCTATACAATTTTTGGATTTACGGAATAATATTGATTGCTAACAGCTAATAAAAAAAATACAATTATGGATTTTAGACTAAAAGTATTTTTCACTGTCGCAACCCGATTGAGCTTTACCAAAGCCACTACCGAATTATTCATTACACAGCCTGCTATATCCAAGCACATTCAGGAATTGGAAGAAGAGTATAAAATCAAGCTTTTTGAAAGAAACGGTTCGAAAATAGCACTCACGAATGCGGGAGAAGTGTTATTGAAGCATACCAAAAATATCTTTGAGATTTACAGGGAAATTGATTTTGATATGAGTACGTTTATCAATGAACGTAAAGGTTTGTTGCGATTGGGAGCGAGTACCACAATTTCCCAATACATTATTCCGCCATTATTGGCACGATTTCATCAAAAACTGGAAGCTGTCAAAGTGAACTTGCTTAACGGAAATACGGAGCAAATTGAAAATGCCTTGCTAAATAAAGAAATTGAAATTGGAATTGTGGAAGGACAATCCAAAAATCAATCTATAAAATACACGCAATTCATTAGAGATGAGTTAGTTTTGGTTTGTAATTCTAATAATTCATTGGTTGCGAAAAAAGAAATCGCTCCAGCCGATCTTAAATCGTTGCAATTTCTTGTTCGGGAACAGGGCTCTGGAACACTTGAAGTTATTGAATATGCCCTAAAACCTTTCCATATCAAAATTGACCAATTACAGATTGAAATGCAATTGGGAAGTACTGAAAGTATTAAATCCTATCTGATGAATTCAAATTGTGTTGCATTTATGTCGATTCATGCAGTTTATAAGGAGTTGAAAAATAAAGAATTGCATATTATTGATGTAAGTGATTTGACAATTGAGCGTTATTTTTATATCATTACTTTACAAGGAAAATCAGATTCTCTTTCTGAATTATTTATAAAAAACATTTCGAGTTATTATAATCTAAAGTTATAGTGGATTATTTATAACGATTGGCGCTCTTGCGGTTTTATGTTGACCTTTGTAATGTTAAAAATGACAGCACAAATGAAAACCAATAGCGTTAATGCTCCAATTCTTCTTAATGTCAATACAACGGCACAACAAATTATTTTTGTTTTGCTATTGCTTCTTTGTTTATTTCCAGTTATTTCACCCCCAATAGCGTTGTTGCTGGGTTTGGTTGTGGCTAATCTTTCGGGACATCCTTTTATACATTTAAATCATAAAGCGACTACTGTATTGTTGCAGGTTTCGGTAGTAGGATTAGGGTTTGGAATGAATGTTCATAGCGCTGTCGCAGCGGGAAAAGAAGGTTTTCTTTTTACTGTAGGTTCAATAATTGTGACGATTGTTTTTGGAACTTTATTGGGAAAATGGTTTAAGATCCAAAAGAAAACATCTCATCTTATTTCGTGCGGAACAGCTATTTGTGGAGGAAGCGCTATTGCTGCGATTGCTCCTGTAATCCAATCTGACGAAAAACAGACTTCGGTAGCTTTGGGGGTGATTTTTATTCTTAATTCAATTGCTTTGTTTGTATTTCCTGTTGTTGGGCATTTGTTGAATATGTCGCAAAACGATTTTGGTATGTGGTGTGCGATTGCAATTCATGATACGAGTTCTGTAGTTGGAGCGGCGAATAAATATGGAGCTGAGGCTTTGCAAGTCGCCACAACGGTAAAATTAGCCAGAGCTTTGTGGATTATTCCAGTGGCTTTGATTACAGCAGTTGTTTTTAAAAACAAAACCAGCAAAGTTAAAATTCCTTATTTCATCGGATTGTTTATTTTGGCGATGGTTTGCAATACCTATTTTTCTACTGTTGCAAGTGTAGCTCCGCATTTGGTTTCAATTTCTAAAACAGGGCTAACAGTTACTTTGTTTTTGATAGGAGCGGGGTTGAATCGTTCTGTACTGAAATCAGTGGGATTGTTGCCGTTATTGCAAGGTGTTTTGCTTTGGATAAGTATTGCTGTTGGTACTTTATTGGCTATTTTGTATTTTTAAAATGGTGATAGTGTAGAGATTCTTAGCACCACTTCATATTTTGATTACTTTTTTGCGTGAGGGATGGCAGTGGAGCTCTTTTTATGGCTGGCATTTTTCTGCCAGTTATGAAAAAGCGGGAACGTACAGCCCGACCCGACTTTTTAGAGAGGGTCACGCCCAAATTATTTTGATGGTTTATTGTGAAATTTATTTTCTTTGAGTTAACATAATATTAAACACAAAATGCTTGAATTATGTTTAAAAAAAATACTTTTGTAGTTCAATAAAATATATATAATGAGAAATTTTAAATTTAAACAATCAGTACTTACTTTTTCAGCAATTGGTGTCGCTTTCGTTAGTTTGTCTTGGGGTATTTTTGGCCACGAGCATATTAATAATGCAGCAGTTATGGCTTTGCCAAAGCCAATGCAGACTTTTTTTTACAATCACCTAGATTTTATTACTCAGGAATCTACTGTTCCAGATTTGCGTAAATATACTATTGGGGATAAAGCCGAAAACCCACGTCATTATTTAGATATGGAGAATTTTGGACCTGTGGAATCTATTCCGCTTCCATTTGAAGAGGTAAAGAAAAAGTACGATGATAAATTTTTAGCGGATAATGGTATTTTGCCTTGGTATATTCAGGAAATTATGACCAAGCTGACTAAGGCTTTCAAAGATAAAAGAAAAACTGAAATATTGTTTTTGGCGGCAGATTTAGCACATTATATTGGTGATGCTCACATGCCTTTGCATACATCTGCGAATCACAATGGACAGCTTACCAATCAAAAAGGAATTCATTCTATGTGGGAATCTCGTCTTCCGGAACTGTTTGGTAAAAAATATAATTTTTATACAGGCGAAGCTAAATATGTGGATAATGTAGAAAAAGCGACTTGGGATATGGTTAAAGATACGCACAGTCAAGTTGAGCCACTTTTATTGGTTGACAAAAATTTACGCGCCACTTTTACTGATGCGACGATGTATGACAAGGATGAAAAAGGAAATATTGCCAAAAACAAGTTTGGTGATTTGATATATTCTAAAGAATATGTGACTCAATTTCATACCGCTTTGAATGGTATGGTGGAGAAACAGATGAGGAAAGCAATTGTTGCGACGACCAATTTCTGGTATACGGCTTGGGTAAATGCAGGAAAACCAAACCTGGATAATTTGGATTCTAAAGAATTGACAAATCGTAATAAAAAGAATTTGAAAAATGATTTGAAACTTTGGAAAACTGGAAAACTTTTTGGTTTGGAGAGTGAGAATGATTTTTAATTGCTGAGCTAATAGTAAATAGAAAAGCCTGTAAATTGAATATTTACAGGCTTTTTTGTATTCCAGAAATTGGAACTTAATTTACTTTATCTGTTGATAGTTCTTTTTCTTCAGTATATCCGATGCAGTTTGATAATAGGATATTGTTTCGTTGACAAGGTCAGTTCTTTCATTTTTTAAAGGAACTTGATCGTAATAGATTTGAAACTCCGGAGCCAGTTTTTGGTCTGGTTTTAAAGTCAATTGAAACTGTTTTACGGCTTGTTTTGGCGAAATAATAGTCAAAACATTGTCTTTTATTAGTCCCAAATCCTGATAAGTGGCTATTAATGCCCTAGGCTTATAATCTGGTTTTAAAACATCTTGCCCGTAAAATTTACTTTGGTAATTAAAGTTTAATAACCCAAAAAGCGTTGGCATTATATCAATCTGAGACATTACGTTAGTGTATTTTTGAGGCTGAATAAATCCTGGGCTGTAAATCATAGCAGGAATTCTGTATTTATCAACAGGAAGTTCTGTTTTACCAGCGCTTGAAGCGCAATGATCGGCAAGAATTACAAATACGGTATTTTTAAACCAAGGTTGTTTGCTAGCCATATCAAAGAATTTTCTCAAAGCATAATCGGTATATTTCACTCCGCCATCACGGGATTTTGCATCGCCAGGAATATCAATTTTATCATTAGGATAAGTAAATGGTCGGTGGTTACTCACAGTCATCCAATGATTAAAGAACGGTTTACCAGTTTTAGCCTCTACATTCATCGTTTTTATAGCTTTGTTGGCCATATCTTCGTCACAAACTCCCCAAATATTAGCAAAAGTAATTTCTTCGGGTGTGAATGATTTTTTATCGACAATGCCATAACCATTTCCAGTAAAGAAGTCTTCCATGTTGTCAAAAAAAGCATCTCCTCCGTAAAGGTATTTTACATTGTAACCTTTTTGCTTAAAAATTGATCCCGTAGAAAATTTGTTTTTATTGTCTTTTCGTTTTACCACACTTTCTCCGGCAGTAGGAGGAAAACACAAAGTTACGGCTTCAAGTCCACGAACTGTTCTGTTTCCAACAGCATATAAATTGGTGAACAACAAACTTTTTTGAGCCAAATCGTCTAAAAACGGAGTGATGTTTTGCTCGTTGCCGTACATTTTCATAAAATCGGCACTGTAGCTTTCTATTGTGATTAAAACAACGTTTTTAGGAGTTTCAGCAACATCACTTTTAATTTCTCTTAAAGTTGATAAACCAGAAATTGATGGAATCTGTTTTCCTAATAAGGCAAAAGCTTCATTTTCTGGCAAAGTTTTATAAAATTTAAAATAATCCAATTCACTGTTCATAAATGCCAAATAGAAACGATACATTCCGTTGGCTTGCAATTCATTGGTAAAAACATTTTGAGAGTTTTCTTTTTTGGCTAAATAGGGAACAGCTGTCAAGGAAATCCCAAATAAGGTTAAATAAATTCCAGATAGTTTTAGTTTATCAGTAAAAGATGGAATCGCATCAATGTAATTTCTTGTTCTTTTGACAATAAAATAAGTCACAATACCTGCAATTAAAAACAATGCAGAAAACAACGGAATCACTGGATAAGATTCCATGATATTTCCAATTACTTCATTGGTGTAAACCAAATAATTTACGGCAATGAAATTGTATTTAACTCCAAATTCATTCCAGAAAAAATATTCGCTTATTCCATTTTGAAGAATAAGTACAACATACAAAAACATGACAAAAGTGAACAGCCAAAATCTGATTTTGTCTCTGTGCTTTGGTAAAAACAGGAGAAGTCCAAACAACAGCGTTTTAAGGCCAACGAAAATCATTCCAATTTTAGGCAATGCTCCGCCATATTCATTTAGAATTGTTTTGCCTGAAGCGATATAAAGCAGTAATGCCACAAATAATCCAAAAATGATATAACCGTAAGGCTTGTAGTATTTGGAATTCGATATAAAAATAAGATACAGCCACAAGAAAGCAGATGCGATGATAAATACAAAAGTATCCGAAATCAAACCAATCAGGAAGATTTTCATTGTATCTGCAAAAACAAAAGAGGTTTGCGTAATAGGATGAAATACCAAAACGATTCGTAAAACGAAACTTACGAGGATATAAAAAAGAGCTAGATTGTAGAAAGGGGAAAACTTTTTTAGAAGATTCATAGAGTTATAATTTTGGGTAAAAATACAAAAAAGGAACTAGAATGATGTTTTGTCATCATTTGATTGATTTAATTTCAATTAAGCAAAAATGACTCCAAATAGCTTGAAGTCATTTTTGTTATAATCAGTTTTTTTTGAGATTATCGATTGCTTAATCGGGCTTTCTCCTTAATAATATCGCTTATTTTTCGGTTTTCAATTTTGCTTTCAAGCCACGAAATGATGTCAAGATATAAAAAAGCCCTTTTTTCATAAGTGTTTTTCTCCAATTCAATAAAACGCTCTCTCATTTTTATAAACTCTTTCTTAATGTCGCTCGGATATAAATTACTTAGGTTTTTAAGAAAACGAATAATCTCTTTTTGTACCTCGTGCAAGTCATTCATTTTGATTAAGAATTTATAAGTACTTAATAGCTGACTTTCTAAATTAAAATCTTTGCCTGATTCATAATGTGCAATTAAACACAATAAACGAGCAAAACAAGCCAAATCTTCTCGAACATAAAGATTCTTGTTATTGATGATTTTTTCTAAATAAACGATGCATTCTTGGTACTTTTCATTTCCAAAATAAATACTGGCAATTTTGTAATAGAACATCATTTCGTGATGCTCGTCCAAATGTTCGCTGTGAACTTTTATTTTGTTTAAAATCTCAGGAATGAGGTATTCACTTTCGGCAAAAGTGCCTTCTAGAATATGATAATTTAATTTGTTGTTATAAATATAGAGAAATGATAGAGAAGCAATGTTGTCATTGACAGGGAATCGAGGATCACTGATGGTTTCTTCTAAAAGATTTAAATATTTTTTAAAATTGGTTTTGTATTTCAACATGAATAAAGATTCCAATAAATAATGATTTCCTTTCAGGAAAAAAACTGGATTTAGGAAAATCATATTCTTATTGTCATAAAATAAAGCTACCCATTTTGAAGCATATTTATAACAGGAAAGAAAGTCTTGTACTAAGAAACTTCTCCAAAGATTGGCATTATAGAACCAATATTTTTCTCTAAAGCCAAATTTTGACTGATCCAAACGAGCAATATGCTTAACAAAGTAATCATCAATATATTTGTACTCCTCATCGCTTTTTACATATCCAGTTTTAAGCATTATCCCATACAATTGAAGCGATAAATTGGATAATTTGCTCGAAATTGTATTGCGATAGTTTAGTTCTTTGGCTTGTATGACCAATTCATCTGCGCGTCCTTGAATACTTCGGGTGATGTATTGCGATTCGATTAGTTTTTCAAATTCAACAATTTCAAAAGCCATGTATTTCTCATCGTTTTCGATGGCTTGCTGTTTTGTCTTATCAAGTATTTTTAGACTTTGCTTGTAAAGTCCTTTATTGTATAGTATTGCAGCAAAGTCAATTTGTTCGCGAAGTTGATAACGAATGTTTTGACTTGGAATATTCAATCGAATGCTTACTAATATTTGTTTGTATAGGTATGATTTTAAATTAGACAATTGTACTTTTTTAATCAAGCCATTCTTTAGAATCAGTTTTTCATCATATACTTCCGATTTATCTAAAATATTAAATAACTCAATAAATTTTGTATTTGAACTGGTCTCTAATCGGCTGGCAAAAATTTTAAATTGTCTTTTTTCAGATTTGGAAAGGGATTTTATTAATACAAATAAAAAATCTTTTTGATGGTTAGCCATTGTATTATAAAAGTGTTTAACTTATTGATTTTCAGGTTGATGATTTGTTTTTTTTTGCTTTATAAATAGTATATTTACACAAAAGCAGGTTTAGATTTGAGTAAATGAAAACTATTTTTGTTTTAAGATGTGAAATTACATTAAATAAATTAAAATGAATAGAGAGAAAGTCCAAATTTTTGATACCACTTTAAGAGACGGTGAACAGGTCCCAGGATGTAAATTAGACACCAATCAAAAACTCGTTATAGCCAATCGCCTTGACGAAATGGGAGTAGACATCATTGAAGCTGGTTTTCCTGTTTCTAGTCCAGGTGATTTTTTATCTGTTTCTGAAATATGTAAAATTGTAAAAAACGCAACTGTTTGTGGGCTTACCAGAGCAGTAAAAAATGATATTGATGTAGCGGCACAAGCTTTGAAACATGCTGTTAGACCTAGAATTCATACTGGAATAGGAACTTCTGATTCGCATATTATTCACAAATTGCAAACCACTCCTGAGGATGTGATTGCGAGAGCGAAATATGCTGTTGCTCACGCTAAATCTTATGTTGAAGACGTAGAATTTTATGCTGAAGATGCTGGTAGAACAGATAATGCTTTTTTAGCAAGAGTTTGCGAAGAAGTAATCAAATCTGGTGCTACAGTTCTTAATATACCTGATACTACTGGATATTGTTTACCAGAAGAATATGGTGCAAAAATAAAATATCTTAGAGAGAATGTAAAAGGGATTGAGAATGTTATTCTTTCTTGTCATTGTCATAATGATTTAGGGATGGCGACTGCAAATTCAATTGCTGGTGCAGTAAATGGAGCTCGTCAAATCGAATGTACTATAAATGGAATAGGAGAGAGAGCTGGAAATACTGCCCTTGAAGAAGTTGTTATGATTTTTAAACAGCATCCATACTTAAATTTATATACAGATATTGACAGCAAACAATTGAACGAAATGAGCCGTTTGGTTTCTGAAAGTATGGGAATGATGGTACAGCCTAACAAAGCTATTGTTGGGGCTAATGCTTTTGCTCACAGTTCTGGAATTCATCAAGATGGTGTGATTAAAAATAGAGCGACCTATGAAATCATGGATCCTTTGGATGTTGGTGTCAATGAGTCATCTATTATACTTACTGCAAGAAGCGGTAGAGCGGCCTTGGCTTATAGAGCTAAAAAAGTAGGCTACGAACTTACCAAAACACAATTGGATATCGTATATGTTGAGTTTTTAAAGTTTGCCGATATTAAGAAAGAAGTCTTGGATAATGATATTCATCAAATTATTGAAGCTAGTAATATATATGTTAACTAATTTTTAGTAGAAATAATTACTTAAAAAATAAATAATATGAACTTAAAAATAGCTGTACTTGCAGGAGATGGAATTGGACCAGAGGTTATTTTGCAGGCTAAAAAAGCTTTGTATGCTATTAGTGTGGCCTATGATCATGAGTTTATTTTTGAGGATGCTTTAATAGGAGCAACAGCTATCGAAAAAACTAGAAACCCTTTGCCTGAACAAACTCTAAATCTTTGTTTAAATACTGATGCTGTATTATTTGGTGCTATTGGGAATCCAAAATACGATAACAATCCCGAAGCTAAAATTCGTCCTGAACAAGGATTATTAAGACTTAGAAAGGAATTAGGGCTCTACGCTAATATTAGACCTATAAAGCCTTTTAAAAATCTATTGGATGCATCTCCAATAAAAAGAGAGGTGATTGAAAATGTTGATTTTGTAATTTATAGAGAATTAACAGGTGGATCGTATTATGGCGATAAAGTCATAAACGAGGAGGGAACTTTCGCATCAGATATATGTGAATATTCTGAAAATGAAATTAATCGCATCACACATCAAGCTTTCAAAGCTGCACAAAACAGAAGAAAAAAAGTGACGTTAGTTGATAAGGCTAATGTGTTGGAAACGTCTAGATTGTGGAGAAAATTAGTAAAAGAAATTGCTAAACAATATCCCGATGTAAAATTAGAATGTCAGTATATTGATAATGTTGCCATGCAGATAATTACTGATCCCAAACAGTATGATGTAATCTTAACAGAGAATTTATTTGGTGATATATTATCAGATGAAGCTTGTGCGATTATGGGATCTATAGGGCTGATGGCATCTGCTTCAGTTGGAGATAACAATGCTCTTTTTGAGCCGATACATGGTTCTTATCCGCAAGCAAAAGGAAAGAATATTGCTAATCCGATCGCTTCAATTTTATCGGCAGCTATGTTGCTAGAACATTTTGGTTTGCAAAAAGAAGCAAGGAAAGTTTATGAAGCTGTAGTAAAAGCTATTGAATATAAAGTGGTTACTATCGATTTGAACCCAGGTTCAAGATTTGGAACTAATGATGTTGGAGATTTTATTTCAAACGTCATATTAAGTAAAGATGATTTATATTTTAAAAATGATAATGTTCAAATAGGACAGTCAACTATTGTTTAATTAATAAAAATCATAAAACGTTACGTTATATCACTAATTACTGTTAGTTTGTTGGTAAAAAATTTTTTATTTTAGATTTGTTTTGTACTTTTGCAAAGTCAAAAAAATAAAGAAATGAAACATATTATCAACGTCCTTTTAGTATTAAGTGTCATTGTGATTATCACATATGAAAAGGGATTGGTATAGATATAAGTGAAAACATATATAAAACCTCCCATAATTTGGGAGGTTTTTTTTTAAAATAAAAATAAATACACATTAAAACAATAGAATGGAATTAAATAAATACAGCAAAACAATCACGCAAGACGAAACACAACCAGCTTCTCAAGCAATGTTCTACGGAATTGGCTTAACGGAAGAGGATCTTAAAAAAGCGCAGGTAGGAATTGTGAGTATGGGTTATGATGGAAATCCTTGTAACATGCACTTAAACGACCTTGCTAAAGATATTAAGACTGGCGTCTGGAAAGAAGATTTAGTTGGTTTGATTTTTAACACTATTGGTGTAAGTGATGGTATTTCTAACGGTAATGATGGAATGCGTTTTTCTTTAGTTTCTCGTGATGTAATTGCAGATTCTATCGAAACAGTTATGGGTGCGCAATGGTATGATGGTTTGATTGCTGTGCCAGGTTGTGATAAAAATATGCCGGGAGCTTTAATGGCTATGGGTAGAGTAAATCGCCCTTCTATTATGGTTTATGGAGGATCTATTCACCCAGGAAAATGGAAAGGCGAAGATTTGAATATTGTTTCTGCATTTGAAGCTTTAGGTAAAAAAATCAAGAACACGATTACACCTGAAGATTTCAAAGGTGTAATTCAAAATGCTTGCCCAGGTGCAGGTGCTTGTGGTGGAATGTACACTGCAAATACAATGTCATCAGCGATTGAAGCCTTAGGAATGAGTTTGCCTTACAGTTCATCTAATCCTGCTTTGAGCCCGGAAAAGAAACAAGAATGTGTTGATGCTGGTAAAGCAATCAAAATATTATTAGAAAAAGACATTAAGCCTAGAGATATCATGACGCGTAAAGCATTTGAAAATGCAATTACGATGGTAGCTGTTTTAGGGGGTTCTACAAATGCGGTAATGCATTTAATTGCAATGGCACACTCGGTAGGTATTGAATTGACATTGAAAGATTTCCAAGATATCAGCGATAAAACGCCATTATTAGCCGACTTGAAACCAAGTGGAAAATACTTAATGGAAGATTTACACAATGTAGGTGGCGTTCCTGCGGTAATGAAATATTTATTAAAAGAAGGTTTCTTACACGGTGAATGTTTGACAGTAACAGGAAAAACAATTGCTGAAAATTTAGCTTCAATTCCAGCTTTACATGATGGTCAAGAAGTGATTTTTGAAATCCAAAAAGCATTAAAAGCTACTGGAAATATTCAAATTCTATACGGGAACTTAGCTACAGAAGGTTGTGTTGCTAAAATCAGCGGTAAAGAAGGAGAGTTTTTTGAAGGTACAGCTGTAGTTTTTGAAGGCGAAAAAGATGTAATCAGAGGAATACAAGCAGGTGAAGTGAAGTCAGGAAACGTAGTAATTATTCGCTACTGTGGTCCAAAAGGCGGTCCAGGAATGTCTGAAATGTTAAAACCAACATCTGCTATTATGGGAGCTGGTTTAGGAAATTCGGTTGCTTTGATTACTGATGGACGTTTCTCAGGAGGTTCACACGGTTTTGTGGTAGGACACGTTACACCGGAAGCTTACGAAGGTGGAGGTATTGCTTTAATCGAAAACGGAGATGTTATTACAATTGATGCAGTAAAAAATACCATTGATATGAAAATCTCTGACGAAGAATTTGCAAAACGTAAAGCCAATTGGAAAAGACCAGAATCACCAATCAAACAAGGAGTTTTACTTAAATATATGCGTTCGGTCTCCAGTGCCTCTCATGGATGTGTTACTGACAAATAATTTAAAATAAAACAAACAAATCTCTAAGTCTTCAAAGTAAAGATTTAAAGGTTTAAAATAAAATAAGAAAATGAAAATATCAGGGGCAGAAGCCGTTATCAGATGTTTATTAGCAGAAGGAGTAGACTTGGTTTATGGATATCCAGGAGGAGCCATAATGCCGGTTTATGATGAATTATATAAATTTCAAGATCAATTGCATCATGTTTTGGTGCGTCACGAACAAGGTGCGGCTCACGCTGCGCAAGGTTTTGCAAGAGCTACAGGTAAAGTAGGTGTCGCTATAGCAACTTCAGGACCAGGAGCAACAAATTTAGTAACTGGTATTGCTGATGCTCAAATCGATTCTACACCATTAGTTTGTATTACAGGTCAGGTTGGAAAACACTTATTAGGTTCTGATGCATTTCAGGAAACAGATATTATTGGAATTTCAACTCCAGTAACCAAATGGAATTATCAAATTACAGAAGCTCACGAGATTCCAGAAATTATCGCAAGAGCTTTTTATATCGCCAGATCAGGCCGTCCAGGTCCAGTTTTGATTGATATTACAAAAAATGCTCAATTTGATGAATTGGATTTTAGTTATGAAAAATGTACAGGTATTAGAAGTTATCATCCAAGACCTGTCTTAGATCTTAAAAAAGTACAAGATGCTGCCGATATAATTAATAATGCAAAAAAACCATATATTATTTTTGGTCAAGGCATCATATTAAGTCAAGCAGAAGAGCAATTGAAAAGATTGGTTGAAAAATCAGGAATTCCTGCTGCATGGACTATTTTAGGACTTTCAGCTTTGCCAACAGATCATCCTTTAAATGTAGGAATGGTGGGAATGCACGGTAATTATGGACCGAATCTTTTGACCAATGAATGTGATGTTTTAATAGCTTTAGGAATGCGTTTTGATGACCGTGTTACTGGAAATTTAGCTACTTATGCTAAACAAGCTAAAGTAATTCATTTCGAAATTGATCCAGCAGAAGTTGATAAAAACGTAAAGACTGAAGTTGCAGTTTTGGCCGATGTGAAAGAAGCATTGACTGCTTTGATTCCATTAATTGACAAGAAATCACATGAATCTTGGCATAATGAATTCAAAGAAATGTATAAAATTGAATTAGATGCAGTTATTAATGAAGAATTAGCTCCAACTAATGGAAAAGGAATTTCGATGGGTGAAACTATGGAGATGATTAATAAACATTCAAATGGAGATGCAATTATAGTTTCGGATGTTGGTCAGCATCAAATGTTTGCCTGCCGTTACGCTAAATTCAATTCGACTAAAAGTAATGTTACTTCTGGAGGTTTAGGAACAATGGGCTTTGCTTTGCCTGCAGCTATTGGTGCCAAAATGGGAAGACCGGATCGTGAAGTTGTAGCTATTATTGGAGATGGCGGTTTTCAAATGAACATTCAGGAGTTAGGAACTATTTTTCAATCACAAGTTCCTGTAAAAATCGTGGTGATGAACAATGAATTTTTAGGAATGGTTCGCCAATGGCAGGAATTATTTTTTGATAATCGTTATGCTTCAACCAAAATGGTCAATCCAAACTTTATTGCTATTGCTGAAGGATATCATATCAAATCTAAAAAAGTAATTAATAGAGAAGATTTGGATGCTGCTGTTGCCGAAATGATGGCTTCAAAAGATTCTTATTTCTTAGAAGTTATGGTAGAGAAAGAAAACAACGTATTCCCAATGATTCCAACAGGAGCTTCGGTTTCTGAAATGAGATTAAGCTAGAAAATTATGGAAAATAAAATGTTCACCATTTCTGTTTATTCAGAAAATAACGTTGGCTTATTAAATAGAATATCGGGTATATTCTTAAAACGCCATATAAATATATTGAGCCTAAATGTTTCCGAATCTGAAATTGAAAATGTTTCAAGATTTGTAATTGTTGTAAATACCACTGAAAAATGGGTGCAAAACATTGTTGGACAAATAGAAAAACAAATTGAAGTCATCAAAGCTTTTTATCATGTTGATGAAGAGACTATCTTTTTGGAAAGTGCAATCTTCAAAATAGCATCAAGTTTGCTTTTTGACGAAAGACAAATTCAGAATATCATAAAAGACAGTAAATCTGAAATTGTTACGGTATCAAGAGAGTTTTTTGTGATTTCAAAATCAGGAAAGCGTTCAGAAATTGAAGAATTATACGCAAAACTGAAACCTTTTGGAATCATGCAGTTCGTTCGTTCCGGCAGAATATCGATTTCAAAAGAAAAAATGGAAATTTCAGCAATACTGGAAGCATTTGAATAAATAAAAATAAAACCAAATCTGCAATAGAATAGGAGGAATACAGATTACAATTTTCAATTATTAAATTTTACATTCATTAAATATTAAAAAAAATGGCAAATTATTTCAATTCATTACCACTTAGATTACAATTAGAACAATTAGGAGTTTGCGAATTCATGGATCAATCAGAATTTGCAAATGGAATAGATGCATTAGCAGGAAAAAAAGTAGTCATTGTTGGTTGTGGAGCTCAAGGTTTGAACCAAGGTTTAAACATGAGAGATTCTGGTTTAGATATTTCTTATGCGTTACGTGCTGATGCTATTGCAGAGAAAAGAGCTTCTTTTAAAAATGCTACTGATAATGGTTTCAAAGTGGGAACTTATGAGGAATTAATCCCAACAGCTGATTTAGTTTGTAACCTTACGCCAGATAAGCAACATACTGCTGTAGTTACAGCAATCATGCCATTAATGAAACAAGGAGCTACTTTGGCTTACTCTCATGGATTTAATATTGTTGAAGAAGGAATGCAGATTCGTAAAGACTTAACTGTTATTATGTGTGCTCCAAAATGTCCTGGATCTGAAGTTCGTGAAGAATATAAAAGAGGTTTTGGTGTACCAACTCTTATCGCAGTTCACCCAGAAAATGACCCTAATGGTTTTGGTTTAGATCAAGCAAAAGCTTATGCAGTTGCTACTGGAGGTAATAGAGCAGGAGTTTTACGTTCTTCTTTCGTAGCAGAAGTAAAATCTGATTTAATGGGAGAGCAAACAATTTTATGTGGATTATTGCAAACTGGTTCTATCTTATGTTTTGACAAAATGGTTGCTGAAGGTATAGATGCTGGATATGCTTCTAAATTAATCCAATACGGATGGGAAACTATTACTGAAGGATTAAAATACGGTGGTATCACAAACATGATGGATAGATTATCAAATCCAGCTAAAATTGCTGCATTCAATGCTGCTGAAGAATTAAAAGATATCATGCGTCCATTATTCAGAAAGCACATGGATGATATTATCTCTGGTCATTTTTCTAAAACAATGATGGAAGACTGGGCTAATGATGATAAAAATTTACTGGCTTGGAGAGCTGCTACAGGAGATACTAATTTCGAAAAAACTCCTGCTGGTGATTTTGAAATTTCTGAGCAAGAATATTACGATAACGGAGTATTAATGGTTGCAATGGTAAAAGCTGGTGTTGAGTTAGCTTTCGAAGCAATGACAGATTCAGGAATTATTGAAGAATCAGCATACTACGAATCATTACACGAAACTCCACTTATTGCTAACACAATTGCAAGAAAGAAATTATTCGAAATGAACCGTGTTATCTCTGATACTGCTGAGTACGGATGTTACTTATTTGATCACGCTGCTAAGCCATTAATTGCTGAGTACGTTAAAAATGCACCAAGTAACTTAGTTGGACGTCCATTTAATAACGGAAACAACGGAGTTGATAATAAAGAATTGATTGAAATTAATTCAATTATCAGAAATCATCCAGTTGAAGAAGTTGGAGCATGGTTGAGAGAATCAATGACTGCAATGAAAAAAATTGTATAAGAAAATAAAAAATTAGGTATTACCACACCATGTGCGTGTGCTGGGATTTGCATAATATCATAAAGGTTTAAATATTTTGAATTAGTAAGCACTTATTGGACAATTGAAAGATATTTATGCATAGTTACATTCACTTAGCTTCGTTAGAGCTGTAAGTTAAGTGAAGTAATCCTAGTTGTTTTGAAAATTTTTTTATTTCAAAAGAAGAAAAAAATTGTTATTAAATATTGTTAATAAAAGGGCATTTTAGTTTATAAATTTGCCCTTTTCTTGTTTTATATTTGGTTATAAAACTAAAACGTTATGAAAAAAGCATTAAATTTTATAGAAGTGCGATTTTTTATTATTTTTTTAGTGTATTTTGCAAATTAATAGTTTTGAAAACCGAACAGATTTAATACTTTTATAAAAAATTAAAAAAGATGAGTTATTTTAAAATTGACAGTTTAGAACAATACTTTAAACATTATAATAAATCGATACGTGAACCTCGAAAATTTTGGGGTAAAATAGCTGAAGAGAACTTCACATGGTATCAATACTGGGACAAAGTTGTCGATTTTAATATGGCTGATGCCGAAGTAAAATGGTTTGTTGATGCAAAAGTTAACATTACTAAGAACTGTATTGATAGACACCTGGCTAAGAAAGGTGATAAAACGGCAATAATTTTTGAACCAAATGACCCTTCCGAAGAAGCATTGCACATAAGCTATAATGAACTTTATGAGCGTGTATCTAAAATGGCTAATGTTTTAAGAGAACAAGGAATCACTAAAGGTGACCGTGTTTGTATTTATTTGCCAATGATACCAGAACTGGCAGTATCTGTTTTGGCTTGTGCTAGAATTGGAGCGATACATTCTGTTGTATTTGCTGGTTTCTCAGCATCGGCAGTTGCTTCAAGAATTAATGACAGCCAATGTAAAATGGTAATTACTTCTGATGGCGGATACCGCGGGAATAAAACCATTGATTTGAAAGGTATTATTGATGACGCTTTACAAAATTGCCCAAGTGTTACTTCTGTTTTGGTTGCTAAAAGAACAAATGCTGAAATTCAAATGAAAGCTGGTCGCGACCAATGGTTGGCACCGCTTCTTGATAATGCAATTAACAATAGTGTGGCTGAAATCATGGATGCCGAAGATCCTTTGTTTATATTGTATACATCAGGATCTACTGGTAAGCCTAAGGGAATGGTTCATACAACCGCCGGATATATGGTTTATACAGCCTATACTTTTAAGAATGTTTTCAATTACGAAGAGAACGATATATTTTGGTGTACTGCAGATATCGGTTGGATAACTGGACACTCCTATATTTTATACGGCCCATTATTGAATGGAGCTACTACTGTAATTTTTGAAGGAATTCCTTCTTATCCAGATTTTAGCCGTTTTTGGGAAACAATCGAAAAACATAAAGTTACCCAATTCTACACTGCGCCAACAGCCATTCGTGCTTTGGCCAAAGAGAATTTGTCCTATGTTCAAAAATTTCCGTTAAAATCATTGAAAGTAATTGGTTCGGTTGGAGAACCAATTAATGAAGAAGCATGGCACTGGTATAATGATCACGTAGGAGGAAAGCGTTGTCCAGTAGTTGATACTTGGTGGCAAACCGAAACTGGAGGAATTATGATTGCTCCATTGGCATTTATAACTCCAACAAAACCAACCTATGCAACATTGCCATTACCAGGAATTCAGCCTGTTTTGATGGATGATAAACGCAATGAAATTGAAGGAAATCAAGTTGACGGTAGTTTATGTATTAAATTCCCATGGCCAGGTATCGCAAGAACAATTTGGGGTGATCATCAAAGATATAAAGACACCTATTTCTCCGCTTTTCCAGGTAAATATTTCACGGGAGATGGCGCATTGCGTGATGAAGTTGGTTATTACAGAATAACTGGACGTGTTGATGATGTAGTGATTGTTTCTGGACATAATTTAGGAACTGCACCAATAGAGGATGCGATTAATGAACATCCGGCTGTCGCTGAGTCAGCAATTGTTGGTTTTCCACATGATATTAAAGGAAATGCATTATACGGTTATGTTATCTTAAAAGAATCTGGTGAATATAGAGATAGAGATAACTTGATTAAAGAGATCAATCAGCATGTGGCCGATCATATTGGACCAATTGCTAAATTAGATAAAATTCAATTTGTGACTGGTTTGCCAAAAACTAGATCAGGAAAGATTATGCGTCGTATTTTAAGAAAAATCGCTGAGGGTGATTATTCAAATTTTGGTGATATTACAACCTTATTAAACCCTGAAATAGTAGATGAAATTGTAAAAGGTAAAATCGTGTAATACTATTAAAGACTTTAGTTTCTAAAGAACTGCTTCATATTTTGAAGCAGTTTTTTTTTGCTCTATTTTAAATAAATGTTAATTTTTGGCTTAAGCAGTAACATAGTGCTAGAATTTAAGTCTATTGATTATCAGTGTTATAAAAAATGAATTGTATGATACTTCTATTAAATAGTTTGTTATTTGTTTTTCCCAATAAAAACATCAAAAAAAGTTAATTTAATGTTAAAACTTAGTACTGTGTGATGCATAATACCTTTTTTAAGATATATATTTGCATAGGATATTATTATATGATCCAAGTTTAATTAATCAATCATCAATCAAAAATCAATCATCATGAAAAAATCAATCGTTTATTTAGGAGTAGCTTTAGTAGCTTTTACAGGTGTTTCTTTAGCTTCAAATGTGAATTCATTTTCAACATTAAAAGAAAAAGTAGAATTTAATGAAGTAACAGTAAATCCTTTTTGTATTGCGATAAGCAAAGGGGATATTGAGTCTGTAAAGAAGTTTATTGAGTATGGTGCAAATGTAAATGAGAAATCTAATGGCATGAGTCCATTAATGTTTGCTGCTCGCTACAATAAAGTAGAAATTATCAAATTTTTATTGTTAAAAGGAGCCAGTCTTGATGTAAAGGATGAAAATGGATTTACTGCATTAAAATATGCAGAATTATCCAATGCAAATGAAGCTATTCAGCTTTTAAAAAAATAAATATCATAAAGCTTAGAATGAGACATCATATGAAATGATGTCTCATTTAAAAAAAAAATCAATCAAGAATCAATCAAAAAATTATAATCATGAAAAATTCAGCTTTAATCTTAGGAATTGCATTACTATCATTTTTAAATATTTGTAATGCCAAAAACATAGCTAATTTCTCGTATAATTCATTTCAAAATAATATTTTGTCAGATGATAAAGTAGAAAAAGAAAATGATGAAACATCAAAAATTGAAAAGTTTTCTTTAGCAGAAAATGTAGATGTGTTCAATCCTGAAACAGTTATTGCTAATAATCCAAAAACAGTGAAAGAAATCATTGCTGAAGACGATAAAATTATTGAGTCTGTAGTACCTAATGATGTAGAATTTATGGAGTATGAAGAATCAATGAAAGAAATAATAGCTCAGTCTGATTTAATTATTGAAAGCAAAGTTTCAAACGAAACATATCCTCTTTATTTTGAAAGAACTGTAGAAGATGAAATAGCGCAACTGGAAATGGTTATTGAAAGTAATGTAAACAATGAGGTTCGACCATTAGAATTTAAACAAATCAATAAAGCTCCAATATTGATAAATTCATTCAATTCAAAAAAAATCATAGGAATGAATTAAATAGACAGGATGTAAATAAAGGCTATCGAGGGATATTAAAAGCACCATTATGAAGAGTATAATGATGCTTTTTTTGTGATATAAACCTAGATTACATTTTTATAAGTTGTCTATCTTGTGTTTTTGAAAATATTGATAAAGCGACAACAGCTCCAATAGTAGCAAACAACATATCCGATTGCGTATCCCAAACATATCCTTGCGTTCCTAAAAAAGCATCTCCACCGTCACCTGTAGCGACAGAAACAAACCATTCGATCCATTCGTATGCTGCGCTAATTGCCAAACAAATGGAAACAATTGTGAAATTGAAAAAACTTTGGTTAGCAATTACTTTTTTTCGAATAAATAATTCTCGAATAATCATAGCAGGAATAAAACCTTGCGCAAAATGACCAATCTTATCATAATTATTTCTGCTTTGATGAAAGATTTCTTTAATATAATCGAAAAAAGGAACTTCGGCATAGGTATAATGACCACCGATGAATAGAATTATACAATGAATTAAAATGAGAGTATAAGTGAAATTGGTGAATCGAAATTTTTTGAAAGTCAAAGCCAAGATTAATAACCCAATTATTGCTGGAATAATTTCCAAGAAACAGGTAAAACCTTCTTTTGGATTGATAATTGACCAAAGTAAAGTTGCGCTAAATATTGTTAGTAATATGTTGATGTATTTCATTTATTAATTTTAAAAATAGGTTAATTTAATAGCTGGTATCATCTAGTTGCACTTTTCCATTGAAGGTTCTGTATAAAAAGAAAAAATAAGCAGCTAATAAAGGAGCGCCAATAGCAACAATTGTCAACATTATTCCTAATGATTTTTGTGAGGATGCAGCATTGTAAATTGTAACGCTAAACTTTGGATCAATCGTAGAAATTAAAAGTGTTGGATACAATTGCAAAGCAACAAGAATAAGCAAAAAAGCCATTGTTAATGACGAAAATATTAATGCCAGCATGTATTGCTTTTTTGAAACTAGTCTCGGAACATTGGCTACAGCCAAAAAAGAAATTACAGGAACAACAAAATAAATTGGATTGGCTCTAAAATTTGCTGTAACTTCTGGAATGAATATCAATGTATACAGTGTAGTAATTCCAAAGCTTATGATAAAAAATATCATTCCTTTTTGAAGTAAGAATGTTAATCTCTCATGTAATCTTCCTTCAGTTTTCAATAAAAGATAAATTGCACCTTGAGTCATGAAAATGGATAATGTTGTAAAACCAACCATTATGGCATATGGATTTAAAAAAGAGAAAAATACACCGCCTTGATAACTAAAATTGGGGCCTAAAGCGAAACCTTGTAAGATATTAGCTAAAACTACACCCAGTAAAAATGCAATTGATATACTGGAAATACTATAAATATAGTCCCAGCTTTTTCTCCACCACTTCATTTCTTCAACACTACGAAATTTAATCGCGGCAGCCCGAAGTACATTTAGCATCAAAAAAAGCATAAACGGTACATACATAGCAGATAACATAGTAGCGTACATTACCGGAAATCCTGCAAATAATGCACCGCCTCCAATAATTAACCAAACCTGATTGGCATCCCAAACGGGAGCAATTGCGTTTATTGCAATTCTTCGGCTTAAATCTTTTCTGAAAAATAAATGCCAAGCACCTGCGCCAAAGTCAAAGCCTTCTAATATTGCATAACCCGAAAACAACAATCCGATTACTAAATACCATAATGTTGGATAATCAATCCCTAAAAAAGTTTCCATACTATAAAGGTTAAAAGGATTTGAAAGTTACTGGTGTTCCTGGTTTATCATAAGGCCCATGTTTTATTTTTTTATTTACAGTATATAGAAATAAAGCTAATAATAACGAATAAACCACAGTAAACATAACCAATGAAAAAACAATTTGATTGGAGGCAACTTCTTGAGAAAAAGCATCGCTAGTTCTCAAATGTCCGTAAACAACCCAAGGCTGTCTTCCCATTTCGGCTGTAAACCAACCCACTTGATTAGCAATTTGCGGTAAAATAACAGCAAAGGAGAAAATCCACAAAAGCCATTTACTTTCAAACAGTTTTCCACGCCACCATAAAAAACTAGCGTATAATGTAAGTCCTATTAATGCCATTCCTATAGCGACCATAATATGATAAAACTGAAAAACAGCATTTATTTGGCTCGGTCTGTCTTCAACTGGGAAATTATTTAATCCTTTTATTGGAGCATTAAAATCCTGATGCACTAAGAAAGACAATCCGCCTGGAATCCCAATACCAGTGACTTTTTGATTTTCTTTATCGACCCAGCCCAGAAGATATAAATCGGCAGGTTTATCTTTTTCAAAATGCCCCTCTATTGTTGCCAGTTTTGCAGGCTGATTAACTGCAACTCCATCGGCTGTGCTATGACCTGAAATTAATTGGGTAAGTGAAAATATAGTAGCAACGACCAAAGAAATTTTGAATGCTTTTTTAGATATTTCTATATAACGTCTTTTTCTAATGTAATAGGCATGAACGCTTAAGACCAAAAAAGCTCCAGCCAAAATAGCTCCTTGCCAAGTATGAATTATTCGATCTACACTTGAGGGATTGAAAACCATTGCCCAAAAATCGGTTACTTCAGCACGAGCATTTAATCCTGTGCCAACAATATGATAACCCGCAGGGGTTTGCTGCCAAGAATTAGCGACTACAATCCAAACGGCTGAGAACATAGAGCCTAGAAATACTCCTAAAGTAGATACAAAATGAACCCAAGGTTTTACACGGTTCCATCCAAAAAGCAAGACTCCAAGAAAAGTGCTCTCTAAACCAAAAGCAAATAATCCTTCGGCAGCTAATGCACTTCCAAAAATATCACCAACATAGCGTGAGTATACTGCCCAATTGGTTCCGAATTCAAATTCCATTATTATTCCTGTGGCAACACCTATTCCAAAAGTTAATGCAAATATTTTAATCCAAAAACGGGTTAAAATTTCGTAATCTTTATTTCCAGTTTTCAGGTAAAGTCCTTCCATAATTACCATTATCAAACCAATTCCGATGCTTAATGGGGGGTAGATATAGTGGAAGGCAATGGTAAAAGCAAATTGTATGCGGGCTAGTATTTCAACATCCATGATAAAAAATGTTTTTAGTTTAAAAGTGTTTTATAAAAAAAGCACCATTAAAAATGGTGCTCCTTAATATTATTTAAAATACGAAAATGTTTCGTTGTTTTCAATCTTCAATAACGTTTCATAAATCAATTTAATTACGTTTTCAACATCATCACGGTGCACCATTTCGACAGTTGTGTGCATGTATCGTAACGGAAGCGAAATCAATGCAGAAGCAACACCGCCATTACTATAAGCAAAAGCATCAGTATCTGTGCCTGTAACCCTTGAAGAAGCTAAACGTTGAAAAGGAATGTTCTTCTCTACGGCTGTGTCCAGAATTAATTCTCTCAAATTGTTTTGTACAGCTGGAGCATAAGTAATAACTGGTCCTTTACCAATTTTGGTATCTCCCTCAATTTTCTTGTCAATCATTGGAGTTGTGGAGTCATGACAAACATCTGTCACAATAGCAACATTTGGTTTGATGGTTTGAGTAATCATTTCAGCTCCTCTCAAACCTACTTCTTCTTGAACGGCATTGGTGATATACAAACCAAAAGGCAGCTTGATATTGTTTTCATGCAATAAACGGGCAACTTCAGCAATCATAAATCCTCCCATTCGATTATCAATGGCGCGACAAACGAATTTATTTTCGTTCATAATCATGAATTCATCAGGATAAGTAATCACGCAACCAACATGAACTCCCATTTTTTCAACCTCTTCTTTGGTTTCACAGCCCAAATCAATAAATATATTGCTGATTTTAGGATTTTCTTCCTTGTCTCTATTTCGGGTATGAATAGCAGGCCATCCAAAAACTCCTTTTACAATACCGTTTTTAGTGTGTATATTTACTCGTTTTGATGGAGCAATTTGGTGGTCGGAACCTCCGTTTCTAATGACATAAACCATTCCGTCATCAGTAATATAGTTTACATACCATGCAATTTCGTCAGCATGACCTTCTATAACAACTTTGTATGGGGCATCAGGATTAATAACTCCAACAGCAGTTCCATAAGTATCTGTAATAAAAGTGTCTACATATGGTTTTAAATAATCCATCCATATTTTTTGTCCTTCGCTTTCAAAGCCAGTAGGAGAGGCGTTATTTAAATATTTCTCTAAAAAGGTTAACGATGTTGCATTCAATATTGATTCAGTACTCATATAAATTATTTTTTCGCTAAATTAGAAATTTGTCTTTATAGTTCTATATTTAATGTATAATTTTGTGTTAAAAATATTTCTCTATGAAGCTTTATAAAATTTTATTTTTCTGTTTTTTAACATCACTTTCTGTTCATGCTCAGGAGCCTAAAAAAGACAATGTTCCTATGGGTTATGTGCTAACAGAGGCCGATAGTATATTTGGTGATACAATAGTGCTTCCTGAATTAGTAATTGAGACGCATAAAATGAGTGATGAGGATAAAAAACAATTTTTATTACTTCAGAAAAGGGTTTACGCAACATACCCTTATGCTAGAATCGCCGCCGAAAGATTGACTTCTTTAAATAGAGGCATGCAAAAGTTTACTAGTAACAAAGATAAAAAAAGATATTTCAAAATAGTAGAGGACTATTTAAGCAACGAGTTTGAGGCTCGATTAAAAAAACTTTCCAAAAAGCAGGGACAAATCTTAGTAAAACTAATAGATAGGCAAACAGGAACCACAACCTACGAATTAATTAGGAACCTCAAAAGTGGTTGGAAAGCATTTTGGTCCAATACAACTGCCAATATGTTTAATATTGATTTAAAAATGAAGTACCAGCCTTTTGTGGTCAATGAGGATTATTTAATTGAGACTATTCTAGTAAGGGGATTTGAAACTGGGAGACTTAGAAAGCAGGAGGCAGCACAGCCAATAGATTATGATAAGCTAGACGAAGCTTGGATTAAAAAATAAAGTAAATAGTTATATATAAGAGAGAGACATTTATTAAGATGAATGTCTCTCTTTTTTTGTTTTAATAATGCTCAGGAGCTATTTCCAGCTGTCCACTATATCTGCTGTCCCGAACCCCGGGACATCAGGATGCCGTTTCCATCTGGGCTAAGGTATGAGTTTTCATAAAAGTATAAGTAAAAAAAACATACCATATATATAGGTAGGAAAGCCTAAAGGAAACCTCCTTCTCTTTTTTTGTAAGTCCCAGTATTATTAACTTAAACCAAATCTTCCGACAGCAAAGGTGCGAAAGCACAAAGAATGTGGTTCCGGACTTTGCGCCTTCGCGCCTTTGCGTAAAAAACAGGACACCGTTAGCAGTATTGCGCGAGTCTACATGACGGCTGAAAATCCTGAAAAAATGCCGAAGCGTCCAATGGAGCATCGGAAAATCAGAAACCACCTCAAAAAGTACGCTCGTAAAATTCAAGTTATCAATGTATTAAAAAATAAACGCAAAATAAATGCAAAACTCCATTGTTTAGAAGGATAAACGTGGTACTTTTGCACCCGCAACAACGGCATACGCTCTTAGAAACACTGACAAGTCAAACGAATTAAACTGAAAACAAATTTTCAAAAT
>CAUPKA010000034.1:0-50678 GCA_963511725.1 uncultured Flavobacterium sp.
GAAAAACTAAATTTGCCGCCAAGTCGCCCAGACTGTAGCCGATTTTTTCCTTGATGGTTAATTTTTGAGAAATGTTACTCATTATGTGTGATGGTTAATTGGGGGTTAAAGCCTAAAATGGCTTTTTTAATAGTATTCATTGTTTTTTTGCAAACTGTATTTTTATAACTTTATCAAAACAATCGGTTGTGTAAAAGTATTAAAAAAAACATATCTGCAAAAAAAATATCAACTTATTTATCCGATAATTTGAAATACACTCAATTGTTGCTAATTTTTAAAAACCTTTTTCTTCTCAAGCATATTATTTTGAAGATCCTTTAACTGCATAACACTATAGTACGCTTTTTTTGGCTTCAAGTTGGAATCAAATAATAACGGATAATTTGTTCTTCCTTTTATTGGCCAATCGTTCAGCCATGATTGACCATCATGAACTCCCCAAAATGTTACACGACTAATTTTATCTTTATGCTTAAGAAATAATTTAAAAATGGAAGCATAACGTTCCGCTAATTTAGTTTGGATAGAATCAGGAAGGGTTTTAGGATAGGGATTCATTTTTGCACTTCCCTCAAAATTCTGATTTACATCTGCTCCTTGTAAGTCCCAAGGATTTGGCAATACCGTAATATCTAATTCTGTAAAAGCTACTTTAAGACCCAAATCCGAATAAGCCAAAATACTTTTTTCAATTTCTTCTAATGACGGGCTTTCTAATCTCCAGTGTCCTTGAATGCCAACACCATCAATTTTTCCACCATTCGCTTTTATATTTTTAACCAATTTAATTACACCTTCTCTCTTTTTTGGTTCGCAGATGTTATAATCATTATAATATAAATCTACTTTAGGATCTACTTCTGCAGCAAGTTTAAAAGCATCAGCCAAATAGCTTTCGCCAAGTGTGTTCAAAAAAACAGATTTTCTCAAAGTACCGTCTTCATTCAATGCTTCATTGACAACATCCCATGAATTAATTCTTCCTTTGTACTTAGAAACGATAGTATTAATATGATCTTTCATAAACGCTTTCATTTCAGCGCTATCCTTAATTTCAGACATCCAAGGAGCCAATTGGCTATGCCAAATCAAAGTGTGCCCGTGAATAAACATTTTATTTTTCTCGCCATAAGCAACAAACTTATCGGTCATAGCAAAGTCATACTTGTCTTTTGAAGGATGCACAAACATCGACTTCATAATATTTTCGGCAGTGATAGCATTAAACTCTTTTCGAATTAAAGCGTCTGCCTTAGCATCTTTTTCTTCAATTTGATTGATATTTATAGCGGTCCCAATGTAAAAATCACCTTTGAAATTATCTTTTAAGGAAGCCGATTTCGATTTTGTGTTTTGTGAATTACAACTGCCCAATCCAAAAAGAAATACAAGCAGCATGCAGTTATTTATTAATTTCATTATTTATGGTTTTAGATAATAATTAAAGTAATTGATTTTTAAAACTTCCAGCAGTCTTATGGCTGTATTATTAATTTCCAGGCGCAAAAGGAAATTTTAAAGATTGAAAATATTCTAAAGATTTTATTGGTTTTTCAACACCTTTTGGAAGTTCTTTACCCGAATATTGCTGAAAATACAGCAGACAGGCATCCCGCCACCATTTTGCTTCTTTATATTGAATACTCAACAGCATCTTAACTTCTTTAAAACGTTCGCTGTCAACATATTTTTCGGATGCGTTCCAAGTTTCCTGCATTGCTGAAACCTGATTAACTCCTTGCTGGTATTTTAAAGCAATTCCGTCCCAAAGATTGTGGCCGTCTTTCAGCTTATAATCCCAGGAAACATGATGAAACCACAGTAAATATTCTTCAGGACAGGTCTTTATATTATCAAAAATGGCTGCCATTTCTGGCGCATACTGTGAAACAGCATTTGTCCCTGTTTTGGATCTGTCGAAACCAATACCGTTTTTATCTGCTTTGTGATAATAAACAGGATTCCATTCTGGCCTTGATAGATTGCTTACCCACGGTCCTGGTCCATAATGATGGTCCGTATCCATAATATGATGCAGTCCCAACGGCGTCATATAATTAACCACTGCTTCGCGAGATTCCAGCATCATATTTTTTACTGGATGAATAAATTTTTCATCATTAGAAAAAGTACATCTTAACCATTCATCGGCAATAGTTGCTGCGTCTAAATATGGATTCCAAGCTAATCTCCCAAAGCCATACCAATTGGACTGTGCAAAAGGATGTCCAGTCCAATTCAAATCATTTCCTATATTGGCAACACCTGCAATTCCTGTAATTTTATTTTGATACAAAGAACCGTCAATTGCTTTGGCAACTGTAGAACCTTTACCTTTTTGGTAGGTATCCGATTCTAAAACCTCCTGAAATAATTTAGGCAGAAACACCAAATGTGTACTAAAGCCTAAATATTCTTGTGTTATTTGAAATTCCATCATCAAAGGTGTTTTTGGCATAGCGCCAAATAATGGATGAAAAGGTTCTCTTGGCTGAAAATCAATTGCTCCATTTTTCACCTGAACAATAACATTTTCTCTAAATTTTCCATCATAAGGCTGAAATTCCGCATAAGCCTGCTTAGCGCGATCATTTGCATCATGCTCAGAATACACAAATGCTCTCCACATAATAACGCCTCCAAAAGGGGCAACTGCATCTGCAAGCATATTAGCACCATCAACGTGATCTCTTCCGTAATTTTGTGGCCCTGGCTGGCCTTCTGAATTTGCTTTCACAAGAAATCCTCCAAAATCTGGAATTCTAGCGTATATTTCTTTGGCTTTGGCTTTCCACCAATTGGCAACATCGGCATCTTTTGGATCGGCAGTTTTTAGACCTCCAATTTCTATCGGTGCAGAAAATCGGGCAGTTAAATATACTTTGATTCCATAAGGTCTGAAAACATTGGCGAGAGCCTCAACTTTTTCTAAATATTGAGGTGTCAAAATCAGAGCATTTGCATTTACATTCGTCAAAACGGTACCATTAATTCCTATCGAAGCATTTGCACGAGCATAATCAATATAGCGCTGATCTATAAAATCGGGTAATTTTTGCCAATTCCACAAAGAGAATCCCGCATAACCGCGTTCTACAGTGCGGTCCAAATTATCCCAATGATTTAATATTCGGATATTCGTTTTTGGCGAATCAACAATATTCAGTTTTTCAATGCTTTTATTCGTCTGAATCAATCTTAAAAAATTATAAACCCCATAAAGAACACCAACATCCTTTTTACCACTTATAATAATATGAGGTTTATTATTTATGGTAATAGATTTAATAATAAAGCCTTCTTCATTTATTTGATTAAAATCGGATTCGATTATTTTTTGAATTTCTGGACTTAAAGAAGCTTTCGAACCTATTATGATAGTATGATTTCCTTCTAATTTTGTTGCAACAGTGATTTTTTCCCCAAGCAGATCTGTCAAAGCCGATTGCAATTCGCCTGCAGCGATCGTCATTGTTTCAGAATTACCTAAAGCATTTATCCCTTGAATATTAGATAAATATTTCGATTTTAGATCCAAATTAGTTACCGCATCATACTGAAGCCATAGTTTATAATCCTTTTGAGCAGATACAGACCATGATATTCCCAGTAATAGGATAATCAATCTCAAAAAGTTCATTTTTTTATGTTTCATTCTTTGTCGTTTTTCTACATTTCTAATTTATGCATAAATATTTCCCTTTACTCAAACACTACTATTTTAATAATATTTTAGGCAAAAAAATACATTTTATAAAATAACCAACTTTATGCAATCGGTTGTGTAAAAATATAAGATTGTATTATAAGAAAAAAATTTTTGTCTATTTTTTTTCAAAAAAAAATCTGCTTGACCAAAAATTGGTATCAAGCAGATTAAATAAGGTGTTTTTATACTTATTATACTAATAAATTATGATTTCTATCCGAAGATTCACGAACAAGGACTTCAGTATTAAGGAAAGTAATTTCTTTGGCATCATCTTTTTTAAGAGAACTAAGGCTCGTAATGATAATTTCTGCTGCCGTTTTTCCCATTTTTTCAGCAGGATGAGTAATAGTAGATATATTAGGATCGATTATTTGCGAAATAGGGTCATTATTAAATCCAATCACAGCAATATCATCAGGAACTTTTAGCCCTCTTTTTTTAGCTGTCTGCACTGCACTCACGGCGATTATATCTCCAGGGGCAAAAAGACCATCAGGAATTGGGTCTAAATCAAACAGTTTATTGCACGCCTTTACTCCTTCTTTATATGTAACCGATTTCAAATTAATGATCAGCTCTTCATCTATCGGAAGATTATGATCTCTCAAAGCTTCCATATAACCTCTTTTTCTTTCACTATATAGGTTTCCCAATTCAGATCCGGCAGTTAAATGTGCAATACGAAGACAACCTTGCTCTATCAAGTGTTTGGTGGCTTTATATCCCGCCGAATAATTGTCAATAACCACTCTAAAAGTATTGTAATCTTTAGGAACCCTATCTACAAAAACGAGCGGAATTTTATTATTAGTAAACTGCTGGAAATGCGAAGTATCTTTGGTCTCCATTGCCAATGAACAAATTACACCGCTCACTCTATTGCTGTATAACGACTTGGCCATATTCACTTCTTCGAGATACGAATCGTGAGATTGCATAATTATTACCGTATAATCCGATTTTTGAGCTGTAATTTCGATACCGCTAATTAAAGAGGACAAAAAGGGCTGTGTAACAGTTGGTATTAACACACCTATTGTCTTAGTGTTATTACCACGAAGACCTGCTGCCAGAGTATTAGGAACAAAACCCATTTCTTCGGCAGTCTTTTTAACCTTTTTGATGGTTTTATCACTTATAGTATGATGATCTTTTAATGCTCTAGAAATAGTGGACGTAGCCAAATTTAGTCTCTCGGCAATATCATAGATCGTTACATGTTTATTTTCTTCCATTAACTCAATACAATTTAACCGTAAATATAATATTTTATAACATCACTAAGACTCTAAATAAATTTTATTTGCATTAGGGTAGCTCAAAATACTTTTGCACAAAGCTCACTCCTATTAAACTTATATATTATAGAAAGTTACTTAATAATTAGGCTACCTCATCAGGCTATACACTGCAAGTCCGCAGTCATCGCCCAAAAAAACATAAACCCAAAACGAGCTTCCGCTGGTCGCTGTTTTAGGTTTTGTTTTTTGCGGGGCTCTTCCCTTGCGGGCTTTTCGTTGCTATCCTGGGTAGAATGCAAAATAAATAAAATTACCAAAAACATTACTGCCATCACATCGGGAGAATTTCTTTAAAAGCGTATATTGTTTGGCTTAGGATTGCAATTAAACAAATCAATTATCCAGTAGCTTGAATTAATTAATTATATTTGCGTAGTCTTAAAACTATGCTAATTCATTCTAAAAACAGTTATAATTCAACAGTTCTTAGGAACAAAAAACAAATACTTAATTACAAATCCAATGCAAATTGGTTATCTTTTAACAGCATTTAATTCATAAAATGAATCCATTTAAAACCGTTTTATTCGCCATTTTACTTTTACTTTCACAAAACATTATTTTTGCTCAACAAGTAGAAGAGACACAAATAAGTCAAAATCAGTTGCCAGCATTTATTACTCCAAACTCAATTGCATATTCCGATGCTCAAATAGAAAAAGCATACAATTACAATATGCTTACTCTAGGCGATACGACAACAATACTTAAAAATGGAACTATCTATCCCCCTGCTAATAGAGATTATAGAAGGTTAGGATACGATACAGCAATGTATTTTGGAGTTGCAGTTGCTGCATTTGGTTTATTATATTCTATGCCAGAAAGTGTAACTAACTGGGATAAAAAAGACATGAAAGAAAATGGAATTTTTAATAAATGGAAAGAAAATATAAAAGCTGGTCCTGTTTGGGATGACGATGATTGGGTTTTAAACTGGGTTACACATCCTTATTCTGGAGGAATTTATTATATGACAGCAAGAGGCAGTGGTTTTAATATTTTTGAATCTTTTCTATATTCAGCATTTATGTCTACTTGTTTCTGGGAATATGGAATCGAGGCTTTTGCCGAAATTCCTTCAAAACAAGACCTTATCATAACCCCTGTATTGGGATCTGTTGTTGGGGAAAGTTTCTTTTATGCTAAAAAAAGTATTTTGAAAAACGATCATCGAGTTTTAAAATCAAGGTTTTTAGGATACACTACCCTAGTTCTAATAGATCCATTTAACACCATATTGGATGGTTTTGGTTATCAGGAAAAAGTAAAAACACAACTAAATGTAGCTCCTGTAGGTTTTGACAAAGGTGCAAATAAAGCCATTTGGGGATTAAACTTCAATATGCAATTTTAATTATTAAAAACTTTTAATACACTAAAAATCAATTTATTAAATCATTTCTTTCATTAAAATTTAAAACAAAACTAAAGCGTTAAAATTTAAAAATAAATGTGATTTTAACATCGGTGCTAAAAAATAATTATTACTTTTATTTACTGCTAATCAATACTTTATAATAAAACTATCGTTAGTTATTAATTCAGATTAGCACACGATTGTTCACTGATTTATTAACCTTTAAAAATGATTTTTTTTGAGTGAATTTAAAATTATTGTCGCTTTTATTTTTATGGTTTTAAATTATATAATTTATTCAAAAACTATTTTAAAATATAAGCCGATAAATGAAGTGTTTGTTAAAAATTATAATTGACAAAAAGTAACACCTAGAGGTTCAGTAAAAGATTTACAATTCAAAAATTTGTGGCATAACAAGAAAAATAACGAATGTAAACTTTCAATGTATAGATAAACCAATGGTTATAATGTGAAATTTAGTCTTTGCTGATTATTGCAAATCCTTTGATTTATAGACAATCCATTTAATAAAGTGATTTACGAACAGTAAATACTGGTACACATATACCAATAGTATTAAATGTAGCTAAACATACTTTTGAAAATGTACAAAAGAGTTTTATTTTTAATTAAACCTATAAGGTATAAATAAAAGTAAAAAGAGAAAGACTAGCTAAAAATAACTAGTCTTTCTTTTTTTTATTCCTTAACCAAGTATATTCCATCTTCCTTTATCTCAATCAGTTTTTCTTTGTACAAGGCACCAATTGCTTTCTTAAAGGTTTTTTTACTCATCTTTAGTACCGTTTTAATGTCTTCGGGATGCGAATTATCTGTTAGGCGCAAAAAGCCTCTGCTGGCTCTTAATTCATCTAGAATTTTTTCGGCATTGGGTTCTATGCTCTGGTATCCCTGAATTTGCAATGCAACATCAATTTTATTATCAGGTCTGATATTTTTTATAAACCCACGCATACGATCTCCTGTACGTATAGCATCATCATAGACTTCATCTTTATACAGCAAACCTTTGTGCTTTTCATTGATGATGACATTGATGCCTAATTCGGTAATATGCGATACAATCAAATCTACTTCTTCTCCATTTTCGACTGTTAATTCATCGTTTTTTAAGAATTGATTTAATTTGCTTGATGCTACTAAACGATTGGTTTTTTCATCCAAAAACAAATACACTAAATAGCGTTTTCCTTTTTCCATAGGACGCGCCTGCTCTTTGAACGGAACCAAAATATCCTTTTCCATTCCCCAATCCATAAACGCGCCAATTTGGTTGGTATAATTCACTCTCAAAAGAGCAAACTCATTCAATAAAATATAAGGCTCCAAAGTTGTCGCAACCGGACGCTGTTCATGATCCAAATAAGCGAAAACAATAAGTTCCTCACCTATTTCAAATTCATTGGGCACATATTTATTGGGTAAAAGTATATCGTGTATTCCTTCTGGGTCTTTTTCTGGGTTACCTAAAAACAAACCAACCTTGGTATCACGCAATATGGTAAGTGTATTGTATTTTCCTATTTCAATCATTATCTTGAGATTCGTTGCCGTTTTGACAAACTATTTTTTGAATGGCAAAGATACAAAGTTTAAACGAAGAAAAATAAGGAGATTTTTTGTTGCAAAATCTCCCTTAGAAATTTTTATTTGTTTTTAACCAATGTAATATCATCAATCAGACAAAACGAATTTGCTTTCGCAGAAGCTAAAAAACCAATTTCGACACTTCCATTTTTTATTGCAATATTTGAAATAGAAATGGTTTCCCAAGCAGCATTCTCCTTGGTCACTTTCAAACTAAATGTTTTGTTTTTGCTTGTAGCATACATTGTCAATTCCTCAAAATCATTGGAGTTTTTGACCCTAGCGGTTAAAGTATACAAACCATCTTTTAGAGCAACATAAGGTGACGAAGAAATGATTTGAGAAATTTTTCGGCTGAAATCAATCTTGTCACTTATCTGCAGACTTTTTTCACCGATTACTACTTTTCTGTCCTGCTCTGTATTAAAATAATTTAATGTTGGCGAACTTTCGTCAGTTGTGCTTATTTTATTTCCTTTTATAATTGTAGTCTTCCATCCTAAAAGCTGTTCTTGAATGGGTTTAAAATTGCTCGGAATTTTATTTCTATCAGCTTCGAAACTGCCGTTCATTACAAAATTATTATCATTTGCAACTGTCCATTCTCCCGTTTTTTCATCGAGATTCCAAGAACTTAACGAATTAAAATACGGCACATCTCCATCAAAAGACAGTGGAAACCATTGATTATAACCCAAACCATTTCCAGCAAAATCGGCCCAACGATCACCACAATACAAAACAGTTTCCTCTTTTTTTCCTTTTATAGTGTAAAAAAAGCCAGTTTGTGTGACATGAGCATAATCTTCGGCAGATCCTTTCATAATCTTCATGTCATTTGTTGGAACATATGGCCCTCGAATGTTATCTGAAACCAAATAATAAGCAAACGAAGAATCCCAGCCATATATATTAGAAGCTGCCATATAATACTTGTTTTTGTATTTGAACATACAATTTCCTTCACGGCTTTCTCCTTGAAAAATTTTGTTGCAATCTAACAAGTTTACTTTCCCATCGACAACTCCTATTTCAGAAACATAGATTTTATTGCGTCCCTTTCCGTAAGAATAAATAAGATACGATTTGCCGTCATCATCAGTAAATACTGTTTGATCCCCAGTATTTGTAGTACCAATAAGAGGCTGCATATTGATTTCTTGATGCCATGAAAAATTACCCGTCGGTGAATCAGCCAAAGCAATAAGCACTTGTGCATCATGCTGAACAAATAGCGCATACTTATTCATTTCGGCAATGAAAGCAACTCCCAATCGTCCAACCCAAGATTTTTTTCCATCAGGGTTTGTGGTTGCTGGTGTCAAAACATCGCCTTCAAAATTCCAATTCACAAGATCAGTCGAACTATAACAAGTAACCGACTCAAAAGTGGCATTTTTTAATGTTACTGACGGAGTTTTTCGGTAAACATCGGCTTCTTTGTACTGCACTCCGTACCAATAGTATTTTTTTATGCCTGTTTTGGGATCTGGAAAACTAAAAACTCCTCCTCCTTGACTATAAATTGGCGTTCCGTTTTGAGTATTCCAAAACACATCATTTTTAATGTTTTTTAATTGTGCAGCTACAATAATTGGCAAACCAAACAACATTATAATTAAAAATGCATTTTTTGTTTTCAGTTCCAGTGTATTCAAATGATTCTTCATCTTTATTTTTTGTGTTTTTTCCAATGCTAAAATAAATTCATTGTTTCAACAAAATCATCCTGTACTGTCCCGAATAATTATTACAAAATCACCACCATTATATAATTCTTTTTACTTTTTTACTTAATATTTAAATTGACGGCTTGCTATTGACAAATTTTTAAACTTTAATTACTATCAATTGTAGCCCTTACTTTAAGATTATTCTAATTTAAAAATTTGTTCCATTGCCGTCCATTTTTCACCTTTTTTAGCTTCAGGAAGTATTTGTTGAAATTTATCCATCATTTTTTCCCATTCCTGAACCTTATGGTTTTGAGCATCCATTTGCTGTTTTCTTGCAGGAGAATAACTTTCATCCACTTCAATAATCATAAAAAGATGATTTCCTACCAAATAAATCTCCATATCCAAAATACCTGCTGTTTTTATGCTCTCGATAATTTCAGGCCAAGCTTTACCATGAGCATGATAGGCTTTGTATTCTTCTATTAATTGAGGTTCATTTACTAAATCACAAGCAAAACAAAAGCGTTTTTTGTTCATCATCAGTTTCTATAATTTTAAAAAATTTAGTTCGTAAATTATCTTTAATTTGATTAATAAACTAATCTTTATCTAAACAATTTCCAGTGCATTAGCATAAGAAGCATTTGGTTTTTGATCAGGAAAATTGACTTCGAGACCTTCCTCTTTTTGTATGAATTTAAGTTTTTGACCTGTACTCACTAGTCTAACTTCATTTATATTTTTAGCATAATAGCCTGCTTGTTTTCCTAAACTTTTAATTAAAACCGAACCATTCTCTGGCCAAGCCATTACAGTAGCAAAAAGTTTTTTGCCTTTTTGTGCAAAACGAATGTCTGCTGCAGTATACGGTTTTCCTTTCCCTTCGTTAAAACCTTGAGCAGTTAAAGCTCCGGCACTTCCTTGCTGTGGACCTTCGCCAAATATTTTCCAAGGACGGGTTCCATAAATACTTTTGCTATTTAGCTTCATCCATACACCAATTTCGGCAACGATTGCGCGCTCTAATTCGTCAATGCTTCCATCTCCGCGCACTGGAATATTCAGCATTAAATTACCATTTTTACTCACCACATCTATCAAGGTATGGATAACGGTTTTGGCCGACTTATAACGCTTATTGTTATAAACGCCTCTATCATAATGCCAGTTTCCAATACAAGTATCTGTTTGCCAAGGCAAGGGTTCAATAGCATTACTTTGCCCTTTTTCTATGTCCCAAACCATTGCTTTGCGTTGCTGCTCGTCAAGTATTTTACCTGTAATTATCGTTTGAACCGTTTTGTTTTTCTTGAGACTTTTGTTGTAGAAATAAGCAGCTATGCGCAAACCCGCATCGCTAATAGGCCATAATGGAAAAGCCGTATCGTCAAAATAAATCATATCGGGATTGTACTTATCTATCAAATCGATTGTTCTGTCATGAAATTTTTCTGAATAAGCTGATGATGGGATAGATGCTCCATCGCCCCAGTCCCATTGGCTATGAACCGATGACTTATCCGAAGGCTTTGCGCTTAATGGATGATTTTGCGCATATAAATCCTGAGGATCTAGACCTTCCCACCAAGTTCCTGCTCCGTCTGCCTTGGTCAATTTACCATCATAAGAAACCCCTGCTAAAGGGCCGTTTTTATCAGCCCCCTGAGAAGTATCAAACCAATTCCAAGCATGAGCCGCATGAACACTCACCGCAAAAGGCAAACCTGCTTTACGCGCTGCTTTTTCCCAACCGCCGATAATATCTTTTTTAGGACCTATTTTAGTCGAATTCCAATTAGGCTGATGTTTACTGTCATACAGATCCAGATTATCATGATGATTCGCCATTGCCATAAAATACTTTGCTCCTGCCTCTTTGTATAAATTCACCAATTCTTCCGGATTCCAATTCTCTGCTTTCCAAACATTGATTACATCTTTAAAACCAAATTTTGACGGATGACCGTATTTTTCTACGTGAAATTTATATTGCCTTGAACCTTCCTCATACATTCCTCGCCCATACCAATCTCCCGCTTCTGGCTGACACTGAGGCCCCCAATGTGCCCACATACCAAATTTGGCATCCCGAAACCAATCTGGCACTTTATATTTCTCAAGTGAATCCCAAGTAGGTTCGAAAGTACCACTCAAAGCAGGGGTATTAAGTATATGAGATTGTCCTAACAAAGGAGATAAGTAAAGTCCAGCTAGAGCCGACACACCCAGTTTTAAAGCATTTCTTCTGTCCATCTTTTTATGATTTGGATATTAATTTATACATTTCCGATTTTTATAAAATTATTTTGCTGTTCCATTTTATATTAAAATAAGCCTACAAGTAATTTTATGACAGCCATTTTATATATAAATTTGATTATTAATTTTTTTAATCACTTATTTTTAAATAAATAAAAACAAATGTAGCTTAGTTGTAGCTTTTGTTTTTTATTCAAAAACGATTTTTTATTACTCAAAACCGATTTTTTTATCATTTTTATATTGTATGTCCAAAAATACTTTTAAACATTCTTTCTCCTTGTTACATGTTGATTATGTAAAGCTTAATCACAATTGGAATTTCAATAATGTTATCAGTCCGTATTATCGACTGTATTACATCGATGAGGGCATTGGATATATTTCGGATAGTTCAGGCAGATTAACTTTAGAACCTGGTTATTTATACCTTATTCCGAGTTTTACCATTTGCAACTTAAATTGCGATACTAGCTTGGGTCAGTATTTTATCCAGTTTTTCGAAGAATCTCCAGATGGAATCTCTCTTTTTAACAACAACAGACATTTGATGAAGATAGCCACTACTGAAATTGACATCTTACTCATTAGAAAATTGCTTCACTCAAATCCAGGAAGAGGAATTAATAGATCAAACAATCCGAAAGTATACGAAAAAGAAGCCTATTACAAAGAATATCAATCTCTTAACAACAAAACAAAAGCGCATCTAAAATTTGAAAACCAAGGAATTCTACTGCTATTGATTTCTAGATTTTTGAATACTGAAAATTTCAAACTGAATACTCCTCAAAGCACTCCCTCAAAAATTTTAGACACCATGAGCTATGTCCAACTTCATTTAGGAGAGAATCTAACTGTGACAGAATTAGCCCAAAGAGTCAATCAAAATCAAGATTATTTTTCGAAACAATCTCTGCTTCATACTGGACAAAGACCTTTAAATTACATTCACGAAAAAAAGATAGAAAGAGCGCAATACCTTATTGCAACAACAAATAAGAGTTTTCTAGAAATTGCAATAGATACAGGTTTTTCTAATTTGCCTCACTTTTCAAAAATTTTCAAACAAATAGTGAGCTTGACTCCTGGCGAATACCGTCGTCAAAATGCAGAATTAAAATAATTTCGATAATCAATTAAACAAAAAAAGCGTCTCGATGAGACGCTTTTCAAATAATCTAAAACTCTAACTGTAAGCACTTTCTCTTCCAAAATGAAGAGTTAACAAATAGTAAACAACTGCTCGATATTTATTTTTATTGGATTCTCCATATTGCTTTAATACTGCATCAATTCCTGCTTTAAGAGCTGGACTATCAGGCAAGCCTAATTTTTTAATTAAAAAATTTTTCTTTACCGTTACTATTTCTGATTGTTGTGTTCCTCCAATAACTGAAGAATCTGGATTATATATAGACGGGCCACAACCTATCGTTACTTTGGTCAATAACTCCATATCAGGATTAATCCCGCACTTTTCTTTCAAGTCCTTTGCGTACTTAATAATTAATACATCTTTTGCGCTCATAACAATAAAATTAAGTTTGTTAACTTTTTTATAACTACCTCAAATTTAGTTATTTATTATTTATGTGTGCGATTTTTATTCATTATTTTTTCATAAAATTATTGTACCATTAATTTAAATGCAATTTTATACATAAGATTGTTCCTGCGTAATATTTAAACCAAATTACTACAAATTATATTAATTCTAAAAAAATTATAATAAAACGACATCATTCTTAAATATTAGCAAAAAAATTTCTTTACTCTTAAAAAACAGCAAAAAAATACAAGTTACCTTATGAAAAAATTTTATTTATTAATCGTATAATATGTCTTTTTTACGACTGGAATACCAGTTCCTGTAATACCCTCTAATGCTACTTTTACTTTGGTTTCAACACCAATATTGTAATAACTTAGACTAATGCCACCTGTTTTATCAGGATGTACGTACGGATTCCAATAAAGAGTATTTCTTACGGTGGCTTTTCTATCCAAATCTAAATTAGGTTTTTCTGGATTTGGCACATAAAAAACGCGTGCCGTATAAAACCCATCTAAATCTTGTTTAATAGTATGAAACGTTTCTTTTTTAGGTTGTTGACCAGTATTCCCTTTTGTAGTAATGGCAATAACGCCATTTGCGGCCGCATTTCCATAAAACGCTGTTGATTGTGTCCCTTTGACAGCTTCTATTTTCATAACATCTGCAGGTATAATATAACCAACTTGCAAATTATCAATCACCTCAATACCATCTATTATAAAAAGTGGAGACCCTTCATAACGTGTAAATCGAACAACGTCAATATCAACAGTCACCCCTGGAACTCTTTGTTGAATAAGTTGATAGATATCGGTAAATTCAGCTGTGCTTTTGTCTGCAACATAACTGAATTCAGGTAGTCCAAGCATAGAAGGCCTACCGCTTTTCTTTTTGGAACTAATAGTAACTTCTTTTAAAATATTTTCAGGTTTTACACCAAAAGCTATAAATTTTCTATACACATTTTCAACCATTCCAAGTGTTACTTCAGAAAAACTGCTTGTTTCACTTTTAAAAGACACAGGAATTGGAGGCTGTTCAATAGGATACGGTATTATTTCACCTCTAAATTTCCCTTTTTCATTCCTAGAATTTAAGTACATGGTAGTTTTTCCAGAAAACATCATGTTTTCAAATTTATAAACGCCATCAGAATCTGTAGTTGCATTAAAAAAATTAAAATGCTTTTTATTCATCAAACCCAGTGTCATATTATTATTTACTAATGGCTTATCAGCAAGAAGCTGTTTTACCCTGCCAGATATTGTAATTCCTTTTTCTGCTGCGTAGCTAATACTTTCGCTGGTCATTGGAGCTGTTTTCCATAAAAAATCTCGCCAGCCCTGTGTTAAAAGCAAGTTATCTAAGTGTTCCATTCTTTTTAAATTGGCACTATCAAAATAATAGGCTGGATTATAAACCTTGCCTCTAATATCGGATTCCATCAAGAAATAAGAACTAATGTTTGTACCGAAGTCTTTGTCGTCCAGCGCTCCATTCATATCTGTTACGCTTAATGAAAAACTTGCCGATTTTGCTATGCCTGTTTTAGATTTTGAAGTAACATTTATCGTCGTTTTTTCTACTGGCTTATAACTCGCTTTATCTGACACTAATAGCACTTCTAGATCTTGCTCCTTTTCGATATACACTAAACGCTCGCTTTGTGGTTTAGAATTGCTGTCGTATAGTGTTATTTGACTTATGCCGTCTGGGGTTTTATCTTTTGGCAATTCAAAAGACAATGTAGTTTCTATAAGTGTCTGTGCAGTTTCTAAATATGAAATTCCCTTTGCTTTACAAACTATTGTAAGTGCCTTATTAGGATTATGCAATACCGTTTCCGGATTTGTAGTAATGGTTATAATATTTTTACCTCTAAATACTCTAAAACTTAACAAATACCCTTCCTTAGAAGCTTTTGGGAGTTCTGCACGGATTTCTTCGCCTGCAAGGGTTTTAATTTTTGCATAATAGTGTTTCCCTTCAATAGGAATAATTTGAAATTTCCCCATTCCATCATGAGAACTTGCAAAAGTGGTAACCAATTCATTATCCAAATCAAAAACGTCTCCATTAACATCTATTGGATTTCCATTACTATCAATTGCCTTAAAGCCCACAACACTAGCAACATTTTCTAAAAGTGAGCCCCCTTCAGGAAAAAAATCGACTATAATCTTGTTTTGGGCACGAGTTGTAATAGCTTTTATCACCTCAGCATTAGACTGGACTACACTAGCTTTAACATCAAAAATTTCAATATCTTTTTTAAATACAAAATCTTCACCAAAATTTCTATTCCAATTTGTATATGCCCGTATTTGGTAATGTCCGGGCTTTACGCCAAGTGAATCTGCTAATTTAAAATCACCATGCCCTAAACCTATTTCTAAATTTGTTTTGTTTCGCGCAATTATTTTAGAATCGGGAGAAATTAATTCTACATATAAAATATTGCTATTATCAAAAAGCACATTATTGGATGCACGCACATTATAGGCCTTATACCATAAATCTTCGCCCATAAAATAATTTGATCTATCAGTGTGAAGATATATTTTTTCAATATCAGCGTTTTTGTTTTTTTCTTGCGCCTGCAAAAAACCAATTGATAAAACAATCCACAAAAAACAAAGGAAACTGCGATTACTACGATAAGATTCAAACATTTAAAATCAAGATTTATATTAAACAATTTAACAAAAAATAAAGATATGTAAAAATCTTATTAATTTACAAAATAAAAAAACATTAGACGAAATTCTTGCCTTATGTTAAATACTCAACTATTTTAATAAATAATATGTAAACTGACTAAATTATTCTAAATTTAATTTCTATAAATCAAAAACAAGTTCAACAATGATTCAACACCAATACATAAATTTTGATATTCAAATTTTTAACCTATTAAAACCTTATTAATCCCTAGCAGAAGCGAGCATATTTATGCCCTGCTAATTAAAAATATTTTCCATCATTTAAATCTGATGCCCTTAAAGTTCTCTTTTTTGTTTTTCAAAAAAGACAACTAATCATTCAAGATTTCATTCAAAATTTAAGACAAAATTGTATTTTAAATATGCTTTTATACACATCCTAATTAAAATGATAAAAAATTCCGCTACAATGATTTTTCATCAAAACTTACAAGTATTTAATTATCCAAATTAGTATGTTTGCAAATCATAAAAAAAACTTAAATTTATTAATAGATTACCAAAATCAAACATAATTTATTAATAAAATAAACATTCTTAACCTCTAATCTCTACTGAAAAAATGGTAAAAAACTACTTATCTAACTTTAAAGGATTTAGCAAAGAAATTTGGATTCTAACTTTCATTACTTTTCTTAATCGTGCGGGTACTATGGTAATACCCTTCCTTTCCAAATACATGAAAGATGATCTCTCTTTTTCATATACTCAAATCGGAACAATTATGGTTTTCTTTGGAACAGGTTCAATAATTGGTTCTTGGCTGAGCGGCAAACTTTCAGATAAAATAGGATTCTATAAAGTGATGGTTTTTAGTTTATTTATGAGCGGAATAGTTTTTATTCTTTTGCAATATCTGACTTCATTTGAAAGCCTTTGTATCGGAATTTTAATTCTAACTTCGATTGCTGATATGTACCGCCCAGCCATGTTATTAGCATTGGATACTTATGGAAATAAGGAAACCAGAACTCGTGCATTAACATTAACCAGAATTGCAATAAATATGGGCTTTTTAATAGGTCCTATTTTAGGCGGATTGATAATTATGAATATTGGTTATAGCGGATTATTTTGGGTTGATGGCTTGACATGCATACTCGCAATTTTAATTTTTTGCATATTGGTAAAAGAAAAGAAATTACCATTTAAGCTTAAAAAAATAAAAAGCGATAGTAATTCAAATAAAATTATTTTCAATGACAAACCTTTTTTATTGCATTTAGTTATTACAATGATAACTGGAATACTCTTTTTTCAAATGTTCACAACACTGCCTTTATTTTATAAAGAACAATTTAATTTTACCGAATTTGAAACTGGGTTATTACTGGGGTTAAGCGGTTTAATTATAATACTTTTTGAACTTCCGATTGTGAGATTTGTCGAAGAAAAAAACATAGACAGAATCAAAGTAATTTCTTTAGGAATCCTATCCATGTCTATAAGCTTACTATTAATGCTTCTTAGTGGCTGGAGCGGTGTTTTAATTCTTTTGATATGTTTCATGTCAATTGGTGTTATGCTTACCTTTCCTTTTGCCAATTCATTTGCCATGAGCAGAGTACACATAGACATTAAAGGAAGATATATAGCAGTGTTTACTATGAGCTATAGTTTTGCTCACATCTTAAGTGCAAAAACAAGTATGGCAATTATTGAAGCTTACTCCTATCAAGCAAACTGGATTTTTATGGGAACACTCGGCACAACTGCTTTGGGCTTATGTTATTGGCTATCAATAATACTAAAAGAAGAAAAGGAAAATATTGAACTCAAAATTAAAAACTCTCTTTTTTCTGAGAAAAAGTTTTTCTGATTTTACATTATCATAATAAATACTATTATTTTTTACTATAAAATTTTGTTCCAAAAAAACGACTCAGATTATTAGATAAATTAAATACTAAACAGTGGCAAAATATTTTTGCCACTGTTTTTTTTTGACCTTATAGGTTCCCCTATTAATCTTATTTTGAGATTGCATTTTATTAGGTGTCAGCACAAATAGTCCTACTATATTCCTTTGTTCATTTTATTTACCAGACTGATCATAATCTTTTTAACTCCGCATTATATCATTTTCTTTTGACTATTCCTTTTATATTACAATTCACAATAATAAAGCACAAAAAAAGCCTTAAAACATAAATGCTTAAGGCCTTCTTTTAATAGAGAATTAAAATATTCTCTAAAATAAAATGTTTTAATCATCAAATAATGACAAGAATATTAATTTAAATAAAATTCTTTAATAAACTAAATTTTAGACTCGATGTCTTTTTTGTAACGATTAAGCATAGCTTTAGTCATTCCAATATTTCCTTTTGTAGAATCTACTGCCAAATAAATCAAGTATTCTCCATTCTCTGAAACATCCACAATATGAATTTGTGAAGATAGAGTAAAAATAATATCATCTATTTTCTCTTTTAATCCTAAAGAGGCGATAACATTCATTTTTGACTTTACAACTTCCAAATTAAAAGCCGACGCTAATTCTGGATCAAAGCTATCTACAGTTGATAACGAATAATAAGAAATTCCACTCTTGATTTCAGCAATTGCTACAGCAATAAAACCAGGCATGTTGGTTTTTAAGTTTTCTCCGAATTCTTTTAAAAAATCTGACATAGTATATATATTTAAAGTAGTTAAAATTTAAGATCTAAATTATCTATTACTTTAAGAAGTAAGCCTAATTTAGAGACATCATTTGTAGTTGTTATTAAAAATAAATTGTCATTTAATTTATTTCCAAGTAATAATCCTGAATCTGTTTTTAGAATAATTTGTTTAAAACTACTAAATTGCATATCATCCAACATTTCTTTACACATTGTAAAAATAACATTAGACATTGCGGCTATATTTATTGCATACTCTATTTTAAAAGAATCGATAACATCTCCATTTTTATCAAAGAGTAAAGCCGTTTCTAAACCAGTTTTTTCTAATTTACTAAAATCCATTTATACCGTTTTTTTTGGGGGCAAAAATACATCTATCAATTGTAAAACCTAAATTTATCCAATAAAATATATAAATCTATTAATATAAAATAATTTTACTTAACAATACTTACACTTATAAAACCAAATATAATAAAAAATCTATAAAAAAAAAACAAAAATCTTTTCTTAATCATTAAAAATATCTCATATTAAGTAAAAAATAGTTAAAACACCCTTCTACTTTTCATTACAATAGCCTAATTTCATTCCAAATATTCACTCAGAAATTACGAAAATCATAGATGCTACAAGGAACTCTTTAAATCATGTTCATTGCTTAGGACTCTTCTTTTGCCTTCTATCTTATTGAAAATAGATGTTATTTTGTCCATTATAAAACACTGCAATTATTAGTTAAAGACTTAAATATAAGCATAATAATATTTTAACACTATTTTTAGCAAGATTTTTTACATTTCTTTCTAATAAACCCTTGCATTTGTCTTGAGGAGCTAAATCAATTATTTGTCTAATCAGCGGTTTTTTTGATATATCTGTTTCGGATGAAGAGTCCTGACATAAAAGTATTATTTATTTTTAAAAATCAAAAAAATACGGGATTCTCAGGCATTTTTCATTTTGGACTTTCGGATAGTAGCGATCTATTGTAAAATGAATATTTTGCTTAAAAACACTCATATCTATTGTGAAAAAAGTATTTTTGCTTAAAATCTCTTTAAAAAAATATAAATGAAAGACACTAGAAAAATAAAACTATTAAAATCTACATTAAATAAAAGATTAGAAGACTTTAGAAAATTTAGAATTTCTAATATCCAAGAAAAAGTAGAAGAAATAGAAGAAGTTGTGATAACTGCTAATAATGAAAAAACAAAGTCAAAAAGTTTCTTTTCAAAACTTTTAAATAAATAATTGTAAAGTTTCACAACGTTGTGAAACTTTACAATTAGTAACCTATTTAAATGTTTTTTTTTAACTAAGTAACAACCATTGTATAATGTCGTGTTTTAAAATTAGACAAAACAACACAAAATATTGATTTTAAATTATTTATCCTCAACATTACTACTTTTAACTTTACGACGTTTAAACTTTCGACTTACTTAAATCAAACTAGCTCTTTAAAATACTGCAATAAAACAGTATTATTTTCCAGTGTTGGTGTAAAAACTTCCAAGATACTTGGCTTGTCATTTTGGGCATATAATGAATCTAATCCATTTATGAGACTGGCTTCATCATTGGCAACTAAATACTCCAAACAAAACATTTTGGCCAAATGTTCGGCCGTTAAGTTATGGCTGGTTTCAAAGAAAGTATTAAAAACGGGCGTTTCATCATGTCCTGGCAAAATCCTAAAAATTCCCCCGCCACCATTATTTATCAAAATGATTTTGAAATTTTTCGGAATATAATTGTTCCAAAGTGCATTGCTGTCATATAAAAATCCAATGTCTCCTGTAATAAAAACTGTTAGCTTAGGATTACCAACCGCTGCTCCGATAGCTGTCGAAGTACTTCCATCAATTCCGCTCGTTCCTCTATTGCAATATACTTCTATCGAACTGTCAATTGGAATTAATTGAGCATATCGAATGGCCGAACTGTTGCTAATTTGCAGCTGACTGTTTTTTGGCAAACTTTGAATCACTTTTTCAAAAACTTTTAAATCTGTAAAAGGGATTTTAGACAAATAGATTTCATGTTTTCCGCTACGCAACTTTCTAACGGCATGCATTTTACTAAAATAGTCGCTTTCGATTCTTGCTGCTAATGGCAAAAAAGCATTAAAAAAAGTATTGGGATCGACCTCAAAATGCTTGGTTAAACAACTAAAAGTATCATAAGCTCTCAAAGAATCTATATGCCAATGCTGTTTTGGCTGGTATTTTCTCAAGAAAGCTTTTATACGCTTAGAAACTACCATTCCACCAAAAGTGATTAAAATTTCCGGACGAAATTCCTCAAAATCTTCAGCAGTAAAAGGAGTTATTACGGTATCAATGCTGTTTATAAAAGTGGGATGAGATAAATTTGATGTCGTTTCAGTCATTACAATCACCGATTCATCATTTGCAAAAGCTTCGATAATCGCTGAGTCAATTGTATTGGGCTCATTTACTCCAACGAGAATCAATTTTCGAGTTGCTAAGTTCCAAAGATTAGCACATTTCAGTAAAGTTACAGTATCGATTGGCTGCGGTTTATTTGCGGAAGCGATAATTTTACTGTCAACACTTAACTCCGAAACGGTTTCATACAAAGGCTCTTCAAATGGCGCATTGATATGAACGGGTCCTTTTTTATCTATTGCCGTATTAATAGCTTCATTTATTTTTCGGTCGTTTTTCTCCGAAACTTCTTCTGTTAAATTGGCATTGTATAAAGAATGGTTTTCAAAAACATTTTGCTGGCGAATGGTTTGTCCGTCACCAATATCAATTTTGCTTTGCGGTCTGTCTGCCGAAACCACAATCAGTGGGATTTCGCTATAAAACGCTTCGGCAAATGCTGGATAATAATTCAACAATGCCGATCCCGAAGTACAAACAACTACAGTCGGTTTACGGGTTTGCTGGGCAATTCCCAAGGCAAAAAAAGCAGCGGCACGTTCGTCAGCAATGCTGTAACATTGAAAATCGGGATTACTGGCAAAACCTATCGTTAAGGGTGCGTTTCTTGAACCAGGAGATATGATAATGTTGGTGATTCCTTTGGCTAAAAAAATTTGAAGTATGCTTTGTGCTAAAGGTATTTTGGGGTACGTCATTTAAAAGGTTTAAAAGTTTAACGTTTAAAAGTTTAAAAAACAAAACTTCTAAAATTGTTTTGCAAAGTTACAAAGTTGCTAAAGCTTTTCTGCTGATTTTGGTCATATTTTCATAATTTTGAACAACAAATAATTACAGATGAAAATCAAATTAAGACCTTATCAAGCCGAGGATACTCAAGCGATATTGGACATTGTCAATTATAATATTCTAAATTCGACTGTTTTATACGACTATAACATTAGGACTTACGAACAGCAAAAGTCAATTTTAGAAGAAAAAATCAGCAAAAATTTTCCCGTAATTGTTGCTCTAGAAGAAGATAAAGTGGTCGGTTTTGGTATGTATAGCGAATTTAGATTCCGGGAAGCATATAAATACACCGTAGAACATTCGGTTTATGTGGGCAATGACCATCAGGGAAAAGGAATTGGAAAACTGTTATTGCAGGAGTTAATTGAATTGGCAAAACAGCAAAATCTTCATACAATGATTGCGGTAATCGATGCCGAAAATCAAAGCAGCGTGGATTTTCATGAAAAATTCGGATTTAAAACCGTTGGAATTATTAAAGAATCTGGTTATAAATTTGATAGATGGTTACATTCGGTTTTTATGCAGTTGATTTTAGAGTCATAAAATCGAAAGTTTATAAAGTCTCTATATTGCAAATTTGACTTTAAGACTTTTAAAAACTCTCGACTTATAACTTTGTAGTATCTTTGCATTTTTATAAATACTATGAGCTTTACCCTGCTTTCTTCACCATTACAAGGATTTACTGACTTTCGTTTTCGAAATGCCCAAAATAAATACTTTGGAGGGATAGACACTTTTTATTCTCCATACATTCGATTAAATGGAAAATTGGTTATAAAATCATCTTATGAACGTGATTTGTTACCCGAAAATAATTCAGAATTGGAGGTAATTCCGCAAGTAATCACAAACGATGCCGATGAATTTTTGTTTGTTGCCAAATATGTTCGGGAATTGGGTTATAAGGAATTGAACTGGAATTTAGGTTGTCCGTATCCAATGGTGACGAAATCCGGTATGGGTTCCGGACTTATCAGCAATACCGAAAAAATCAATCATATTCTGGACAGAGCACATTCTGAAACCGACATTATAGTCTCCATGAAAATGCGTTTGGGATACGATACTACCGAAGAAATTCTAGATGTTTTACCTATTTTAGATACTTACCCAATAAAAAATATTGCCATCCACGCCCGCATAGGCAAACAGCTTTATAAAGGCGGTGTTCATCTTGATGCCTTCCAGCAATGCATAGACAATACTAAACATAAATTGTATTATAACGGCGATATAACTTCGGTGGCCAAATTTCATGAAATGCAACAGCGTTTCCCTTCAATTGACCATTGGATGATAGGCCGAGGCTTGATTGCCGATCCATTTTTACCAAGTATGATCAAAAGCAATTCATTCGAATATCCCAAAAACAAAATGGAACTGTTCAGTGCTTTTCACGATACGCTTTATGAAGGCTACAGTGAATCATTATCGGGACAAACGCATATTCTTCTGAAAATGCATCATTTATGGGAATACTTTTCGGTTATATTTTCCGATCCCCATAAAGTCCATAAGAATATTAAAAAATCCAAAAGCATCAAGAATTACGAAGCCACGGTTAAGGAAGTTATTGCTAAAGAAAAATAAGCAGTTTTACTGTATTTACTATTCATTGTTTAGCCCCAAAAAAGAGCCTGTCGCTAGCAACAACAAGCTCCCCAACAAACAAATTAAATTATAAATTTAAAAGTTATATGTAATCATTCCTTTGAGGAAAAAAGGGCTTCCAGGCGTAAAATGAATTTCTTCAACTGGAGCAGATTCATATTGTAATCTAGATTCGGTGGCAAATTGGGTTTCATTCCACTTGGCATTAAATAAATTTTGAATCGAAATGCCAAACACTATTTTTTTATAAGTATAATTCAGGTTACAATCCGCAACAAAATACCCTTTGGCAACTATCGAATTGTCTTCGTTTGCTGGTCTGTCGTCCATATAACGATAACGAATTCCGCCCGAAAAGTTATTCCATTTTTGCAGACTGATTCCGCCAGTAGTTGTGAATGCTGGCGCTAACGGAATATAAGCCTCACCTTTCGGGGCATCCATGCTTCTTGCATGCGTATAATTTCCATCAAAATCAAAAAATAAAAAATCATTCAATTGGTAACGCAATCCTAAATCAATACCCATTCTTTTGGTCTTTCCGCTTGGTTCTACAATTCCGTCATCGCCCACATATACAAACTCCTGTTGCAGATACAAATACCACAATGCCGAATTGACAATTAATTTAGGGAAAGGCTTCCAAATCGTTCCCGCATCAGTACCGATGGCAGTTGGCAGAATTTCTTCTCCACTATTTGCAACCACAACTCTAGCATCATTAGAGTGAAATCCCATTCCAGATTTTACAAAAAACTGAAGATTATTATTCTCAGAATAGATAAAATTTAACTTGGGAGAAATTTTTACCTTGTCTTCTGTTTGTGTTTCATAATTAGTCTGCAATTTGTCTAGATAATTGAATTTAAAATAATCCAATCGAACTGCAGGATTTATAATCAGTTTTCCAAATGTAATTTCGGCATTCAAATAGCTAAATAAGTTTGATTGATCGATATCTCCCAATTTAATTTGTTCCAAAGTTGCAATTCTGTTTACCGTATGTGATAATTCAGTGTCTTTTGCCTGATCATTTCGAACGCCAACGCCAACTTGATACAAAACTTCTGTTTCTCCGTAAAAATGCTTATTATTTAGCTCAGCGTTAATTCCGTAAATATTTCTATTTTCTTTTTGACGAATTTGATCGCCATTTACGGGATCTTCTAGGAAAAATGTAAAATTCGAATACAGTTCAAATTGGTAATTGCTGTAAAAAGTATTCGCTTTTAAAAAAGTATTTTCATCTATAGATTTGTTTATCGAGGCATTAAAATTCGTTCTCGAAGTACTTCCTCCTTCGGTATCATCAACAGAACCAAATCTTGAAATTGCACCAGAATCAACCAATCGCTCCGGAATTTGTCCCGAAGCATCCCATTTGCTCGTAAAATGAGAACCCAAAATAGAAACCGTACTATTATCATCTAAAACAGCCGAGTATTTACCTAAAATATTAATTCGGTTAAAATTTTGAGGTGAATCAAACGGGCCATCTGTCATAATATATTCAGTTGCCAAGTAAGCGCTTTGCTTTTTTTGCTTGCCTAATAAATCAAACAAACCAATAGTTCTAAAAGTATTAAATTGTCCAATTTCAACTCCAATACTGCTTTTATCCAATTTGTCTTTGGTTTTAAAATCTACATAGCCCGCAGTATTAAAATCGCCCTTATTGGCATAATATGTTCCTTTTCCAAAATCTATCTTTTCAACCGTTTCCGGAATGACGAAATGCAAATCAGAATAGCCTTGTCCGTGAGCATGAGAAACCATATTCACAGGCATTCCATCGACCGAAAGTGCCACATCGGTACCATGATCCACATCAAAACCTCTCAAAAACATTTGCTCTGCTTTACCTCCTCCAGCATGCTGTCCAATAAATAAACCTGGTACTTTCCGCAGTATTTCCTGAGTTGAATTTACAGGCGAAGTTTTTAAATCAATTTTCGAAATAACATTCATAGCCGACAATTTAGGCTGGATAATCACTTCCGATAATTGAAAACTATCCTCTTCAAGAGTAATCAAAATAGCCCCATCTGTTATAGCAAAAACTGTCTTTTTATATCCCAAAGCACTGATTTTCAAAATATTTTCAGGGTTTGTTTTTTCGATATTAAAGACACCCAATTCATTAGTATGCGCATGACTCTCAGTTGTGGTATTTAGAACATACGCATTTTCTATTGGATGTCCGAACACATCGATAATTTTTCCATTTACTGTTTGAGCATGAGAGTACAAGCCAATTAAAGCTATTAGGACTATCAGATTTTTTTTCATCAGGATATTATAATTGAGTAATTTTATTTTCAAAATTTGGACCTAATTCATAGACACTTTCAAGAAGTTCTTCTTTTATAGGCAGAATTTTTTCAGTAAGATTATTCGATTTATAGATACGTGCCAAGTGATACTGCACTCTAGGCTCAAAGGACTTTCCAGCTACATGATTTTGAACAATTTCTAATGCTTTTTTAACATCCCCAACATTATAATACGACCAGGCCAATAAATCATAAGAATCTGGTGTTGGTCTATGGTCTACTTCTATTTTTGCAATTTCCAATGCTTTAGAAGCAGTCTCTTTTTTATCTGCAAATAGCAAAACATTGTATTTATCATACATCGCACCATAATCATTAGCTTTTAGCATAGTCAAATAAGCAATTGTATTTATATTTACTTCGCTGGAATCTCCTTCAAATTGTGCAATTTGTGCTTTCAATAAATAAAAATCGGGTGTATTGTGCTTTTTGGCAATCGTTTCAATTATCCTTTTGGCCTCAGCTGTATTTTTTTCGTGTGAGAAAACAATCCATGCAATTCCTTTTAAGGCATATGAATAATTTGGATCTAATTGAAGCGTTTGCAGATAGCTATTGTACGAATCTTGAATACGGCCTGCATGACCGTAAAAATCACCTAAATTAGAATATGACCAAATTCGCAGCGTCTTATTGTCTTCTTTTTCGGCAATCGTTCTGGCTTTCTCCATAAATTGTATTGCTGTAGGCAAATCTCCTTTATGGTCATTCCACTTTGCAATCCGAATTAAATAATCATAATCGTTAAAATCTTTAATGTCATTTAGATTTTTAACTGCTTCTTCATAATTTCCTAATTCCATCTGCACATCAAAAAGTAATTTTTGAGTTTCTTTTTTACCTTCACCAATTGCAAAAGCTTTATTGGCCAAAGCCAAAGCTTCTTTAAAACGATGCTGCGCAATATAGTTTCTGGCCAAAGAACGCAATGTTCCAACTCTGCCATAATTATTGGCTTTATTTGCTTCTTCTAAAAGCGATTCTGTTTTATGCAAATTTTCAATAGCGCCTGTATATTCAAAAAGTGTCGCATAATTTGAAGCAAGCATGCCTAAATAGGTACTTTGATTGGGTGCTCTATCCAATTTATCTTCCCAAAAAATAATTTCTTTATGGGCCAAATCAAGTGATTTATTCTCGTTTAAATCCAAATATTGATCATAATCGTCAGCATTTGTAATTTGATTGCTTGGTTTATTACTACAGCTTGCTAGCGCTATAACAAGTAATAATGCCAAAATATTTTTAATTGTTTTCATATCTATTTGTTTGTCGTTGAAAATAAAAACAGAACAAGCAGTAGGAACTTGCTCTGTTTTTTAAATAAATTACCAAGCTGTTGCTAAGTATGGAAATGATGTTCCAAAAGCTGTATCATTAGCATTGACATGGTCTGAAGTCAATTGAGGATTTGAAGTTCCAGCTGAACCGCCGAAAATCAATAACAATTCTACATCAATTACATCATCAGCCAAAGCTCGGCCTGTCAAAACATTTGTTCCATCAAAAAAGGTAGTTTTTTTGGTAGTAGACACGTTCAATACATCTGTAGACAAAAGTCCTGTAAATGCTGCCGCTGATTGTCCTAAAGCATTTGTGCTGTAACCTGGATTTAATGCCATCAGTCTCGATTGAAAAATCGGTTGATATTTACTTCCCATAGCCGAAGGAATTGCTGCATTAAAATCATCTTTTGGCTGTCCCGATGCAATAAAAACGGTATTTATTGCTGGTCTGGCCATTTGATCTTGCTGTACAAATGTTCCTGAAAAGTCTTTGCCTTCTACTCCATTATTGCTATTATTGTCGTTATCATTGCAATTTGCTGAAACCAGTGCTACTGCAAGTGCAACTGTTATCATTTTTAATTTATTTGTTTTCATAATATTGTCTTTTAGTTTTTAATGCTATTTTTTTATTGTTTTTTCTTAGTTTCAGACCAAACGTTTAAAGTTCCTGATCCTCCCAACATTGCTTTTGGCACTTCAACAACTACTGATAAAACATTAGTCCCTGCAAAAGTGTCTGTTCCTGGGTTATTAAATCCAGTTGCTGTTCCTCCCAAAATTTTCTGAAATTGACCTAAATCAAAGAAGAATGGATCATCTCTTGGTCCTGCAAAAAATTTCATTCCATCTTTAGTTGCCATTACAGGAGTCATTTTATAAGTGGAAATAGCTACTTCCCCCGAAGCTTTACTTACATCTATTGTACTGTTTTTTCCAGTCATTGAAGGTTTATAAGGACCGAAGAAATACATTTTATCTCCTCTTTTTATCGCTTGAATTACTAGATCTTCAACATTATCACCTGTGTTGTCAATATTGATTTCGATCATCACATTTTCATTAAAAACTGCTTCTGCCGTTTTATTAGGAGATAACAATCCCTGAGTATTAACCGCAAAAACCAAGTTGTTGGTATCTTGCCCTTGAAAAGTGAACATGTCTGTAATGTCTGCAGCATTACCGGTTACTGAAGGCGCATCAATGTGATCCGCCGCAATTAGAACCAATCCTGAAATTGCCAAGAAGGAAAGTCCTAATACTAATTTTGATTTTTTCATTTTATTATAATTTAAAAGGTTATAAAAGCATTTACGCAATTGGATTGCTTTTGGTTTTAAAAAAATTAAAAAAAAGTTAATTATTTTTTCAACTAACTTATTTACAGGTAATTAAAACGATAAATAATTTTGAATTTTGAAAACTAACCGCCTCTTCTTTTCAATAATTTTGAAAAATGTCAGTAATTAAGATGAATTGCATAAGTTTGTAAGACACTAATCCAAACCACCATGACGCAAGAAGAGTTATTAGTTTTAATTTATGAGAAGGACGAAAAAGCTTTTACCCATTTATACGATATGTATTCTAAAAGCTTGTTTGCAGTCATAAATACTTTAGTCAAAAATCGAGAAGAAGCCGAAGATGTTTTACAAGAAGTTTTTGTGAAAATTTGGAAAAACATTGATTCGTATCACGAAAGTAAAGGGCGCTTTTATACATGGATTATCAATATTGCCCGCAATACTTCTATAGATAAATTACGCTCTAAGAATTTTAACAACAGTCAAAAAAACCTTTCTTCCGATAATTTCGTAAATCTATTAGACGACAGCAACAAGCTATCACATAAAATTGATGCTATTGGAATTCAGGAATTTGTAAAAAAACTAAAACCCAAGTGTATTCAAATTATCGATTTGTTATTCTTTAAAGGATACACACAACAGGAAGCATCAGAAGAACTGGCTATTCCACTAGGAACCGTCAAAACACAAAACAGAAATTGTATTAACGATTTACGTCTTTATTTAAAATTATAATGGATACAAAACAATATATAGACTCCGGAATTTTAGAACTTTATGTTTATGGCTTACTCAGTGAAACCGAAAACTTAGAGATTGCTGCTTTGGCAAAAGAACATGGTGAAATAAATGATGAAATTATTTCGATAGAGAAAGCTATTGTTGCTTTATCGTCTACTTTTTCTCCATTTCATTCGGTTGCCAATTATGAAAAAATTAAAGCCAAATTAGAGCTAAAACACGGAAAAGTAATAGATATCAAGCCAGCCAAATCAAGATATTCATACATGGGCTGGGCCGCTGCTGTACTTTTATTAATGGGAATTGGATACCAATACCAACAGCTTAATAAAACCAATAATCAAGTTGTTGAAATAAGTTCTGAAAAAGAAAACCTGATCAAAACAGTAGATTCCTTAGGTATAAAAAACAAAATTATCGAAACGAGTCTGGCTGTTATTCGTGATCCAAAAAACACGATAATAACCTTAGGAGGACAAGCTGTCTCCCCAACTTCATCTGCAAAAATATATTGGAACAAAGAAACCAAAGTTGTTTATGTAGATGCTTCTGGTTTGCCTAAACCGCCAAAAGGAAAAGTATACCAAGTTTGGGCACTTAAATTAGCACCAGTCCTAACCCCTACAAGTATTGGATTATTGACAAATTTCGATGTAAATGACCAGAAATTATTCGAAGTTAGCGACACTGGTTTTGCTGAAGCTTTCGGAATTACATTAGAACCAGAAGGCGGAAGTTTAAGCCCTACAATGGATCAATTGTATGCATTAGGAAAGGTTTAAATTAAAACTTTCTTTTGGAAAGCTAATTTTACTGCTTTCATTACATAAAAAAAGAGTTTGCTAAATGCAAACTCTTTTTTTATAACTGATTAGAATACTGAAACCTATGCCTTAATCCAATTTACCACTTCAGGATCCGTTGGCAACGTTTTTGGGGAAATTACTTTTACTAATTCTCCTTTTTCATTGATAAGATATTTTTGAAAATTCCATTTTACTTCTGAATCTTCTAGTCCATTTTTAGACTTTTGAGTCAAAAATTGATAAACAGCGCACATATCGTCCCCTTTTACCGAAACTTTATCCATCATAGGAAAAGTAACTCCATAATTCAATTGACAAAAAGTTGCAATTTCTTCGTTGGTTCCCGGTTCTTGCGAAGCAAAATTATTGGCAGGAAAACCAATAATTACAAAACCTTTGGCAGCATACTCTTTATACAAAGCTTCCAGATCTTTATACTGTGGCGTTAAACCACATTTTGAAGCAGTATTTACAATCATGACTTTTTTGCCTTTTAGTGACGCAAAATCAAAAGTCTTGCCGTACAAATCTTCTACTTTGAATTGATAAATATTTTGTTTCACTTGTGCTTGAATTTGGATATTAAAAAGGAACATTGCGCAAATCGCTACTACTATTTTTTTCATGATTTATTTTTTGATATAAAATTAAACAAATATCCGTGTTATCAGAAACTATTTTATTGGAACAAATGTTAATTAAAACAGAAAATATTAACACCAAAATTTAAGAATATTATTTTTCAAGCCAATTTGTCCTTTTACAACAAATTGAATTTGAATTATTTATGTAAAAATATTTTGAGTCAAAAAAAGTCTTTCTGAGATAAAGATCAGTTAATAGCATAAAAAAAGAGGCTCAAAAGAAAACCTCTTTTATTGATAATTTTTATCAGATTCCCCCATGTAATTTATTTCCCTAAACCTAACCTACTAAATCTAAAAATAAATACAAATCTTTAAAAATCATCTTTTTTGAATAGATATCCAAATATACAATTAAAAAGCATTTACACTATAAAAAGTATTATTTTATCGATTAAATACATGATATTCAATATTATATAAGTTTAAAACTACACAATTTAATAGAAACCATTCAGAAGAAATTAAGAATTAATAAGGTTTTACTTGAATAAAGGTTTTGAAATCTAAAATTGATTATACGACAAACTATTATATAACTCGTTGGGTGTTTTTTATATAAAAAAAGATGTTTCAAATAGAAACATCTTTTAATGAAATAATTGATAGTTTTATTGGACGCCCCCATGTAATTTTATTATCCTAAACCTAACCTACTAAATTTAAAAACAAATTTTAAAAATACAAATCCTCAAAAACTATCTATCTCTGAATAGATAAAAACAGATTTAGTATAAAAAAATTATAAAAAATCTATTAAATACCAATTTAACAGATAAAATACATTTAATTTAAAATAAAACAAGATTTTACTTTAAATATATCATTTGTAAAAAATATAAGTCATATCATACTAACTAAATTTTAAATGCTTTCTTTTCAATAAAATCTATAACAATTAACCTCATACTATTACATACTTTTCAAACACCATGTAAAAACTTAATAAACAACATATTTATACCGACAAAAAACCATTATTTAAATGTTACGTAAATTTTTACATTTTTTAATTATACCTCAAACAAAAAGGGTTACTCTTTCGAATAACCCTTTTGAAAACATACTTAATATAATTCTACTTTTTATAAAACTTTCTATATTTTGGATAGGTTAAAGCCCCAATTAATGAAATAGTTCCTAGCGAATACCAAATCCAGCTCAATGAATGCGCTTCACCGCTCGCATAAGAATGTAATCCTACTAAGTGGAAGTTTACCCCATAATAGGTGAATAAAATAGATATAAACGCAAACATGCTCATCAGGTTGAAAATCCATTTCCCTCTTAATGAAGGAACAAATCGAGCATGAATCACAAAAGCATAAACCATGATGCTAATTAATGCCCATGTTTCTTTTGGATCCCATCCCCAGTAGCGTCCCCAGCTTTCATTTGCCCATTGTCCTCCAAGAAAGTTCCCAATAGTTAGCATAACCAAACCAACTGTTAATGACATTTCGTTGATATAGGTAATCTCTTTAATATTTAAAGACATCTTGGCTTTGTTCTTTTCATTTGTAAAAAAGATTAAAAGAAGCGATACAAAACCTAAAATCATTCCTAAAGCAAATGGTCCGTAACTAGCCACAATAACTGCCACGTGAATCATTAACCAATAGGAATTAAGAACAGGCTGTAAGTTGGCAATTTCTGGGTCAATCCAGTTTGCATAAGCAGCGGCTAATATCATTGCAGCAACAAATGCCGCCGAAGCCACCGTTAATTTTGACTTTATGTCAAATATCAAACCAAAGAACATTGTTGCCCATGCTACATAAACAATCGCTTCATATGCATTACTCCAAGGCGCATGACCCGAAATGTACCAGCGCGCACCCAATGTAATCGTATGCAAAAAGAAAAGTATCGCAATAATTACATGCATCGAATTAACTAGAATATTTATTAATTTAGACTCTTTAAATATTTTAAGAATCGTAAATAATAACATTAAAATCGCAGCAAATAAATAAGCAAAAGGGAGCTTTTGAAGCAGATCATATTTATTATAGGTAATTTCTAAGTCAATCTTATCCTCGGTTGGTCTTACTTTGCTTCCAAACTTCTTTTGGAAACCGTTGATGCTTTCCAACAGCTCATCGGCAGTTTTATAATTTCTGGATTCAATTGCATGACTTAAAGTCCCAAAATAAAGTGGCAAAATACTCTTCGTATAGGTAGAATCCATCCCTTTTAAACCAGCATGTTCTAATTCCAAAAATGAAATCCATTTATTTCCTGGGTCATTTGGCACAGGAAAAATCCTTAGTATACTTCCACTCAAGGCAGATTCCATCAAGTTTACTTTCTTATCAGTTTCGACAAAATCTTTTTCAAATTGATTTGGATTTGCTGCTTTGTAAGCTGCATCAAGATATGGCGATAGTTTATAATTACCTTTTTCGTCAAAGAAAGAGATAAAAGGAGCGAATTCTTGTTTGACATCAATTCCAATAATTTTTCGAATACTGTCGTTGCCGGATTTGATATAAATAAGCGGAATTTCTATCCATAATTGAGCGCTTTGTGTCATTGACAAAAACACTTGGTCGGAATTCATTCCGTTATAAGTGTCAGAATGGCTTACTTTTCGCAACAATTCAGATGAGAAAGTATTAATAGGTTTCATCCTTCCGCCGGCATCCTGAATAATCAATCGGCCAAACTTTGCCGCATGTTCTGGCGTAACCGTAAAGGCAGTCAATAGCGAATCCAATTGCTTCTGAGTTGGTTTTATTCTAACGTGGCCCGTGCTTTCGGCATGTGAGTCTCCAGCTTTTTCGTTCGAATGATCATGTTCGTGATTATGTTCTTGCGCAAAACCGGTAAGGCTCATAAACAATATCAAAATCGAGATTAACTTGGCCTTTTTATTTTTTACGTTTTCTAATTTTCTTTTCAAATCGGCAAAACGAGAATGTTTAACAAACAAAATAGCAAGCATACTAAAGAAAAGTAAAAAATATCCAATATAAGTGATAGTGGTTCCCCAATAATCATGATTTACAGACAACACAGTTCCTTTTTCGTCTGGATCAAATGAAGACTGAAAAAAGCGATAGCCTTCGTGATCCAATACGTGATTCATATAAATTCTGGCATCAAATGGCTTCGCAGAATCCTGTACAGTTACCTGGCTTTCGAATGAAGAATAACTTTTCTCGGTACCTGGATATTTTTGAGCAATAAAATCATTTAGTTTTATCTTAAATGGCAATACAAAAGCTTTGCTTCCATAGAAAAAGCTATATTCCTGCTCCCCTATTTTAACCGTTTTAGAATCACCAACTTTTCCTTTTGAACCTAACAAGGTTACCAATTCTTCTTTACCATTAGCAATTAATTTTACGACTAAAACATCTTCATGGTTTTTCTCTTTAAAATCATTTTTGGTTTCATAATCAATTACGCCTGTAATCGCTGGTTCTGGAAAAACAAAACGAATCTCACCAATACTGTACAACGAACGCATCATCAATGGCTGTACAATATCTTTTGTTACTTTTCCCTTCAGTTTATCAGCCATTCGCATAAAATCTCCTTCAAAAGGCATTTGAATTGTATAATCACCTTCTGTAGTACTAATATTAATCGCACCTTCAGTAAATTTATTTAAGGCAAAAAGAACATTATGAATATTTTGAACCTCCCCCGATTTCAAGAAATGTTCCTCTCTGCCACCATCACCAGCTTCTACCAATTTAAAATACAAAGTTCCCTTTGGATCTGGTTTCACGTATTCTTTGGCACCCATAATAAACTTTTCGTAACGCACTTCAAAAGGGTTTCCTGCAAAATCACCTTTCATCGTAAAATCATTATCAGTAACTGGAGATAACAAAACCGATTTTTCAAAAACCCTGCGTTTCATTTCCCCTTTATATTCTCCATCTACAAAAAGAGTCAAAAATGTTTTATCCGAATAAAATTGATTCTCTGCAGCACCTTCACGTATAGGCATCATTCCTTCAAAACTAATATAGCGAGTAATGAAAGCCCCAGCTATTATAAATACAAAAGACAAATGCAACAATAAAGTCGCCCATTTTTCTTTTCTCCACAATTTATAGCGCTTGATATTTCCAATAAAATTAATCATAAAGAAACCCATAATAGCTTCAAACCACCAAGTGTTGTAGATCAAAATTCTAGCAGTATCAGTATTGTATTTACTTTCGATAAAAGTTCCGACACCCATTGCAATTGCAAAAGTCAAGAACAATAAAGCCATCAATCTAGTTGAGAATAGGACAGAGAATAATTTTTTATCCATTTGGGAATAAATTTCGTTTATATAACGTTTATGTAAAGTGTCGCAAAAGTACTCAAAAATGTCCACTTGTTTTAAGACATAATTGTTAATTTAATCCAAAAATAAGCTTACTTTTTTTTAGAAAAAACAATAAACTATGCCTATTAAAGTTATATAATTGAGCAAAATTTTGAATTCCACTCTTAATTTTTTTTTGCTAATTTTGTCAAATGATTAGAATAACGATTATAGGTTCTGGCAATGTAGCAGAACACCTGATTGATGCTTTCGCAAAAAATAAAGCGATAGATATCATTCAAGTATTTTCAAGAACCCAAAAACAAATTACTGCCAATCTCGATTCGAGCAAAATCACCAATGATTGGAATGCTTTGGCAGAAGCCGATTTGTATATTATAGCCGTTTCTGATGATGCCATTTCGAATGTTTCCTCACAGCTGCCATTTGAGAACCGACTAGTTGTCCACACTTCTGGAAGCGCGCCATTGACATCATTGGATAACAAAAATAGAAAAGGCGTGTTTTATCCTCTACAAACTTTTACTAAAGGAAAACCAATTGATTTTAAAACCGTTCCGTTTTGTCTTGAAACGCAGCATGAAGAGGATTATGATATAGTAGAAAAAACAGCTCTTTCTGTCTCAAACAGCGTATATGCTATTGATTCCCAACAGCGAAAAGCATTGCATGTCGCTGCGGTTTTTGTTAATAATTTTACTAATCATCTGTACCAATTAGGAAACGACATTTGTCAGGACAACAATGTTCCTTTCGACATTTTAAAACCTTTGATTCTTGAAACTGCCGAAAAATTATTGACGCTTTCGCCAAAAGATGCACAAACTGGCCCTGCAAAACGCAATGATATTTCGACTATAGAAGCTCACGAATCTTTTTTATCCAATGAAAATCAATCAACAATTTATAAAACACTAACACAATCTATACAAAATCATGGCAAAAAGCTATAAAGAAATAATGAATGATATAACTACGTTTGTTTTTGACGTAGATGGCGTACTCACTGACGGTTCTGTGTTTGTTTCCAATGAAGGAGAGATGCTGAGAACAATGAATATTCGCGATGGTTACGCTTTGAAAGCAGCTGTAGAGAGTGGTTATCATGTATGCATTATTTCGGGCGGAAGCAATGAAGGCGTTAGAGTAAGACTACGAAATTTAGGAATTACCGATATTCATTTGGGAACTCCAGATAAAGTAGAAACATTCAAAGAATATACCGATGTTTACAGTATAAATCCAGAGCAAGTTTTATACATGGGAGACGATATTCCAGATTATCATGTTATGAAATTAGTAGGACTGCCTTCTTGTCCCCAAGATGCAAGTCCTGAGATCAAATCAATTTCTGCTTATATATCGCATAAAAATGGCGGTAAAGGCGCTGTTCGCGATGTGATTGAACAAGTGATGAAAGTACAAGAAAAATGGACAACTCATTTTGACGGGAAACTTGATTAAAGAGTGGTCACCCTTTTTTTTAGTGATCAGTTATTTGAATACTAAAAGACTGAGCGCTTAACATTAAATCCAATAATCTAAACACTAAAAAACTGAATACTGACCACCACTAACCATGAAATACCTAAAATTAATACGTTTCCGAAATCTATTGATGCTTGCTTTAATGCAACTGCTTTTTAGATACGGTTTTTTAAATTTTCAAAGCATCCCTTTGGCACTTAACGATTGGCAATACTTATTATTAGTATTTGCAACAGTAATGATTGCTGCTGGAGGCTATGTGATCAATAACATTGTAGATCAGACAACCGACAATTTCAACAAGCCAAAAAAAGTTGTTGTTGGCAAAAGCATATCCGAAACCAATGCCTACAATATATATTTCTTTGTAACTGTTCTAGGTGTTGGCATTGGTTTTTATTTAGCGAACGTAATTGCAAGACCAGGATTTGCTGCTATCTTCATTATCATTTCGGCCACCTTATATGTTTATGCTACAAGCTTAAAACAGCTGTTACTTATAGGAAATTTTGTTGTTGCGCTTTTACTTGCTTTTAGCGTCATTATCATTGGAATTTTCGATCTTTTGCCAGTTATCACTCCCGAAAACAAAATCGCTCTGGCCGACTTGTTTTCGATACTCATGGATTATGCATTATTTGCTTTTGTTATTAATTTTATCAGAGAAATTGTAAAAGACATGGAAGACATTAGTGGGGATTACAAACAAGGAATGAATACTTTGCCCGTTATGTTGGGATTAAAACGTACATCAAGAGTTGTCTTTGTTTTAAGTTTGATCCCTTTGATTATGATTACATACTACATCAAAAATTATTTTTTGCCCAATGATCTACATTTGGCAACACTATATGCTTTGGTAACTGTAGTCTCTCCATTAATCTATTTTATAATAAAAATAGACCATGCAAAAAAGAAAAAAGATTTTCATCAGCTAAGCACTATTTTAAAACTGATTGTTTTATTTGGGGTATTCTCTATTGCTGTTGTCACTTATAATATTCTTCACCATGCTTAAAGAAAAACTCAAAAACTATAAACTCATTTTGGCTTCGGGTTCACCAAGAAGACAGCAATTTTTCAAAGATTTAGATTTAGATTTTGAAATTAGGCTAAAAGAAATTGAAGAAATTTTCCCGCCCGAATTAAAAGCAGCAGAAATCACTAATTATCTTGCATTGCTAAAAGCCAATGCTTTTGATGGAGAATTAAAGCAAAATGATATATTAATTACAAGTGATACTATTGTTTGGCACAAAAATTGTGCTGTAGGTAAACCTAAGGATCATCAAGACGCTTTTGAAATTTTAAAATCATTATCGAATAACACGCACGAAGTCATAACATCAGTTTGTTTTAAAACAAAAACATCATTTTATTTATTAGATGAGACAACAAAAGTTACCTTTAATGCGTTAAGTGACGAGGCCATTCTTTATTATTTAGAAAATTATAAACCTTATGACAAAGCTGGAGCATACGGAATACAGGAATGGATTGGTTTTATTGGAGTCTCAAAAGTTGAAGGATCGTATGCTAATGTAATGGGACTGCCAACAGATAAAGTATATAACTATTTAAGCAATTTATAACTAAAAAATGGATTTTTTCAATCATTACATCAAAGAGGAAATCAGTACAGGAGTACTCTTATTGATTGTCTTTTTGTCTCGTACCTTTGTTTCAAAAATAATAAGACGATATGCCAAGACAAGCGAAATTATTGAAAAAAGAACCAATTTAGTCATAAAATACATAAACGTTCTTATTACCATATTGTTTTTTATTACCCTTATATTAATTTGGGGAGTTCAGGCAAATGATATTTTTGTCACCATTTCCTCTATCACAACAGTAATTGGTGTGGCAATGTTTGCACAATGGTCAATCTTGAGCAATATTACTTCTGGCATCATTTTATTCTTTTCCTTTCCATTCAAGATAGGCGATATCATATTAATTCATGACAAAGATTATCTTGTAGAAGGCGAAATTGAAGATATTGGTGCTTTTCACGTAACATTGCGATCAAAAGAAGGTGAAATAGTTATCTATCCTAATAATTTGTTTTTCCAAAAAGGAATTTCAATTATTAAGAAACCATTAAATACAAATAGCGAGTTTGTTGATTAACCCTTAATTACATCCAAATTTATAAACCCAACTCAAATTTAAATACTATGAAAACAATTAAATCAATTATTATAGCAATCCTGTTTTTTGCAGGAAGCTCAACACAGGCCCAAGTTTCTGTTGATGTCAACATAGGTACACCAAACGTAAATGTACATATAGGCACACCTCCAGTTTGGGGACCTGTTGGTTATGACGAAGTAGAATATTACTATTTGCCGGATATTCAAGTTTACTATGACATTAGATTAGCACAGTATATTTATTTTGGAAATGGAAGATGGATTCGTTCCAGATATTTACCTAGCTATTGCAGAAACTATGACTTATACCGTGGCTACAAAGTTGTTTTAAATGACTATCATGGTAATGCGCCTTACGCATATTACAATACGCACAAAGTGAAATACTACAAAGGCTATAAAGGAAAACCTCAAAAAAATAGAAGAGATTATTATGATCATCAACATGATAATAGAAACCATGATAATAGAAACTATGATAATAGAAACCATGATAATGAAAACCAAGGAAATAGAGGAAATGATCATCATGACAATGGAAATCATGGCGGAAAAGGACATGATAAAGGAAAAAAACACTAAAATTTTTCTTTTAAAACAACAAAGAGCACTATTTAAGTGCTCTTTGTTGTTTTATGCATACTCTTTTTATTATTCTGGAAGCAGAAAGATTTGATATTTTTGGATACATGAATCCTGCTCTCCACTTTATCTTTACTTTTTTAAAGAAAAAAAGCAAAGGATATCGTTTCGATCAGGGTTAAAGAGAGAGATCTTGCTTCTTTGTTATTATTTACAATTGCAGTCTAATACTGCGTTTCTCTTTCAAATTTTTATCAAGCCAAACAAAAATAGTTTCAAATACCACTTTCCGAACTGGCATTTTTGACAAAACCAAATCATGAATAGCTCCTTTAAAACCAATAACCTCTTTGCATGGAGATTCAATTAATTTTGACTTTTCGATAATATCTTTCACGCTCAAAATAGCATCGCCAACAAACATCTCTTCACTCCATTTTGAAGGATAAACAGAACGAGAGGAATGCAATATCAAAATTGGCTTAGTTACAGAAATCCCTTTTGCAATCTCCAAATGTCCCTGATGTATTGCATTTATCCATCCTGCATTTATTGATGGAGCCATGTGAGGTTTCCACAGCAAATTGTAATCCCACTCACCATAATCACTTTTATGCAGGCTTTTGCCATAAAACTTCGAAAACCCAATTGGTAAATCCAAATTTGAGCTCAATCTTCCTAATAAGGAAAGTACAGGAATAACAGTTTTCTTTTGGATCCAAGGCACATTAAAATCATAAAAGGGACTGTTGCAGACCAGTACATCGAAAAGAGCCGTTTCCTTTCGGTCAACAGCATACAAAGTAATAATGAGACCTCCTGTAGAATGTCCATAAAGCACTATTTCTGCATTGCCTTCGTCTCTAATTACACGCAGCGCTTGATCAATATCTTCATAATACTCAGACAAGTGCCTTACATTATTAGGTTTTTGATTTCGCAAAATAGATCGCCCATATTTTCTTAAATCCAAAGCATAAAAATTATAGCCTTTCTTCAAAAATTCATCAGCAATCACTTCTTGAAAAAAATAATCATTAAAACCATGAATACATAAAATAGCTTTGGCTGAACCCGTTAAGCATAGCTTTCTGATTAATGTAATTGTAACTTCACCCTCATAATCATTTTGCTGATTAATGACGGTTTGTTCAAAGCCATTCTTCAAAACATCCTCTGTGTAGTGTATATTCATTTTGGGGCAGATTAATTATAGATAAAGTAGGGAATTTAAAATTAATTATAAAAATACATTTCACAACATTCTCAAATTTAGCATTCTAATTTTAATTAATTAACATAAATTAGTATTATTTTTTATTGATTTTATGAATTACAGATCAATTTATCCCAAAAAACAACCTCCCAAAACATTAAACATTAACATAACTTTTGGAATAGCATGCAAATATTCCCATTATTTAATTAGTATTTTTGGAGTTGTACTAATCCATTTTATTTAAAATAATAAACCTGTTATATGCGAAAGCTTTTTCTAAAATCATTTTTGCTTTTCTTACTTTCTATACAAATAACAAACGCCCAAAAACCTCAAAAACCAAGTTCAGCAGAAATATACAATCAAATTCAGAAACTTAATTTTTTAGGAACTGTACTTTATTTAGCTGCCCATCCCGACGATGAAAATACGCATTTAATCTCCTATATGGCCAATGATGTACATGCCAGAACAGGCTATTTATCACTAACTCGAGGAGATGGCGGTCAAAATTTAATTGGACCGCAATTACGGGAATTATTAGGAGTCATTAGAACACAAGAACTTCTTGAAGCCAGAAAAATTGATAACGGAGAGCAATTTTTCTCTAGAGCCAATGATTTTGGCTATTCCAAAAATCCAGACGAAACATTACAAATTTGGGATAAAGAAAAAGTATTAGCCGACTTGGTTTGGGTTATTAGAAAATTTCAGCCCGATGTAATCATCAATCGGTTTGACCATAGATCGCCAGGCACCACACACGGCCATCACACATCATCAGCCATGTTGAGCATGGAAGGTTTTGATCTTGCCAATAATCCTGCTGCTTTCCCAGAACAATTACAATTGGAACACACTTGGCAACCTAAAAGAGTTTTTTTTAATACCTCTTGGTGGTTTTATGGCAGTAAAGAAAAATTTGATGCTGCAGATAAAACCAATTTAATAGCAATCCAAACAGGGTCTTATTATCCTACTTTAGGAAAATCCAATCAAGAAATAGCCGCATTAAGCCGCAGCAGCCATAAATCTCAAGGATTTGGAAGTACTGGATCTCGAGGAGAAAGCACTGAATATCTAGAATATCTAAAAGGAGAGCCTTTACAAAATAAAACCTCCATTTTTGAAGGCATAGATACAAGCTGGAATCGGGTAAAAGGCGGAAAACCTATTGGAGAATTGATTAGCGCTATTGCCAATCAGTATGATTTTAAAAACCCATCTGCCAGTATTCCAAATTTGGTAAAGGCGTATGCCATGATTCAGGCATTGGATGAAGATCACTGGAAAACAATAAAATCTGAAGAAATAAAAAAAATCATTGCAGACTGCTCTGGCATGTTTCTGGAAGCAGTTTCAAACTCTCAAGAAGCAACTCCAGGAAGTGTTGTAAAGCTTAAGCTGGAAGCCATTAACCGAAGTCCAATCGACATGCAATTAATAAGCGTTACCACTTTGCCTGAGCAAAAAATCACGGTTTTAAACACCTCATTAAAAAACAATATCCTTCAGAATAATAGTCTGGATTTGCAATTGCCACAATCAATAAACTACACACAGCCTTATTGGCTAAAAGAAAAAGGAACTGTTGGACTGTACACCGTTGAAGATCAAAAAAACATTGGAATTCCTGATATTATTCGAGAAGTCAAAGTGATTTTTAATGTAAAAATCAATGGTATAGAAATTCCATTTGAACGAACTGTTGTTTACAAATACAATGACGATGTAAAAGGAGAAGTGTATAACTTCCTAGATATCGTTCCCGAAATAACAACCACTATTCAAGATAAAGTATTGCTTTTTCCAAACACTAAGTCTAAATATGTAGGCGTGAGCATAAAGTCAGGAAAAGATGATATCAAAGGAAATTTGAAACTGGATTTGCCTAAAGACTGGAAAGTTTCTCCTTCATCGATCTCTTTTCAATTGGATAAAAAAGGAATGGAACAAACCGTTTATTTTGAGGTTACGCCACCTGAACAAATGAGCGAAATTGTTGGAAAAAGCATCGCAACTGTTGATGGCGTTCCATACGACAAAGAACAGATAAACATCAATTACGATCATATTACAAAACAGCAGGTTTTAAAAACTTCTGAAGTAAAATGCATCCGAATTGATTTAAAAACCAATCAGGAAAAAATTGCCTATATCATGGGTGTAGGAGATGAAGTTCCTAAAAGCTTAACGCAAATGGGATACAAAGTAACTCTTATCAAACCCGAAGAAATAACTCCAGAAAAAATGGATTCTTTTGATGTAGTTATGACTGGCGTGCGTGCTTACAATACTATCCAAACATTGGCCTACAAACAGGATATTTTGTTTGATTTTGTAAAAAGCGGTAAAACAATGATTGTGCAATACAACACTACCGATGATTTGGTTACCTCTAAAATTGCTCCCTATCCTCTAAAAATTTCAAGAGATCGAGTAACCGAAGAAAATGCCGAAGTTCGTTTTCTAGCGCCCAATCATCCTGTCTTAAATTATCCAAATACGATTACCCAAAATGATTTTAAAGGCTGGAAACAAGAACAAGGATTATATTATCCGAAAGAATTTGACAAAGCCTTTACTCCCATCCTATCATCAAATGACAAAGGGGAAAGCCCTAAAGATGGCGCATTACTCATTGCTCCTTATGGAAAAGGAAATTATATTTATACAGGATTAAGCCTTTTTAGAGAATTGCCAGAAGGTGTTCCAGGGGCTTATAAATTATTATCCAACCTAATTTCAATTAAACCTTCGGTAAGCATTCCTAATCAAAAAATAAAGCAATAATTATGGACTCAAAGAATCCCAAAATTTGGTCAAAAAGTTATACGCTAGTCCTGATAGCCAATGCCTTGTTTATCATCATTTTCTATTTAATTATGAAATTATATTCTTAAGCTATGCAATTATTTGACTGGATTGTACTGATAGTAACACTATTGTTCATTGTAATTTATGGTGCTTGGAAAACTCGTGGCAGTAAAAATGTTGAAGATTATATTCTGGGCAACAATGAAACACCTTGGTTTACAGTTGGCCTTTCGGTGATGGCAACCCAAGCGAGTGCCATTACTTTTCTTTCGACACCGGGACAGGCTTACCATGACGGAATGGGATTTGTCCAGTTCTATTTTGGATTACCCATCGCTATGGTTGTAATCTGCGTTACTTTTATTCCTATTTATCACAAATACAAAGTCTATACTGCTTATGAATATTTAGAAAAAAGATTTGATCTTAAAACCCGTTCATTAGCCGCCATTTTATTTTTGGTTCAAAGAGGTTTAGGAACTGGAATTACCATTTATGCTCCTTCTATCATTTTATCGGCATTGTTGGGCTGGGATCTTACGTATATGAATATCATCATCGGTATTTTGGTCATTATTTATACTTTTTCCGGAGGGACGAAAGCGGTAAACGTTACCCAAAAACAGCAAATGTTTGTGATTTTGTCTGGGATGGTGATTACATTTTTTCTTATTCTGGATTATTTGCCTAATGACATGACTTTTGACAATGCCCTGCATATAGCAGGTGCCAATCAAAAAATGAATATTGTAAACTTCTCTTTTGACTTGGATGAAAAATATACTTTTTGGAGCGGAATAACTGGCGGATTCTTTTTGGCATTAGCTTACTTTGGAACAGACCAATCACAAGTAGGTCGTTATCTATCAGGGAAGTCAGTACGTGAAAGCCAAATGGGATTAATCATGAATGGTCTTCTAAAAGTGCCTATGCAATTTTTGATTTTGCTTACTGGTGTTATGGTTTTTGTCTTTTTTCAATTTAACAGTACACCTTTAAACTTTAATCCAAATAATAAGATTACCGTTGAAAATTCAAAATACAAAGGAGAATATCAAAAACTGCAAAAGGATTTGGATGTATTATCTGAAGATGAAAAAGTAGTCAATTTGCTGTACATCGATCAGCTTAATCAAGATTATGACAATCCTACTCTTCGAAAAGAATTAGTCGATTTGGCTATTAAAGAGAAGGAATTAAGAGCACAAGCCCGAGAAATTATTTCGAAAGCCGACGACAAAGCCGAAACCAACGATAAGGACTATGTTTTTTTCTATTTTATCCTTCACTATCTGCCAAAAGGCCTTATAGGTTTATTGCTGGCAGTAATTATTTCGGCTGCTATGTCTTCAACGGCTTCAGGGCTAAATGCCTTGGCTTCTACAACTGCCATAGATATTTACAAACGTAATGTTAAAGAAGAAAAAAGCGAAAAGCATTATCTCAATATCTCTAAGCTCTTCACTCTTATGTGGGGAATTATTGCCATAGGATTTGCTTGTATCGCAACTCTTTTTGAGAACTTAATTCAATTAGTAAATATTATAGGCTCAATTTTTTACGGAACTGTTTTGGGAATTTTCCTTGTTGGTTTTTACATTCATAAAATTCGTGGAAAATCTATCTTTTATGGTGCTGTAATCAGCCAAATAGCAATTTTTGTCATATACTATTTCACAAACCTTATTTATCCAAGCGGGTCAGAAAAACTAGGTTATCTTTGGCTAAATTTTATTGGAGCGTTACTCACAATAGTATTGTCTTACTTATTTCAAATGACATTGTTTAAGGATGAAGAAAAAATAGTATTAACAGAAAATATAGATTAATAAAAATCATTTATACTGTAATGATTAATAAAAAAATCCCGATTCAAAATTTATGAATCGGGATTTTTAATATCATATCTGTAGAGATGCACTGCAGTGCATCTCTACAGTTTATTTTTTATTCCATTCTGCAATGCTTTCTTTATTCATTTTTACATAATCTTGATTTTTGGCAGTTTCTGCAGCTATAAGAGAAAGATTTGCGGTTTCAATAGCGCCTTTTTTATCTCCAGCCCTAGCTTGAATCAATGATTTTAAACGTGTGTACCAATATGGTTTATCGGTGCTCATTTCCATCGTTTTATTGATGTATACCAATGCTTTTGCATTATCGCCATTTGCTTGATAAATGTATTGTGATGCCGAAAAATAATCAGCTGATGTAGGTCCAGCCAATACTTTCTCGATATTAGCCAATGTCGTTTTTTGAGTAGGCACTTCAAATTTCATAGAAACAGATGAGTTTTCCCAAGCCATATCCAAGAAAGCAGAATCTGTACTCAAATTATTAATTCCTATAGTAAAAGATTCAACTGGTTTAGACAAAGCTTCTTCTTTTACCGTAGTTCTCAATACGACATTAGCTTCATTCCACACTTCTGGATTTCCCCAATTGTTTGTAGTGGAATAAAAAATCACTTCCCAGCTTTCAATTTTTGGGATTGTGTACAAAGAATATTTTCCTTTAGGCAACGTTTTTCCATCAATTACAACATCTTCACTAAAGGAGATTGTAGTATTTTCATTGGCTCCTGTTCTCCAAATTTTTCCAAAAGGCACCAAATTTCCAAATACAGCTCTGCCTCTAGCTGCTGGCCTGCAATACACAACTTCTACATCTGTCAATCCAACAGTTTGAAAAACAGTAGCTTTAGGACTAGCCTGAGGTGTTTTTAACTGAGCCTCAGTAATTAATGGCGCTATTATAAAAGCGAAAGCAATAAGAATCTTTTTCATATGTGTTTTTTTTTGTTTTCAAATTTACAAATTCGAAAAATCATTGATGTTAATATTTCCTTAATTCAAAAATTAGTATAGTGATACAATTTTGTAATTCAATTCATCAAAATGATTGACAACTACATCGGCCAATGTTAAATCTTGGTCTTTGGAATGGAAGCTATTATACCCCACGCAAAAAATATCCGCAGCTTTTGCTGCTTTTACTCCGTTTGTACTGTCCTCAATTACGATACAATTCTCTTTTGGCGCTGTTGACAAAGAAGCCGCATGAAGGAAAATTGCAGGATGTGGTTTGGATTTTGGAAAATCTTCTCCACTTACAATATGTGAAAAATACTGGTGCAGATTAAAACGTCTAAAAACTCTGTCTATTGTCACTTTTGAAGCCGATGAAGCTACAATAAGCTGCATTCCGTTTTGATGAAAATCTTTAATTAAATTTTCTACACCTTCCAACAAAGCCAAATCTTCTTTGCTATCGAAAGCATCATTAAAAATAGATCTTTTTCTTAAAATTAAATCTTCCACTTTCTGCTCCAACTGATAATGGTCTTTTAGCTTCTGAAAAGTATTGCGGGTTGATAATCCAGTAAATGAAGTATACATTTCCTCTGGAACATCAATATTTAGTTCGCCAAATTGTTTAAAATAGGCATAACGGTGTACGAGTTCTGTATCTACAATTACACCATCCATATCGAAAATTACGGTTTGTATCATTTTTTTTTTAGATTCTAAGATTCTGAGTTCCTAAGAAACTGAGACTTCTTGTTTATATTTTTTAGTTTTGAATTTGGTTTGAACAATTAAACAATTTAAACGATTAAACCCTTTCTTACTCTTTCTTAAGTAAAAATCGAATCACTGTTTCTGCAGCATACAATCCAAATAATCCTGGCATATAGCTATTAGTTCCGTAAAATGATTTTTTAAAATTGGAACCATCAGTCATTCTCAGACTGCTTTCGTCTTGAATTTCAGAAGAAAAAACTACTTTCACTTTATTTATTTTCTCTTTTTTCAAACGCTTCCTGATGGTTTTAGCAAAATAGCAATTGATGGTTTTTGAAATATCAGTAACTTTCACTTTGGAGGCTTCCATTTTTCCTCCAGCTCCCATACTGCTTATGATTCGGACTTTTTTTCTTCTGGCCGAAATAATCAGATTCAATTTTGGCGTTACGCTGTCAATACAGTCTAAAACATAATCATATTCATTCGAAACAATTTCATAAGCACGTTCTGGCGAAAGAAACTCTTTTACTCTAATTAAATTCAATTCAGGATTAATATCCATCAAACGATCACCTACAACGGTAACTTTAGGCTCTCCCACGGTGGAATGCAAAGCTGGTAATTGCCTGTTTATATTGGTAATATCCACCACATCTCCGTCTACAATTGTCATTGTTCCTACTCCTGCTCTTGCCAAAAATTCGGCTGCAAAGGAACCTACACCGCCTAGTCCTACGACCATCACGTGAGAATTTTGCAAATTTTGCAATCCTTCCTTTTTAAATAATAGTTCGGCTCTTTCTGTCCACTCTGCCATGTTTTTTTTGTTTAAAGTTTAATGTTTCTAGAAACCAAAAACGGTTTTAAAATTTTTGTTAATTAATTCTTGCAATCCTTCGACAGCAATATTTTTATATTGAGCTGCCAAGGAATATACTTCTTCTATGCCTTCCTCAATTGTATCGGTTTCTAGAAAAAATCGATCATCAGGAATACTTAGAAAAACAGTTTCCAATTCAGGATTGAGTAATAAATACTTCCCAAACGAAATATAAAATCCGTTATCGATCAATTCCTTGGCTACTTGTATATTCTTCGAAAATCCATGAATTAGCATTGGAACCGTAATTTTTAATCGTTTCTTAATTGCTATAACTTCTTGAAAAGCGGCCACGCAATGAATCACAACGGGCTTGTTATATTTTTGTGCCAAAAGCAGTTGTCTTTCAAAAACCGTTTGCTGTAATTCCAACGGCATTTCAATACGTTTGTCCAATCCGCATTCGCCAAGAGCGAGACAATTTGGCTCTTGCAATTCACTTTCAATAATCTGCAGATCAAGATCCAGCCTTTCTTCCTTGATATACCACGGATGAATCCCAATGGAATAATTCGGAATTGAAGCATCAAATTCCTGCGGGTATTGATTTACCAGTTCCAAAACAGTTTCCTGATTCGTAAATTTGTGAGTATGTAAATTAAAAAACCTCATTAATCATGAAATTTCTTTACACCTGCATTTATTTCGATAGCCAAATCGTTTTCTAAAGGCACTTTTGGGCATGAATATTTATGATTGTAAGCACAATATGGATTGTATGATAAATTAAAATCAATAACAATCGTGTTTCCGGTTGGAATTTTCAAATCAATGTATTTCCCGCCAATGTAACTCTCTTTCCCCGAAGTTAAATCCGAGAAAGGTAAAAATAAATCATCTTTGTATTCTTCCTTTTTCGAAAATTCAATATTTCGGTAAATATTCAGTTTCAATTCTTTTCCTTCCAGCTGAAAATGTGCTTCTCCATATTTTACATACATTGGTTTTCTGGCGGTTGATGTTTGCATTCCAAATGGTTTTTCGTTCTCAGTTCTAATGAATTGAGCGACCACAAAAGCTTTTTCATTTATTGGATAAAAATCCAATGCCTTGAATTTTACCAAATCATCAGCAGTCAAAGGACTTGTTTTTGCGTCCGCATATTCGGCATTGAGGTCTTTTTGAAATTTTTCGACAACAGTGACATCAAATTTTTCTTGGCCAAAGCCAAAATTAAACAGTGCCAACAGAATCAAAGTCATTATAACTCTCATAATTATTTAAATTTTATGCAAAAATAGTTTAAAGTTAGAAAGGTACAAAGTCATAACTCCTTAAAAATAGTATACCTCATAAACCTATTAACCGCAAAGAGCACAAAGAATTTCGCTAAGTACGCTAAGCTTTGCGGACATTGCGTTTCCTTTGCGCTCTTTGCGGTTAAACATTTTAATTTTATCTTTGAAAAAACTCAACATTTAAAATGCTCAAAACTGCCATCGGTCGTTACATCAATAATTTCAAGGGCTTCACGCGCGAAGTTTGGATACTTGCCCTAATCACTTTTATAAATAGAGCGGGAACAATGGTTCTGCCATTTTTATCTAAATATTTAAAGGAAGATCTGAATTTCAGCTACGGTGAAGTGGGATGGATTATGGTAGCCTTTGGTTTGGGTTCTATGCTGGGTTCTTGGATTGGAGGCAAATTGAGCGACAAAATAGGGTTTTATAAAATCATGATTTTTAGTCTTTTTACGAGCGGAATTCTATTCATTATATTACAATACATTACTAGTTTCTGGGGATTATGCTTTGCGATGTTTATCATTATGGCAATTTCCGACATGTTTCGACCAGCCATGTTTGTGTCCCTAAGCGTATATGCCAAACCCGAAAACCGAGTTCGTGCGCTGTCTTTAGTCCGCTTGGCAGTGAATCTTGGTTTTACAGCCGGCCCTGCATTGGGCGGATTAATTATTATAGGAATGGGATATTCAGGTCTGTTTTGGATTGACGGAAGTTCCTGTATCATCGCCATTTTGATATTTGCTTTTTGCATTAAAGAAAAAAAGAAAACCCCAATTGACACAGCAGATAATGTAGAATCAAGTGTGCCAAAATCCATTTACAAAGACAAACCTTTTTGGTTACTGCTCTTTATCAGTTTTGTCACTTTTATGGTTTTTCTTCAAATATTTTCGACTTTACCTTTATATCACAATGAAAAATTCGGACTCAGCGAATTCCAAACCGGAATGCTTCTTTCCATAAACGGGCTGTTAGTTTTCCTTTTAGAAATGCCTATCGTGAGCATTCTGGAAAGAAAAAAAACGAACAAAATAAAAAGCATCGCAATTGGATCACTGTTCATTACGCTTGGATATTACGTTTTGCTACTCGATTCATGGGTAGGTATTCTCACAATAAGTATCATATTCCTCACTTTTGGAGAAATTTTTTCGTTCCCTTTTGTCAATGCCGTTGCCCTCAATCGCGCGCCAAAAGGTCAGGAAGGACAATACATGGGCTTCTACACCATGAGTTTCAGTCTGGCGCATATAGCCAGTTCTAAAACAGGCTTGGAAATCATTGCACATTACAACTATCAAGTCAATTGGTTTGTTATGGGAACATTGGGCGCGTTATCGTTGCTTTGCTGTTTTTGGCTGAACAAAATGATTCACAAAGAGTAAAAGTAATAATTAGGGCGTGCCACTATTATGAAAATGGGCCAAATATGCAAACCGCTTATTCGGCCCATTTCCATAATACTGTCGGGCTATCCGTGCTACTTCGGTAGCTTACTTCTATCCCTCACGCAAAACCACAGCAGTTATATTCCAAGAAGTAATGTTAACCAGTTGGGTGAAATTATATTTAATGATTAAAACTTATGTTTTTTTATAGTTAATCTTAACGATTTTGTCATTCCGACGAAGGAGGAATCACATAACGTAATTAGCAGATGTGATTCCTCCTTCGTCGGAATGACAA
>CAUPKA010000035.1:0-47510 GCA_963511725.1 uncultured Flavobacterium sp.
TATGGTTTTGGTAGGTGCGCCTATGGTTTTGGTAGGTGCGCCTATGGTTTTGGTAGGTGCGCCTATGGTTTTGGTAGGTGCGCCTATGGTTTTGGTAGGTGCGCCTATGGTTTTGGTAGGTGCGCCTATGGTTTTGGTAGGCAAGCTACCAAAACCTGGTAATGTTTAGGCACTGGACAAAATTTTGGGTAAACTCAAAAATGTTTTAAAAGTTTAATTAACTGTGTAAAGTCCTTGCGAGGAACGAAGCAACCTCACTATCAAAAGCAAACCCAACAAATCATTGGAACGGATATAGCAAGTGAGATTGCTTCGTTCCTCGCAAAGACTCAGCGAACGTAGATCCCCTACTCCACTACTTAGCCTCGTTCATAAATCCATCAAGTTTCTCTTCAATACCAATTTCTAAATTCCTAATTTGCGCCTTCAAATCAGGAAGAAAAAAATGAAGGTCTGTATTGCCGAAAAACCAAGTGTAGCACGCGAAATCGCATCCGTTTTGGGAGCCAATACCAAACACGATGGGTATTACGAAGGCAATGGCTATCAGGTCACTTATACATTTGGGCACTTATGCACCTTAAAAGAACCTAACGATTACAAACCCAATTGGAAAAGTTGGGATTTGAACAACTTGCCCATGCTTCCCGACAAATTTGAAACCAAAGTGGTGCAAAATTCAGGGATTCAAAAGCAGTTTAGAATCGTAAAAGGTTTATTCGACAAAGCGGAACTGGTCATAAACTGCGGGGATGCGGGACAGGAAGGAGAACTCATTCAGCGCTGGGTAATGAACGAAGCCCATTATAAAGGCGAAGTACAACGCTTATGGATTTCGTCCCTAACCACCGAAGCCATCAAAGAAGGTTTTGAAAACCTAAAGCCATCCGCCAACTACGATAATTTATACTACGCAGGATTTTCCAGAGCTATCGGCGACTGGTTACTCGGCATGAACGCTACCCGTTTGTACACTGTAAAACATGGCGGGTACAAACAAGTATTGTCTATTGGGCGGGTTCAGACCCCAACCTTGGCCATGGTTGTTGACCGATTTAAAGAGATTGAGAATTTCAAACCTCAACCCTATTGGGAACTGCAGACTTTATACAGAGAGACGCTTTTCAATTATGAGGAGGGACGCTTTTTGAAAAAGGAAGATGGCGAAATTCTAGCCAATAAAGTCAAGGAAAGTGAGTTCGAAATTGTTTCTGTCGAAAAAAAGAACGGTAATGAGTTTGCTCCAAAGCTTTTCGACTTAACTGGTTTACAAGTCTATTGCAATCAAAAATTTGGTTTCTCGGCAGATGAAACGCTAAAAATTGTACAGACTTTGTATGAACAAAAAGTAGTTACCTATCCGAGAGTTGATACCACATTTTTACCAAACGACATTTACCCAAAAGTACCGGGAATTCTGCAAAATCTGACGAATTATGGCGAATTGACCCAACCACTTTTAGAAAAAAAGATTAAAAAATCGCCCAAAGTTTTCAATGATAAAAAAGTAACAGATCACCACGCGATTATCCCAACGGGCGTACAATCCAATTTACAATACAATCAGCAACAAGTATATGATATTATTGCAAGGCGTTTCATAGCGGTGTTTTATGACGATTGTTTGGTTGCCAATACCACAGTAATCGGAAAAGCGGCCGATGTACTATTCAAAACCACAGGGAAAGAAATTTTGAAAAAGGGATTTCGCGTTGTTTTTGAAGATCCAAACGCAAAAGAAAAAGAAGCCGACATATTGCCAAGTTTTGTTGTCGGTGAAAAAGGTCCGCACGAACCTTCATTTTTAGAAAAAGAAACCAAACCACCCAATCAGTTTACGGAAGCAACTTTATTGCGCGCTATGGAAACCGCGGGCAAACAAGTCGATGATGAAGATTTACGCGAATTGATGAAAGAAAACGGTATTGGTCGTCCGTCAACGCGGGCCAATATTATCGAAACGCTTTTCAAACGCCAATATATCGTTCGAAACAAAAAACAGGTTTTGCCTACGCCAACGGGGATTCAGTTGATTGACACCATTCAGAATGAATTAATCAAATCGGCTGAATTGACAGGTTCCTGGGAAAAGCAGCTGAAAGACATTGAAAAAGGTACATTTACCGCAGGTGCATTTATTAAGAACATGAAACAGATGGTAGAAGCTTTGGTCTATGAAGTACGAAGCGAAACCAGACGTGCCAATATTTCACACGAAGGAAGCATTCAAAAACAAGAAGCTAAAATTGAGAAAAAGAAAGCAATAGGAATTTTAGCAGAAGTTTGTCCGAAATGTAAAAAAGGAAATTTAATAAAAGGGAAATCAGCTTACGGCTGCAGTGAATATAAATCGGGCTGTGATTTTGTATTACCTTATATTTTTGAAGGAAAAAAGATTTCTGAGAGTCAATATTTGCGGTTGGTTCAAAAAGGATCTACTGTAAATTTGAAAGACTTTAAGACCGATTCAGGAACAGTTGAAGGCTTAATCCGTTTTGAAGAAAATTTCAAACTCAAATTAGAACCGAAGAAAACAGCCGTAAAAACAACACCGGATTTATTAATCTGTCCAAAATGCAAAAAAGGAACGATACTGAAAGGAAAAACTGCTTACGGTTGTGGCGACTATAAATTGGGCTGTGATTTTAAAGTCACTTTTGATGTGGTTAGAGAAAAACTAAAAGATCAAAAGCCCACTAAGGAACTGGTTTATTCAATTTTGAATGAAAGTATTTAAAATTTTGTTTTACCATATAAGTCATTTAAGTAAAAAAGTTAGTTGTCACATTGGTTAAAAGGGAATATAAGTTAAAAACATTCTTTCTGAGTAATATGACTTTGCTTTAATGAACTTTTTATTTAACTTAATTCTATTCAAATTAAAAACTTATATGACTTATATGGTAAACCTTTGATTCCAAAATTAAAGCAGTGACACTATTCTATTTTTTCATAATTTAGCATTTAAAATAACGCCAAATATTCATGCAAATGTTTCAAAAAACAACTCTTATACTGCTTTTGTTAGCTATTGTTTCTTGCAAAAACCAAGAAGCTTCCGAAAAAGATAAAATAAAATCAGCCAACTGGTTACTTGGAAAATGGAGCACTAAAACCGCAGACGGTATTCTTTCTGAAAGTTGGAAACGCATTAATGACAGTACTTTTCAAGCAGAATCTTTTTTTATCAAAGAAAAAGACACACTACATTTTGAAACCATAACATTACAGCAAAAAGGAGAAGAATTATTCTATAACGCTACTGTAAAAGGTCAAAACGAAAATAAAGCTGTTTCGTTTAAAATGACTATTGGAACACAAAAACAACTGGTTTTTGAAAACCCAAAACACGATTATCCTCAAAAAATTACCTACACCCAAATTAATAAAGACAGTCTTGTCGCATCCATTTCTGGTGTTCAACTCGGGAAAATAAGCTCTGAAAAATTCGGGATGAAAAAGTCTGAATAGCCAAATAACAAATTATATCTTACTAAAAAAGCATTGTCTATATACGGCAATGCTTTTTTTATTATTATAAATGTCTGATAAACAATTGTTAAATTATTTATTTTTATTTATTCTAAATAAAAATTGTTAACATAAAATTAGTTTTTACATTTGCGCTATTCTTAATCAATCTAAATAAAAATGAAGAACGCAATTCTACTCTCTACTTTTATATTGTTTTCAATAACTAGTTTCGCACAAGAGGCAAAAAAAGATACTATTAGTAATTTAAACGAAGTACAGGTTTCTAACAAGTATAAATACAAAAGAGAAAAAAGCAATACTGTTTCTAAAATGCCACTAAAAGATATTGAAAACCCACAAGTTTACAATACCGTTACAAGTGAATTATTGAAAGAGCAAGTTGTTACAAATCTTAATGATGCCCTTAAAAATGCAACAGGTATTACCCGTCTTTGGGAATCTACAGGCCGTGGCGGGGATGGAGCAGAATTTTATACTATGAGAGGATTCTCTATTCAACCTACAATGATTAATGGATTGCCTGGAATCAATAACGGAAGTGTAGATCCTGCAAATGTGGATAACATTGAAGTTATCAAAGGACCATCGGGTACTCTATATGGAAGCAGTTTAATCTCGTATGGTGGTTTGATCAATATTGTAACCAAAAAACCACACTCAAAATTGGGTGGAGAAATTAGTTATAACTCTGGAACTTATGGAATGGATAGACTTACTGCTGATGTAAATATTCCATTAAATACTGATGTTTCAGTAAGAATAAACACCGCTTACCAAAAAGAAAATTCATTTCAAGATGCTGGTTTTGGTAAATCATTTTTCTTTGCTCCATCGTTGAGTTATAAAGTAAGTGATAAACTTTCGTTTTTTATAAATACTGAGTTTACAGATAGAAATTCTGCCAATGCTCCAATGCTGTTTTTAGGTGGAAATAGTCTTGCACCTGCTCAATCAATGGATCGTTTTGACCAAAACTATAAAAAGTCATATACTTCTAATGAGCTTACAATGCGTAACCCAACTTTTAATTTACAGGCTCAAATGAACTATAAATTATCTGACCAATGGACTTCGCAAACAGTACTATCAAGAAGTACTAGTAAAACTGATGGCTACTATTCTTATTTATGGGATTTTGCCAATAATGATGAATTTACACGATATGTTTCAAAAAGGAATGGTCAAACTTTAGCTACTGATATTCAACAAAATTTTATTGGTGATTTCAAAATTGGCAACTTAAGAAACAGATTGGTTGCAGGAGTGGATTACTATGTTTCCAATATTATGAATGGAAGCTCAGGATGGGTTGGTAACGGAACTGTATCTTTAACAAACCAAACCGATACTGGAGATGTAACACAAGCTGGTGTAGACAACTTATTAGTAGGTTCGTTTGAAGGAAATTCAACCGCAGAAACCAAAGTTTTAAGCGCATATTTCTCAGATGTATTGAATATTACGGATAAACTTTCGGTTATGGGAAGTTTGCGTGTAGATAATTTTAAAGGAAGTACTACCTATTGGTCAACAGACGAGGTAAAAAGTCAAACCTCTTTCTCGCCAAAATTTGGTGCAGTATACCAAATAATTGAAAATAAAGTTTCTGTTTTTACTAACTATATGAATGGTTTTATTAATCAGGCACCAGTGTCAGTTTCAGATAGTGATGGTTCGAATACTAGAATGCAAAGTTATGATCCAGAACACGCCAATCAATATGAATTTGGATTAAAAACCAATTTATATAAAGATATTATTTCGGCTACTATAAGTTATTACAACATTGATGTTACGAACAAATTGATGACTGATCCGAGCAATCCAAACAATTCTACTCAAGGCGGAGAAATCGAAAGTAAAGGATTTGAAGCTAGTATTACTGCTAATCCAGCAAAAGGATTAAACATTATTGCAGGATATAGTAATAATCAAAATGAAGTAATAAAAGATACCGAAGGAAGTGGACGCATAGGATTACGTTCGGATAGTTCTGGACCAAAAACATTAATTAATGCATGGGCAAATTATACTATCCCAACAGGAAAATTAAAAGGTTTTGGAATAGGATTTGGCGGAAATTATGCCAGCGAAATCAAAACAATAAATTCAACTATAACAGGCACTTTTGCGCTGCCTGACTACACTGTTTTGAATTCGGCTTTATCATACAACAATGATAAATTCAACATTTCATTAAAAGTAAATAATTTACTAAACGAGAAATATTATTCTGGATGGTCAACAGTTAGTCCACAAAAATTAAGAAGCTTGACTGCTGGTCTAACTTATAAATTCTAATATTTTATATTTTGTTTAACTAAACTCCTCATTAACCTGAGGAGTTTTATCCTTTTTTAATGAAAAATAATAGCTTAAAAAAACTGATTGGGCAACTACATTTATGGCTCGGATTGTCTTCTGGCATAATTATTTTTATCATTGCCATTACGGGCTGTCTGTATGCTTTTCAGGAAGAAATACAAAACATTACCGAGCAATACCGTTTTGTCGAAAAACAAAATAAGCCTTTTCTTCCTCCATCCCAATTGGAAGAAATTGCAAAAAAAGAACTTCCAGGCAAAGCCCTGCACGCCGTTAAATACAATGGTTCGGAAAAATCTGCGGAAGCGATATTTTTTCATTACGAACCCACTTATTATTATATCGTTTACCTAAATCCATATTCGGGCAAAGTGATGGAAACAGCGAATATGGACGAAGGATTTTTCAGATTCATCCTCGACGGACATTTCTATCTTTGGTTTCCCCCAGAAATTGGACAACCCATCGTAGCTTCGGCAACCTTAATATTCCTGATATTGTTACTTTCAGGTCTGTTTCTTTGGTATCCTCGAAACAAAAATGCAGCCAAACAACGCTTTAGATTCAAATGGAAAAAAGATACAAAATGGAAACGCAAAAACTATGATTTGCACAATATCACCGGATTTTATATTCTTTTAATTGCCCTTATTTTTACGATTACAGGTTTGGTTTGGGGTTTTCAATGGTTTGCCTATTCCTATTACACAGTAACTGGCGGGGAAAAATCATTGATTTATGAAGATCCAATTTCAGATAAAAAATCAGTTCCTACAGCAAATCCACTGGACAAGGTTTGGTTATTAATGCAAAAAGAATATCCAACGGCCAAATCCATTGAAGTACATCCGCCAGAAAATGACAGCACCTCCATTGCTGCCAACGCCAATCCGGATGGAGGAACGTATTGGAAAACCGATTATCGTTATTTTGACCAATATACTTTGGAAGAAAAAGAAGTAAAACACATTTACGGAGAATATAAAAATGCAGCAATTCCAGATAAGTTAATGCGCATGAACTACGATCTCCACACTGGAGCGGTGTTTGGGCTTGCTGGAAAGATTTTTGCTTTTTTGATCAGTCTGCTTATTGCGAGCCTTCCTATCTCTGGATTTTATATTTGGTGGGGACGGAATAAAAAGAAAAACACGGTAACCAATTAAATAAATATACATGGCAATAGCCAAATTTCCATAAAGGCCTCTAATTCGTTAGGGGCTTTTATTATTATTGAATCACTGGAAGTGCATTTTAAAATAAAACAATCCACTTATAATTAACAGTTTAAATATTATTTGTATTAATTATAAATAGTGTTGGTTAAAAACGAATTAAACATATACATTTGCGCTATTCTTATTTATTCTAAATAAACTAACTAAAACCTAAATTCATAATGAACAATTTTACACATCGAATTCAATATTTCATTTTTACAACCTGTTTATTTCTATTTTCAACAATTAACTTCTTTGCTCAACAAAACCAGACAGGCAGTATCAAAGGTCAAATAACAACCGAAGACGGAAAGAGCGCCGAATACAGTATCGTAAATTTAAATGGAAAATATAGTATAAAAGTAGACAAGGATGGTTGGTATAGATTTGACAAACTTACTCCAGGATCGTATACGATTACAGCAAGTTTTATGGGATTGGGTTCCCAAACAAGCACTGTTACTCTAAATCCAGGAGAAGAATTAACATTGGATTTCAAGCTTACAGCCAATGCAGAATCCCTAAATGAAATTCTTGTAGTCGGAAATAAATATGCAATCACTTCAAAAAAGAAAAGTGAATATGTATCAAGACTACCTCTTAAGAATCTCGAAAACTCACAAGTTTACAGTGTTGTAGACAAAGAGCTCATCAAAGAGCAAATGGCTTTAACATTGGAAGAGTCTTTTAGAAATGTTCCAGGAGCAGCACCTGCAAAAACTGGAGCAGGAATGCCTTCTTTTTTCGCTAGGGGCTTTCAAACCAGTGAAAATTTCCGTAATGGAATGGCAACTTATCTACGTACTGGTATAGACCTTGCTTCTGTAGAACGCGTGGAGACTATCAAAGGTCCAAGTTCAACACTTTTTGGTGCACAAATGACCTCATTTGGAGGAATTGTCAATTATGTTACCAAAAAACCTTACGATCATTTTGGAGGTGAAATAGGCTATACAATGGGAAGTTGGGATCTAAGTCGTATGACACTAGACCTCAACTCTCCAATAAAAGATACCGAAGGTTTACTAGTTAGACTGAATGTATCCCGCCAGACAGAAAACAGCTTTCAGGATCAGGGTAATAACGCCACATTGCTTTTTGCTCCAAGCATCACTTATCAAGTAACTGACCGTTTAAAATTTAGTCTGAATGCTGATATACTAACTGCACAAGGAGTTGTTGCTGGAGGATGGATTTCTTCACCTACTCTAGGAATAAACAGCTTTAAAGATATCAACCTCGATTACCGCCAGTCGCTTAATGATAACTCTTTGGTAAGTAAACAAACCTCTACAAATGTATTAGTCGATGCTGAATACAAGATTTCTGATCAATGGATTTCTCAATCCAGATACGCATACGGTGGAGGTTCTTATGATGATCTTTACATTTTTGATTTCATTTGGCAAAATAAATCATCAGTAGATCGAGTGCTAAGAGCATTTACTGATGAAAAAACTACTAGAAAAAACTTTCAGCAGAATTTTATTGGTGATTTTAAATTAGGTAAACTAAGAAATAGACTAGTAATTGGTTTTGATTATTTAACCAGTTCTAGACTAACCAGATATGACGGATTGGGTTATGGAGCTAAAGTATTTGCTCCTGCGAATCTAGATAACCTTCCTTCTACCCCTGTCATCCGAATAGAGCAAGTTGAATCTGTTTTATCAGAAAGAAATACGGGTCAGAATGATACAAAAGAGTCAACCTATAGTGTTTATGCATCAAATGTTTTAAATATAACAGATCAGCTTTTAGTAATGGCAAGTTTACGCGCAGATCGTTATATCGGAGATGGAACAACAAATACACTAACTCGTGCTACTGTAGGCAACTACAACCAAACTTCATTCTCTCCAAAATTTGGAGTGGTATATCAAATCTTAAAAGACAAGGTATCTGTTTTCGGTAATTATTTGAACGGTTTTAAAAATGTAGGAAACAGGATTCAGCCAAATGGAGAAGTTTCAGTTTTTAAACCACAGCAAGCTGGACAGCTAGAGGGTGGTTTTAAGGTTGATTTATCAGATAAAATAAATACTACAATCAGTTATTATCAGATTGATGTAACGAATAGTACAATAAATGAAGTCCGTAACGGTATTAACTTTTTTGTACAAGACGGAACACAAAAAAGCAAGGGACTCGAAGTAGAAATTATAGGAAGACCTTTTCCCGGATTCAACTATGTAGCCAGTTATGGTTATAATGATAATGAGTTTACAAAAGCAAATCTAAATATAATGGGCAAAAGAGCACCTGGAACACCCGAAAACGTGGTTAATCTATGGGCGAGTTATACCATTATCAATGGTAAGGCTCAAGGACTTGGATTAGGAATAGGAAACTCTTATGTCTCAGATGCCTTTCTAGACAGTGCAAATACCTTTACACTCGATTCATATAACCTTCTAGATGCCACACTTTTTTATAACCGTCCAAGATATAGAATTGGTCTTAAAGCAAATAACATTTTAAATGAGCAATATTGGGTAAGTGACGGTTATTATGCAAGACCTCAAAAACCAAATAATTTCATGGTAAATATTACTTATAAATTTTAAACTAAACACAAATTAAATCAAAACTAAATTCATAATGAACAATTTTAACCAACGAATTCTACAATTTATTCTCATAACATGTTTGTTTCTCTTTTCAACCATAAGCATTTTCGCCCAACAAAACCTGGGTAAGATCAAAGGAACTATTATTACATCTGATAATGAACCAGCCACTGGAGTAAACATTATCCTTAAAAACTCAAAATATAGCACCACTGCCAATGACGATGGCAGCTTCGAATTTAATAGAATAAAAGCCAACACCTACAGCCTGCAAGTTTCTTTAGCAGGCCACGAAACTATAGAAAAGCAAGTAACAGTTACAGAAAATAAAACCACTATTCTTGATTTGCAATTGGAAGTTTCCAACAATGATTTAAAAGAAGTTGTCATTAATAACCGAAAAAGCTTCTTATCTAAAAAAACAGATTATGTGGCGAGAATACCCATTTCAAATTTAGAAAACCCACAAGTGTATAGTGTTATTCATAAAGAACTTTTGCAAGAGCAAATAACAGTTGACATTAAAAGTGCAATGCAAAATTCCCCTGGAGTAGTGCCGCTTAACTATCCTTCTGGAGGATTTGGTGTTATTTTCAGAGGATTCAGCACAGGAATTAATGCCCGAAATGGCATGGAAACAGCCTCTGGACGTTCATCGGTTGGCATCGCAAACATAGAACGAATCGAAATAATGAAAGGCCCTTCAGGAACTTTATTTGGTTCATCCGTTTCTTCCTTTGGAGGTGTAGTAAATTTGGTTACTAAAAAACCTTTTCAAGCTACCGCTACAGAAGTGTCTTATACTGCGGGAAGTTTTGGTTTGAACCAGCTTACTGCCGATGTGAATACTCCACTTAATAAGGACAAAACAGTATTGTTTAGAATTAACCTAGCAGTCAATAAAGAAAAAAGCTTTTTAGACTATGGTTTTAACAATTATCTGACTATTGCTCCTAGTCTTACTTATAAAGCAACCGAAAAACTTACTTTTACTGTAGATGCCGAATTATTTAATTCTAACAATACAAGGCGTATCTATAGCCGCTATGATAATGCATCTGGAATTACAAATCCAAAAGATTTAAAAATAGATTATAAAAAATCCTTGTTCCATGATGATGCAGATTCCAAAACAGCATCAACTAAATTTTTCACCCAAGCAGAATACAAATTATCCGATAACTGGAAATCAACAACCTTATTTTCTTTTGTAGGCGAAGATGTAGAGCATAGTTATCAAGGCATCCCTACTTGGATTTCTCCAACTCAAGTAAATATAAGGGCATCATTATATGGCCCAATAACTAGCAACTACACTAATATACAGGAAAATATTAATGGCGAATTTTCAACAGGAAGTATTAAGCATAAAATATTAATTGGTATAAATTACAGAAACTTTGCAGATAATTTTTTATCAGGAGCAAGCTCTGGTACTGTTCCTATCAAGACAATCGACATAACAACCAACTTTACCCCTATCAGAAAAAAGGATATTGACGCAGCCGTAACTCAAACAGCATGGCCTAGTCAAAAAGAAAATACTTACAGTTCTTATATAGCCGATGTAATCAACTTTACAGATCAATTATCAGCTATGTTAAGTTTACGTTTGGATAATTTTGAAAGTAAAACGGAAGGAAACAAATACAGTCAAACTGCATTAGCCCCAAAATTTGGATTGGTCTATGAAGTTTTAAAAGATAATGTATCCCTGTTTGGAAATTACATGAGTGGTTTCCAAAATTCAGCTCCAGTAGAACAGCCCAATAATGGAGGGAAATTAATACTGGATCCCATTTATGCTATGCAATATGAAGGAGGTATAAAAATTGAAGCCTTCAATAAAAAATTAAGCGCTACCGCTAGTTATTACAACATTACTATTGACAATGCAACTCGAACAGATGCTGTTGGATTTTATACTCAAGATGCTAAACAGGTAAGTAAAGGATTTGATTTTGAATTAATAGCCAATCCTACACCAGGATTAAATATTATAGCTGGATATGCTTATAATGACAATCGTTATTTAAAAGCTGAAGACCAATCTATTGAAGGTAATAAAGCCTCTGATGCACCAGAAAACGTTATTAATTTTTGGTCATCTTATACTTTTCAAAATAAGTTAAAAGGCCTAGGTGCTGGTTTTGGAGGTAATTTTGTTGATAAAAGTTATATGTCTAGTGACAATGTCTTTTACATTCCCTCATATACTATTTTGAATGCAACCGTATTTTATGACCAACCTACTTGGAGAGTCGGTGTAAAATTAAACAACCTATCCAACGAAAAATATTGGGATGCTTGGGGTGCTTCACAAGCACCAACTAACTTCTTAATTAACTTAACATTCCGCTTTTAAATTTATTTTAGATTAATTAACAGAACAATGAAATTTAAAAAAGCAATAGGGAAAATACATTTATGGTTAGGTCTTGCGTCTGGCCTTATTGTAATTATTCTAGGTACCACAGGGTGTTTATATGTTTTTGAAGAAGAATTACGGCCTATTGTCCATGATTATTATCACGTAAAAGAAGTAAAAGACAAAGCATTACCATTCAGTAAACTATTAGAAATAGCAAAAAACAAATCTAAAAATCCAATATCAGGATGCAAAATTGCTAATGACAAAAAAAATACAGTTGCTTTCTGGAGTTTTAACAAACTGGAAAATAACAGTATTTGGTATTGGGATGATTATGACCGATTGTACATTTATTTAGACCCTTACACAGGAAATGTCGAAAAGATAGAAAATTATAATTTCGAATTTTTCTTCGTAGTTAGAATGCTGCATCAAACACTTTTTCTAAAACATGATATTGGAGATCCAATTGTGGGAACAGCCACTATCATATTTGTTTTTTCTCTTATTACAGGTTTAATTTTATGGTGGCCAAAAAATAAAAATGCCATTAAACAGCGCTTTTCGTTTCAGTGGAAAAGCACCACTAAATGGAAACGAAAAAATTATGACCTGCATAACATATTAGGCTATTACATGCTTATTCCTGCTTTAATCATTGCGCTTACTGGTTTAGTTTGGGCTTTTGAATGGTATGATTCAGGAATTCAGTGGGCGCTTAATGGAGGTAAAACAAGTGAAAAAAGTGAAAAATTAGTATCGGACTCTACTCAGGTTAATTCAAAAAATGGTTTTGATAAAATTTACAATTCCATACAACATTTACATCCTAAAGCCGATGAGTATATTTTGTTCATGCCCAAAGATTCATCGTCTACTTTTAATTCATTTATTAGACATGAAAACCGTTTGAATGACGTAGCTGCTGTATACGATCAATACACGGGAAAAACACTTAAAACAACCACTTTTGATGACAAAAATACAGGCGAAAAATTTCGATTCATCACTTACGATTTACACGTAGGCAGCATCTTAGGATTTTCTGGTAAAATACTTGCTTTTTTTGCCAGTTTAGTTTGCGCAAGCCTTCCCATAACTGGATTTTATATTTGGTGGGGTCGAAATAAAAAGAAAAAAACACATCATTCGCTTTGACATAATTATCTAAAAAATAAAATGAAAGGTTTGAGGTCATTGCTTTAAACCTTTCATTGTTTTTGCCATCTAAACCCAAGAGATTTTCAAAAAAAACAATAAAAAAGCAACTCGTAAAAGGACAATAATAATGTGTATTTATAATATTAATTTTTATATTTGCATTATTTTTATTTATTCTAAATAATGAGAGTAAATTTAATTATACAAACTACTTACCTATCAACAAGAACCTTTATGAAAAAGAATTTCTTTATTTCATTAGCCTTATTTGCCACCGCATTAGTTAGTGCGCAACAAAAAAACATGCTTTTAGAACAGTCTTTTTGGAAAACATCACCAGATGTAGCAGCTGTTCAAGCTGAAATAGCAAAAGGCAGCAATCCTTCAGAATTAAATCAAAGATCATTTGACCCAGTAGTTTTTGCCATTAATAATGATGCTCCCGCAGCTACCATAAAATTCTTATTGGAACAGCCTGGAAATGAAGTTACCAAAACAACTCACGATAATAGAATTTATTTGCATTGGGCTGCAAGCAAGGGAAATCTGGAAATCATAGAATACTTAATTGCCAAAAAATCTGACGTAAATTTAGAAGACAGCCACAGTGCATTTCCTATTACAGCGGCAGCGAGTAGCGGCGTAACGAATACAGCTGTTTATGAAGCTTTTTTTAAAGCCGGTGTCGAACCAATGAAAAAATATCAAGACGGTGCAAACCTATTGCTTCTAGCAATCCCTTATGATAAAGACCTTGCCCTATCAACATATTTTACAACCAAAGGAATGTCGCTTAAAGATGTGGACAGCAACGGCAACACTGCTTTCAATTATGTAGCCAAAACAGGCAATATCCCTTTCTTAAAAACATTATTAGAAAAAGGAGTAAAATACACAGACAATGCACTTATTTTTGCCGCACAAGGTTCCCGCAGAGAAACAAATACAATTGAAACCTATAAATACTTGGTCGAAGATTTGAAAATCAAACCAACGGCTACAAGCAAATTTGGAGAAACTGTATTTCATTTTCTAGTTAGCAAACCAAAACAAACTGAAATCATCAATTACTTTTTAGCTAAAGGAGTAAATATCACGAAAGCCGATAACGAAGGAAACGCTCCTTTAATGGTAGCTGCAGCGTCTAGAGAAACAACTGCTGCATTAGAACAAATATTGGTAATTGTAAAAAACATAAATATTCAAAACGGAAATGGGGAATCAGCATTAACAATAGCTGTAAAATCTGGAACTCCTGAAGCTGTTAGCTTGCTTTTAGACAAAGGTGCCGATGTAAAAGTACTGGATAAAGAAGGGAACAACTTAGGATTTTATTTAGTACAATCCTACAAACCGCAAATGGGAATGGGTATGGGTGGACGTCCAGAAGGTGCAAATGCGCCAAAACAAGATCCTTTTGCTGCAAAGATAAAATTGCTTCAAGACAAAGGATTAAACTTGGCAATAGCCCAAAAAGACGGAAACACACTTTACCATTTGGCTGTAGCCAAAAATGATTTAGTTTTATTAAAAAAATTGGCTGATTTAAATATTGACATCAACGCTAAAAACAAAGATGGATTGACTGCTTTGCATAGAGCCGCTATGATTGCCAAAGACGATGCCATATTGAAATACCTGCTTTCTATTGGTGCAAAAAAAGAAATCACCACCGATTTTAAAGAAAGCACTTTCGACTTAGCTAAAGAAAATGAGTCATTAGCCAAAAACAAAACAGATTTAGCATTTTTAAAATAACAATTAAAAGCTAATCACAACATAATAAATAATTAACAATTCATAATTCGATATGAAATCAATACTAAAAATAACTTTTACAGCTGCTTTAATCTGCATATTATCTTTTCAAGCCGCTGCACAAACCAGCAAATACAAGTGCATGCTCCAAATGTCAAACTATGCGGGAGAAGGGGCTTATGTTGTGGTATCGCTTATTAATCCCAAAGGAGATTACGATAAAACGCTTTATGTAATGGGTGACGATAAAAAATGGTACAAAACCCTTAAAGAGTGGCATAAATTTTATTCTCAAAAACCAACTGATATCAGCGCCAAAACTGGAGCTTCAGTTACTGGCGGTGATCGCAGCATGACCACTTTAGAAATTGAAGATTCTAAAATTAATAAAGGATACAAATTGCGTTTTGAAACAGCGGTTGAAGACCAAAAATATTATGTAAATGATATTGAAGTCCCTTTGACAACAGAAGGAATTGCTGACAAAACCGAAGGTAAAGGCTATATTCGTTACATAAGATTAAACAAAATTTAAATTCTAAATTTTTTATCTGCAAAAATCTGCAAAATCTGCGTGCCACTATTTTTCGCATAGATTTTACAGATTTTTTTAAATTAAATCAATTACATCAATGACTCTTTCTTTTTGGCGTTATTCACACTTGGCTCTGGCTTTGTTTTCTTCTGTATTCATATTGTTGGCATCTGTAACGGGTACTATACTGGCAGTCGACGCCATACAAGAAAAGACAACACCTTATAAAGCAGAAAATTTTGATGCAATAACCCTAGGGGAAACCTTGCCTGTACTGCGCAAAACCTATCCCGAAATAACTGAAATAACTGTTGACCATAATCAATATGTTACGCTAGAAGGAATCGATCAGGATGACAATGATGTCAATGCTTATATTGATCCCATAACTGGAAAAACACTAGGCACTCCCATCAAAAAAAGCGAATTTATCCAGTGGATTACTGCGCTTCATCGTTCTCTATTTCTTCATGAAACAGGACGTTTTTTTGTAGGACTTATTTCCTTTATATTGGTTTTAATCTCCATCTCGGGTTTTATCCTTGTTCTAAAGAGGCAAAGAGGTCTCCGCAATTTCTTTTCGAAAGTAATTAAGGAATATTTTGCCCAATATTACCACGTGGTTTTGGGTCGATTAGCCTTAATCCCGATTCTGATTATTGCTGTATCAGGAACGTATTTGACGGCAGAAAAATTTAATTTTTTTATACCAAAAACAGATTCAAAAGAAAATACCGAAATTGTAAAATCCGCGTCAATTTCAAATAAAGACGCTAAAACTTCAGTTTTTAAAAATACGCTTTTGGCAGATGTTCAAAAAATTGAATTCCCTTTTTCAGACGATCCCGAAGAATATTATATCATTACCCTAAAAGATCGAGAAATTGAAGTCAATCAAGTTACAGGTGCTGTCGAAAGTGAAAAATGCTTTCCAATGACAACACTCTTATCGGAGTTGAGTCTTGATTTGCACACAGGACGCGCGAGCATATTGTGGGCTTTCATTTTAGGAATTGCGAGTTTAAATATTCTGTTTTTTATTTACTCGGGCTTTGCCATGACGTTAAAACGAAGAGCGAGCCGCATTAAAAACAAACACAAAGCCGAAGAAAGCAAATTCATTTTATTAGTTGGTTCTGAAAATGGCAGTTCGCTCCGATTTGCAAATGCTATTCATAAACAATTGCACGCTCACGGAGAAAAAGTCTTTGTTACTGAAATGAATAATTACTCGGCATACCCAAAAGCAGAGCATCTTATCATTTTTAGTTCAACACACGGATTAGGCGATCCTCCATCTAATGCTACCAAATTTATTTCACTTATCAACACAATCGAACAACAGCAAAAAATTAATGTCTCAGTAGTCGGTTTTGGTTCAAAAGCGTATCCCGATTTTTGTGGTTTTGCCCGTGACATTGATACTTTATTAGCAAAACAAAAATGGGCTGAACCTATTTTAGAACTACAGACTATAAACGACAAATCGGCTGAAGAATTTGTAGATTGGATAAAATTATGGAGTGACAAAACTAGAATTCCGCTTTCCACTACTCCATCATTATACAATCATGTTCCTAAAGGACTGCAAAAACTGATGGTACTAAATAAAACTGTCGTTTCTGATGACGAGCATACTTTTATACTCACGCTTCGTGCGAATATGAGAGCCAAATTTACTTCGGGAGACTTATTGGCCGTTTATCCAGCAAACGACACTCGAGAACGCCTCTACTCTATCGGAAATCATTCAGGAAATGTGCAATTGGTGGTCAAATTACATCCTTCTGGTTTGGGGTCTGGCTTTTTATATAATCTTGAAGTTGGATCGATTATAAAAGCACGAATCATTAAAAATGTTGCTTTCCATTTTCCGAAAAAGGCTTCTAAAGTGGCGCTTATTTCAAATGGAACCGGCATCGCTCCTTTTCTTGGAATGATAGAACAAAACAAGACAAAAACTGAAACTCATTTGTATTGTGGCTTTAGAACCGAAACTGAAACCGTTTCTGGCTATAAAAAATTCACCAATGAAATGATGGAAAAGCAACAGCTCCAAAGTTTTCATTTGGCTTTATCCCGTGAAATGAATCATGATTATGTCATGAATCTCATCAAGCGGGATGCTGTTTTCTTTATTGATTTACTAACACATGGAGGAGTTGTAATGATTTGTGGTTCTCTTGCAATGCAAAAAGACGTAGAATTTGCTCTTGACGAAATCCTTAGCCAAACTGCTTTGAATATTTCGGATTATAAAGCCAAAGGACAAGTAGTAACGGATTGTTATTAGACATAAATATTCACATGATAAATGTTATTTTGTCATTTCGACGGAGGAGAAATCACATAACGTGAGTAACCAATGCGATTTCTTCTCCGTCGAAATGACAAACTGATGCTTTTAAATTCTAATATGATCACAAAACACCAATTCCTATTTCTTTTTTTAATTGTATGTTCCCTCACTGCCAACAGCCAAGTCTTACGTAAAAGAACCACCTTACTTATGGGCGGTCGTTTTGACATTAGCATTGTAGCAAAAGATTCACTGTCGGCAGAACAAAATATAGATGAAGTTATTGCCGAAATCACCCGAATCGAATATTTAATTTCCGATTGGAAACCTACCACGCAAATTTCGGAAGTGAACCAAAATGCGGGTATTCGCCCTGTAAAAGTAGATCGAGAAGTTTTTGAATTAACTCAAAGAGCGATTCATTTTTCAGAAATAACAAATGGCGGTTTTGATATTAGTTTTGCAGCTATGGATAGAATCTGGAAGTTTGACGGTTCCATGACCGAAATGCCATCTGCGGAAGCGATTAAAAAATCGGTAGAAAAAGTGGGCTATAAAAATATTATTTTAGACAGCGTAAACTCAACCATTTTCTTAAAACTGAAAGGCATGAAAATTGGTTTTGGCGCTTTAGGAGAAGGTTATGCCACTGATAAATGCCGAGCGATGATGAAATCCAAAGGTATTGAAGCCGGAATTATAAACGGCTCTGGAGACATGAGCATCTGGGGGAAACAACCAAACGGAAAAGATTGGAATATTGGTATTACAAATCCGTTTGACACCAATAAACTTGTTTCAGTTGTTCCTATAAATAATGGTGCAGTAACCACATCTGGCAGCTATGAAAAATTTGTGTTTTTTGATGGCAAACGCTATTCTCATATCATCAATCCTGCAACGGGTTATCCAGTTACCGGTTTGTGCAGCGTAACCGTTTTTGGTCCAAATGCCGAAACTGCCAACGGATTGAGCACTTCTTTAATGATTTTAGGAAAAATAGCAGGCATGGGATTACTTAACAAATATCATGATTATAGCTGCCTTATGATTACCGACAATGGTAAAGTAATAAAATCTAAGAACTTTAGAATTAAAAAAATCAAAACGCGGATTTAATTTTTTACAAAGCCTCAACCTTTTTTAGTCACTTCGATTAATTTACTGAACAAAAAGAATCTATAAAAGACCTGCAAAGCTATTCTTAAAGACCCTATCACGCATTTTACACGCCTACAAATATATTTAAAAATCTAATTTACAAATAGTTAAATATTTACAAAAATATTATTAATATTTAGTCTAAATAAGTTGTGGTATCAAAAATGAGTATTTATATTTGCACTGTTATTTTTAATTATTCCAAATAAACAACATGAAATATATTTTACTCCCTCTAACGTTCATTGCATTCTGTTTCAACAGCCAAGCACAAGACGTTGCAAGTAACACAAACAGTCCAAAAGATAATAGCCTTTATTATTTTTCTTCAGACACTATTAAATCAGCAAATGACTCTGTTAAGAAAAGAAAAGGACAAGAATTAAAAGAAGTTGTAGTAACAGCGAATAAATTGCCAAAAGTTACCGCATTGCGCTCTGGATTGAAACCAATGGACACACCACAAAGTGTACAAATAATTGGTTCAGAAGTAATCGAGCAACAACAAGCAATCCGTTTGAGTGATGTTATAAAAAACACCAATGGTGTATATGTAGGATCTGCCCGTGGTGGTGCCAATGAAGCTTTATGGTCTAGAGGATATTCTATGGATGCTAACAATATGTTCAAAAATGGTTTCCGTTATAATGCAGGTTCAATACCTGATGTTGCTTCTCTAGAAAGAGTCGAATTCCTTAAAGGAGGTTCGGCTTTATTATACGGAAATGTAACTCCAGGAGGAATATTAAACTTGGTTACAAAAACTCCTAAATTTACCGAAGGTGGTCAATTAACTATGCAAATGGGAAGCTATGCTTTTTATAAACCCTCTATTGACTTTTATGGTCCAATAAACAAATCTATAGCTTATAGATTCAATGCTTCATACGAAAATTCAGAAAGTTTTAGAGATTTTGTAAAAAATGACCGTATTTACCTTAACCCGTCTTTCTTATTTAAAATTTCAGACAAAACACAAATCACAGCACAAGGAGATTATTTAAGTGCTGATTGGGTTCCAGATTTTGGAACTGGAATTGTCAATGGAACTAAAACTATTTTAGATATTCCACGTAATATGTATTTTGGAGCATTATGGTCAACAGGAAACACCAAATCATCCAGTGCCTCTGTATTAGTTAATCACGATTTTAACGACAACTGGAAATTAGGTTTCAATAGCTCTTATCAATCCTACCAAAGAACTCAAAAATCTACTGCACAGCTAAGTACAGTAGCTGCAAATGGCGACTGGAAACGTGGTTTGACACAAGCTGACGCTTCCGAAAAAATATTTGGTGACCAATTGAGTTTACAAGGAACTTTCAATACAGGAAGTATTAAACACCAAATATTTACAGGAGTTGATTATGAATATTCTTCTGCTCCAAGTTATACTTATGTTTTTTACGACAATAAATTTATCACCAAAACTACCGAAGCTACAACCATAAATCTTTTCAATTATGATTACAGCAAAGAAAGCCTAGATACACCATACCCAACCAGAGCAACACAATTAGCCACTACAGATACACAACGTTTTGGAGTATTTGCACAAGATTTGATTTCAATCAATAAATATATCAAAGTTTTAGCAGGACTACGTTGGTCTTGGCAAGAAAGTGATGTTACAACTGCTGCAGAAGTACTAACACCAAGTGCTGATAAAAAATCTAACACTATAACTACTCCTCTCGAAAATGCAGTCCCTAAAACGGGAGCAAAAACCTTTAATAGAGCTTTTTCTCCAAAAGCAGGATTAGTTATCCAGCCTAATAAAGATTTATCTTTATTTGCTAGTTACTCGAACTCGTTTACTCCTAATACAGGAACAACAGTCGCCTTACAACCATTAGACCCATCTATCATAGACCAATACGAAGCGGGTATCAAAAAAGATTTCTGGAGAGGAATTTTAAGCACCAATATTACAGTATATCAAATATCGAACAACAATCTTGCTCAAACAGCTCAATTTCAAGCAGACGGAGTTTCCGAAAATGTAAACAACAATTTAAAAGAATTAGTAGGAGCAACAAAAGGAAAAGGAATAGAAATAGATATTACAGCTAGACCTCTTGAGGGCTTAAACATTAATGCTGGATATAGCTTTAATGAAACCAAAGTTTCTAAATCTTCAGGAACAAACGGTAGCCTTATTGTGGGAGATGTTCTTGCAAGAACACCAAAGCATACTGCCAATCTAAGCTTTTTCTATAAATTACCTAGTGGTGTATTGAAAGGACTTTCTCTTGGAGCTATAGGAAATTATATTGGCGACCGTACAGGAGGTTGGAATGATGACTATCTATGGACAGCTGTTACACCTACACCTACAAACCCAAAACCAGACCCAGCTTACACTGTAACTATCAGAGACCGCGATATTCCATTAGAAGGATACACAACAATTGACGCTTCGGTTGGTTATGATTGGAAAAAAATATCAATCCTATGCAAGTTATCTAACATTACAAATGAATTAAATTATACGGTACACGAAAATTACAGTGTGAACCCAATTGCTCCACGTCAAATTATGGTAAGCTTAAAATACAAATTATAAAAAAAACTGTTAGTTAAACTTTTTATTTTTTTTTCCAAAACTTTTTCTGTCACTTTCATCTTTTTGAAACACAGAAAAAGTTTTTGGTTTTTAATACTCAATCAAAAATGAATAAGGAACCTTTTAATCTGCAACTGAATAAAAATGAATCTGATACAAATCAAATTCATTTTTATTTAATTACCCAAACTAATTCTTTGCTTTTTTTGTAAATTTACTTGTCAAATTCAATCGTAAATTGGAACCCTAATTTTTAAAAAACAAAGACATGAACAAACAGAAAATAGGATGGATTGGTCTTGGAAACATGGGCAATCCAATGGTGAAAAATCTTCTCAAAGCCAATTATGAAGTGACCGTTTATAACAGAACAAAGGAAAAAGAACAAGAATTAATCAACTTGGGCGCAACATCAGCAGTAAGTCCGCAAGAATTAATTGAAAAATGCGACGTCGTTTTTACCATGCTTACAAATGATGATGCCGTAAAAGATGTTTTCCAAAACGAAACTGGTTTATTGTCTAAACCCAAAACTGGCAAACTCATCATCAATACCAGTACGATATCTCCGGAGACTTCCCGATACTTAGAAACAATATCCAACAAACATCAAATTGAATTTTTAGATGCTCCTGTATCAGGCAGCATAAAACCGGCTCAAGATGGGACTCTCATCATTCTTGTTGGAGGCAGTACCGAAAATTATGAAAGAGCAAAACCTTTGTTTGATATATTAGGTAAATCTTCTCTTCTTTTGGGAGAAGTCGGCGTTGGAAGTTCTGCTAAATTAGCCATCAATTACTTTTTGGCATTAAATATTCAGGGATTGGCCGAAACGGTTTTATTTGCCGAAAAAAATGGGGTAGGCCGTGAAAACATGCTTACCATTGTTAACGAAGGAGCATGCGGAAATGGAATAACAAACATAAAAACACCGTCTCTTTTAGCTAATCAATATCCAGTTGCTTTTCCTTTAAAACTTTTATACAAAGACCTGAATCTTGCCAAAAATGAGGGATTGGACTCGCCTTTATTTCAACCGCTCTTCGAAAGTTTTCAACAGGCAAAAGACAATGGCTTGGGAGAGGAAGATGTAATGGCGATTATCAAAAGCTTGTAGCACATCAATGAAATTTAAATTATTTAACTAAAGCAAGAACTTATTTTACTAGTTTTGGTTTCAATTAAAATTTTTAAACAAAATAATATGTCCAGTCCGGTTTCAGAATGTTTATACTGTCAAAATAATGACACCTTGAATCAATTAATGATTAAAATTTGTGATTTGGAAGTATCCCAATTATTCCTTTTCAAAGAACAATCCTACTCAGGCCGTTGCAATGTAGTATATAAAGACCACGCCGTTGAGCTTTATGAATTGAGCGAGGAACAACGCAATGCCTACTTTCGTGATGTGGCAAAAGTAGCAAAAGCAATTGCTGCCACTTTCAATCCAACCAAAATAAACTATGGCGCTTACAGCGATACACTTTCACATTTACACGTTCATATCGTTCCTAAATACAAAGAAGGATATGGTTTTGGAAGTGTTTTTGAAATGAATCCGCAGAAAACCTATTTATCGGATGAAGAATACACTGATGTAATTGATAAAATAAAATCGAATTTATAAGACCCGAAAAAATCCCAATTCCGAAAATTTCAGAATTGGGATTTTAAATTTATAGGAGAGTCTGATTCTTATTTCAATCCAGCTAAACTTTGTTCCAATGTCCCAATCTTATAAAGAGCATCGGCTTTTTTTGCATTTCGTCAGCCCAAATTTTTTCTGTCACTTTCGTCTTTATGAAATACCGAAAATTTTTGGCTTTTTAAAAACCTCATTTAGAAATAAATGAAGTTTTATTTTGATAAAACAATGTATTATTTAATTACATTTACTCATCTACAATCATAAAAAACAAATCCAATGACAGAAACCAAGAAGAACCAATTAACAAAAACTTTAGGATTAAGTTTTAATATTGCTGTTTTGATTGGAGGTACAATTGGAGTTGGTATTCTTCGTACACCTGGAGCTATTACTGGAATGCTGGATAATTATTGGCTTATAATTACCTGTTGGATTTTTGGAGGGTTATACATTTTAATTGGTGCCAATTCCTATGCAGAATTAGCAACAATGTTACCAAAAGCAGGCGGTTCATACAATTATATCAAAAGAGCTTTTGGAGATTATGCAGGTTTCATATCGGGATGGTTTGATTATATAACGAATGTAGTTCCACCTGCTTTTTACTGTATCGTGATTAGCGAATATATTATTATTTTATTTCCTAATTTGGAAAATTACTCAACAATCATTGCAATTGCCTTTTTAATTGGTTTTGTACTTATACATGTAAGCGGAGTAAAAAACGGCAGTCTTATTCAGCAGATAACCAGTTTGATTAAAGTCATTTGTTTTCTCGCATTAATTGTGGCTTGCTTTATGTATTCGGGGATAAAATTAAATCCCATCGAAAAAAACAGTTCTTTTTTTGAAATAGGAATTTTGTTTGGCTTTTTCAAATCACTGCAGCTCATCATTGGCACTTATGACGGTTGGTATTCCGTTTGTTTTTTTGCCGAAGAAGATAAAAATCCAAGTAACAACATTCCAAAATCTTTATACACTGGAGCCATACTTGTCATATTGATTTATGTATTAATCAACATTGCTTTTTTCCACGTCTTACCCGTTGCTTCATTGGCAAATTCCCATTTAGCAGCAGCAGATGTATCCAAAGTAGTTTTTGGTAATAAAGGAGCCATTATAGTAACCGTTATTGCCATACTATCTTTAATAAGTATTCTAAACGCCTATATGATGATACCAGCAAGAATACTCTATGGCTTAAGCCGAGATGGTTTTTTTATTAAAAAAGGAACAACAATCAACAAAGGTGGTACTCCAATAGTAACACTTTTAATTTCTTCGCTATTTAGTTTATTGCTAATTAGCGTCGGTTCATTTGAGGTATTATTTTCATTTGGAACCTTTATGTCCGTTATTGTTTGGGGATTGGCTTATTGCTCATTGATAAAATTAAGAGCTAAAGAGCCTGATCTACTTAGACCATATCGCTCTTTGTGGTATCCTTGGTCAACGATAATTTCAATTACTGCAACATTTGGACTATTGATTGGCTTTGTTTATAGCGACACCAAAAACTTTACAATCATATTAATCCTTTCGTTAATTTCATATCCATTATTTTTGGTACTCAATCGCAGAAATAAAAAAACTACATAATCTAAATCTAATAAAATAAAAATCCCAATTCCGAAAATTTTCAGAATTGGGATTTTTAATTTATATAAAAGTCTGATTGTTATTTCAATCCAACCAAACTATGCTCAATGGTTTCAATTTTTGCTAAAGTATATTGGTTTCTTTTGTTTTATTTATCTATTCTTTGGCTATAGTAATTACTGATGTATGTGTTTATTTAGCTCTTAATAAATTTAAAAGTGTTACCTCTTTCAAATTTCAAAAAGTACACACCTTGTCTAAGGTTTTTAATATCTATTTTTTTACTTTCAGAAATTTCACCATTCAACACTTCCTCACCTAAAACGTTATATATTTTATAATTTTCTGTATTAGTTAATCCAGAAATTTGAATAAATTCATACGATGGATTTGGATATATTGCTACATTATTGACAAAATTTAAATCCTCAATACTTAAATTACGGAGCACTAAATGTAATATTGACTCTTTTTGAATATTATAGTCTGCTAGAGTTCTCCCGTCCTCAAGTTGTTTACCCGCAAAAATCAGCCTTTGTTCCTGTGGAGGAATACCTTCTTTATCTTGAATTTTTGTTTTTATTAGCTTTATATTATCACCTGATTCTACTTCTAATGTTATAGTTTTTCCTGTTAAGGTTATTACAAAAATCTGCATTCCAAATCCATTTAAATGGAAAAGCATTAAAATCATAATTATAGCTAACTTTTTCATAATTTATCTTTCATTAATTCATACTTATTTCAATCCAGCTAAACTCTGCTCAATCGTAGCAATTTTAGAAAGTGCATCCGCTTCTTTTTGTCTTTCGTTTGCCAAGACTTTCTCCGGAGCTCCGTTTACAAATTTTTCGTTAGATAATTTGCTTTGAACTGATTTCAAGAAACCTTGGGTATATTTTAATTCTTCTTCTAATTTCTTAACTTCTGATTCAACATCAATATTTCCCGTAATAGGAATAAAATATTCGTTCGATTTCACACGGAAAGACAACGCGCCTTCCACTTTATCCGAAACATATTCTAATGAAGTGATATTTCCTAATTTGGTCACAACCGAATCAAAATAAGTCGAAGCTTTATCATTGTTTACCACTTTTAATTCAATCGTATCCTTGAAAGGAATATTCTTGTCTTTACGAATCGTTCTGATTCCAGAAATCACTTCAATCGTATTTTCAAAATCAGTTATTAATTTTGCATCAAATGGTTTTAATTCTGGCCAAGTTGAAACAATTAAAGCTTCTTCTGTTGTTCTTTCTGCAATATGCTGCCAAATTTCCTCTGTCAAAAATGGCATAAACGGATGCAACAACTTCATGTTATTTTCTAACATTTCTATCGCTTTCGCAAAAGTTACGCTGTCAATTGGCTGTTGGTAAGCTGGTTTTATCATTTCCAAAAACCAAGAACAGAAATCGTCCCAAACCAATTTGTAAATACCCATCAAGGCATCGGAAATTCTGTATTTTTCGAAATTGTCTTCGATTTCCAAAAGCGTTTGCTGTAATTTGGCTTCATACCATTCAATCGCCACTTTAGAAGATTCTGGTTGCGGAATTGCATCCGAAACTTCCCAACCTTTAATTAATTTGAAAGCATTCCAAATTTTATTTGTAAATCCTTTCCCTTGGTTGCACAATTCTTCATCAAACATAATATCATTCCCTGCAGATGCACTCAAAAGCAAACCTACACGAACTCCATCAGCACCAAATTTTTTAATCAATTCCAATGGTTCAGGCGAATTTCCCAACGATTTAGACATTTTACGTCTTTGCTTATCACGAACCAAACCCGTTAAATATACATTTGTAAATGGTTTTTCTCCTGCATATTCATAACCTGCAATAATCATTCTCGCTACCCAGAAAAACAAAATATCCGGACCAGTAACTAAATCATTAGTTGGATAATAGTATTTAAAATCTTCGTTTTCAGGATTCATAATTCCACCGAAAACAGACATTGGCCACAACCAAGAAGAAAACCAAGTATCTAATGCATCTGCATCTTGTCTTAAGTTGCTTGTTGTTAGTTGTTGGTTGTTGGTTCTTTCTTTTGCTAAAACTAAAGCATCTTCAATGTTTTCAGCTACTACGAAATCTTCTTTCCCATCGCCATAGAAATAAGCAGGAATTTGTTGTCCCCACCACAATTGACGGGAAATATTCCAATCACGAATATTATTTAACCAATGCGCATAAGTATTATTAAAACGAGCTGGATGTAATTTAATATCACCATCAACCAAAACTGATTGAATCGCTGGTTTTACCAAATCTTCCATTTTTAAGAACCATTGGTCAGACAAACGAGGTTCGATTACCGCTTTCGTTCTTTCTGAAGTTCCAACTTTATTCAGGTGAATTTCGGTTTTAGCCAAAGCACCGTTTTCTTCTAATTCTTTCGCAATTTCGGTACGAACCACAAAACGATCTTTCCCTTGGTAATGCAATCCAAAACTATTTAAAGTAGCATCTTCATTGAAAATATCGATGATTTCCAAATTGTGCTTCTCTCCTAAAGTTTTGTCATTCATATCATGAGCAGGAGTCACTTTCAAACATCCAGTTCCGAATTCAACATCCACATATTCATCTTCAATAACAGGAATCACTCTGCCACAAATTGGCACAATGGCGCTCTTTCCTTTCAAATGAGCGAAACGTTCGTCATTTGGATTGATACAAATTGCAGTATCTCCAAAAATAGTTTCTGGACGTGTTGTAGCAACAGTCAGGAAATCTTCAGATCCTTCAATTTTATATTTTAAGAAAAATAATTTTCCGTTTTGCTCTTCATAAATAACCTCTTCGTCAGACAAAGTTGTTTTGGCTTCTGGATCCCAGTTTACCATTCGGTAGCCACGATAAATCAAGCCTTTGTTATATAAATCAACAAAAGATTTAATTACAGACGCTGACATATCTGGATCCATCGTAAATTTTGTTCTGTCCCAATCACAAGAACAGCCCAATTGTTTCAATTGTTCTAAAATGGTTCCGCCGTATTTGTCTGTCCATTCGTAAGCGTGTTTCAAAAACTCCTCACGGCTCAAATCCGATTTATTGATTCCCTCCGATTTTAATTTGGCAACCACTTTAGCTTCTGTCGCAATAGAGGCATGATCCGTTCCTGGAACCCAGCAAGCATTGAACCCTTTTAAGCGCGCTCTACGAATCAAAACATCCTGAATGGTATTGTTCAACATGTGTCCCATGTGTAAAACTCCTGTAACGTTTGGAGGAGGAATTACAATGGTGTATGGTGTTCTATGATCTGGTTTTGAATGAAAATAATTATTTTTCATCCAATACGCATACCATTTATTCTCAATGGTTTTAGCGTCAAATTGTGCAGGAATTGTCATTTTATGTTGATTCGTTTAATCGTTAATTTGATTTCTGTCTAATCGATTAAACAAATAAACGACTAAACAAATAAATTTCTAACCTTTGGTTTGATTTTTGATATTCATATTAGGGACAAAAGTAAATAATTAAGCACAGTATAAAAAGCGAAATAAAAAATTGTCCGTTAATTAAAAGATAGTATATTTACTATGCCCACTAAAACCTAATTAAGATGAAAAACCTTAAACCTTTTATAGCATTGCTTTTTATAAGCTATATGGGATTTGCGCAAAATGGTCCTAAGATTGAAATACAGCAGTCTAACAATACAATTGATTACGGCCAAATAAACAAATCTACTGATAATGGAATTCGAAACTTTACATTTACCAATAACGGGGATGCACCATTAAGTATAACAGGAATCCAATCTACAGCCAGTTTCACTATACTATATAAGCCTAATCAGCCTATTGCACCTGGTAAATCAGACAGAATTGAAATAAAATACAATATGGTTCCAGGCCCAATACGCAAAACTATTACACTAGAAACGAATGCCACAAATTATGAAGATGGCCGGGTTTCTCTCAAAGTTAAAGGAGAAGTGCTTACAAACTAAACAACATATTAGTTACAAAAAAAAAAAACGCTTTTGAAAGCGTTTTTTTTTCACAAATCATCAATCAATTTGAAAGAAAATTTAAAAACCTGACTATTCCTTTCAATTTCAAAATTAAATATTTTATCATCTTCAGATTTAAACAATTCATTTAGTTTTTGTAATGAATAATGATAAACAGGCACTTTATTAATCGAAACAATTATATCCCCAACTTGCAACCCGCTTTTTGCTGCAGGCGAATTTTTTCGAATATTAGCAATTTCATAAATCGGTTTGAGTTCAAATTTGTATTTAAAATCATTGGTAACATTCTTTCCTTCACTATTAAAAGTAACACTGCCAGAAGACAAAGGCACAGTTTCCAACTTAACAGTTTCTTTTACCCATTGTATTCCGTTGTGTTTTATTTCGATACCGCTTTTATTATAGCTAAAAGGTTCATTAAAACTTGAATTTTTCTTTAAATAAAGATATTCATTCTTATAGTCGAAAACCACCGAAAAACGCTTTAGCATTTCTCCTCCAACAGATCCCGCCCTATCTTTAACCATACGAACATTTTTTATAGAACTAGAATCAGGGAAAGCTACAATTGGTGATTTAAAAGTATACTTCCCAAATGAATAACTGGTAACTCTGGCTCTTTTCCCTTCGATATCTCCACTAAAGCCTTTACCTAAAAAATCATCAAAATTTTTAGGAGGAACTTTAATTTCACTTGTTAAATTTTGAAAAAGCCATACAGAATCACTGTTTCCTGTATCCAATAACATTTTAGTTTGAACTTTTGATTTCTCTATATCAATTGTTCCCACTATATAAGGCTTTAATTTCTCAATTGTAATTGGCACCTTATCAAATTTTTTTTCGATTTTTTTTCGATTTACTTCAAGGTTTTCATAAACAATAACTTTCTTATTGGCATAATCAATTCGAACCAAATTTTCTCTAAAAAATTGATACCCAATAATCCCATTTACAGGAACACCTATTTGCGACGAAAGATTAAAACTCTGATCAAGAATAACATAAATAAGCTGTCGAGTAGCTTTAACTCCATCTAATTCCAAAATATTATTGGTCGTTTTCAATCCATCGATAGCATCTTCACTCCCCAAACCTCGCAAACTTATTTTTTCGGAATTAAAAAAATTAACATCTGGATTATCTTCCAAACTAAAAAGAATGGTTTCCTCCACACCTGTATCCAAAAGAAAGTTCAATTCGACTCCATTTACTTTTATAGGAATAAAAACTAAATTATTAATCAAGACTATTGGAACCGTAACTTTCTCTATTCCTTTGTCAAATACAAAACCCTCCTGAGCAAAAACAGGCATTATTGTCATTAATAAAAGAAAAAATACACCTTTTTTTTTCATATACATATTTTTCTATATTATTACTCAATTATACGATAATTATTTACGAAAAACAACAAAATCACACATTGTTTATACTGATTTCGGAAAATAAATCGCAAATTTGCACCTCAAATTTTACAATCATGCCTGAAATTTCAATCAGAGGTCGAAGAATGCCGGAATCGCCAATCCGAAAATTGGCTCCTTATGCAGACATAGCTAAAAAAAATGGACGTAAGGTTTATCATTTAAACATTGGACAACCCGATATAAAAAGCCCAGAAATTGCTATTAAAGCAATAAAAAACATTGATTTAACTATCATCGAATATGGTCCTTCTGCAGGATATGAAAGCTACCGAAAAAAACTAGCCCACTTTTATACCAAACAAGATGTAAAAGTTAGCTTTGAAGATATAATGATAACTACAGGTGGTTCTGAAGCACTTTTGTTTGCCCTTGGAAGCATCATGGACCCAGGGGATGAAGTCATTATTCCTGAACCGTTTTACGCCAATTACAGTGCTTTTTCGGAAGAATCTAGTGCAAAAGTTGTGCCTGTAATTTCTAATATTGAAAGTGGATTCACACTGCCAACAATTGAAGAATTTGAAAAAGCAATTACTTCAAAAACAAAAGCGATCTTAATTTGCAACCCAAATAACCCAACAGGATATTTATACTCAGAATCTGAAATTAAACAACTGGGAGAATTGGTTAAAAAACATGATTTGTTTTTAATCGCAGACGAGGTGTATCGTGAATTCATATATGACGAAAGAGACCATCACTTTTCTGTGATGAACCTACAAGGAATCGAACAAAATGTAATCATGATTGATTCGGTTTCCAAAAGATATAGTATGTGTGGCGCACGTATTGGTTGCATGGTAACTAAAAACAGAGAAGTTATTGCTGCCGCAATGAAATTTGCACAAGCACGTTTATGCCCTCCAACAATCGAGCAAATTGCTTGTGAAGCAGCTATTGACACACCTCAAAGTTATTTTGACGAAGTAATAGTTGAATACAAAGAACGAAGAAATATTTTAATTAGCGAATTGAACAAAATAGAAGGCGTGATCGTAAAGACTCCAAAAGCTTCCTTTTATTGTATTGCTCAACTGCCTATTGATAATGCAGATGTTTTTGCACAATGGCTTTTAGAAAAATACGAATTGAACGGTGAGACGGTAATGATTGCACCGGCTGCAGGATTTTATTCGACTCCAGGCGTAGGTTTGAACCAGGTTCGTATTGCTTATGTTTTAAAAAAAGAAGATTTAATAAGTGCAGTACGAATTTTGAAAGAAGCAATTACTGTTTACAATTCGAAATAAAGAATGAAGCTCACAATTTTCAAAAGGCAATACCATTCAAATGGTATTGCCTTTTTTGTTTCGACATCAAGTTAATCAATATTTTCATCAATTTTTGCAATAATTAAAAGCCAAAACGATAGAAAATGTTTCCTTTTTATTAATTATCTTTACCCCTTAAAAATAGACACTCATAATAATAGTACCTTTTAATGATAAACAACGAAGAATTTCAAGACGAAATAGGAAACAATCATATTAGTACCAATGCTCAAAATCCTGTAAGAACTGACGCTTTTGACATTACCGATGAAGAAAAGATTGATAAAATAAAAAAAGATGTCGAAAACATCCTACTAACATTGGGAATGGATTTGACAGATGACAGTTTAAAAGGAACACCTAATCGTGTAGCCAAAATGTTTGTAAAAGAAATTTTTGGCGGATTGAATCCTGACAAAAAACCAAAAGCCTCCACTTTTGAAAACAATTACAAATACGGAGAAATGTTAGTCGAAAAAAACATTACACTCTACTCTACCTGCGAACACCACTTATTACCTATCATCGGAAGAGCACATGTGGCTTATATTTCGAGTGGAAGAGTTATTGGCCTTTCAAAAATGAATCGTATTGTGGAACATTATGCAAAAAGACCTCAAGTACAGGAACGTCTTACAATGCAAATTGTTCAAGAATTGCAGCAAGCTCTTGGCACCGAAGATGTGGCTTGTGTAATTGACGCTAAACACCTTTGCGTGAATTCAAGAGGGATCAAAGATATCGAAAGCAGTACGGTAACTTCTGAATTTGGCGGTAAATTCAAAGATGCTCAAACCAAAAGAGAGTTTTTGGACTATATCAAATTGGATACAAAATTCTAGATTAGTTTAAACATCAATTTTAAAACATTTAACCATTAAGGAATTAAGTAAAATTAAGAATTGAAACCTTTCTTAATTCCTTAATGGATATTATTTTCAAACCAACAATTTTCTAATTGTCACATTTTCTAATTATACAAAAATGCCATTACATAAGACACAGACCTTAAAAATATACAATTCTCTTTCGGGAGAGAAAGAAACATTTACGCCAATTAACGAAGGAAATGTGGGGATGTATGTATGCGGGCCAACTGTTTACAGCAATGTGCATCTTGGAAATGTGAGAACTTTCATGTCTTTTGATGTGATTTTTAGATATTTATTGCATTTGGATTATAAAGTGCGTTATGTTCGAAATATTACAGATGTTGGTCATATTGTGGACGATGTCGATGAAGGAGAAGATAAAATTGCAAAAAAAGCACGTCTAGAGCAATTGGAACCTATGGAAGTTGTTCAGCGTTATACTGTTGACTTTCATGATATTTTGAATGCCTTTAACTTTTTGCCTCCTAGTATTGAACCAACAGCAACGGGACATATTATTGAGCAAATCGAAATCATAAAAACCATTATGGACAAAGGAATTGGTTACGAAGCCAATGGCTCTGTTTATTTTGATGTGGTTAAATTCAATGAAACCAATCATTACGGAATATTAAGCGGCCGTAATATTGAAGATATGCTGACGAATACCCGAGATCTTGACGGAAAGTCTGACAAAAGAAATCCACAGGATTTTGCACTTTGGAAAAAAGCCGAACCACAACATATTATGCGTTGGCCTTCACCTTGGAGCGATGGTTTCCCTGGCTGGCACTTGGAATGTACAGCAATGAGTACCAAATATTTAGGCAATCATTTTGACATTCACGGTGGCGGAATGGATTTAAAATTCCCGCACCACGAATGTGAAATTGCACAAAATGAAGCCTGCACTGGACATACTCCCGTAAATTACTGGATGCACGCCAATATGCTTACTTTGAACGGTAAAAAAATGGCTAAATCTACTGGGAACAATATTTTGCCTGGAGAGATTTTGACTGGTAACAATGCGTTTTTAAGCAAAGCTTTTTCGGCGTCCGTAGCACGATTTTTTATGTTGCAAGCACATTACAGAAGCATTCTTGATTTCTCGGATGAAGCCATTGTTGCAGCCGAAAAAGGATACAAAAGACTGATGGAAGCAATGGAATCTTTAAAAGGTATTTCTGCAAGCGCAACTAGTTCTATAGACATTTCCAGTTGGAAACAATTGTGTTATGATGCCATGAATGACGATTTCAATTCGCCAATTCTTATTGCGCAATTATTTGAAGGAGTACGTTTTATTAATTTATTAAAAGACGAAAAAGAAACTTTAAATGCTTCCGATTTGAAATTATTTACTACCTCGATGGAAGCTTTTGTATTTGATGTTTTGGGATTGGAAGAAGAAAAAGCGAATGGAAATACCGAAAAATTAGAAGGTGTCGTAAATATGCTTATCGGCATGCGCAAACAAGCCAGAGACAATAAAGATTTTGCATTGTCGGATCAAATTCGTGACCAACTGATAGCTTTGGGGATTCAATTGAAAGACGGGAAAGAAGGAACAACATTTAGTCTTTAAAAAATTGCAGATTTTTGATTAACGAATGCCGATTTTTGATTTCATTACTAACTAAAATCAACAATCGTTAATCATAAATCTAAAAATTTCTAATTATGAAATTTCTAACAAAGCCTTTTATATTACTCGTCAGGTTTTATCAAGTAGCGATATCTCCTTTTACTCCTGCAGCCTGCAGATTTGAGCCGACTTGTTCGAGTTATATGATTCAAGCATTGCAAATCCATGGATTGTTTTATGGAGGATATTTAGGCGTAAAAAGAATTTTAAGATGTCAGCCCTGGGGCGGGAAAGGCTACGATCCTGTTCCAGAGAAAAAATGCAATCATAGTCATTAAAAAGAAAGTTTCTTACCTTTTAATTAACACTATCAATCAAATCAAAATAGTATTTTCACAAAAAATAAAAATAAATGACACACGCTTTAAACATTGTTTGGAATCCCTCCGAAGGTATTGATTTAGGTTTTTTCATTATTCGCTTTTACAGTTTAATGTTTGTAATCGCTTTTGGGTTGGGTTGGTACATCATGAAACATATTTTTGACAGAGAAAACATTGCTATAGACAAATTAGACTCTTTGTTTGTTTGGACCGTACTAGCTACCCTAGTTGGTGCCCGTTTGGGACATGTTTTCTTTTATGATTGGGAATATTACCGTAACAATTTAGCCGAAATCATTTTACCATTCCGTTTTAATCCAAAATTTGAGTTTACAGGATATCAAGGCTTAGCTAGTCATGGAGCTGCAATTTCGATTATCATTGCTATGTATTTCTTTAGCAAAAAAGAGCTTCAAAAACCATTATTATGGATTTTGGACAGAGTAGTTATTCCAGTAGCAAGCGGAGCAATTTTTGTAAGATTGGGAAATTTTTTCAATTCGGAAATTGTGGGTAAAGAAACGACTTCTTCATTTGGAATTCGTTTTATAAGAGATCAATTTAGCCCAAGACAGGCTGTCAATGCGACTCAACTTCCTACGCCAAAAGAAGCTTACAGCGCTATTGCCACCAATCCTCAATATGCAAATTTACTGGAACAGGTTCCTGCCAAACATCCAGCCCAATTGTATGAAGCTTTTTGCTATATCTTTGTATTTGCAACATTGTTTTTCCTTTATTGGAAAACGGATACCAGAAAAAAATCAGGATTTTTATTCGGATTATTTTTAGTTCTTTTATTCTCGGTACGTATCGTAGTCGAATCAGTAAAAGAAAGCCAAGGCGGGTTCGAGAGCGATTTAGGAAACATATTATCAACTGGCCAATGGCTGAGTATTCCTTTTATACTTGTCGGATTGTATTTTGTATTTACTGCGAAAAAGACAAGTGAAATATAAATTACGCTTTTATATAATTTAAAAATAGCCACTGAAAATTCAGTGGCTATTTTTTTTACTATGCAACCCTTGAAGTCGTATATAGTATTGTTTTTTCTTCTAAAAAAAGTTCAGAAGTCTCATTAAATTTCAAGGAATACGATTGCTTTTTATGCAAATCCAAACCTTCTTTATTTTTCCAAATCTCATGAAAAATAAAAACATTCTGATCATCTATATTTTGATGCAAATCATACTGAAGACAAGCTGATTCTTTTCTAGAATTCTCTACCAAATTCTTTAAAATCGTTTTCACTTCTTCTCTATATTCGGATTTACTTTTGATTATTACTGTCAAATTTATTTCCATAATTAGTTCAAAAATAATTGGGTTAAATGGTTTTCATATAATTTCAAATCATTGCCAATATCGGCATTTTTTTCGACATCATGAAAGTGCAAGCTTTCCAAAGGAGTCATCCCTGTAAAAGCATTCATTCTATGAAACCCAAATAACGGTCCATTGTCAACGCTTGTTTCACTAAAAAACTCACCCGGTAATGTAAAAGCCTCTTTCGGGGCATTCCATGAAGTGGTTACCAAGTATTTTTTTCCATGCAACATTCCGCCAGTTCCATAGTTTATCGCAGGATTTTTGGATGAACGTCCGTCGCTTCGGTAAATACCTTTATCATGACCTTCAGTAAATACAACGTCTATGTATTTTTTGAATCCGTGTGGCAACTGAAACCACCAAATTGGCGTATGATAAATAACTACATCTGCCCAAACAAATTTCTCCACTTCTTGTGCAGGATCATACTCATCGTTCACATCTGTGCTTTTCACTTCAAAATCTTTATGGTTCAGAAAAAATTCTGCTGTGGCATTGGCAATTGTTTGATTGAATCTTCCACCTGAATGTCCGAACTTTTGTCCCCCATTTATTATAAATATCTTTTTCATATTATTTTCTTCTAATTTGATAGTGCAAATTTACAATCAATACACCTATTATTAAAATAACAAAATTCATACCTTTGTATCATAATTATAATACTTGTCAAAATGGTAAATCTAGAATGGTACAGAACTTTCAAATATATTTATAAAACTGGAACCTTAACAGGCGCCGCAGACGCATTATTCATTTCACAGCCTGGAGTCAGTTTGCATTTGAGTTCGCTCGAAAGTTATGTTGGATATAAATTATTCGACAGAACCAGCAGAAAAATGATTCCTACCGAAAAAGGAAAAGTGCTCTATAATTTCATAACAGATGCATTGTCTAAATTAGAAGAGGCTGAGAAAAATTTTCAGCGAAGCACAGAAAAAAACACGCCAACCATAAGCATCGGAATGTGTTTTGAAACTTTCCAGATTACTTTAGAGCCGTATTTGGCAACCTTTCCATTTAATGTGATTATTCAATTTGGCGAATATCCGGAAATGATTGAAAATCTAGATAAAGGGATTTTAGATTTGATTATCACTCCGCAAATGATTGTTAAGAATACTATCGACTATCAAGCCTTTTCTTCGGAAACGATTGTTCTTATAGGCGGCAACGAAACAGATTCTGATACCTTTGACACTTTAAAAAAACAAAATAACCTGGGAGAAATAGAACTTTGGCTTAAACAGCAAAGATGGTATGGAACAACTGGAGATATGGAGCATTTGAGACGCTTTTGGCAGCTTAATTTTAATAAAAACGCAGACTTTAGACCAAATTACATTGTTCCGAATTTAAACTCCATAGTGCGCTGTCTGAGCAATAGTAACGGCTTGGCGGTAATTCCAGATTTCTTATGCAAAACAGAACTGGAAAGCGGAAAAATAAAGCTTTTATGGCAAGGAAAAATACCTTTAAAGAATACTCTTTATTTTGCAAACAAAAGAAAAACCATTTACACAGAACAGATACAATTAATAAAAGAGACTTTTATGAAAATAATGTAGCTAAGACTACTCTCAATCATTAAAAAACTGGTTTCGATTATTACATTTTTTTAGATGATGGCAAAAAAGCCAAATCTTTCCCTTTAGCCCCGATTAAAGTGGAAATCCTTATAAGCCGGGGTTCGGCTTATAAGATTGAAACGGAAAGCGGGACAATTCCAGCAAAAAAACCAAATCTTTCTGCTCCAAAATTAATTAATCAGGTCAGGGTAAAACAAAAAAAAGATTCAACTTTCGTTGAATCTTTTTTTAAAATATATTAATGTTAAAGTTTAAGCTTCAACTTCCTGGTGTTTAACTTCTACTTCATGCTTCTCATCTTTAGAAATCGTATCAACCAATACTGGAGTTGCGATAAATAATGAAGAATAAGTACCAATAATAATACCAATAAGCATTGCGAAGATAAATCCTCTAATAGATTCTCCTCCAAAAATAAACATGATTAACAATACAAAAATCATTGTCAATGAAGTATTGATTGTTCTTGACATTGTAGAGTTAATAGATTTGTTTACAATTTCTGAGAATGAACCTTTTGTTTTACCATCCAAGAACTCACGTACTCTGTCGTACACAATTACGGTATCATTCATAGAGTAACCAATAACCGTCAAGATAGCTGCAATAAAGTGCTGATCAATCTCCATACCGAAAGGCATGTATTTCCAAAGCAATGAATAAACTCCTAATACAAAGATAACGTCATGCGCTACCGCTGCAATAGCACCTAAACTATATTGCCATTTTCTGAAACTGATTACTAAATACAAACCTACAATAAGCATTGCTCCTAAAACAGCCCAGTAAGCATTTGTCTTAATATCTTCAGCAACTGTTGGACCTACTTTTGATGCTTGAACAACACCTAGCTTTTTACCTTCATAAGCATTTATAAATTTATCATAAGTAATTCCTGAAGCATAATGCTTTTTCAAACTTTCAAATAATTTTTTATTTACATCTTCGTCTGCAGCACTACCAGTTTCCTGAATCTTATACTTAGTTGTAATTTTTAACTGATTGTCTTCACCAAATATTTTAACCTCGGCACTACCAAATACAGCAGTTAATTCATCTTTTACCTCCTCAGGTTTCATTGATTTATCGAAACGAACTTGAAAAGTTCTTCCTCCAACAAAATCTACACCTTGATCAAAACCATGAGTTGCAATCGATGCAATACTTACAATAGTTACAATGATAGAGAAAAGGTAAGTCCATTTTTTGATCCCTAAGAAATCAAAATGGAAATTAGTGAAGAAATTTTTAGAGAAATTAGTTATAAAATTCAAATCATTTTTACCAGCAATATTTCTGTCAATAAAGATTCTAGCAATAAAGATAGAAGTAAATAAAGAGGTAATAATACCGATCAATAAAGTAGTAGCAAAACCTTTGATAGGTCCAGATCCAAAGATGAATAATACAGCACCAGTCAAGATGTGAGTCACGTTTGCATCAACGATAGATCGCATAGCTCCTGTCCAACTATAAGATGCCTTAACTGCTTCATCTAAAGTTTTCCCTGCGCGTAATTCTTCTTTTGCTCTTTCATATATAATGATATTCGCATCTACTGCAGTACCCATTGTTAAAACGATACCAGCAATACCCGGCAATGTAAGCACAGCACCTAAGCTTGCTAAAATACCAAACATAAATAATAAGTTGACTGCCAAAGCGATATTTGCATACCAACCAGCTTTACCATAGTAAATCATCATCCAAAGAGATACCAAAAGCAATCCAATTACAGCAGAATTAGTACCGTTATCAATAGCTTCTTGCCCTAAGGATGGTCCTACTACTTCAGATTGAATTATTTCTGCAGCCGCTGGTAATTTACCTGCTCTTAAAACGTTAGCTAAATCTTTAGTTTGCGTAACATCAAAAGAACCTGAAATCTCAGATCTACCTCCAGAAATTGGCCCACTAGAAACACCCGGAGCAGAATATACAACATCATCAAGAACGATAGCAATGTTACTTTTTTGAGTATAAGCTCTCCCTGTTAATTCTTCCCATTCTTTTGCTCCTACATTATTCATTTGCATAGAAACAGCTGGTTTCCCTAATTGATCAAAGGTATCACTAGCGTCTGTTACAACACCGCCACCCATTGAAGCAATATTATCTCTGTTACCTTTTAAAGCGTATAATTCAACAGCCTCAACATCTTTTTCTTTTGCATCTTTAATGGTAGTTGGTATTCCCCATACAAATTTTGCATAACGTTGATCACCTGCCAATAAAACTCTTATGTCAGCCCTTTTAAAATAAGAATTGATTACCGCAGTATCCTTTGGAGAGAAAAGACCAAGAACTGGTCCTCCACCTTGAGCAATAATTTTATCTATAATAGGATTATTTCCTTTTTTAGCAGCAGTAGAATCTTTTGCATCAGTCAATAAAGCGCTTAATGAATCTTTTGCAACAGCTTTAGTTTCAACTTTTGCAACTTCAGTTTTTTTCAAAGCCTCGTTAGCAGACATAATGAAATTACCAATTTCTTCAATTTTATAGGTTTCCCAAAACTCTAATTGAGCTGTACTTTGCAATAATTTTTTGATTCTATCAATGTCTTTAGCACCAGGAAGTTCCACAAGAATTTGTCCCGACTCTCCTAATTTTTGGATATTAGGCTGTGTTACGCCAAATTTATCGATACGTTTTCTCAAAACTCCAAAAGCACTTTCAACAGATTCATCAACTTTTCTTTTGATTACTTTTTTAACTTGTGCGTCTGTCATTTGAAAAGTAACCCCACCATCACCCTGCAAACTTCTGTTTGCAAAAATATCTGGTGACGCTAATTTCACTGAACCTTTAGAATTAGCTTCAAAAGCTTCAAAAAATGCATCAATATAGGCTTGATTTCCTTTTTTATTTGCAGTGGCATCCGCCAAAGATTTATTAAAAACTGGATTTTTCGAATTATTAGATAATCCTTTCAAAATGTCTTTAACAGAGATTTGAAGAGTCACGTTGATTCCTCCTTCTAAGTCAAGACCTTTGTTGATTTGTTTATCTTTTACTTCATTGAATGTAAAATCAGTAAAGCCTAAGCTAAACACTTCAACTTTACCAATTGAATCCAAATATTTTACTTCTTTTTCCGGGTTTCCACCAGCAAAAGTTTTTGCATCACTTTTAACTTTGCTTGAGACAAAAGTGAAAGAAAGTTGGTAAATACTTACCAATGCAAATAGAATTGCGAAAAATTTAATAAGTCCTTTATTCTGCATTATTACTAAAAATTAATTATTTTTATTTATTGTTTTTTTGTTTTAAACCCTATAAAATAAGCCATTACGTCATTTTTGAAAAACAAAAAAGAGGTGCACGATTTATATCATTTTTTTTAAACCGAGCAAATATATAATTAACGGAAAGATTAACCAATTAATTTATTAATTAAAATGAAAAAAAAGACTGCAAAATTGCAGTCTTCTTTTTTTCTTATGAAAATTATTATACTAAAATCGATTTCAAATCAGCATTCATGCTTCTTACGGCTTCAGCACTCTTAGCGAAAGCAATTTTTTCAGCATCATTTAATGCAATATCAACAATTTGTTCCACTCCGTTTTTACCTATAATACAAGGCACTCCAATGCAAATGTCATTTTGACCATATTCTCCTTCTACAAAAACAGAACAAGCAATCATTTTCTTTTGGTCATTCAAAATACTATCCACCAAATAAGCAACAGAAGCACCTGGAGCATACCAAGCTGAAGTTCCCAATAATCCTGTAAGTGTTGCACCCCCAACCATAGTAGCTGCGGCAACTTTTTCTAACTCTTCTTTAGATAAAAACTGAGATACGGGAATACCATTATAAGAAGCCAATCTTGTCAAAGGAATCATTGTGGTATCACCATGACCACCAATTACCATTGCAGAAATATCATTTGATGGTTTATCTAAAGCTTTAGACAAATAATATCTAAAACGAGAGCTATCTAAAGCTCCACCCATTCCAATAATTCTGTTTTTAGGCAATCCTGTAGATTTCAATGCTAAGTAAGTCATTGTATCCATTGGATTTGACACTACTACTACAATACAATTTGGTGAATGAGCCAATACATTCTCTGCAACAGTTTTAACAATTCCGGCATTAATTCCAATTAATTCTTCTCTAGTCATTCCTGGTTTTCTAGGAATTCCTGAAGTAATCACAACCACATCGCTGTTTGCTGTTTTAGAATAATCATTAGTAACCCCTGAAACATTAGTATTAAAACCAGTATTTGTAGCACATTGCATGATATCCATAGCTTTACCCTCGGCAAAACCTTCTCTAATATCCAACAATACTACTTCACTTGCAATTCCTCTATAAGAAATTGAATCTGCACAGGATGCTCCTACATTCCCTGCTCCTACAATGGTAACTTTCATTTTTATTTGTTTTTTTATTAATATCAAATCAAAAAACGAAAATACAGCTGACCCTAAAAATTAGGCATCGATATTAGCGTAAACTGCATTTTTCTCGATAAATTCTCTTCTTGGAGGTACTTCATCACCCATTAACATAGAAAAAACTCTATCCGCCTCGGCTAAACTATCAATTGTAACTTGTCGTAAAGTTCTAAAACTTGGATCCATCGTAGTTTCCCACAATTGCTCTGCATTCATCTCTCCAAGACCTTTATAACGCTGAATTCCTGCGCTTCCGCCCATTCTAGCATTCGCCTGATCTCGTTGATCATCATTCCAAGCGTATTCTTTTTTATTTCCTTTTTTTACTAAATACAAAGGTGGAGCAGCAATATATACATGCCCCTCTTCGATTAATTCTTTCATAAAACGGAAGAAGAATGTCAAAATCAAAGTTGAAATGTGACTACCATCGACATCGGCATCACACATGATGATTACTTTGTGGTAACGCAATTTTGAAATATTCAAAGCTTTGCTATCCTCTTCTGTTCCAATAGTTACACCAAGTGCCGTAAATATATTTCGAATCTCTTCGTTTTCAAAAACCTTGTGATGCATTGCTTTTTCTACATTCAAAATCTTACCACGTAATGGCAAAATCGCTTGAAAAGCACGGTCACGGCCTTGTTTTGCCGTTCCCCCTGCCGAATCTCCCTCGACAAGATACACTTCACATTTTGCAGGATCCTGCTCAGAACAATCCGATAGTTTCCCTGGTAATCCACCGCCACCCATTACGGTTTTGCGCTGTACCATTTCGCGCGCTTTTTTGGCAGCGTGACGTGCTTGAGCAGCAAGAATAACTTTTTGAACAATAATTCTAGCATCATTTGGATTTTCTTCCAAATAAGCTTCAATCATATCACCCACCGCTTGACTTACTGGCGAAACAACCTCTCTATTTCCTAACTTGGTTTTAGTCTGACCCTCAAATTGAGGTTCAGCCACTTTTACTGAAATAATTGCTGTAAGACCCTCGCGGAAATCATCTCCAGAAATATCAAATTTCAATTTATCCAACATTCCAGAAGCATCTGCATATTTCTTCAACGATCTTGTAAGACCAGTTCTAAAACCCTGCAGGTGTGTCCCTCCTTCGTGGGTATTAATATTATTTACATAAGAAAAAATATTCTCAGAGTAGCTTGTATTATAAATCAAAGCTACCTCAACCGGAATTTCTCCTTTGTCGCTGTCCATAGAAATTACGTGCGCAATAATCGGCTCACGATTTCCATCTAAATAACGGATGTATTCTTTTAAACCTTCTGTCGAATGAAAAATTTCAGAAACGAAATTCCCATCTTTATCAAGTTCTCTTTTGTCTGTAAAAGTAATCGTGATTCCTTTATTCAAATAAGAAAGCTCACGCATACGAGCCGATAAAGTATCATAAGAATACTCTATTGACTGAGTAAAAATAGAAGGGTCAGGATAAAAGGTAACAATCGTCCCTCTTTTGGTAGTTTCTCCAATTTGTTTTACTGGATATAAGGCTTTACCTTTTTCGTATTCTTGTTCGTAAACTTTTCCGTCACTACTGTGAACCGTTGCTCTCAAATGGTTTGACAACGCATTTACAACAGAAACCCCAACACCGTGAAGACCTCCAGAAACTTTATAGGAATCTTTATCGAATTTACCTCCGGCACCAATTTTGGTCATTACAACCTCTAATGCAGAAACACCTTCTTTTTTGTGAATACCAACTGGAATACCACGTCCGTTGTCTTCAACAGAAATTGAACCATCTTCATTGATGTCAACTCGTATCGTATCACAATGGCCTCCCATTGCCTCATCGATAGAGTTATCTACAACTTCATAAACTAAATGATGTAACCCTCTTACACCTACATCACCAATGTACATCGATGGACGCATTCTTACGTGCTCCATTCCTTCTAAAGCTTGGATACTGTCTGCTGAATAATTGTCCTTCTTGATTTCTTCGCTCATATAATTTAATCTAAAAAAAATGTGTTTTTCGTCTAACACGCAAATATATAAAAATGTAATCTATATAAGTGTTTTATTCCAATTATAAGAGGCTAAGTTATTAACAAAAGATGTCAATTTCAATGATATAAATCAGTTTTAATGATATAATTAAAATTCATTTTAATTATCATTGGCAATAGCAATTTCAATGGCAAAAATCAATAGCAATAACAATAAAAAAAGATAAGAGTAATGGCAATTTCAATAGCAAAAAGCAATACCAACAACAATAAAAAAAGCAAGAAAAGCGACAACAAGTACACTGCAAATTGCAATCAAAAGAATTCAGAGCGAAAGATTAGGCATTTTTAGCCAACATAGTTCCCGCCATCATTCCTAAACTTGCGAGCCGAACACCAGCTCACAAGGTTTATCCCTTCTGTCGGGGCTAAAAAGCCAAAATTAGGAGTACTTGGAAGCAATTAGCCGTCATCGTTCAGAATAAGTAATCACATTACAATTAATAAAACTACTATAAAACACAAATTTCCAAAACAAACATTTAAAATGCCGTTTTGGAAATTTGAAAAATTAAATAACCTCAATTATTTTTAATTGAAATTGAATAAAATCTAATTCTTAATGATTCGTACATTCATTTCTTCAACCTTTTTGTCTGATAAAAGCGATGGTGCGCCAAATAATAAATCTTCACTTGAACCTGTTTTAGGGAAAGCCATAACTTCTCTAATGGATGCTTTTTTCTCTAAAATCATCATCAAACGGTCAATTCCCCAAGCAATTCCTCCGTGTGGCGGTGCTCCGTATTGGAAAGCTTTATGCATCGTTCCAACGCTCTTCATCATTTCTTCTTTATTGTAACCCATATTTCTATAAGTTGCTTCCAAGATTTCTGATTTATGCGCACGAACAGATCCTCCTCCAATTTCATAACCGTTTAAGATTATATCATATTGCTGTGCGATAATAGTTCCAATTTCAGCATCATCGCCTTTCATGTGCTTTTCTAAATCATAAATCGCAGGCATCGAGAACGGATTGTGTGTAAACGTCCATCTTCCTTCATCGGTTCTTTCGAACATTGGAAAATCAACCACCCAAGCCGGACATAATTCCTTTGGATTAATCAAATGAAGCATTCTACCCATTTCCTGACGAACGGCATCCAAAGCTTTGTTCGCAGTGGCGTAATCTGCCGCTGAAAAGAAAACAATATCCCCCACTTGTGCATCGGTAGCTTTTATAATTCCTGCCGCAATATCTTCGCCTAAAAACTTAATAATCGGTGATTGCAGTTCCTCTTCATTTACAATAATATAAGCCAATCCGCCTAAGCCGTGCTGTTGAGCAATAGCCGTAAGGTTTTCTATTTGACCTTTAGACATACGTTTGTTTCCTTGCTCTTTGGCCGAAACCTTGATGCATTTTACAATTCCGCCATCTTCAATAGGTTTGCTAAATACTTGGAAAGTGGTATCTTTTACAATATTGGTAATGTCCTGCATTTTCAATCCGTAACGCAAATCTGGTCGGTCACAACCATAAAAATCCATCGCATCTTTATAGGTAACAACTTCAAACGGACGCAAAATCCACTTATTGCCGTAGATTTTTTTAACTACTTCATTAAACATTTTGGTGTTTAAATCTATAATCTGCTGCATACTTGCGTAGGCCATTTCCATATCCAATTGCGTAAATTCCGGCTGACGATCCCCACGAGAATCCTCATCTCTAAAACAACGCGCAATTTGGAAATATTTCTCATAACCACTTACCATCAACATTTGTTTAAACTGTTGTGGCGCTTGTGGCAATGTATAAAACAAACCGGATCCTTTACGTGTAGGAACAATAAATTCCCGTGCTCCTTCATCGGTTCCTGCACTTAAAATTGGCGTTTCAATTTCTAAAAATTCTTCTTCGTCTAAAATGTCACGCAATAATTTAATTACTTTATGACGGTTTACGATGGCTCTTCGAACTTCTTCGTTTCTGTGATCCAAAAACTTGTATTGAAAACGAATTGCTTCGTTCGTTTTAGCAGCTCTTTTAATTTCAAAAGGCAATGTTTTAGATAAATTTAAAATTTCTAAAACCGAAGTTTCCAATTCAATTTTACCTGTACGCAATCCTGCATTATAATCATCTTCATTACGCCCAACCACTTTACCGGTTACAGAAATTACCGATTCCGGTTTTAATTTCACTAACTCATCGATATTAGGAAAAGACTCTCTGCTGATACGGATTTGAAAAATTTCATAACTGGAATCACGCAAATCGATAAACATCAATTCACCGTGGTCACGAACACTCGCAACCCAACCAGACAACATCACTTCTTCACTAATGCTTTCTTCTGATAATTGCGAAATTTTATGTGTTCTATAAGTATCTTTTATAATAATCGGAATTTCAGGAAGCGATTCTTCTTGACTTTCTTTATTTTCTGCAATTATCTCTTTGGAAACTTTTTCAGATGCTTCTTTACTTTCTAAAACAGCATCAGCTCCTAATTTATCTAAAATAATTTGACGAATTACTTTACCATTAGCGCCTTTTCCAATAACACCTAAAACTTTACCAACTAAAATACCTGCTTTTCCTTGGTCTCCTGCTTTAATATCATTGGCAACTGCCTCATTTTCTGAAAGCACTTTAGCAATAACTTCCTGAATTGTATCTTCAGAAATAGTATTGTCATCAAAATACTTGTTGTAATCAAAAGTTCGGTCTTTCAAATAAGCAGTAATTGCATTTTGAACTAAAACCGCCGTGATTTTTTCAGATTTAAATAATTTAAAAATTTCCGTTAAATGAGCAATACTATGAATTTCAGCGTAGTCTTCGGCCTTAATGTTGTTTGCCAAAGTTTTAGCAACAAACGAAGGATCTTTGATTTCGTTATTTATTTCTACAAATGTCTGCGAACGCAACTTATCTGCTGTAAAAAATTTAGCATCTTGTGGCAAAACTCCACCGCTAATTAAAATAGATTCAACCGCATAAGGTAAGGCGCTCGTGTCCACTTTTATGGCTTCAATCTCAGCTTTAATATTTACAAAAGGTAAATCCGGCTCAGAAATAAAACGATAATCCGCTTCAAATTCTTTTTTACGCATTACTTTGGTCTGCTTTAAATCAGCATCCCATAACACAGTCGTTTGATCAGGTCTGAACTCTTTATTTTCAATAAAATAATTGAATTGCTTCTCGACTTCCTCTTTTAAAGCTTCCACCATAAACTTAAACGAGTTCAAGTTTTTGATTTCAGTTCTTGGATTCAATTCGTAACTATGTTTTTTACGCAAAGACACAGAAACATCCGATTTGAATTCTCCTTTTTCAAGATTCGCTTCAGAGATTCCTAAGTTTTGAACAATACGCTGAATGTATTGTGCGTAAGTTGAAGCGTCTTCAATATTACGAATACAAGGCTCCGTAACAATTTCAATCAAGGGCACACCTGCTTTATTAAAATCGACTAACGAAATTTTCTTTTCGTGCATCAATTTCGCGGCATCCTCTTCAATATGAACCTGCGTTAAATTTACAGTAAATTGAGAACCGTCATTTCTATAACAAGATACGTGTCCGTCAGGAATTATTGGATTGTGATATTGCGTTATTTGTATATTTTTCGGGTTATCCGGATATTCGTAATGCTTTCTATCCCAAGAAATTACTTCGTTACTGAAAGATGAATCCACTGCTTTTCCAAAATAAATCGCTTTTGTAATTGCTTCTTTGTTTAAGGCAGGCAAAACGCCCATTTGCCCAGTACAAACCGAACATATATTTTCGTTAGGTGTTTCTATTTCTTGATTTGGACAAGAACAAAACAACTTGGTTTTGGTATTCAATCGAACGTGAGTTTCCAGTCCAATTACCAATTCTAAATCGTGGGCTTTTAAAGCCGCA
>CAUPKA010000036.1:0-45791 GCA_963511725.1 uncultured Flavobacterium sp.
GGAAGCTAATTAATCGGGTTGGGTTTAGGATACCTTTGAATTTTGGAAAAACAGCTCTTTGGGGGCTGTTTTTTTTGTTTAAACAGTATCAAACACTTACCAAAATGCTGTTATGGATGCTTGATTGCGAGAGGGATGGTATAGGCTACCGAAGTAGTACGTATAGCCCGATAGCATCCCAATAAAAGGGCGAATACGCACAAAGTGAATAAGCCTTTTTATTGGGATGGAGTCTCGCTTAAATTGTTTTGTAGCAAAAATCTTTCTTAGGGTAATGATTTATAAACATAAAAAAATAGGTTAATTGCAAATGAGTAAAAGTGTTTTTGCTTTAGAAATGTAAAAAAAATGCCTTATTTTTACACTAAAATAATTTAAATATACATAGAATGGATTGGATAACTGCGAAAGAATTTGAAGATATAACCTATAAAAAATGCAATGGTGTAGCCAGAATAGCATTTAATAGACCCGATGTACGCAACGCTTTTAGACCTAAAACCACTTCTGAATTATACCAGGCTTTTTATGATGCTCAGGAGGATACTTCTATTGGAGTAGTTTTATTGTCTGCAGAAGGACCTTCATCAAAGGATGGAGTATATTCTTTTTGTAGTGGAGGCGATCAAAATGCTCGTGGACATCAGGGTTATGTGGGAGATGATGGACAACATCGTTTGAATATTCTTGAAGTGCAGCGTTTGATTCGTTTTATGCCAAAAGTAGTTATTGCAGTAGTTCCGGGTTGGGCTGTTGGAGGCGGACATAGTTTGCATGTAGTCTGTGATATGACTTTGGCGAGTAAAGAACATGCTATTTTTAAACAAACGGATGCTGATGTAACTAGTTTTGACGGTGGTTACGGATCTGCATATCTTGCCAAAATGGTAGGACAGAAAAAAGCTCGTGAAATTTTCTTTTTAGGCCGTAATTATTCTGCTCAAGAAGCTTTTGAAATGGGTATGGTCAATGCAGTTATTCCTCATGCTGAGTTAGAAGATACTGCATATCAATGGGCTCAGGAAGTTTTGGGCAAATCTCCTATGGCAATCAAAATGCTTAAATTTGCGATGAATCTTACCGATGATGGTATGGTGGGACAGCAAGTATTTGCTGGGGAAGCAACAAGACTGGCTTATATGACCGAGGAAGCTAAAGAAGGGCGAAATGCTTTTCTTGAGAAACGAAAACCGAATTTTGAAAAAAAATGGTTGCCATAAAAAAGTTTGAAGCTTTAAGAATTTAAATTGTTTAAAAGTTTAAGGTTTTATGGCTTATAATTGGAAACAAAATTTATAAATGGAAGAATTTACAAACGAAACTATCGATACTACACTGCTTCCGAAATTTGAAGAAGTACAATTTTCTGTACTGCATCCTAATTATTGGAAAGTAATTTTAATAGGGCTGACTATATTTTTTTTATTGATAGGAATAGGACTAGGTTTTGCTTTATATTTTAATGAAGAGCTGTCTCCATTTGTTACTGAACTAAGTATTGTTTATGTAGTCTTGTTGTTGCTGGTATTGCTCTTGTCGAGAATAAGCTTTAGAAAAAAAGGGTTTGCATTTCGTACTCATGATGTTTTGTTCAGACACGGAATAATCGCTACAAATACACTTGTAATTCCTTATAATAGAGTGCAGCATGTTGCTTTACATGAAGGATTACTATCTCGGTTTTTTGGTTTGGCCAAAATTGAAATTTTTACTGCTGGAGGCAGTTCCAGTGATATTCAAATTCCAGGAATAGCTAAAGAACAAGCCGAAAATATAAAACAGCTTTTGATGGGAAAAATTCAAAAACAGTTATAATGAGAGCCGATTTTAATCAGCCTCAGCGACAATCTATTATTGGGATTCTTGTTATGTTTTTGTATTCTCTTCAAGGATATGCCAAAGCATTATGGCCTATTTTGGTGATTTGGATTTTTAAATTTGATGAAATCAATAAAGTATATTTATTGGCAGGAATAATTGCTGTTTTTGCTGTGGTCGGAATTATTTCTTATCTGAAATATTTGAATTTCACTTTTTATATCGACGAAGAAAATGACGAGTTTATTATAACTGAAGGTGTTTTTAATAAAACAAAAACAGCCATACAGCTTAATAAAATTCAACAAGTTAACATCAATCAATCATTGATTCAAAGATTGGTTGGTGTTTATGAATTGGCTGTTGATACAGCAGGTTCCAATAAAAAAGAAGCGAATATCAAAGCAATTTCGCATGACTTGGCATTGAATCTGAAATTGCGTTTATTGGAAAATGAAAGCAAAGTATTAATTGAAGACCTTAAAAATGATTCCACAACCGATATTTTAAATGAAATAAGCACTAACGCTGATGCAGAAGTTCCTTTTATAAAGATCAGTTTTTTGAGCTTATTGAAAATTGGAATTACTTCAAATTATATAAAAAGCTTTTTCATAATACTGGCTTTTTTTATTACACTTTTTGATCAGATCAAACAACTTACGGGAAGAGATGTTTTACACGATAAAAAAATTGAAGATTATGTAGATAAAAGCCATATAGTAACAGCTTCTTTGTTACTATTTATTGTTTTCTTTTCAGTTGTAATCATTGTAAATTTAGTTAAAACGATTTTTAAGTATTTTGATTATAAAATTGCTAGACAAAATAGTTCTTTACTGCTTTCTTACGGGCTTTTGAACACTAAAAGCACTATTTTAAAATCCGAAAAAGTTCAAATTACAAGCGTTACTCAAAACTTTTTTCAGAAAAAAATGAATGTTTTGGGGCTTAAAATAATACAAGCTACAGGAGGAGAAAAAGAAGATAATAAATTAGCTATAGAAATTCCAGGTTGCAATGACTTTGAGAAAGAGGCAATTTTAAAACTGCTATTTCAAAAGATTCCTGAAAAAGGAGTAATGCTAAAGCCTAATTTTAGAAAGTTAGGGTTTTCTGTTTTTCTAACGATAGTATTGCCATTGCTAGGCTTTTGTTTTATCAGAGATTTGATAATAGAACAATTGCCTTTGATCAATTATTTGGTGTTGTTTTTTGTATTTTTCATCGGAGTAATTCAGTTTTTTATTTTCAAAAATAATCGACTGTATATAAACAATGACTTCATAATTTTGCAAAATGGTGCTTGGGATATTACCAATAAAATTATCATACCTAGTAAAATTCAGGCCATTACGACTTCGCAGCTTTTTTGGCACAAAAATATCAATGTTGGTTCCTTAACTTTGCATACTGCTGGAGGTAATATTAGTTTTCAATTAGGTAATTTTACAGCTATAAAACAATACGTCAATCTTTGGTTGTACGAAATGGAAACTTCTGATAGCAATTGGATGTAGAAAATAGAGATTAGAGAATTTAAGATGGAATAGATAAAATGTTTAAACATTTTTAAATCCTTAAACAATTAAACAAGAAAAATGAAACACTGGATTGAAGCAGCAAGATTAAGAACATTACCATTGTCAGTTTCTGGAATTATTGTCGGCAGTATGTATGCACAGGCAAATCCAACGGATAATGTACTCACGCCATCTGAGGTTTTCAATTGGGAAATATTTGCTTTTGCATTATTAACGACTTTAGGATTGCAGGTGCTTTCAAATTTTGCCAATGATTATGGGGATGGTATCAAAGGAACCGATAATGAAGATAGAGTAGGTCCAAAACGTGCTATTCAAAGCGGTGTGATAACTCCACAAGCAATGAAAAAAGCTTTGGTGATTACATCAGTGCTTACATTGTTTTCGGCAATATTTTTGATTTATGTTGCTTTTGGAGAAAGTAATCTTGTTTATTCTTTATTTTATTTAGTGTTAGGGATTTTGGCTATTGCTTCTGCAATTCGCTATACTGTTGGGAGTTCCGCCTATGGGTATCGCGGTTATGGTGATATTTTTGTTTTTGTTTTCTTCGGTTTGGTGAGTACTTTAGGAGTGAATTTTTTATACTCCAAACAATTGGATTTGGTGCTTATTTTGCCCGCTATCGCAATTGGATTATTGAGTGTTGGCGTTCTGAATCTGAACAATATGCGTGATCAAGCTTCGGATGCTAAATCAGGAAAGAATACTGTCGTGGTGAAAATGGGTGCTGAAGCGGCCAAAAAATACCATTATTTCCTAATTGTAACAGCAATGATTTCTGTTTTAGTTTTTGCAATATTAAGCGGTTTTCATTTCGATCAATATTTATTTTTATTGGCATATATTCCGCTAACGAAGCATTTAATAACAGTTTCTAAAAATCAAGATCCAAAATTACTTGATCCAGAATTGAAAAAAGTGGCATTGAGTACTTTTTTGCTTTCTATATTGTTGTCAATTTGTATGATTTCATTGATTTCAGATATCATTGTAAATGTTTTCTTGGGAGGAAGATAAGGTAATTTTAAAAGTTAGTATCAATAATTAGCAATGCTTTTTTAAATTTTAAATTTAAAATAAAATGAAAATAACATTCTACGGTCACAGCTCTTTGGGTATAGAAGTAAGTGGCAAACACATACTGGTGGATCCTTATATTTCGGCCAATCCGGATGCGTCACATATTGATATCAATACACTAAAAGCCGATTTTATACTGTTGACACACGCTCACGGAGATCATATTCTTGATGTGGAAGCCATTGCCAAACGAACCAATGCCGTAATTATTTCCAATTATGAGATCGCCACTCATTATGGCACGAAAGGTTTTCAATCGCATCCTGTGAACCACGGAGGAAGCTGGAATTTCGATTTCGGAAAATTAAAATATGTAAACGCCGTTCATTCCAGTTCTTTTCCTGATGGCAGCAATGGCGGGAATCCAGGAGGTTTTGTAATTGAAGGCGAGCATAAAAATATATACATTGCGGGCGATACAGCTCTAACGATGGATATGAAACTCATTCCGATGCGAACCAAGCTTGATTTGGCAATTTTACCTATCGGCGATAATTTCACAATGGACGTTGACGATGCGATTATTGCATCTGATTTTGTGGATTGTGATAAGATTCTAGGTTGTCATTACGATACTTTTGGGTACATCGAGATTAATCACGAGGAAGCTATCAAGAAATTCTTCGACAAAGGAAAAGATTTGATGTTGCTTGAAATAGGAAGTTTTATCGAATTATAATTAGGAGCTATTTCCTGCTATCCGCTTGTATCTTTATCAAAGCGAAGAAAAATTACTTTAATAAAGGATACCGCTTCTATCAGGGCTAGGGCATTCCAAATTTCAAGATCGTTTATTTTTTAATTGATTTAAGATTGTAGATTAACGATTTTTGATTTAAGATTTGAAATGAACTCACAATTTATTTTACCTTTTTAATAAAATTTTAAAGCTCAGAGTATACACAACGTTGCTAATATCTTAAATCAAAAATCCTTATTCATCATTCAAAAATCTTTTATTATTTTCATAATGAAAAAAAAATATTTTCTATTATTTATTGCCCTTCAATTTACCATCAACACTTTTTCGCAGCAAGACGGCTATTGGGACAAAGAGAGATCTACCACCAAAGAGATAAAGGTTTCTGCTAGAGACCGCATTGTCATCAAAATTGAAGATTTGCCTCTTGGAACCACCGAAATCGTTTATAGAATTACTCTTTTGGACGAAAATCAGCAATTGGCAAGCAGTTTGGTTTCTGTTTTAAAATCAATTCCCGATCCTACAGGAATTAGTCAGGGTTCTGCAGGTGCTGTTTTTGTTTTGTCAAAAATATCAGGGGACGATAAATGCACGTATGCCATTTTTTCCAAAGAAGATTTAGCGGAACAATATAAAGATTCAGGTAAAACTCTAGAATCCTGCCTGATTCAAGATGAGCCTGTCAGCAAGGATGCAAAACGACTTTCGGTTGATAAATCGAGCTGTTTGAATGGAAATTCAAGCGCTTTATGGTTTGGTTTTGAAAGCAAAAACTGGATAATGAACCAAAAAATTATATTGGAAGTCGTGCCTTGGGTGGATAAAAAATTAAGCCGAGGATGGAGTATAGATAACAGAAGATCCATTATTGACCAATGCAAAACGTCTAATCTTGCTCAAAAAATGAGTAATTCAGATAATTTTTGTGTTTGCGTATCGGATAGAATTCAAGCTAAATACAAATTTCAGGAATTTCAAAAGCTGTTGCCAATGGAACGCTCCAAAGTTTTTAAAGATGCCGGCGACATTTGTTTAAGTGAAACAAATGCATCTCCAGCCATTTCTGCTGATTTGCGTAAAGAAGCGTCGCTTTTGATAAAAAACGGCAAATATGGTACTGCAATTGAGAAATTGGCCGTAATAATCAATAATGGCAAAGCTACAGTTCTAGATTATAACGCTATCGGGAGCTGTTATCTTTTAACCAAGCAATATGGAAAAGGCTTAAAGTACCTGCAGGACGGAGAAAAACTCGATGCTACGGAGTTATTGATACAATTAAATTTAGCTCACGCGTATTTACTGAACGATAATTACAAAGAAGCCAAAAAAATCTACAAGAAGTATCAAAATCAAAACGTAACCGACAGTTTAAGCTGGGGTCAAAAAGCCGAACAGGATTTCAAAGCTTTTCAAAAGGCTGGGATTCAGAACGAGGATTTTGAGAGAGTTTTGAAGTTGATGAAAGAGTAAGTCAGTTTACAGTATTCCAGTTTACAATGAACAGTTTTTCAGATTGGGCTGATTTATTGTTGTTATTTATAATAATTTTAAATCAGATTTTCACTTATTAGTTATATAGTATTAAAAACAATATAGATATGGAAAAAGGATTATTAGAAAAGTATGAAGAAAGTAATGTTCTTAGGGCATTGGTGAATTTAGTTCCAAATATTGGTGGTTCATTAGATATTCTTCTATCTATAAAGGGATCTAAATGGAGAGAAGAAAGATTAAAAGCTTTCTTGACAGATTTGGATAAGAGAATTGGAGAAATTGAGAACGAAGAAATACTAGACAAAATAAGTGAGTCAGAAGAGTTTTATGATTTAATGGTTCAGTCTATGAATTCAGTTATCAAAACGCGTCATCAAAAGAAAATTGAGTGTTATGCTAGTATATTAGTTAATAGTTTAATTCATCCTAAATCAAAAATTAGCAGTGAATTACTAATTGCAACGCTTGAAACAATTACTATTGATGAGATTGAGTATTTAACAGAATTAAAAAATTCTTCCCATCAAATTATAGTTGATACAATTGAAGGTGAAAAAGTCATATGGTCAAAATATAAGAATCATTTAGAAAAGAATAGGAATACAAATATTCCAGATGAGATTATTTTTAAATTTGATATTGATTTGATATGGAAATTGTTAAGCGAAAAAAATCTTATTTTATTAGAAAATAAAAAAGATTTCTTTTATCTTAATTATACTTATTCTACAAATAATTCTTCAACGTCAAGTTCAGTTACTTCTTCTTTAAGGTCAACATATAAAACATCTGATTTTGGAAAAGAATTTATAAGTTGGGTATTATCCTAAACTTCATTAATAGCCGTAACAGAAATCTAAATTATGCTAGCATCCTACCACAAATACATCCTAAACTTCAAGCGCCCATCCGGAACTTCCCGTGGTGTGATGACCGAAAAAGAAACCTGGTTTATTATTCTGGAACAAGACAGTAAAAAAGGAATAGGCGAGTGTGGCATTTTGAGAGGATTGAGTATTGATGACCGATCCGATTATGAGGAAAAATTAAAATGGACCTGTACCAATATTCATCTTGGGAAGGACCAGCTTTGGGATGCATTATTAGAGTTTCCTTCGATACAGTTTGGAATCGAAATGGCGTTCCTGTCTTTGGCTAGCGAAACTCCTTTTTTACTCTTTCCATCTAGCTTTACGAATGGCGAAAAATCGATTGCAATAAATGGGTTGGTTTGGATGGGCGAAGAGGCTTTTATGAAGCAGCAAATCGAGGAGAAATTAGCCGATGGATTCCGATGTATAAAACTCAAAATTGGAGCCATAGATTTTGATAAAGAACTGCAGTTATTGCGTTTTATCAGGCAAAATTTTACTCCGGAACAAGTAGAAATAAGAGTCGATGCAAACGGTGCTTTTGATTCGAATGAAGCTTTATATAAATTAATTCAATTATCTGAATTTAAACTTCATAGCATTGAGCAACCTATTCAAAAAAACAACACTGACAGTATGGCAGAGTTGTGTAAGACGACTCCTTTTCCTATTGCTTTGGATGAAGAGTTGATAGGCGTGTTTACTGTTACTGAAAAAGAAAAATTATTGCTTAAAATCAAGCCACAATACATCATTTTGAAGCCTAGTTTTGTTGGTGGATTTCGTGGAACTCAGGAGTGGATTTCCTTGGCTGAAAAGCATAATATTGGGTGGTGGATCACCTCTGCTTTAGAAAGTAATATTGGACTGAATGCAATCGCACAATGGACATTTACACTTAACAATCCGATGCCGCAGGGATTGGGAACAGGAGCATTATATACCAATAATTTTGATTGTCCTTTACAGGTTTCGCAAGGGCAATTATGGTATAGCAATGAATCGGATTGGAGTTTGGATATTGATAAATTTTAATTAAAAACGAAAATTGGTTATATACAGTTTTTTGCGAGCGCCCAAATTAAAATGCATCTGTTTATTAGGTTAATCACATTCACGAATAAAATAAAAAGGCTCAAAACTAATTTTAGTTTTGAGCCTTTATGATAAATAATAGTGTACTTATTAATACGGTAGCACTCTTTCGTTTTTTACTTCTTCTAAAAGTTCGGCTATTGCTAAATAAAAGGCACTGCTTCCACAAATCACTCCAATTGCTCCTGCAATTTGGGTTAAAGATTCGATGCCTGTAAATTTTGCTGCGGCTATAACAAAAAACAAAATAGTTAAGGACAAAAATACAAATTGCTGTACTTTACTGCCTCCCCAAGTTCCCCACCACATAAAAGCGGTAAAAATCCCCCAAAGAGTTAAATAGCATCCGTAAAATGGCGCTGGAGTTGTTCCTGCCATTTCAAATCCAGTGTTTGGAAAAAGCCAAACGCCGACCAAAGTAAGCCAAAAGAAGCCATATGATGTAAAAGCAGTTCCTGCAAATGTTTTTCCGTTTTTGAAAGATAGTATTCCTGCGATTATTTGGGCTAAACCGCCATAAAAAATCCCCATTGAGATAATTACGGCACTCACTGGGAAAAATCCCAAGTTGTGAATGTTCAGTAAAATTGTTGTCATTCCGAAACCCAAAAGGCCTAAAGGCGCAGGATTAGCTAATTTGTTTTCCATTTTTTTAGTTTTTTTTAATAGTTAGAAAAGTCTAATATAACGTTATAGTTCGTTACAGCTTGCTACAAAAATAACATTTTATGGTATTAAATTTTCATTTGTGTGAAAAATACATATATTTTTTTAGGCATCTAAATCCAAACCAAAAGTGGTTCTCAATAATTCAATATTTGGATTTATTTCAAGAAGGCGATTGTAGCGGTCTTGATCGGTAAAACTTCTTCTGATATCTATGCTTTCGTTTACATTTACTTCGATAGTTATGTCGTGATTGTGCAAATGTCCCCGCAAATGCCCCAAAAGGCCTATCATTTCTTTTTCAAAATCTAACTTTGAGCCTTCGTTAGGCAATTCAAAAGTAATTTTGGTGCCGTTTAGTTTCGGATCGTTAATTAATAATAAGGATTCCATTATTTTATACCCTTTACTGCCAAGTCGTTCAGCATATTTTGTCCATTGCAAAAGCATTTCTGTTTCTGTAAATAATTCAGTAGGGAGTATAGTGCTGTTTTCTTTTACAAATCCTTTTAAGTTTTCTTCTAAAGCTTTTTTTGCCCGAATGCTGGAAAGCGATAAAGCCGAAAACTTTGCTTCGTTACTTGGAGGAACTGAAACTGCAGGGCTTGCAATTTGTGGTTTTTCTTCAACAACTGCAACAGGTTTATCAATTTCAGCCTTTGCTGTATTTTGATTGTTATCATTTTTGTTGCTGGTTTCATTGACTGAATTGCTTTCTTTTTTTGAAACTTCAACAATAGAATAATCCGTTTTTCTAAAATAAGTGGGAGGAATTATAAATTGCTCAACTTTTTTTTTTCTCCATCATAAGTGATAGAGGCAAGCTGCATTAAGCAAAGTTCGACAAGCAGTCGTTGGTTTTGACTGGCCTTGTATTTTAAATCGCAATCATTTGCAATCTCGATTCCTTTTAATAAAAATTCCTGACTGCATTTTTGAGCTTGAATTCCGTACAATTTTTGAGCTTGCTCGCCAACTTCCAATAAAACAAGGGTTGACGGCGTTTTGCTTACCAATAAATCTCTGAAATGACTGGCTAATCCAGAAACAAAATGATGGCTGTCAAAGCCTTTTGCCAGAATATCATTGAATGCTATTAATAAGTCTGGTATTTTATTTTCCAGAATTAAATCAGTAACATTTATATAAGTTTCGTAATCTAAAACATTTAAATTTTCGGTAACCGCTTGACGGGTTAGGTTGTTTCCGCAAAAAGAAACCACTCTGTCAAAAATTGACAGAGCATCACGCATGGCGCCATCAGCTTTTTGAGCAATAATGTGAAGCGCATCGTCTTCAAAAGCAACGCCTTGGCTAGTAGCTACATCAGCAAGATGTTCTTTTGCGTCTTTTACGGTAATTCTTTTGAAATCAAATATTTGGCAACGCGATAATATCGTTGGAATAATTTTATGTTTTTCGGTAGTTGCCAATATAAAAATGGCGTGTTTTGGCGGTTCTTCCAATGTTTTCAAAAAAGCATTAAAAGCCGCAGAAGACAGCATGTGTACCTCGTCAATGATATATACTTTGTATTGTCCGGTCTGTGGAGGAATACGAACTTGATCAATTAAATTCCGGATATCATCAACTGAATTGTTCGAAGCTGCATCGAGTTCGAATACATTAAAAGCAAAATCTTCATTGGGATCATCATAGCCTGGCTGATTTATTTTTCGAGCCAAAATACGGGCGCATGTTGTTTTTCCAACACCGCGAGGCCCCGTGAATAAAAGCGCCGAAGCTAAGTGATTGCTTTCTATGGCATTAAGTAAAGTATTGGTAATCGCCTTTTGCCCCACAACATCTTTAAATGTCTGCGGACGATATTTACGGGCCGATACTACAAATTGTTCCATGATTTTCTTTATTCGAAAGCAAATATAGGACTTGAAAATTCAAAAAACAAGTTCCAAAATTTTAATTTTTTAGTTATTAATTTCGAATAAAAGAAATGGGGAATTCGTTTTTCTGATAACATTTGCGTATTTTCACCTTAGTTTTAATTCCTGGCTTTATAAACTGGTTTTTATATGAATGTTTCCAAAAGAATTGCGATCGTGGGAGGTGGATTGGCGGGACTTACGGCTGCAATACATTTGTCTAAAATTGGACTAAAAGTTGTTTTAATTGAAAAAAACGAATATCCAAAACATAAAGTCTGCGGAGAGTATATTTCCAACGAAATTGTGCCTTATTTAGATTGGCTTTCTGTAGATATATTCGAATTAAATCCTGCTCAAATTTCAAAACTCGATTTCTCAACTGCTGACGGCAAAAGGATTTATTGTGATTTGCCACTTGGCGGATTTGGAGTCAGCCGTTATGCCTTGGATGCTTTTCTTTATAAAAAAGCAATTCAAAATGGCTGTGAAATCATACAGGATAATGTAGAAGATATTGTTTATGAGAATGATGTTTTTACAATTTCTACTTCTAATGGAAGAATCATTGAATCAGGAATCGTGATTGGTGCTTTCGGGAAACGGTCTGTTATTGATCAAAAATTAAAACGTGAATTCGTTAGCAGGAAATCGCATTGGCTAGCCGTTAAAGCTCACTATTCGGGTGAATTTCCAGATGATTTAGTTGGACTGCATAATTTTGATGGAGGGTATTGCGGTGTTTCAAAAGTAGAAAACAATACCTTGAATATTTGTTATTTGGCTAGTTACGCTTCTTTTAAAAAATATAAAAACATAGAAGATTTTCAAAATCAAGTTGTTATTAATAATCCCCATTTGAAATTGATTTTTGATGCGAGCAAAATGCTTTTTGAAGTTCCATTAACGATTAGCCAAATATCATTTGATAAGAAAAACTTGATAGAGAATCATATATTGATGATTGGAGATACTGCGGGATTAATTCATCCTTTATGCGGAAACGGCATGGCTATGGCGATTCATAGCGCGAAAATTGTTTCTGAATTGATAGCTAAATTTCATAACAATGAAATAAAATCCAGAGAGCAATTGGAAAAGAGATACTTACAGGAATGGAATTTTAATTTTAAAAAAAGGTTAAGAATGGGACGTTTTTTAGCATTTATATTACAAAAACAAAAGATTAGTGTTTTTTTGATGAAAATAATGATTAAATTCCCAAAGTTATTGCCAATTATAATAAAGCGCACTCACGGTCGGTTAATAGATATTATTGATTAATAAAATATGATTTTTTTAGATTGAAATACTGATTAATAAAAGCTATTAGATGTTTATAAAAACCAGACATAGAACTGATGATCCAGAGATAATGGATGATTTTGATTTAAAAGGTGATGTTTTGAAAGCATCGCTGGATAAGATTGCGCAAATAAATCAGTTTTTGGGTGGAAATAAATTGACTTTAAAAGGCGTGGAGAAGCTGCTTAAAAAAGTTCCTAATTCAAATCTGATTAAAATAGTAGATGTTGGTTGCGGTAATGGAGATATGCTGCGAAAATTGGCTGATTTTGGTTTTGAAAATAATTTAAATTTGGAATTGATTGGAATTGATGCTAATGATTTTACGGTAAATTATGCGATTGATTTGTCTAGAAAATATTCGAATATCACGTATAGATGCCAGGATGTTTTTGATAAATCTTTCAGTGATATAAAATATGATATAGTATTGTGTACATTAACGTTGCATCATTTTAAAAATAATGAAATTATTAAGTTGCTTACTTTTTTTAATGCAAATTCAAAACTTGGTTTCGTTATCAATGATTTACATCGAAGTCCTATTGCGTATCATTTATTTCAAGTAATTTGCTTTGTGTTTCGTTTAAATGAAATGTCTCGGAAAGATGGTTTAACTTCTATTTTAAGAGGTTTTAAAAAACGAGAGTTGATTGCATTTTCGGAAAATTTAAAGTTTGAAAAATATAGCATTCATTGGAGGTGGGCTTTTCGTTACCAATGGATTGTTGAAAAATAATAGAATGTTGCTTTTTTAATTTAAAATTTGACCCCAAAAGAAAATAAATGAATGTAAAAATAAAATGTGTTGCGAAGCAATTGCCAAAATTTTCAAGAACTACTGAGGAGATTCTTCCTTTTTTAGATATTTGGTTAGAAGGTCAGGAAGAACGTTTTATTCGAAAAGTAAAAAAAATATTTGAGGGAGCAGAAGTGGATAAGCGGTATTCTATAATGGATCCGATTTCGGTTTTTGAAAACACTTCATTTGAGCAGAAAAACGATATTTATATCAGGGAAGTAATTGCTTTAGGAGAAAAAGTCTTGGATAAAGCGTTGAAAAAGGCCCAATGGCAACCTGAAGAACTGGATTTTATTATTACAGTAAGCTGTACAGGTATTATGATTCCGTCTTTAGATGCTTATTTAATTAATAGTTTGAAATTGAGACAGGATATTGTGCGGTTGCCGGTTACTGAAATGGGGTGCGCAGCAGGAATTTCGGGTATTATTTACGCAAAGAATTTTCTCAAGGCGAATCCTGGTAAAAAAGCAGCTGTTATTGCTATAGAAAGTCCGACGGCTACGTTTCAGCTGAATGATTTTTCAATGGCGAATATTGTAAGCGCAGCTATTTTTGGTGATGGAGCAGCCTGTGTTTTGCTTTCTTCGGCTGAAGAGGAAGATGGGGCTGAAATTTTAGACGAAGAGATGTATCATTTTTATGATAAAATAGATATGATGGGATTTAAGCTCACTAATTCTGGATTGCAGATGATTCTGGATATTGAAGTTCCAGAAACAATTGCTTCTCATTTTGATGCTATTGTGCATCCTTTTTTGCGAAAAAATGATTTAAAAATAGCAGACATTGATCACTTGATTTTTCATCCAGGAGGAAAAAAAATCATACAAATTGTTGAAGAGCTTTTTTCTGGCTATGGAAAAAATATTGATGATACCAAAGAAGTTTTAAAGCTGTATGGAAATATGTCTAGCGCAACTGTTTTGTATGTTTTAGAGCGATTTATGGATAAAAATCCTGAAAAAGGCTCTAAGGGCTTAATGTTGAGTTTTGGGCCTGGATTTTCGGCTCAAAGAGTGTTGCTGCAGTTTTAGATAAAAAATATAAAAGTTTTGTTTTCTAAAAATAAATTAGGAAGATGGATATAATATCAAAATTGCCTTATTCTAAGCCTTTTTTGTTTGTGGACAAAATCATCAGGGTAGATGAAGACGGAGTAGTGGGGGAGTTTACTTTTGATGAAAATCTGGATTTTTACAAAGGTCATTTTAAAGATAATCCAGTTACACCAGGTGTGATTTTAACAGAGGTTATGGCTCAGATTGGTGTAGTTTGTTTGGGTATTTTTTTGTTAAATGAAGAAGTTAGTGAAACATCAATAATCGCTTTAACATCAGTTAGTATTGAATTTTTAAAACCTGTTTTTCCAAATGAGAAAGTAATCGTGATTTCAGAAAAAATCTATTTTAGATTTGGAAAATTAAAATGTAAAGTCAGTATGCAAAATGATAAAGGGGAAATAGTTTGCAGTGGAGTAATTGCAGGTATGATAGGTTGAAAATATAATTAAAATGAAAAATCGAGTTGTTATAACGGGTCTTGGCGTAGTTGCTCCAAATGGAGTTGGTCTTGATGCGTTCCAGCATGCGATAAAAAACGGAATTTCAGGAATCAGGCATTTTGAAGAATTGGAAAGATTAAAGTTTTCTTGCCAAATTGCAGGAATGCCAGATGTTTCGACTGAATTGGCATTACAATATTTTACGGAACTGGAACTTAAAAACTTTAATGCCACTGGAATTTTATATGGTGTCATTGCAGGAATTGACGCTTGGAAAGATGCCGGATTATCAATGGAACGGTTTGATGAACCCGATTGGGACAGCGGTACTATTTTTGGTGCAGGAAGTTCGGGGATTGACAAACTTCGGGAGAGCATATATAAAATTGATGATTTTAAAGTTAGAAATTTAGGAAGCTCTTCTGTAATTCAAACAATGAATAGTGGTGTAAGCGCTTATTTAGGCGGGAAATTAGGATTAGGGAATTTGGTGACTTCAAATTCTTCAGCTTGTACGACTGGAGTCGAAAGTATTATTATGGGGTATGACCGCATACGATCTGGTCAAGCCAAACGTATTTTGACTGGAAGCACAAGTGATTCAGGGCCTTATATATGGGGAGGATTTGATGCAATGCGGGTTTGCACCTACAAACACAACAATTCTCCAGAAACAGGATCTAGGCCTATGTCAGCGAGTGCATCGGGATTTGTTCCTGCTAGTGGAGCTGGAGCTTTGGTTTTGGAAGACTTGGATACGGCTTTAGCACGTGGAGCGAGAATATATGCAGAAGTCTTAGGTGGAGCCTTAAATTCTGGAGGACAAAGAGGATTAGGAACATTAACAGCTCCAAATCCTGCAGCAGTTCAAAAATGCATTCAAAGTGCGATGGCAAATGCAGGAATTACGGGACAGGATGTTGATGCTATTAATGGTCATCTTACAGCAACCACGAAGGATGGTTTAGAAATTTCAAATTGGAGTGAAGCTTTAAATCGAAAAGGAATTGATTTTCCGTATATAAATTCATTGAAATCGACTGTAGGGCATTGTTTGTCAGCGGCTGGAAGCATTGAAAGTGTAGCCACTGTTTTGCAGATATATCAAGGATTTGTTTTCCCAAATCGGAATTGTGAAGATTTACATCCCGAAATTGAAGCAATTGTTGATTCTTCGAGGATTCCTGTAAAATTGATTGAAACCGATTTAAATATTATTTTAAAAGCCAGTTTTGGTTTTGGAGATGTAAATGGGTGCGTTGTTTTTAAAAAAAAATAATATCTTAGTGGTTTAATATTAAATAGTTAACGTGATAAAAAGGATAACTTTATGGATAGAGAAGAAACATTAGAACAGTTAAAACGTATTGTAAAACCATATGTTCAAGATCAGGAAGCTTTAGATTCTCTGTCTGAAGAAACGGATTTTATAAATGATCTGAAAATAAATTCGGCAAATTTGGTTGATGTTATATTGGATATAGAGGAGAAGTTTGACATCATGATTGATAACGAATCGATGAAACAAATGGTTAATGTAAAAGAAGCTATTGGTATTATTGAGTCAGAATTAATGAAAAGCTGAGTTTGATTTCAAAATTTCAAGTTGAATATGACGTAAGGTGTGTTCAAAATTGTTCTCGCCATTACCTTTGCTTTTTTTAAGAGCAAAAATAAAGTGGGGAGCAGGATTTTATGCTATTAAAAAAACTTGATGTTAATGTTCCTAAAAAAATAAGCAAAGTATGATTGGGAATGATATAATTGATCTAGACTTGGCTCGAAAAGAGAGTAATTGGAAAAGAAAGGGATTTTTGGAAAAAATATTTTCTTTGGAAGAGCAAACAATGATTCATGATGATTCTAATCCAGAAGCAATGGTTTGGAATTTATGGAGCAGAAAAGAAGCGACTTATAAAATTTATAATCGCTATACAGGAATTAGAGGTTATTTTCCGTGGTTATTACAGTGTTCTTACGAGAATCAGAATTTGGGTAAGGTTGTTATTGGTGATTTTGTTTTTTATACCCAAACAGAAATAACAGATGATTATATTTATTCTATTGCTGTTTCTGACATTGCTGTTTTTGATAAAATAAAGTCTTTAGAAAAGATAGAAAATATAAAAAAATCCAATGGAATACCTTATATTTTAGATGTTTGTACTAATGTGATCCAGCCAGTTTCCATAACTCATCATGGGCGTTTTTATAAGGCAATATCTTTGGTGTAAGTTTTAAGATTATTTAATTCCTAATCTTTTTTTCAATTTCAAAAACATTAAAGCAATCGTATATGCATCTTCGGAAGGTGAATTGCGGTAGTTTTTAGGGAGTTTGAAAATATCGGATAGTTCGTCAAGTGAAAACTGTTTATCATTGATATCTACCAATTTTCGATACATAACATCAATATCCAAGGCTTCGTTCTTTAATCGGCCACAGCCTGATCTCACCAATGCGCTATTAATCATGTCAACATCAAAATCAACATGATGACCTATTAAAACGGCATTTCCTATATAGTCAATAAATGCATGAATCGCTTCTGGTTCACTTAATTTTTTCATTTTACTTTCTAGAATGAATTCATTTGAAAGCCCATTGTCATGGAAAAACTTGTATTGAAGGAAGATAGATTCAAAACTATCGCCAATATGAATTTTGTTGTTAATTATTGCAAATGATCCAATAGATAAAATAACGTCTTTTTCTGGGTTTAATCCAGAAGTTTCTGTTGTAAATACAACATACCTCTTCGGTTTTTGATCAAACTTAGTAAGATAAGTTTTCCAAAATTCAGGATATTCTTTGTTTATATTTTTTAGCCAATCGAGCATCATTATGAAAATTGCGTTAGTTTGAAATTACTTTTAATTAATTCTTCGAGTTCTTTCATTGGGGCTAAGGCATTCTTTAATTTTTCTTTTTCTAATTTCGTTAATTCACTAAGATTGATATATTGTCCAGAATTCTCATTTTTTAAGCCTTCATTCACTCGAAATTTTGATAAAATTAAAAATGCTTCGGCACAATTCAGGTAGGTGTCTGAATTTTCGGAATCAATAATAGCTAATTGTTTGAAACGTAAGTAAGTATTGTTTAATCCTTTGATGTTAAAATGTAATGCAAATAATCTTGCACCATCAATCAAGGGCATTAAAGCTCTTGTTTTTATGTCAAATTTGTCTTTGTGAGGACCGTTTTCTTCAATAGCAAATTTCTTAAAAAAAGTAAGAGGCGAATTTTTTCTTAAGGCATCATTACCTAGAAAATCAAAAAATAAGGAGTTATGTTCCTGATTTTTTTCAATAACACTTTCTATAGCTTCGAATATTTTTTTCTCACCAAAAACGAGTTCCAAATCAAAGAAAATACTGCTCAGGTCATTGCTGTTTTCACCTGGAGTATTCATCCAGCTGTCGTATTGTTTAGTCCAGTCTGTCAATGATTTACACCAAAGCATGTTGCTTGCCATGTGACCATTTGGACACAATTCATAACCTACTTTTTCGAGTGTGGCGGTTGTTTTTTTTCCTAATTTCAAAAAATAATCTCTTACATCTCTGTATTTGTCTGGAAGGACATCTTCAAAGATTAATATGCTGTCTTGATCTGTAAGCAGTAATTGCTCTTTTCTTCCTTGACTTCCAATGCTTAACCATACAAATCGCGCTAGAGGAGAACCTAATTCTAAGATGGATAATTCGACTGCTCGTTTTAAAATGGCCGAGTTTATCTCACTCGCAATGTTGTTTATATTGGAAAGCGGGATGTTTTTATGAATTGAATTCTGAATTAATTCTGTTAATCGTTCTCTAATATGTTTTAAATCTTTAGCATTCGAAGCACGTTTAATTTCTTTTATTAAAACACCAGGATTATTGGCTTGTGCAATAATTAAATCGTGTTCCGAGATCATTCCTTTTACAGCTGATTTATCTGTTCCGTCCAAAGTAACGCATAAATGAGTCACATTGTTTTTTAGCATCATAAGTTGAGCTTCAGCCAGTGAGATATTTTCGACAACAGTCACTACAGGAGATGACATAATAGCTTTCATGGTGACGGTTAATGGAAATTGACCTGTAGCAATTTTGGAACACATGTCGGTATGCGTAACGATTCCAATAGGTAAGTGGTTATCACAAATAATAACGCTTGTAGAAAGATTTTCGGTCATTAAAAGCGCAATATCTTTAGCGATATCATTAACTGTGGCTATGAGTGGTGATCTGTTATAGGTAAGCGACTGAAAATATTGCATTTCAGATTTTTGATCTATATAAAAGACATTGTCATTGGCTAATTTGCCTCTTAAGTTTTCTTTTTCTTTAGGATTCCAAGTATTGTTAGCAAAACTCTCCAAAAGAAAGTTTAGTACATCTGGATTATTGGCAACAAAAGGCCTAAATGTTGCAATTGGAATAGCGTATACAATACTTTCTTCACGAGATTTTGATGTCATCATGTAATTGTTTTTGGCAAAAAAAGGTCTTAATCCAAAAACATCTCCAGCATGGCATTTATTTAAAAGTGTTTCTTCAGCATCTGCAATAACAGATAAATGAACTGTTCCAGAGGCAACAACATAGAAACAATCGTGCAGTTTGTCATTTATTTGGAATAAAGTTTCGTTTTTTTCCAAATTTAAAACCCGAATATTTGTAGCTATTACCGATAATTCTTGAAAAGTCAAGTTGTCAAAAGGTGAGTATTCCTTTAAAAAATCAGCTATATTTTCTGCAATTGTATTCATAGTTTCGTTGTAAAAGTAAGGCATGTAAAAATAATAAAAATTGGCTTCAAAACGAAGATATAAAAAAGTTAAGTGTTTAAATTACAGAATAGTTAAATTTTTCATAAAATACTGAGTAATGGTATAGTATTAACTGCAATTATTTAATTTTATTTCAAAATCATTAAAAAAAAACTATGAAAGCCTTAAAAAATCAATTAGTTGTATTAATTGCGCTATTTACTGTAGCATTTGCAAACGCACAAGACAAACCTAAAAGTCCAGCAGAGACTGTTAGCGGGAAAATTAATGGCGCTACAATAACTATCAATTATGGTAGTCCATCAGTTAGAGGCAGAAAAATATGGGGAGAATTAGTTCCTTTTGATGCTGTTTGGCGTGCTGGAGCTAATGACGCAACAACTTTTGAAACTGATAAAGATCTTACTATTGAAGGTTCAAAATTGCCAGCAGGAAAATATTCATTTTTTGTAATACCAAATGAAAAAGAATCTGTGTTAATCTTTAATACAGAAGCTAAACAATGGGGAGCTTATAAGTATGATGAAAAAAAGGATCAGATTCGCGTGAAGGTTAAAGCCAAAACGGCGAGTTCTAATATTGAAAAATTAGTTTATACAATCAATTCTAATGATGTAGTTTTAAGCTGGGATAATTGGAATATTGGATTTAAAGTGAAATAATTTTTTGCAAAATATTTCAAATCAAAATATTTTTAAATCATCGTCAAATGGCGATGATTTTTTTTTGGATTAATTTATTGATTGAGAAATGGGCACACGGATTTTACTGATCAAATAGATTGGTACAGATTTTATATTTGCATTAAAGTGTCTTTGAGAAGTATAGATGAGCTAATTAATTTAATCTAAAAAGAAAATTAAATATTGAACGGATATCTATAAAGATTAGGGTTCTCAAAAATTCTATTTTACATAATATAAATTATAGTTCAAATGTAATAGTGAATATTTTGCTCAATATAGATTTAAAACTCATTGTTTTAGATTGTTATGTAGAAACTCATCTATTTCAGTTTGTGTTATTATCGGATTTACATCTTCGCTTTGCGCCACAATAATATATTATTGTTCCATGGGCTCCTAAAGCTACCCAAACGGTTTGTGTATTAGTTTTTTTTGGATATGAATTCAATATTTTGTTCCAAGGATTTTTTATTTGAATTTAAATCACTGCAATTTCTTTATAAATAATTAACAGAAAAATAGTAAAAAATTAGTTTTCGTGAGCGTCTTCGTTCCTTCGAAAATTAAGGAATATGAGATTCCAATAAGCTATCTTTGCAAAAAAAATAAAAGGATTATGACAAAAGCAAAATACTTCCAATTAATACTAATTTTGGGTTCGATGACGGCACTTGGACCATTTTCAATTGACATGTATTTGCCTAGTTTTTCGGGGATTGCCAAAGATCTACACACTACAGTTACCGAGGTTTCTGCCTCTTTATCGAGTTATTTCATCGGGATATCATTTGGGCAATTATTATACGGACCGTTACTGGATCGTTTCGGTCGAAAAAAGCCATTGTTTATCGGCTTACTGGTTTATATTCTGGCTTCTTTAGGATGCGCGCTCGTGGCTGATATTCATGTGTTTATCGGGCTACGGTTTATTCAGGCTGTTGGAAGTTGTGCAGCAACAGTGGCTTCGGTAGCGATGGTTCGAGATTTATTTCCAGTTAAGGAAATACCTAATGTTTTGTCCAAACTAATGCTGGTTCTTGGGCTTTCGCCAATGCTGGCACCGACTATTGGGAGCTATGTAACCACTTATTACGGCTGGCATCCGATATTTTTTATACTGATGTTCTTAGGCGGTTTTGTGCTTATTGCATCACAATTGGGTCTGCCAGATACGCACAAACCTGATCCAACAATATCATTGAAACCCAGACCAATTATCAGCAATTTTATATCGATCATTAAAGTGCCTCAGTTTTATACATATGCCTTGACAGGTTCGATTGCGTTTTCGGGATTGTTTACTTATGTTGCGGCTTCTCCTATTTTGTTTATGGATATTTTAAAAGTGGACGCCACGGTTTATGGTTGGATTTTTGCTTTTATGTCTGTAAGTTTTATTGGTTCGAGCCAATTGAACTCCTTATTATTGAGACGATTCTCCAGCGAACAGATGATTTTTGGTGCTTTGGTTGCCCAAATAGCAATCAGTGTGACCTTTTTGATTTTGGCAATAAATGATGATTTAGGATTGTATAGCACAATGGTAATGTTGTTCCTATTTTTGGCTTGTTTGGGTATTTCTAATCCTAATACGGCTGGATTGACCCTTGCTCCTTTTGCCAAAAATACGGGAAGCGCTTCGGCATTGATGGGCGCGACTCAATTAGGAATTGGTGCTTTATCTTCTTTTGCGGTGGGTATTTTTGTCAAAGATTCTATGATTCCTATGGTTGCTATTATGACTTGTACCACGATTATCGCTTTTATTATTTTGAATATAGGTAAACGAAATATTAAGGAAACTGTTGTAAATGCTGGTGATGAGGAGATTATGATAGGGCATTAAACTTATATCAATAATTTTTCACAACGAGGCAGAAGATTCACTTTACGGACACGGATTACTTCGTCAGTTCGCTTTCGCTCGTATGCAAATCCACACTCTATAGTTTTTTTTTAAATTGCCTGCCTGTCAGATTCTTGTGTATTGTCTAGCAGGCTTTTTCAACGAAGTCCAGAAAATGAGTATCGAATTTGATAAAAATAAGAGCAATCATTGTACATTAGCAACCGATTTATATTGAAGAATTTTTAAGAAACACACATTATGAAACACTTTAAAAGCATCTTTTTATTTTTATGCATGACCCACTTTTTCTGTGCCAATGCCCAAGACAACGCACCTATTAAAGAATTTAATTTTGGCGGGAATGCTGATAAAAAATCTGGTACAGTCATAAATAAAGCTGTTGCGTATACTAAAGCTATTGGATACGGATTTGATTTACAATCTGATAAAAATGTAACATTTGACGAAAAATCAATCTCGGCTAAGAGTCCGTTCTATTTTTCGATAAAGCTTCCAGAAGGGAATTATAGTGTGGAGGTCGTTTTGGGCGGGAACAGCAGCGGAATTACAACTGTAAAGACCGAGTCCAGAAGATTGATGCTGCGAGAAATTAAAACTGCTGCAAAAGAAACTAAAACAGCACGTTTTGTGGTCAATGTCAGAAACGCGAAATTTGATGTGAACCGTACCATTACTCTTAAGCCTGCTGAACTTAAGGGGCTGAATTGGGATGAGAAATTAACCTTGGAGTTTTTGGGGACATCAATTGTTCAAAGCATCAAAATTTATCCTATTTCAAAAATTAAAACCATTTATGTGGCTGGAGATTCTACCGTTATGGAACATGATTTGGAGCCCTGGGCATCTTGGCCACAGTTTTTTTCAAATTATTTGACGACAGATGTAGTGATGGCCAATTATGCTTGTTCAGGTTTGACGCTCCGTTCTTTTACATCTGGATATCGATTAGATAAAATTTTATACTTGATGGAACCAGGTGATTATCTTTTTATTGAGTTTGGCCACAATGACGAAAAAGCAACAGGAGAAGGAAAAGAAGCTTCGGGAGTGTATACCGCATTACTGAAGGATTTGATTACAAAAACTAGAAATAAAGGAGGTTCTCCAATATTGATAACTCCAATACAAAGACGTTATTTTAATCCTAATGGGACTTTAAAGCCTACTCACGGCGAGTTTCCAGATGCAATGCGAAAACTGGCTCAAGAGATGCAGGTTCCTTTGATAGATGTTACTAAAATGACGACTTCTTTGTACCAAAGCTGGGGTAATGAACTTTCAAAAAAAGCATTCGTTTATTATCCAGACAACACCTTCCCTGGACAAATAGGTGCTTTGGCTGATAATACCCACTTTAATAATTTTGGTGCCAATGAAGTGGCTAGATGCATAGTACAGAATATTAAAAATACAAGTTTGGATCTTGTTAAAAATATAAAGCCCGCAGTTCCTTATTATATTTTTAAAAGCCCAAGCAAGCCAAGTGACTGGACTTTGCCGATGAGCGCTCGAGTTGAAATGACCAAACCTGATGGGGAATAAAAATTTAGATTTCTAAGCATATTGCAATGCTTCAAAATTATCTTATATTAAAAAATAAAGCTACTGTAATAGTAGCTCTATTTTTTTTGTGGTATTAATAACTTTTAGGAGATATAAAACGTTCGTCTTATGATTGCGGGCACGGATTGCAAATCCGCGCTATCGGGGTATTTTTTATACCATAAATCTCTAGCAGTTCCATTTAAAATTGCAAGCAGAAGCATCGGAAACCAGCACAGTAAGTATTTTATCATTGTAAATTTTACCATCAGGCTATTAACGTTTTAATTCATCTCTCAATTCAATAAAATCAATTGGTAAAGCTGGATGGGATATTATTTTCTTTTTCTCTTCCAAATTAATTCCTAGCGAGAGATAAATCATACTTGCTCTAACTAAAGTAATTAATTTCAAAGTTTTTTTCTCAAATTCTTCTCGGGTAATTACATATGTTAGTTCGTTGTCGAATAAACCTCCTTCTCCAGATGCTATAATTTTAAATGATTTATGCTCAATAAAATTTCTAATTTGTGCTAATTTTTTTGCATCAGGTTCAATTGAAAAAGAAAACTCTTCGTTTTTTTCGTAGAGATCTTTACTTAACCAATATAAACCTCTAAAAGCCCAATTTTGAGTTTCAATTATTTTATTGTTTATTTTTAATTTTTGAGTTTTCTTATCATATAAAGTCCAAATACTTCTAAATGAAACTTCGTGGGGCTTATAATCTAAGTTTAGATAATCATTAATTAAATATCCAATTTTGTCTAAAATAGAATAACATATTCTAAAAGCAGTTTTAATTTTTTCACTACTATGAGAGTAAACAGCATAATCCAATGTGTCGAGTTGGATATTGTCTTTGTCTGAATAATGTGTTTTTTTATATGTAAGACCTTCAAACAATATGTGCCTTGCAAAAACAAACTCCTGCTTAATTTGATTAAATATTGTTTGATAAATTGGTGGTTTATTAAACTCTAAAGTAAGTGTAGGAAGAAAAAGACAATCGTGTCCAGCAATATTGTCAACTATGATATCATTAAGAGGGTTTAAAAAAAGATTTTTTTGCAAACACCAAGTTCTATATTCTTGTTCTTCTTTAGTGATTCCAATAGAAAAGTTTTCTAAATTTTGAATATCTTTTAGTTCATCTATTTTAATGATTGATTCTAAAAAAGTAATGGTATTTTTAAAGGCTATTTTTGCTTCTTCATAAATATCAGAATCAATTGCTTTATTTAAATATTGATAAGCAAATTTTAAAAATAAAATTTGATGTCCATTATCGTATAATATTTTGGAATAGTGTATAAGGCTATAACCGATATTTCCAATTGCCATTGAAAAAGATGAATCAATTTTTATTGCTTGTTGCCAGTATAACTGAGCCTCTGAAAATCTTCCTAAATGGTTAGAAATAATTCCTAAATTAGTTAAAATTTCACATTTTTTGTAATTGTTTAAGGTTTTTTCTGAAAATGAAAGTGCTAATCTTAAATGTATTACTTGCTTTTCAGATTCTTTTAAGTCAAAACTCCAAAATTCCTCAGAGCTAATATTTTTACTTAATTGTTGTAAATATGACCAACCATTGGCTACATTAAAGTGAAAAATCATTTTATTCTCATCTGAAAAATCTTCAAAATTTTGTTTTTCAGAAAGATTTAGACCAAAAACAACCTCTTTTTTACTCTTATTTTCTCGTCCAGTTTCGAAAATTATTGCCAGTATATTAACAACTTCTTCAGGTTTAAAATCGTCAAAGTTTTTGAGGTTTAATATTTCTTTATAGTTGATGTTCACGATTTTTTTTAGCTTGGTGGTAATTTAGTTAATACACGAAACAAACTGGGAGCTACACCTCCCCTTTCGTTCTCTTCTCAGGTCTAATAATCATTCGCAGCGATTGGTCTTTGGAGAAATAAGCAATCATCCAATGGTAAAAAGTATTAATTCTATTGCGGTAGGTTATCAAGGACATTAAGTGTACGAATAACCAAATCATCCAAGCAAAAAAGCCGTTGAAATGCATTTTTGGTTTTGGCAAATCGACTACGGCTTTGTTTTTTCCAATGATTGCCATTGAACCTCGGTCATTGTATTTAAAGGGCTTTAATGGTTTGTCTTGAACCATTAGTTTGAAGTTTTCTGCCAGATTCACTCCTTGCTGGATGGCTACTTGCGCCACTTGGGGATGGCCTCCCGGGAAATCTACATCGTTGAGCTGGATGCTGGTATCGCCTATTGCGTAGATATTTTCGGTACCGTTTACTTTATTGAAAGCATCGGTAGCCATTCGTTTGCCACGACCGTAGCTTTCTGCCGGAATTCCTTCAAATTCTCTGGCGGAAACTCCCGCTGCCCAAATTAAATTTTTGGTTTGTATGGTTTTGCCGTCGCCTAGAAAAACGGTATCGTCTTTATAATCTATCACTCGGGTATTTAGTTTTACGACAACTCCAAGCTGGGTCACTGCTTTGAGCGTATCAGCTTGTGATTCCGTACTCATGGGCGACAATAAGGCATCTCCCCCATCGATTAAATAAATATTGCTGGCGGAAGTTTGTAATTCGGGATATTCTTTGAGTAAAATGTTCTTTCGCATTTCGGCAAACATTCCAGAAACTTCCACTCCTGTTGGTCCTCCTCCAACTACGACAATAGTTAAATGCTTCCTGCGTTCGTGTATGTCTTTGCAGATAGATGCTTTTTCCAGATTTTTCAATAATGCATTGCGCATTTCGATGGCATCATTGAGGGTTTTCATCGGAATGGCATTTTTCTTGACATTTTCCATCCCGAAATAACTCGTTTCGGCTCCCGTTGCAAAAACCAAGCGGTCGTAATGCAGTTCGCCATTATTGAGGATGATTTTGTTTTCGGCAGGAATTACTTTTTGTAATTCGCCCAAACGAAACTGCAGATTTTTTTTTCCTGCAAAAAATTTTCGGAAAGGATAACTGATGCTCGAGGGTTCCAAGAAGCCTGTGGCTACCTGATAAATGAGCGGGGGAAAGAAATTATAATTGTTTTTGTCTACAAGGGTTACTTCAATCCCTTTTTGATTCGTTAGTTCTTTGGCTAAATTAATTCCAGCGAAACCTCCGCCTATTATTACTATTTGCATATTGACTTTTATTAGTTATTTGCTATTAGTAATTAGTGATTATGATATTAACCTGTCAGGAAAAACGCATGACCTGTTTTTATCGCAGATTCGCAGATTTTAATAAAAAAAATTATCTATAAATTAACCGCTTTCAGCGGAATTATCGCGAATTAAATTTTCTAAAATTATAAAATTCAGCTTTTCAATAAATAATCTGCGAATCTGCGGTTATATCTTAAATTATGCGTTTCCTCAGGAGTAATCCATAAGAGGCTAAACACTAATTATTGGTCACTAATAACTTACTATGACTATAAAAGTACAATATATATTAAGAGCAAAAAATTAGTTTTTAAATTTTTTAACAGGCTTTTCTGCTATTTCGGTTTTATTTTGCAGTAAATAATTGGCCAATAATTTTTCGATTAATTCGTCTTTGGTGAGATGATGAAAAATGGTTTTTATTTTTGTTTTTAATTCTGTGTCAACGTCGTGATTGGGTTTTGTTTTGAAGATCTGCTTCGCCCATAAAAGCGTGTTGTTTTCTTCAATGCTCGCAACGGTTGGTTTTTTATATTTAGAAAACTGGATTCCCAATTCTCTTTCGAAATCGGCAATTTCAGCTTCTTCTTCGGGCTGTAATACGGTCAAAGAAAGTCCTTTGGCTCCTGCCCTAGCCGTTCTTCCGCTGCGGTGAACATAAACTTCATAAACATCTGGCAAATGATAATTGACTACATAAGAGATTTCTTTTACGTCAATTCCCCTTGCGGCCAAATCGGTTGCCACCAAAATATTAATGTGTCCCTCACGGAATTGCTCCATAATTCGGTCACGGATTCCCTGCGACAAACTTCCGTGCAATGCTCCTGATGAAAATCTGTTGATTGCTAGGTTTTTGGCTAGTTTATTTACGGCAGCTTTGGTTTTGCAGAAGATAATTCCGCGTTCGCCTTCTTTGGAATTCAGGAAATGCATTAAAACATCCAATTTTTCTATAGGATCAACCACAATATAGTTGTGATCAATCCCTTGATTGCCGACAGTTTCCATGCTGGCACTTACCTGAACTACATTTTTGTTTAAGTAATTCTGGATTAACTGCTTGATGGTTCCGGGCATAGTCGCCGAAAACAAAAAGGTTCTGTATGTTTTTGGTAATTCGGTTATGATTTCGTCTAAAGCTTCTTTAAGGATAGAAACCATTTCGTCGGCTTCGTCTAGAACAAGAAATTTGGTTTCTTTTAGGCTAATGGCTTTTCGCTGTAGCAAATCGATTAAACGACCTGGAGTTGCAACAACAATATGCGTTGGCGCTTTTAATCTTTCAATCTGCGGTTTGATTGGGATTCCGCCACAAACTGCTGCGATTGAAACTTCAGGAAGGTATTTTGCATAGCTTTCTAAATTATTAAAAATCTGTTGTCCTAATTCTCTTGTAGGCACTAAGATTACAGCTTGTACAGCTGCAACATTCGTGTCTATTAATTGCAATAAAGGCAATCCAAAAGCAGCGGTCTTTCCTGTTCCTGTTTTGGCAAGTCCCACAATATCGGTAGTGTTTGCTAACAATAACGGAATGGTTTTTTGCTGAATTTCGGTTGGGGTTACAATTCCCATTTCGGTAATCGCTTTTAGTATTCCTTTTGAAACTCCTAAATCTGAGAATTGATTTGACATGCTTTTTGTTTTATAATTGTAAAATGCTTTTGATGAATAGCAGAATGTTGTTTTAGCCCCGATAGTAGTGGAAATCCTTTGTGGGCTGGGGTTCAGCCCACAAAGATTGTAACGGATAGCGGGAAATAGCTCCTGAAAATATTTATATAATTAATACGTAAATATGCATTGCAATGGTAGAGATGCACTGCTGTGCGTCTCTACACAATGCGTCTCTACAGATTCCTGATATGTAAAATTATTAATCGGCTTCGTTCATGATTTTCTCACGATATTTTTTTCCGATTAACAAGGTCATTTTTAGTTTATAATCGTCCATTAGCCATTCTCTGTAGTTTTTACTGCATTGGCTAAGGCATTTTGAAAAACGTTTTACGCGATATTCAATATCGGCTTCGAGTTCTTTTGAAAGCGCTTTGGCTTCCTGTAATTCTTCGGTATTGTCGACACACATTGCAGCGTGCTGGTCTATTGATTTTTCTAAAACCACTTTAGATCTTAAGTTCTGAGCTATAGCAAGTTTGTGCTCTTCATCTACATCAAAATTTACATCGGCAGTTTTACTGAATTTGGCACGTAAATCAGGTGGCATTGAGTATTTGAAATGCAATTCGATTTCGCTGTCGTCCCTTAAATTCTCCAAGTAAAACTCAGGAGATTTAAAGATATGCTGCCAGTTTACGGGATCACTCCAAAGTCCAAAACGTGCGGCGTTATTTCCTAAATCGATAACTGAAAACTCATCTTTTTTAGGCAGTTTTCGAGAACCACGTCCTATCATTTGGAAATATAATGTCAATGATTTTGTCGCTCTGTTCAAAATTATGGTTTCAACTGTTGGCTCATCAAAACCAGTTGTAAGGATTCCTACCGAAGTAAGAATTGCATCTGGAGTGTGCTTGAACCAGTGCAGAATCTCTTTTCGTTCTTCGGTACTGCTGGTGTTATCAAGGTGACGAATGCCGTAACCCGCTTCTCTAAACGTTTCATAAACATATAAAGAGGTATTGATACCGTTGTTAAAAATCAGGGTTTTTTTTCCTAAAGATTTTTCAGTATAGGCATGCAGTAATTTTTCCTGCATGGCCATATTTGTATATAAATCATCAGATGATTTTACTGTGTAATCTCCGTTGATACCTACTTTTAAAGATGTTAATCCAACATCATAACTGTAAGTAATCGCTTTTGCCAAGAAACCATTTTCTATTAATGAGCTAATGGTGTCTCCCACAATCAGTTCATCATAGCTTTGATGCATTGGCAATTTTATATTAGAACTCAATGGAGTTGCGGTAACTCCAAGTATGAATGCATTTTTGAATGATTTCAGTAATTTTCTGAAGGAATTGTAATGCGCCTCATCGATAATTACCAAACCTATATTGTCTAAATGTAATTTTTCGTCATTGATACGGTTTTTCAAAGTTTCGACCATGGCCACAAAACAAGAATAATCATTTTGGTCTGGAAGTTCTTTTACTTTACTGTTGATGATTTTGTTTTTTACGTCAAAACCTTTCAACATTTTTGAAGTTTGCTTACACAACTCGATACGATGCGTTAGCACCACTACCTTTTTGTTGTGTTGAGACAAATAACGACGTACGATTTCGGAAAAAATCACAGTTTTTCCTCCACCAGTAGGCAATTGGTATAATAAATGATGTTGTCCGGGGGCATTGTCTATACGCTCAAATATGGCGTCAATGTCTCCTTTTTGGTAAGCGTAAAGTTCTTTTTTTGCTTCGACTTCAATTTCTAAACTCTCTTGATGCATTGTGTATTTTTCGATTTTTGCAAAAATACGCCTAAAAAACAGTTATTAAGCCATGTTTTTTTAGAAATTATCCTTGGAATTAAATTAAAATGATTTTTCAAATGGATTTTTATTCTTCTAAAAGGGCGATACTTGTTTTAAAATCAGACATATTCTGCCATTTTTGTTGTAAAGTTTCGTTGCAAATACCAATTAAACGAGTCTTAAATTCGCTTATAATTCCATTTGAAATAATGAAATTTAAAGCTTGTTCGAATGAATTAAACATACTTTTGTAGAATAATTCCTGTTTTACGAGGTTTTCTGCAGAGAAAGTTTGGGCGATTTCGATATTATAGAGCATCACATCGGCAATAACAAAAGGGTCTACGCCCAATAAAATAAAATGCTTGATGTATTTTTGTGCAACCGAACGTCTCATTTTTGGCTTTTTCCTTTTACCTTTTGTCTGCAGCGGAAAATACTCATGGGAGATTTTGAGTTTGCATTCCTGTAATAGTGTTTCTTCTTTTGGGTTGAATACAAAATTGTAGTACACTTTCACAGGGCTGAACTTTTCATACAATTCAAGAATTTGCTCTTCGAGCTGTTCTTTATTGAGTTCATTTAAATATTTTTTTAAATCGCGCTTGCTCATTATAAATGTTTAAGAAGACAAAAGTAATTTCTTTATTAATCAATACTGCAATTACCAATGTTATTAGTTAATTTTGTTGACTAAATTTAGTTTTTGTAAGGAATTGTTTTCTTTGCTTTTATATTTTATTATTTACTATTTAATTTTTTCAGATGCTTAAAATTTTTAAGATTACCGCGATTTTGGAAGGCATATCCTATTTGGTTTTATTCTCAAATATGCTTTTTATTAAACCAACAAATTTAGACCTTTACAAAACATTGCTGTATCCTATCGGGATGAGTCATGGCGTATTATTTATAGGTTATGTTTTATTGGCTATTTTGTTAAAGAACGCCTGTAAATGGGATTTCAAAATCTTCAGTTTTATATTGGTTGCTTCATTATTGCCATTTGGAACTTTTTATATCGAAAAAAAATACTTGTAAAACATGGACAAACTCATACATCTCATTTTTAGTTTTCTCTACCCTATTTTCAGAGATTGGGGAATGAGCAGAAGCTTGTCAACTTATGTGAGTTTGTTTTTCAATACTATTTTGCTTTGTGTTTTGACCTATTGGCTGTATGTGGTTTTCCGATTTGTATTGGTAACCATTTTAGCTATTGTTGCCCAAAAAACTAAAACTAAATTTGATGATTTATTGGTAAGCAACAAAACAGCCAAGTATATTGCTTATTTGGTTCCGCTGTTTTTTGTCTTTAGGTCGGTTCCTGTAATTTTGGACAAATTTGAATATTGGGAGAACGTTTTTGGTAAAATTGTTGCTACTTACATTGTTTTACTGGTATTATGGATTATTCGAACCATTTTTAATTCCATAAGAGATTATTTAAAACTGATTCCTCGTTACAGTGACAAACCTATTGACAGCTTCATACAGGTTATTATGATTGTGCTGTGGATGCTTGGGATTACGTTTATAATTTCCAAATTATTTGATATTGACCAGAAGGAATTGCTGACGATACTTGGAGCTGTTTCGGCTGTGATTATCTTGGTTTTTAGAGATACTATCTTGGGTTTTGTGGCAAGTGTCCAAGTGGCTATAAATGACATGGTACGTATTGGGGATTGGATAACAATGGATCGTTATGGTGCCGACGGTGATGTAATCGAAATAAATTTGGCCACGGTAAAGGTTCGGAATTTTGATAATACAACAACTACGATTCCAACATATAGCTTGAGTTCAGATTCCTTTCAAAACTGGAGAGGAATGTTAAATTCAGACGGAAGACGAATCAAAAGACATATTATCATCAAAACCAACAGTATTCGGTTTCTGGAAGATCACGAACTTAATGATTTAAAAAAAATAGATCTTCTGAGTGATTATATTGATGCTCGAAAAGTAGAAATAGACAACTACAACCGCGGACATAAAATTGACAAGAGCTTGGCTATAAATGGTCGAAACCTTACTAACTTAGGGTTGTTTCGAAAATACATCATCCAATACCTGTATCAATATCCAGGGCTAAACAGAGATATGATAATGGTTTGCAGGCAACTCCAGTCTACTCCTTATGGTGTTCCTCTCGAAGTATATGCTTTTTCAAAAGACAAGCGTTTTGAGAACTATGAATACATTATGGCCGATATATTTGACCATATAATAGCTTCGGTTTCCTACTTTGATTTGGAAATTTTTGTGATGCCTGCAGAAAATGTCGTAAAGCTTTCTTAGCAGAACCAAAATAAAAAAATCACTAAATCCAAACATATAGATTTAGTGATTTTTTATTTCAAAACATATTCTTAGTAACTTAGAATCTCAGAAACTTAGCATCATTCCTAACCTAATCTGTCTTTTACAAACTCAATTTCGGTTTTTCCGTGTGCTTTAGGTTTTCCGTCTTCGCCAAGATTAACCATTATGGTGCTGTCTATCGTGATGATGGTTTCTCGGGTCATCATGTTTCGGGCTTCGCATTTTAACTCCAATGAAGAACGTCCAAATTTGACAACTTCAATTCCTATTTCGATAATATCACCCTGTCTTGCAGAGCTTCTGAAATTGATTTCAGACATGTGTTTGGTTACAATTCGTGGGTTTTCTAATTGTATGATGGAATATAGAGCCAATTCTTCGTCTAACCAAGCCAATAATTTGCCTCCAAACAATGATCCGTTGGGGTTTAGATCTTCAGGTTTTACCCATTTTCTAGTATGAAATCGCATATTTCTTTATTTAATAATGCTAAAATAAGATATTCCTAAGAGTATTTTTTATATTTTTAAAGAAAAAAAGATGGATCAGAGAGATAAATTAATCAAAGAAATTCGCGGAGAATCATTGGGAGACATCAATATTCAATCGTCTTCAGAAGAGTTGTTTCAAAATGAGGTAATTAGACCTATTTTGAAATTGCAGAATGATTTGTTCATTGCTTCATTTTTAAATTACATAAGCAAGTATAAAAGAGATTTTTATACTAAAACAGTCGAAAACAAATTGTCTATTATCGAAAATGCAATTCAAAAAGACATCAAATTTCGAAATGCCCTAAAAGGAATGATTATCGCATTATTTACTACAGAAGAATATGCGCTTTACATTAAAAACTCATCCAGTCTCAACAAAAGAATGATGAATTTATTGATTGAAAGATTGAAAAGCCAGGTGCAGTTGTTTGATATTGAGTAAGAATCTCAAAATGTATTTTAAAACAAAAAGACCTGCAATTGCAGGTCTTTTTGTTTTGTGAATAAATGAAATGATCTAATTTGTCTTTTTAGAAAGAACGTAAAAATCCTTATCCACTTCTACTTTTTCAATTTTTGAAGGATTACTGAATTCACTCCACTCTGCTTTTGGCTTCAAAATGACTTCAGTTCCGTTTAGCGATACTTTTACAGGCATTTCAAAACCAGAAACAGTATTTGTCCAGCGATATTTTAAAGTGTTTTCTTGAAAAGTATATTCTAATATTGGAATTTGTATACCTCTCAAATATTGATTAAAAAACGGATTCAAATCCATGCCGGTTTGCTGATTCAAGTAATCTTCAATTTGTTTTGTCGTCACCGTTTGATGGTAAAAAGTGCTATTTAAGCCTCTTAGAATATTTCTCCATTTTGTATCATCGTTAACAATTTGACGTAGCATGTGCAGCATATTAGCACCTTTCTCATACATGTCGGCAGAACCTTCATTGTTTACATCGTATTTACCAATGATGGGTTTAGTGTTATCAATTTGCCAGCGCAACCCTCTTATATATTCTGCTCCAGCTTGTTTTCCGTAATAAAATTCCACAAATAAACCTTCTGAATAGGTGGTAAAGCTCTCGTGTATCCACATATCGGCGATATCTTTATAGGTGATATTATTAGCAAACCATTCGTGACCTGATTCATGGATGATGATATAATCCCATTTCAATCCCCATCCTGTTCCGCTTCTATCGGTTCCCCTATAACCATTTTTATAACCATTGCCATAGGTAACGCAACTTTGATGTTCCATCCCTAAATACGCCGTTTCTACCAACTTATAACTGTCTTCATAGAAAGGATATGGTCCAAACCAGTGTTCAAAAGCTTTCAGCATTCTAGGAACGTCTTTGAATTGTTCTTTGGCTTTGGTCAAATTATCTTTCAAAACATAATAAGTGCAATCCAAATCACCTTTTTCTCCTTTGTATTTCTCAGAAAAAGTCACATAATCCCCAATATTGATATTTACACCATAATTATTGATTGGATTTTTCACAACCCAAGTATAGGTTTTAGTACCGTCTTTCAGTTCTTTAACGTTTTCTAAACGCCCATTAGAAACGTCGGTTAGTTTCTTAGGAACATTCACGCTAATCTTCATTCCCTCGACTTCATCATACATTTGATCTTTGTTTGGCCACCATACGCTGGCACCCAATCCTTGACAAGAGGAAGCTATAAAATTATTTCCGGTTTTATCTTTTTTCCAAGTGATCCCCCCATCCCATGGCGGATTAACAGCGACTTTTGGCTTGCCTTGATAAAATATTTTTATTGCTTTTGTATCACCTGTTTTTTGGGGCGCTGTCAATGTTATAAAAAACACATTGCCTTCTCTTTTGTATTTTAAGTCAGTTCCATCTTGAGTCACTTTGGTAATTTCCATCGGATTTTGTAAATCAATTTGCAGTACATTATAAGGTTGCAATACTTTATATTTAATGATGTTAGATCCAATAATTGTACTGTCTGCTGGATTTACTTTTATGTCTAAAAAATAATATTTTAAATCCCACCAAGCTCTTTCTTTGGTAATGCTTCCGCGTAAAGTATCCTGATGAGTAAAATTAGTTTCAGACTTATTCAGCGGTCCTTGGGCATGAATGGCATTAGAGATTAAGAATGCAAGTAATAACGATTTCAGTTGTTTTTTCATTGATTTGAAAATTTTTAACCAAAATTACATACTTTTTTTGAGTATTTGTAATCAAAAAGAAACTCAATAACTGAACCTGTCTATTTCAACTGGAAATTGGAATCATTTTCCTTTCTATGGTTAAAGGGAGGTATTTTGCTTTTTTGTTAATCAATTAAAAAAAACTCAGGCTGAAAAATTAATTTTCTGTCTGAGTTTTTAATGTATTAAAAAAAAGATATTGTAATTTTTTTATTTCTGACGACTTTTCAAAACGTTGATAACATCATCTAATTTAAATCCTTTAGCCTGTAATAAAATCAGGTAATGAAAAAGTAAATCGGCGCTTTCGCTCAAAAATAAATCATCATTATCATCTTTGGCTTCAATAACGACTTCCACTGCTTCTTCTCCTACTTTTTGAGCAATTTTGTTAATCCCTAATTTAAATAAGGAAGCTACATAACTTTTCTCTGAATCAGCATTTTCTCTTCGAGTTTTGATTGTGTCTTCAAGATTTGAAATAAATCCATACTCTTGATTGTTAGGTTCTTGCCAGCATGTATCTGAACCTGTATGACAAGTAGGTCCAACTGGTTTTGCCTGAATTAAAAGAGTATCTCCGTCGCAGTCGTTTTTAATACTTACTAGATTCAAAAAGTTACCACTCTCTTCTCCTTTTGTCCAAAGTCTTTGCTTGGAACGGCTGAAAAAAGTCACTTTTTGTGTTTCAATTGTCTTTTGAAGTGATTCTTCATTCATATATCCCAACATCAGAACATTTTTAGTTTCGGAATCCTGAATAATGGCAGGAATTAAACCGTGTGCGCTTTTGATATCTACGTTCATTTTTATTTTAAATTTTTAAAATTCAGAATTTAGATTCTGACTTCTATATTATTATTTTTAAGTTCTTTTTTCAATGTCTTGATTTCAATTTCCTTGAAATGAAATACGCTTGCCGCTAATGCAGCATCCGATTTTCCTTCCACAAAGGTATCAACAAAATGCTGGATATTTCCCGCTCCACCCGAAGCAATAATTGGAATATTTACTAATTCGGAAAGTTTAGCCAAAGCTTCATTGGCAAATCCATTTTTGGTTCCATCGTGATCCATCGAGGTAAAAAGGATTTCTCCCGCTCCGCGTTGTTCTACTTCTTGCGCCCAATCAAATAAATTCAATTCTGTCGGCACTTTTCCGCCAACCAAATGTACAATCCATTGTCCGTCAATTTGCTTGGCATCAATCGCTACAACGATACACTGACTGCCAAATTTCTGTGCCAAATCATTAATCAACTGCGGATTTTTCACAGCCGATGAATTGATAGAAACCTTATCGGCTCCATTTTGAAGCAAAACTTCCACGTCTTCCACTGCCGAAATCCCGCCACCCACAGTAAATGGAATATTAATCGTCGAAGCTACTTTTCGCACCAAATCAATCAAAGTTCGTCTTCTTTCCTCTGTTGCCGAAATATCCAGAAAAACCAGTTCATCAGCCCCTTCATCCGAATAGATTTTGGCCAATTCCACAGGATCACCGGCATCACGCAAATCTACGAAATTAACGCCTTTCACGGTTCTGCCGTTTTTAATGTCCAGACAGGGTATTATTCTTTTTGTTAACATGAGTTTAATGTGTCAATTTGAGAATTAGTCAATTAGATAATTGTTCTGCACAAAACAGTAATTATCTAATTATCAAATTTTCTCATTATCTAATTATAAATCCTTCTAGTTGTTTCAACGAAATTCTTCCTTCGTAAATGGCTTTCCCGATAATTGTTCCTTCACAGCCTAATTCAGCTAATTTAGGCAATTCATCAAATGTTGAAATTCCACCAGATGCGATTAATTTTATTCCTTTGGCTTCCGCCAAAATCTTGGCATATAAATCAAAACTTGGACCTTCTAGCATACCATCTTTGGCAATATCAGTGCAAATTACGTACTGAATTCCTTTGTTTTGATAATCTTGAATAAACGGAACCAAATCTTCATCAGAATCTTCTAACCAACCTGAAATCGCTACTTTTTCGTTATTGGCATCAGCTCCCAAAATAATTTTATCCGAACCGTATTCAGCAATCCATTTTTCGAAAATCGCTCTGTTTTTTACAGCAATACTTCCTCCTGTGATTTGGTTTGCACCAGATTCAAAAGCGATTTTCAAATCAGAATCAGCTTTTAAACCACCGCCAAAATCAATTTTCAATTTGGTTTGTGACGCGATTTGTTCCAATATTTTATAATTAACGATTTTGCTAGATTTTGCTCCATCCAAATCAACTAAATGCAAATATTCGATTCCATGCGCTTCGAATGATTTAGCCACTTCAAGCGGATTTTCATTGTATATGATTTTGGTATTGTAATCGCCTTTCGATAAGCGAACACATTTTCCTTCTATGATGTCTATTGCAGGTATTATTCTCATTGAGATTTATGATTTTTGATTAACGATTTTTGATTAACGCTTTTTGATTTCAGAATTGCTATTGAAATTGATTTTTGCCATTGCCATTGAAATTTTAAAGCTTTAAAAAGTTTCCTAGTATTCTTTCTCCAACATCACCGCTTTTTTCTGGGTGAAATTGAGTTCCGTAAAAATTGTCATTTTCTAATGCTGAGGAATATTCTAGTTCGTAATTGGTTGTGGCAATGGTTTCTTTGCAAATTGGCGCATAGAAACTGTGTACTAAATACATATATTCGTTTTCGGAAATCCCTTTGAATAAATCTGATTTTAGATTGTAAATATTGTTCCAGCCCATTTGTGGCACTTTTACTTTTGAAGTAAATTTTATAACATCAACATCAAAAATTCCCAATCCTTTTGTGTTTCCTTCTTCGGATGAATTACACATCAATTGCATTCCCAAACAAATCCCGAATACGGGTTGTTTCAGTGTTGGAATCAAAGTATCTAAACCACTTTGTTTTAGCATTTTCATCGCATAACTAGCCTCTCCTACTCCTGGAAAAATCACTTTATCTGCAGCTTTTATTTCGTCAGGATTGTTGCTCAAAACAGCCTTGTATCCCAATCTTTCGATGGCAAACATAATGCTTTGAATGTTTCCTGCTCCGTAATTTATGATTACTATTTTCATATATTTAGTTGTTAGTTGTCAGTTGTTGGTTGATAGCTAAAAACTATCAACCAACAACTATCAACTTTAAAGCATTCCTTTCGTACTAGGCAAAATCATCTTTTCTGTATCACGCTTTACGGCTACTTTTATTGCTTTGGCAAAAGCCTTGAAAATAGCTTCGATTTTGTGATGCTCGTTATCACCTTCGGCTTTAATGTTGATGTTAGCTTTTGCTCCATCAGAAAACGATTTAAAGAAGTGGAAAAACATTTCCGTTGGCATTTTACCCACCATTTCACGTTTGAATTCGGTTTCCCAAATCAACCAGTTTCTTCCTCCAAAATCAATAGCTACCTGCGCTAAACAATCATCCATTGGCAAACAAAAACCATAACGCTCAATTCCTAATTTATTTCCTAATGCTTTTGCATAAACTTCACCAAGAGCAATCGCTGTATCTTCAATTGTATGGTGTTCATCGACTTCTAAATCTCCTTTTACCTTGATTTCTAAGTCCATTTGACCGTGACGTGAAATTTGATCCAGCATGTGGTCAAAAAATGCTATTCCAGTATCAATTTTACTTTGTCCCGTTCCGTCCAGATTCAAATTGATATAAATATCTGTTTCGTGTGTTTTTCTTGTAATCGAAGCGGTTCTTGCTTCTAACTTTAAGAACTCGTATATCTTTTTCCAATCAGTAGACTGTAATGCAATTGTAGCGTCCAGTTCTTCTCTTTTAGCACTGATTTCTTCACTTCCTGCGCCATCAGTAGTATTCATAAAAATGGCTTTTGCACCAAGGTTTTTTGCCAATTCCACATCGGTAAGTCTGTCGCCAAGAACAAAAGAGTTTGCTAAATCATAATTTGGATTGTCAATATATTTAGTCAGCATTCCTGTGCGAGGCTTGCGTGTTGGTGCATTGTCCTCAGGAAAAGAGCGATCTACAAAAATATCATCAAAAAGAACTCCTTCGTTTTCAAAAGCTCTTAAGATAAAGTTTTGCGTTGGCCAAAAAGTATCTTCTGGGAAACTATCCGTACCCAAACCGTCTTGGTTGGTTACCATTGCCAATTCATAATCCAATTCATTGGCAATCTTGGCCAAATATTGAAAGGCTTTTGGATAAAACTCCAATTTTTCTAAACTGTCTAATTGGTATCCTTCTGGCTCCAAAACGATCGTTCCGTCACGATCTATAAAAAGTATTTTTTTCATTTTATTAAGCTATTAATGCCTCAATTAATTTTTTATTTTCTTCTTCTGTTCCAATAGTCAAACGCAAAGTATTTTCGCAAAGCGGCTGCGTTGTTCTGTTGCGAATTACAATTCCTTTAGCGATTAACTCATCGTAGCGTTTATTAGCATTATCTACTTTTATTAAAATAAAATTTGCTTCTGTAGGATAAATTTTTTCTACAAAAGATACTTTATTTAAAACTGAAAGTAGTTCGGTTCTTTGTGCTATGATTGAGGCAATTTCGTTAGCAATTTTCACGGTATCACTCAAACGTTCTAAAGCACGTAGTTGTGTTAATTCGTTTACATTATATGGTGGCTTAATTTTGTTCAATACCGTAATTACTTCGGCTGATGCATAACAAACACCCAAACGAATTCCTGCTAAACCATAGGCTTTGGATAATGTTTGCGTGATAATCAAATTAGGATATTGGTCTAGTTTTTGCAACCAGCCTTCTTTATCCGAAAAATCAATATAGGCTTCATCAATAACTACAAAGCCATTGAATTTTTCTAATAATGTTTGTACGCTTTCCTCTGAAAAAGAATTTCCAGTAGGGTTATTTGGTGAACACAAAAAGATGATTTTAGTATTGGCATCAACAGCTTCAAAAATTTTGTCAATTTGTGGCTGAAAATCATTAGAAAGCAATACTTCTCTGTTTTCAACGGCATTGATATTCGCCAAAACATTATACATTCCGTAAGTTGGCGGTAATGAGATAATGTTGTCCACTTTCGGCTCGCAAAAAGCTCTGAATAATAAATCTAAAACTTCATCACTTCCGTTTCCTAACAGAATTTGTTTTGGATTTACATTTTTCATTTTCCCTAAAACCACTTTTACATTACCTTGTTGTGGGTCTGGATAACGGTTTACACCGTTTTGATATGGATTTTCATTGGCATCCAAAAAAATCATATCGGCTGTATCAAAATCCTCAAACTCGTCACGAGCCGAAGAATAAGGTTTTAATTTTTTGACGTTTTCACGTACTATATTGTTTATATCGAAATTTTTCATTTTTTCATTTTTTTAGAGAAAAGATACAAGATGCAAGAGGAAAGAATTCCTATCAAATCTTTATTCTTGCCTCTTTTCTCTTGTTTTTTGTCTCTATTCTAAACTATTCAATCGCAAGGTAACGGCGTTTTTATGAGCTTGCAAACCTTCGGCTTCAGCCATTAATTCAATAGCTGGACCAATATTTTGAATGCCTTTTGGGCTTATTTTTTGGAAAGTCATTGATTTAGAAAAACTATCCAAATTCACACCGCTGTAATTCTTAGCATATCCGTTTGTTGGCAAAGTATGATTGGTTCCAGAAGCGTAATCTCCGGCACTTTCAGGAGTATAATTTCCAATGAAAACAGAACCTGCATTACCAATATTATTTACATAAAAATCTTCGTCTTTGGTACAAATAATGAAGTGTTCTGGGCCATATTCATCGATTAATTCTAAAGCGACAGTATCATTTTCGACAAAAATTAATTTTGAATTAGCAATGGCTTTCTCAGCAATAGCTTTTCTTGGAAGAACATCTATTTGTGATTGTATTTCTTTTTCTACGGCATCAATTAATGTTTTTGAAGTCGAAACCAATATCACCTGACTATCTGTTCCGTGTTCGGCTTGAGATAATAAATCGGAGGCGACAAAAGCAGGAACAGCCGTGTCATCAGCAACAATAAGCAATTCAGAAGGACCTGCAGGCATATCGATAGCTACGCCAAATTGGGTTGCCAATTGTTTGGCTACTGTCACAAACTGATTTCCTGGCCCAAATATTTTATACACTTTTGGAATAGTGACAGTTCCAAAAGTCATTCCTGCAATCGCTTGAATACCTCCTACTTTCAATATTTTTGTTACTCCGCATAAATAAGCAGCGTATAAAATGGCTGGATTGATATTTCCTTTTTTATCTGGCGGCGAACACAATACAATTTCATTACAGCCAGCCAGTTTTGCAGGAACTGCCAGCATTAACACCGTTGAGAATAAAGGAGCAGTTCCTCCTGGAATGTATAGACCTATTTTTTGGATTGGTCTTTTTTCCTGCCAGCAGTTAACGCCTTCGGTTGTTTCTACAGTGATTGGAGCTGTTTTTTGTGCAGCGTGGAATTTCTCAATATTTGATTTTGCCAGCTGAATGGCGTCTTTTAATTCTTTTGGAATTGTTGCGATGGCAGTCGCTATCTCAGTTTGGGAAACTTCTAATTCAGGAACTGAAACGCCATCAAAAAGAGAAGTATATTTTGCAACAGCAAAATCACCTTTAGACTGTACTTCTTTAAAAATTCCTTTTACAGTTGCTTCGATATCATCAACTGTTTTGGTTGGTCTTTCTAAAATGGCTGACCAAGTTTCTGGTTTTGGGTTGTATATTTTTTTCAAAATTATAAATTATGAGTTATAAATTATGAATTGAGTTATCGATTGAGTTATGAATGTTATTGGCAAAGTTGTAACAGTTGAATATTGATTTTCCAGTAAACACATTACTATGACCAATAATAACTTATAATTCATAACTCATAATTATTTAAAGCACCATTTTTTCGATAGGGCAAACTAAAATTCCTTCGGCACCGGCATCTTTCAATTTATCAATTACTTCCCAGAAAGTATCTTTGTCAATTACGGAGTGTACACTGCTCCATCCTTCTTGCGCCAATGGCAACACGGTTAAGCTTCGCAAAACAGGAAGAATTTTTCCAACTGCATCAATTTTATCATTTGGAATATTCATCAAAATGTATTTCGATTTTCTGGCTCTTAATACCGATTCGATTCTGAATTTTAAGGTGTTAATTATTTTTTGGGATTCAGGGCTTACTTTTGGAGAAACCGCTAAAACTGCTTCACTTTTAAAAATAACTTCTACTTCTTTTAAATTATTTTTGAACAAAGTGCTTCCGCTGGATACGATATCTACAATTGCATCAGCCAAACCTATATTTGGAGCAATTTCTACAGAACCGGATATTTGGTGAATGTCAACTGTTACTCCTTTAGAACTGAAAAAATCAATAACTGTATTTGGATAAGAAGTTGCAATTCGCATTCCTTCTAAATCTTGAACGGATTTGTAATCAAATGCTTTAGGCACCGCTACCGAAACTTTACATTTTGAAAAACCTAATTTTTGAATTACTTCAATATTTTTTCCTTTTTCAACCAATAAATTATCCCCGACAATTGCAATATCTACTACTCCATCAATTAAATATTGAGGAATATCTGAATTTCGTAAATACAAAACCTCTAAAGGGAAATTTGAAGCTTCGGCTTTTAATTGATCTATTCCATTATCGATTGAGATGCCGGCGTCTTTTAAAATTTGAATGCTTTCTTCGTTTAAGCGACCTGATTTTTGAATTGCAATTTTAAGTGTACTCATTTTTAGTTTTTTAGTTTGTTGTTTTGATTTAATTTAATGCTTGAGTACAAAGAATAGGTAATAAAAAACCCGCTTGATGTACTCAAACGGGTTTAGATTATTGTGATTTACACGCATACCATTAACACATCGCTTGAGAGCAATTATGAGAATGATGATGATGTAATTGAATTGATAACATAACTTTATAAAATTAGATAACTCTTTGTTTCTTTTGCAAAGATAGAGCATAAATTAATAATATTCCAATTTTTATTTTAACGTTTCGTCAAGTATTTGTTAAATTAAAAACCAAGACTGATTGTAAATACACAAAAATTAAAACACCTAAATGATATTGCTTTTATACAGTACCAAACAGGTGTTTTAAAACAACTTTAAAATAATTATTACTAAACTGCGACTAACTTAAAACTGGTTCTAAAGAAGGTCCAGCAGCGACTAAGCGTTTTCCTTCTTCGGTATCAGTGTATTGCTCGAAATTTTTGATATAACGTGCAGATAAATCTTTTGCTTTGTTTTCCCATTCTTCAACATCTTTATAGGTGTTTCTTGGGTCTAAAATTCCTTCACTAACATTTGTCAATGCTGTTGGAATAGTTAGGTTTAAGAATGGAACAGTTGTAGTCTCTGCGGTATCGATCTCACTGTTAATAATTGCATCTATAATTGCTCTTGTATTTTTAAGAGAAATTCTTTTCCCTGTTCCATTCCAGCCTGTATTTACTAAGTATGCTTTTGCGCCATGCTCTTTCATTTTTCCAATTAATGTTTTAGAATACATTGTCGGGTGTAATGTTAAGAAAGCTTCACCAAATGCTGGGGAGAATGATGGCAGAGGTTCAGTAATTCCTCTTTCGGTTCCAGCTAATTTTGAAGTATAACCGCATAAAAAGTGATATTGTGCTTGATCTTCATCTAGTATTGATACCGGAGGCAGTACTCCAAATGCATCAGCAGAAAGATAAATGATTTTTTTAGCATGTCCAGCTTTTGACGGTAATACAATCTTGTTAATATGATAAATTGGGTAAGATACTCTTGAATTCTCAGTGATTGAATGATCATAGTAATCAATTTCACCATACTCATCTACTATAACATTTTCTAATAAAGCATCTCTTTTAATGGCTCTCCAAATGTCTGGCTCATTTTCTTCAGATAAGTCAATTACTTTAGCATAACAACCTCCTTCGTAGTTAAATACACCATTGTTATCCCATCCGTGTTCATCGTCACCAATTAAATATCTTTTTGGATCTGCAGAAAGTGTAGTTTTTCCTGTTCCTGAAAGTCCGAAGAATACAGCAACATCTCCTTTTTCGCCAACGTTAGCAGAACAGTGCATAGAAGCCATTCCTTTTAATGGCAGATAGTAGTTCATCATAGAGAACATTCCTTTTTTCATTTCGCCGCCGTACCAAGTACCTCCAATGATTTGAATTTTTTCGGAAAGGTTGAAAACTACAAAATTTTCAGAGTTTAATCCTTGTTCTCTCCAGTTAGGATTTACAGTTTTTGAACCATTCATTACAATGAAATCAGGCTGTCCAAAGTTTTCCAACTCATAATTCGATGGTCTGATAAACATATTGGTTACAAAGTGTGCCTGCCATGCTACTTCCATTACGAAACGCACTTTAAGTCTTGTATCTGCATTTGTTCCGCAAAAAGCATCGACTACGTATAATTTTGGAGATGTAGAAAGCTGTTTTAAAACTAATCCTTTTAATTCATCATAAATCCCCTGAGTGGTTGGAAAATTTACTTTATCATCCCAATAGATAGTGTCTTTTGAAACGGAGTCTTTAACAATATATCTGTCTTTTGGTGAACGTCCAGTAAAAACGCCTGTTTTTACGGCAACAGCACCAGTATCGGTTACAGCGCCTTTTTCATATCCTTTTCTTTTATTAGAAACTTCTGCTTTGAATAATTCTTCATATGAAGGGTTGTATACAACTTCGTGGTATCCTGTGATTCCTAAATTGTGTAATTCCTGAATAATTTTGATGTTTTTCATAATATATGTATTTTATTATATTTTGGGGTGTTAATTTCTCTATCAAATTTACTTCAATCAGTAACTATAAAACCTGATTTTTATCATGTTTTGAAGAAAAATATGCGCAAACGTTTTCGGTTTTTGTGCTGTTTTGCAAAGAGATACAGCTATCTTTTATTAGTTATTTTTTGCTGTGGTTGCTATTTGGTTTTTTTGGAAAGAAAATAAAATTAAACCTAATTTTTGTCATATAAATTTACCAAAAAAAATAATTCAGTTACGTTATATTTTCATTAAAAAAAGCAATAGTTATGTTTAAATGGTTTAACATTTTGTTTACTCCGACAGATAAGTCTGAAAAGGGACAGTCATTAATAGTATTATGAATGGCTCACAGGTGGTACAGATATAACGGATTTGCGCAGATTTTTTATCAGTTAATCAAAATAGAATCTTTAATTCAATAAACAAGGATACCGTTGCGGACATCCTTGTTTTTTTATTATGTTAATAACCAGTTGGGTGAAATTATATTTAATGATTAAAACTTAACCCGTTGGGTGTGAATTGTTTGATTTTTAATATTGTTTATTGGTCTATTAAAAATGAATTTATTGATATATTGAACAAATGTTAATGCTGTTATTTTTGCTAAAATTCTTGTTTTAAAACCTTTAAAAGTTTTAGCATAATTGTTTCTAATTCTGAACTGGTCGCATAGTTGTGAAAATAATGTTTCAATTCTTTTTCTTGATTTCCTAAAGATATAAGGTTGTGGCTTATAATCTTTTTGATTTGCTCTTTTTGACGTTTCTAA
>CAUPKA010000037.1:0-45609 GCA_963511725.1 uncultured Flavobacterium sp.
TGCATTGTAAGCAAGTACCCGTATTCCGTATGACGTCGAAGCTGTAAGCCCTGAAAAAGAACCTGATGTAACATTAGTAATGATTGCAGGATCTCCATTCTTATAAATCTTATAACCTGTAGCTCCCGCAACAGCTGTCCACGAAAAATTAATAGAAGAAGTGGTATTACTTGTAAGAGCCAAACCTGTAGGAGCTGGCAACAGAGTAGGTATTGAAGCTGTAGACATTCCTACAGAAGAAGACAAACCATCTCCCCAGTTATTGTAAGCAAGAACCCTAATGGTGTAATTCGTCGAGGCTGTGAGTCCTAAAAAAGAACCTGAAGTAGCAGTAGTAGTGATTGCAGTATCTCCATTCTTAAAAATTTTATAGCCTGTAGCTCCCGCAACGGAAGTCCATGAAAAATTTATAGAAGATGTTGTAGCACTTGTTAGATTCAAATTCGTAGGAGCTGCTAACATGGTAGACATTGACACCGGAGAACATAAAACACCATCGCCTGAAGCATTGGAAGCGAGGATCTGTACATCATAAATTGTACCAATGGCTAATCCTGTTATACTTCCACTAGTTGTAGGCGCAGTTACGGTAGTCACATAGGTACCATTATTATAATATATTTTGTAACCCGTAGCTCCTGAAACGGCTGCCCATGAAAAAATTATTTGTGACGGCCCCGCAGTATTAAATGTTAATCCGGTAGGCGCTGCAGGCAAGAAATCTGTCGTACAACTAATCTGCTGTCCCTTATAATTATAACAATAACTCTGTAAAACATTCAAATCCTGATCTTTGATATATTGCAACCTGCTAAAACTGTCATACTCATAATAAGTAGTTAAACCTTTGGGATCGGTAATGGTACTCACTCCTATTAATGGCTTATAGGTATACGTAGTGACCATTGCGTTGGGCAATGAAGTTCTCAGTGTATTTAAAGCTACAATTAAGTTTTGCTCTATTCCTGTGTCTGATAAAGTCTGTAGGTTAGCAACATATGATGAGACTTCGCTATATGCAGCATTTTCTATTTTTGCAATTGGCTGAGTTTTATTACAGCCCCAGATATAAACAATGTGAGTACCGTCTTTTTGTGAAAGTTCTTTTACTTTACCATCATCGTAATAGCTTTGGTATTGGATTCTGTCTTGTAAAGTATTTGATGCTGAATTATAAACTCCCTTTAGCGTTTGTATTTTTTCAGGCAAAATATTATTATTTCCCCAATCTTTATAGTTGGTACGCTGAGCAGTTAGCAGTTCTGTGCTGCTTGCAACTCCATCATTGTTAGCATCATAGTAAGTTTCAGTTTGTATTGCGATACCATTTTGATGCAGTGAATTGGGATTGCTGACCGTTGGAGTCTTTAGTGTGTTGAAAGCATTAAAAGCATCAGTCGATAACGTTTCTAAACCCAAAGAATTTGTAGCTGCTACATCATCAGGATAATATGTTTTTGTAATGATTGGTATTCCTTTGCTATTATTTGTTATGGTTCTGCTCAGCTGGCAATGAATCGGATTATCATAAAAATAATTTGTTACTGTTTCAATTGGGTTTTGGCCATTAATATCAAAGTTTTGTACTGTTTTTTTACTTAAATAATTCCAATAGGTAGTTATGTCATATTTGGTAACATTTAGTTCCCTCTCTGCTTCTACAAGGGGAGTTATCACACCTCCCTCAAAAGAAATATCCCATTTCTTTTCTAGCTTAAATCCATGAATTATTTCATTTATTCTGAAGTCTCTCTGATAATCATAAATTTCTTTTTTAAGCACTTTAAACGCTCCCAGATCCTTTTTAAAGGTAGTTGTTTCTAAATTTAATCCATCTCCCCAGCTATCGGGGAATGCTTCTTGAAAAGAACCAAATACAATAGCATTTGGAGACATTTGTGGCAATGTATTTGCTTTAAACTTATACTCTATGCCTCCATTCTGAAATTGATCATTATCTTCACTTACTGTTACATACTCATATCTTGTATATTGAAAATCAGGAAGATATTTATAAGCTAAGTCATTAAAATTTAGATTATAGTACGTTAACATCCAGTTACTCAAATACTGGTCTTTCCAACAAAATCCAGAATCATAAGAAAATGAAAAATAGTTTGCTGGACGAGGAAGGGTTCCAGACGACATGTCTAAATAGTCTTTCCTTGCATAAAAATATTTTTTAGACGATAAAAAGACGCCTGAAGATTCCTTATTAGTCACTTTTGAAACTCGCAGCCCACCTGTTTTTTTATTAAAAAACACCAATTGTGGTAAGCTATTTGGATAGTCAAATTCTAAACTCCCAATAAGACATTGATAAAATACGCTGATTTTTATACTATAGCTGTTATTTTTTGTCAGTTGTACTATATATTTATTCATATTAATATCATTTTCGGTAATGACAATGTTGTTACCTGAAAATCCAAGAGGCTCTCCTAAAACAGATATCATATTAGTGTCGGCTGGATTTGTTAAATTTGTTATTACTATAAAAAGTTTTCGTTCATATGGATAATTATTACATAATGGGTAATTTTGTCTGAAAGATATCTTTAAATGCGCAGTGTAAGATTCGGGAAGATTTGTCAATGTCAATGTTGCTGCCTTTTCGGCAAATGTCGGATCTTGCGGAGTAGTGGTAACCTTTAAGTTTGCGGTACCCATAGTTGAAACGTTTTCAGAAGTAGGGTAATCGTTTGATTCGTACTCAAATTCACTATAACCTCGTGTTGGATAAATCACTTTTTGCAGCAATCCTGTTTTTGCTTTTGCTTCATCTAAATTTCGGTTGGCACCATTTGGAAAAAGTTGGTTAAAATAATTTTCTGTAATATTATTTACTCCAGATAGATTGGGGTATAATTTTACATTGTTATTTATCCCATTATTATATCCCCATTGATCTTTTGAGAAGCTCAACCTTTGCGGCATACCAGAAAGATTAACATACTCAAAATTGTATTTTTTGCTGGGATCTAATAAACTCACCTGGTCTAGAAACATTCTTTGGGCTACTGTAATATAACTTAGATCTACTTTTTCTACAACGCTATTCAAACTGTTTTTTAGCGTTATAGCAGTCAGCATGTCATAGTTAGCAACTTGTGGATGCGCAATATTGTATTCAAAATTGACTGTTCCATACATTAAATTATTGCTCGATATGCTCATTATTCTTTTTCCCTTTATGTTTAGATTTTGATTTGTTAAAGGGCCTTCGTATGCTGGAGTTGCTGGTTGACGACAAAAATCTTCAGACGTATTGAGAATAGGATAATTAACACATAAAGACCTTAAGGATTGCTCTTGAGTAGTTACATAATTGTATACTTCATCAGCATAATTAAAATTAATAATATCATTATTTGGCATTATAATTTTAGACAGACTCCACGATGTCGTTGAAAAAGTTCCCATATGACTAGAGCCATCATTACCAGTAGTGTCTAATCTGGAATCTTCAATTTCATTAAAATAATATTTTACACCTTGCTCATCAATTAGTAAAAAACCTCCCAATCCATCGGGATTAAACGTTACTTTTAGCGAAAAATCACTTAAAAGCACAATTTTTCCATCATTATTAAAAGTAAACCTGCCCGATCTGCCTAAAAAATTAAAGTTAAAAATATCAGGTTCACTGTCATAAACTAAAGAAGCCGAACCATCAAATTTAGATCCATCTATGATTGAACGGTAATAATCGATAAAGTCCAAAGATCTATAGTCCTCATTTATAACCGCTGGATGTTTATACCCTCTTAATTCATCAGGCCCACCTTTGGTAATTCTAGTTATTATGCCACCCGCATTAATAATCCATCCTAATCCGACCTTAGTTTCTAATTGATCAACCTTAATACCATTTGAACTATAGCGCAATGAAATTGGAATTGTTAAATCCTTGGTTTTGTATTCCAGCAAAGACACTGGTATATTGGGAGATCCTGTAAATAATCCAATTGGTATTTCGCCATATTTACCCAGTTCATATGCTGTTGGAGATGGTGGGGTAAATTTTGGCAATTCCTGCGAATACACAAAAGAGGTCAGAAAAAAAAATAGTAAAAGTTTTTTCATAAAAAATGAAATTATAAGAAGTTTGAATTTAAAATAGTATAAATTTCTGGTTATATTTTCAGAAAGCTTGACAATATAATTATTATTTTTAAATAATTACCTTTCTTTTTTGTTTTTTTTTACATATAAATTCTTATTATTTTATTTAATTAGGCTGTAAATAAATAATTACCCAATCGCACTGCTCAGCTGAAACATTGGTAAATACATCGCAACCAATAAAACAGCGACCAAAACCCCCACAAACAAAATAATAAGGGGTTCCAAAACAGTAGTCATGATTTTGGATTGCTGGACAACTTCTTGATTGTATTGCTCGCTCAACTGCTTAAAAACATATTCGGTTTGGTTGGTTTCTTCGGCTACTTTGACCAAGGAAATGATTCTATTGTCAAATAAAGGATTTTCTTTGAGGCTCGCACTTAGATTGTTTCCTTTCAATATGCTATTCTCAACTTTATCGAGCGCATCCTGGAGAGGTACGAAACGAATCATTTTTTTTACCATCTGGATGCTGTTCAGCAACGGAACTTTTGCCGTTGTCAGCAAAGCCACAGCTTGGGTGAATTGTGCCAAATAGACTTTGGTCATAAAATTTCCAAAAACAGGGATTTTCAGCATGAAATAATGAAGCGCCTTTCGGTATTTAACATTGTCTTTGAATACACGGCCCGTAAAAAACAAACCCACCAGAAATAGTAATCCATAAACCCCATACGTTTTGGTCAGACTGGACATCTTGACAATAGCTTTGGTAAGAGCGGGAAGTTCGACATTGTTCTGTCTGAAAATATCCTGAAACATTGGGACAACGTAACTTAACATAAATAGCACCACGGCCACCGCAGTTGTCAATACGATTGAAGGATAAGTCAAAGCCGCTATTATGATTCTTTTTTGTTCATTCTTGCGTTCATAAAAAATGCCTAATTCTTGGCAAACCTGTGCAGTTGTTCCTGTTTCCTCCCCTATTTGCAGAGAATAAAATTCGTATTCAGTAAAAGACTTGGAAGCCAGCAATGCCTCGGAAAAAGGCTTTCCGTTAACAACCTCGTCTAGAATGGATTGGATCAGCTCCTTGTCGGCATTTTTCTTCAAAGAATCTACAATTAAGGTCAATCCTTCTTTAAAGCTAATTCCGGCTTTAAGCAAAACTGAGAATTCCTGATAAAAAGCCTGCTTCTTTTTATTGTTGAAACGCTCGCCAAAAAAAACGATTTCTTTTTTTAGCAAATCCTCTAAACCGGATTGTTTCTTATTTGAAGCTATGCTTTTGTTAGGTATATTATCTAGTTTAAAGGCCATCTTGATTCATAAAAAGGGTTAAGTCGTTTTTCTTCGAAACAAAAATTTCATAGTCGGGCAGTTCTGCTTTTCCAGATATGGACAGCGCGTCAATAGTGCCTCCCTGCACCTCTTTTCCTCGAAAAAAAAGTTTATCAACCACTAGTCGCAGTTTTAGGGTGTCCGAATTCCTTAAAGCGTAGTTTTCCTGAAAAGAATACACCACAGTGTCCATTTCAGATTCCATAACTAAACTATTATCTTTTGCACTGAATTGAATGCTGTTCATTTCGTTGAAATCCTGCCACAGCCTTTGCTCAAAAAGTGCCAGGTTGCTTGTCTTTTCGAAATTTGTTTCAATGATGCGAATTTGTCGCTGCACCAACCGCAGGACGCTGAAAGCCATCCCCACGACAATTGCGGTCAGGATCATGACTATCAACAGCTCAGGAAGCGTAAACGATTTTATCTTAGGGTCTGCCATAAATGCGCTGTCTTGTTATTTCTTTTCCATTCAGTCTATTGGTTGCCAAAATCAGAATATTTTCTTTTGATTCCGTTTTTTTGGTTTGGATTACAATATCCCAGCCCTTATAATTTTCTTCATAAGGCATTTTGATCAAATCGCTTTGGAGTTCGTATTCCAATTCATTCAGTCGGGTCTCTATGGGATGTACATTTTGAGAAAAAGTATTCAAAACCAAATTATTCAGCACCAGACTGGCAATCATAAAAATAATAACAACCAGAACCGAAGCTACTATGGTTTCAATCAAGGTTTCCGATCTGACTTTTCTTAGTACATCCATTTCAATACGGTTTTAGGCTCGTTTTCCATAATCATGCCGCCATAAATATTGGGAATGTTTTCATTTTCAATTACTCCGTTGTATATATGGTTTACAAATATAGAACCTGACTGGTTCGCAATAAATTGTCTGGTAGAAACCGTTCCGGAAACAGTCCCCCTCAATTCAAAATTTCCAGTGCAATAGACCTGTCCTTTAATCCGTGCTTCCTTTTCCAAAACAATTTGGGTTTGAAAATCGGATGGCTCTTTCGTTTGAAAATAACAGATGCTTCCTTTTATAATAGTTTTTGTATCAATAAAAATCTGATTGTCGAATCGCGTTGTGGATTGAATATTAGGACTGTTTTTATTGTCTTGATAAAGCACCAAAGCGGAAGGATAGTTAAGCTGACACTCTTTGCCGACAATAATTTTCTTGGAAGCGATAGCCTGAAAATTACCCATTGTGCCGTCTTCAATTTCAATAATTGGCGCAATCAATATTATATCTTTTAAAAGAGCAGTTTTCTTTATGCGGATTAGAGTATCCGATTTAATGACGATATTCCCAGTGATTTCTCTATTTTCAAGTACAATGGATTCTTTCGAATAGGCTCCTTTTGTTTTTTCTTTAAAAGAAACGGCTATTCTTCGATGGTTTTCTAAATTAATGTAATCTTCCTGACTTAGTATTTTATAATCTTTCAGATAAAAAGAAACCGCCTCCATGACACTTTTTTTAACGCTTGGCAGCACGGCTGTACTTTTTTTTACAGTACCATAAATAGGCTGTGAGCCATAATAACTGTTTCCATCAATATATCCCGTTTTCACGCCTTGTGTGGGTAAATAAACGATGCCTCGTATTGTAGTTTTTCCAACTACGGACAGAGGATTATGCGTTTCCTGCAAAAAAAGTGTCGGTGATTCTTGGGAATCGAGTAATGATCCTACCAGGGCTGTTTTTACGAATATTTTTTTTCGAAACAGGCTTTTGGTATGCGCTTTCTCAAAAATTCCCCACTGTGATAAATGGATTTTGATAGTTTGATTTTCTTTTTTTTCAAAATCAATCGTTAAGGTATCTGTGCTGATTGCCTCTTGTTGCAATAAATGTGCTATTCCCGTGTCTGAAAGTTGGATATTTTCGATAGCTCCTTTTGACTGCTCTTTCATGAAGACAAAAGTGTAAGCATACAGAATTAAGCCGCTTAAAAGCAAAGCAATAAGTACCGCTATGAAAACAGTAAACTGCAGGGCTCCCGATTTAAGTTTAAAAAAAAGCTTCACTCTGCTAGCATAATAAGATTTAGATTTCCCTTGTATTTGACATAAACCGACTCTTTATCACCATCCTTTAGGAGCACTTCATTTTCGGTGTCTCCCTTTTTCATGTAAAAATTATGCCCGTCTATTACCATAATAAAAAGCGTGTTTTTTTGTTTGGAATCAGAAATTATCCCTTTGTAATGTATTGACGGCCATACTAGTTTTTCTTCAGGCTTTGCTTGCTTTTTACTGCTGACAGCAGTGCTTTTTTTGTGATTTGGATTTGTTGCGGAAGCAGTGGACATTTTCCCAAGAAAAGGATCTCTGTAGTCCACGTTTATCGAAAAAGGAGCTCGCTCTTTTACTTTAAATGGTTTTATGTTAAACTCCGTTGATGTGCTTTCTAATGAACTGTCAAAAGTCGTAAAAGAAAAAAATTGATAAGCCACCACAGCCCAGATCAATAAAACTATGGGCAGCAAAATGTAGATGTTCTTTTTATTCTTCATTGAAGTTTTAATTTACAGTAAAACTAAAGACCGAACTTTTTGCACCGCTGTTTCCAGCTTCATCAAACGATTTGGCATACCAGTAATAAGTGCCGGCTGTGAGCGTTGTGGCAAAAGGGCTGATTGCTTCCTTTTTTAGTTTTGAGACTGTCAATGCAGCGTCGGTATAAATAAAAATACTGTCTTTTTCCACGCTTCCTGCAATAGCAGTTCTGCTCCATTGAAAACTTACATCTGTTTTGGCCGTAGTACTGGTGTTTGCAGGACTTGATAAAACAGGAGCATTGGGAACGGTCGTATCCACTAAAGCAGAACGGGAAGAATATAAAGTTTGCTGAGCTCCGTTGCTGGCTCTGACTTTCCAAAAAAAACTTCCTTCGGTAAAAGTATAATTCAAATTGGTGGCCGTAACCGTTTGGTCGCTTATAACAGTATTGCTTCCGTCATATATTAAAACCTGATAGCTGGTTGCTCCTAAAATAGATTGCCAGGAAAGATTCTGCACTGTTTTTTTTGTGATTAAATTGTTTACGGGAGTATTCAGAACCACAATATTATTCTGAAAATCAGCATCACTGACAACAGAAACCAATCGACTTGAATAATTCGTATTGTAGGCACTATTAATCGCTCTTACCCTCCATTCATAATTCCCTATGGGAAGCTGTTGGGTAACACTGTTTTCTTTGATTGTGGTATCTAAAATGATTTGCAGGGGATTCGCAAAATTTGGAGTGGCAATCTGCAGTTGGTACTCAGTGGCATCGGCAACAATTCCCCAAGTGAATGTGACACCCGTGGAATAAAATTGTCCATTTTGTGCAGGTGCGATGAGAATCACTTCAGTTTTTGAAATATCCTTTTCCATAATGATTTCCTCGCAGGAAAAGAAAGTTATGAATAAGAAGCCAAGAAGAAATTTGTTAATCAGGGATTGATTCATTTTAGTATATTTTTTATTTTACTGTCCTTTAAAAAAAGAAGATTTTATCAAAGTCGAGAGATAAAGTAGAAATCATTAGTATCAATTACATGTCAAATAAACTTTTTGACTTTGACTTGTTCTTTCGCTCAATTTTTGACTTTGTGTTTCCTTTGCAATTATTATCCCCTTCAATCAAATCAGCAACGTACCATTGACCTCGGTCTGTCTCTCCCCAGCAAAAAGAACTGAGTCTGTAGGCGACAATATTCAGTGAATTTATAAATAAAGTATCCGTTTTCTTGCCTAATTTATAAAGAGAAATAGCATATTTACTATCTTGGTAATTAGTTAAATAAAAAGTGTCGGCTTGTTTAATTTTATTGATCTCTTCTGGCGAGAAACAAAACACTAAGTTAGTGACTACTTCTGAATGTTTTGCATTAGTCAGAAATTTAAAAACATCCTTGTTATAGTCCGCATTCAATTCGTTAATGAATTGCACTACATCCAGCAATTTTATGGTTGCCAGTTCTGGTTTTTTGGGTAAACTGTCCACATAGGAAACTTTCTGTTGATCTTGATTATACTTTGCTTTGGCAGAGTAAATTTTAAACATTTTTCTGTTGAAAGGAACAATTTCAATCGCAATCCGAATTGGATTCTCGAGTTTAGGCAGTGTTTTTATTTCAAATTCATTATCAGTTTTATAGCTTGTTTTAGATTGGCCAATACTCCCTAATTCCGGAGCTGTATCCGATACTTTATAGGTAGTGTTTTTAATTTTGGTAGATTGACAAGCCATTAAAACAGCCAGCAGTAGTATAAAAAAGCTATTTTTCATTATGTATATTTTTATAGTATAAGTTATTCTTTTTTAGATAAATATTTGTTTTCAACAGATAAACTATCCTCCTTTATTCTTTTGCATAATTACTTCGACAAACAATTGATCCGCATTTGTTTTATAATTTCTTTTTTTCATAAAATTCAAATGCTTTATGCTGCCAAGAGTAGGATTGTTTTCCATCTTATTGAGTAAAGTCAAGCACCCATTAAAAGACCCTTCCAACGAAAAAATATAGCTTGTGGTGCTAAAGCCTTTTTCGGCGATGGTATGAGGTTCCTTAAAATCAATGATTTTTAGATTGTAGAAATCACTATAAGCGGTAAGCTGTTTGAGCAAGTCGCTTTGAAACGATTCTGAAGCATTAATGTTATAGCGGGACAGCAATGCATCCAGCTGCTTTTCTTTTTGGCGTAATTGGAATGCTAATTTTGGTGCACTATTATTTTCTGCAATCTTTTCGCTTTTCAAATGATACTCTTTATAATAGTCAATGGTATTCGAAATCGCAAAAGAATAGCAAATGTATAATGCAGACACAAAGCCAAACAGTAATAATTTATTTTTCTTATTGAGCCTCATTTTACTTCAATATTAGTTTTATGGAAAATTCCGTTTCATTCAAGTCATTTTTTCCAAAATGCGTAATCACAACCTGATTCATCCATTTTAACTGTTCCATCTCTTCAACCCAATGCGTGAACGCCGTATTGCTGATTGTTGTTCCGGAAAGCGTAATCGTTTTTTCTTGAGCTAAAATAGGCTCTTCGGCTTTGATCTTTTTTTCCAATGGATGATAAACCAATTCTGTCAGTAAAATGGAATGCGGGATATTCTTTGTGATTTCGTTAATAACAAATGAACTTTGCGACGATGTCATCGCTGCAACATTTTTCACTTTCTGCTCCTTAGCCTGAATTCGCTGTTTGGTTTTAACAACTTCTTCGAGCGAAGATTTACTCAACAAAAGACTTTCTGAAGTTTCTTCAGCTAATCTAAAATAGTGCGAAAACGTTAAAAAGTTAATCAGCAAAATAGTCAGCAATATGCCAATCATCAGCTTTATTCCCTTTGAAAAAAAACTGTTTTGATTGTAATCTTCATAAAGCTGATTACTAAGATTTATTAGATTTCCAGTATTGGCAGTACTGTTGAGTATCAAGCGCAAAATACCTGCAAAAGTCAATAAATGGCTATTCTGTACCGTCAGGCCGTTTATATTAAAATTTGACTTCAATGTTGCTGTATTTAGCTTAACAATTGGACCTTCCTCCTTCCATGTAACTGTTTGGTGATTCGTAGACAATTGCTTCTCTTCTGAATAATTCATTATTTCGGAAATAGAACAGATCCCAAGACTGATTCCTGCAACAGAAATTCCTTGCTTAGAATAATTGGACAGCAGTTCTTCCACATATTTTTTTCTGCTGATAGCTGCTAGCGATTTGGTTTTCAATCTCCAGATTTCAAAATAAAATTCATCCCAATTCGTATTAGGAAATGCTTTATGAAGCAGTTTTTCATCCGAAGAATCAATGCCGTCCACTTCCTTTTGAATAACTTGATTTGTATTCACAATAAGAAAAAAAGGAAGTTTTTTATCCCATTTTTCAGGAAGCGTTTCCGAATACGAAATCTTGTCTTTCTTAATAATCGTCAACTCTCCTTTTTTCTTTTCAACCAATAGTACAGCCATCTTTTCTTCACTGTTTAAAGAAAAGCGTTCTATGCCTATGTACTGTTTGCCCAGCAAAAGAGTTCTTAAAGAGGGTAAAGTCATTAGTAAATAACAGTAGGTTTAATTAATACAGTTAATTTTTTCTTAGAATCCAGACGAGTTCTGGAACTAAAGAGCCATTTAATTATGGGAATTCTCGATAATATAGGAACACCAGTACCTGAGTCATTTTTGGTAGATTCTTCTAAACCTCCCAAAACAATCAAGTCTTGGTCTTTTACCCGAATAATAGAAGTAAACTCTCTGGAGTTGATGCCAGGAGGGGCATTTTTATCTACTTTTTGCCCGTTAAAGCTAGACTGTATCACTTTGATATCCAATGTTATTTGACCATCTCCCGAAACTAAAGGCATAATTGTAACCGATAACTCGGCATCAATAGGCTGGTAGTTTTTAACTTCGGAAGCTTGCGGAATTTGAGAACCGTAATAATTTTGATTGGTGACAACATAATAGGTCGTCTCTCCTATCGATAAAAAAGCCTTATGTCCGTTTAAGGTTGATAACCTAGGGGAAGAACGTATTTTTAAATTTCCATTGGTTTCCATTGCCTTGAGGCTCACATAAAAATTTGGAACAACCTTCCCTATATTTAGCGAACCAAATCCATTGAACCCGTCAATAATGCTATTGATGGTTTTAGCACCAAGATTTAGTTCTGCCGTTGGGAAAACAGTTCCCGAAGTAGTAACGGGTTTATCTCCTATTCCCGCGTTTATTCCAGTTTCAACGGTGGCACTTTTGTTGACTTCCAAGAGCATCACCTCAATCAAAATAACTGGAACTGACTTATCGATGTATTTTATGAAAGATTCAAAACGCTCAATGTTGGCGGCTGGACCATTAACCAAAAAACTATTCAGTTCTTTGTCAATTTTAATATCCAGATCTTTTTTTATTTCATCTGGAATAATGGTTAAAATTGATTCCGAAGAATTGCTGTTGCTACTGCTAGCCGAAGTATTATTATAATTATTTTGCTGCTGATAATTTGATCCGGTCTTAGTATCCGAAACATTATTATTGTTGTTTGAATAACTGTTGGTATTATTGTTGTTGTTATTCAATCTTCCAGCACTTCTGCCGTCTTTTGAAGGATCACTTAATAGCTCGATAGAACGATGCATTAATGGGATTGACTTTATATTTCTGACCACCAATTGATTTTTGGTCCCAAAAAAATAAATAGACCCGCTTTTCATATAAGTATAAGCATCTCCTCCACTCGATTCCATTTGCGGATCATTAGTATTATATTGTCGCTGAGATGCGTTATTTGATTGAGTCTTATTTTCAGCTTTAGTTTCAAATATCTTGCTCAAAAGTGCATCAAAAGAAATATTCTTGGCTTTAACCGTTGCATTTCCTGCATTTTCCAAAGGACTTGAAATAAACATATCAATATCCAATTCGTGTCCTATATCATAAACAATACTGGAAATAGGCGTATTCTCAAAATCAACGTCCAATATTTTTTTATCTGCATCAATCACGGTAAAGATAAGGCTTGATTTTTTAGAACGTTGCGGCTTATTTTGATGTGCTGCCATGTTGTTTTTATCGACACCATTTTGAACAGATAAATTACCTTCCAATTGGTCAAAAATATAAAAATTGTCTTTAGATTTTGTTACGCTGAGATTATTGGCATAAGCCAATTTATCCAGCGCGGCATCAAAAGGCATACTTTTGACGTATGCTGTCAATAATAGTTTTTCCATGCCAGGAGTAAAAACCAAATTCTTGCCGCTTTCATCCGTGATTCTTTTAAAAACATCATATAAGACATCTTCTTTTAAATTAAGAGACAGCAAATTGTCAGACACATCATATTTAACATCAAATGTTTTTTCATTTATTTTTTCAATTGGCTTTTCATAAGATTTAATGGCAATGATACTTCCCGAAAAATCAATGGTAAGATTGTATTCTTTACACAAAAAAATCAACAAATCACCAACCTTCACATCCGTAAAATTATTGACTATGTTTATTTGAGCCAGATTCGGAGCAAGGCTAATGTTCAGTTTATGAACTTCGGAGACTGCCAGCAAAAAACTTGACAGAGAAGCTTCCTTAATATTAATGTTAACTTTTTCGGATAGTCCCGGCACATCGACACTAATGGCTTCAATGCCGTTTTTTAGTTGTTGAATCCTATTTTCTTGGGAAAAAGCAAATTGAAAAATAAAAAGTAAAAGGATTAATATTGTTTTTTTCATGAATGAGGGTAAATTGAATAGGGTAATTCTGTTATTTTAAAGAAGCAGCGAAAAAACTTCTTCTATTGAGGTTGTTCCTTCTTTTATTAGTGATAAGGCATTTTTTTTCAAGGTAAAAATTTCTTTTTCCTCGATGTAACGGTCAATTCCCAATTGATTATTTTTAATCAGGGTCGAAAGTTCATTGTCAATGGGGAGGATTTCATAAATCGCTTTTCTTCCCGAATAGCCTGTGCGATAACATTCTTCACAACCTACGGCCTCATAATGATTTTTGAGACTTTCAGGAATTGCAAAACCTGTGGGAAATAATTCAGCGGTGACCTTTTTTTCTACTTTGCAATGATTACAAAGTTTCCTTACAAGACGTTGGGCAACGCTTATGTTTAGCGTACTGGCAATCAAGAACGATGGTATTCCCATATCAATTAGTCTGGAAACTGTTGCCCAAGCAGAATTGGTATGGATAGTTGACAAAACAAGATGCCCTGTCAAAGCAGCTCGAATGGCCATATTCGCGGTATTGACATCACGAATTTCACCAACCATGATGATATCGGGATCCTGTCTTAAAAAAGTTCGAAGAGTTGTGGCAAAATCTAACCCGATATTTTCTTTTAATTGTACTTGGTTAATGCCTTCTAGAGTATATTCAATTGGATCTTCGACCGTTAATATATGTGTATCAGGAAGATTCAGTTTTTTTAGGGTAGCATATAAAGTCGTTGTTTTACCAGAACCTGTTGGCCCCGAAATGAGTACCATGCCATTGGGTTTCTTGATCGTTTCCAAATAGGTAACCAGTTCCTTTTCTGTAAATCCTAGTGCATTGATGTCAATATGGCTGCTGTCCTTGCTTAAAATACGCAAAACCGCCTTTTCGCCGTGAAGCGTAGGTAAAATAGAGACCCTAATATCAAAATCTTCGAAATCTGTAACTATGGTAATTCGCCCGTCTTGAGGCAGCCGTTTCTCCGAAATATCAAGCTGTGCCCTGATTTTTATTTTATTAATAAGAACTGGATATTCTTCTGTTGTAATATGAAACTGCTCTTTCAGTTTTCCGTCCAGACGAAATCGCACACGGGCTCTTTTTTCATAGGGTTCAAAATGAATATCGCTGCTGCCGATTTCTTTTGCATTTACAACAATTTTTTCCAAGAAATCAACTGAATAATGAATACTGGATACAGCTGTCGAAGATGATTTTCGATAATTAGTGCTCAAATAGCGATTGATGTTTTCTGCAGTTTCTGCTTCCAATTGAATAGGAAAACCCAGTAATATGGACAATTCCGCTTGTAGGCCATTTAGGTCAACAGCATCTGTTTTTAAAACAAGTCCAGCACCTGCTTTATCCACGGGAATAATCCTGTAATGGTAAGCTTGTTCCGCTTTTATAAGCTGTTGAATAGTTATGGGAATATTAAAATCAGTCATTCTTAATAGGCATATAAAAAGTTACACTCCCAAAAAAAACTAATTCCATATACGACGGCAAAAAACAATGACATATAGCCCGCCAGCGGAACTGTTTTTTCAGTCTGCCTATATTTCATTGCGAAATGCAGTAATAAAGAGAACAGTAATGAAAACACAAAAAGTATCAAAAACGAAACGATTGAAAAGGAAAAAGCGATAAAAACAAAAAACAGCAAGTCACCCAGTCCAAAAACTTCTTTTAAAAAGGGTCGTTTTAATTTTAGCCTGGCATATAAATAGCAAACCAACAGCAATAGGGAGATAAATGCCAGATTAAAACCCGTATTTATTAATGAAGGATAAATGGCTGTGGATTGCATTTGCAGGGCAAATACCAAAACGCCTATAATCGGATATAAGAACCAATATACATTACGATCTTTGTGATCCTGAAAAAAAACAAGAAAAAAAACGCCGATCAGCAATAATTTCAAAATCCACATTAGTCGTTGATAATTTGTTTTGGCTGCCCGTTATGATCGATTTCCCAAACATTGAACACGCCGTTTCCATTAAAATCAGTTAGTGCGGTAGCTTTTACCTTGAATTCAGAATTTGAAGACTGTACAATTTCATAAGAATAATTGGCACTGCCATTTTCTTTAACTGTTTTTGGAGCTTCAAAATCAATTTCCGAAAAATTGGAACTGTATTTCGAATACATAAAATAATATTGCTTCTCTGCATTGTAAATAGCCTTCAGCTGCACTTGAGCCTCTACGCTTTTAGCTTTAGTGATTAACGGCATCAAATTAGGCAATGCAATTAAGAGCAGAATTCCAATAATAGCAAGTACTATGAGCATCTCTTGAAGATTAAAGGAAGGTGTTTTTTTTGATAACAGTTTTTTCATATTATAATAAATCATGTAAGCAAATATATACTTTTTATTCAAAAAATACAGATTTTATTTATCTGAAAAATTATGCCGGCTTATATAGAAAACTGCATCTTAAAAAAAATTACTCTCGTAGAATCATCCTTTTTTACATAATTAATATTCAGCATTACCTTTTATTGTTTCATTCTAATTTTTTAGAATCGTTGCTTTATTATGATTTTACTGCAGCTGATTAATTACCGCGAAAAAATCCTGAAACATAATGCTTTTCACAAAGCAATCACATAAATATCAAGCCTTTAAATGAGTTGCAGTATTTTTTTAATTATTGTTTTTTTTGTTTTAATTTCAAAATATCTTCCTTCATTTTCTGATTTTCTTTTTTCATTTCAATCATATAAAGTGTCAACTCCTCAACTTTCTGCAACAGCTTAATATTCATTTCAGATAGATTAATTCCATCTTTCTTCATTTTTTCAGCAGAAGCTATTTCAGGCAAATGTTTATTCTCTTTGATGTATTGATTTACGAAATCTAATGATGGTAAATTGTAATTACTCTCAAAAACAAAATCTGCTCCAGCATTTACAGTTACTTTTACTTCACGGGAATTAATATCGCCTGCTACAGTTAGTTTAGAAGTTGGATTTGATGTTCCAATACCTACATTACCATTTCCTAATATCGATTGAATACTTTCTTGATTAGAAGTACTAGTCCAATTCCAATTCTGAACGGTAGGAGTTTCTGCCGTGACAAAGACATCGGTTGCAAAAAACCTAAACATAAAAGTCAGCCCCACATGATAGTTTGGTGTTTTTATATAAACATCATAATAATCGTTGCTTGCCGATGGTAATGTATACCACAAAATATCTCTTGAAGAATTTCCAACAAATGTCAGCAGAGGTTTTTGGTTAGCATTTATAGACTGAGGAAAAACATAATCAATTCGGGATGCACCTTCCCCTTGATAATCTACAAAATATAACGAACCAGCAACTCCCCCAAATTGCCAATTAGCATTTTTAACTCTAAATAGCTTAATCCATTCCGATGGACCATGATTATAATACTCAAAAACAGTTAATTGCGTTGATGCATTTTGACCAAGTGCGGTAACTTGTGATGAAACTGTATTACTGAAAAACACAGCCGATAGCATTATATATGATAGTATTAAAGTTTGTTTCATATGTTATTTATTTTTTTGTTCTAATAGGTTTAATCTCTTTTCTAAGCATATATTTTCTTCTTGTAAAATATGCATATTTTTATTCTGTTCAATCATATAAAGTGTCAACTCCTCAACTTTCTGCAACAGCTTAATATTCATTTCAGATAGATTGATGCCATTGGTCTGCATTTCTTTTGCAGAAGCGATTTCAGGTAAATGTTTATTTGCTTTGATGTATTGATGAATAGAATCTAATGACGGTAAAGCATAATCTTCTGCAAAAACAAAATCAGCGCCAGTTGTATTAACTACAATTTCATTCGATCTTATACTTCCATTTACATCAAGTTTATAGGTACTGTTGTTTTGTGAAATTTTCCCTATAAGAACATTACCGCCCTCAGGATTAAAAATTAACTTGGTATTAGTGCCTTCACCCTCGCCAATTTTAATTTTTGTTTCCCTATATTCATTGAAGTTCCAATTTGAAAGCAATATTTCCTTCTGTTGCATTTCGTACAATTCTAAAACCGTAAGTCCCATCTACTCTTGATAAATTGATAGAATGATTTTGGTCTGAAGCAAGATGAAGTTGACTAATTGGATTAGAAGTTCCAATTCCAATATTCCCGTTAGGTAAAAATGTCATATATCGAGTATCTAAGTCTTTGCCAATATAACTGCTAGTTACACTTGAAACACCATTAGCAGAATATCCGCTAGAACCTAATGTAAAAAAGGATTGATCTCCAGTTTCATTTGTAATAAAGTAAGCACGTCCCCAAGAACCAGTATAGTCTGGAAAATTTGTTTTTATTTTTGCTCCATAAGCAGGATAATCTGTACCTATAGCAACATTATTAAAAACCGTATTTTGTGCTTCTATGGTTAATTCAAATCCGAAGAATAGCAATCCTATAATTATATATTTTCTCATCTTTTATGATTTACTTAATTATTTTTTCAAGTTTTTCTAAACGCTTATTTTGTTCCAAAATAATCTTATTTTGCTCAATCATATAAAGCGTTAGCTCCTCTACTTTCTTCAATAAATTCATATTCATTTCGGCCAATAACAGTCCGTTTTTCTCTATCTCACCCGCTGAAGGAATTTCGGGTAAATGATTGTTTTTCTTAATATAAGATTCTATTTCTGACAATGATTGAAGCTTATAATCATTAGCAAAAACATAATCAGGCACAAGAGCTCCCGTCATATCTACTCTCACTTCCTGAGTGTGGATTTTACCTTTTACAGTAAGTTTTTCGTCTGGAGCAGTTGTGCCTATGCCTAAATTGCCATTTTGTATAAAATGGTCACCACCTCCGCTAACTCTAATAATACCATTACTAATAAGACTGGTATTAAGTTCCGTTGATACTAAAAAATTAGGGATATTTGAACCGCTGGGAGTTTCATTTATTCTAATTTGATTATTAGCACTTACAATATCTACTTTCGGTTGGGAGTAAGTTACTTTAATATTATAAGCGGCGTAATTTTGCACATTAAAAAATATAGGAAGCTGTCTGTTTATATATCCGCCAAAAGTAGTACCTAAATCAACAGGAGAGCCTAATGTAACTTTACCCGAGTGATTGATGCCATGAGATTCTACTAATTTGATAACAGGACTGCCAGAATTAGCGCCTTGTTGAAAACCACTTTCAATGACATATTTTTGATAATCCGTAGAAAAATACGTCTGGCAAATCTCAATAAAAATCAATCCTCCATATTGCCAATGATAAGAATTATAACCAATATTCGCTATTTCATAACTCCTTGCTTGTGTAGCTTGTGCTGAAAGCTGAGCTATTACTGTTGTTTGCAGGCCATTTTGATTAATAGTCGTTTGAGAGGAAATCGAGTTTAAAATAAAGAATGTAGTGATAGCCAGAAATATTTTTTTCATTATTTGTTTTTTAGAATTAAATTTAATTTTTTATCAAGGCTAAGTATTTTTTCATCCTGTGTTTTAATTAATAGATTTTGAATTTCTATTTTTTTATTTTGCTCAATCATATAAAGCGTCAGCTCCTCTACTTTCTTCAATAAATTCATATTCATTTCGGCCAATAACAGTCCGTTTTTCTCTATCTCGCCCGCGGAAGGAATTTCAGGTAAATGACTGTTTTTCTTAATATAAGATTCTATTTCAGGTAGTGTTTTTAATTTATAATCGTCAGCAAAAACATAATCAGGCACAAGAGCTCCCGTCATATCTACTCTCACTTCCTGAGTGTGGATTTTACCTTTTACAGTAAGTTTTTCGTCTGGAGTAATAGTTCCTATGCCAACATTTCCAACAGTATTCCAAATACCATTTCCAGAAAGATATATATCCCCTTTAAACCTGTTTTGATAAGGAATCTCAATTGTTTTTGTTCCCGTTAAAGCTTCATCTGCAACAGTCCAATCTTGAAACCAGCTTGCAGTTTCCGACACTCCTTGAGCATATGCACTCACAGTAAATCTTTGATAATATGATTTGTCATTTATGTAAATTACCACTTTGCCGTTTTCATTAGATAAATACACAGCTGGCGTATAGCTTCCTGATGAAGAGATTTTTGGAGAATGAAAATAATAATTTACTGGATCATAAAAGTTAGCCCCTCCTGAATAGATATAATAAACAATACTTAAATTAATCGATTCACCAGTTCCAAAATTAAAACCATTTATATTAATTGTTGGCATTTGACTAAATGGGGTGAATGGCAAGTTTGTTTTGATCTTCACCCCATTAACAGGTGTGCCATTTAAGGAATAATTTAGTATGTTATTATAATTTTGAGCATTTACGATACCTGCTAATAACAAACCTAAAAGTATTATTATTTTTTTCATATGGATAATGGAGTTTTATTTAATAAATTTTCTTCTGTATAGTGACAAATAGAAGTCACTTTTACAAAATTTACTTACAGCAAATATACACAACTAAGATTATTTAACAAAACTGTTCTTTCAAAAATAAAACTTTTTGTTTGGAAATTTATGTTGCAAAAAAAATCTCGTAGCAAACCCTACGATTTATCTTCTTATTTAAATGGGACTCGTCGCAGATAATGAGATTATTTATTTAACGAAACTATTCAGAATATAAAACTTTTGCTACAGTTCGAGAAAGCCGAAAAACTTCCCGATAATAAAAAACACCTAGTTAAAGAGTTTTAGATGCTTTTATTCTAAAAATCTAATTTGCAAAAGCCACTCATTTAAAAAACAGGCAGATTTGCCTGTTTTTTATTCTTATTTGTCTGATATGTTTGTGTCTCATCGTTACGGGCACGGAAAGAATTTCCGAGCTATTGTTTGCGTTGACATATTCGAGCAATCTGTAGACATATCCGAGCCGTCTGGTTGACAATATTTTGGGCAATTGACACAATCCTTTTCAATAATGTTGTAGCTGATATTTTTAATATTCTTGCTGTACTTCATATTTCTAAACTTTCTTTCGTTAATTGAACGATACTTTCATCTATCTCAGGTTTGTAAGCTCGATAAGTATAATTTTCAACTCTTGTTTACCTGCAAAGCTGACAAATATATCTTTGATTACCTGACTTTGATTTTCCATATTTATCATGTTTTTAAATTTCACCAACACATCTGTAACACCTAGTCTGTTTTAAGCCATTTTTTTCGAATTAAGACATTATAAAATAAAAAAGCAACCCGAAGGTTGCTTTAATTTTATTACAATATTATTATAAACATCTGATTATATGCAAGTATTAAAGAGAATTATTTATTACCAACACATCTGATACATTACCAGAACTCCTAAGAAAGCTGAGTCAACTATCCTTCGCAATCTTAAATTCTTTTATGGTGCCATCCCAATTTTCACCATAAGTAATAAGTTCAATAAAATTTACTTTTCCGTCTATAATGTCTACTTCAAAACCTAATCCATATTCTAAATTTTCCATTTCAATATTTTCATTAGTGCTTAATGAAGCATTATTAAAATCTGGATTTTTAATTCTAACATCTTGAGAATAAACAAAATTCACATACATTCCAATTCCCGTTATTTCTCTATTTTTAACTCTAAGGTAAGGAATATGTTCTTCCAAGAATGGATATTCTTTTGCAATGCTATTCAATACTGCTAATTCAAACTCATTTAATTTTTCCATATTATAAACCTTTTCTGCTAAATGATGAAAGTATAACTGTATCACCTGATACACGACCACCGATAAGTCTTATTTGTATCCCGCTCTCAAAAGTGTTCTCGCTAGTGCTACGCAAATGCCTCTGACTTTGCGCAATTTTGAACAAATATAATAAAAATGAACCCTCATAAAGTCTCAGACTTTAAACTAAACGCTAATAAAAATAAACGTAATCTCATTCAAATAAATCTCAAAAAGTCGGGAGACTTTTGTCAGATTTAATTTTTACAAACACAAAAAAAATGCGCAAAGTCAGAGACATTTGCGCAGCTTTTCATAAGAAACACTTCGAAGAACGGGGTTCCAACTTGTATGCCACCGTAAAGAAAAAACTCCAGTCCATCTGCCAAAAGGTATGCTGTAAACTCTCTTTATCAGCTAGGCAATCGATAAGATTTCTCATTGACTGGTTTTCTTGTCTCAGAATTTTATTCTCGTCAAACATGATTTCACTATCAAAATATCTGGCGTGGTCAACTGGGAACAATCGTTTTCCATTTGGTTTTGTAGTTTCTAGGAATAAGTTTTCATTTTTTTTGTAAAATCTGTAGATAGTGCTTTTGCTTGCTTTTGTGCTTATTATAAATTTCTTTAAATTTTCATATTTCATTTTGTTAGTTGATTAATATCTCGTTATTGGCAGATACAGGAACTCCATACAAGGAGGTTAGTCAAGCATCTTTACAATAAATACTAACAAACTTTGAAAAGTGTAGCTTTTTGGCACTTTTTTTTTAAAAATATTTTTTTGACTGGGAAAATAAGTGTTCCAAAATGAGACACTGGTCTGTGGAATTTCAAAAATTGGGAGAAATTTCATTTATCACACAGTAGGTGCGGATTGAATATGTTTACATTTCGCATGGTCGGGGAGGTAATCCGAAGAATTAAATAGGGAATTTTGTATCGAAATAGCCGATACAGGAAGGGGGTGGTCTATCACTTGCTTTCCGAATCACGTTTGAGACCCCAGAACAAATACAGGAACGTCTGACCGAATAACTAGCTGTTTAGGTACAATAAAACCAAAAGCCACTCCGTAATGAAGTGGCTTTTTATTGACATGTTTGCGTTCACGAGCGGGGACGCTCATGTTAGTTGGAGGTGTCACTTTAGACAGCTATTTTCTTTAAGCCATTGTTTCCAGACTTTAACATCATGTTTATAGTCAGCTTCATTTGAATATCCAATTGTCGAACTATAATCAGCTCTAGTCATAATTTTAGTGGTATTCGATAAGTAGAGAAGAGCTGACCTATATTCGTCAACATTCGTAACGACTTTAGGGTCTCGTTCTTTTTTTACAATTAATAAATTTTGTTCAAATTTATTAATCAGTTCATAATTGGGATTTTTACAATCTTGTGATTTACAAGAATAAAAGAAAATAATCGCTATGTATAATAAATTTTTCATTTTCTTGTTGTTGATTTATCGATGGTCATGTTATTATTCTTTGTATGCATCGTTTCGGTAGTGGTTGTCCCGTTATTCTCTCTAAATGTTTTGGTATATAAGTTTCCTATTTCAGTTTCTCCTTTTAATCTTTCATTTCCATTAACAAGATTTTCTATTGTTTTAGCTGTATCGTGTGGCCCGTTAAAATTATTAAACTTTTCACGTGCAGACATACTACCACTTCCTGGCATTTTATTAAACTCATATTGTTCAGCTGTTTCATGAATCAACAATCCTTGCGAAGTGGAACCAGTATGTCCTTTATCACTGACACTGTTATATTTTGACATATCGCCTACATCAATTTTGTTTGTTACAAATGAACCTACCTGAACAACTTCATCATTCATTACCACATCTTGAACAACCAAATTTTCATGGTCATTAGCTATACCATTGAAACTCTCATAGAAACTTTTTTGTTCGTCCGATAATTTTGATAAATCACCTCCATTTTCCGTTGCCTCTAAAGTAACCATAAATGAACCATTGCTATTTTCTGTGAATTTTGCTTGAAATTGTCCTCCTAATCCACCATTAACAATATTTGTATATTCGGATTTTCCAATACGATTATCTCCCTCTTTCTTAAAGAAAGCTACAATGTCCATCCCATCTGGGTCAATAAAATAAACTGGATTGTTCAGTGCATAATTATAAGGACTAAATCTTCTTGAATTTTCTGCCAACGGGTCAATGTTCATCCAACGTCCCAAAGCAGGGTCGTAATTCCTTGCCCCATAGTCGTACATATTAAGCCCCAGCTCGTCCTGCAGTTCTTTACCGTTATACTTATACTTTTCTGCTTGCACACTTGCTACAGAATAATTAGGTATGTTATTGTAGCCTTTTTGCTTTAATCCAAATGGATAATAGTTGTTTTCTTCTACAATTTTTAAATTTTTATCATAACTCAAACGTATATTCCCTAAATGATCTTTGTACTGGTAAATATAATCAAAAGCTCCTAAATTATATGAAACATAACCCTCTGGCTGGGAAAAGAACTTCAAATTATTCCCTTCATATATAAATGCTCCAGCATAATCAGTGGTTACCCCAGAACTAACAATTTTGCGAAGCTTTGTTCCATTAGCATCATAAATGTATTGTATGTTACCCGAAGTAAATGTTATTTTGGTTGGCAAATTTAGATAATTATAGGTAATAGAAGTAATATTTTTATTAGCATCACTAATCATGTTTCCATTAACATCATAACCATAATCGGTATTTGATCCACTGGCTCCATTATTAAAACCTTCAGTGCTTCCTGAACTATCTTCTACTTTTGTTAGCCTGTTTCCGGTATTATACGTATAACTTAAATTATCCATTGTTCCAAAAACCGTAGCGTATGCATCTGTATTTCCTTTACGAGCCAAACTGCTAATATTTCCATTTTTGTCATACGTCAGGCTTTCGTTATATCTATTCGCATTGACAGTGGAATTATCAACTGCATTAATTAATCTGTTTAAAACATCATAGTCATAAATATAGCCTTTTAAAGTAGCATCGGTATTGGCTGTTTTCCATTGTGTTTGACTGATGTTGCCGTTATATAATTTTTTAGAATTATCAAGAACATCATCATAATTAACTTGAAAGGCAAACAAATCTGTTCCAATAGTATTTATATCATTTATGTTTTTCAGCCATCCGCGAATATTATATTTATAATCTACAGTTTGCAAACCTGCAGAATTCCCTATAGTACTTGCTGCCTTGCCTCCTACTTTCTTATTCTGTAATTGTCCAAGTTCATTATAATTATTAAGCGCAATCAATTCTGCTTTATTAGGGCTTATCCATAATCTGGTATTGGGCAAAATGGTTGCGTTTTTTATAGTAATGCTTTGGCTTGCAACTTGGTTCGTAGAAATAGTTCCTGTTAAGATCAAATCTTGTTCTGCAGCAATATTATCGGAACAAATATATCCCATATTAGCATCTCCTATACATTGGGTTTGTGTTTTTAAACGCCCCGCATGGTCATATATAAAATTATCAATTATGGCAATGGTAACTCCGTTTCTAATATGTGCCGTTTTAGTTTTTAACAGCTTCCCTATAAAATCTAGCTTCATCTCGGTAATGTCTACTGTTCCCAGATATGCATTATCCGAATAGGTATAGACTGGTCTTGCCTTATTATCGTAATAATTAAGTTTTGTAATCCAGACATTATTACTTCCTGTTACATCCAGAACCTTTACCTTGCTTGTTGTTAACAAACCTTTTACATTTGTAGTATTGGTTTCACTTGTTGGTGACTCCATTAGTATTATAGAATTTGGAGCTCCTGCAGGACGGCTAACATAAGTATCGTAATAATTAATGGTCAGCACTTCTGAAACATATACTAATGTTCCGCTATTATTCGGATAAGCACCGTTGTTATAATAAATATCTGTTCCTCCAAAATTTGACAGAGCTGCACTTTGTGTTACCCATAAACTGCCCGTAAATGCATCAACCTCATTTTGTATGGTTTCTCTTGTTGTATCAGCTGTATTTGAAGTCTTGCCGGTATAAGCTATTCTGCCAAAAGCATCATACTTTGTAAAAAGCCATTCTCCTTTTGCTTTTTGAATAGCATCCTGAGTTAGTATAGGCTGATCCAAATTATTATAAACAATGCTCTCAGTTTCTTTTCCAGGCAATTTTTTTTCTATCAGACGATTTTTATAATCGTACTTATATTGGTAACATAGATCATTTAAAACACTAATAATAGCACTTAATGCTGCTGTACCTGCTTCTGCTTTTGGGGGTAAAACAAAAGTTAGGTTTCCTGAATAATCATAGACATAATAGGTATCATGAATCTGATTATTGTTATATGTTCTTTTTAGAACAACTTGTCCTTCTTTATTTTTAAATTCTTCGGTAGTACGATCCTTTAAATTACTTTGAGTTGGCTGCCAATTCTCATCTTTAATAATAGTTTTATACAGATCACCATTTGTATAATCTGTTCCTTTAAGTAAACTATTATTTACTGCATAGAATAAAGGAATGGCATCCTGTGTTGAGTTAGTAGAATAAACCGTTTTTATAGTATGTCCTGCATTACCGCTGGGCTGCCAGACAGCACCTGGTGCACCTTGTTCGACCACTCTATTTAATGGTGAATTATCAAAAACAGTTTTGGCATAAGGCGCAGTATCAATAGGTATATCTCCAAAAGGAAAATTATCAAACATATAAATTCTGTAATCTTGATAAAAAGAATGCGCAATATAAGCGGGAATAGTACCATATGCTGTACAATACGAACCATTATTATTCAATGGAAAAGGAAGATACTTTTCAACTTCTCTACCGTAACTATCATATTTATGAAAAGTGATAATATCATTATACATAGGTGTTTGTCCAATAGCAACTTCTTCTAATGGACGACCCAAACCATCAAAATAATTTACGCTTTCTATAATTTTATCACTTGTTGATGCCTGTCTTCCCCCAAGAACTTCTTCTAATGTACTGATCTGAAATGGATACTGTGGCTTGACAGTATAGATATAATTTTGAGATTTAGTAAGACTCGGTACTTTATAATTCTGTGCATTTAAAATAAATCCTGTAAATGCTAACAGTATATGTAATAATTTCTTTTTCATAACTATTGTTTTAAGGATTAGTTTTTTGATAGTTATAGGCATTCTTATTTAATACGTTTCCTTCGTGATCTGTAACATATTCAAGACGATTAAAACCATCATAATGGTAGAAAATTGCTTGGTCCCTCGAATCGGTAATACTCTTGACCCCTACCAACGGTAAATGAGTGTAAGTTGTAATCATCGCATTTGGGAGGCTGTCTCTTAATAATTTCAATGCAGCAAGTAGCTCTTGTTCTGTCCCTGTATTTGATGCTGTTTGTATTATTGAAATCATAGTTGGCGAGATGGAACTGTAATTCGCGTTTTCAATTTTGGCGACAAGCAGCGTTTTGTTATACCCCCAGATATAGGCAACTGGAATTCCCTCTTTTTTTTGGGACTCCAATACATTTCCGTTTTCAAGATCATAATTATTAAAAGTCGCTTGGGTTTCATAAGAAGCCTGCCCTTTGTTCTTAGTGCCTATGCTTTCCGGCGAAACCACGGGTAGGTTTGAACTTGAACTCCAATTTTTATAATATATCCTGGAAGAGGATATAAACTCATTATTGGCATATGATGATTCTTGTATAGGGGTGATTCGATTTTGGTTTACTAAATTTTGAAATGCTCCTCGCTGTGACGGATTTAAATCATTCCAAATATCATTATATTGAGATGAATATAAAATATCCTTCCTATTTATTCCTCCGTCGCTCCTTGTTTCTTCAATTGATGTTGGGAAATAAATATAAGGTAGGTTGTAATTATACGTTGTTGTTTTTATCGCGTCGATATTCCCATATTTTTCGGTTTTTGTCGTTTTTTCTAAAACACTTCTGCCTTGCAGAATAGGATAAAAATAATTTATCATATAAGTTCCAAGAACGATGCCATTATCGGGGCAAGGTATAAATCCAATCATTTTTGAATTATTTTTAAATGCCCAATGGGCATATGTACCTATAAGTTTATACTTGTAAATTGTCTCATTTAACAATACATTATCACTGCTAAAAACTTTTTCAGACTTTAACGAGCCATTCATCAAATCAGGAACTGTTGGAATACCCGCTAATCCTGAAGCGTGTGAACCTGGAGGCATATTAGTAAAATCGATAGTATTGTCTGACTCCATTGAATATTCATATTCAGTCCTTCCTATTTCTCCATTACCGCTTGTCTTTGTAACATTTCTATAACCAACAAGACTACCGTTAGCTGAAAATGAAAAAGGAAATACAGAACTTGTTGAAAAAATAGTGTTCTCATAAGGCAAACAATCCCTAGTAAAGGGATAACTCCAACTATACACTGGATTAGTAGCCAACACACCGTTTTTATAAGAGTATATTGTGGAATTTACTGGTGACAAATTTGTGTCGCTATGACTAATTTGTTTTATTCTTAATCCGCCAACATAATTATTTGACCTTACTGCAGTGTTTTCATAATAGACTTGAACAGAAATAGTAGACATATTTGAGCCTAGAGATCCTGTGTAGCTATCAGGGTAATTAGCAGTTAATCGATATGTGCCCGCTTCTAATGTTATATCTTTTAACCATTCGTGCGAATAATATCGAGCATCCCAAGAATAATTCCTCACAGGGTACCATCCTATGTTATTAGTATATTTCTTTTCTATCTTTGCATAGAAAAAAGCTGGAAGTGAAGCACCGTCGCCAGCTGATATTTTTTTATCATTATAAAAGTCTACATATATATCAACTTTTTTCGGTGTATCGATGGTAAACTCAGTCTGGCTTTCACCAATTCCCATATCTCTCGCAAAATAATTGACTGTATAGCTTGAATTAGTAATTGCAACAATCCCAGAGTTTATGCACTCATTAGATTCAAATTCAAAGTCTGTTTTCCCTCCTGTAGGATAAATAATTTCTTTTAAAATTCCCGCTTTAACCGCAGTTGTATCTACATCTCTATTTGCTCCTTGTTTAGTTCTAAAGGTATCAGGAATACTTAATGAACTATGGTAATCATAACTTGGTAATAATGTTTTATTTGATTTTCCATTGAAATATCCCCAAAAATCTTGAGAAAAAGATGTTTTATAGGGTAATGTATTTTCATTATAATTAAATTTATGAATCAATCCATTACTCCCATTTTCGGAAAATGAAAGTAATTTCAATCTCTTAATTAAAAATTCTTTCGGATAATCCACATTTAAAGATTCGGTAACTGACACAGTTGTAGCATCACTGCCATAACTGGAATTACCTAAAAAATAATCATAATTAAAATCATAAAACTTCACGAGATTACCAATACTGTTTTTAACAGTTATTTTATTAAGTTTAACGTTATAATTATCATTCCTGTCACCATGTTCAAATTCAATCACTCCTCCAGGAAATTCTATTTTTTCTAGAAATAAATTCTTCAAAAAACTATTAGCTCTTTTTTGAGCATTCTCTGTTGTGATACCAGGATTTCCTCCATTTGTTTTTATATGTTCCTCAATTAATGAAGGAGCATTAGCAAAAAAGTTTCCAAAATTAGTATAATCTCCTGAGTATAAATGTTCCCAATGCTTTTCTGTATAAATCTGTTTAAAAGACTTATAAATAAATTTAATTTTTTCTCCATCAGGAGTTATAATTTCACTTAGTAAGTATGAATTTATTTTAGGATTATCCGCATTTGGGCCACTTACATTAATGCTTATTTCCTTGTCTTTAAATTTATACTTACATCCATCTGGAGTTGTAACAATAATACTATCTTGGTTCACAACTCCGGCAGGGAATAAATAATGTTTAATATCAATATTGTTATTACTCAAATCTACTGTAGCATTATAATGATTTATAAAATATTTACCTGAATAACTCCCCATATGATACATATACAAATCAGGTTCACTATCATATGAATTTTGAGTAAATGAACTAAGGATTTCTGTCATTTGTCCAGTTTCATTAGGAACTTTAGATCCTGCAATAGCATAACCTGCCATTCGCGGTTCACTGTGATATTTATTAAAGTATGGATCAATATATGGCAGGAAATGTCCGTGATATTTTGAGTAAAGATCATTATCATCATTACCATTTATTTGATGCGTAATCTGTCCTCCTACATCCAAAGCCCATCCTAGACCAACCCAACTAGCCTCTTCATTTACTCGGATGCCCCCTGTATGATATTTTAAAGTTATTGGGACGGATAGATTCTTCAATTTTATTTCATATAAAGGAAATGAAACGTCTACTGTACCATTAAAATTATTCACAGGAAACTCTATAAATTTATTTAAAGATGCTGCATTGGGACTTTGTATTAGTTTAGGGATTAAATCTTCATATTTTAAAGTGCTTTGTCCATATCCAAGTAGGCAAGAAAAAAATAATATATAAAAAAGATATTTTTGTTCCATAAGTAATTATTATTTTATTTTTAAGTATGATTTTCACAACTTAACATATTTGTTGTTGTGTTGTTGTTAGCTTATTTTTAACAAATTATAGCTTAATTATAATAAATGTGATAATTCAATTTTTCATTTTCATATTTTAAGATATACTATATCCAAAATTGGCTTCTCTTGTTTATTATCTTATAATCAAATCAGTTGCAGTCAGGAAATTCATCTGAAATAATTCTATACATAAAAAAACCTATTTATCTTATTAAATTTCATCAAAAATAATTTTTATTTTATATTTAACAAGAAAAAAGTATAATTGTTATCAACAATATTTTTTTAGTAACCATATTATACTCTCTTACCATTAAACTGTTCAACTGAAACATAAGTAAGTACTTCACTACCAATAAAATTAAATTTGTCATAGACAATAGTGATCAATGGAATAATTAGTCTTTTCATTATTATATTTTTTATTTTGTAATAAAAATTATTTTTTTGCATCTAATTCTTTTTCTAATCTGATAATTCTTTCTTCAAATTTTTTAAGCGCTTCGTTTTCTTTTTCAAGTTTTTCGATTGTCTTTTGTTGCTCAATAGAATAAAGCGTTAATTCTTCAATTTTTTGTAGCAAAATATTGGACATTTCGCCCAGCTGAACACCGTTCTCTTTGATTTCTTTAGCAGAAGGCACATTAGGCAAATGATGGTTTGCCTGAGTGAATTTTTCTATTTCAGAAAGTGTAAGAAGCCTGTAGTCTGGTTTTAATTCCGATTTTCCAGAGTAATATTTTTGGAAAACATAGTCAGCTGGAACAGTTTGTGTTACTTTGACTTCAGTGGCGTGAATTGTGCCGTTTACGGTGAGTTTGGAGTCTGGAATTGTAGTGCCAATACCTATGTTACCGGTTAGACCAGCTATAGAAAAATAAGGTTTTAGAGTTGTACCAGCAGTATTTTTTGCCGAAATAGTAAATAAACCAGGATGTGCTGTAGCTTCAGGAAAAACTAAATTTAAGTTATTTGAGGTGAAATTATCCATGTAAAAACCACATTTAGTTCCCGATAATTCACCGGTTGGGTCATCATTATACACTAATAATTTTGCTCCATTAACACCATACCCAGATCCTAAGTCTAATCGGGAATTTGGAGTTGAAGTACCAATACCTAAATTTCCTGTTATACTTTGATTCCCTACAAAACTATTTGCTCCGCGTGTTGCCAGTTCTAACCACGCAGGATTATTTGGCTCAAGACCCCCAGCCAACTTTCTGAAAAATAATCGATCATTTGTAGCAAAAGCTGATCCTATTTGTAATTGAAAATTATTAGCGGGATTCCCATGTCTAATTACTAATAAATGTTGCCAAGCATGGCTGGTATCAGGTATACCGCCAATTGGATTCGGAAATCCGTATAGTCCAGAATTAAGAGGCAAAGTGAAATCTTGTATTGAACTGGGCGCGAACCCATCTCCAATTTGTTGGCTAAATATAGGTATTGAAAAGAAAAGTATTGAAATAAAAAGGAGTTTTTGTGTTTTCATAATTCTTATATAATTTTTTTAGATATTATTTTGATTGATTTTCGATCTTAGAAAGTCTTTCAGAAAACAATTTAAAAGTTTCGTTTTCTTTTTTTAATGCTTCAATTTCTTTAGACTGAATATTGTTTTTCTTTTCTTGTTCAATCATATAAAGTGTCATCTCCTCCATTTTTTTAAGCAAAGCCATGTTCATTTCAGCGAGCATCAAACCGTTTTTCTCTATCTCACTAGCAGATGGAATTTCGGGTAAGTGACTGTTTTCTTTGATATAGGCTTCAACTTCCTGTAGCGTTTTTAATTTATAGTCATTTGCAAAAACGTAGTCTGGAACAGGAATACTCGTATCAATTCTTACTTCTTTGGCATGTATGTTTCCATTTACAGTGAGTTTGGAGTCTGGAATTGTAGTTCCGATACCTACGTTGCCGTCTTGACCTACTATTCTCATAAATTCTTCTGGAACATTAGAAGCATTTTTTGCTCTAAATGCAATTGATGATGCGTGTCGATTAGAATTAAAATCTAAGAAATCAATTGCTCCGGCTTCTATTGATTGATAATTATATGCCGCTATTTTTTTACTTAAGGGAGAAGCGTCAGATCCAGCCAATAATCCGCCTACTGCTATATTCCCATTTACATCTAATTTAGTCTTTGGTGCTGTTGTTCCGATGCCGACATTACCGCCTACAGGTGCCAAAAGTATATTTTGCTGATCCGTTCCTGGTTTAACACTTTGAATATAACCTGCTGAATACCTATCATCATAACCAAAATACATAAACTGATTTACAGTAGTGCTTTTTAATTTAATTGATCCAATATCATAACCAGCTTGTGAAGATCCCGCAATTTCGAGTTTGGAGGTTGGACTTGCAGTTCCAATACCTACATTACCATTGGTTATTTGCATGACATTATTACTTGTATAATCTCCAAACCGAATCCCGCCATACCAATGCAGATCCAAGCCATCTGAACCAGTTACAGGAAAGTGGCCTATATAATAATGTGTTGCATTTCCATTGCCTACTATTTTATTGTAAAGAGGCGTATCTTGGCTTTGAATCGTTAATGAATAAAGCCCTGACAATATAATTACAGATATTCTTTTATAAAAATTTGACATATTTATTTTTTAATAATTTTTTTTTCTAATTTTTCAATACGTTTATTTTGTTCAATGATATAAAGTGTCATTTCCTCCATCTTTTTAAGCAAAGCCATATTCATTTCAGCAAGCAGAAGGCCATTTTTATCGATTTCCTGCGCAGATGGAATTTCGGGTAAATGCTTGTTCTCTTTGATGTATGCTTCTACTTCTGTAAGTGGTTTTAATTTGTAGTCAATGGCAAAAACATAATCAGGTACAGGAATACTCGTGTCTATTCTGACTTCTTTGGCATGAATGTTTCCGTTTACAGTGAGTTTTGAGTCGGGCGTTGTAGTGCCAATTCCTACATTGCCTTTATTTATAGTTAAATAAGTTGCATTAGCATTTCCCCATGATTGAATATCATCATAAGGATCTCTCTCCCACCAGGTTCTTGTGTCGACCTGTGGAACTCCATACGAGGCATCGACAGAAATTCCGTCATGCAATCTGGTTGTAAACCAATTTGCACTTGATGCATTATCTCTATAGGTCCATATTCTATTATAAATTCTATTTGCACCTCCACTAGCCCCAACTTCATTAATTAACAGAGATGAATTAACAGGTGATCCCAAAGCAGTATTATTAAAACTTTTTATCACACCTAAAACATCTAACTGTGCTGTTGGACTGCTTATACCGATACCAATGCTTCCCATAATGCTCTGATTTCCTGTGACACTTTGATTTCCTGTAATACTTTGATTTCCTATAAAAGTATTCACACCTCTAGTGGCTAATTCAATCCACGGTGAACTTGTCAAAGCCACAGTAGATAAATCTAAACGTGCTATTTTTCTAAAATAAATTTTATCATTAACTGCAAAAGAGGAAGCAATCTGTAATTGATGATTATTGCTTTGATTGTTGTGTCTCATCACAAGCAGATGCTGCCAATTATGCGAGATATCTGGTGTCGCACCAATAGGCACACTTGTTTGAGTCGGATTTATACCGTTATAAATTCCAGAGTTCAGCGGAACTGTAAAATCATTGATTACAGGAGCAAAACCACCTCCTATCTGCTGTGCAAATGACTGATTGCTAAAACATATAAAAATCAGTCCTGCTATTATACTTTTACTATTTTTCATATTTCTTATCTTTTTCAAGTGTTAATGAATCTCTTAATGATGCAAAATCTTTCTCCAGCTGTTCAATTTTCTTGCTCCGATTTGTCAATTGGTTAATTTGTTCCTGCTGTTCTTTATTTTGTTTTTGCTGCTCAATAGCATATAGAGTGAGCTCCTCAATTTTCTTTAACAAACTCATATTCATTTCTGCAAGCATCAATCCCTTTTTCTCAATTTCTTCTGCCGATGGAATTTCAGGTAAATGGCTGTTTTCTTTGATGTAATCTTCAACTTCTTCTAGTGACTTCAACTTATACTCTTTCGCAAAAACATAATCGGGTGCAGAAATATTCAAATCGATTTTTACTTCTTTAGCATGTACAGTTCCGTTTACCGTTAGCTTAGTATCTGGTATGATAGTACCGATTCCGACATTTCCATTTAAAATATTGGCATACATATATGCCTTATTTAAAAACTCAGTATTAGTATACTCTAATTGTGTTCCTGCTTTATCAAAAATAAAATACGTTCCTTCATCTTGAAATACAATGCCTCCAATATCATTGTAAGTTCCCGAAGGCCTTACCCATTTAGAAATGGTTTGATCCCATACTGCGGGACCGTAACACCCTGTAAGCCAGCCATCTCTAATCCACCCATTTTCAGCCGACATCATTGTAGCACCTATAGTTGTTGTTTTTATTTTTGCTCCAGACGAAACCTCTAATTTAAATTTGGGGTTTGTTGTCCCTATACCTACGTTTCCTCCTTCAAGTATAGTTGCCAGTGCAATTCCGTTAGAATTTTTAAATTGGATTCCGTCATCTGCATCACTGTCTGGCGACTGTATGTAAGAAAATTGAGAACCTATCGCATCCACTCCAAAAACTTTTCTCGGATGACTAGTATTTTCTCCTGCATACAATCCTCCTGATGCACCTGTATTAAATCTTATTCCGCCATTTACATCTAATTTTTGAAGTGGATTTATGGTTCCAATACCAATACTACCGTTATATTTTATTCTGAATCTTTCATTACCTCCTGTTTCAAAATAAATCGATTTATTTTCTCCCCAAGCGCCTTCTGTTATTGTCCCTAATCTGGCATATCTAGTGAGGATGTCAGGATATGCATCTGTATCTCTATCTCGAAACTCAATAAAGTTTTTTCTGCCAATATCAGCACTTATCACATCAGAACCAAAAATAGCAACAAGACCATCTGTCCCATTTCTTCTTATATCTAATTTTGCTACTGGTGCTGTAGTTCCAATTCCAACATTCCCATTTGTCGGAAAAGTATTTTGAGCAAAATTGAGTTGGACTGCTAATAGAATAAGCAAAAAAACATTCTTTTTCATAAGTGTGATTTTAAATTTGATTTAAGCTCCTTTATTTGTCTGCATAATAACTTCAACAAATAAATGGTCGGTATTGGTTTTATAGTTTTTTTTCTTGCTGAAATTTAAATGCTTCATAATACTTAATCTCTTTGGAGTTAATTTCATCAAAATTGATTTAATTCTTTCCACAAACTCACAGATTAAAAAAGTCAATTATATGTGAATTATGGCGGTTGTATTATTAACATCAAATGTTACTTGGAGGAAGTCTTTTTTTCTTCCAGTTTTTCTAAACGTATATTTTGCTGAAGAATAATTTTATTTTGAGTCTCAATATATTTCATCATTTGATCTGATTTTTTTTTCTGCTCAATTGCATACAAAGTCAATTCCTCAATTTTCTTTAACAAACTCATATTCATTTCAGCGAGCATCAGTCCGTTTTTATCAATTTCTTGTGCTGATGGTATTTCGGGTAAGTGGCTATTTTCTTTGATGTATGCTTCTACTTCTTGCAAAGTTTTTAATTTGTAGTCATTGGCAAAAACATAATCGGGAGCAGGAATGCTTAAATCTATTCTTACTTCTTTGGCATGGATCTTTCCGTTAACGGTAAGTTTTTCGTCTGGAGCTGAAGTACCAATGCCTACATTTCCACCAGAGTTTATACGCATATTTTCTACTAAACTTCCACCACTTCTGGTGAAAAATCGTAACCCGCCTAATCCTCCATATTCTGATGTACTGTAGAAGGAAGCAATTCTACCAACCGTGTGTCCTTGATTAGCAACTCTAAAATCAATATCAATTCGTGTTGCATCAGCATTGGGATTATCATTTGCAGAAAGCAATAAATGTCCTGCTTGTGCGGTATTATAAATTTCAAGTTTAGCACTAGGTGCCAGCGTCCCAATTCCGACATTATTATTACCTGAGTTACCTTGAATAGTGCCGTTTGGAGTATAAATTTGTGCTTTTAGAGTCGAAATTACGCTTGCAAATAGTAAAGTGGTTAGTAGTATTTTTTTCATGAATAAGTTTAATTTTTTAATTGATTTTCTATTTTTGAGACTCTTTCAGCAATAGTTTTATAAGACTCATTGTCTTCTATTAGTTTTATGATTTCTTTCGATTGTTTACTAATTTCCGTTTGTTATATTTCTAATTTTTTATTCTGCTCAATAGTATATAACGTCAATTCTTCCACCTTCTGCAACAGCTTAATATTCATTTCAGATAAATTGATGCCATTAGTCTGCATTTCTTTTGCAGATGCGATTTCTGGTAAATGTTGGTACTTTTTAATGAATTTATCTATAGAATCAAGAGATGGTAAGTTGTAATCCTTCTCAAAAACAAAATCAGCTCCAGCATCTACAGTTACTTTTACTTCCCGTGAATGTATGTTTCCGGCAACGGTAAGTTTTGACGTTGGGTTTGTGGTACCGATGCCTACGTTGCCATTACTAGTTATTCTCATTCTTTCAAACCAGTCCGAAGTATAAGTTGAAAAAGTTGTGTACAGAGTTGAACCAATATCAAGTGTCTGATTTACTTCTCTGCTTCTAATCTGATTTGAAATACCTGTAGAACCTAATAAAATATTTCCATCAGCTTGGAGATTACCTGCTATTTGTATTTTTTCATTTGGTGTAATAGTTCCAATCCCAAAATTTCCAGAATTGATATACGAATTTCCCCCATCTTTAAAAAAAACACCGTTCCCTATTCTGGTACCCCCAGTAAAATCACTTTCAAAATTTAGTCCTAAAATATTTCCATCAGCGTGGACAAAAGCACGTCCGCCATTTCCTCTAGGCTGATATCTAAATGTTACATCCGCTGCACCGTTATAATAAAACAAGTTATTTCCACTTGGTGAGTTAATCTGTGAAAAAACATTCATCGCAACTAATACGAAAAGAATAGTATAAATTTTCTTCATTTTTTTCTTCATTTTTTTTATTTATCATCAATCATTCTATCTTAATGTTAATTCTGATCTGGTAATTAAAGATTACAGAATTAGATATAAAACAATATTAAACTCTATTTCAAGCTATTAAACATTTAAGAGCAATATTAACATTTATGGATAAGTTCTATCTTCAAAAAATAAAATACAGCTGCGTTAAAACTATTCCATTATGATAATTGAATTGTTTTATGGAGTCGGTATAAAGATGGAAAAGGAAACTTTTTATTTTTTTTTAAAAAGTGAGGAGAGAAAGTAATTTTTATATCATAGATAAGTTGTTTTAAGATAGAAATTGGGATTCCTTTCGTATTTGTTTTTTTAACATTTATATAAAAAAACTTATCTGCATAGTTATACTGTTTTGATAAAATATGCAATACCCACTTTTAGTGATATTTCACTTAATAAAATAAAAAAACAGACTTTCAGTCATTCACTATTTTAAAATAAATTGATAATCAAACAAGTAGCACAAAAACTATAAAATTAAATATTTTATTTATAAAATGAGGTATGGCGTGAAATCGAAAAAAGAAGAGAAGAAAAAATCTAAATTGGATAAGTATATTTTGAATTAAACCGCTTTACGCTGAAAATACAGAAGTTTATTTGACGATAGTTTGAAAGTATCTCTATTTTTAAAACTGATTTCAATCAATAATAAATTTATTTAGCTATACACTTAGTATCTGTTTTATTTGTTTTTGATAAATCGGCTTGGTATTTACCATTCTTTCTATGGACTTATGAAAATACTTGTTTTAAATTGGGAACGGTTTATTCTAAAACAAAATTTATCAAAATAAGCTTGAATATGCCATTTACTTACATGTGTTGGTATTGTTCTAATCCAAGATTTCAATTGCATGATTACAATATGTAATTCCTTGAAATTTTCCCCCTGATCACTTAATTTTTGTTCAATATTATAAAGCTTTTTTAGAGGTTCATATCCTCTCCATTTATCGGTAACTACCTGTGCACTTTTACTGATATACTCTTCAAAAATTGGGGTTAATGATTTTGAAGAATAGTCATCAATAGACTTTACATAAACTCTTTTTATCTGATGCTTTTGGTTTAATTCCACTGCTATTACTGCCTTTTTCTTTTTAGAATCATAACTTCTTCCTTGTTTTGCTTCTTCTTTTCCTCCAACAGTAAATTCATCCACATGAACTAATTCTAATGAAGGATATTTCTGACTACTTTGCATTGCTTTGCGTACTTTTTGCATAAAGTACCAAGCTGTGCCTTGGCGAATTTCAAAACGTTTTCCCATTTGAATACTCGATACACTTTTACTACTAGTTGTCATTTCAAATACGATGCAAAAGGCTTTATGCAAACCAAACTTTACTTTATGAAACAAGGTGTTTGCAGTAGAACTTTCTACATGCTGACAACCATAGCATTGGTAATTATATCCTGATTTTTCACATCCTTTAGTATGACCACATTTAATACAAGTAAAGCCTTCTTTCCATTTTATTTGTGCTAAATATGCTTTGCAAGCATCATCATTTGGTAGTTCTTTTATAAAGTTTAGTATACTTTGGCCTTCAAATACTTCCATAACAACTGATTTTTAAGATATAAATATACAGAAACTAAATGACTAACTAAATATTTTTTTTCTTTGTTGGGCTTGATTATCAGTGCAATAATGTTTTGTGATATTTTATGATTTCATAAATATTTTATTAAGTAAAATATCACTAAATATAGGTATTGCATATTTAATTAAAATAGCATATCTATGTAGAAAATTTTTGTTAAAAAACATATAAAAAAAACAATACCAATTTCTACCTCCAGCAAATTTATTTATGATGCAAAAAATACTTTCCATGCCTAACTTACTGTTTTTCGTTTATTTTGGATATAATCATATTCTATTTCTTCAAAAGAATCATAATGAAACTCCTGTTTTTACTATAAAAAACTGGTAATGCTCTGTCTGTTAATATAGTTTTAGCATACGAGACTTTTTTGACAAAAGGCTTCTTCCTTATAATTGATTTTATTTCAAATTATTTAAGTTGTAAACCCAATCTATACACGAATTAGAAAAATGGGTTAATGGTTGCTGAAATGAATATAATGCTATTAAAGAAATTAGGAGAGTTGAAACTTATCTAATTAAACAAAAAAATCATTGAAAGTTTAAAGAGAAATTAAAAAAAAACAATAAACAATAATCTAAAAAAAAATGAAGAAAATTTATTCTATCCTATTTGTATTTGTTGTGATGAACGTTTTTTCACAGATTAATTCTCCAAATGGCAGTAACTATTTTGCTTATAATGGAGATGCTGATGTTCGCTTAAGATGTGCAGATAGAGGAATTGGAGGAAGAGCAATTGTACATCTTCATGGAAATGTTTTGGGATTTAACTACAATAGTGATTTTACTGGTGGAACTAAAATAGGGAATGATGTTTTTTTTAAAGATGGAGGAAATTCCTATATTAATTCAGGGAACTTTGGGATTGGAACAACAACACCAAGCACAAGGCTCGAATGTGTAGGTAACGAGTTAACTTCTTTTGAAGCTGCAGGTTTTTATAATACAAGGGCATATGGTAATAGCAGTGATAAATCAGAAACGAGGATTAATCTTGGTAAGATAGAAGGAATTACGAGACAGCCAATGGGAGCAATAGGTGCATTTCCAGATTTTAATACAGATTCTGCCAGAGGAAGTTTAGCATTTTATACACGTGATTCTCAGGTATTAAATGAACGTTTGCGAATAGTGTCTAATGGAAATGTAGGCATTGGCACGACCAATCCAACTTCAAAACTAACCGTTGCAGGCGATATACATTCTAGGGAAGTAAAAGTTACTGTAGATGCCGGAGCCGATTTTGTTTTTGAAAAGGAGTACAACTTGCCCACTTTAGATTCGGTAGACAATTACATCAAAGAGAATAAACATTTACCTGAAATCGCTTCCGCAAAAGAAATGCAGACCAATGGCATCAATTTATCGGAAATGAATATTAAGCTGTTGCAGAAAGTGGAGGAGCAAACATTATATATCATTGAAATGAATAAACAGTTACAAGAGGTTAAAAAACAAATTGAACAATTAAAGAAAAGTTTATCTAAATAATGAAATCTGTTATGAAAAAAATATTACTCCTGCTTATAATTTTAACAACAATTACAACGGTTGGGCAAAATACATTTCCAAGTGATGGAAATGTTGGTGTTGGTACTGCCTTACCCGCATATAAATTAGATCTTATTGGTAGTCTTGGGATTGGTTCTCAAAGTGTTAATGCAAATACAACGAAAATATTTTTGAGAAATCCTGCAGGTAAGACTTGGGCAATAAGTTCGGGAGCAAATATGATTACTGAATCTAGTTTTTCTATTTATAATTGGATAGATAATCAAAGTGCTCCATTTTTTCATATCAGTACTAATGGCAATGTGGGAATTGGAACTTCGACACCAGATGTAAAACTTGATGTAAAAGGAACAATAAAAAGTTATGAAACAACGCCATTGGGTGCAAGTATTAATTCATTTCAATTGATTAATGAAAGAGGAGGAAGTGTTGGTGAAAATAAAATGATGAATAGGTTTTGGTTTTTGAGAGATGAAAATTTAAATACTTGGTATTCTGCAAGATTACACGATGGTATTTCGGTTGATTTTTCTTTCGGCATACCTCATGTTGACACAAGAACTTGGTGGGAAAGAAATCCTTCTGATAATATTCAATCTTGGGGTAATGCAGGAGATACATATTTAATTATTAATGCTGGCAATGTAGGCATTGGCTCTATAAATCCAGATTCTAAACTCACTGTAAAAGGAAAAATTCATGCTGAAGAAGTAAAAATAGATCTGGCAGTTCCTGCCGACTATGTTTTTCAAAAGTACTATACTGGAAAATCGGAATTAAAGCCAGACTACACACTTCTTACACTTCCTGAAATTGAAAAATTCGCACAGGCAAACCATCATTTGCCTAATGTCCCTTCTGCGAAAGAAATCAAAGAAAACGGACTTCATCTTGGTGAAATGTCGAATATTCTGCTTCAAAAAATAGAAGAGCTGACGCTTTATGTGATTGAGATAAAAAAAGAGAATGAAAATATGAAGAAAGAAAATGATTTAATGAAAATACATCCGTTAGAGCTAACGAAACAAATTAAAAATTTTGAAAATAAATAGTAATGAAAAAAATAATATTTGCAATGGTTTTTCTTTTGGGGGCAAAGGGTTTGATTTTAGCTCAAAATAATTTGTCGCCTACAGATAATGTAACTTTGGGAACCCAAGGGTATATTGGTAATTCATTAATATTTCAGGGTTGGGGAGAAAGTCATTTTATTAGAAATGAATCTATAGGTAATACTCTCAATGCTCATTCACGTCTAAGAATGTATTTAATGGATGATTGGACCTATGATCAAGGTTTTGAAATTATAGCAAAAAGATATGACGGCCCTTTACGTACCTTGCTTTATATACCAGGGGACGGTAGTCAAACAACCTTTTTTAGTGGTGCATCATTTGGAGGTGATGTAGGAATTGGCACTACAACTCCCGACTCCAAACTCACTGTAAACGGAAACATCCATGCCAAAGAAGTCAGAATAGACACCAGTATTCCTGTTCCAGACTACGTTTTTGCCAATGACTACAAATTAAAAACGTTACAGGAAGTTGAAGCCTATATCAAAGAAAACAGCCACTTACCCGAAATTCCATCTGCAAAAGAAATAGAAAAAAATGGATTGATGCTTGCTGAAATGAACATGATTTTGCTTAAAAAGATGGAGGAAATGACGCTTTATATGATTGAGCAAAATAAGGCTATAAAGGATTTAAAAAATGAGAACGAAAGTTTCAAATTAGTATTTGAAAGACTTTCAAAAATTGAAAAGAAATTAAAATAATTGTTATGAGAATAAAATTAGCTTTGTTGGTTCATCTGATTTTTGGAACATTTGTAAACGCCCAAATTTATACCCCAATTGGTACAATTCAGGGAGCGTCTACTAATAATAATGTGGGAATTGGAACAAGCACACCATCTAACTTACTTCATTTGTTTACAAATTCAAATATACCTTTAAAAATAGAATCAACAAACATTGAAGCATATATCAATATGAGAGCTTCCGGAAGTGATACCAATTATGGAGCTTTATTACGAGTTTTTAATAATGATTTCGGAATATATCATGGTAATGGTGTTTTTAATAGTCTATACATAAAAGGGAGTGATGGTAATGTAGGGATTGGCACAAGCAATCCGACAGCGAAACTGCATGTCGAAGGAGATACATATCTTGGAACAAATCAACTTCAATTTTTAAGTTCCAATGGAGGAAATAATAGAATACAAAGCTTTGGGGGAGTAATTACTGGAAGTTGGCTTATAAAATCACGATTTGATAATATAGTTATAGATGCGGGAGAAAATACCAGCAATAAAAGAAAGATTGTCTTTAAGATTGGAGGTGTAGATAAAATGCTTTTAGATTTTAGCGGTAATTTTGGCATTGGCACTACAACTCCAGACGAAAAACTTACCGTAAAAGGAAAAATTCACGCAGAAGAAGTAAGAATTGATTTAGGCATCCCTGCGCCCGATTATGTTTTTGCATCCGATTATAAATTAAAAACGCTTCAAGAAGTCGAAGCATACATTAAAGAAAACAACCATTTACTCGAAATTCCATCAGCACAAGAAATCGATAAAAATGGATTGATGCTTGCTGAAATGAATATGGCTTTGCTTAAAAAGATTGAGGAAATGACATTGTATATGATTGAACAAAATAAACGTATTGAAAAATTGGAAAAAAATATTAAAAATAATTAATTATGATAAACAGATTAGATATTTATAAAAAAGCGTTAGTAATCATTTTACTAAGTTTTCATTCATCAACTATTCAAAGCCAAGATACGTCTCTTTACAATAAAATTGTTGGGAATGGGGATGCGACACACTATTATATAGGCCATTTCCCAGTAACAGGTTCAGATGGTTTGGACTTACATTGGTATGGCGGGATTCGGTTTGGAGATCATACAAGTAATAATGTAATGCAAATAATTAATGGTAATGTTGGCATTGGGACACCAAATTTAAAAACTTAGCCTTTAAACATTCCTCGCTCTCTTTTTTCCATTAAATGAATGATTATTTTATCATAAACAGGAGTGCCAATATGGAGTAAAGATCCTGTTTCACTTATAAAATGAGTTAATGACCTAAATTCGGTATTTTTATTTAAATTAAAATCTCTTTGCATTGAACTTGTAGCTTCATAGGGCAGCTTCTGTAGTCCGGAAATTGTCGTCTCAACTATTTTCGGGAATTAAAATCTTAAGGCCCTGCGCTACATTCTTAATTTCTACAATTAAATCCGTCAGCAAATTTTTGTATTCTTCATTCTCAAGAATTTTGCCAATAGGTAAATTAAGATAAGAGGTAATGCTTGCAATACTGGAAACAAAAATAAATTTTTGCCATAATGTTAGTGTAATATCCGATGATATATGGCATTCTATATCTGCATTAAGCATTATATTTTCCAATATTTGAAGTGTTTAATGGCACTTCATCGCTTCCGAAATATAGTTTTCGCATTGCTCCTGTAACCTTGACCACTCCAGGTTCTGTAATTTGTGCGACTAGGTAGACACAAGCTTGAATTATTGGGTTGTCAGGAAATATCTTCGCTATACGCTCTTTAGCATCCATGCCATTTTGTAATGGCAATATTATTGTATTTTTAGTAATGCCACTTTTTAAATTAGTTAAACTTTCCTCTAAATCGTAACTTTTTACAGCACAAAATAAAAAATCGAGTGGAGGAATATTTAAAGAATCTGATGTATAGACGTCGGCAAATATTTTTTTTTCAAACTCTGGTGTAATAAGTTTTAAGCCTTTATTCGTCAAAATAGTTTTAGTCTTATATTTCGTAATAAATATATTTTTAACATACTGGGGGTAATGTATTTGTTAGCTAATAATCCGCCAAAATACCCTCCCACACCACCGATGCCAATGATTCCTATTCTCATCTTTTTCATTTATTATTTGGTTTTATATATCATGCTAAATATACATAATTTAAAATTAATCTTATTGTTTTTAACGAGAATCTTCTCGTGTTTAAATTATAAGTTTACTACGTTACCAATTCCTCATACCGAAGCGTTAATCTCTCTAGAATAATTCATATAGGTGAGTAAATATTAAAAATATAACATTTAAGGCGGCTTTTGACCGATTTTTTTTTAAATGTATGCTTTGATATAATTTAATTGATTACCAATTTGAATATATTCTTATTTAATAAAATGACTTGCTTGAGAATTTAAATTTTAGATAGTATACCTATTCAGTAGACATGTTCTTAGAAATGCTTGCAGAGCCCTGTATATGGGGGAGACTTTTTTCTCCTATAGTAAATTAATCAGCAAATAATTGAATAGTTTTTTATTTTTTTTCTTAATTTTACTTATTCAAAACACGAATTATAGCATTGATTTTTAACAAATTAATCGATTTATAAAGGTCTTAGACTTTAAAATTTGCCCATTTTAAACTTTATGGCAAAATCATGGCACACTAGATTGAAAATATTTAAAATGCAGGAAATATGCGGGTTCTGAGCTCTAAGTTCGAATCCTGCTCTGAATCTAAATTTAAAATATAAACAAACCTCCAAATCAAATATATTTTATAAATTTGCTACAACTACTGGATTAATGTGTTCTTAAGAAAAGATGTTATTACAGTTTAACAAAAATTCTACATTCTAATAAAAAGATAAGGTTTGTTTGTTGATTTTTTGCAATGTTTTGTTCAGATTTTGTACCTCTCTTGTACCTCGACATCTGTCAAACCCAGTAAATAGTGGTTGCTAATTTCTGCATCGGAAAATAGGTTTTACAAAACATCACAAAATAAAACAAAGAATCCCAGTTAAAATGTCATAAAACGGCCTTTTAACTGGGATTCTTCTTTCTGCTTATATAATTTTATTTGCAGATAGTTTGTTCCTTTTTGTACCATTATTGTACCACGAAAATAATTTTCCTCATCGGAACTTTTTTTGGCGAAATGATGACACACAGAGAGACACATAGACACAATGGGACAAAAAATTAGTCACATTATGAGTTCTAACATTGAGGTTATCAGAATTTGTGAGCACTGCAAAAAACAGTTCACAGCCAGAACTAGACTGTTACGGCTAAAATCAATTTAACTGAATCGTGCAAAAAAAGGTTAGGAAGCAGGGCATTCGCTTTTAAACTTGTACTATTAACCTGAGTTCGATTAATAAAAAAGTTGTAATTAATTATTAGTTATTGTGTTATGAGCAATAGAAGGTTTTTTTGAAAAAAAACTATAGGCAATTAATCCGCCAATAAGGTTTGTGAAAAAATTACCAACTGATCTATGTTTGGAATGTTCAACTTGGCACATATTCTTAAGTTCGTCATTTACGGTTTCAATAACTGAACGTTTTCTTAAATTTATTTTATCACACATACTCATAAGACTGTTTTTCATATTGTTACGAATACTTGTAATAAGATGAATACCATCAATAAAGAGAATTTTGGTTAACTCTTTAGAAATATATCCTTTGTCTGCGAAGAGTTTTCCAAATATATCTTTCAAAAAA
>CAUPKA010000038.1:0-43261 GCA_963511725.1 uncultured Flavobacterium sp.
AGATTGCAGATTGCAGATTGCAGATTGCAGATTGCAGATTGCAGATTGCAGATTGCAGATTGCAGATTGCAGATTGCAGATTGCAGATTGCAGATTGCAGATTGCAGATTGCAGATTGCATAAAAAATCCCATTTGCTGTGCAAATGGGATTTTTTATAACCATTAATTTATTTCTTTACTATGCAATCTGACATCTAATATCTACTACCTAAAGTCTGCTTGTTTTCTGAATTCTGCTATCTAAGAACAACATCCCTAACCACATCTCTCCGTAATTCTTCATTGATCATTTTTATAATCTTGGATTTACCGTGACTCAATTCCTCGCGCAACACCGCCGATGTTAACTGAACATACAAAGTCGAACCTTTCAAAACCACATTATTGGTATAACTATTCACACCGTTCCCCATCAAATTTCGCCAGGCATCTTTTACATCAATCTCATCCATTCCAGATTGCAATTTATTGACCTCGATAATTTGCTTCAAAACGTCCCCTATCGAACTTTGATTATTTAGCCTTTTTGCCATAGTCATCTAGATTTATTGGTCCTGTTTTTTTATAATGATATTCTTTTTTCTCCGCATTCAAAACAACCAACTCTTTATCTGTCAAAGTCAGTATTTCCTCGCTCCATTTCATATACGGAGTGCTATAATCTAGAAAAGTTTGGTCATCTGCAAACCTAATTTTTACATTTTCAAACGTATCATTTACCAAAAAAGTACCGTCCAATTGTGGCATCACTTTCTTGCGAATCCCTGCATTGTTTTTGTCTATTCGAAAATAATCAAATGATTCACTCACAACGTATTGCTTCTCATTTCCATCCTCCAAAATCACTTTTTCAATCTCCCAATAACCATTGATTTTGGCAACATCAGCAGGAGTTATTTTTTGCTTACACCCAACAAATAAAAGGGCAACCAATAAAACACCAAATACTTTTTTCATAAAATAATTTTCTTTTTTAGGAGCCATTTCCTGCTATCCGTTTCAATCTTATGAGCCGAACCCCGGCTCATAAGGATTTTCACTACTATCAGGGCTAGGACATTTCGCTTATTAACATCCTTAGTTAACACAACAAAGTTAAACTTTAAAAATCCAAACAAAATAAAAAAACACATTCCAGTTAAACTATTTTCGATATTTTTGGTCTTACCCAAAACCAACTTTTACAACCATGTCAAAATCAATACTATTGCTAGCCTTTGCACTTTTCTGCATCAATTGCTCTTCTGACAATTCAAAACCAGATACTATACCCACAGAAACACTATATTTCCCGCCTCTTTCCGGCAATACTTGGGAAACCAAATCAATAGAAAGCCTCGGATGGAAAACAGTAGCCGTTCAGCCACTTTTAGATTATTTAGAACTCAAACATTCCAAAGGCTTTATAATCCTGATAAACGGACGCATCGTAATGGAAAATTATTTCAACGGTCACGATGCTTCTGCCAATTGGTATTGGGCAAGTGCAGGCAAAACATTGACATCAGCCATGACAGGAATTGCACAACAGGAAAACCTCATCAACATCAACAACAAAGTATCACAATATATAGGAACAGGCTGGACTAGTGCTCCACTTGCCAAAGAAAACCTTATTACCTGCAAACATTTGTTAACCATGACTTCCGGCTTAGACGACACCACCGATGATGTTTCTCCATCAGCCCTAACCTACACTGCCGATGCAGGAACCCGTTGGGCATATCACAATGTATATGTGAAATTGCAGGATGTCATTACTCAATCGAGCGGTCAATCCTGGAACAACTATTTCAATGCCAGATTAAGAGACAAAATAGGAATGAATGGCGCTTGGTTTACATCTGGCAACAATATTGTTTACAGCAGTACCACAAGAAGTATGGCACGTTTTGGATTACTGATGTACAATAAAGGAAAATGGGAAAACAATGTAATCCTGAACGAAAACTATTTTAATGAAGCTACTAATACTTCACAAAATATCAATTTAGGATATGGTTATTTATGGTGGCTGAACGGCAAAGCCAATTATCATTTACCACAATCGCAGGCTACTTTTCAAGGAAGTATCATACCCACAGCACCAAACGATATGTTTATGGCTTTGGGCAAAAATGACCAGAAAATCTATGTAGTTCCCAGCAAAAAAATGGTAGTCATCCGAATGGGAGATGCCGCAGACAACGTAAACCTCGCCTTATCTGATTTTGACAAAGTGCTTTGGACTAAAATAAGTGCTTTGTATCAGTAGGAATAAAATTATTTATTACAAAAAAGCTTTTAAATAATTAGCGGTGTTTTGTAATTAAGAAATTACGAAACACCGCTAAACTTTTCATTACTGACAACTACCTAAATATAGTAGTCTACTTTTTAATCCTTCTCATCAATCCTAAAAAGAAAAAAACCAATCCAACAATCAGTAAAACATAGTATAAACCAATACTGGTTGTTCTAATCATATTTGCCAACACAAAAGCTGCAATACTTACAAAATAAAAATATATAGGGCTGGCATTTTTTAAAGAAGAAAAATTCATGAACTTATTATTTAAAGAAACTATCTACGAATTCATATTTATTAAAAACCTGCAAATCTTCAATTCCTTCTCCAACTCCAATGTATTTTACTGGAATTTGAAACTGGTCTGAAATACCAATAACAACACCGCCTTTGGCAGTACCGTCTAATTTGGTAACTGCTAGGCACGAAACCTCTGTGGCTGCAGTAAATTGTTTGGCTTGTTCAAATGCGTTTTGTCCTGTAGAACCATCCAAAACCAGCATTACATCATGTGGAGCATCGCCAACCACTTTTTGCATTACTCTTTTCACTTTTGAAAGCTCGTTCATCAGGTTAATTTTATTATGTAAACGACCAGCAGTATCAATAATGACAACATCAGCATTTTGAGCCACCGCCGATTGCAGCGTATCAAAAGCTACCGAAGCAGGATCGCTTCCCATTTCTTGTCTAACTATCGGCACTCCAACTCTATCCGCCCAAATTTGTAATTGGTCAATTGCTGCCGCACGAAAAGTATCTGCCGCTCCTAAAACTACATTTAAACCAGCCTTTTTAAACTGATAGGCTAACTTTCCAATTGTGGTTGTTTTACCTACTCCATTCACACCAACTACCATCAAAACATAAGGCTTGGTATTTATAGGAATAACAAATTCGGTTGCTTCGCCAGTATTCGTTTCCGACAATAGTCCAGCAATTTCTTCTCTCAAAATTTGGTTGAGTTCCTCAACTCCGAGGTACTTATCTGCTTCCACTCTTTTTTCAATTCGAGTGATTATTTTTAGGGTTGTATTGACTCCTACATCCGAAGAAACAAGAACTTCTTCTAAATTATCCAAAACATCATCATCTACTTTTGATTTTCCGGCAACCGCTTTGGTTAACTTGGAAAAAAAGCTGGTTTTGGTTTTCTCTAGACCTTTATCTAATGTTTGTTTTGCCTCTTGGCTTAGGCTAGAGTCTTTTTTCTCTGAGGAGAATATTTTTTTAAAAAAGCTCATTTAAAATGGATTTTTACGATTTGGAATTTACATTTGTCAACTTAAACAAGAAAAATAAATTAAAAAACAATCTGATCTGTCTCTAAATAAATTCCCTAAAAAGTGTTTTAATTTCAAGATGTAAATATAGAAAATAAAAAAGCTACTTCCGAATGAAAGTAGCTTTTCTATAAAATGTATTAGTTAATTATTTCTTTTTCAAGAATTCATCAACTTCTTCAGGAGCCATAATAGATTCAACGAATGTATATGCGCCAGTTACTGGAGATTTCACCATTTTGATGGCTTTTGATAATCTCTTAGAAGATGTTTGTAACGATGCTACGGTTTTCTTTGCCATGATTCAAATGTTATTTAAATTTTATTAAAATCTTCAAATGTCATCATTTGCGATTTTATCAAAATCTCTAATTATTATTTAATTTCTTTGTGAACAGTAACCCTTTTCAAGATTGGATTAAATTTTTTAATCTCTAATCTGTCTGGAGTATTTTTTTTGTTCTTTGTAGTTATGTATCTTGAAGTACCTGCAACACCAGTCGTTTTGTGTTCAGTACATTCTAAAATTACCTGGATTCTATTTCCTTTCTTTGCCATCTTGCTATTTTTTTATTTTGGAAAAGATTATTTAATAAATCCTTCTGACTGCGCTTTTTTCAAAACTGCAGCGATTCCATTTTTATTAATTGTTTTTATCGTAGATGCTGCTACTCTAAGAGTAATCCATCTATCTTCTTCTGGAAGATAAAAACGCTTTTTAACTAAGTTTACAGAAAATTTTCTCTTAGTTTTGTTCATAGCGTGAGAAACGTTATTTCCTACCATCGCTCTTTTACCTGTAAGGTCACAAACTCTTGACATTATACTTATCTTTTATCGTTATTCAAAATCAGGGTGCAAAGAAAAGAAAAATAAACCTATAAACCAAAATATTTATAGCTCTTTTTTTGAAATTTCTTTCAAAAGCATTTCCATACCTTTAACCGCAGCTCTATCTATCACTTTTTCACGTGGTTGGCCAAAATTAAACATTTCAACCAGAACTTCATTTGGCGTAGCCAATGCAATAAAAACCGTTCCCACATCGGCATCTGCTTCTCCTTTGGATGGACCAGCATTACCCGTAGTCGCAATTGCATAATCTGTTTTTAGCAATGTTTTCACATTCAAAGCCATAGCCTTAGCGACTTCAGCACTCACAACGCTATGTTCGGCTATCAAATTCTTAGAAACACCCAATACATTTTGCTTCACTTCCGTTGAATAAGCCACAATACTCCCTTTGAAATAATTTGAAGCTCCAGGAACCGAACTCAACAACTGAGCAATATTTCCTCCCGTACAGCTTTCGGCAGTAGAAATAGTTTTCTTTTGTCGTGTTAGAATTTTACCCACAACCGTTTCTAGAGTTTCATCATCTTCAAAACCTACAATAATATCTCCTATTATTTTAGCTAAAGAAACTACATTCTCTTCTATAGCTTTCTCCATTAACTCTTTATCAGTTCCTCTAGCCGAAAGTCGTAATCTTACTCTTCCCGGCGCAGGTAAATAAGCAAGCTTTATAAATTCGGGTAAATTATTTTCCCAATCTTCAATTTGTTCTGCCACTGCACTTTCTCCTCGACCATAAGTAAGAATGGTTTTATGAAGAATATAAGGCCGCTGATAATCTCGAACTATCTTAGGAATGATTTCATTTTCTATTAAATATTTCATTTCAAATGGCACCCCCGGAAGCGACACAAAAACAGTATTTTCCTTTTTCATCCATAATCCCGGAGCCGTACCCACTTGATTGTGAAGCACTATGCATTTTGAAGGAACGAGAGCCTGATCTTTATTGATTTGGGTAATGGCTCGCTTATAAAAACCTTCAATCAATTCGGTTACATGCGCAAGAACAACAGTATCCACAACCAATTCATCTTCAAAATAATCACAGAATGTTTTCTTAGTTATATCGTCTTTCGTTGGTCCTAATCCTCCAGTAATAATAACAATATCAACTTTATTCTGAAGTTTTAAAAATGTATTTAAGATATGCTCACGAGAATCACTTATGGACAGCATCTCATGAACCTCAACTCCAATTCTATCTAATGATTTGGCAATAAAACCCGAATTTGTATCTACAATTTGACCAATTAAAATTTCATCACCAATTGTAACTATAGCTGCTTTCATATTTTAAAAACTTTTGCTCTATATTAAATAAAAAAATCTAACTGTTGCATTTTGTTATACAACTGTCAGATTCATTTATATCTTATATTTTTATAAAAAATTAAAACGCTAAATCAATTAAAGATCAAAATCTTTTCTTAACTCTTTAATAGCGTCTTTCACCTGCGATTTAACGCTTTTATAGGTTTCTATTATTTCTTTCTTTTTACCCTCGGTTTTAGTCCAAGCTTCAATTTGCAAAATTTCTTCAAATGCAACGTTCAAACCAAGCAAATCTAATGTTGGTTTCAATTTGTGAGCAAAAGCATAGGTTTGCTTATAATCTTTACTCTTAATCCCTTCTCCTATTTTTGATAAATCTTCGGGAACTTCGGTTACAAACAAATTCAAAATTTCGTTCACAAACTCTGGATCATTATCTGAAAGTGCGTACACTTTTGCCAAATTGTATTTTATAGCCATTATTTTACTTGTATTCTAAATAGTTTTTGTCCTTCTAAAAATCCTTCTAAAACATCATCTGGTTTTACTGCCGCAACTCCTTCTGGTGTTCCTGTAAAAATAATATCACCAATCTTTAATGTAAAAAATTGAGAAACATAGGAAACCAACTCGTCAATATTCCACATCATCATACTGGAATTCCCTTTTTGTACTGCAATATTATTATTTTTTAGCTCAAAATTAACATTTTCTAACGAAACAAATTGATTTTTTGGCAAAAAATCTCCAATAACCGCCGAACCGTCAAATGCTTTGGCTTTTTCCCAAGGTAATCCTTTTGCTTTCAGCTTAGTCTGTAAATCCCTTGCCGTGAAATCAATTCCAACACTAATCTCATCATAATATTTATGAGCAAACTTTGGCTCTATATACTTTCCTACTTTGCTTATCTTCACAATAAGCTCAATTTCATGATGAATATCCTCCGAGAATTCCGGAATCACAAAAGGATGCTGTTTTAACAAAATAGCAGAATCTGGCTTCAAAAAAACAACAGGCTCTGAAGGTTTTTCGTTTTTTAATTCTTCAATATGACTGGCATAATTCCTGCCGATACAAATGATTTTCATATTTCTAGTTGTTGGTTGATAGTTGTTGGTTGTTAGTAAGAACTATCAACCAACAACTATCAACTTACTTCGTATTTAGTTTTCTTAACTTGATTGCTGTCAAAACTTTCTTGGTATATAAAGGAAAATCAGCATTTTGAATCCAGCTGTAGTAACCTGGCTCAGTTTCTAGAATTTTATCGACTTTTGCTCCTTTGTGTTTTCCGAAAGTAAAAATTTCTTCATTATCGGCATCAAAAGCAATCATTCCTGCAAAATCTGCTATTTTTTTTCTGGTGGTAAACTCAGACAACGATTTCATGTCGTTTTCCAATTCAGGATAACGATCCAATTGTGCCATTAGGATTTCATAAGTCGCCATAGTATCTGCTTCGGCAGAATGGGCATTTTCAAGTCCTTTTCCACAGTAAAATTTCAAAGCAGCACTCAAGGTACGCTCTTCCATTTTATGGAAAATGGTTTGCACATCTACAGAAACTCTGTTTTTCATATCAAAATCAACTCCGGCACGCAATAATTCTTCTGCCAATAATGGTATATCAAATCGATCTGAATTAAATCCAGCCAAATCGCTGTCCTTTATCATATTAAATACTTGAACAGCCAATTCCTTAAATGTAGGTTCATTCGCTACTTTCTCATTGCTGATTCCGTGAATAGCCGTTGATTGTGGCGGTATTGAAATAGTAGGATTTACAAGCCACGTTTTGCTTTCTTTATTTCCGTTTGGAAAAACTTTAAAAACTGATATTTCTACAATTCTGTCTTTTCCGATGTCAATTCCAGTAGTTTCAAGGTCGAAAAAACAAATTGGCTTATTGAGTTTGAGTTCCATTTTTTTTATTTAATTGCACAAATATAAATATTTGAGACTGATTTTATTTTAAAGCAAACATTAAAAACGCTAAAAAATAAGAAAACCCGACATTATAAAAGACAATGTCGGGTTTATTCTCATTTTATATTGATTTAATAATCTCTATTAATATCAAAAGCCTCCAAATATTCTGCTACACGTTTTACAAAGCTTCCACCCAAAGCACCATCAACAACACGGTGATCATAACTGTGGGACAAGAACATTTTTTGACGAATTCCAATAAAATCTCCTTCTGGAGTTTCGATAACCGCAGGCACTTTACGAATAGCTCCCAACGCTAATATTCCCACTTGTGGCTGATTAATGATTGGCGTTCCAAAAACACTTCCAAAAGTTCCAACATTGGTAACCGTATAAGTACCTCCTTGCGTATCGTCTGGTTTTAGTTTTCCAATTTTAGCACGATTTCCTAAATCATTTACCGCCTTAGCCATGCCAACCAAGTTTAATTGGTCTGCATTTTTAATAACGGGAACAATTAAGTTTCCATTTGGCAAAGCTGCAGCCATTCCAAGGTTTATATCTTTCTTTTTTATAATAAAATCGCCTTGCACCGATATATTCATTCCTGGATAATCTTTTATCGCTTTGGCAACTGCTTCCATAAAAATAGGTGTATAAGTCAGTTTCTCGCCTTCTCTTTTTTCAAAAGCATCTTTAACTTTATCTCTCCATTTTACAATATTGGTAACATCAACTTCTATAAACGATTGTACGTGTGCCGAAGTTTGAACCGAAGCCATCATATAGCCAGAAATCAGCTTGCGCATTCTGTCCATTTCTATGATCTCATCACCTCCATTTACTGAAACTGGCGAAACCGTTTGTATCGGACTGTTTTTTATAGAATCCGTTTTTATAGTTTCAACTATAGCTTCAACAGTTTTTACTGGAGTTGCCGCAATAGCTGTAGGCTTGGCTCCTCTATTTTTTATATAATTTAAAATATCATCTTTGGTAACACGCCCTTCTTTTCCAGAACCAGCAATACTTTCTAACTCTGCCAAAGAAATTCCTTCTTCTTTTGCAATGTTTTTTACTAATGGTGAAAAGAATTTATCACTCTCAAAAAAGCTAACAGGAGCCGAAACAGTTTCTTTAGCAACTTCAACAGTTTTTTCAATTTCCTCAACAACAGCATCTGGAATATCCTGAGTCGGCGCTACAGCATTGTCACCTTCAGTTTCAATAATAGCAATAGTTTCACCAACTTGAACCAAATCATCTTTGCCAAATAATTTCTCGACAAGAATACCCGAAACCTCAGACGGAACCTCTGAATCAACTTTATCGGTAGCAATTTCCAAAACAGCTTCATCCGCCTCTATTTTGTCGCCAACTTCTTTTAACCAGTTTGTAATGGTTGCTTCCGCAACGCTTTCTCCCATTTTCGGAAGCTTTAATTCAAATCTTGCCATATTGTTAATCTAAAAGATGATTTTGATTTTAATTTTGCGAAATTAACGAATGTTTTAAACATAAATTACACTAAATATAATTTTATTTCAATTTTTTAATTTCTCCCCTTTCATTAGGAGAATCACTGCCGATACTAAAATTCGTGCCTTTTGGTATTATTCTAAAGACAACTCCTTTATTTCTATATCTTTCATGAATCTCTATACATTCTTTAAATGATACAAATTCATTATCTAAAATAATCTGTAACCCGTTTCTTATTGAATTTGACAGCAAATTTACCTCTTTTTCTGTTTCCCAATCGAGAAAATCAACCTTTTTTTGGACAAGAGAAGTTATTATTTTTACTGATGTTTCAGAGGCTGATATCAATAAATATTTTTCAGAGACCCTTTTGGCTTTGGCTCTGCCTTGTATTCTTTTCATTAGAGAAAAAAATACAATTCCAATTTTCATAAATACCGAAAAAAGAAAAGAAACCTGAAAATGTTTTCTGTAAAAAAACGCCATTGCTTCTTGAAAACGTTTCATAAAAGCACTATCCTTAATTGTGCTTTCTCCTTTATAATGTATTACGGTTGTTTCGTGAAAATAATAATTCGTTTTCACTTTTTGCAATATCATATACGATAAATCAATATCATCGGAATACATGAAACAATTTTCATCAAAACCTCCTACCTCATTATAGAGTTCTTTTTTCAAAAACATAAAAGCTCCAACTAAAATTTCAACTTCACCCGTTTGGTTTTCGGCTAAATGCTGCGCATAATATTTATTAAAAAGATTTGATTTTGGGAATAGTTTATACAAACTAGTAATTTTAGTAAAAGCAACCCATGGTCTTGGAATTCCTCTTTTGCTTTCGGGCAGAAAATTTCCTGTTCCGTCAATGAGTTTTACTCCTACAATTCCAAGATTGTTTTGTTTTTTGGCGAAAGCCAATACTTTTTCAAACGTATCTTCTGCTACGACTGTATCGGGATTTAAAATACAAATATATTTTCCTTTGGCTTGAGCGACTCCTATATTATTGCCTTTTGGAAAACCTAGATTTTGGCTATTTTGAATGAGCTTGACATTTGAGAAACGAGTTTTTATCATCTCACAACTATCATCTGAAGAATTATTATCAACGACAATGATTTCGGAATCTATGTTTTTCAAAGCGCTTTCTACGCTTAATACACATAGTTCCAAAAAATAGCGTACATTATAATTGAGGATGATGACAGATAGTTGCATTAGGCAAATATAAAGAATAGAAATTCCAAAAAACAACTACAGTACAGCGCATTCACTTTTAAAATTTTCTGCCACAAATTACACAGATTTTCAAAATTGAATTGAACAAATCCTACTAGCTTTAAGAGTTTGTGTAATTAGTGTTTAACTTTTTTTTAAATGTGAATGCCTTGTGATGACAATGTCGATTTAAGTTTAAAATAAAGATGGCAATTTTGATTAAGAATGCGGAGCTACTCGAGGAGATCCCTCCTAAAACTGCCTTGATAAAAAAGTCTTAAAAACAATAAAACATAACTAGCCTCGGTTGAAGTGGAAATCCTTTATATTTTTTTCTTTAAAAATATAAAGATTACTTCACTATACTTTTTTTTCATAGGTGTTCAGTGAATTTCATTTGCAGCGAAAAACGGGAACTATCTTTCTCGAAAAGCCTTATGATTCGCTCCAAATTCATTTATTGCAATTGAATGTAGGTTTGCATCTATTTGTTTAATATCTTGCTTTTAGATTTTTATTCTGATATTCTAATGTTCAAATTTTTAATGTTATCTTTTCTATTCATAACCTCATCTTATAGTCAAATTAAAGGCTGTACAGATCGTCTTGCTACTAATTTTGATCCAAAAGCAACAGAAAATAATGGCAATTGCTGGTATGCTTCCGCAAAAGTAAATCCTGAATTTACAGCAAAAATTAGCGATTCGATAACAGGAACCTCGGGTTTGATTCCTTTTGACGGCTTACTATGGACACATAATGACCACTTCGACACAACATTTTACGGATTAGATTTTAAGGGAAAAATCAAGAAAAAAATTAACTTCCCAAGTCTGAAAAGTAACGACTGGGAAGATATTTCTCAAGATAGTTTGTATATCTACATGGGAGATTTTGGGAACAACAATCAAGGTAACAGAAAAGACTTAAGAATATTGAGAATTCAAAAAAAATCATTTTTCACAAACCATCCAGTGATTGACACTATCGCTTTTTCTTATGCCAATCAAAAGGATTTTTCAGCTCTAAAAGAACATACCAGCGATTTTGACTGTGAGGCATTTATTGTATTACAAGACAGTATTTATTTGTTTACCAAACAATGGTCAACAGAAAAAACAAGTGTATATGCTTTACCGAAAAATCCAGGAAAATATAATGCTAAACTCAAAGAAACGATCGATGCAGAAGGATTAATAACTGGCGCAACGATATTACCGTCGAAGAAAGGCATTGTTTTGTGCGGGTATTCTAAATTTCTTCAGCCCTTTGTTTTATTGCTGTATGACTATCAAAACAATGATTTTTCGACTGGAAATAAGCGGAAAATAAAAATCAAACTGCCCTTTCATCAAATCGAAGCAATTACCACCGAGGATGGCAAGTTATTTTATCTTACCAATGAAGCAACAGTAAGAAAGCCATTTGTAAATACCGTGCAGCAAATGCATAGTATTGATTTGAGTCCTTATTTGAAAGAGTAAAAAAAGGCTAAATTGTTGAATCATTAACTATTGAATCTCTGAATTGTTATATGTTAATTCAGGTTTCAAAATAAACAATTCGCATTTAGTGCTATAATAGCTTACTTTTGCCAAAAAATTAGTCTTGTGAATTATTTATCAGTAGAAAATATATCAAAATCTTTTGGGGAGCGCACGCTGTTCAAAGACATTTCCTTTGGAATCAACAAAGATCAAAAAATTGCCTTTATCGCCAAAAATGGTTCGGGTAAAACCACTATCATGAACATCATAAATGGTTTTGATGAACCTGATACTGGGCAAGTTGTGCTTAGAAAAAGCATCCGAATGGCTTTTTTGTCACAGGACAATAAACTGCAGGATGAATTGACGATTGAAGAAAGCATTTTTGCATCGGATAATGAAAGTTTGAAAGTGATTGAAGCTTACGAAAAAGCATTAGAAAACCCTGAAGACGAAGAAGCTTATCAAAAGGCTTTTGATGGTATGGACCAACATAATGCTTGGGATTTTGAAACACAATACAAACAAATTTTGTTCAAATTGAAGTTGGAAGACTTTAAACTGAAAGTAAAAAGCCTTTCGGGCGGACAGAAAAAACGTTTGTCTCTTGCTATCATTTTGATTAACCGTCCGGATTTATTGATTCTGGATGAGCCTACGAATCACTTGGATCTTGAAATGATCGAATGGCTGGAAAGTTATTTTGCCAAAGAAAATATTACGTTGTTTATGGTAACGCACGACCGTTTCTTCCTGGAGCGCGTTTGTAATGAAATCATCGAATTGGACAACGGAAAAATATACCAATACAAAGGAAACTACTCTTATTATTTAGAGAAAAAAGAAGAGCGTATCGCCTCGGAAAATGCGAGCGTCGATAAAGCGCAAAACTTGTTCGTGAAAGAATTAGAATGGATGCGTCGCCAGCCAAAAGCAAGAACTACCAAATCCAAATCACGTCAGGACGATTTTTATGACATTAAGGAAAAAGCCCAAAGCCGCCGTAAAGAAAATGTCGTAGAACTCGAAATTAATATGGAGCGAATGGGGAGCAAGATTATCGAGCTTCACAAGATTTCCAAAAAATTTAAAGACCATGTTATTCTGGATAATTTCAATTTTGATTTTCAGCCTGGAGAACGCATTGGAATCATTGGTAAAAACGGAACTGGAAAATCTACTTTCCTGAATTTAGTTACTGGAACTTTACCTCTTGATAGCGGTAAAGTTGTGATTGGCGAAACAATAAAAATTGGTTACTATACACAAAGCGGGATTAACCCAAAACCAGGCCAGCGTGTTATTGATGTTATTAAAGAATACGGAGAATTTATTCCGTTGATGAAAGGACGATTAATTTCGGCTTCGCAATTATTGGAGCGTTTTCTTTTTGATGCCAAGAAACAATATGATTTTGTAGACCGATTGAGCGGTGGCGAATTGAAACGTTTGTATTTGTGTACGGTATTGATTCAGAATCCAAACTTCCTGATTCTGGATGAGCCAACAAATGATTTGGATATCGTAACATTGAATGTATTAGAAAGTTTCCTTATGGATTATCCCGGCTGTTTGCTTGTGGTGTCGCATGACAGGTACTTTATGGATAAAATTGTAGATCAGCTATTCGTTTTTAGAGGACAAGGCGAGATTGAAACTTTCCCTGGGAATTACTCTGATTTTAGAGCGTATGAAGACAGTAACGATGTAGCCCAAAAAGAAGACAATAAAACCGAAAAGAAAGAGTGGAAACAAAACAATCCAACCGGAAATCTTACTTTCAACGAGCAAAAAGAATTCCAGAAAATAGAGAAAGAAATCAAGGACTTGGAAATTGATAAAACTAAAATTGAGCAATTGTTCTCGGATGGAAAAGTAGCTGATGCCGATATCGAAAAGAAAGCTAGAGAACTGGAAAACATCATCAAGAAAATTGAAAGCAAAGAGGAAAGATGGTTTGAGCTTTCTGCTAAACTAGAGGGATAATTCTCCGAACAGAAATAAAACTAATATTATAAAACTCGAATACTTTTAGGCATTATAAGCTAAAAGTATTCGAGTTTATTTTTTATTATGACATTCAATCTTTTCATTAGTCAGAATAAAATTCCAAAAAAAGCATTTCTTTTATGATTTGTAAAATAGTTTCTTTTATATTCGCTGTAAGAATAATTGTTTTATTAACAATTATCATCTTTTATAAAGCTAATTAGTTACAAAAAAACAAAATTTACAAATAATTAACCTACAATTAAAAATGATGAAACACTACTTTGACTTCGATTTAACAGGTAAGAAACTATTGCCTATATGGTTGCTTTTTTATGCTTGTTTTATAACTCCTTATGTTTTTTTGATTATAAGCCTAAAAAACATACAGCTTGGAGGAACACCCCAACTTTATATTTTTCCAATGTTTTTAGTATTGTTTCTAATTGCATTTATTTTAATATTTTATATTTCAAAACTAATAATAGAACATATCACGTATAAAGGAAAATCAATAGTTTTTGGTGGGTCGTTTGGTGAATTTATTGGACAAATGATATTGGGTTATTTTCTGTCCTTAATAACGCTTGGCATATATATGCCTTGGTTTATTCGCAATATGCACAGCTATTTTATTGACAATTCGTCATACGATTCAAATGCATTTACATTTAAAGGGAAAGGCGGAAAATTATTTAAAATACTAACATTTACTCTTATATTACCAATGATTGTTATGATGATTCTATTGGTAAAATTCGCAATGAATAATCTAGGTCAGCAAATGCCAGTTTATATCACATTCATTCAGCAAATAATTATGTTTGTAATATTAATACCTTACATGTATTTTGTTTATAAATGGACTGTAAATATTGATTTCAAGAATTACAATATATCATGGGACACAAATTTTTGGAATTCATGCGGTAAAATGTCCCTAGAAATTTTCCTTTCAATTATTACATTTGGGATCTATATGCCAATGGCAATCCTAAAATTATATAAATATTTCACAGAAAGAACCGTGGCAAATAATGGGAAAATAAAACGAGAATTTGGATTTGATAACGATGACCTGAATGATTTCCTATTCATCTGGGGACAATTACTATTAACAATTATTACTTTAGGAATATATTATCCGTGGTCCATCTGCAACACTCACAAACGATTAATTAGCAAAACTTATCTAAAATAAATACTATTTGTGCTGAGTAAGAATTAAAGCAAGTCTCTTTATTATAATCCCCAATACCATTGGACACTGAAGTCTGAAAGTATTGGGGATTTATTTTTTATAGAAAAATGATTTCCATTAATGAGTCTATTATAAAACATTTTATACCAATAAATAACCACAATAGAATTTGATTCAATCGTGGTTATTCCGCTTTATTTATACATTCCTTCAATTCATTATTTTTTATTGACATAATGATAAAACACTTTTATTACCATAATTAAATCTTAGAGAGAAATTTTGCTTAGTTTTATGCTTTTTTTTCAAAGAATTGATTTAGCAAAATCTAAATAAACGTTTTGGTTAAATTGCAAAACTTCCTTATGACTTTTACAAACATTCTGAAATTGAGAATTTTATTTCTTTTTCTTCTTATTTATTCTCAAGCTACTTTTTCGCAAGAAGAGAAAAAAGAAGGAGAAAAAAAACGTCCACTGTGTTCAATTATTGATTTATTTACAAAAGAAGATACCCTAAAAATAAGCAAACCTGATTCTAAAACAAATTTAATTGCATTCCCTACATTGGGTTACCAACCTGCAAATGGTTTTACACTTGGGTTTATAAGCCAATTTAGTTTTAAAATAAAGCCCGAAAACAAAATCTCTTTACTATCGGGAGGAGCTTCTTATAGTTCTCAAAAACAAGTTCTGACTTATTTGAAAAACAATATGTACATCAGTAATGACCGCTACTTCTTTAGCGGGGATTTTCGATATTATATTTTCTCACAATCCAATTATGATCTAGGTACAAATATTATTCCTTGGGGAACCCAATTTAAAGAATTCGATTTCAACACTATAGAGCAACCCATGAATTACAATTACTTTAAATTTCATGAAACAGTATCCTACAATATCTATCCTTCTTTTTTTATTGGAGCAGGAATTCATTTTGACAGTTATTCCAACATAGAAGATAAACTTTTGGATGTTGCCAATGGACAATACACCTATCACTATAATTATTCAAAAAAATACGGATTCAGCACTAAGAATTATGCGGTCAATGGAATGAGTCTAAATTTGATATACGACACTAGAGACAACTTAATAAACACAAATAACGGCTTGTATTTAAATCTGAATTACCGCTACAATCCACAAACAGATCTTAATAAACATAGCAGCTCTACTTTATTCCTTGAAACCAGGTATTTTATACCAATTAGCAAAACTAACAAACAGCATGTTCTAGGTTTTTGGGCTTATGGTCAATTTTTGGCAAGTGGTAAACTCCCCTATTTGAATCTTCCTGCTATTGGTTGGGATCAAAATAGCCGTAGTGGAAAAGGGTATACCCAAGGACTTTTTAGAGGTACAAACCTAATGTATTTTGAAAGCGAATATCGTTTCCCAATTACCAAGAATCAAATGATCAGCGGAACCGTATTTGCCAATGCCACAACGGCAAGTGATATCGACAAAAACCTCGGATTATTCGAATCCATCCAGCCCGCTATTGGAGTAGGATTAAGAGTCCTCTTAGACAAAGATACTCTAACCAATTTTATCGTCAATTTTGGACTAGGGCGCGATTCCCAAACATTCTATTTTAATGACGGAGAAGGATTTTAATTCTGTCAAACAAAATTCCAGTTAAAAATTTTGGAGCAGAAAGATTAGGCATTTTTAGCAGGCATTGGACCCGCTATCCGTTACAATATTATGTGCCGAACCCCGGCACATAATGATTTCCACTTCTCTCGGGGCTAAAAGAGAGATCTTGCTTTTTTGCCATCATTTAAAAAAAGAAAAACAGTAATAATCGAATTCAGCTTTTAACAAAAAATCAGTATCTGTTTTTACTATATTTGCGCTTAAAAAAACAACCCTTTTATATGAAACACTTATTATCGACCCTAGTGATCTTAACTCTTCTTATTTCTTGCAACAAAAACAAAGAAGTAACTAATGAAGAAACAAAAGAACCAACAAAAGAAGCAACTGTTGATAACGTTGCCAAAAACGACAAAGAAATCACCGATTACATAGCCAAAAATAATTTAAAGGCCGAAAAAAGCGAGTCTGGTTTATATTATGTAATCAACGAACCTGGGACCGGAGCGCAACCTACAGCAACATCAAATGTAACCGTAGCTTACAAAGGTTCTTTTATGAATGGAAGCATATTTGACCAAAGCGGTCCCGAAGGAATTTCTTTTGGCTTGGATCAAGTGATAAAAGGCTGGACAGAAGGCATTCCTCATTTCAAAGCTGGAGGCAGCGGTATTCTTTTGGTACCTGCTCATTTAGGATATGGAAATGAAACGATGGGTCCTATTCCAGGAGGTTCAGCACTTATTTTTGAAGTAAAATTAATTTCGGTTAATTAAGGATAATACTCCAATTAAAGTAATAATAAAAGCCACAACAGAAGCTAATTCTGCTGTGGCTTTTGTTTTTTTTAAATCCTAAATCAACTCAACAAAACTTATCAAGTCTACAATAAAAAACAATTAAAGAGACAAAATACAACTATTATTTGTTAAAATATCATATTATAAACAAATAATATATTAACTTTACATACCGTACTCATTTCTATTAAAGACTGACCACATCCAAATATTAAAATAATTTCAATTCAATGAAAATTATAACTTTATTTTTGATTTGTGCCACATTTACTAGATGCAGTCCTGTTTATTACGTACCTAATACCCAAAATGTGCCCGTAATGAAGAACAAAGGTCAAACAAATATTCAGTTAAACATTAACAGCTCAGAAAGCACAGAAGGAACTGAATTGCAAGGCGCTTACGGAATAACAGATGAAATTGCTTTACAACTTAATGCAGACTGGGTTAAATCTTCCGAAAGTTCATCATCTGGTTCAGGTAAATTTATAGAATTTGGTCCCGGTTATTATAGAAACATATCAAAACACTTCGTTTTTGAAACTTACGGACTATTAGGGTTTGGCAGTCTAAAATATGAAGATAGCGGCAATACCCTGCAAAAAATTAATGCCTCCTTTACTCGCTTTGGTTTACAACCCAGCATAAGCTTTAGCAGCAAATACTTTAATGCTTCTTTATCCAGTAGATTTGCAAAACTAAACTACAATTCTGTTAGCGGAAATTTTTATGACGTTGAGTACTTGAAAGCAAATAATTCCTATTGGTTAATAGAACCCGCCATAACCCTTCAAGGAGGTTTCGAAAATATTAAATTACAAATACAACTCCAATACAGTAATAATCAAACGAATTCTAATTTTAGCCAGGATTACACATTAGTTTCACTTGGCTTGAAAGTTACTTTAAATCCGAAAAAGAATTAGGAAGACTTCTTTTATTATAAATTTGATTTACTAAAACTAAATATTTGGTTTTTCTTTATGAAACGCCGTGTAATGAATCTATTTTTACCAATTTTACCAAGCAATTGGTCGATAGTCTTTCAAAAATTTACCACACCAGTGTTTCCCAGTATTAATTCCGTCAAACAACGGATCCATAACCCTTGCAGCACCATCAACAATATCCAATGGTGGCTGAAAATCTTGTTCTTCCTGTTTTCTTTTGGCCAGTTCTGCTGGATCTTCATCGGTTACCCAACCAGTATCTACGGCATTCATAAAAATTCCGTCTTTTGCGAGAGTTCCCGCTGCAGTGTGCGTAAGCATATTCAGGGCAGCTTTGGCCATATTGGTATGCGGGTGTCTGTCTTCCTTAAAATCACGGTAAAATTTCCCTTCCATCGCCGAAACATTAATGATATGTTTCTTGCCTGTGTTGTCTTTCTTCATCACTTCTGAAAGTCGGTTACACAATACAAAAGGTGCTACCGAATTTACCAATTGCACTTCAATCATTTCAGTCGTTTCGATTTGACCTAATTTTAATCGCCAGCTGTTCACTTTTCGTAAATCAACCTGTTGTAAATCGGCATCAAGTTCTCCTTCTGGAAAAACTTCTTGTGCGACCAATGTATTGTCAAACGAATACGGAATCTGCGATAATTTGGCGGAAGCCCTTAAACCAATTCCAGGTTCAGGTCCATGCCAAGTTACCGGCATATTTTGGTTGGAAGAAGCTCCAGAAGTCAGTACTTTCAATTCATCCAAACAATTAGTATGATCTAATAATAATTCCTGAGCATGCTGTGGCAAAGAGCCAATAGAACGTTCTTCATTTTCCATTAAGTGCGTATAAAACCCCGCAGGTCGTCTTACTGTTTGCGCCGCATTATTGATCAGAATATCCAATCGACCGTATTTTTGTTCGATAAAATTGCAAAAAATCTCCACGCTCGGAATATGTCTCAAATCCAATCCGTGAATTTTCAAGCGATGTCCCCATTCCATAAAATCCTCTTCCTTAGAAAAACGCAATGCAGAATCCACCGGAAAACGAGTCGTAGCAATTACAGTCGCTCCACCACGCAAAAGCATCAAAGTTATATGGTAACCAATTTTCAAACGAGAACCTGTAATCACGGCAATTTGTCCTTTTACATCGGCAGTTTGAAAACGCTTGGCATAATTAAAATCGCCACAATCGGAACACATCGTATCGTAAAAATGATGCATTTTTGTAAACTCAGTTTTGCATACGTAGCACTTTCTGGGTGTTTCCAATTCCAGCTGTTCTTTATGAGCAAGATCATTCATCGCAAGCAATTTTGGAGCGACAAAAACACTGGCTTCTCGGGCAGAACGAATACCGGTTTCTTTACGCGCCGTTCTGTCTTTCTTTTCCTGTTTACGTTTGGCAACGGCTTTCCCATCTTTTTTTCTTCGGACAAGTTCATCGCGATCTGGGCGAGAAAATTGTCCCGCAGCTTTGATTAAAGCTGTTCGCTGTTCTTTTGGTATTTCAAAAATCTGATCCGTATCGGTGTTTAATTCTGTCAAAATAGCAATGCATTGGTTTATTTCTTCTTGACTTATGATGGTTTTATTTTCTATTGCTGGTGTCATTTACTCTAAATTTTTATTTCTCAATTCATCTGAATTTATATGCTTAATTTCTCCATTATCATTGAAATATATTTCAACATTAATTGAACTTTCTAATTTGAATCGTTTTATCGTTTTTTTAGAACTATCCACATAATAAAAAAGATTTTTACGATTATCATCTGGTTTCTTTACATTGTAATGAGCTCTATTTTTTTCATTAACAATTGAAAGATTGATGTGAGCATCTCTGGTATTCTTAACCAAATCCTTTTCTGTATTAATTTTTACATAGCTTGAAAAATCCTTCTTAATATTATCAAGTTGATATTCTACTTCAAAGTGTAAAGTATTAGCAAAATCATTTAAAAGATCAATTACAGGTTTTCCATAATTTTTCTTTTCAAATTTTTCTTTTTTCTCTTCAATATAGCTTTTAAAATCTGTATTTATAAAGGAAAGAAACGACTTTATCAAATAGGACGATTGGTTATTAATTGGATCAATTAATCCATTGTTTTCATCAGTAAATATTTTAAGTACCATATTAAAAACGGAATCATCAGCTTTATTCCAAAACAAATGGCATTTCCTTTTATATTCTAATTTATCAAAAGATTGCATGGCTATATAAGATGGCGTAGGTGTTAGATAAATCACATAAATCTCAGGATTTATACCTAATTCATTATAATATGCTTCTAAACCATTTAATTCATCTTCTAATTGAGAATCATTTTTGCTAATAGACAAATCTGTAATTTTATTTTCCAAACAAATTGAATAGAGAATTTCTTTCGATTTATCATCAATAATTTCCAAGACAATATCTATATCTCTCCTCTTTTTCTTGCTTTCGATATTTACTGTCAGTTCAGGCAAAATATTAATAGAATAGCCTGATGATTTAGACAAATCTGTTATCCTATTTGCGATTTGTATCCTTTTCAGAAACTCATTATCAATCGTAATAATCTTATTTAAAAAACTTTGCAATAAAAGACTAGAGAAACCATGATCTTCGTTTGGGTCAAGCAAATAGGCTAAAAACGAACTTACATTAGGTTCATTTATTGAACCGTCATTAGACGATAAAATTCTAAAAATATTCATATAAAATCGATTAAATTCCAAGGGAGCAAATATAGTCTTTAAAGTCTAATTACTTTTATCTTTGTATCTTCGCTCTTTCTTTATAAAAGACTCGAATCCCATCTATGATCTTCCAAATCAAATCCTATATCAAATTCCTTTGGCATTCCAAAAATGAACATGCCGTACACTCGCCATTTGTCTTTAATTTATTGACCAAATGTTTCTATGACCAGAAATTCAAACCAGAATATGATATTTTAAAAAAATATCGAAACGAACTTTTGCAAAACAAAAACACAATTGAAGTAACTGATTTTGGAGCGGGTTCTCGTGTTTTTAAATCCAATTCGAGACAAATTTCCCAAATTGCAAAAACAGCGGGAATTACTTCAAAACGAGCTGAATTATTGTTTCGGATTGTGAATTATTTTCAACCTTCAGCTATTTTAGAAATTGGAACATCTTTGGGATTAGCCACTTCTGCCCTATCCTTGGGAAATCCGAAAGCTTCTATTGTAACTTTAGAAGGCTGTCCGGAAACCGCAAATCAATGTCAATTACAATTACAAAAATTCAATATCAATAATGTCAATTTAGTTGTAACAGAATTTACAAGTTATTTTAAAAACTATCAACTATCAACTATCAACCATCAACTAATTTACTTCGACGGTAATCATTCAAAAAAAGCAACTTTAGAATATTTCAAACTATTATTACCAACAATTACCAACGAAACAGTTTGGATATTTGATGACATTCACTGGTCACAAGAAATGGAAGAAGCTTGGGGAATTATAAAGAATCATCCGAAAGTAACCGTAAGCATTGACACTTTTCAATGGGGATTAGTCTTCTTTAGATACGAACAGCCCAAACAGCATTTTATAATTAGAACCTAAATTTTTAAAAATTAAAACCACAACATGGATATCAAACAAATTTTTGAAAACAATAAAAAATGGGTTGTCAAACAACTCGAAATCGACGAGCATTATTTTGAAAAACTTTCAAAAGGGCAAGCTCCTGAATTTCTATATATTGGCTGTTCAGATAGCCGAGTTTCCGCTGAAGAGCTTATGGGGCTGGATCCTGGACAAGTTTTTGTTCATCGAAACATAGCCAATATGGTTCCAAATACAGATTTGAATTCCATGTCTGTTATCAATTATGCTGTCGTACATTTAAAAGTTAATCATATCGTCGTTTGCGGACATTATGGCTGTGGGGGCGTACTTGCTGCTATGCAACAATCCGATTTAGGCATATTAAATCCTTGGCTAAGAAATATTAGAGATGTTTACCGAATCCACCAGAAAACACTTGACGCCATAACCAATGAAGAAGAAAAATATAAAAAACTAGTTGAACTAAATGTACAGGAACAATGCATTAACGTTATCAAAACCGCCGAAGTTCAAAAAGCATTCAAAGAAAGAGGTTTAAGAGTTTATGGATGGATTTTTGACATTCACAGTGGTAAATTAATTGACTTGAACATCAACTTTACCGAAATATTGAAAGATATTACCAAGATTTATAAAATATCAAACTAATTCGTTTTTATCCATATAAAGGACTTTTATAATTCTAAAACACACAAAAAGACAGTCACCCCCATGACTGCCTTTCTATTTAAATAACCTAACCTAAACCTTATTAATTACTAATTTTTTATGCAAACAGTCAAAAAATAGACCGTAAGCTATTATCAAAAAAAATAATTCTTATTAACTAACCAACAAACCTAAAACCTTGTATATGACAAACTTACTATATAAAAATTGAAACAAATTAATAATAATCGTTAAAATTATTATAAAATCGACAAAATACACTTTTATTTTATTTTAATATTTATTTTCTTATAAAAAATATATTTCGAAATTAAATAATCAATAATCAGATTTATACAATTTTGATGCAACCTTTTATTATACATCTCCGATAATATTACATTTAATAAATTGTAACAAAAAACCATCAACTACTACTTATGATATATTAAAAAGTCTTTCGTACTTTTAAAAAACAAAAATCAACAATCTGCACACGAGCCCAAAGGGCGAATTGGCGAAGCAATCTAAAATTCTGATGGAAAAACCACTTATAAAAATTACAAATATCAAAAGAGATTTTGTGCTAGGAAACGAAATCGTTTATGTACTAAAAGGTATTGATCTGCAAATTAATAAAGGGGAGTATGTTGCACTAATGGGACCATCAGGATCGGGTAAATCTACATTAATGAATTTATTAGGCTGTTTAGACACTCCAACATCTGGCAGTTATATATTGAATGGAAAGGATGTTAGTCACATGAAAGACGATGAATTAGCCGAAATTCGAAACAAAGAAATTGGTTTTGTTTTTCAAACATTCAATCTTTTGCCTAGAACAACAGCACTTGACAATGTTGCGTTACCGATGATTTATGCTGGTTATTCAAAGTCCGACCGCACCATACGTGCCACCGAAGTCCTTAGCCAAGTAAATCTTGCAGACAGGATGGATCACCAGCCCAACCAATTATCAGGAGGACAACGCCAGCGTGTAGCTATCGCCAGAGCACTGGTAAACAAACCTTCTATCATACTTGCTGATGAGCCAACAGGAAATCTAGACAGCAAAACCTCCTTAGAAATCATGAAACTTTTTGGTGATATTCATGCAAACGGTAACACTGTAATATTAGTAACTCACGAAGAAGAAATTGCTGCTTATGCTCACAGAATCATCCGCTTGAGAGATGGAGTTATTGAGAATGACATAACGAAGTAATTTTAGACAAAAAAAACATTAATACAAAAAACTGAATATTAAATTTCAATTTCCACAAAGTTAACTTCATTAAGATAACTTAGGTTCAAATATTTATTAAAACTAAAATATGTCAAAAAAAATAATATTATCTTTTGTTGCAATTATTTTCACAGTTATTTCATATTCACAAAGCCAATATGAATGGAAAAATGGCACTGCTAATGGCTATACATACAAATACGTTACCAACGACCCATCCAAAGCAAGATTTTATACTCTCAAAAATGGTTTAACCGTAATTTTGAGTCCAACCAATAAGGATCCAAGAATACAGGCTTATGTTGCTGTAAAAGCTGGAAGCAAGACAGATCCTCGTACAAATACTGGCTTGGCACATTATCTGGAACACATGCTCTTTAAAGGAACTGACAAGTATGGATCTTTGAATTGGTCAAAAGAAAAACCTGAATTAGACAAAATTGATGCGTTATATGAACAATATAACAAATCGAAAGATTCCATTGAAAGAAAATTGATTTACAAAAAAATAGATTCAGTTTCTGGCGTGGCAAGTAAGTATGGAATTGCCAATGAATATGACAAAATGATGTCAGCCATGGGAGCCCAAGGCACAAACGCTTTTACTTCATTTGAACAAACCGTTTATACAGATGACGTACCAAGCAGTTCACAAGATAAATATATTGCTGTACAGGCAGAACGATTCAGAAACCCAATTCTGAGAATTTTTCATACAGAACTAGAGGCTGTATATGAGGAAAAAAATATATCATTAGACAGCGATGATAATTTAGTTTTCGAGGAATTATTCGGCAACTTATTCCTAAAACATAATTATGGCTTACAAACAACAATAGGTACAATAGAGCATTTAAAAAACCCTTCATTAATTGAGATAAAAAAATATTTTTCCAAATATTATGTACCCAATAATATGGGAATTATTTTATCCGGAGATTTTAATCCTGATGAAATAATTGCAAAAATTGACAAGGCTTTCAGCTATATGCAACCGAAACCTTTTGAAAAATATACTTTTGAACCAGAAGCGCCAATTACAAAACCAATTGTAAAAGAAGTTTTCGGACCAGATGCGGAGAGTCTTTCTATGGCTTACAGACTGCCTGGAAATAAAGACAAAGATGTTTTAATCGCCGATTTAGTTGGCCAAGTCCTAACAAATGGAAATGCAGGCATATTAGATTTAAATTTGGTTAAAAAACAAAAGTTGCTCAATGCAAGCGCTCAAACTTTTACATTAATTGATTATGGCGTATTATATTTATATGCCCAACCCACTAGTGGACAAACTCTTGAAGAAGTTAAATCTTTGATTTTGAATGAAATTGAAAATCTAAAAAAAGGCAACTTTGATGATGATTTGATTGTTTCCATTATCAATAATATCAAGAAGAATAAAATTTACGAAACAGAAAAATACGATCAAAGAGCCAGCACATTAATGAGTGCTTTTACTTCCGAGTTAGATTGGAAAGATCAGGTTGCCTACGTAAATGACTTGTCAAAAATAAAAAAGGCAGACGTCATTGCTTTCGCTAATAAATACTTCAATGATAATTATGTAGCTATTTTAAAAAGAAAAGGAGAGAAAAAAAACACCTTAAAAATAGTAAAGCCACAAATTACTCCAGTCGAAACTAATGCAGACAAACAATCAGATTTTGTAAAACAAATTAATGAAATCCCAAGCAATACAGCAACTCCAGTATTCTTGGACTATGACAAAGATATTCAAAAATCTAAATTGGGTAAAGCAGATGTTCTTTATGTAGCAAATAAAGACAATCCTATTTTCCGTTTGAAATACAGGTATAAAATTGGCTCTTTAAATGATTTAAAACAATCATTAGCTTCACAATACATTCAATTTTTAGGGACTGATAAAATGACTTCGGAAGAGATTTCTAAAGCATTTTATAAAATAGCCTGCAGTTTCACCGTTAATACTGATGAAGAATACACTACAGTGTCTATTGAAGGATTACAAGAGAATTTTGAAAATGCAGTAAAATTATACGAGGAGACGATTGCCAATGTCAAACCTGATGATAAAGCCTTAATTGCCCTTAAAGAGAGAATAGCCAAAGCCAGAAAGGATGCCAAAGCTGATAAAGCAACAATTTTACAAGGCTTAACAAGTTATGCAATATTTGGTAGCAAAAACAAATTCAACAACAAACTCTCAACTAAAGATTTAGAAGCAATTAATATTCAGGAATTGATGGATAAAATCAAAAACTTAAACAATTATGAGCAAACTATAATCTACTATGGACCACAAACGCTATCGTCACTAATAGATCAATTGAAAACTTTACACAAGGTTCCTGAGGTTTACAGCGTAGCTTCTCCTGCAAAAGAATTTAAACAAATTGAACAAACAAAAAATCAAGTTTTGTTTACCAATTTTGACATGGTTCAAGCCGAGACAAAATGGATAAGAAATACTGAAATATATAATGCAGATAAAAATACAATGGTTACTGTTTTTAACAATTATTTTGGTGGCGGTATGGGTTCTGTTGTGTTTCAAACCATAAGAGAAAGTAAAGCTTTGGCATATAGCACTTATGGATATTATGCAAGTCCACGCAAAAAAAACCAGCAATACTATCTAATGGCTTATGTGGGAAGCCAAGCAGACAAATTCAAGGAAGCTACTGCTGCGATGAACGAATTATTAACTAAAATGCCTGAACTTTCAACTAACTTAGAATTAGCAAAAATTCAAGTAAAAAAGGACATTCAAACGGAAAGAATTACTCAGGACAATATTATTTTTAATTATTTAGCCTCTAAAGATTTAGGACTAAAAGAAGATCCTAGAATAAAAATCTACTCAACTGTAGATTCTATTACGATGCAAGACATAAAAACTTTTCATAATACTCATTTTACAAATAAACCATACACATACGCAATTGTTGCTTCAGAAAAGAATTTATCTATTGATGAAATGAAAAAACTTGGTGAAGTAACCGTAATTTCATTAGAAGAACTTTTCGGTTATTAATTCTAATAAAAAACAAGTTCCTTTAATGCATATTTATTTTTTCGAAAAAATCAATTTGTTGCTTTTTTTTGAAATTAAAAACACAACACAGAAATTTATTTTAAATACTATTTAAATTAAAAATGAAAGTATATACAAAAACTGGAGATGGCGGAACTACCGCCCTTTTTGGAGGAACTCGGGTGCCAAAAGACCATATCCGCATAGAAAGTTACGGAACCATCGACGAATTGAATTCTTATATCGGACTTATTCGAGATCAAGAAATAAACAATCATTACAAAGAAATTCTAATCGAAATTCAAGATCGATTGTTTACTATTGGTGCTATCCTAGCAACTCCTCCTGAAAAAGAAGTCATGAAAAATGGTGAACTTAGATTAAAGAAACTAGGAATAGCAGAAACCGATATCGAATTATTAGAAAAAGAAATAGACACGATGGAAGAAAAGCTTCCGCCAATGACTCATTTTGTTTTACCAGGCGGGCATCAAACTGTGTCATATTGTCATATCACTAGATGCGTTTGCCGTCGTGCCGAACGTTTAGCAGTGCATTTAAGTCATAATGAACCTGTTGCAGAAATAGCTATTAAATACTTAAACCGACTTTCTGACTACCTTTTTGTATTGGCACGAAAGTTGTCTTTAGATTTAAACGCTGATGAAGTAAAATGGATACCGAGGAAATAGATTTCAGATTGAAGAGTAACGATTTTTGATTTCAGATTTATTAAAAATAAAAAAAATATTTAATCAATTGATTACCAGTTAATTATATATTTAATAAAATCGTTTTTTTAAATCAAAAATCGTTAATCCAGAATCAAAAATCAGCAATCAACAAAACGTTCTTAACTTTATAAAAAATAAATCGTTTTTTACTTGTCTTTTTCAGTAAAAAATTTATTTTTGCACAAAACTAAATCGATAGATATGTATTGGACATTAGAATTAGCATCATATTTAAGCGATGCACCGTGGCCTGCTAACAAAGACGAACTTATTGACTACGCCATTAGAGCAGGAGCTCCTTTGGAAGTAGTAGAAAACCTTCAATCAATTGAGGATGAAGGCGAGATATATGAATCAATGGAAGAAATTTGGCCAGATTATCCAACAGACGAAGATTATCTTTGGAACGAGGATGAATATTAAAAAGTAAACCAAGAAAAAGTCTCAAAAGAGGCTTTTTTTTTGTTTAAATTTACGCAGATATATTAAATAGAAATAAAAACAGATCATGAGTTTCATAAACAGTATAATTAAAATCTTTGTAGGAGATAAATCCGAGAAAGATGTAAAAGCTTTACAGCCGTATTTAAATAAAATAAAAACTTTTGAAAGCGCATTACAAGCTTTGTCACATGACGAATTAAGAGCTAAAACCGTTTTTTTTAAAGAAAAAATAAAACAAGCCCGTTCCGAGAAAGATGCTAAAATTGCTTCCCTTAAACTGGAAGTAGAAAGCATAGAAGACATCGACAAACGCGAAGATATTTATATTGCTATTGATGCTCTTGAAAAAGAAGCTTATGATATATCTGAAAAAACATTAATGGAAATACTTCCAGAAGCTTTTTCAGTAGTTAAAGAAACGGCAAGACGTTTTAAAGACAACGAACAAATAGTTGTAACTGCTACTCCAAAAGACAGAGAACTTTCAGCTGCAAAAAGTTACATTACCATAGATGGAGATAATTCAATATGGGCCAATAAATGGAATGCCGCTGGAAAAGAAATTACTTGGGACATGATTCACTATGATGTTCAGCTGATTGGCGGAATGGTGCTGCATGAAGGTAAAGTTGCCGAAATGCAAACGGGTGAAGGTAAAACATTGGTGGCTACTTTGCCATTATACCTTAATGCTTTGACTGGAAACGGCGTGCATTTAGTAACTGTAAATGATTACTTAGCAAAACGTGATAGTACGTGGAAAGCACCTTTATTCGAATTTCACGGATTGACTGTTGACTGTATTGACAATCACCAGCCAAGTACTGAAGGAAGAAGAAAAGCTTATAACGCAGACATTACTTATGGTACCAATAACGAATTTGGTTTTGATTACCTAAGAGACAACATGTCTCACTCACCTGAAGATTTAGTTCAAAGAAAACACAATTATGCTATTGTCGATGAGGTCGATTCTGTATTAATTGATGATGCTCGTACACCATTGATTATTTCTGGACCAGTGCCGCAAGGAGATCGTCACGAATTTAATGAGCTGAAACCAAAAATTGAAAATTTGGTTGCATTACAGCGTCAGCTGGCAAATGGTTTTCTTACTGAGGCAAAAAGACTAATTAAAGAAGGAAACACAAAAGATGGTGGTTTCCAATTATTAAGAGCTTACAGAAGTTTACCAAGAAATAAAGCATTAATCAAGTTTCTGAGTGAAGAAGGAATTAAACAATTGCTTCAAAAAACTGAAAATCAATACATGCAGGATAACAATCGCGAAATGCCGAAAGTGGATGAAGCATTGTATTTTGTAATTGAAGAAAAAAACAATCAAGTAAGTTTGTCTGACAATGGAGTAGCTTTCCTTTCAAAAGATACTGATGCTGACTTTTTTCTGCTTCCAGACATTGGAACAGAAATTGCTGCCATCGAAAAGAAAAAATTAGACAAAGATGCTGAAGCGGAAGAAAAAGAAAAATTATTCCAAGATTTTGGAGTAAAAAGTGAACGTATTCATACACTAACACAGCTTTTAAAAGCGTATTCTCTTTTTGAAAAAGATGTAGAATATGTAATCATGGACAACAAAATCATGATTGTAGATGAGCAGACAGGCCGTATTATGGATGGCCGTCGTTACTCTGACGGTTTACACCAAGCGATTGAAGCTAAAGAAAATGTAAAAATCGAAGCAGCTACTCAAACATTTGCAACGGTTACATTACAGAACTATTTCAGGATGTACAACAAATTGGGTGGTATGACTGGAACAGCTGTAACTGAAGCAGGTGAGCTTTGGGAAATATACAAACTCGATGTTGTTGAAATTCCAACCAACAGAGGAATGGCTCGTATTGACAAAGAAGATTATATCTATAAAACGACTCGTGAAAAATTCAATGCGGTTATTGAAGATGTAACCCAATTATCAAAAGCAGGAAGACCAGTTCTTATTGGAACAACTTCTGTTGAGATTTCTGAATTATTGAGTAGAATGTTGAAAATGCGTGGTGTAACTCACAATGTATTGAATGCAAAAATGCACAAACAAGAGGCTCAAATTGTTGAAGAAGCAGGTAAACCAGGAGTTGTAACCATTGCAACCAATATGGCAGGTCGTGGTACCGATATTAAATTGACTCCAGAAGTTAAGGCTGCTGGCGGATTGGCCATCGTTGGTACAGAGCGTCACGATTCACGTCGTGTTGACCGTCAGTTACGTGGTCGTGCAGGACGTCAAGGGGATCCAGGAAGTTCTCAATTCTATGTTTCTCTTGAAGACAACTTGATGCGTTTATTTGGTTCTGAAAGAGTAGCGAAAGTTATGGACAGAATGGGATTGCAAGAAGGAGAAGTAATCCAGCATTCGATGATGACCAAATCTATCGAACGTGCTCAGAAAAAAGTAGAAGAAAACAACTTTGGTGTTCGTAAACGTTTATTAGAATATGATGACGTAATGAACGCGCAGCGTGAAGTGGTTTACAAACGCCGTCGTCATGCATTATTTGGTGAGCGTTTGAAACTGGATATAGCCAATATGCTTTATGATACTTGCGAACTAATTGTTGATGATAATAAAGCTAAAAATAGTTTCAAGGATTTTGAATTTGAAATTATTCGTTATTTTTCATTCACTTCGCCAGTTTCACAGGAGGATTTTACTAAATTGACTGAAATTGAAATTACAGGAAAATTGTATAAAGCTGCTCTTGAATTTTACACCCAAAAAACAGAAAGAAGCGCTAGAGAAGCGTTTCCTATTATTAAAAATGTTTACGAAGACAGAAATAATCATTTTGAACGTATCGTAGTTCCTTTTACCGACGGTATCAAAATGTTTAATGTGGTAACTGATTTAAAGAAAGCTTACGAAACAGAAGGAAATCAACTGGTAGCTGATTTCGAAAAGAATATCACTTTATCGATTGTTGATGAAGCTTGGAAAAAACATTTGCGAAAAATGGACGAGTTGAAACAATCTGTTCAATTAGCCGTTCACGAACAAAAAGATCCATTGCTTATTTACAAATTGGAAGCGTTCAACTTGTTCCGCGGTATGCTTGACAATGTAAACAAAGACGTTATTTCGTTCTTATTCAAAGGTGATTTACCAGCACAAAATACTCCTGTTATTGAAGAAGCAAGAATTGAGCGTCAAGTTGAAGATTACCAATTGAGCAAAGACGAAATTCCAAACAGCGAAAATTCGAATCGTGAAGCTGGAGAAACACAACAACGACAAGTTACTGAAACTATCGTTCGCGACCAGCCAAAAATAAACCGTAACGATACGGTAACGATTCAAAATGTAGCTAATGGACAAACACAGGAATTGAAGTTTAAAAAAGCCGAAAGCTTAATAGCTAGCGGAGCTTGGGTTTTGGTTTCTTAATAAAGAATAAATTTTATTTCAATCCCCAATTACGAAAGTAGTTGGGGATTTTTTACACCCAAAATCCAAGACAGACAATGTTGATTTTATTGCTTAAATTTACTTTCAACAAAATAAAGCCGAACGCCAAATGAACGAATTAATTAATAAATTCATCAATTTTGTCGACCTGCATAAGGGAGAAGAAGATAAAAAAAAGGTTCTGGAAAATATAGTGGGCAATATCTCATTTCGAGGTTCGAATTTATGGATTTTGGCATGTGCAATTGTCATCGCTTCAGTGGGACTCAATGTCAATTCTACTGCCGTGATTATTGGAGCTATGTTAATTTCACCATTGATGGGGCCTATTGTTGGAGCCGGGTTTGGGTTGGGAATGTATGATTTTGAATTGGTCAAAAAATCAATCAAAAACCTTGCAATAGCAACAATTGTCAGCTTAATCGTTTCAACAATTTACTTTTATATCAGCCCCTTCAAAGAAGTCCAATCAGAACTTCTGGCTCGTACTTCGCCTAATATATATGATGTTTTAATTGCTTTTTTTGGTGGATTGGTTGGCGTTATTGCATTTACACGAGTAGAAAAAGGAAATCCCATTCCTGGTGTTGCAATTGCCACGGCTTTGATGCCTCCTTTGTGTACCGCAGGTTACGGTTTGGCAACTGGAAATTTTCTGTTTTTTGTAGGTGCTTTGTATCTGTACAGCATCAATTGTGTCTTTATATGTATCGCTACTTTTATCATTGTCAAATTTTTAAAATATCCTATTACCAAGCAGGTCGATTTGAAACATCAAAAGCAAATAAAACAAGGAATTACTGCCCTTCTTTTAATCATGATTATTCCAAGTGTTTATTTTGCCTATCGATTATTTGACGAAAAAAAATACATACAGCGAACCGAAGATTTTATTCAAAAGGAATTTCCGCAAAAAGATTTTACCCTTATTTACAAAAAAACAAACTATAATACCAATCCAAAAATCATACAATTGGCTTTTTTGTCTAAAAAATTCAGCAGTGCAGAAATTAAAACTTTCAATCAAAAATTAAAAGAATATGATTTAATCAATACGCAACTCTTGATCAAACAGGATACTTTTGATTTAAAAAACGACATCCTAAATACCATCAATAACCATAAAAAATCAGGAGCTGATAAAGATCAATTAATTCAGGAGTTACAAAAAAAGATTTCAAATTATCAAGCCAACAATACAACGGTTAGCAAAGAAGCTGCGATCCTTTTTCCAGAAGTTAAGCCAATTGCTATCACGCAATATGCGAGTAAAGACAAGACTATTTCTGTACTTTTATACAAAAGCAAAACAGAATTGAACTTGGCTACCAAAAGAAAATTAATAAGTTGGCTTAAGCAAAGATTAGAAAAAGATAGTGTAGAAGTTTACCGACAACGCTAGTACTCTGATATAGAATCAGAAAAAAAAGCTACCTTTACTAGATTGAATTTATAAAAAACAATTAAAATATACTATCATGTCAAAAAGTCAAGACGCAAAGAAAACCGTCAAAAAAGAGCCTCTTAAAACCGCAAAAGAAAAAAAGGAAGAAAAGAGAGAAAAGAAAAATAGCCCGAAAAGGGATTAATTGTTAATATTAAAAAACCCTCGTTTATTGCTAAACGAGGGTTTTGTTCTTTATTCCTTATTATTTAACTGGAATATTTTTCAAAATTTCCAATACAAATTTCCAGTATTTTTGAGCCGAAGAAATACTCGCTCTTTCGTCTGGAGAATGTGCCCCATGAATGGTTGGCCCAAAAGAAATCATATCCATATCAGGATAATTTGTTCCTAGAATTCCACATTCTAATCCGGCGTGACAAGCTGCAACATGTGGTTTTTCCCCATTTTGTTTTTCATAAATAGAAACCAAAACATCTAATATTTCAGACTTAGGATTTGGTGACCAGCCAGGATAAGCCCCTGAAAATTCCACTTCACAACCCATAAGTTCAAATGCAGAACGTAAGGCATTAGCCAAATCAAATTTGGACGATTCTATTGAAGAGCGTGTCAAACATTGTACAGAAAGTTTCCCTTCACCTACTACAACTTTAGCAATATTGTTGGAAGTTTCAACAAGATTATCAAAATCGGCACTCATTCTATAAACACCATTATGAGCAGTATACATTGAACGAACAAAATAAAACTGGGCGATTGTTGGCATCACAGTTTCCGGAACAGCATCTAATTTTTCGAAAACTACTTCAAGATTGGGTTCAGTAGTTTGAAACTCAATTTTGATTTCGTTTACAATTTGTTGCATGTCAAATACAAAAGCTTCATCATAAACTGATGCAATAATTACTTTTGCTGTGCTTTCACGCGGAATTGCGTTGCGAAGACTTCCTCCGTTTATTTCAGAAATCTGCAGTCCAAAATTATCAAATCCGTCAAATAATAAGCGATTCATGATTTTGTTAGCATTTCCCAAACCTTTATGAATATCCATCCCAGAATGTCCGCCGTTTAATCCTTTTACCTTTATCGAATAACCAACAGAACCTTCGGGAGTTTCCTCTTCATCATACTCGGCGATAGCAGTAACATCAATACCTCCTGCACATCCAATACCAATTTCATCATCTTCTTCGGTATCCAAATTCAATAAAATATCACCTTTAAGAATACCGCCCTGCAAATTCAACGCTCCAGTCATTCCGGTTTCTTCATCAATTGTAAACAAAGCTTCAATTGCCGGATGCGGAATATCTTTACTTTCTAAAATCGCCATAATAGTCGCAACCCCAAGACCATTGTCTGCGCCTAGAGTGGTTCCTCTAGCGCGAACCCAATCACCATCAACATACATATCAATTCCTTGGGTATCGAAATCAAAAACAGTATCCGAATTTTTTTGGTGCACCATATCCAAATGTCCTTGCAAAACAAGTGCTTTTCTATTTTCCATACCTGGAGTAGCAGGCTTGCGGATAATTACATTTCGGATTTCATCTTCAAAAGTTTCTAGTCCCAAATTAGCCCCGAAGTCTTTCATAAACTCAATTACACGCTCTTCTTTTTTGGAAGGACGAGGTACTGCATTTAAATCGGCAAATTTGTTCCAAAGTGCTTTTGGTTCTAGATTTCGTATCTCTTGACTCATTTATTTTTTGTTTGAAGTTTAACATTTATCAGCTTCAAAGTTACAAAGTTTAAATTCTTTTCGGCAGTAAATAACAACATTTTCCCTTTTTAAACTTTCTTACCCGAAAAAATATGAATTGGATAATCTAGAAATACTTTCCCTTCAATTTCGGTAGCATTTACGCCTAATTTATTAATTCCAACATCTTCAAGAATCATATTCTTTAACGTTAAACTATCACTTGGAAAAGAAGCCTGTAATTGTTCTTCCAATTCTATTTTCATTGTATAGCTACTCTCTTTACTATTTTTTAAACCCGATTTTTCAAACAGCCTTTCAAATTCTTTCACTGACAAAGCCTTCACATGAGACGAATCTCTATTTTTTTCCATCACATTATAAGCATCAATTTTATCATCAGGCAATGATACATCTACAACCATTACAATTCCATTTGATTTACAAACCCGAATCATTTCCATCAAAACCATTTGAGGATTCAAAAAATGATGAAAACCAAATCTTGACACCACTATCGAAAAACTATTATCCAGATATGGCAAAGAAGTAACTTCTCCAATTTCCCAATCAATGTTCTTCAATTGATATTTGGCTTGAAGTTTTTTAGCTTCATTAATCATTCCTTCAGTTATATCAATCCCAGTAACATGATTAACATGCTTGGCAAACTCACAGGAAACAATCCCTGAGCCACAAGCAATATCCAATACATTATCGTCTTTGGATGCAGAAGTTATCGCAATCAATTCTTCCAAAGCATCTCGATGTGAAATTATTGAAGTGTATCCGCTTGCTTGCTTTGAAAATTGCTTGATAATATTATCATTGTGTGCCTTAGTTTCCATACTATTTTCTTTTTAAATTATTTATTTTCAAATCTAAAAAACATTGATTAAGTCCAGATTACTATATTTGTACAATGAATATCGATTATAAGACATGTATTAAAATAGATTTAGGATTTGAAGTAAACAAGTCCAGACCGATTACAACCTATTCTGAAATACTTAAAAATGCAAAATGCCAAGATTTTCATTCACATCCAAGAGCGCAAATTATTTCATGTGACTGTGGTATCATGGAAGTTGTTATTAAAAATAACATTTGGATTGTAAATGCCTCACAAAGTGTTTGGATACCAAGCAATGTAGAACATCAAGTATATTTTCCAAACAATGTAAAAATTATCACTGCATTTATTGATCCTTCTAAATTAGAGAAACTGCCAACTTCCAGTTTTGCTTTTGATAATTCGAACTTTTTTAAAAGTCTATTACTAAAAATTGCCACTTTTTCAAATCCAACAGAATTTACAGCCAAACAAAAAAGAATTGCAGAGGTATTGCTGGATGAAATTTCAATGATACAACCAACTTCAACTTTCTTACCCACGAGTAGCGACGAAAGAATTAAAAAAGTTACTGATGCATTATTAAATAATTACTCAAGCAAGCAGACTATTGAATATTATGCTAGCATATCTTGTGTGAGTCCCAAAACCCTTTCGCGTTTATTTATAAAAGAACTCGGAATGAATTTTGGAGAATGGAAGATTCGTTTAAAACTACTGGAAGCAATAAAACAGTTAGGAGAAAAAAAGTCAATTACAGAAATTGCATTGAATTTAGGTTATGAAAATCCAAGTTCGTTTATCACAACTTTTAAAAAGCATCTTGGCAAAACACCTTCAAATTATGTTTTAGAAGAAAACACAAAAACACTGCACAACGTATAACAAGTTAATTATATTTACATCAAAAAAAATCAGTGCAACGCAAATACATTCTCCCACTATTTTTAATCCTACAGATTTTAATCTTGAAAATCATTCGGTTTTTTCCAGAATATGTAGAACTTTTTTACAGCAACGGAATTTATGTTTCAATTTCAAAATTTTCTAGAATCATTTTGGGTAAAATCCCATTCTCGATTGGCGACTGCATTTATTTTATGTTGATAGTATTGCTTGTAAAATGGTTCTGGACAAAAAGAAAATCTTGGAAGGAAGAATGGAAAAGTAATCTCTTAACGATTTTGAGTACTTTATCCGTATTTTATTTTTTCTTTCATATTCTCTGGGCATTTAATTATTATCGAGAACCGTTATTTGAAAAAATGACAATTGAAAGAGATTATACCGATGCCGATTTATTGGCTTTCACCAAAAAGTTAATCGCCAAAACGAATACTATTCAAAGTCAAATTGCAAAAAATGACAGTTTGAAAGTTGTATTTCCTTATTCACAAAATCAAGTTTTTGAGATGAATCAAAATGGGTATAAAAATCTGGCGAAAGAATATTCCTTTTTTACGTATTCACATTTGAGTATCAAGAAATCACTTTTTAGCTTACCACTTACTTATATGGGTTTTGGCGGTTATTTGAATCCGTTTACGAATGAGGCTCAGGTAAATTATTTAGGTCCAATGTACAGTTTTCCGATGACTACGAATCACGAAATGGCTCATCAAATGGGATATGCGAGCGAAAGTGAATGTAATTTTATAGGTTTTTTATCTTCTATTAAAAATGATAATTTGTACATTCAATACTCGGGTTATAGTATGGCTTTGCGCTATTGTTTGGGCAATTGGCAAGTGAGAAACGAAAAGATATTGGAACAGTTACTCAAAACCGTTCATCCCGGTATTCTGAAAAACTATAAAGAAAGCCAAGATTTTTGGGAACAATATCAAACTCCAATTGAAACTGGATTTCATGCTTTTTATGATCGATTTTTGAAAATTAACCAACAAAAAGAAGGAATGGACAGTTATAGCAAATTTGTGAATTTGATGGTGAATTATTATCCGAAAAGGGATTTTTGAATACTTGATTTTGAAAAACTAAATTTCTAAAAGAGCCCCGATAGTAGTGAAAATCCTCCCGATTTTTCTTCGGGAGATTGAAACGAATAGCGGGAGAAATGCTGTTTTGAAACCTAAATTTGTGCTCCTAATTATTTTAAAAAATGTCGCCTTGTAACAAAATGCATCTCTGATGTACTAATAGAAAATGAGTAAAAATCTAGAACCTACTTTTGTCAAGCAACTGCAAGAAAACCAGAATATAATCCACAAGATTTGTCGATTATATACTGCTGGTGAGGATGCACACAAGGATTTGTTTCAGGAAATCACGATTCAGTTGTGGAAGGCTTTTCCAAAATTTAGAGGCGAAAGCAAATTTTCGACTTGGGCTTATCGAGTCGCCTTGAATACTGCCATTACCTTATACCGAAAAAACAAACGCAGTATCGCAACCGTAGAATATGAGGGAAGACAGCATTTTACACATGATATAGAATATAATTATGAAGAGGAAGAACAATTGAAATTAATGTATAAAGCAGTTTACCAACTAAATGACATTGAAAAAGCGTTGGTATTCATGTATTTAGAAGACAAGGATTATACCGAAATCTCGGAAACTTTAGGAATTAGTGAAGTGAATGCAAGGGTAAAAATGAATAGAATAAAAGGAAAATTAAAGAAAATATTAAATCCATTAGGCGTATGAAAGAGTTGGATTTATTAAAAAAAGACTGGAAAAAGAACTCAGACTCTTTTGAGCAGGTATCGGAAAATGAAATCTATAAAATGATTCATAAAAAATCATCTTCGATAGTGAAGTGGATCTTTATAGTGAGCATCATAGAACTTGGATTAGGATTAGTATTAGGATTCGTTTTATCTTTTACTAAATATGATAGAAAAACTGTAGAATTAATTAAGCATTTAGATGTTTATGGCTACTATATTGCCGCAACTGTAATTCTTTATGTAGTTGTTTTGTATTTTATTTTTAAGTTTTATACCATGTACCGTAAGATTGCGGTGGATGATAATACAAAGAAACTTATTTCGACGATATTGAGAACTCGAAAAGTGGTGAAACAATATATTGCATTTAACTTATCGTTTTTTGCTGTGTATTTTATCGTTTTTGGTGGTTATCTTCTATATGAGGGTTATCTAGAAGGTGCTATAAAAAACGGCGTGGTTAATCCCGAAATGCCTTTGAACATTGCTTTGATATCCTTTGTTGTATTGATTTTAGTCACAGCTATATTTACATTTGCATTCTGGCTGATCTATAAATTAATCTACGGGATTTTATTGAAGCGCCTACAAAACAACTTTGAAGAATTAAAGAAAATTGATTTATAAATAAAGAGGCTAACGCCTCTTTTATCTTTTAATATTCCCATTGCCTAGTTTTATTAAGCTCTTCTTGCTCTTTTAAAACCTCTGCAGGAATTACTTTTAGAAAAGAAGAATGCTGCTCGATAGCGTATTCAACTTTTTCAACAATTTCCTCAATAGTATCATTATCGTAATCAATATGCAATGGTTCTTTTACAATAAAGGATTGAAGAATTCCTTTCTTTTTCATATATAGACCTTTCTTGCAAAAAGAACGCCTAAATCCATCAATTACAATAGGAACAACAATAGGTCTGTGCTGTTTTATAATATGCGCTGTCCCTTTTCGAACAGGCTTGAACGATTTGGTTGTTCCTTGCGGAAAAGTAATTACCCAACCATCTTCTAAGGCTATTTTAATGTTTTCGGTATCATTTGGATTTACGTCTTTTTTCTCTTTCACATCTTCTCCTTTTGCACGCCAAGTACGCTCTACCGAAATAGCCCCCGCATACGCCATTAGTTTTGGCAATAAACCTGCATTCATCGTTTCTTTAGCCGCCACATAATACATGTTCAATTTAGGATTCCACATGTACCAAACATTTTTTATGGAATCTTCTCTTCCGCTTAAGCTTGCATTAAAAACATGAAACATTGCAGTAACATCTGCAAAATAAGTTTGATGATTCGAGATAAAAAGAACATTTGTCTCAGGCAAATTTTTTATAATTTCAGAACCCTCAATTTGCAGCTCATTAAAACCACGATAACGTCTGTGACTAATAAATCCAAAGATTCGAATTAGCCATTTTTTTATAAATAGCATATGTCCAAAAGGATTTCGCTTAAATAATCCCATAAGATTGTTTTTGTTTGTTTTTAGATTTGGGACTGCAAAATTACTATTTTTTTTCCTTTTTAAATATTAAAAAGGCTTCCTTTTAACAAAAGAGGTAATTCAAAAATTGATTTTTTTTAAAACTGAATTCAAAACAATTTTCAATTCGCTTAACATCATAGCTGTTGCTCCCCAAACAATATGTTCATCAATTTTGAATACAGGTACCTCAATTGATTTAGCATAGGAAGTATTCATTTTTGCATTAACAACAATTGAATCACTTAAAAAAGTTGCTATTGGCAACTCAATTATACCTGACACTTCTTTAGAGTCCGGATAAAAAGTAATTTCATCCATGCAAATACCCAAAAAAGGATAAACCATAAAATTGCTAGGCGGAATATACAAATGAGTAAAGCCTTTCAAAACATGAATTTTATCTGGCTGAACCCCTATTTCCTCATAAGTTTCTCTCAATGCTGTCTGTTCAAAATCGGCATCTTCCTTTTCATATTTCCCTCCAGGAAAAGCAATCTGTGAAGAATGAATCCCTTCATACGAATTTCTAACTATGAGAACCAAATGTGTTTCACCTGCTTTAGGATAAAACAGCATCATTACACCTGCATTTTTAGGTTTTATTTCATCAAAATTTAAACTCTTCAGGATTCTAAGACGTTCTTCAGGCGCCATAATATTATGAGCCTCTTCGCCTGGAAGATTTACAGTAGCCAAATGAGGAACAATTTGTAAAAAATCTTGAAAATCCATAATCAAAGGTTATTTTTGCAAATAAAATAATACCTAAATATACTTTAGAAAAAAGTCCCAAACAAATTTTAAACATTCAAAACCCAATAGCATGTACAGCAAAGAAGAAAATCAAAAACTAAAGCACGAATTCTGGGTCAATTTCGCTCAAAAATACCCAAGAAAATGGGTTTTGTATGACACCAAAATAAAAGATTTCTCGTTTAAATTCTATGTCGAAAACACCAAAGCCCAAATACATATCGATATAGAAATGCGAAATACTGAATTACGCATCCAATATTTTGAAAAACTAATAGCTCTAAAAAATATACTGGAAGAAGAATTTATCAAAGATTTAATCTTTGAAAAAAATTATACTCTGGAAAATGGAAAAACTATTAGTCGCATTTGGGTCGAAAAATTGAATGTAAGTGTAAGCAACCGCAAATATTGGGACGAAATATTTGATTTTTTCTATGAAAAGATGAATGCTATAGAAATATTCTATTTAGAATATGATGAGTTTATAAAAGATATTGAAAAATAGGATTTAAGATTGCTGATTAATGAATGTTGATTTGTGATTTAATTAGCAAACTGAAATCTGAAAATCGCGAATCCTCAATCAAAAATTAACATGGATTTATTTGGAGAAACAAATAATTGGGATACTAAATTAACCCCAATTATGGAAAGATACAAAGACCGAAAACATCCGTTAGATTACCAAAACTTATATCAATTGGTAGTCATGGTAGTTCTTTCTGCTCAAGATTCGGATGCCAATATTAATAAAATAGCACCTACACTTTTTGAAATTTTCCCCAACATGGAAAGTCTGTCTGTTTCGAATATTGATGCATTAATACCTCATATTTCCAGAGTTCGAAATTTTGGCGCCAAAGCCAACTGGCTGATCGAAATTGCGAAAATTGTCCAAAAAGACGAAAACATTCCTCTCACCATGGAAAATTTAACCGCTTTAAAAGGAATTGGACGAAAATCTGCCAATGTTATTATGCGGGAAGCCGGAGTTCCAGCCGAGGGAATCATTACCGATTTACACGTTATTCGAGTAGCTCCCAGAATTGGATTAATTCCAGAAACCCAAGACGGTAACAAAGTTGAAAAACTACTGATGCAAATCCTTCCCAAAAACATTTGGGAAGAAATAGGGATGGCAATTTCGTTTCTGGGAAGAGAAATTTGCAGACCAAAACCCAAATGTGAGGAGTGTCCAATTAATGAGTTTTGTGAGTATTATAGAGCCAATCTATAAAAAAAATATTCATTTCATCAAGTTACATTATGACATACCCAAAGATTGAGCGTCCATCATATTTTTTTTCTAAAAGAGGGAAATAATTATTTCTCAATCCTAAAATTTTGATACTAAAAATAGGAATGCATCAGCGCAATTTTATAACGCCAAAATAAAAGTATTTAGAAATCAATTTAGAGGAGTAAGAAATCACTGCATTCGCTTTTAAAAATTTTGTCAAACTGTTGAAAAGCCTTATGTTTGCACAGTAAATGGTAGACGGCCTGCTATTAAAAAAAAATGACCACGAGGGGCCCGGAATTAGAAAATTTAGTTTTCAAAGAAATCTTTACAACTTTGAAAGACCCAAGAAGAATCACAAAGGAAATTTAAAATATAGCTTAGAAGAGATCATTTTTCTCAGACTTTCGGCTGTAATTAGTGGATTTCAGACTTACGAACTTATCGAAGGGTTTGGAGAAGAGCGATTAGATTGGCTTCGTCAATTTTATCCTTATAAATACGGCAGACCTTCACACGATACTTTAGGAGAATTTTATAGCAAACTAAAACCCAAAGAATTTGCAAAATGCCTAATAGCTTTTACATAATCACTTGCAAGTCACGATACTAGAGTAATTACACTTGACGGAAAAACTATCAAAGGATTCCTTACCAAAGAGGGGTATCCGCTACATATCTTTACCGCATTTTGCACAAATAATAAGATGAGTTTAGTAGAAGAAACTGTTGCGGGTAAGGAAAATGAAATCACTGCCATACCAAGATTATTGGATTTGATTTGTATCAAAAATAGTATTATAACCATTGATGCTATGGGTTGCCAGACAGAAATTGCAAAGAAAATTAGAAAGCAAGAAGCCGATTATATTTTGCAAGTAAAAAACAATCAAAAAACACTTTTAGAAAACATTGAGGATTCATTTGCTGTTAAAAAAGCAGTAGAAATAGACACCACTGAAGATTGTGGACATGGTCGAGTTAAAGTTCGTAAGTGCAGTGTTATTAGCGATTTGGAATTCATAGATAATGCTCATAAATGGAAAGATTTGGCAGTCATCGTAAAAATCGAGTCAAAAACCTACTTCAAAAAAACAGAAAAAGAAACATAAGTACAAGGTATTATATTAGTTCATTGCCTCAGATGCTGGACTTCTGAACGAATCTATACGGTCGCATTGGACAATTGAAAATAATTTACATTGGAATTTGGATGTCATTTTTAGAGAAGACAATCAAGCCAAACGAAACCAAACAGCTATCGAAAATGCCAATCTAATTGCAAAATTAGCAAACACAATGCTGAATCAAGAAAAAACCTTCCCAAAATCTAAAAATAGAAAACGGCTCAAAGCCTTTGCTAATAACACTTACAGAGAATTATTATTGAAAGTTTAAAAGCGAATGCCCTGGTAAGAAATATAGATTTCTTACTGTTCTGATTATCCAATATCTATGCCTAATCCCTAACTTTTACTATTTTAACATTACGAAAACGTTATATCGACAATCATGTTAACACAGCATTACTTTGAGATAATATACAATAGTTCCGTCTTTTTCAAAATCCGAGTTTACTGCAAACAAAAAAACCCTTCATCTATTGATGAAGGGTTTTGTAAAAAAAGGCAGCGACATA
>CAUPKA010000039.1:0-43231 GCA_963511725.1 uncultured Flavobacterium sp.
ATCTCTACAGTGCATCTCTACAGTGCATCTCTACAGTGCATCTCTACAGTGCATCTCTACAGTGCATCTCTACAGTGCATCTCTACAGTGCATCTCTACAGTGCATCTCTACAGTGCATCTCTACAGTGCATCTCTGCAGTGCATCTCTGCAGTGCATCTCTGCAGTGCATCTCTGCAGTGCATCTCTACGGTGTATCTGTATTATACGTGCAAAGCTCTATTATCAGTAGCTGCCAATGCAGCTTCTTTTACTGCTTCCGCAAATGTTGGATGCGCGTGTGACATTCTTGAAATATCTTCAGCAGAAGCTTTGTATTCCATAGCTGTAACTGCTTCAGCAATCAAATCGGCAGTTCTAGCTCCAATCATATGTACTCCTAGAACTTCATCTGTTTTCTTATCAGCAAGGATTTTTACAAATCCGTCAAGATCTCCGCTAGCACGAGCACGACCTAAAGCTTTGAATGGAAAACTTCCCACTTTATATTCAGTACCAGATGCTTTCAATTGCTCCTCTGTTTGTCCAACAGCAGCAACCTCTGGCCAAGTGTACACTACACCAGGAATCAAGTTATAGTCAATATGCGGTTTTTGTCCAGCTAAGATTTCGGCAACCATAGTTCCTTCTTCTTCAGCTTTGTGTGCTAGCATCGCTCCGCGAACCACATCACCGATAGCGTAAATATTTGGAACTGAAGTTTGTAAATGATCATTCACTTCCACTTGTCCTCTATCCGAAATTTTCACCCCAGCTTTATCGGCATTCAATCCATCTGTGTAAGGACGACGACCAACAGATACTAATGAGTAATCTCCCTCTAAAGTAATTGTTTCTCCTTTAGCATTTTCGGCTTGAACAATTACAGTATCTCCATTTCTCTCAACCGATTGAACTTTGTGAGAAGTGTAAAATTTCATTCCTTGTTTTTTCAACACTTTAGTCAATTCTTTAGACAAAGCACCATCCATTCCAGGAATAATTCTGTCCATGAATTCCACAACCGAAACCTGCGCTCCTAAACGTAAATAAACTTGACCTAATTCGATACCAATAACACCACCGCCAATAATCACAAGGTGTTTAGGCACTTCTTTAAGAGCCAATGCTTCTGTCGAAGTGATGATTCTTTCTTTATCGATTTTGATAAAAGGCAAAGAAGACGGTTTTGAACCCGTAGCAATAATGATATTTTTGGCTTCAATAGTTTCAGATGTTCCGTCAGCTTTTGCAATTGCAACGTGAGTCGCATCTACAAAAGATCCTAAACCATTAAAAACAGTGATTTTATTTTTCTCCATCAGGAAATTAACCCCACCTGATGTTTGATCTACAACTGCTTGTTTGCGGGCAATCATTTTCTCTAAATTTACTTTTACTTCACCCGAAACTTCAATTCCGTGATCAGCAAAATGCTTAATTTCAGCATAATGATGCGAAGATGACAACAATGCCTTTGATGGAATACATCCTACATTTAAGCAAGTTCCACCTAAAGTTGAATATTTTTCTATAATTGCTGTTTTGAAACCTAATTGCGCACAACGAATAGCTGAAACATATCCGCCTGGCCCAGAACCTATAATGACTACGTCAAATGAACTCATAGTATGTAATTTTTATTTTTAGTGATGCAAAATTAAGGAATCTAATTCCCATTTTTGATAATTTTTTAAAATTTATAATTAAAAATCAAGGCTTTTTTGTGGGATTTTTTGAAGTATGAAAAATAGAATGAATAAGAATTTCGTTCTTATATATTTCGTAAATAATTACAAATGGAAATTTCTTCAACGGTAGTTCCCGATAATAAGGAGGTCTTTTTATTTCAAATAATTTAGGATGAGTCTGTAGAATTTTAAAATAAGCTTTTAGATATACTAAATAACGTTTACCTAATCCTGCCCTTCTGCTCTCATAAAAATCAATTGATTCATTGATTTCTATTTCAGCTAATTTTAAAATTTTCAGTTTAAAAACCATACTTTGCATTCAGCCGTTGTTCAACTTCCTCCCAAGAACTTGATATACTTTCTCCAGAAAAATATTTTTCTCGCCCCTCAGCAACAATGGCATAATGACTTTCGGAAACAACAGACGAAGACTCTTCTTTATTGATAGCATCAAAAACCCCTTCAAGGACTTCTAACTTAGAGTCATCTTGAATAAATTTACCAAAATCAACTATAAGTTTTTGACGTAATTCTTTAGTTTCCATTATTATTTTATTTAGATTCAAATTTAATACTTTTTATTTAAAGTAATATTAGTGACAAAAAAACGTCTTTAATAATTTTACTAAAGACGTTTTTTTTATTTAAAACCTAAGACAATTCCGTTTTAATATTCAGTTTACTGTTATGACGGCTGAAACTAAAATAAATGACCAATCCAATAAGCAACCAGATTCCGAAATAAATCCAGTTCCAAACGCTTAACTCTGCCATCATATACAAACAGCAGATTAATCCCAAAAGCGGAATCAATGACAAATTCTCTTTGAAAGACCAAAACACCAATCCAACCATAACAATCACGAAAATCCACATAGGTATTTTATGCTTAAACAAATCAAAACCGCTTTCATATTTTACGCTATCCGAAATTGGTAAACCAGCAACTACACTAGCATATTTAGCATCATCATCTTTATATTGGCTTAATAAATGCTCGGCATCTAATCCTTTAGCATCCATAGTTTTCCCTTCAATGCTTACTAAATAATCATATACTTTTTGTGTTTCTTCCTTATTTAATGAAGTAATTATAAATTCGGAGTCATTGATTTTAGTTTCATTGGTAATAAAATCCATGGTTGCTTTTTTATTGTATGTAAAAGCTAAAACCAAAGCAACAATAATCAATATTGGAAAAATATATTTTGAATTTACATAAGGAGTTTTAAATTTCCCTCTTGGAATATCGGTTCTGTTTTGCAGAGCCAAAACTCCAGCGCAAACCAAAACAAAGGCAAACAAAGTACCAATACTGCATAAATCGGTAACCATAGTCAAATTCATAAACAAAGCTGGAACAGCTACTACAAAACCGGTGACAACAGTTGCATACGAAGGTGTTTTAAATTTTGGATGCACTGTAGAAAAACGTTTTGGCAACAAACCATCACGGCTCATGCTCATCCAGATGCGGGGCTGACCCATTTGAAAAACCAATAAAACACTCGCCATAGCAACAACAGCACTTACTGCAATAATTCCTGACATCCATTTTAAATGCAATTGATCAAATACAAAAGCCAATGGATCACCAACATTTAAACTATTATAACTCACCATTCCGGTAAGCACTAATGCAATAGCTATGTAAAGAACAGTACAGATAATAATTGCCCACATCATTCCTCTTGGTAAATCACGCTGCGGATCTTTACATTCCTCGGCTGTAGTCGAAATAGCATCAAAACCAATATAAGCAAAGAACACCGCAGAAACTCCTTTCAAGACACCCGAAACCCCATTGGGAGCAAACGGATGCCAATTTGCAGTATCTACATAAAATATGCCGACTGCAATTACCAATAAAACGATGCAAAGTTTAACTATTACCATGATATTGCTGGCATTGCGAGATTCTTTCATTCCTCTATAAATCAATGCTGTAATCAAAACAATAATTAATAATGCCGGTAAATCCGCAACAAAATGAAACGATCCTATCACTGGCGATGTTGTCCAAGCTGTATAGGCATTCTGCAATCCTGAGCTTAAGTTTCCAAAAGACTTTCCTCCTTCCATCAAGGCAGTTGCATCTTTAAAACCATTGGAGGCCGTCAAATAATCCATTTGCACCCATTGCGGTAAATTTATTCCTCCGCTGGAGAGCAGTCCTGTAAAGTAATCGCTCCATGAAATCGCGACCGTTATGTTCCCGACTGAATATTCCATAATCAAGGCCCAGCCAATAATCCAAGCGATTAATTCTCCAAAAGCAACATACGAATAAGTATAAGCACTTCCAGATACTGGAACCATCGAAGCAAATTCAGCATAAGCAAAAGCGGCAAAGCCACAAGCAATAGCAGTAAACAAAAACAGGAAAATTACAGCTGGACCACCATCAAAACTAGCTTTTCCGATAGTGCTAAAAATTCCGGCTCCAACAATTGCGGCAATTCCAAAAGCAGTTAAATCTTTAGTAGTTAAATGTTTTCCTAACGCTTCATGACCTTCTAAATTGTTTTTTTCGACTTGTCTTAAAATATCTTGAACTGTTTTTTTTCTAAAAAGTCCTTTTAATGCCATGTTGCTAATTTTTATTAAATAACCATTATTTAGTGTTCTTTTCAATACTATTTTCAATAAAAAAAAAGTAAAGCTCAAATATATAAAACAAATTCAATCTTTAAAGTTACGATTTTGATTTTTTATGACATTGGGAGACAAAAAAATATTTCTCCTTTTGGGTTTCTTTTAAAATATTTAATTAAATAAAATCACAATATAAAAAACAGGAACATACTTATTTAAAGTTATTCCTGTTTCAGTTAACCGCGTTGCAAACGCTGCAATTTGTCTTCAAATTTAAGTAGGTACTCGATGCAATCGAGTACCAGAGAACTTGTACAAACTAGGACCTGTTGGGATGATTACCTACTAAATAGAGTACCAAACTAAAGCTTTAATGTTAATATATATAATTGAATATGAGCAACAAAAACAAAACCACTCCGTTATGGAATGGCTTTTTAACATATTCTCAATCTTTAGGCTTATGAATATGAGGCTTTAAATCAGGATGCTTTGGCTGATTTGGTGGAGTAACTCGTCTTCTTTCATCTGGTGTCCCATCTGGTGTTTTTGGTTTTGGACCAGGTTTAATTGCTTGAATGTTTTCCATAATACTTGTTTTTTAAATTATTTTTTACAAGACTTTGTAATAAGTCCATATCCTAAAAACAAATATCATTCACAAATTCATCATTACATTACGGATAACCATAATTTAATAAACTTTTTTAGACAAAACAATAACAACAAATTCTTACCCATCTGGTGCTCTTTTGCAACGCGACTCATTTAAATCTAATCCTAAAACATTATTTTCTTTCAAATATATTTAATTAAAAAAAACCGCAATATAAAAACAGAAGTAAACTTGCTTTAAAGTTAATTCTGTTTTAGTTAACCCGCGTTGCAAACGCTGCAATTTGTATTCTAATTTAAGTAGGTACTCGATGCAATCGAGCACCAGGGAACTTAAGCAAACGAAAGCTAGTGGGAATCTGAGTCACTAGTGAGATTACTCATTCTTCGGAATCACCAAACGATGACTTTATATCCTTAACTTAATGACATGAACGAGCACCAGAGAACTTAGACAAACGAAGATCAGTGAACCCCTCCTAATCCTCTGCCCCTGATAGTAGCGACAGCCTCGAAAATTGGAACACTATTTTTTACATCAAGTACAGAGCGACCAGCGGAAGCTCCTGTACTGGATAGTAAAAAAAGGGTTCTAATGGAGAGCTACAGCGGATAGCAGGATAAGGCACATTACTATTATTCATTTTAGCAATAATACAAAACATAAGCTTAAGACCAAATTTATTGGCAATTAATTTAATAAACTTAGCTAAAAAAACTACTTTTGATTCCTTTATAAAAAGAGTAAATAAATGTATATAAAGAAGTCCTTACTATACCCGACTATATATCTATTGCTTTCTACGATTATTGGATTTGCCCAAAAAAGAGAAATGCATCCCAAAAACGAATTTCGAGCAGTCTGGATTGCGACTGTTGTCAATATTGACTGGCCAAAAAACAGTTTGGATCCGATTGAAAAACAAAAAGCCGACTTCATTCAAATTTTAGATACCTATCAAAAACTCAATTATAATGCTGTAGTTGTTCAAATTCGTTCTGTTGGCGATGCATTATATCCAACGATATTAGCTCCTTGGTCTCGTTATTTAACCGGAAGTGAAGGGAAAGCTCCCGCTTCGAATTTTGACCCTCTCCAATGGATGATTACCGAAAGTCATGAGCGCGGTTTTGAATTTCACGCATGGCTCAATCCGTATCGTGCTACTTTTGATTTAAAGACCGAAACCTTAAGTATTGACCATGATTACAACAAACACCGCGAATGGATGATTGAATATGGTGGCAAATACTACTATAATCCTGCTTTACCCGAAGTTCAAAAACACTTAACTGCTATAGTAGAAGAAGTGGTTATAAAATATGATATTGATGCCGTACACTTGGATGATTATTTTTATCCTTACAAAATAAAAGGAGTTGATTTTAATGATACAGCATCGTATCAAAAATATGGCAATGGGCTTTCTCTGGAAGATTGGAGACGTTCTAATGTTACTGCTTTTGTCAAAAACATTTCCTTTGGCATAAAAAAACTAAAGCCTTGGGTACAGTTTGGCATCAGCCCTTTTGGTGTTTGGCGTAACAAGACATTGGATCCAAAAGGATCTGAAACTTATGGCACTAGTAATTACGACGATTTATATGCCGATCCTGTGGACTGGATGAACAACAATTGGATCGATTATATCATCCCTCAATTATATTGGAGTGTTGACTATAAATCGCCTTCGGGAGTCAACTATTCTAAATTATTGAAATGGTGGTCAGAAAACACTCCTTCAAATATCGCACTATATATTGGAAACAGCACCTATAAAATTAAAGCCGATCCAGATAAGCGATGGAATAATGTTTATGAAATTCCAAATCAAGTTGACTTCACACGCAACTATCCAAATGTGCATGGAAATGGCTATTTTAGTGCCAAATGGTTTATCAACAAAAATCAAGATGTGGTTAAAATTCTAAAAGAGAATCAATACAAATATCCTGCTTTGCCATTGCCTGTTCCTAATTTTAAAAAGACGCTTACCGAAACTTTGCTCATAAATTCGATTACTAAGGATACGACCAGTTATTATATTTCTTTCAAAAAACCAAACCTTCCATCTCAAGTTCGTTACATCGTTGTGTATGCTGCCATAAATTCAGCTAAAATAAACATCAATGATGCCACTCAAATCATGGGAAAAATTGCTGTTACCGAAGAAAATAATGCATACAATATCGAATTTCCTGCCCACAAAATGATTGGCAAAGCAGCTTTCGCTTTTACTTTCGTAGATTATTATGCTAATGAAAGTCCTGAAACGGTAATTGATTTGGAAGTAGAAACGCAAACAAAGTAAAAATTTAATATGGTTTAACTTTTAAACCCTTAAACTTTTTAAACGATTAAACAATATAAAAACAAATGAAAGACAACAAGCCTTGGTATTGGATTCCGCTTTTGAATTTTGCTTCGGGATTTCCGTATGTAATTATAATTTCCGTTTCGGTATTGATGTATAAAAACCTAGGAATCAGCAATGAAGATATTGGATTCTATACCAGCTTATTGTATTTACCTTGGGTGATAAAACCTTTATGGAGTCCGTTTATTGACTTGCATGGCACCAAGCGTAAATGGTTCTTGAGTATGCAGTTATTTATTTCCATAGCTTTTTTAATAGTTGGTTTTATTATTCCAACCAGCCACTTTTTCATCTTGAGCTTAGCTATTTTTTGGGTCGCCGCTTTTGCTTCGGCTTCAAATGATGTGGCTAGTGATGGCTTTTATATGCTGGCTTTAGAAAAAGAACAGCAATCTTTCTTTTTAGGAATCCGTAGCACTTTTTACAGAGCTTCAATGTTAACTGGAAACGGATTGATAATCTTATTGGCAGGATATTTGGAACACCAATATGGCGACAATCAAAAAGCATGGTCCTACACGATGATTTTCGTTGGATTAGTGATGTCTTTTTTAACAGCTTACAATTATTTTGCAACTCCAAAAGCAGAATTACCGATTGCGAAAGGAGAAATCGAAGAGAAAAATTTTGCTATTGTCTTTGCTAGCTTTTTTAAAAAAAAACAAATCGGGTTAATCCTTGCGTTCATACTTTTATTTCGTTTAGGAGAATCACAATTACTTAAAATGCTGACTCCTTTTTTAGTTGATAAAACTGCGATAGGCGGAATGGGTTTAGACACCGAAGATGTCGGAATCATTTATGGCACTTTTGGATTAATTGCTCTGACTATTGGTGGGATTTTGGGCGGAATCGCAATATCTAAACAAGGTTTAACCAAATGGATGCTGCCAATGATCTTAACGATGCACTTGCCTATTATTGGTTTTGTATTACTAGCGCATTTTCATCCCGCTTCGGTTTACTATATTTATGTAGTAGTTATTTTAGAACAATTTGGCTATGGATTTGGTTTTGCCGCTTTTATGATGTACTTAATTTATGTTGCTGAAGGTGAATCAAAAACGTCTCACTATGCCATTGCAACAGGATTTATGGCTCTGGGAATGATGCTTCCCGGAATGTTAAGCGGTTATATTCAGCAATATTTAGGTTATGGAAACTTCTTTATTTGGGTGCTTTTAGCTACCCTTCCAGGTTTAATTCTATCTCGATTTTTAATCTTTCCAAAAGATTACGGAAAGAAAATAGAGGCTTAAATTTTTAAACAATGACACTAGAACAAAAAATAGGGCAATTCTTTTTTCCTGCTGTTTTTATCAATGACACGGAGGAAAACATTCAAGAAACTGAGCGTTTAATTAAAGAATACAACATTGGCGGATTGACTTTTTTTCATAGCAGGGCCAGTGCAGCAACCAATTATGAAAAGCCAATAAAAAAGGTATTATCCAATTTAAAAAATGGCTTTCCTGACGACCCAAGGCAAAAAATAAATTTTCCGGAAGAATCTAAGAAAAAAGTAGAATTTAACGACGATAGTTATCAGCGATTGAAAGACCTGATTGTGCGCTATCAAAAATGCGCCACTACTCCCCTATTAATGAGCATTGATGCCGAATGGGGTTTAGCAATGCGTGTCGAAAAAACACCTCAATACCCATATGCCATTACTCTTGGAGCTTTGCCAGAAAGAAAAATCGATTTGGTATATGAAGTAGGAAAACAAATTGGATTGGACTTAAAATCGGCTGGCATACATTATAACTTAGCGCCTTTAGCAGATATTAACAACAATCCTAATAATCCTGTGATTGGCTATCGTTCTTTTGGTTCCAATAAAGAAAAAGTAGCTCAATATGCTTTGGAATATCTTCGCGGAATGTCGGACGTCGGCATTTTGGGATGTCTGAAACACTTTCCAGGACATGGAAATACTAGTATCGATTCACATTTGGGATTGCCCGTTTTACAGGAAAATCTAGAACAATTACTCGAAAACGAATTGGTACCTTTCATAAAAGGAATCGAAAACCAAGTCGATTCGATTATGATTGGCCACTTAGCTGTTCCTTCTTTGAACGACGGAAAAGAAACTTCGGCCACTTTATCCAAAAATATTATCGAATCCCTTTTACGGGAGCGTTTGGGCTATGATGGTCTGATAATTTCGGATGCTTTGAATATGCATAGCGTTTCCAAATTATATAACATTAAAGGTCAACTGGAATGGGAAGCTTTCAATGCTGGAAATGATGTACTTTGCTTTGCAGAAAACGTAGCCGAAGGCATTCAGGAAATTCTAAAAAACGCCACTCCAGAACGCATTGAAGCCAGCTTAAACCGAATCATGAAATGCAAACAAAAAGCAGGCTTATTTGACGAAAACAAAAAGACTGCAACCGAATTTGATTTTAAAACTACTTCGAATTTAAATCGAAAAATAGCCGACTATTGCATAACAGACATCAAGGACAAAAACAGTTCCATACTAGTTTTTGATGCTAAAAACAGAGAACGTCTGGCAAAATTGAGTGTTTACAAAACGATAGACAATCCATTCTTTAAAACCTTGGGACCCGTCTTGCCTTCCCCTGAGTATTCGATTGAAAATGCTGATGATTTAATAAATACCTCGCTAAAAGAAGATCTCGCTCCATTTGACACTATACTTATTTCGCTATATGTGCCCAAAGCAAAACCACTGAATAATTTTGAATTGGAAGATGCAGTTTTAGAATTTTTAGGGCAATTATTTCAAGCCAAAAAATGCATCTTGTACGTTTTTGGGAATCCGTATGCCTTACAAGTAATACCAAATTTGGAAAAAACCATCGGAATTGTCGAGATGTATCAGGATTTTGTGGAGTTTCAAGAAAGTGCAGCCGAACAATTATTAGAAGATAAAAAAGGCAAAGGAAGCCTACCTGTTTCTATAACAAGGATTTAAAAACAATTATAATCATATACTATTGCTTAATAAATATTAATAATAAAAATTTATTTACAACAGCTTTTTATATGCCTTATATTTGCACCAATAAAAATAACAATCAACAAAAATTAATTAATATGTCATTAGTAGGTAAAAAATTCCCAAGTATTGCAGTAGATGCTATCTCAGAAATGGGTGATAATTTAAAAATCAACATCTTCGAAGAAGCAACAAAAAACAACAAAAAAGTGCTATTGTTTTGGTACCCAAAAGATTTCACTTTTGTATGTCCAACTGAACTACACGCTTTTCAAGCTGCATTACCAGAATTTGAAAAAAGAAACACAATCATAATCGGTGCTTCTTGTGATACAAACGAAGTTCACTTTGCATGGTTGAATACTCCAAAAAACAATGGTGGAATTGAAGGTGTAACGTATCCAATTCTTGCAGATACTAACAGAAATTTATCTAACATTCTAGGAATTCTTGATATTGATTCAACTGAGTATAGCGAAGAAACAGATTCAGTTATTGTTGAAGGATCTAATGTTACTTTCAGAGCTACTTACTTAATTGACGAGACTGGAAAAATCTTCCACGAAAGCGTAAACGATATGCCATTAGGTCGTAACGTAAACGAATATTTACGTATGGTTGACGCTTATACTCACATTCAAGAAAAAGGTGAAGTTTGTCCTGCAAACTGGGAAGCTGGTAAAGAAGCAATGAATGCTGACAGAAAAAGTACTGCTGAATACTTAAGTCTAAACTAATTAAAAAGACTCTAAGCTACTAAGTCGCTAAGATACTGAGTTTTAAAACTTGGTAACTTAGAGACTTAGTAGCTTAGCAACTTTAAAATAAAAATCTATGTTAATCGAATTAAACGAAGATACATTAGGAACCTTAGTGGCTCAGAATGAGAAAGTGGTTGTTCAATTTTCGGCTTCATGGTGCGGGAATTGCAGAATCATGAAACCAAAATTCAAAAAACTGGCTTCAGAAAACGAAGGAATATCTTTTGTTTTGGTAGATGCTGAAAATTTCCCTGAATCAAGAAAACTGGCTAACGTAAGCAACCTGCCTACATTTGCAACTTTCGTAAACGGAAAATTAGTAAACGAAACCCAAACCAATAAGCAAGATGTTCTAATCGAATTGGTTGGAGAATTGGTTAATCGTTAATTTGGTTAATCGGTTAATCGCAAAAAAACGTTTGACCTAACCAATAAACAATTAAACAAATAACCGATTAAACAGCAAAACATGAAGTTACCAGTAATAAAACACTTAACCCAATTCATCGAAGAAAACGATCAGGATTACCTTATTGAAACCATCGAAGTGCTGGAAGCTATGACCGAAATCCCTTCATTGAAAGACGAAGAATTAGATGTTATAGGTGAATTAATTTCAAATATGTACGGCGCGATCGAAGTTCACAAAATGACGCAGCAAGGTACCGACAAAAAAGAAGCCCTTAACACTTTCATGAAACGAGTATTGGGATCTATCGACAAATAAGATAATTTACAAGCTTTTCAAAAACACACTCTATTACTGAGTGTGTTTTTTTTTGTAATCAAGAGAAAATATTTTGGAAACAAATTAATAGCAGCTCTTAAAAATACTTTATATTAGTCTTTCGCAATAAAAAAATTATAAATACAATTGATTATTTATCTCTATTTTTGTTTTGAAAGAAGTAAATTGCCTGTTAAATTTTACTCCTTTTCAAATAGGTATTATTTCTAACAACAATAACTTTTACATACTATCTTAATATCAAAAAAATCAATTTTAAACATACTATGCATCGTCAACTTTTACTTTTATTAATAGTGCTTTTTTTTATTAGCTGTGATCAAAAAACTACTAAAGAACAACAGTTTAAACATACAAATGAATTAATAAATGAATCAAGTCCATACCTTTTGCAGCATGCACACAATCCCGTTGATTGGAAAGCTTGGAATACCGAAAGTTTGGCCAAGGCTAAATCCGAAAATAAGCTAATTATTATTTCTGTAGGATATTCAGCCTGCCATTGGTGTCATGTTATGGAAAAAGAAAGCTTCGAAAATGATTCGGTGGCCAAATTAATGAATGATAATTTCATCAGCATAAAAGTGGACAGAGAAGAGCGTCCGGATATAGATCAAATTTATATGAATGCTGTGCAATTGATGACCGGTAAAGGTGGATGGCCATTAAACTGCATCGCACTTCCTGATGGGCGTCCAATTTTTGGAGGCACTTATTTTACCAAACAGGAATGGATTAAAATGCTGACTGAAATTACCGCATTGTATAAAAATAATCCTCAAAAAGTGATATCCTATGCGGACAAATTGATTGAAGGAATTAAAAAATCAGATTTAATTCAATTGAATACTAATGCAATTGAATTTAAATCTTCTGATGTAAATTCAGCTGTAAAAAACTGGAAAGAAGTATTGGATTTTCTAAATGGTGGTTTAATGGGCGATTCTAAATTTCCAATGCCAAAAGCATTGCATTTTTTATTGCGTTATAGCATTCAAAATAAGGATAATTCTTTGCAAAAATATCTTGATAAGACATTAATAAATATGGCAAATAGAGGCATTAATGACCCCATAGGCGGTGGTTTTTACAGATATACTGTAGATTCAAAATGGCATATCCCCCATTTCGAAAAAATGCTTTATGATAATGCACAGCTTGTCAGTTTATACTCGGATGCTTATCTGGTGACTAAAAATGAATTATATAAAAAAAAGGTTGCAGAAACACTCGAATTTGTTGAGCGTGAACTTATGGCTTCCAATGGAGCTTTTTACTCTTCAATCGATGCTGACAGCAAAAACAAATTGGGTAAATTAGAGGAAGGTGCCTATTACACTTGGGAAAAAGAGGAATTGCAAAAAATATTGAAATCAGATTTTGCACTTTTTCAAAAATATTACAATATCAATGCAACAGGATTATGGGAAAACAATAAATACGTATTATTTAAAACGCAATCAGATATTGATTTTGCAAAAGAAAAAAATATATCAATAACCGAACTTAATGCAAAACTCAAAAACTGGAAACAAACTCTTTTGCAGGTAAGAGAAAAAAGGTCGCGTCCGCATCTTGATGACAAAACCCTAACTTCTTGGAATGCCTTAATGATAAAAGGATATGCTACTGCGTATCGCAGTTTTAAAAATCCTCATTATAAAGAAATAGCGGTAAAAAGCGCATCTTTTCTATTAAACAATCAAATTCAAAAAGACGGCAGTATATACCATAGCTATAAAGACGGAAAGAGCAGTATTATTGGTTTTTCTGAAGATTACGCTAGTGTTATTGACGCATTTATTGCTGTGTACCAAATTACTTTGGACGAAAAATGGCTAACAAAAGCCAAAGAACTTACTGATTATTCACTGAGTCATTTTATGGATAAAAAAACCAATATGCTTTATTTTACTTCCAATAGCTCTAAAAATTTGATTGCTCGAAAAATGGAAATAAGAGATGACGTCATCCCTGGATCTAATTCAGTTTTTGCACAAAATCTATTTCTTTTAGGACATTATTATTCTAATGCAGCGTATTCTAAAATAGCCAAACAAATGCTTCATAATGTTGCAGTTGATGCCGTAAAATATCCAACAGAATACTACAATTGGCTGCACTTAATGCTAAATTATACTGGAAATTATTATGAAGTAGCCGTATCAGGAAAAGAAGCGTTATCAAAAACAAACGCACTGCAAGCGTATTATTTACCAAATATTTTGATTGTCGGTTCTACAAAAGAAAGTGGCCTGCCTATTATGGAAGATCGATTTATTCCAAATGAAACTTACATCTATATCTGTGTAGAAGGAGCTTGTAAACTCCCTGAAACTGATGTCGTAAAAGCAGTTTCAAAATTACAGAACTAAGAATATATAATGTCTGACAAGCAATATTACTATCAAGATAAAGAATATTAATGGTGTTTTAATCAATACCAAATGAATTTATATTCTACTAAATACTTGACAAAAACTATTATTGGATAATTTAAATGCAAAACCTAGCAGTAAATACCTGCTAGGTTTAAAATTGTTCTTTTAAAAATTATAAGCAATTATTATTATTTTATAATATTATTCGGCTCCGTCAATAGCTGCTCTTGCAACAGCAAAACCTGCGACTTTTTTACCTAATTCTAATCCTTTTTCGCAGTCGCTCCTGTAATGGATCGCCCCATATATCCTTGAGTTTGATGCTTCTAACGCCATCGTCTCATATTCGTCTTTTTTATCGGGAATAATGTGTGATAAAACGGCACAAGCAGCTGCACTAAAGGTAGAATGTCCAGAAACATAAGCTGGAAAATTAGGAACACCTGTTGTTGTTTTAATCGAAGGATCCATTTGGCTCGGGCGCGGGTTGAAATAGGTGTATTTAGCGTCCCAGCAACTTATAGCTGCATCCATCATGGCAATATTTAATAACGCCATATTTCTTGCCCAACGGACTTCGCTAAAATTTTGTTTCACAAAAGATTCGGAGGCGATGGCATTCCAATGTCCAGGAGGCGTATAAGTATCAACTCCATCAGCCCAAAAACTGACAATTTTCAGAAGTGATCTTGAATTCTCCTGACTATATTTTTTTAGCTCAGCCAGTTCTTTTGCAAATGCATCAGATTTTGTAGAAGGAGGGGCAGGCGGACGATTTGCCACAACATTTGCTTCTGTCATCAAAAACGATTTTACTTTTCCAAATAAAGGCAGCATAGGCGGTCTGGCTGGCACTTCTAATGATTTCCAAGGAGTTTCTCCTGTTGCGGCAGTTTGGGATTCTAATGATGCCCAAATTACCGGTGTCCCAATAGCTGCGCCTGCGCCATCAGTGGAAGCACGAGTAATAAATTTCGAAGCAACTTTTCTGCCCAAACTTATTCCAGCATCAATATCTGAACGGACATTCACGCCGCTAATGATTCTGTATAACTTTTCTTCCTCAGCTTTTTGGTCAATATAGGCAATTTCCGTTGGGAATAATAATTTTAATAACTCAACAGTAACTCCCGCTACAACCGCATCCTCTGAAGGATATGATGGCAGAGTGCTTTTTGGTATCAAAACCTGCAGAGTAGCATCAACGGTATAAGGTGCTGCTCTGTTATATAGCTTTTTATAATGCCATGCTGCAATCAAGGCATCGTACTGGGCAGCACTTACATAAGCATACGCTCTCGCTGCATAAGGAGGATTAGAAAATGGAAATTGAGGATACGCAAAAGGATTTGCTCCTGAAGGAGCCGGATAAGTTCCATCTTCATTTTGATAAGGCGGGCGGTTATGTCTTGCTACCAATGTCCGCATAATTTCGTTCCAACGCAATACACTGCCAACGCTCCAATAATTAATAATGCTTTTTTGGTCATCGGTAATATTAGCTTGAAAACTCTTAATTTCATTAATTTCTCTAGTATAAGTAGCTGTATTTGTTGCAATTGGAACATCTATTGAAAATTCGTCGGGACTTGTTAAAAGGTAAGTTTTCCAAGTCCCAGCTGAAGCATCGATATTCGTTGGGTTTAATTTTGGAAACTGTTCATTGCGTTCTGTAATGTCGTCATTGCACGAATACGCAAGAACTGCTAATAAAAGCAAAAGACTTTTAAAGACAATTTTTTGAATGCTATTTTTCATCTTATTTTTTTAAAATTAATCAGATAGAATATTCCTCCATACAAGGAAGTTGCTTTTCCCACATTTCGGCCTTCGGTCACTACATTATAACCTCCAACAATTGCTAATTCAGGAATTTTTTTGAAAGTGTATTTTGCATTAAAGCCCAATTTCCAGGCATTCATAGTATTGCTTGGAAAAGGCATATTGTTTTTTGTGATGTCAAACCCTCCAGATTGTGTTGTCCAATTGTCAATAATAGCTTCGGCTATTAATCTGTCGGAACGGTATCCCAATCTTAAATTAAAGTTTATGGCATCTGGCATATCTACTTCATTGGTATAATGAACCTCATCTGCCAAATAAGAATTTCTGTCAATAGTTATATTTGCTCTTTTAATATAAGCAATAGATAAAGTGGTAAAAAACTCATCAACCTGAACGTCTCCCATCAGTCGTAAAGTGGCAGTTTTACTGTAAAGACCAATGCTTAACGGTAAATAATCTGCAGTATAGTTAGTTGTAGGCATCGAATAACTACCCAAAGCATATAACGAATAGGTAACGTTGCCAACGGTTTTCTCCAGAGGCATGTATTTTACAGTTAATGCTAAATCCTGCATCCCTTTTTGACCCTGCATAGTTCCAGCTGAAGCTTTGGTTTGAAGATACGGAACGCTAAAAAGAATATTCAGCTTGTCTGTTATTCCATAATTTCCCATAACAGCAACTCCTTGTGTAGATACAGTGCCAAGATTAAGGTTCTCTCTTTTAAAAGTACCTTCCCAATACTCATTCCAGCTGCTGTATTGGTAAACAGCTCCAAAACAAAAATTATTCTTGTTCATCATAATCGCATCGATATCGGTCTGTGCGCTCATCACAAGTGGAATAAGGAAAAAGCAACTCAAATATAATTTTCTCATTTATTACTACTTCATTAATTAATGGTTGATTTTATAGATTTTAATTCAATTCAGGCTTTATATTTATGCATTTTTTAAGGATTAGGCACCATCAATTTATTGGCTGAAATCTCACCGCTAGGAATTGGCCAAACATAATTACTGCTTGATACCAAAACCAATGGAGCTGTACCAATAGATCCTTTTTTGGCAGGTAAGGTTTGTAGTCTTCTTTGCAAATCCATCAGTCTGAAACCTTCACCTAAAAGTTCTATATCTCTTTCTTTCCATATTGAAGTCAATAATGCATCTTTAGTGCCAACCTCAGTATTTGAAAACACATAACTTGGATTAGATCTATTCCTAACGGCTGTCAATAAAGCTGTCGCAGTAGCCAAATCATTCTTATTGGCAGTGGCTTCGGCATAATTCAATAAAATTTCTGCATATCGAATTACCGGTACATAGTCACGAAACGGAGCTGTTGTAATACTGAATTTTTTTAGCACTTTTTGATTAGCTGAATTGGTGCCAATCAAACCCGAACGTGCATCTGCACTGGAATTCAAAGCTGGATCACTTGAAATGCCAGCCGTGGTCAAAAATATAATAGGCTGTGCCAAATAATTAAATGCCAGTGAATATTGAGAAGCCGGAGTTTCGGTAGTCGTATTCGCAAACGGAATACTAAAAACAGCCTCTGTTCCTGTATAACTTCCTCCAAAAATTGTGGCAAAATTTGTTTCCAACTTATGCGTTAAATTCCCAGCTTTATATTGAAAAGGAACTGTTGGAGACACTATTTTTTGGGATTCCGAAATCACTTTATCATAATTGGCCTGTACCAAATACACTCTGGTTTTCAGTGCTATTGCTGTGCTTTTTTTAGCTCTCGAAATATTCAATAATGGCGTGCTGGACTCAATAGGCAAATCATTTTCGGCCTCATCCAAATCTTTTAGAATTTGGGTGTAAATAACATCAATTGAACTGCGTGCCAAATCATTATTCCCTGATGTGGTAATAGGTGTCAAACGCAATGGCAAACCCAGTCCATTTTTGTCCAAATTATAAGGTTTAGCATAGGTTTGTATCAAACTAAAGTAAGAGAAAGCACGAATAAATTTGGCTTCGGCTATGTAGTTCTTTGCCAATGCTTCTGAGATTACTGTAGTTCCGTTCAACTTGCTTATCAAAATATTAGAAGCATTAATAGCTGTGTAGCAAACCGACCAAACATTGTTTACAAAATCATTTGTCGAAGCTACGTTTTGATTCCACACGGCTGATCCTGTTGCCGCATTACCGTCATTTTGCCCAAATTGATCAGCTCTCTGCTCATTAAAAATAATGAATCTTCCTCCGTAATAATTTTGATTCTGTAGTTGTTTGTACAAATTATTGGCCTGCGCCAAAATTTTGCCGGGCGTACTATAAGCTACTTCTTCGGGGATGCTTGTCTCTGGGACTGTGTCCAACAAATCATCATTGCAAGCCGTCATAGCTACAAGAAAGAACAAATTGATTAGAATATATTTTTTCATTTTGTATATTTTTAAAATTAAAACCCAATATTTAAACCAACTGTGTAAACTTGCGCATTGGGTGGCACGTTTTGATCTTTCCCAGAATTAATAGAATTCCCATTTATGGAAACCTCTGGATCTGAACCTCTATATTTGGTAAACGTATAAAGGTTATTTCCTTGCAAATAGACATAGACAGAAGTAAAACTATTTTTCAAGAAAGTCTCTTTGACAGGTACGTTATAACCTAAAGAAACATTTTTAAATTTCAGATAAGAGCCGTCTTCCACTTTCGAAGTGCTCGAAAATGAAAATCCAGCCGAAACGTTATCTCCATAATATAGTTTCTGAATATCAGTAACTTGACCTGGAGTTGTCCATCTGTCTTTTATAAATGTTCCATTGTTAAAATAACGCTGATCCGAAATTGTGGCTCTAGTTCCATTGTACAGTTGATTTCCTTCTGAAAAAGTTAAATTAACTCCCAAAACAAAATTCTTATAATTGAATGTATTGTTTAATCCGCCAAAAACTTTCGGCAGTGACGATCCTTGCATTTTTCCATCTTTGTAATTGTCTATAGCAGGAGCTGCAGTTCCATCAAGATACGTCCATTTTGGAGAACCGATATGGTTGTACTGCACTTCTTTTCCTTCACTGTTTACAAAAATCATTTGACCGTTTGCAGGATTAACACCATTAGAAGGAACAGCGAAAATAGAGCCCACTGAGTAACCTACTCTTGTCATATTTTGAACTCCAAATACGCTGGGAACAAAAACATCGTTTACCAAAGAAGTTACCTCGTTTTTGAGCGTCGAAATGTTCAGATTAACATTCCAATTAAAATCTTTTGAATTAACAACAAGCGCATTAATGCCCAACTCATAGCCAGTATTGTACATTCCCCCAACATTCTCATTGATATAATTGTTTGGGATCCCTGCTGAAAGGGACTGTGGTGCTTTAAGAATTAAATCTTTTATTGTGTTTTTATAATAATCCATTTCTACCGAAATACGATTATTTAAAATCGTAAAATTAAGCCCTAAATCGAATTTTGAACTCGTTTCCCATTTTAAATTAGGATTGGCAGTTTGCGAATATCCCAAAGTAGGCGACCCTGCATAAGTAGAGGAATCATAAGTCCCTATTGATGGATAGTTGCCTATTTCGCTGTTCCCTACAATACCGTAGCTCGTTCTAATTTTTAAATTATCAATGTACTTATTGATACCTAAATCTTTATAAAAAGATTCTTCAAAGACATTCCAGCTTAAAGCTCCTCCTCCAAAATCGCCGTATTTATTCCCTTCAGACAAAGCGGATAATCCATCAATTCTATAATTCAAACTCAAGAAGTACTTGTTTTTGTAATTGTAGTTCAGATTCGTAAAATAAGACAATAAGGCATTCTCAGTAAGCACATTTCCTATTGGTGAAATATTGGCATAACTTCCTTGATAGTTTGTGTAATAAGGATCTGTCACGTTGCTTTGGGAAGCTCCCCAACTGTCCATTGTAGTTTTGATGCGCTCATAACCCAAAAGTGCTACGAAATTGTGATTTTCTTTTAAGGAAGCTTTATAAGTCAGCGTATTTACCCAATCGGTTCGTAGCAAATCGGTTTCGATATTTGTAGCTACGCCATTATAGGAATAGCCACCGCCATGTATTGGATTAAGAAATAATTTGTTCTCAACTCCTAAATTATTCAATCCAAAACTGGTTCTAAAAGTTATATTTTTCCAAATATCAAACTCCCCGTAGATATTTCCTAAAATGGATCTGCTCACTGAAGTTGTTAAATCAAGAGACTGCACCATTGCCAGATTATAGGCATTGATAGTTCCAATCATGGATGGAATATTGGCACCATAACCAACACTTATTCCGTTCTGGATACTGTAAGATCCGTCTGGATTGTAAACAGGTACATTGGGAGGCAAGACATAAGTCATTCTTCCTAAAGGTTCATTGGTAATATATTCTGTGTTATAAGTCGATGAAGACATCGTGTTCCCTGCAACAGCTCCAGTATTTGGCCCAACATTTTTGGCATTGCTATAGGAAAAATTGGCACCGACTCGGATATATTTATTAACCATATGGCCAATGTTTAATCGGGTCATATAGTTTTGAAACGTATTATTTTTTATAAAACTATTTTGATTGCTATAGTCTGCCGAAAAATAATACTGAGTTGATTCATTGGCTCCCGAGATATTTATATTATGATTGCTTGAAAAACCCGGATCATAGGCAACATCATACCAACTGGTATCTACAGTGCTTCCATCTGGATTTTTTGAAAGAAAAAAACCTGGCGCCTTCCCTGCATTCACCAAAGCTTCATTTTTTATGGTGGTGTAATCTTCCGCATTTAATAATTCGGGCAAATTATAGGGCGTACTTCTACTGTACCAGCTATTATAATTAAATCTAGTTGCTCCTTTTTTACCTTTTTTGGTGGTTATCACCATAACTCCATTAGTTGCTCTTGAACCATAAATTGCAGCGGCCGATGCATCTTTCAAAACATCTATAGACTGTATGTCGTTTGGATTAATCGCAGATAATGGATTATTCCCAACAAATCCTCCCAAAGAACCGGAAAAAACAGCTACTCCATCAATTACTATTAACGGAAAAAGACCTGAAGTAATGGTGTTCAACCCGCGAACACGGATAACAGGCGTGTTATTGAGTACAGCCGAAGATTGAATAACATCAATTCCTGTACCTTGTCCTCCCAATAATTGGTCAAAACTGGTGGTTGGTCTATTTTGCAATTGTCTTCCTGAAACTGTTGACACTGAACCAGAAAACTCAGATTTTCTTTGGGTCAAATATCCGCTTGAAATTAGGACTTCATCTAATTGGTTAGAGTCATTAATAAGTTTCACTCTTAATAAATCAAAAGAACGTACCACAATTTCCTGTGTTTTATATCCTATATAGCTCAATTTTAATGTAAATGGCAAATTTTGACTTTGAATGACGAATTCGCCATTTTCATTAGTAGTGACTTCTTCAATTTTTGACATAACCGTTACTCCGCTCAATGGCAAATCGGTTTTGGCATCTAATACTATCCCTTTCAAATTTTGCAGTTGCGCATACAACTGTACGGTAAACAAAAAGAAAAAACAGAATAATAACTTTAAATATTTTTCTCGTAACATTGTATATTTGATTTAAAAATGAATTACCCCGAGGTAAAGCCTTGAGTAATTCAATTGATTAAAATTTAATTTAGGGGTTGATTGTAACTATCATTTTATTATAGTAGTAATGTGTTTTCTTAAAATGTTTTCATTTTCTATATATTTATTCTTTTAGAATTTGATGATTACCTGTTTAAGTTTTTGCAGTAAAATTTTTTATTCTTTTTTTAAATTCATTTCTACATAATAATCCTCATTATATTTTCCAGCAATAACAAGTGCTCCCGCAACCAAAACAATGTTTTTGATAATGTATTGGCCGACCAAAGTTGGTTCATAAGGGAAGGCATCAAAACAGCTGGCTTTTAAAATAAAAAAAGGAAAGAGTGTTGCAGACATGTGCACTAACAAAAGAAAAACAGTTATCGGAATCAGTCTTTTTATTAACAACCCGAAACCAATTAGGACTTCACACATTCCAAGAATAGGAACAAAAATTTCTGGTTTAAACCAAAAAACGGTTTTCTCTACCAAATCACCTGCTGGACTCAATCCGAAAATTTTCAAAGCACCAAACCAAATGTAAACTATCGCAAGAGCAATTCGCATGAGGTTTATGCCGTGTTTTTCCATTTTCTTGCTTAATAAGAAATAGAAAGAATTAAAAGTAGTTTTCATCTGTTTTCGAAGTTTTGAATATTAATATTATTTACTAAAACAGGATAACTATTTAGGCATTGTCAGTGTCATTTTTTTACCTAATTTAAATCTATAAGAATATCCTAAATTAATAGAATAATCTGCAAAAGCAGCATCTCCTTGCACATGAACATATTTGGCAGGATCAGTAATTAAAGAATTTTGCAGATCTTGGCTGGCAATATCAGCAGCACTCTGAATACGATTTTTCACGATATTATAAGGAATAAACAGACTGAAATTATGCTTCCCTACATGATAAGAAAAGCCATATTCTATGGCTATAACATATCCGGGACGGCGATAAGCAACCTGCCCTCCAAAAGCATCATAAGCAGGAATTCCTTCAATCCTTCCGGCCAGCGAAACATTAAAATTTTCTTTTTTGTCTACAGCAACCGATAAACCGCCTCTTGCAAAATATTGGTCTGGACAAGCATAAATTTCATAACCTTCTAAACCTTTTTTGGGCGACGATTTAAATGTGCCATTTGATTCCTTTGGGTTGAATAAATAATATCCATTTGCAAATCCATACAAACGTCCGGTTAATTGTCTGAATACTTGTGCTTCCACCGAAATTCCAACTCCGCCATCACCTGGCTGAATCGCTTGATCCATTAACACCCTTTTTGTTGTTCCGTCTGCTTGTGGCGCATCATCCATTTTATCATGGCTCCCAGTATTCAATTTTAATCCCAAACCTAGCATCAAATTACCTTTATGAGCCATTTTTGGATCAAAAAACCAATAATTCACGCTTAGTCTTGCATCTGCAAAACCTTGTGCATAAACACTGTACCTAAGAGTATCTTTTACTGGGCTTGTTTGTCTTAGAACCTGTGAGCGTTCATTGTGAACATAGGGCAAAGTGGCGTTTATCTGGACTCTATTGGTGATTCCGTAAGAAAAATTAAAATCTACCGCATGCGAATAAATGTTTACGGCATTACCTTGCTCTACTCCATTTTCATCATGCCCTCCTCCTTTAGTTTGACGTTCCAATTGTTCTTCTTTACCAACAAAATGCCTCCATGAATGAAAATAACGGTAATTTGTCCCTACTTGAAATTCGCCTTTGTCTAAATTATAAGAACTGGCTGAATTCATATTAAGCCCGCCCATTTGACGAACAGCCACACAACCTTGCGCGGTAATTTTTTCAGTTTGAAGAGTGATTAAAATGAATATTATAAAAATGAATGCTGTATATAATGAAGATATTTTTTTCATGATTTTATTTTATTTTTAATGAGCATAAATATTGAGTCTTCTATTTTATTCTATAGAAAGTCATTACAATAAAAAATGTTCAAAATGTTTTATACAGATTACTACCAATTAGAATTACAAATCAGTTTTATAAGTTCTGATTCTTTCTAAAAGACGTAAAGCGATGGATTAGTTTTTCTAATCCGTTAAAAGAGCTATCCCGATTGTTTTTTCAAAAGAAAAAAAGGATAGCATAGAAAATGAAATTTTAGAAAAAAGATTTGTTATAAGTTAACCCGTTGGGTGTAATTATTCTAAACACATAGAAACATAGATTCTGTAAGCTCAAAAAAAAGGCGTTTCACTTGTTTGAAATACACATAGCTCTCTATGTGAAAGAAATGTATTTCTTTTTTGTACTCTTTTTTTAATTAAAGCCTATGTTTCTATGTGTTTAAATATAATTTTATGAATTACACACAACGGGTTAAGTTAATAAAATTCTGAATGTTTAGCCCTAAAATAGCCTTCCTAAATATTTTAAAAAAAATAAAGGAATCCATTTAAGAGCTATAACACTCAGCCTTACATAATTTTCCCTAAACTCTTAGTTAATTCTAATGCTTTGCAGATACGAATTATTTTTAGTCACCAAGAAATAGTCTTTGTTCTTTACTCTTATTTTCTCCATGTTTTTAACATCTCCAGGAGTAAAGAATCCGCTTTTTACCATTGAAACTGGCTTGAATTTACCTTTACCGTTTCCTCTTAAAAATAAGCCATGACCAGCATCATTTCTTGGCGTTTCCACTTCAGAATTAAACATATTTCCCGTAATCAAAGCATCCAGATTACCATCTTTATCATAATCATCGACCATAATTTGGTTGATACAAGACAATTGTGCATCAACGGGAAGCTCGTGCAAAATAAATTTCCCGTTTTTATTTTCCATATACACACTTGCAAATGATTTTACTTTATAATGCAAAGCCTCCTTTAGTGATTTCTCTGTATATACATCGACTAGTGTCGCCTGAGAAAAACTTTCGTAATTTTTGAACTTTTTCTTTATGCTTGGAATTTGCTGTGAAGAACAGCCACGACCACGTACAGGATATTGCTTGCCATCATTGTAATAGCTCAATACAATATCCTTATGTTTGTCATTGTCAAAATCTTTAACAAAAATATCAAAAGTCTCATCTGGTGTGGCTTTGTATTTATAATTAAGTCCATTATTGCCTACAATATAATCCATGTCGCCATCTTTATCAAAATCACCTTGCTGGATACTCCACCACCAACCTGTCGTATCAGTTGTTAAGCCTAAATCTTTGGAAACTTCTTTGAATCCGTTTTTTACATTTTTGAAAACACGAATAGGCATCCACTCCCCTACAATAATAATATCGGGAAAAGCATCATTATTATAATCTGTTATAGTGGCACTTGTTGCCATTCCAAGATTTTTAAATTCTTTGGGGGTATTTTTTGAAACTTCAAATTGTGCGTGGCCAGATGTGCTTATATTATGCAAAAGATAGGTATTTGCAGGCGATGGATATTGTCCTGGGACTTGTCTGCCAAGAACTAAAACATCTTGTTTTCCATCTTTATCATAATCAACAGGATATGCTTTGGAACCGCTGGTTAACATTACAGGAAGTGCCTCTTTTTGTGCTTTTGTAAAATCTCCTTTACCATTATTGATGTACAATCTGTCTTGTAATGCGGGATCATTTAATAAAAACTCATAACCGCCACTTACAACATATAAATCATTGTCTCCATCATTATCAGCGTCAAAAATTACTGCTCCAGCATCCTCGCATTTTTTATCCGCTTCAAAAGCTGTTGTTTTTTTCTCAACAAATCCATTAGCGGTCTGCAAAAATATTTTTCCTGAAAAAGTTGATGATCCGCCAATAAAGTAATCATCTAATCCATCTTTGTTTACATCTCCAACAGCAATTGGAGGACCAAAAGTGGACATTTTGTGTGGTAATAAAACTTGATCTTTAAAATCATCATACTTATTTTCTTCATGTTTAAAAACTGGAAAAACTGATGTTACTGTAGTAAATAACGGTTTTGTATCAACTATTTTTTCTGCTTCATCTTTGGCATCCTGCTCTTTGAATGTTAGTGTTTGATTTGCTTTTACATTAAATAATTTCTGTATTTTTCCATTGGTCCAAACTACTTTTACTTCATCAATAGTGTTGTTTTTAGCCACACCAAAATGCAATTCAGGAGCTACAGATGATTGAAATCCTCTTGTCAGAGTAAGCTCTTGCATTTGAACATCCTCTTTTGTTTTTATATACACACGATTTCCTAAACCTTGGCTGTTTTTTGAACTTCCTTTGAACTTTACCGTCAAATAATTATTGGTTTCAGAACTGGTATTTTCAAAAACAGAGGCGTAATCATCTATATTATTTGTTATAATTTCTAAATCCCCATCATTGTCCAAATCGGCATAAGCCACTCCGTTTGAAAATCCTTTGTACTCAATTCCCCATTTTTTATTTGCTTGTTCGAATTTAAAGTTCCCTTTATTTTGAAACATAAAATTGTCGATTTTTTCGCTAGGGATTTCCAATGCTAATTTGAGTAAATCTTTAGGTTTCACGTTTTGTCTTTCGATATTATGAAAGAAATCGTTATTATTTATTTCTCTTCTGGTTCCATTGGTAATAAACAAATCCTTTTTTCCATCATTGTCAAAATCAGCAAACAATGGCCCCCAGCTCCAATCCGTTGAAGAAGTTCCTGTAATACGCGAAACATTTTCAAATTGCGGAATACCATTTTCAACAATTCCAGTGTTCATTTGCATGCAATTATGCATGTATTGATATTGAAAACCAGCATCAACTATATCCCAATATAATTGTGGATTCATACTTGACATATTTGCTTTTTTGCGTCGATTGTCTTTGGCATCCATATCTACTTGAAAAATATCTAAATAGCCATCGTTGTTAAAGTCTGAAATATCAACACCCATTCCGTAAAAAGAAGTATGATTTGTAGCATTTTTTATTACTTCTTTAAAAGTGCCATCTTGATTATTTATGTACATAAAATCAGGAGAATTGAAGTCATTAGATACATAAATATCTGGCCAAGTGTCATTATTTAAATCCCCTATGGTGGCGCTTAATGACAAACCATACGCTCTTACTCCCGCTTCATTGGTAACATTGGCAAAATGATTTCCATCATTTCTGTACAAATGCCCGGATTCATCATCTTTCACATTTCGCATCAGCTGCACATAAACAAATGTTGGAATATTAAATTTAGTGGGCGGATAATTGGCTACGAATAAATCTAAATCTCCATCCTTATCATAATCAAAAAAAGTGCCTTGTACGCTATTTCCAATATCATCGATACCGTATTCTTTAGCTTTTTCTGTAAAAGTTCCATTACCATTATTGATATACAATTCATTGTTTCGAGGGCCAAATTTCCCTCCAACACTGCAATAAATATCTAGAAAACCATCCCCATTAACATCGGCCATTGTAACTCCTGTGTACCATTTGGAATTACCTCCCACTCCAGCCTTTTTTGTGACATCTTCAAACTTAAGTTTTCCTTTATTTAAATACAGCTTATTAGACACTTGGTTTCCAGTAAAAAAAACGTCTATCAGACCATCATTATTAACATCTCCTGTGGCTACTCCTCCACCCATATAAATGTATGAATAGGTGAAGTAATTTATAGAGTCATTTTCTGTTAGATTGTTACTAAAATCAATTCCGGTATCTGAATGTTCTAAGACAGTAAATATTTTTTTTTCTGATTCTTTTGTAGAACACTTAACAAGCAATAATAAGCTTGCTATGCTAAAAAGAACCGTTTTTATTTTTCTAATTTTCATTTTTAAGATTTTAATAAATTTCTTTTAAATACAAATTGCAGATTTTATTTTAGCAGTCGGGAAAACAATCTTTTTAATATCGGTTTTCAAAAATCCTTCTTGCCCTTCTTTTATTTTTATAAACTGATTGGGTTTTATATTTTTTAAAAATTGTTTTTTATGGCTCTTCGCCCAAGTAATTTCGATTTGATCAATCGTCGTTGCTTGCCCAATTCCTATTTCTTTTCTAAAAGCCGATGAGCCAAAGCTTCCTCCCGAGTTTACTTCACTGTAAACTACTCTAGAAATACCCTTTTCTTTGAAACTAAGCTTAATTCTTGAGCCTATTGCCGATCTGTTAGTTGCAGTCCCTTCCAATTGAATACTGATCCAGCGATTAGTATTCTGACCTGGATTAAGGAATAATGAATTATTAAAAGAATCACCAATATAGGCACCGCCAACTTCTATAAAAATATCCGAATCTCCATCATTATCCATATCGCTAAAAGCAACAGCATGTCCTTTTTGCAGATTCCCTACTCTCCCGGAAACAGTAACATCTGCAAATTTTCCATTCCCCATATTTCGATATAATTTATTAGGAATAAGAGATTTATAGTCTGGGTTTCCTGTACCAAGATACATATCCAAAAAACCGTCATTATCAATATCTCCGAAATTTGAACCCATTGCAAATACACTCTTGTCTAATCCAGCTACTTTAGAAACATCCAAAAAAGTTCCATCATGATTATTATGGTACAAATACATTTTGCTTCCTTCATTCGGAATATTTAATGCCTCTTTGCCAATAGTTCCTGCAATAGAACCTTCAAATTGATAACCGCAAACAAAAAGATCTTGCCAGCCGTCGTTATCATAATCCCAAAACCATGTTGGAAAAGTCATAACATTTAGTTTTGACAATCCCGCTTTTTCGGTTACATCCACAAATTGCGGTATTCCGTTTTTTAAGCCCGTATTTCTTAATAGTATTTTTCGATTATTCATTCCAGACAAAAACAAATCAATTCTGCCGTCATTGTCATAATCGCTCGAAGTCACTCCTTTTACAAAACTCACTATTTCGCAATTTGCTTTTTTGGCGACATTTGTGAACGTTCCGTCTTGATTGTTTAAGTATAATTCGCAGGAAAAATTATCTTGCGGTCTTGACTCATTTCCTATAAACAAATCTAAATAACCATCATTATTAAAATCATTCCAAGTTCCAGCTTGGGTTGGCAACTCTGAGTACAAACCGCTTTTAATAGTTACATCAGTAAAAGTTCCATCACCATTGTTCTGCAATAATGAGTTGGGCTGTATTCCGTATATATTCATCCATGCTCCTCTCAATACAAATAAATCCGTATCTCCATCATTATCATAATCGGCCTGAATCATGTTTAGCCCACCTTTGAATCGACCTATTTCGGATTTTTTGGAATAATCAGCAAATCCTCCCTTTTTATTATTTTGATAATAATGCATAACCCCATCTAAACTCCAATCAGAAGTCATAATATCCAAATAATCATCATTATTAAAATCATCCAAAATAACTCCACCAGCCATGTTTTTTTTTACCATGCCCAAATTTGGAGCGATGTCAACAAATGGTTTTATAGAATAGCCAGAATTATCTTTATCTAGATTTGGTATCAGCCATTGGCTTGGAACCTTAGATGGATAACCTCCTAAGGTCATGTAAGCAATATTGAGTAGCCATCGTGATTCATAATCTAAAGGATCATTGGCTAATAGCCTTTTATAAACAGCTATTGCCTTTTGGGAACCTAATTGCTTTTCATGAATCCCTGCTTTTATTATGGGCATAATACACGATTCTGACACATGATTTTTTATACAATTTTGGCGTTCTCCAAGTCGCATATAAGCAATTGCCAATTTTTTGGAAATCTCAATTTTTTCTGTTCCATTTATTATTGGTGAATTTGAAATCGCCTCAAATATTTTTACAGCATCATATTCGTTTCCTAATTTTAATAGACTTTCCCCTTTCTTCAATTCATAAAGCAATTTAAAATGACCAAACGTTGTATTTGAAATAATTGAATCATAAAAAACAATTTCTGCTTTTGGCGAAAAAACATTGTCTTTTACATCATACAACTTGCTTCTAGCTTCTAAAATCTTAACCATTTTGTCATTTGGATTAGAAAAATAATCACAAGACTGCATCAAAAAGGATGCTATGGATAATAGCAATAACTGTTTTATTTTCATATTTTTAATTTTTTACCTTAAAACGAAATTTCTTTTTTATTAAAAATGAAAGTTCTCTTTTTAATCAATTATTTTATTTCCAATATGAATATTATAAAACTTCCAAACCTCATGTGCCACATTTCTGCCAAGTTTTAGACCTTCAACATTATCAGACTGAATATGATATCCCCCCATAACTCTAGATATTCCAGCCATATTAGCAGTTTCGGTAAACGTAGGGAATTTTAGAACAACCGGTTTTCCAATGTTATTAGGCTCCGTCATTGCTCCCGGACTACTCCAAGTTGCAGATTCTCCAAAAGTATCACTTCCTGTCCATAATTTTAATGCTTCTCCACAACCTCCACTAATAGAACTATGACCCGAAACATAACCTGGAAAAGCGGGACATAAAAAAATATCTGGTGAATAAGGTCTCCAATCTTGCCCTTTCATGTCTATATTTCCAAAACCAGGACCTCCCCAAGCTTTTATATTTTGATCTTTAAAATAATAATGAACTAAAGAATAAGGGCGAGCAAAATCGTAAAACATTTTTGCATCCCAACATGCTATAAAACAATCCATAGCAGTCACCTGATTATAAAAATACATTTTTACATCTTGATCTAAAGTGTGGTTATCACGTCTAGAAACATCTTGTGCAAAATTAAACCAATGCCCTGCTTGCTGTACAGATTTTGGACCATCACGCATAAATTCTACTAATGCTTTTTGTTCATTTGTAAGATTATATTGCAAATCGATTAGTTCTTTAACTTCTTTTTTAAGTTCTTCTGAACCAATTGAAGGTGGCGGTATAGGACGAAATTGACCTCCTGATTGTAATCCAACTGGCTTTACTTTGTTCCAAAAAGGAGTAGAGCAACCTGGTGCAAATTTGCCCCCTTTACCATCAGAAAAATATTTTGGTTGCCAATGAGCAATATCAATCATTTCATCTGCAGAGTTGATTGGTTTATAATTAACATAGTTAAAATACGGCGTTCCATTTGAACCATTTTCTTCACCATATTGATTTGATCCATCATGTTTTCTAGCTTCAATAACTGCTTTTGCCGCTAAGTTACCTATTCCTACTGGTGTTTTGGGATCTAGTGACTTATCGTTTGGATCAAGTCCTAATTTAACCATAAAATCTGCAAACAAATCTTTGTCCGAATAATAGTATTCACATAATGCATTATAGGCAGCATAACTAATAGCAATCTCTTTATTTTTGAGCGTTTGTTCTTTATTAGGCCTTCTTTCTGTATCTTTTAAATATACAGGGATTGCCTTTTGATCATAACGACTCCAAGCATCGAAAACAGCAACAAATGTCAATCCCAAAAAACGAGAAGTCACAGTTGGTCTTGGTTTAAATCTTTCTGTATCATTTGCGGTGGCAAGAATTGCTATTTGCCCCCATTTATAGACCATATTATTTTTACCCAAAGGTTCTGGTTCTATTGCTTTTTTACTTGATATTGTATTATATGAGTATAAATTAGAAGACAGAACAATTAGTAAGGCAATTATTATATAGTGAGAAAAAAAATTCTTCATTTTGGTAATTTTAAATGTGGTTATTAATAGATAATTACGTTTTCAATAAAAGTTTATATTGAAAAAAGTTTCAGAAATATTGCATACAAAAAGATATGCGATTGCAATTGCAAAAAGCATTTAATGCACATTAATGACCATTAATCATAATGATTTTCAGAAACATAAAAATATATCTAAGCCACGTTTGGAGGTGGATAATGAGCAGTAAAAAACCCATCTAGTAAATCGTCTTTAAGAACTAACGAAAATGATATAGAATTAAAAATAATTTCAGGATTATGCTCATAAATAACTACATCATTAAAAATGTAATCTTTTACAAATGATTTTAAAAGTTTCTTTGTTGGATTTTCTTTATTAGAATTTATATCAATTAATTGATTATCAACTATGTCTATTAAATTATTATTTACAACAACCTGATTGCTGTTTTTTAAACAATATAACTTTAAAACATTATTTTGTATTCTGTTTTTGAAAACATGATACACTGTTTTATTGATTATTATATCCTCATTTACCTCTTCAAAACCAGAATCTACAATATATGCATATGGATTAATATCCAATTCAATGATATGAAATTTAGAATCATCTGCTTTTTCCATAGATTCAACCCATGTTTGCTCTTTCTGAGCAGAAAACAGCACATATACCCCTAAAACATTGTAGAAAAATGTTAGGAGTAAAAAAAAGGTTGCTATTTGTTTTAGGTGTTTCAAAAATCTATTTTTTGTCTAATGCTTTTATTTTGGATTAAAAATGATGTCAAGCTATGAGCGATAAGCTAAATGTGCTTGCCAATAATTTATATGAAATTTGATTCATTATAAAATTAATATTCACATAGGTGTGAAATGCTTTCGTAATGATGAGTTACTTTATGACAAAATGCTTTTAGTCGTCCTTTACCATAAATATATTAGATATAGAAAATTAACAAAATAGTATGGCAATATTTTGAAATAAAAAACTAAATATGAATTCATTAATAAAAACAGCGTATTTGCATACGCTGTTTTTCTAACAACAAAACCTAACTTAATTTAATGCCAACCAGGATTGTTTCCTGTAATTAAAGAATTTTTACCAGTTTCATTATTAGGAATTGGCCAAAGTTCATTTTTACCTGTCTTAAACTTTGTTCCATCTAATTCCGTAGCTGCATTACCCCATCTGATTATATCATCAAAACGGCTTTGTTCACCTGCAAATTCAACTTTGCGTTCGTGTATAATCGCTTTAAAAACTTGATCTTTTGTAAGTGTTGTCACTAATGGTAGTAATCCTGCTCTAAGGCGCACTTCATTAATGTAACCAATAGCTGTTGCTTGAACTCCACCAGGTCTTTGATTTTCACACTCTGCTTTCATTAGCAAAATATCAGCGTATCTAATGATTTTGAAATTAATTCCAGAGTCGATTGCCTCATCAATTCTCTTATAGTAGTTTGAATATTTTTTCCAGCCCGCTCTTCTTGTTCCGCCACCAGATCCAAAATTGGCAGCTACCATAGTATTATTACCACCATTGTACTTATCGCCAACAACATAAAATGTAGCTGCAAACCTTTTATCATTAGCTTCGAATTCATTTAATATATTATCCGATGGATACACGTTAAACCAATTCAAATTACCATATTCTTGTCCTCTTAAAGTAGATTCATTTCCTCCTTGAGCTCCATTTCCTGCTCCCCATAGATTTCCAGTTCCCAACTTAGCATCAAATTCAATCTCAAATATAGATTCAATACCGTGTTCCTTTTCTTCAATAAAATTATCATAGAAATCAGGCTCGAGTGAAAAACCTGTAACCCCATTAAGTGCTGCTAAAGATTCATCATACTTTTTTTGATACAATAATACTTTACCTAATAAAGCCTGAGCAGCTTCTTTTGTAGCTCTACCTTTTTGTTCAGTAGTCTTGCTTAATAAAGCTGTTGCCGCAGTTTTTAAATCCGAAACGATTAAACCATAAACTTCAGCTACAGTAGCTCTACCCTTAAGATCGGTTGGTGTGGCAGGCAGCGCATCATATAAGGGCACTCCTCCAAAACGTTTTACCAAAAGAAAATAATAAAAGGCTCTCATGAATTTTGCCTCAGAAATGTATTTATCTTTAGTAACTTGAGGTAACAAATCAGGATCTATTGAATTAATTTTTTCTGTATTAGAAATTACAAAATTACATTTGTTAATACCTAAATAGCAAACTGTCCAATAATCCGAAATATCCGCAGAACCAGAATCGAAAGAAAATTCCAAAAACTCTTTTTTGTCTGCCTCTAACTGTGGATTTCCAGCATTTTCATGTGACATATTATCCAACTCAAAAAAATACAATCTCGTATAAAGTGCAGTTGTTTGCAAATTAGCATATGTAGCATTTACAGCTGACTCCACTTGAATCTTAGTTGTGAAAAATGTTTCAGGAGCTAAATTATTCGGATCAGCCAATTCTAAATCTTTATCAGAACAAGAATTTATTAAGCAAATTGCTGTGAATGCTACTAAAATAAATTTTATTTTTTTTATATTTTTCATATTTTTTCTATTTTATTAAAATGAAACTTCAACACCTAACAATACTGATTTCGGTTGTGGATAGTTACCTCTATCAATACCTTTGTCATAATTGGTACCTCCAATAATATTAGAATTTCCATTTCCAATTTCAGGATCTAATCCTGAATAATCAGTTATTGTAATAAGGTTTTGACCACTAGCATATATTCTAAGTTTAGAAAAATACTTACTAATGTTGCTAGGCAATGTGTATCCAACACTTATATTTTTTAATCTAGCAAAAGAACCATCTTCAACAAAACGACTGCTTACAGCTGTATTTTGTCCAGCTCCATTAAGTCTAGGGATTGAAGAATCTGAATTTGTTACTACTCCATTTACAACTACCGATCTATCTAACACGGCTGTACCAGAATTAAATAATTTTGTCATACCCTCTAAATCATAACGATTGGTATTAAAAATATCATTCCCTTGAACACCAGTTATAAAGAAATTAAAATCAAATTGTTTGTAGGTAGCATTAAAATTCATACCATAGGTAACATCTGGAAGAGGATTTCCTATTTTAGTTCTATCTGCAGATGTTATATTACCGTCGCCATTCAAGTCTTTGAATCTTATATCACCTGGCTTAACAGTTGTTTGTCCTGGAGCTCCAGTAAAAACGGCATCAACTTCAGCTTGATTTTTATATATACCGTCTGCTACCAAACCATAAAAATAAAACAAGGGATCGCCAACTGTTGTTTGTGAAATTGCATCACCACCAGCTCTAAATGCAGTTCCTCCCGCAATTTTATCAATTCCTCCTAAATCTAATACTTCGTTTTTACTAGTTCCTAAATTAAAATTAGCTGACCATCTAAAATCTCCCTCATTATCATTATAACCTAATACTACTTCAAAACCTTTGGTACTGACTGAACCAACATTTTTCGGCTGGCTTCCTGAAAAAGAACCAATAGAAGGTGCAATTGGTAAATTTAATAATAAGTCATCACTTTTGTTATTATAGAATTCAAAACTACCTGTAATTTTATCATTAAGGAAACCAAAATCTAAACCTATATTTTGCATTGTTTTGGATTCCCAATGCAAATCAGGACTTGCTAATGGTCCTTTAGTAGTACCAAGAGCTGCATTACCATCTATAGGATAAATTAAATTTCCTACCAAAGCAGCACTGTATCCATAACGGCCAATTTCATCGTTACCAGTAGTACCGTATGAGGCTCTTAACTTCAAAGTGCTTACTTGAGTATTTTGAAGAAAATTTTCTTTAGCTATATTCCAACCTCCTGCAACAGAATAAAAATTGGCCCATCTGTAATTGCTACCAAAACGAGACGAAGCGTCTCTTCTTCCAGAAACAGCAAAAAGGTATTTTTCATCATAATTATAATTCACCCTTCCCACATATCCAACTCTATAATCTTCAAATGATGTACTGCTTAAAGCTGTAACTGTTGCACTATTTAACTGATCAATTTCATCAGATATTGCGTAACGGCTCCCAGCGTTAACTTGTTCGCCTTTAGATTTATTATTTTCAACTAGTATTACTGCATCAAAATTGTGTTTTTCGGCTATTGTTTTTTTATAGCTTAAACTATTGTTAAACATAATTGTTTGACCGCTTCCATATAATCTTGTTGTAGCTGAATAATTCGCCGAATGAGTTGAACCACCAGGAATATTATCATCATCGTAACCTGGAATAAAATTTCTATTATCAAGATCATAATAATCTAAAGAAACTTGTGATCTGAATTTCAAGTCTTTAAATATTTCAAATTCTGCAAAAATATTTCCTGTAATACCTAAAGTTTTATTAATTGTATAACCCAAACCTTGTACTCTTAAAGGGTTTTCAGCATCTTGACCATCCGCTGCGTTACTTGGTCCCTGATAGCCTCCTCTATTATTAGCATTATATACTGGCAAATAAGGAGCTGCTTTCATTGCATGTTCGATTAAAGTACGTCCTCCAGAGATACGCTCTGGGTTTTGCTTTCCAAAAGAAAGTCCCATATTGCTACCTACTGTTAATCTTAATTTTTCAATTTTTTGAGTGTTATTTGCTCTAAAGGTGTAACGCTCATAACCCGAATCAACAATAACACCATCTTGCTTTAAATATTCTGCAGAAAAACGGTTAGTAGAATGATCCGTACCACTAGAATAACTTAAATTATAATCTTGCATAATTCCCGTAGTAAAAATTTCATCTAAATAATTTACATCATTTTTTAAGAAATCTGCTGGTCTATTAATAGTTACTCCCCAATCTTTAGCATATTGCTGATATTGTTCTGAATTAAGCAGATCATACTTTTTTCCTACTTTTTGAAAACCAGTATAAGTATTAAAAGATAATTGACCTACACCACTTTTCCCTTTTTTAGTAGTTACAATAACAACCCCATTTGATCCACGAGATCCATAAAGAGCAGCCGTTGAAGCGTCTTTAAGAACAGATACACTTTCTATATCATTTGGGCTGATTCCAGATAAATTTCCAACAATAACGCCATCAACTACATACAATGGACTATTGCTATTTGGGCTTCCTAAACCTCTAATGCTTACTTCTGGAGTAGATCCTGGTGATCCATTATTAATTACTGTAACCCCTGCAGCTCTACCTTGAAGGGCAGACTCTGCATTTGTGATAGGCAATGACGCAATATCTTTGGCACTTACTGTAGAAATTGCTCCTGTTACATTGCCTCTTTTTTGAACACCATAAGCAACAATAACAACTTCTTTTAAATCTTCAGAAGCATCCTTTAATGTAATATTAATTGAAGTATTGCTTCCTACAACTACAGTCTGAGAGATCATACCTATATAAGCAAATACTAATTTATTGTCTGAATCAACATTATTAATTGAATATTTTCCATCAAAATCTGTAACAGCACTACTAGATGTACCTTGCACATTTACACTTACTCCACTTAAAGGCAAGCCTGATTTATCAGAAACAACACCATTTATTGTCTTGCTCTGAGAAAAGACAGTTTGTGCACAAAAGGACAGCAGTGCAATAATTGCGAATTTCATTTTTATTTTCATAGTTAATTTGGTTTAATTTTAAAGTTGGTTTTTGTAATTATTTAAAATTCTTCGAATATTAAATTGTACTTTTCAGAAGTAGCTTCTCTTCATTTAAATAAATTTTGGTTCATAATAATTTGATATGTTAAGATTAAAGTGTTTTAGTCTTTTTTAAATAATTGGTCATTCAATTAATTCATTAGTCAAAATAAAATTTTAGCATATCCTTATTTACTTTTACTTAAAATTTCTTTATTGCTTTCGAAATAAATGAACTTACAATATTTATAAAAACTTTAACAAATTTATCTCGTTTGCTAGTTGTTTTAATACAACAAATGAAGCATAATACAATACGCATGTTGCATAAAACAGCAAAAAACACCTATAATTACTAGATATTAAGTTAATTCATTTAAAAGTTGAAAAATATATTATCAATAAAAAACTTTCATTTATTTTTTGATATTAAAATTAAAATGTTAATTTTTTTGACATATAAAAATAATGAAATTTAAAATTCAGAAATCAAATGAAGTATAAATGACTGCTTTCAAAAAGAAGAATGAGTAAATATCATTAAGTGCCTTTTTAGCATTTCACTTAATGATATTTAGTTCTTAAAATAAACGAGGGGATCATAAGCTAAGAGCTTATTTCTAAAAAGAATGATCTGTCATAATAAAAAAAACAATCACAAATTATGTTTTTTACAAATCAATATTATTTCTTTAACATTATATGAATAAAATCACGCTAAATACTTTATCTCTATCAAGTATGTCTAAAGTAAAAGCGCACCAAAAGAAGTCTTTCAATTAAAAAAGGCAAACAACTTGTTTGACTAAAATGGTATTTTAATTAAGTTCATTGAATTATAAGTTGATTCAGAAACTATACTTTTTTTTCTTCTGTAGGCAAATGACCAAATTTTGATTTAAAACATTTAGTAAAATAAGAAGGAGTCGAAAACCCAACTTTATAGCTGATTTCATTAATATTGTCATTCCCGAGTTCTATTAATTGTTTCGATTTTTCCAACCTAACATTTCTAATAAACTCATTTACAGACATTCCAGTAAGTGTTTTTATTTTTCTGTATAGTTGACTTCTGCTCAAGAAAACAATAGAAGCTATCGACTCTACACTAAGTTCTGGTTCACTAATATTCTCATGAATGTAATTTAATGTCTTTTGCATAAAATCATTATCAATCGTTGTGGTTTTCTGTTGTGTTTTTTTAGTTATTCCATCATAAAACTTATTAAAAATAATTTGTCTGCTATTTATTAATTGGACAAGGCTTGATTTTAGAATATCCATATTAAATGGTTTACTTAAATACAAATCTGCCCCCGAATCTATACCGTCTAATCGGTCTTTTACTAATGCTTTTGCAGACAGCATTAACAAAGGAATATGTGACGTTTTAACATTTCCTTTTATTTTTTTGCACATTTCAAGACCATCCATAATAGGCATAATGACATCTGTCAAAATCAAATCTGGCAATTTATGCACCGCTAAATCATATCCTTTTTGCCCATTTTCGGCTACAATGACCTTGTATTCCTTTTTTAGTTCTTCTTTTAGATAACTTCTTAAATCCGAATTATCTTCTACAATCAAAATAGTATGTGTTTTCTCTAAATTTGGCTCATTATTAACCAATTCCACATTGCTGCCCACTGGAATTTCATCTCTAAAGCTATTTCTCTTTTTCAATCCCGGTTTATGTGTATCCTTAGCAAATTCATCTGGCTCAAAAAAATCTTTACCCAAAGGGAGTATAATTCTAAAAGTTGTTCCATCACCCAAAACACTGTCTACTTCAATTATACCTTTATTTAATTCAATAAATTCTTTTACAACTTCCAAGCCAATTCCAGTACTTCCGTAATAAGTTTTGTTTAAATTATTTACTTGATAAAACCTCTCAAATATTTTTTTGAGCTCTTTTTTATCTAAGCCTGATCCTGTATCTTCGATAGTAATTTCATAGCTTTTAGCCTCTTTTCCAGAACTAACCAAAGGAAAATAAACAAGTTTATTATTTTCCTTTATCCTCACATTTATACTTCCGTAATCTGGTGTAACTTTAAAGGCATTAGACAAAATATTAAATATTATTTTTTCTAACATTTTAGGATCAACCCAATCGTTTAATTTTTTTAGTGGGGAAGAAAACGATAACTCTATTTTGCGAAAATTAGCTTCCTCATCAAAATGACTCAAAATATCTTTTACAAAACTGATTACCTCTATTTCTTGAACTTGTAGCTGCACTTGATTAAATTGTAATTTTCGAAAATCCATCAGCTCATTAATCAGCCTTGATAATAAATCTGAACTTTTGTGAATTACCTTCAATTTATCTAAAACATCTTGCTTTAAATTATAAGCGTTACTTTTTAATAAATCTTCCAACGGATTTATTATCAATGTCAAAGGTGTTCTAAATTCGTGAGAGATATTGGTAAAAAATTGCAGTTTTTTATTGTTTAATCTTTCGGTTTGAATTCGCTTGTCTCTTTCAAAATTAATTGCCTGCTTCGCCTTAAATTCATTTTGATAATAGATTATTATGTAATAAACCCCAAAAACTACTATAACTAAATATACAAAATAAGCAAAGCCAGTTCTCCACCACGGAGCAAGGATTGTAATTTGTAACTCCAGTGGTTTTTTGCTCCAAGAGCCTCCACGTTCTGATGATTTAACTTTAAAAACATAATCGCCAGAAGGAAGATTGGTATACGTTGCAGTACGTATGTTACCAACGTAATTCCATTTTTTGTCAAATCCTTCCAGATAATAGGCATATTCATTTTTACCTGGATATGAATAATTAATTCCTATATACTCGAGTGTAAAAACCGATTGATCATGATTTAAAGTAATCTTTTTTGTCTCTGAAATAACTTTTTCCAATGGAGAATTTTCTTCTCCTGGCATTGCCGAATTATTAAATATTTTCAGGTCATTAAAATACAATAAAGGCTGTTTGGTGCTTTTTGACATTTGATTAGGGTCAAAATAATTTATGCCTTCATAACTTCCAAAATAAATAATTCCCTTTTCATCTTTCAAAACCGAATTATTATTGAAATCGTTAACTAACAATCCATCTTCAGTATTAAAATTATAAAACTTATTGTCTTTTAAATCCAGTTTTGTGATTCCAGATCTACCGCTTACCCAAATTGAACCATAATTGTCTTCCATAATAGAACATACTGATTTTTCCTTAGCGGATTGAATGCCATTATACCAAGATATTTTTTTTGATTTTTTATTATAACTAAAAAGTCCTGAACCATCTGTTCCAATCCAAATTAATTTATTTTTGGATTCGAAAATAGACAGTATTGTATGTGTCCTGATATTATTTAAAACTTTGGACATTTTATCCTTAATAGAAAATACAGTAAATGTGTTCCCTTTTTTATTTACACCATAAAGTCCTCTTATTGTTCCCACCCAAATAGTATCATCTGAATCAACAAATACTTTTCGAACAAGGGAAGAAGGAAATGAATAATCCTTAAATGGCTTGGAATTACATTGAAAAAAAGTCTTTTTTGAAGAATCAAAATAACTCAACCCTCTTTCAAATGTTCCTATCCAAATATTTCCTTTTGAATCCTCTGCAAAACTCATAACTCGATCAGAGCTAAGCCCTTTGGTGTTTTTAGTATTATAGTTAATAAAGTTCCTGCTCCCTTTTTTTAAGAAAAAAATCCCCTCATTCCAAACCGCTAACCATACGTTTTGTTTACTGTCAAAAAAAACTTCCTGCACATTATTGCTTTTCAATCCCGAAATGAAAGAACTGTCATGACTATTGATATGTATAATTTTTTTTGTTTTAGGATCAAAAACATCAACTCCTCCGCCTTCCATACTTATCCATAGCTTTCCTGAAAAATCCTTAGCAATTGATGTAACAGAACTTGTCTGCAGAGAATTTGCATTATTCAACAAACTTTCGATTGAATTAAATTGCCCTGATAATTTATCAAAAACACAAACGCCTTTATTATAATATCCCAGCCAAATTCTATTGTCATTATCCTTTAGCAAAGACCAAATAGAGTTTGATTTTAATCCGTTTTTTTCAAACTTATTTGGCAAATATTTTTTTATTACTATTCCTGAATTATTTATCAAAAAAAGCCCATCATTTTCAGTAGCGCAAAGAATATTTTTTGCATCTATGGCAATAATAGAAAAGATTCTTTTAGTTGTGATTGGGAATATTTTTTGTTGGTAACCAATCGTATTTTCGACAACTTTAATAAGTCCGTTATTTGTTGTGCCAATCCATAAATTATCATTAGTTTCAAAAAACAATGATTCCAATGAATCCGTAATTTCCGATTTAGAATTGTCACTTTCAACAAATTTTACTTGCTGTATACTATTCTTTTTGCTGTCAAAATACTTCAATCCAAAATTTGTTGCAGCAAACACTTTTCCTTGTTTGTTTTTTGCAAGACCGCGAATAAACAATTCAACATTTGAAGGAATATTGGATTTAACTGTTATTACTTGAAACGTCTTTAGATCTAGTCTCAAAAGACCGTATTGTTCTGTTCCAATTAACAAATTTCCTTCACTGTCTTCAATTAAACTCCTGACAGTTACTATCTTATCTCTATTTATTTTAAGCCCCCCTTTTAAATCAATAGTCTCAAATCTATTTAGATCCCTATCATACAAACACAAACCCTCCTCTGTTCCAACCCACAATTTGTTTTGAGAATCAACATAAGTAGTATAAATAAGGTTACTGTTTATAGATTTCGGAATATTCCAATTGGATTCGTAAACAACATAATTTATTCCATCATATTTATAGAGTCCCGCACCATTGGTTCCTATCCAGATATAGCCTTTTTTGTCTTGAACAATAGACCAAGCTCCGCGTTTAGAAATACCTTCTTTTATAGAACGAAATTGGAAGTTTTCAAAGTCGCTTTGTGAGTAAGATATCATCACAAAGAATAAACACAATACAAGAAATATTTTCTTTTCTATTTTCAGCATTTTGTAATTATTAAAAAGTAAGATTTTTTTTTAAATATATAGAATAAAAAACATTAATTCACAAAAATGAAAAAATACGAATACTTTTCATATAAAAAATAAAATTACTAATATCTATTCATCATACTATTTATTTTTTAGAGGCAACAGTATTTGAGAATATTCCAGAGCGAAATAAATTGCCATTTTCAGCTCTGGTCACATCAATAACGATGCTGTTTTCTTGCCAACAAGAACTAAAAAGCGATTCCTTCTAAAGGTGCTCAAAACAAATTTGAGATCTTATGTATATTTAAATTTAGAAAGTAAGGGTAACTTGTAATCTTTTTTATTTTTTAGGCATCAAAAATGCTTGCCTATTTTATATTTACACAGAGAATCACTATAAATATTGATTTAGAACATATTCAAACCATTTATCCAATAACTATTCAAATCAAATAATTAAGATGTAGAGCCAGATTGTTGTTTATGCTATTTTTTTATCGAAAATAAAATTAAAATCGACATTTGGTGATATTTCCTGAAACTGTAATTTTAAAGTATAAAATTTGGCGGCACGATGTGAAACATTCTCTTCTTTTTCATTTAAATCCTGAACTAATCCCAATTGAAGTATCTTTCTTCGGAAATTAGATTTATTGATTTCTATGCCTAATATTTCCTCATACAAATGAACGACCTGTAACAGTGTAAATTTTTCTGGCAATAAATAAAAACCTATTGTGCTTTGACAAATATCTCTTCGTAATTGTTTTAAACTAAAATCCAAAATCACTTTGTCTTTATTATTTAAGCCTTCAATCTCGTTAATATCAATCCATTTCGTATCTGCGTATGTCTGTTCTCTTTCGAAAACATTCTCATCTCTATTTATAAGACCATAATAGGCAATTGAAATATTTTCCTGCAATGACGAAACGGTAGAATATCCAAAAGCTTTTAACTGATTTATGAAGAAATGCTCTGAACTAGTGTATCTTTTAATAATATTATGTGCGGTATTTACAATGGTTTTCCCTTCTTTTATAGAATCATTAGCAAGTCGCCAAGTTACAATTCCCTCCTCATCTGTTTGATTCACAAGTAGAATTTTGAGAGTATCATTATCCATATTAAAAATTACACAATCAATTTCTATTTTATTAAAAGAATAATACGTGATGTCATTTTTCTCATTTTTGTCTCCACTTTTCATATCTGTAAATTTATTAGGTATGAGGCATATATGGTACCGCATTATTTATAGCTTTTATTTCAATATTTTTATTTATGTGCTGTAAATTGTGATTCACAGCCAATTTACTCACTTCTAATTTACCCTATCATAAGGATTTATAACAACAATCGATCCGTCTTCCAAATAGTCTATTTTGGTCACTTTCATGCTTCGCAGATGGGTCACTCCTTTGGACAGGCTCGAATCATGGTAAAACAGATACCATTCATTATCAACTTTGCAAATAGAATGGTGCGTCGTCCAGCCCACAACAGGATTCAGGATTCGCCCTTGATACACAAATGGTCCGTAAGG
>CAUPKA010000040.1:0-39727 GCA_963511725.1 uncultured Flavobacterium sp.
AAATTTAATCGCAAAATTTGCAATCTCGATGCTAGATCAAGAAAAAACCTATCCAAAATCGAAAAACAGAAAACGTCAGAAAGCTTTTGGCAGCGATGCTTACAGAGAATTAATATTAAAAGTTTAAAAGCGAATGCCTTGGTGCTCCTGCTATTTTAAAAGTTAAAACTGAAGACCGTTCAAGGGCTAAAAAAATAATAGAAGATTATATAAAGAGAATAAATAGGTAAAAAAAAGAAAATGTATCGCCTTATGCTAGATATAAAAAGTTAGTTTTAGTTTTTTTTAACAAGTGTAATAATGTAAAAATTCTACCTTTTTGAAACATTTTTTTTAAAATTCAAGTAATATCAAACACATTCTCTTTATTCTAGTATACTTTTTTTGTATATACCCGACTTTCGTAATCAATTTTATTTCTTTTATAAATGATGTTTAAAATACTATGTTTTTTACCTTATAAATACTATATATGATACGCCATCTTTATCGGTACCTGTTACAATTATCAGCTATTCGCCTGTTTTTATTACTGTTTTTTTGTACTTATCTAACACGAATACTAGTTGCTATTATTATAGAACATTTTGTTGGGCTAAACCCAACAGTAGGTAATAATGAGAGTGATTTACTCGCACAAATTGAAATTTTTTTTAGTGCGGTAATAATAGCACCAATTTTTGAAACTGCCATATTCCAAAAAATAATATTAGATAATAGCAAACCTCGTATCAAAAACAATATTCTATGTGTTGCATTAAGTGCAGTGGTGTTCGGCTTAACACACATGCCTGGGCTAATCATAATTGTTTCAGTAACACTTGCGGGATTTTATTTAGGTCTTTTTTATACAATAGCACGTAAAAATAAATATAATGCGTTTTGGTTGACTTGTTTGATGCATGCGATGTGGAATTTAATAGCGTTTTCTTTGCGTTACTTCTTATAAAATATCCTTATGATTCGAAATTTTTATCGGTACCTGTTACAATTATCAATTGTTCGCCTATTTTTATTACTGTTTTTTTGTACTTATCTAACACGAATACTAGTTGGCATTATTCTAGAGCATTTTTTTGGGCTAAGCCCAACAGTAATTAATAATGAGAGTGATTTACTCGCACAAATTGGAGAATTTTTTAGTGTGGTAATAGTAGTACCATTTATCGAAACTGCCATATTCCAAAAAATAATATTAGATAATAGCAAACCTCGTATCAAAAACAATATTCTATGTGTTGCATTAAGTGCAGTGGTGTTCGGATTATCACACATGACTGGGCTAGCACAAATTGTTTTAGCAACATTTTCGGGATTTTATTTAGGTTTTTTTTATACAATAGCACGTCAAAAAAAATATAATGCGTTTTGGTTGACTTGTTTGATGCACGCTTTATGGAATTTGATTGTGTATATTGTACGTTACTATATGTTGTGAAATTGAGTTATTTATGTTTGACCTTTGTTTCGTCTTAATAACTCTTTTAATTTGCATTAGACAAATTTATTGTTTCTAATGTATAATATATATATTCAATACTGCTTGATAACTGCTTATGCAAAAATTGCGCTCTTAACTGTCTATTTCGGTAAATTTCCTTGGTATTTTCCGCTTTTTGTCAAGTCGTGTATGACCAATCCTAGCATAGATTTTTTGATTTTATCAGATGCTCATTATGAAAGAGTTTTGCCAAGCAATGTTACAATTATTCCTTTTACGCTATCCCAATTCAATAAGTTAGCCACCCAAAAATTAGACTTTGAAGTAGTTGTACAGAACCCATACAAACTTTGTGAATTCAAGCCTGCTTTTGGACTTTTATTTTCGGAGTATCTGCAAGAGTATGATTTTTGGGGAATGACCGATATTGATGTGATTTATGGAAGAATTAGGGAGTTTATAACTCCAGAAATACTTGACAATTATGATGTTATTTGTGTTCGAAATGATTATATAACCGCCTGTTGTATGCTATTTAGAAATACGGATTATGTAAATTCTTTATTTAAAAAAAGCAAAGATTATGAAATGGTTTTTACCACTTCACGATATTTTGGATTTGATGAAACTAATTTTGAACAGCAAACAATTATTGAAAAAACAAGATATTTTCAAATTGAATTGCGAAATAGAAACGATGCAGCATATTGTTTTAAGAGAAGAAGCGAAGGGCAACTTAACGGTTCATTTTGATTTATTGGTTTGTGATGGCAATTCACTTCCTGAATGGGTTATTTTTGTTTATTTTTGTTCTTCTATTTTAAAATTATGTTCAATTGAAACTTGTCGAACTCACTACCGTTCCAGAAATGCTTGCTCAAATTGAAGTGATGCGACATTTATATCCCAATCTGACTTTAGAAAAATACGAATCCTATTTGCTTGAAATGATTCCTCATAATTATAAGCAATTGGCTGTTTTTGAAGACGAAATTTGTGTAGGAATAACTGGATTTTGGACAGCCATCAAACTTTGGACAGGAAAATATATCGAAATTGATAATTTTATTGTTCATTCAGATCATCGTTCTAAAGGAATAGGGAAGATGATGACCGATTATATAGATACTAAAGCAAAAGCTGAAGGTTGTACTGCAATTGTTTTGGATGCTTTCACAGGAAATTTTACAGCACATCGTTTTTATTACAATCAAGGGTATGAACCGAGAGGTTTCCATTTTGTAAAAATGCTAAATGAAGAAGGATTAACTTAATAGGAAATATACAACCCATTTATTGAAAAAAATTATATTTATATTTTGTATTTTAGTAACTTTTTAACAAGTTAAGCGTATAATAGTAGAAATTGTTTTACAAGACTTATAAATTTAGATTAAATAATATACAAATGGCAAAAGAAAGTTTTAATTGGAAAGGTCTTTTTATAAATGAAGAAACTGAAGCAATAGTAGAAACAAATAAATTTCAAACTCCAATTACTCCCCCTCCCAGTGAAGTTACTAAATTTCCAAATCACGCCACTCAGCCAATCTCTTCGGATTCCATATCCAACCCTTTTTTAAAAGAAATCTTTGAAGTTTATGACAAAGGCTTTGAGTCTTTGAATGCTTCAGGTTTTGATTTTTTTGAATTGTATAAATCTGTAGTAGCTGTTGGAATTTCAAATCCTCAAAGTTATCAAATGGCTTTTACAATGGGTAAAACGATTCAGCCTGATTTGACTAAACAATTTCTTTTGGAAAAAGCGAATTTTTACGTTGCTGAGATTGAAAAAGTCTATGCTAAATATGACACTGTTGGTAAAACTAAGAAAGCAGATTTAGAGAATAATTTGACCAAAGAGAAGTATAATGTTTCCAAAAGCATAGAAGAATTAAACACCAAGATTCTTCAGCTTCAAAACGAATTGGAAACTAAGAAAACAGAATTTCAAAAAATGGATTCTAATAATGTAGAGCAGTTTTCAGAGATTAAATTAAAGATGGAAGCTAACGATTTGGCCAAGCATAAAATCTTAGATTCAATTAATACAGTAGTAACAGGAATTAATCAATATTTATAATTAATGGACAAATTCGAACAAGAAAAAAGCACACTTTTATCCCTTCCAATATTAAAACATTTTGACGAGTCAAAAGGTGAAATTGCCTTAAAATCAGGAACTTTAAAAAAAGGAGAACAAACCTTATTTTGGGGTTTAGCATTGGGTTTATTGGGTGTGGGAGGATATTTAACATGGACATATATTATTCCGCCTCTTTTTACAATGTTAGGTCAAGCAATTGCTTTATCAGCAACGGGTGTTTTTTTGGTTTTTTTAGTAATGATGTTTCCAGTTATTATGAAAGGGCTAAGATTTGCTACAAAAAATCTTCACAAAGCATTAATTCAAAGTAATCCTTTTAATGAATTGGAAGAACAAAAACTTAAAATGGTTAAAAACCGTGAAGTTTTTAAGAACACTAAAGCTAAGCTAAAAGGTCTTAAAAATGAAATGGAAATCGAAGCTAGTAAATCTGAAAAAGAGGCCAAGTCTTTTCAGGAAGATGTTTTAAGCCTGAAACGTCAATGTGAAAAATTAAAATCCGCAATGGATGAAATGGTCAGATTGAATGGTGTTGCTGCGAAGGATACAGATGAATACGTAGCTCTTCAAAGTGAGTTAGCCAGAAAGCTAAGTGATTCTCAAAGGATTTCTACACAATATGAACAAAGTAAAAATTTTATTCAAAAATATGGGGTTCGTGCCAATGTATTGGGTAAAATGGACAGAAAATTGACTTTGGCAGGAACAGCAATTGATATAAAAATTGCCGATTTTGATGCTACAGTTACAATGTTGCAAAAGGAATATGAGTTTGCCAGAAATGCTAAAGAAGCAACAGAAAGTGCAAAAAGCGCAATGATGTTTACCAAAGATTGGGAATTGGAATATGCATTAGAGGTTGTAACTTCTACGATAGCATTGGATATCGCCAGAACATCTGAAAACTTAATCGATATTGATTCACTTACCTCTAAATATTCTGTAGATAATGATGAGTTGTATTCCAGATTAGATTCATTGGCTGATGAAATTAAAACGGGAGACAATACCATTCCTGATTCAACTAAATATTCGAGTCCAAATTATAAAATGACCAAAGAAGACAAAATGTCCAGTGGTGGTTTTGGAGATATTTTTTAATACATAATTTAATTTTAAAAATAAAATGGGAAAAATTTTAAGAACGGAAAAGCTAACCACTTTTTCAGAATTATTGATTGTTATTATTGCAATTGGAGGAATTTTAGGAGCAGTTTATTATATTTCTCCAGGAATCAAAACGGCTATTTCAAAACAATTAACTGGGATTGAATTGAATGGTACCGATGTAAATAATGTTACCAATGCTGAAAAAATTGAACTTCCCTCTACTGAAATATCTTCAGAAGTAAGCAGTAAGCCTTTGGTAAGAATTGCAGGATATGCTTGGAATGCTCAGTCAGGAATTATAGTTTCTAATGGAGGACCAAAAACAACAAAAGGATCCTTGATGGAAAAAAATGGAGTTAATCTTGAAATTATACGTCAAGACTGGCTTTCGGAATTGCGTAATATGCAAATGAAATTTATTGAAGAATTTGATAAAGGCGAAGCTTTTCCTTCTTCAGACAAAAGTGTTTTTGCTGTTATGATTATGGGGGATGGTGCACCGTTTTATATTAGCTCTGTTCAAAAATCATTAGACGAGAAATACGGAAAAGATAAATATCACTTGCAGGTTATGGGTGTTGTTGGGATGAGTTATGGTGAAGATAAATTAATAGGCCCACCAAGCTGGAAATCAGATCCAAAATCAATGAAAGGCGCAGTAATCTCAGCTGTTCTTGGAGATGGTGACTGGGTTACAACGGTAAATTATTGTTTTGCAAATGGATTGAAAGTAAATCCAGATCCTACAACTTATGATGCGGATGCAGTAAATATTTATCCTTCGGAAAATGATGATTACATTAAATCAGCTGAGGAATTAATTAAATCTCAAACAACAGGTTGGACTGTTACTTTGAAAGAAGTGGTAAACGGAAAACTAACAGGAAAATCAGTTAACAGAAAAATTGATGGTTGTGCGACTTGGACGCCTGGAGATAAAACAGTTTTTGATAAATTGTCTGGTTTTGTTGATATTGTTTCTACAAAAGAATTCAATAATCAAATGCCAACTGCGCTTATTGGTGTAAAAGAATGGGCTGTGAAAAATCCTGATATTGTTTCAAATATTTTGAAATCGGCTTTGACAGCTTCTAATCAAATGAAAAATTATGAAGACTGGAAGGTAAGAGCTTCTCAGGCAATTAGCGATACGTATAAAATGGAAACTCCAGAATATTGGTACAAAATGTTTAAAGGGCAACAAGGAACAAAAGGCGGATTGACCTATAATATGGGAGGATCGAAAGTGTTTAATTATGCTGATGCGATGCAGTATTTTGGAATGTCAGATGGTGTAAACAGATACAAATCAGTTTACAATCAAGTTTCAGGATATTTAACTGAATTGAATCCGTTTGGATTTAATGAAAATGTTGGAGCAGTAGTTCCTTATGATCAAGCAGTAAATTTATTTTTCCTTAAAAACATTAATGATATTGAATCAACTTCTGCAGATAAAGCAGATTATTCGACACAAGCTACTGAGGTTATGGCATCAGGCGAATGGAAAATTAATTTCAGTTCAGGAAGCGCCGCAGTTCAAAATAGTTCGAATAAAGATTTGGAGAAAATTTATAATCTTTTGATTCAAGCAGAGAACAGTAAATTAACGATTGTCGGGCATACTGATAATGTTGGAAATAGTGAAGCCAATTTAGCTTTATCAAAAAGTAGAGCACAAGCTGTTGTTGATTATTTGAAACAAAAAGGTATTCCGGAAAATCGTTTCCAATTAATTGACGGTAAAGGACAAAATGAGCCAGTTGCTGATAATGGTTCAGAATCGGGGAAATCTAAGAACCGTAGAGTAGTAATTACGTTCTTAAAATAAACTAATGATATATCAAAGGCACAGGGAATCCATTATTGGAAAACTGTGTCTTTGTTTTTTTAATACTTTTTATGATAAAAATTTTAACTCCGTTTGAGAAATTTTCAAAAACTAACAAAACATTAATTTTGTTGGGTTGGCTTTTTCTTTTGATTGTAATTTGGTTTATTGGAACTTCAGGAACAAAACATCTTTTTCCCTCTCCAAGTCAGGTTTTAACTGGTTTTACTGATTTATACAGTGAAGGTTTGGTGGTGCATATTTTCAATTCACTGCAATTATGTTTTATTTCTATTTTTTTAGCTACGCTAATTTCTTTGTTATTTGCTTATACATGGCCAATTCCGTTATTAAAATCAATTTCTGAATTCGTAACAAAATTTCGTTTTTTGCCTTTTACAGGACTGTCATTTTATATTACGATGGTAATTCATGAAGCGAGAACAATGCAGGTTTGGATTTTGGTTATTTTCTTGACCACTTTTTTGACTACTTCATTAATTGCTGTGATTAAAGATATTCCACAAGAAGAATTTGATCATGCCAAAACTTTAAAATGCAGCCGATTGGAAGTGCTTTGGCAAGTTATTATTTTGGGAAGGCTAGATTATGTTATTGATGTCATTAGACAAAATCTAGCAATTACCTGGATGATGCTAGTTACAGTAGAATCAATAGTTGTAGCTTCTGGAGGATTAGGATTTTTAATAAAAAACTCTGATAAGTTCATGAATACTGGCAGAATAATAGCACTTCAAATCATTATTTTATTAATTGGTTTGGGGCTAGATGCAGGTATTAATTTTTTAAGAAAAACAATATTTAGATATTCAAAAATATAAATTCAAATGAAACACGAATATAAAGAAACGCTTTTATATGTTGAAAATCTTAGTGTTGCCTATGATGATGCAGTTATTATAAAAGACATAAATCTTACCGAAAAAGATGTAATACGTGAAGGTGTTGACTGCACAGGACAAGTAATTGCATTTGTGGGAAGATCAGGAAGAGGAAAATCTACTTTTTTTAAAGCTTTAACAGGATTGGTTCCTTGCACGGATGGGAAAATATTGATTCGCGATTTTGAGAATAGCGAACCAAATGCAGCCAAAGTTGTTAAGGAAGGGGATATTGGTTTTGTAGATCAAAAATACACATTGTTCAGACACAAAACAGTTCATCAAGCTTTGAAGTTTTCATTGAGAAAAACGACTCTTTCGGATTCTGAAAAAGAAAGTAAGATAAAAGAATATCTCAAAGTATGGGGATTGGAAAATTGTGTTGATAAATACCCAAATGAACTATCGGGAGGACAAAGACAAAGAACAGCAATTATAGAACAGTTGTTTTCTTCCGATAATTTTATTGTATTGGACGAACCTTTCTCTGGTTTGGATGTTGGAAATATTGAAGAAGTAAAAAAATCGTTTGCTTTACTTTGTAAAACATCTGATTATAATACGGTAATATTTTCTACTCATGATATTGAATTAGCTTTGGAATTGGCACAATCCATTTATGTAATTGGACATCCGACAATCAATGGTAAACAAGAAAAATACGGAACCATAGTTGCGAAGTATGATCTTAGAGACATTGGATTGGCTTGGACAGAATTTGGCGAAGGACACAGAAAACTTTGTAAGGAGATTGTGCATCAAATGATGATTTCATAAAGGGCGTATTTTTTTTTAAAAATGCAATTCAAACTGTTTCCAGAGCATTTCATAATTAAAAAGGATTTTAAAATCAGAAATAAACACAAAAAAGATGGTTTTTACCGCTTCATTTATTCAAGAATTAAGAGAAGAAACTTCAAAAATCCTTGCCATTTGTGCTGAATTAAATAAAGAGGATTTATTTATTCAAAAAATAAATCAACTGGTAGTTTCCAATAATTCGAATGGACTGCTGTTAAAAGCAGAACATTTTTTCCTTTCAGATTGTATAGCAATGTACAATCTGTGTTTGGGGAAAGAAAATGATAAAGCGAGATTTACTTTGGCTTATTATTATGATGCTTTGAGGAATGCGAGTTTTGCCGATGAGAAAGAGGTTAAGTCTTTAAATGCATTAGTCGCTACTGAAAATTTCAAAAGGCATATTTCAAAAATTAGAAATGAAAACAGTCTGTTTTGGTCAGAACCAAAAGATAAAAAATACTTTATTCCAAGCGTTTTATTGGAAATCAACAATCCTAAACACGAATGGATTTTAGATAAATATCAAAAATTTCTTCAGTATTCGTATGAAGTTAAGTTTAACAACAAACAGGATTTTGAAGCATTTATTGGATTAAAAATAAATGATGAAAAAATTAAAAATTCGGATGTCACCGCTATTTCAGAGAATGATTCTCTTGAAATTGTACTTCAAGAGTTAGAGCAATTAATAGGATTGGAGGAAGTAAAAAAAGATGTTTATGAGCTTATAAATCTTTTAGAAATTCAAAAAAAACGTTCTTCAGAAGGATTAAAAAATATTGAAGTTACTTTACACACGGTCTTTTTGGGACCTCCGGGAACAGGAAAAACATCTGTAGCCAGACTTTTGAGCAGGATATTCAAGCATTTGGGATTTTTGTCAAAGGGTCAAATGTATGAAACCGACAGAGAGGGAATGGTTGCGGGCTATGTGGGACAAACCGCTGGGAAAGTTGATAAAGTTGTAGAAGAAAGCTTAGGAGGTGTTTTGTTTATTGACGAAGCTTATGCGCTAACCCAAAATGCTTTAGGAAATGATTATGGTTCTGAAGCGGTTAATACGCTATTAAAAAGAATGGAAGACCATCGCACTGATTTGGCTGTTGTTGTTGCAGGATATACAGAACCAATGAAAGAGTTTGTTGAATCTAATCCAGGTTTGCGCTCCCGATTTAATCGGTTTTTTCAATTTACCCATTTTACCCCTGAACAATTATTTTTAATCTTTGAAAACTTTTGTAAAAGCTCCGATTTTATAATTGATGCGGATGCCAAGGAAAAATTAGCTGATACTTTTGAATTGTTGTATTCCAAAAAGGATGAAAATTTTGGCAACGCTAGGGTAGTTCGTAATCTATTTGAAAAATGTGTTCAAAATCAAGCCAATAGAATAGTGGATTTACCATTGCTTAATCAGGAAATATTAAAAACACTTATCGAGGTAGACATTCCAGAACCTAAGGAAACTCAAAACCAAGTCAGTTTTTTTCAAGGATAGTTTTTATTAAAAACTTCCTTTAGTTTCGATTGTAATACTAAAGAGTTTCATTTTGAACTGATATTGAGCAATCTGAAATTACCCTAAAAGGCCAAATTATTCAACTGCAAAACGCAAAAAATAACCAAAGAATTGGTTATTTTTGTTTCATAATAATTAACAGAGAACTCATTTTGGGATTATACAAAAAGCTTCTTCAACAAACAGCCATTTATGGGCTTGCCACAGTAATACCAAGGATGTTCAGCTTCTTGTTAGTGCCACTTTATACGGGATTATTGCCTCAGGCAGAATATGGGAAAGTATCAATTATATTTGCTTGGATGATTTTTTTCAATGTCATTCTAGCTTATGGAATGGAAACTGCTTTCTTTAGATTTTATAATTCTGAGAAAAACAAAGACAGCGTTGTCGAAACTACCATTATTTCAATTTTTTGGACCACGATTCTTTTTATTTTTGTTGCGTTATTATTCCGAAATTCTTTAGCACATTGGTCTGGGGTAGATACGCAATACATCACTTATTCTATTTGGATTCTCGCTCTAGATGCCTTAGTTATTGTACCTTTCTCTAAATTAAGAGCCAATCAAAGGCCAAAATTTTATGCAGCAATCAAAATTGGGAATGTTGTAGTCAATCTTTGTTTTAATTTATTTTTTCTAATCTTTTTGCCGAGTGTATCAGTTTCACAGCCAGAGAGTTTTCTAGGCTCTATTTATATCGAAAATTTTCAGATAGGGTATATTTTTCTAGCGAATATCATTGCTAGTTTTCTAACATTTGTAGTGCTTTTTCCAGACTATTTTACTATCAAATGGAAATTCGATTACGAACTTTGGAAACGAATGATGCGTTACGGGTTGCCAATTATGATTGCTGGAATTGCCTTTGCCATCAACGAACAGTTTGACAAAATTCTTTTGGGTAAATTATTACCGGAAAACATTGCCTCAGAACAAGTTGGAGTATATTCTGCCTGTTATAAATTGGGATTGTTTATGGTTTTGTATAGAACTGCTTATACCTTAGGAATTGAACCTTTCTTCTTTAGTCATGCTTCCAACGAAAATGCGCAACAAACCTATGCCACAGTAACTAAATATTTTGTCATTTTTGGATCCTTTATTTTATTATCCGTAATCGTATTTGCCGATCTTTTAAAACAAGTCATGATTCCAAATTCATCTTATTGGGAAGCGATGAAAGTGGTGCCGTTGATTATTTTAGCCAATTTTTTCTTGGGGATTTACACCAATCTTTCCGTTTGGTACAAGCTCATTGATAAGACGTATGTTGGAGCATATATTTCAATAGTTGGCGCAATTGTAACCTTGATTTTGAACTATTTATTGATTCCAAAATACAGCTATTATGGTTCGGCGATAGCTACCCTTTCGGCTTATGGAAGTATGATGTTTATTTCTTATTATTTTGGCAACAAGTATTATCCAATTCCATACGACAAGAAAAAAATAGGTGGCTATCTATCACTGTCAATCGGTTTTTCATGCATTTCTTTCTATGGATTTAATCAAAACTATTATATTGGTGTTTTACTTTTAGCAGTGTTTATGGGCTTTATCTATTACAATGAAAAAGAAACCCTTTTGAGAATTTTAAAACGTCCAGCAAAAAATTAGGAGCTATTCCTGCTATCCGTTACAAACGAAGTTCACTGAACTCCTACGGAAATAAAAACATAGTGAAGTAATCTTGCTGGCCGAACCCCGGCCAACAAGGATTTTCACTGCTATCAGGGCTAGGGCATTCCGTAATCAACATATTTTATTTTAAAAATAATGACAATCAACATCATCAACAAATCACAGCATGCATTGCCAAATTATGAAACCATTGCTTCTGCAGGAATGGATTTAAGAGCAAACATAACCGAAGCCATAACCTTGCAGCCTTTAGAAAGAGCCATTGTAAAAACTGGTCTTTTTATAGAATTGCCAATAGGATATGAAGCCCAAGTGAGACCAAGAAGCGGATTGGCTGCAAAAAACGGAATTACAGTTCTCAATGCACCAGGAACTGTCGATGCCGATTACAGGGGTGAAATAGGAGTAATTTTAGTAAATTTATCCAATGATCCATTCGTTATTCAAAATGGAGAACGCATTGCCCAGCTTATCATAGCGAAACACGAACGTGCCGAGTGGATAGAAGTTCAGGAACTGACCGAAACATCAAGAGGAGAAGGCGGTTTTGGAAGTACGGGAGTGAAATAAATTAATTTAATAATTTAAAGATTTAATGATTGAAAGATTCTGATTCAATCTTTTAATTCTTCAATCTTTTAATAAAAGTAATATGAAAATAATAGTACCAATGGCAGGACGCGGATCACGCCTTCGCCCACATACATTAACCATTCCAAAACCATTAATTCCAGTAGCAGGAAAACCAATAGTTCATAGACTAGTTGAAGATATTGTAGCAGTCTTGAATCAGGAAATAGAAGAAGTAGCTTTTATAATTCATGAAAGTTTTGGTAAACAAGTCGAAGATGAATTAGTTGCTATTGCAAACAAATTAGGAGCAAAAGGAACTATCTATTATCAAAATCAAGCGCTTGGAACAGGCCACGCCATTATGTGTGCCAAAGATTCATTAAGCGGACCAGCAGTTATTGCATATGCAGATACTTTAATCCGTGCCGATTTTGATTTAGACACAACTGCCGATAGTGTTATTTGGGTAAAACAAGTAGATCAGCCAGAAGCTTTTGGTGTTATCAACTTGAATGAGAACAACGAAATAGTAGAATTAGTAGAAAAACCAAAAGAGTTTGTTTCAGACTTGGCTGTAATTGGAATCTATTACTTTAAGGATATTGCAATATTGAAAAATGAGCTGCAACTGGTTCTCGACAACAATATCATACACGGAGGCGAATATCAAATCAATGACGGAATTAAGCAAATGATGGCAAAGGGAATGAAATTTGTTCCTGGAAAAGTAGATGAATGGATGGATTGCGGTAACAAAGATGTTACGGTAGAAACTAATTCTAGAATGCTAGGTTTTCTTCACAGCGATGGAATTCATTTGGTAGATCAAAATGTCAAATTAGAGAATTCGACTATAATTCCTCCATGCTATATTGGAGAAAATGTAATTTTAATCAACACAACTGTAGGGCCAAATGTTTCATTAGGAAATGGATGTCATGTACAAAACAGTACAATACAAAACAGTTTGGTGCAAACACATTCACATATCAAAAATGCCAGCCTTGATAATGCAATGATTGGAAATCATGCTGTTTATGATGGAAAATTTACCAGTATAAGCATTGGGGATTACTCAGTTTTAGAATAATTTTAAAACAAATATTTAAAAATGACCAAGCAGCATTATTTAAGTTTTTATTATGCTGCTTTGTTGTTTTTTTAATTTATTTTGCAAGAGTGTCTGTTCTGAAATAAAGCGTGTAAATTTGACGATATTATTTTGTTTCCCAAGACTTCCTTTCAATGAAAAAAAAATGGACTTTCATATTCGCTTTTTCTGTTTTGCTTAGCAATACTATTTCGGTATTGGCACAAACAGAACCAGAGGAAATTAAAGTGGAAGGAGATAAATTTCAAGATTTTTTCTATGAATCCATCTTTCAAAAAAGCATTGAAAACTATGACAAATCATTAGTGGCATTGGAACAATGTTTGAAATTGAAACCCAATGATGCCACCATTTATTTTGAAATGGGAAAGAATTATTTAGCTTCCAAAGATTACAAAAATGCTTATTCCTCTTTTGAACATGCAACGCAAATTGACCCTAATAATAAATGGTTTTGGGTAGGATTGTATGATGTGTGCTATGAAACCAAAGATTTCAATCAAGCCATAATTATTGTCAATAAAATTATTCCTTTTGATGCAGAATATAAAGAAGACTTGGTTTCGCTTTATATGGTGACCAAGCAATTTGACAAAGCTTTAGCTGGTATTAATGAGTTGAATGACAAAGTTGGAAAAACTGAAAGAAGGGAAATGTATAAAATGGAAATTTTGTCGGCAGGAAAATTCCAAAATTCAGAGGTTGACAATTTGAAAAGCCTTATTGATAAAAACCCAAAAGAAGAATCCAATTATATCGCTTTAATTTTTTTATATTCTAATAATAACGAAGAAGATAAAGTAGAGGAAGTTGCCAAAAAATTAGAAAAAGAAATACCAGAATCGGTTTGGGCACAAGTAAGTTTGTTCAAAAATTATATTGAAAAAAATGATGGTGCCAGTGCTGTAAAATCTATGAATATGGTTTTGGCAAGCCCAAAAGTTGATTCAAAAATAAAGCACAGAATTTTGAATGAATTTTTGCTTTTCGCCAATGCAAATCCTCAATTTACAGCTGATTTGGATAAAGCGATTGGTTATTTTAAAAATGATAAAGAAGTAAATGTTGCCAAGGAAATTGGTAAATTTTATCAGAATAAAAAACAATGGGACAAGGCAATCAAATATTATGAGATGTCCGAAAAAAATAATTCGGAAATTGATTTGGAGACCAATTTACTTTGGCTTCAAGCCAGTACCGAACTCAAACAGTTTGAACCCGTAGCTAAAAAAGCTATGGCGCTGATTGAGACCTATCCGGCGGAACCTCAGTTTTATTATTATGCGGGGCTGGCCAATAATCAGTTGCAATTTTTTAAAAAATCCAAAGATATTCTTGAAATGGGATTTGATTATGTTGTTGATAATAAAGATTTAGAAATCAATTTTAACATACAGCTAGGCGAAGCCTATAGCGGATTAGGAGATACTGTCAAGAAAGAATTATATTTCAACAAAGCCAATCAATTATTAAAAGAAAAAAAATAATGAATCGATTTCTAATAAGACTACTTTTTGTTTGCATTATTTGCGTGAGCAGTTCATCGCTATTGGTGTCCTGTAAAGTGAAAGGAAAAGTAGCAGAAGAGAGTAAAAAAGAAGATTCGAAAAGCATGTCAGCTGATCGGATTCTGAAAAAGCATTATGCAAATAAAAGCGATTTCACTACATTATACATAAAATCCAATGTGAAATATAATGACGAAAAACAATCTCAAAATTTAACTGCTGAAATCAAGATAAAAAAGGACGAACAAATTTTGGTAAGTATTCGTTTTCTGGGAATAACTATGGCCAAAGCGTTGATAACACCAGCTTCTGTAAAGTATTATGAGAAGCTAAACGGCACTTATTTTGAAGGAGATTTTAGTTCATTAAGCAAATGGCTGGGAACTGATTTGGATTTTAATAAAGTCCAGAATATACTAATTGGTCAGGCAATGGATGATTTAACCAAAGGAAAGTATCAAGATTCATTAGTTGATCAATCGTATCGATTGGAAGATCTCTCAAAAAATAATACCAAAAAGTATTTCTTTTTTGATAAAGAATCATTTTTATTAAAAAAACAAGAGATTTCTCAAACTGTCGAAAACAGAAGGATTGAAGTTTTGTACTCGGATTATAAAAAGTATAATGAATCCCCATTACCATCGGATATTGCCATAAATGCAGTGCAGGATAAAGGTAAAACCGAAATTAATTTGGGATACAACGGCATAACCATAAATGAAGAACTTAGTTTTCCATATAGTGTGCCAAAAGACTATAAAAGAATTTTAATTAAGTAAATTTGAACCAATATAATTGTAAAATGCGAAAATTTCTCTTAGGACTATTTTTTTTATGCGCGACCTCAGTAATTTGGGGGCAAGAGTCGCAACAAGAAAAACTAGAAAAGCGTAAAGCCGAAATTCAACAAGAAATTTTGGACAATGAAAAGTTATTGAAAACGGTAAAGAAAAAAGAAAAATCTGCCGTTAATGTGATTATTTTGCAAAGCAATAAAATTAAGCTTAAAGAGAAATTGATCCGTACAACAGAGAAGCAAACTAAGATTCTCGGAAATGACATGTATATTAATCAATTAAAAATAAACAAGCTGAACAGAGAATTAGTTATTCTCAAGGAAGATTATGCTAAGATGATTGTCAAATCATACAAGAGCAGATCCGAACAAAGCCGAGCTATGTTTTTATTATCATCAGAGAATTTTTTACAAGCCTACAAAAGAGCTCAGTATATGAAACAATATACTGGATTTAGAAAAATGCAAGGGGAAGAAATTAAATCGAAAACAAACGAGCTTTTGGGTTTTAATGAAAAGCTAAATGTTCAAAAAGCAGCCAAGAAGAAATTATTAGCAGAAAATAATAAAGAGAAATTGTCTCTTGAAAAAGAAAAAAGAGAACAATTAAAATTGGTGAATTCGATTAAAAAAGACAAGAAAAAAATCACTGCCGATATTAAAAGGAAACAAACCGAATCCAGAGCGATTGATCGTCAAATTGATCGTTTAATTCGCGAAGCAATCGCCGAAGCCAATAGAAAGGCAGCAAGCGAAAATCCAAATGCGCCTGCAGCAGCTTATACTTCATCCAGAATAGTATTGACTGCTGAAGCCAAAATATTAGCAGATAATTTTAGAGCCAATAGAGGGAAATTGCCTTGGCCTGTTGAGAAAGGTTTCGTTTCATTAGGGTATGGAGAGCAACCGCATCCTGTTTACCCAAGTCTCGTGATTCACAATAGCGGAGTAGAAATCACAACAGAACAAGGAGCAAATGCGAGAGCAGTTTTTGCTGGAGATGTAACCAGTGTTATCGTTTTGTCTCCTGTAAATAAAGCCGTAATGATACAACATGGAGATTGTTTTACTGTGTATCAAAATTTAAGCTCTGTTTTTGTGACCAAAGGAGAGAAAGTAAATATCAAGCAAAGTTTGGGGAAAATAAGAACAAACGGGGAAGGAAAAACAATCTTGAAGTTCACAATTTCACAAAACACAACTTACAACAATCCAGCAAGTTGGCTGTATAATATGTAGGTTTTCTACAAAAAAATGAACAGCACTATTTTATTTACAAAAATGAAATAGTGCTGTTTTTTAATAAAATCATTCATTAAGTTTGCATTATATATAATTTGCGATGTTAAAATATTTTCTAAGTTTTATTTTTCTAATAACTACGGCTGTACTTTGGAGCCAAGATAATCAACAAAAAAAACTAGAAGAGCGTAAATTTAAAATTCAACAAGAGATTCGAGAAAACGAAACGAAACTTCAAACGGTAAAGAAGAAAGAAAAAACAGCTGCCAAAGCAATTGTTTTGCAGAGCAATAAAATTAAACTTAAAGAAGAATTAATTGCAACAACTGAAAAACAAAAAACACTGCTAGGAAATTCAATTTCGGTAAATCAAGCTCAAATAAATAAACTGGAAAAAGAACTCGAATTACTCAAGGCAGATTATGCCAAGATGATTATTCAATCGTACAAAAGCCGTTCTGAGGAGAGTCGAGCCATGTTTTTACTATCATCGGAAAGTTTTTTGCAAGCCTATAAAAGAGCACAGTATATGAAACAATATACAAATTATAGGAGAATGCAAGGACAAGAAATACAATCGAAAACATATACACTATATACGTTTAATGCAAAATTGGATGTTCAAAAAACTGCCAAAGAACAGCTTATTGTTGAGAATGATAAAGAAAGATTGTCTTTGGAGAAAGAAAAACAAGAACAAGAAAAGCTTGTTGCTTCTTTAAAGAAAGATAAAAAGCAAATCATAGCCGACATCAAGAAAAAACAGCAAGAAGCGAAAACGATAGATAGAAAAATCGACAAATTAATTCGTGAAGCAATTGCCGAAGCCAATAGAAAAGCAGCTATAGAAAAAGCGACAAAAGAAAAAGCAAAAGCCGATGCTCTTGCTAAAGCTAATGCCTTAGCAAGAGCCAAAGCATTAGAAAAGAAGAAAGAGATTGAAAAAGCGAATGCCTTGGCAGCAGCTAAAGCAAAAGCCAACTCTAAACCAGTTCCAAAACCGATTCCAGTTCCAAAGGAAGTCGAAAAAGCAATTGCAAAAGTAGACCCTGTTGTTGCCCCTGATGCTGTTTCTAGCACAAAAATGGATTTGACTTATGGTGGCGGTAAAGTTGATTCGGATAATTTTAAAGCCAACAAAGGTAAATTACCTTGGCCGGTCGAAAGAGGTTTTATCTCTTTGGGTTTTGGTGATCAATTCCATCCAGTTTATAGAGACCTTCAAATCCACAATAGCGGACTGGAATTCACCACCGATTCTGGTTCCAGCGCCAGATCCGTTTTTGCAGGAGTGGTAACGAGCGTTATCATTATTTCCCCAGTAAATAAATTGGTGATGCTGCAACATGGTGATTTTTTTACCATATATCAAAACCTGACTTCGGTGAATGTAAGTAGAGGGGATAAAGTTAGCATCAAACAAACATTGGGCAAAATCAGAACCAACGGAGAGGGCAAAACTATATTAAAATTTGCAATCACCCAAAACACTACTTATACCAATCCAAGGTCATGGTTGGGGGGTAAATAGCAGAAAAAAATTAATAAAAATTTAAATCATTTTATTAAATTATAAATTATATTTGATAAAATTTAAACTAGAAAATTATGAATTCGAATAACCCTTTTTTAAATAACAAAACATTTTCAACGGCTGTTTCTAGAAAAAATGATACGTTTAATGCAATCACTATTGAAGAAAATCAAGAGATGACTTTGTCTGGAACGATCAACAGAAGTTTAATTCTTTTTTTGTTATTGATTGCTTCAGCAACTGTAATCTGGTGGGCTACTTTTAATGGGATAAACCCAATAGTACCAGCACTTGGAGGAGGAATTGTTGGATTGATTTTGGTTGTAATTGCGTCGTTCAAACCAGAATATTCGTCTTATCTAGCTCCTGGATATGCAGTTTTTGAAGGATTGTTTATCGGTGGGATTTCTGCCATTTTCGAAACACAGTATCCTGGAATTGTAACTCAGGCAGTAGGGGCAACATTTGTCACTTTTGGAGTTTGCCTAGGATTGTATAAATATAAAATAGTCAAAGTGACGGAGCAATTCAAATCTATTGTTATAGCTGCTACATTTGCTATTGCAACCTATTATTTATTTTCTTGGCTATTCTCGCTTTTTACAAGTTTTGTACCAGTACACTATGGTAATTCTATGATGAGTATCGGTATTAGCGTATTTGTGATTGTAATTGCTGCTCTTAATTTGTTCTTAGATTTTGACAGAATTGAAAAAGGAGTTGAACAAAGAATGCCAAAATACATGGAATGGTATGGTGCAATGGGATTGATGATAACGCTAGTTTGGCTATATATCGAATTTTTGAGATTGTTTTCAAAATTAGCTAAAAAATAGAAATCAACATTTATTTATAATAATGCCTTTCAGAAATGAAGGGCATTTTTTTTGATTATTAATTTTCTAATAAATCTGTACAAATCAGTTAAATCAGTTAAATCTGTGGGCTATTGCGTAATGTGGGCTAATTGATTTCGGAGCAGAAAGATTGAGCTTTTTTGGAAATATCGTCCCGCTATCCGTTGCAATCTTAATAAGCCGAACCCCGGCTTATAAGGATTTTCACTACAAACGAAGTTCACTGAACTCCTATGAAAATTAAAGTATAGTGAAGTAATCGGGGCTAAAGGGAGATATTTCGCTTTTTTGCCATTATTCCAAAAAAAAACAACAGAAATAATCAAACTCAGTTTTTCAAAGATTATTTTATAATGGTATAAAAGGGGATTGTAGCTTTCAAATCATTAAATTTGCAGTCTTATTTAGAGACATGTTAGAAAAAGAAATAATAAATTTTGAAAAAACGGCTATCGTTGGTATTGTTACTCAAAACCAAAGTGAAGAAAAACTCAATGAATATCTTGATGAATTAGAGTTTTTGACCTTTACTGCTGGAGGTGAAGTGGTTAAACGCTTTTCGCAAAAAATGGAACGTCCCAATCCTAAAACTTTTGTGGGAACTGGAAAGTTAGAAGAAATTTGTCTTTATGTAAAAGAAAATGATATATCAACTTTGGTATTTGATGACGAATTATCACCTTCACAACAAAAGAATATCTCCAAAATAATCGATTGTAAAATATTAGATAGAACTCACCTTATCCTTGATATTTTTGCCCAAAGAGCAGAGACTTCTTATGCAAGAACTCAAGTAGAATTGGCACAATGCCAATATTTATTACCTAGACTTTCCGGAATGTGGACACACTTGGAACGTCAAAAAGGAGGTATTGGAATGCGCGGACCTGGAGAAACCGAGATCGAAACAGACAGACGTATCGTTCGTGATCGAATAGCGTTGCTGAAAGAGAAGATTAAGACTATCGATAAACAAATGGGTGTGCAGCGTAGTAACCGCGGAGCAATGGTTCGTGTTGCTTTGGTTGGTTATACCAATGTTGGAAAATCTACTTTGATGAATGCGATTGGAAAAAGTGATGTATTTGTAGAAAACAAACTTTTTGCCACATTAGATACTACAGTTCGAAAAGTTGTTATTAAGAACTTGCCATTTTTACTTTCGGATACAGTAGGTTTTATTCGAAAACTGCCAACACAATTGGTAGATTCATTTAAGAGTACATTGGACGAAGTTCGCGAAGCCGATTTGTTATTGCACGTTGTTGATATTTCGCATCCAGAATTTGAAGATCATATCGCGTCGGTAAATCAAACTTTGCTGGATATCAAAGCAAATGATAAACCAACTATTATGGTTTTCAATAAAATTGATGCCTATAAACATTTGACTATTGATGAAGATGATTTAATGACCGAGAAGACTCCAAGGCATTTTACATTGGAAGAATGGAAACAAACATGGATGCACCGTTTAGGAGAACAAAATGCTTTGTTTATTTCGGCAACACAAAAAGAAAATTTCGAAGATTTTAGAGAACGCGTTTATGAAGCCGTTCGGCAAATACACATTACCCGTTTTCCATACAATAAATTTTTATATCCAGATTATAAAGATGCCGTGGAGAAGGAGGAAAAAGAAGCTGATGAATAAATAAACAAAAAGACCTTTTAACAATTGTTAAAAGGTCTTTTTTGTTTTATCAATGATTTAAAAACATGTTATTTTTTGGCGGATTTGTATAACGGAACTGCTGAACAAGCTTCACCATACATGATGCTTCTGGCATAAGGCTGCAGGTATTGCGCTGCCAAAACATAGGCTCTCATAGGAACAGGTTTTCTTGAGCACCCTTTTATGATAACAGGTTTGTCTTGATAAGCGCTATAATCAATTTTGGGAAGTAATTCTTCATACAAAGCCGAATCCAAATCTTCTATATAACCATTTACAATTTTTTTTGCAAAAGGAGCCAAGTGCATCGTAACCAAAATGATTGCCCACTTTGGGATAATGGCATCGGTACCGCATGAAACGGCAACATATTTGTCTTGGTATTGTGACCAATCCTGATTGTTGAGCTGTTCTCTAAAGTCTTTTTCTTTTAATAAAAAACCATCAAAAAGCCATTGTGAAATATCGATTTGCGCACGAACTCCTGCTGGGTAATAGTCTTCAAGATCAAAAACTTCCAGAACACTATTCGCTACTTTATTGATTATTTCTTCCATTTAAATAGTTTCAAGTTTGAGGTTTCAAGTTTAGGACTGAATAACCTGAAACTTGAAACCTGAAACAAATTTTACAACATTCCCAATTCTAATTTTGCTTCTTCACTCATCAAATCTTTGCTCCATGGTGGATCAAAAGTGATTTCTACTTCAGCATCTTTGATATGCTCGATTGATTTAATTTTTTCTTCCACTTCTTTTGGTAAACTCTCTGCTACAGGACAGTTTGGAGAAGTAAGAGTCATTAATATTTTTACTTCATAATCGGTATTTACCATTACGTCATAAATCAATCCCAATTCGTAAATATCTACAGGAATCTCTGGATCGTAAATGGTTTTTAATTTTTTTACGATTGATTCTCCTAATTCTGTGGTGTCTATTTCTTCTGTCATAATTTTTTATATTTTAAACCATATAAGTCATATAAGGTTATTTTTATTAATGTTTGAGTTAAATATAAGTTCAAAAAAGTCAATCTTCTAGCATTCGATAATATTCATTAACCATTGTTTTTTGACCTTCATAGTAAATGTTTTTTACATTAAAGTTAATTAATAAACCAATCGGAGCCTTTAACAAGTTCATATAAGTTAGTAATTGCGCTTCAAAAATAGGATTTATTTCAGTAACCGATTTTAGTTCTACCACAAGTGAATTTTCAATAAATAAATCACATCTGAGTTTAGACTCTAATTCATATCCCTTATAGTTTAAAGGAATCTCAAGTTCGGAGGAGAAATTTATTTTTCTTAATTCTAATTCTTTTTTAAAACATTGATGATATACATTTTCTAAAAGACCTGCTCCTATGTTTTTATGAACTTCAATGGCGGCGCCATTTACTTGATAAACCAAATCTTTGAGAGTACTTTTAGTTATGATCATATTTTTTATTGAATCAACTTATATGGCTTATATGTTAAATCATTTTTTAGCATCAAATGCCAAAGCGTACATTTTAATATTTTTTATCATCGAAACCAAGCCATTGGCCCTTGTTGGCGAAAGATGTTCTTTCAAACCTATTTCATCAATAAAATCCGTATCAGCATTTAATATGTCAATTGCTTTCTGGTTTGAAAAAGCACGGATTAAAATTGCGATTATTCCTTTGGTCAAAATAGCGTCGCTATCGGCTGTAAAAACAATTTTATCATCGTTTTGTTCACCTTGCAACCATACTTTGGATTGACATCCTTTGATTAGATTATTATCAGTTTTGAGTTCTTCTTTAATTAAAGGAAGGTTTTTGCCTAAATCAATAATGTATTCATAACGCTGCATCCAGTCGTCAAACATGGAAAACTCGTCTATAATTTCGTTTTGTATTTCTTTTATTGTCATTCTTCTTTCTTTGAAAAGGATAGTAATGTATTTACTAATTTCTTTATTTTTTCGGGCGGGAATCCATTGTCGAAAGTCTGGCTTTCATAAGTTTTCCCTTTGTATGTTATTTTTAAATTGGCCATTGCTGCACCATCATGAAATCGTTTTTCAGTGGGTGCTTTCAAATTTGAAATTTCCTCCAAATTCACTTTCTGAAATTCAGTAATTAATGTATTCCATTGCTCATCTGTTAACGAACTTGAAACAGGTTTTCCATCTCTTGTGTTTGTAAATGATACTGTTTTGTTTTCTACAACAGTATTATTATGTAAACCTCTTGAATTAGCAGTATACTCGATTTTTGCTGTACTCAAATCAATATTGTTTTGACTTTGACAGTTTTTACCAAGAACTAACGTTAAAAACAAAAGAGATAGAATTTTCATGATTTTTGTTTTATGACAGCATTATTTTTGCTTTTTTTACAGCATCTACCATGATGTCAATTTCTTCTTTGGTATTGTAAAAAGAAAATGACGCTCTTATCGTTCCTGGAATACCATAGAAATTCATAATGGGTTGCGCACAATGATGTCCAGTTCTAACGGCAATTCCCAGTTTGTCTATAATAGATCCAATGTCATACGGATGAATGCCTTCAATATTAAATGATACTACAGAAGTTTTTTCGGCAGCAGTTCCAAAAATTATTAAGCCATCGATTTCTAATAATCGTTTTGTGGCATAATCTAATAATTCTAATTCTTGGTTTTGAATGTTTTCAAAACCAATTTCATTCATATAATCAATGGCAGTTCCTAAAACAATTCCACCTGCTATATTTGGTGTTCCCGCTTCAAATTTATGAGGCAAATCGGCATAAGTGGTTTTTTCGAAAGTCACTTCTTTTATCATTTCGCCACCACCTTGATAAGGAGGAAGTTTATTCAGCCAAGCTTCTTTTCCATATAAAATGCCAGTTCCCGTCGGGCCACACATTTTATGCCCTGAAAAAACATAAAAATCACAATCCAAAGCTTGAACATCGGGTTTTAAATGTGGTACTGCCTGAGCACCATCAATCAAAATCGCTGATCCAACTTCATGTGCTTTGTCAATCATATATTTTATAGGATTGATAGTTCCCAGTGCATTCGAAATATGATTTACAGTTACAATTTTGGTATTTGGAGACAGTAATTTATCATATTCACTCATGATTAATTCTCCTTTATCATTCATTGGAATGACTTTGAGAGTGGCTCCAGTTTTTTCACACAGCATTTGCCAAGGCACAATATTGCTGTGGTGTTCCAATGAGGAAACTAATACTTCATCACCCGGTTTTAGAATGGAAGCAAATCCATTAGCTACTAAGTTGATGCCAAAAGTAGTTCCTGAAGTAAAAAGCACTTCGTGAGGGAATTTGGCATTAATGTGGTTTTGCACTTTTGCACGGGAAATTTCATAGGCATCAGTCGCCAATTGGCTCAATGTATGAACTCCCCTGTGAATATTTGCATTTATTTCTTGGTAATACTTTTCAATTGCTTCAATAACCACTTTCGGTTTTTGTGAAGTGGCTCCGTTATCGAAATATACTAAAGGCTTTCCGTTTACTTTTTGTGAAAGAATAGGAAAGTCGGCTCTTATTTTTTGAAGATCTAACATTGTTTTATTTAGAATTTTTCTAAATACAAAAGTAATACAATTGATTTAGTTTTCTAATAAACAATAGTTAATAATTGTTTATTACTCTATAGAATTCGACTATTACTATTTTCCTTTTTTTGGATGTTTCCAAAAAGCCAAATGTTTCCGCTTCAAAATAATAATGAAAATCAGGTTGTTACCATTTATTTTTTTACTAAATTGGTGTAATTATCTTTCATTATGAGAAAATATTTTAAAATTGGCGTTCTTTTGTTATTTCTAGTTTTGGGTTATTTTGGTTTTACCAATTATCTCAAACTAGAATTGATATCTGGATTTTCAGCCAAAAATGTGGCTTCAGGCCATTTTATTGACCATCGTTCACAGGAGATTATCGAAAACAGCGATAATGATTTTGATGTGATAGGTTGGGCGACCAATCAAATCAATGAATCGGAGAAATTTGTGACGGCTAGTGTTTTTGGGTTAAAAAAACGTAAAGCTATTTATCGTCAAGGTCTTGGTGGAACTTTAATCAATGATGATTTTGATGACGCTGAGCCATATGAAATTCCCAAAAGAACGAAATCAAACAGTAAACTTCCTTTCCCTTATGGAAACTCAGAACCCAGAGATACGGTTTTTGGCAATGTGGATTATGCCAAATTGAATCGGGCGGTGGCAAACGCATTTGATGCTAACGGAGAAGATATCAAAAGAACACGCTCCGTTTTGGTAATCTATAAAGATCGAATCATAGCCGAAAAATATGCTGTTGGGTTTAATAAAAGCAGCATTATTTTGGGCTGGTCTATGACCAAGAGTATTACGGGAACTCTTTTTGGAATACTCCAAAAACAAAGGAAATTTGACATCTACAAACCTGCACCTATAAAAGAATGGCAAAACGATAATCGAAAAAATATCACGACCAATGATTTATTGCACATGAATTCGGGTTTAGAGTGGGAGGAATATTATGATAGAATTTGTGATGCAACGCAAATGCTTTATCAGGCCGAAGATATGTCTCGCTCACAATTGTTAAAGCCAGCAGTTTTTAAGCCCAACACGCACTGGAATTATTCTTCGGGAACGACGAATTTACTCGCGGGAATTTTGCGGAAGCAGTTCAAGACGCATCAACAATATTTGGATTTTTGGTATTCGGCATTAATTGATAAAATAGGAATGCATTCGATGGTGATTGAAACCGACATGGCTGGTAATTATGTTGGTTCGTCCTATGGCTGGGCTACAACGAGAGACTGGTCGAAATTGGGATTATTGTATCTGCATAAAGGCAATTGGAATGGTGAACAAATATTTGATGCCAATTGGGCCAAATATGTATCAACGCCAACAAATACTTCAAACGGAAAATACGGTGCGCAATTTTGGCTTAATGCTGGGGGTTTCTATCCAGATGCTCCAAGAGATATGTATTCTTGCAATGGTTTTCAGGGACAAAAAGTATTCATCATTCCATCACAGGATTTGGTCATTGTGAGAATGGGCTTAACAGGTGATGCTAAATTTGATTTTAATGGGTTGTTGAAAGGGATTGTGGGGAGTGTGAAAAAAATTAACCGCAAAGAACACAAGTAGAAAACCGCAAAGAGCGCAAAGTATAAATATTATACTTGCGCTCTTTGCATAAATCTTTGCGAACTTTGTGCTTAAAAACTACAAATCAAATCCAATTTTAACGCCCAATTTCATGGCGATGATTTTGGTGATTCGTTGTTTTAATTCAGGTATTTTTATGTTTTCGATAACTGCATTCGAGAAAGCGTACATCAATAATGCTTTGGCTTCTTTTTTAGGAATACCGCGTTGTTGCATATAGAACATGGCAGTTTCGTCTAGTTGCCCGATGGTACATCCGTGAGAACATTTTACATCATCAGCAAAAATTTCCAATTGCGGTTTTGCATTAATGGTTGCTTTGTCGCTCAAAAGAATGTTATTGCTTTTTTGGAAAGCGTTTGTTTTTTGAGCTTCTCTTTCCACATATACTTTTCCGTTGAAAACTCCAGTGGAACGATCATTGAAAATTCCTTTGTAATCTTGGAAACTTTCACAATTTGGAGTCGCGTGGTTCACCAAAGTATAATGATCAACGTGTTGTTTGTCGCCAATAATGGTAATTCCATTTAAAGTGCTAGTCAATCGTTCTCCAAAATGGTAAAAGTTCAAATTGTTTCTGGTTAGGTTACCTCCAAAAGAGAAAGTATGTACCGAAACGTGACTTTCTTGTTTTTGGGAAACATAGGTATTGTCAATTAAATTAGCTTCCAGATTGTCATTTTGGATTTTGTAATAATCCACAATCGCTCTTTTTTGAGCAAAAATCTCGGTAACCGAATTAGTTAAAACAGGATTGTTGTTCAAGCTTTGATGACGTTCTATGATTTGTACATGTGAGTTTTCGCCAACAATAACTAAGTTTCTAGGCTGTACCAAAAGAGCAGTTTCATATCCAGTAGAGAAATACATGATTTCAATAGGCTTATCGGCAACTTTACTTTTTGGGATATTGATATAGGCTCCTTCATTAGCAAAAGCAGTATTTAACGAAGTCAAGCTTTCGTCTTTACTAGCGATTTGGTTGAAATAGGTATCAATAATCATTTTGTATTTTGGTTTGTTCAATGCCGATGACATTAAGCAAACATCAATTCCTTCATGAGTAGTAGAAGATAAATGTGAACTAAAAACACCGTCAACAAAAACAACTTTGTAGGTGTCTATTTCGTGTAAAAAATATTTTTTTACGTCGCTATATTGAATGGCATTTTCTGTTTTTGGAAAAACAGTAAAGTCATTTTTTAAGATAGCACTTAGCGAAGTATATTTCCAGCTTTCTTCTTTTTTGGTTGGGAAACCTTTATTTTCAAAGTTTTTTATAGCCAAAGTCCTCACGTCATGAAGTTCAGAGTGAACATCAACACGCTCTTCAAAAGCCATAAAAGACGATAGTAATTTTTCTTTTAAATCCATTTTAGGTAGTTATAAATTATTAGTTATAAGTTATGAGTTTTGCAAACTGAAAACTGTAACTGCAAACTAATTTACGCTTCTTGTTCTTGTTTAATCCAGTCGTATCCTTTGTCTTCTAATTCATGAGCAAGTGATGCATCACCAGATTTCACGATTTTTCCATTGTAAAGAACGTGAACAAAATCAGGAACGATATAATCTAACAATCTTTGGTAGTGTGTAATTACTAATACTGCGTTTTTATCGCTTTTCAATTTGTTTACACCATTCGCAACGATTCGAAGCGCATCGATATCTAATCCAGAATCGGTTTCGTCAAGGATGGCCAATTTTGGCTCTAACATTGCCATTTGAAAAATCTCGTTACGTTTTTTCTCTCCTCCTGAAAATCCTTCGTTTAAGGAACGAGATAAAAATTTTCTGTCGATTTCTAATAACTCAGATTTTTCACGAATCAATTTCAGCATTTCATTTGCTGGCATTTCTTCTTGGCCTTTAGCTTTACGAGTTTCGTTGATTGCCGATCTCATAAAATTTGTTACCGAAACACCTGGAATTTCTACAGGGTATTGGAATGAAAGAAAAATTCCTTTGTGTGCTCTTTCTTCTGGAGCTAATTCGGCAAGATCTTCTCCGTCCAAAATTACTTCTCCTTCAGTTACTTCGTAGTTTTCATTTCCAGCAATTACAGCTGACAAAGTACTTTTTCCAGCACCATTAGGTCCCATTATTGCGTGTACTTCTCCAGCTTTTATTTCAAGGTTAATTCCTTTTAATATTTCTTTGTCTCCAATAGAGGCGTGTAAATTTTTTATTGATAACATTTTTCGAATGTGTTTTATACTTTGTTTATTTTTTATCCTACTGAACCTTCAAGTGAAATTTCAAGTAATTTTTGAGCTTCAACAGCAAATTCCATTGGTAATTTATTCAATACATCTTTGCTGAATCCGTTTACAATAAGCGCAATAGCTTTTTCAGTTGGGATTCCACGTTGGTTGCAGTAGAAAACTTGGTCTTCACCAATTTTACTTGTTGTAGCTTCGTGTTCTATTTTAGCAGATGGATTTTTGCTTTCTATATATGGAAAAGTATGTGCTCCACAATTGTTACCCATTAATAAAGAGTCACATTGCGAAAAGTTTCTAGCGTTTTCGGCTCTGGCTCCAATTTGAACCAAACCTCTATAACTGTTTTGTGATTTTCCTGCTGAGATACCTTTAGAAATAATAGTCGATTTACTGTTTTTACCTAAATGAATCATTTTGGTTCCAGTATCTGCTTGCTGATAATTATTGGTAACGGCAATCGAATAAAATTCTCCGATTGAGTTGTCTCCTTTTAAAATAACTGATGGATATTTCCAAGTAATTGCAGATCCTGTTTCTACTTGTGTCCAAGATATTTTAGCATTGTTCTCACACAATCCTCTTTTGGTCACAAAATTGAAAACCCCGCCTTTACCTTCTTTATTTCCTGGATACCAGTTTTGAACGGTAGAATATTTTATTTCGGCACCATCCAAGGCAATCAATTCTACTACTGCAGCATGCAATTGGTTTTCGTCACGAGTCGGAGCAGTACATCCTTCTAAATAGGAAACATAACTGCCTTCGTCAGCAACTAATAAAGTTCTTTCGAATTGTCCTGTTCCAGCTTGATTGATTCTAAAGTAAGTAGATAGTTCCATTGGACAACGAACGCCTTTAGGAATATAACAAAAAGATCCGTCTGAGAAAACAGCCGAATTTAAAGCAGCATAAAAGTTGTCTTTTTGAGGAACAACAGTACCTAAATGTTTACGGACTAATTCAGGATATTCTCTAATGGCTTCGGAAATACTCATGAAGATTATTCCTTTTTCAGCTAATGTTTTTTTGAATGTTGTAGCTACCGAAACTGAATCGACTACAATATCCATCGCAACATTATTCATCATTTTTTGCTCATCGATAGAGATGCCTAGCTTTTTGTACATCTCCAAAAGTTCTGGATCTACGTCATCAAGCGTTTTGTTTGGATCCGCTTTTTTAGGAGCTGAATAATATGAAATGGCTTGGAAATCTGGTTTGATGTAATGAACATTAGCCCAGTTTGGCTCAATCATTTCTTGCCAAGCGCGAAAGGCTTCAATACGCCAATCGGTCATCCATTGTGGCTCGTCTTTCTTTTTAGAAATTGCTCGAACAATATCTTCGTTTAAACCAATAGGAAACGTCTCCGATTCTAATTCGGTATAAAATCCGTATTCATATTCTTTGGTCTCTAATTCGATTTTTAAATCGTCTTCGGTGTATTTTGACATAATAATTATAATGTTATTTAACCTTTAATAAGGTTAATTTCTATAGTGAGAAAGATTCCCCACAACCGCATGTTCTGTTAGCATTTGGATTGTTAAAAACAAATCCTTTCCCGTTTAATCCTCCAGAAAATTCCAATATTGTTCCTGCTAAATATAGGAACGATTTTTTTTCGACCGCTATAGTGATGTCGTTATCAATAAATATTTTATCGTCTTCGCCTTTGGTTTTATCAAATTTCAAATCATAAGACAAACCAGAGCATCCACCGCTTTTTACTCCGACTCTTACGTAGTCTACAGCAGCATCAAAACCATCGTCTTTCATCAAATCGATGATTTTCTTTTTGGCAGTATCAGAAACTTGTATCATTTTATTTTGTTTGTTTTTTTAAATGTAAATAACTTAAAATGAGTTTTATAAAAAGCACCCAACTCTTGAAAGCTTCTTTACATCCTAATCTTTATTTCGTCTAAATTAATTGCAAAGATACTATATAAAATACTTTTTTCCATAGTTGATAACATTTATATAACTAATAAGAAAATAGATATTTGTTATATAAGCGTAGAATTAAGCCATGGGATTTTGGTAAATTGCAGTGTTTTTTAATCTTTAAAATATACGAATGAAACTATATCCTATAGAAACTGGCAATTTTAAACTCGATGGTGGTGCGATGTTTGGTGTGGTGCCCAAAACCATTTGGAACAAAACCAATCCAGCCGACGAAAATAATCTGATTGATATTGCCGCCCGCTGTTTGTTAATTGAAGATGGTAATCGATTGATTTTGATTGATACAGGAATGGGGAATAAACAATCAGAGAAGTTTTTTGGATATTACTCGCTTTGGGGAACTCATTCTATGGACAAATCTTTGGCTCACTATGGTTTTCATCGCGATGATATTACCGATGTTTTTATGACGCATTTGCATTTTGATCATTGTGGCGGAAGTGTGCAATGGAACAAGTCTAAAACTGGCTATGAACCCGCTTTTAAAAATGCCAAATTCTGGACAAACGAAAATCATTGGGAGTGGGCAACAAAGCCTAATGCCAGAGAAAAAGCATCTTTTTTATCAGAAAACATTTTACCGATGCAGGAAAGCGGGCAGTTGCATTTTATTGATAAAGCAGATGGCGATTTTGGCATTTCAAATGAATTGGGATTTGGGATTTTTTATGTTGACGGCCATACCGAAAAAATGATGATTCCACATATTCAGTATCAAGATAAAACTATTGTTTTTTGTGCCGATTTGATTCCAACAGCGGGACATTTGCCTCTGCCTTATGTAATGGGATATGATACTCGACCGTTGTTGACCATGCCTGAAAAATCAAAATTTTTGAACGCCGCAGCAAATCAAAATTATTATTTGTTTCTGGAACACGATGCGCACAACCAAATTATAACAGTTGAGCAAACTGAAAAAGGAGTTCGACTAGCAAACGTTTTTACTTGCGAGGATATTTTGTAGCAGTTTTCCAAAATACTAAAAGAAACCCTTTTCGTTTTAAATTAAAAAAACGAAAAGGGCTTCTTTTTGAGGCATTCAAAAAAGATAATATTCTTCCTGTTTTAATGTTTTTTAAAGTTGTTTTTTACAATAATTATAGATAGGTTTGTCAGAAAAATTTATTAATTATAAACCTATGAGAAAACTGTTTATTTGTGTATTCTTCTTATCTTTTTTTGGTTCAAACGCCCAAAAAGTAGATTTAGATCATTTTTATTTTAATGTTAGTTATCAAATTCTTCCAAAAGAACCTGTCTCTTTTGAAAAAAGAACTTTCTCCTCGAAAGTAAAATTAGGCGGGGCTTTACAAACGTATGTAAATCCAACAAATTTAAATGACAAAATAAATATCATTGGCTGGAAAAAAGTTGATGAAAACCCTACTGTTGATATTGAGTTTAATTTGGAAGATTTTGTAGAAAAAGGGGTTACTCCTCAAACAAGAGTTGAAGAAACCAAAGATAAAGACGGTAAAGTTACTAGCAGAAAAGAGTATTATTACGTAACTGCAAAATATGCTACAAGAGGATATGCTAAAGTAAAAGGCCCACTTACGCCAACACCGCTTTCTGATAAACAAATTGAAGAAGAAAAAGCAAAACAAGCTTCTGTAGCAACTAACAGATTTTTGAAAAATGCAGTTGTAAAGAAAGACACAACGGCTTCAAAAGAAGGTTTTAATTTTAATTTTAATGGTGAGTTAGTGTATAATTCAAAAGAATTTACAGATCCGCCAACAGCAATGAAGGATTTTTATTTGAATAAATCGGCTATCCGTGATCAGACTCTTAGAAATTTCGCTGATAATTCATTGTCTAGTTTTAATTCTAATATTAATTACACTTACGGTTTCAAACCTAAAAGCGATAATGAGATTCTTTGGATTTTGGATGCAAAAACCGAAGAAGGGAAAACTCAGACCGAAGCAATTCAGGCTGTTAAATCGCTATTCGCTACTATGAAAGCTGATGAGCCTATCGATGGATTAAAAACGAACATACAGCCTTTAATCGAGTATTTTGATTCTTTGAAAACGAAATATACTGAAGACAATAAGCCTTCTCGTAAAATGAGATATTCTGCTTACTATAATTTAGCTGTAATTTATTTAATGTTGGACGAGCCAGAAAAATCAATCGCTGAATCTGAGAAATTAATTGCTAATGATTATGATAAAAGTGACGGTAAATCACTTATTGAAAGAGCAAATAAATTAATTGGAAGTTTTAAAGCAGCAAAAACAAATTCAACACATAACCCAGCACTTAAATAGAAATACATGAGAAATTTTAAAAAGATTATTTTATTATTGGTACTTACTGGTATAAATCAGACTGTTTGCGGTCAGTTTTTTGGTAAGGCTGTGATTGAAAACAAACTAAATTTGCGTGGTCCCGTTCCACCAATTGATACTCAATACGGAAAATATAAATCGTATGAAATGATTTTAGACCTTTCGCCAGGTTTAGAAAACAGTATGAATATCAAAAAAGCTCCTTTTTCGGCGGAGAAATATTATCAAGCTTTTTCAATTTCAGGTTTGAAAAAACAAAAAGAAGGAGACTTTAAAGTAAAATATAATTTAACTCGTTTTGAATTGGTAAACGATGAAGATTATTTAGAGACAACTTACCAAAAAGCGCCTGCATATTATATTGGTTTAGAATCTAATTTGGAAATTTTAGACAAATCTGGAAAGGTAATTTACAAAAGATATACTACTCCAAAAGTTTGTATGTATGTTACAAATCCAACTGAGACTTACGAGAATTTAACGTATAAAATATTGACGGACAACTTTTACAATATGCTTCAAGAGTTTGAGGGTTTTTACTTATACGGTCCTCAAATTGACAAATTGAAATATTCTGACATCGAAAAGAAGAAAAAATCAAAATCTGCATTTAACGTTGACGAATTCAATCAATCTGTTCAGGTTTTGCCAACTTTAGTTGATGTGGATAGAGAAAATTGGGCAGATTTATTTGGAGAAGCACAAAAATACTGGTTAGAGTATGTAAATTTCCAAGATAAAGAAGATGAAGATTTGGCAAAAAAAGTGAGATTTAGCGCTAACTATAATCTGGCAGCTACTTACATTCTTTTAGGTAAAGTTGATGAGGCAGCTAAATATTTGCCTGGAGTAAAAGAAAATGAAAAAAGCTTTTTAGGCTTAAGAACAGATTATCCATACATGACAGGCTTAATTGAGGATATTGATAAATATAAAAAGCTTACTGAAAAAGCATTTACAATTGAAGCTATTCCAGCGGAACCAGTTTTGGCAACATACAAAAAATCAGCTACAGCATTTAGATATGCAGAATTTGATGGTGAAGTTTTAGATGTAGATTCAAAAGTCTTTAAAGGTAAAGTTAGAATCATCAGTGATTTTCCGGAATTGGTTGATTTAAGAACAGAGCAAACAGTATCCGGTTTTAGATCTATGATGGATGGTATTGGTTCAGAAAAAAGCAGTGTTAGAATCTATATTGAAGGACAGAAAAAACCTGAAAAAACAAACTTGAAAAAGGTTGTTAACATTAAAGATAATGAAGGCAGAATTTATATTGTAGGTAAAGCAGGAAGAGGAGTTCCTCTTGTTTCGCTAGGTGATAAAACAGAAAATAACACAAAAAGATATTCATTGTTTGAAGAGGTTAAAAAAGGAGCGAAAGTTTCATTGTACCATGAGTTCTTTCCTCAGGATGATTATTCTTTGAAAAAACCTACTCAAGATGAATTTTTTAGTCCTCCAGTTTTCCTTGGAAGAAGAAAAGCATTAAAAGAATATTTTTCTGATTGTCCTCAAATGATTGAAAGTATCGACAAAGGTGCTTATGACCATGAAAACAAAGAAACATATATCAAAATGTATGATGACTACACAAAATTTTGTGGTAATTCATAATCGTTTTCAATAAATTACAAGAAATGAACCGTCTCAATTTTGAGGCGGTTTTTTTGTTATTTTCATTAATGTTGTTTTTATATTTTGTTTCTTTTTTAGTTTTTAAAGAATTATCTGAAAGAATAATAGTCCAAAATAACTACAGCTTTTTTTAGTACTAATTCTCCTTTTTTATTTTTATAACAAAATCTGTTTCTAAACGCATTTTATCATAAAAAAGCGTTAATGACTGCATAATTATTAATTTACTCTACTATTTTTGAAGCTGATTATTAAAATCGAAAACCTACAACAGATGAAAATAATAAATTTAGCCTCATTAGCATTACTTACAGCTTTGTCTGTATGCCTTTCGGCTAATGCGCAAACAGCAACTAAATATACTGCCAAAACAGGAAAATTAAGCGAACCCGAATTGCAAAGATGGTCTCATCTGGATTTAGCCAAAGACAGTATTCCGGGTATGAGTGTAGATAAAGCTTATGCTGAATTATTAAAAGGCAAACAAGGTGTCAAAGTAATTGTTGGAATAGTAGATTCGGGTGTAGATATTGATCATGAAGATTTGAAATCAGTTGTTTGGACAAATAAAAAAGAAATTGCCGGAAACGGAATCGATGATGATAAAAACGGTTTTATAGATGATATTCACGGTTGGAATTTTCTAGGAGATGCAGTGCATGAAAATTTGGAAATGACCCGTATTGTAAAAAAAGGCGATGACGGATCGGCAACTTACAAAAGAGCATTAGCGGCCTATGATAAAAAGTATAGTGAAGCTTTAGAAGACAAAAAGAATGTCGATTTTTTGGTTGATAATGATAAAGCCATTCAAAAGTATTTGAATAAAGAAGATTATACCATCGAAGATTTGAATGCAATTGTAACTATGAGTCCTTATTTGAACAGAAGCAAAATGATAATGACTGATGTCGCAACCAATAACGGATCTACCTTTAGAACAAAAATCGAAGACTACGGAAAAGGCGTTTACGATCAGCTGAACTATAATTTAAACAAAGAGTTTGATGGTCGAAAAATAGTTGGTGACAATCCCGAAGATATTAAAAACACCAAATACGGAAACAATATTGTTTTTGGACCAAACAAAGAAGAAGCACTTCATGGAACTCACGTTTCTGGAATTATTGCACAAGTAAGAGGGAACGGTCTTGGCGGTGACGGAGTTGCCGATAATGTCGAAATTATGGCCATAAGAGCAGTTCCAGATGGAGATGAGTACGACAAAGACATTGCATTAGCGATTCGTTATGCAGTAGATAATGGTGCCAAAGTTATTAATGGCAGTTTTGGAAAAAGTTATTCTCCGCACAAACAATGGGTTTTTGATGCTATAAAATATGCCGAAAAGAAAGATGTTCTTTTTGTTCATGCTGCAGGAAACGATGGAGAAGATATTGATTTACCGGCAAATGAAAATTTCCCAAATGACTCTCAGGACAACAAAAAAGAATTTGCTTCAAATGTACTTACGGTAGGCGCTTTGAATAATCAATATGGAAATAGTGTAATTGCTTCATTTTCAAATTACGGAACTTTCAATGTAGATGTTTTTGCTCCTGGAGCAGCAATTTATGCAACGGTTCCAAATAACAAATTTTTATATGAAGACGGAACTTCAATGGCATCGCCAAATGCTGCAGGAGTGGCAGCCTTGATTCGTTCCTATTATCCAAAATTATCTGCCAAACAAGTAAAACAAATCTTGATGGATTCGGGGACACCGCTTCCAGATGAAGTGCTTTTGGGCGAAAAGCAAGATATAAATGTTAAGTCTGATAAAACATCAAAATCGGCCAAAATGGTAAACGCCTATAATGCACTTTTGATGGCAGAAAAAATCACTAAAAAATAATTTCAACTTTTATTAATCCAATGGAAAGTTTTTCAATCTTCCATTGGTTCTTTTTTTAAATACCATGCGCAAACTCTTTTTATTTATCCTATTTTCTGTAAGTTTTGGTAATCTATTCGCCCAAAAGCAAGGTTATTGGCAACAGCATGTCGATTACAAAATGGATGTCACTATGGATGTCAAAAATTATCAGTACAAAGGGAAACAAGAACTGATTTATACCAATAACTCTTCAGACACATTAAAAAAAGTATATTATCATTTATTTAATAATGCTTTTCAGCCTGGGAGCGAAATGGATATCAGGATTCAAACAATCAAAGATCCCGATGCTCGTATGGCTGCTAAAATAAAAGTAGATGGTAAGGATGTAAAAGAAAGCCGAATCAAAAATCTTAAGCCAAATGAAATTGGATATTTAAAAATTTCAAATTTAAAGCAAGATGGTGTTATTGTAGTTGCCAAAGAAGTGGGAACAATTCTTGAGGTGACTTTGGCTAAGCCCATTTTACCTAATTCAAAAACTACTTTCACACTAGATTTTGATGGTCAATCGCCAGTGCAAATTCGTCGTTCAGGTCGAAATAATTCAGAAGGAATTGAATTGTCGATGGCACAATGGTATCCAAAAATAGCTGAGTTTGATTTTGAGGGATGGCATGCAGATCCTTACATTGCAAGAGAATTTCATGGTGTTTGGGGGAATTTTGATGTTAGCATCACCATTGATAAAGACTACACTTTGGGAGGTACCGGTTATTTGCAAAACCCGAACGAAATAGGCCACGGGTATCAAGACACAGGAATTTCTGTAGTATATCCTAAAAAAACAAAAACGCTGACTTGGCATTTTGTGGCACCAATGGTTCATGATTTTGCGTGGGCTGCCGATAAAAATTACCAGCACGATATTGTAAAAGGACCTAATAATGTCGATTTGCATTTCCTTTTCAAAAACACGCCATCAGTTGTTGAAAACTGGAGAAAAGCAGAGCCTCAATTGGCCAAAATAATGGGTCTTTATAATAAAGCGGTTGGAGATTATCCATATAAGCAGTATTCTTTTATTCAAGGAGGCGATGGCGGAATGGAGTATGCCATGTGTACATTGATGTTAGGAAACGGAACTCCTGAAGGAATTTTAAAAACTGGATCACACGAAATGGGGCATTCTTGGTTCCAGCATATTTTGGCATCCAACGAATCCAAACATCCATGGATGGACGAAGGTTTTACCAGTTATATTGAATATTCGGCTCTGAATGATTTAAAAGAAAAAAAGGAAGAAAACCCATTCAAGGGGGTTTATGCGGGCTATTATAAACTAGTAGAATCGGGGAAGGAAGAACCACTTTCGACACACGGAGACCATTTTGACGAAAACCGTTCTTATAGCACTTCGTCATATTTTAAGGGATGTATTTTCCTAGCGCAATTGGGTTATGTGATAGGGCAAGACAACTTGAGCAAAACGGTAAAAAAATATTACCAAGATTTCAAATTCAAGCACCCATCGCCAAACGATATCAAGAGAACAGCCGAGCGTGTTTCGGGAGCCAACCTCGATTGGTACTTGGTGGATTGGACAGAATTATTAAACACCATCGATTACGGAATTAAAGATGTCAAAGAAAATGCAGATAAAACTACTGTAACTCTAGAAAGAATAGGTAAAATGCCAATGCCTATCGACCTCTTGGTAGAGTATGCAGACGGAACCAAAGAAAGTTTCTACATCCCTTTGCGAATGATGGGTTTCGAAAAAGAAAACCCAACTCCAGCCATAACCAGAACGGTTCTCAACGATTGGGCTTGGGCATATCCTACTTTCGAATTTAACATTTCAAAACCAAAAACGGCTATCAAGAAAATCACCATCGACCCAAGCGGTTTAATGGCCGATGTTAAACTAACAAACAACGTTTACGAAAACAAGTAAATAATTTATTAGGGCGTGCCACCATAAAGAGAAGGGACCAAATCATTATGCCGGTGATTTGGTCCCTTCTCTTTATGCTGTCGGGCTATCCATGCTGCTTTGGCAGCTTATTTCAAACGAAGTTCACTGAACTCCTATGAAAATAAATGAATAGTGAAGTAATCCCTCACGCGGTATTCGTGCATCAAAGCAGTTTGATTTTAACGAAACTGTATTTCCTTCTTACATAAAATTTCAACCCAGAAATTTCATTCTTAAAGAAATAATCTCTGTAAAAAGCCCTTTATTGGCTTTAAAGACTACTATTATTGGTTCTTTAAACCAATAATACAGGTATTAAAAACCAATAGTATTGGTGTTTCGAACCAATAATACAGGTACTAAAAACCAATACTATTGGTTTTTTTAACCAATAACGCAGGTATTAAAAACCAATAGTATTGGTGCTTAGAACCACTAATAGAGGTATTAAACACCAATACTATTAGTGTTTAGGACCATTTATTGGGAAAGAATAGTTATATTTATAAAATAATACATACAAAGCATGATAAGCAACGACAGAAAATACAAGAAAGATCTCGGTAAACAGTATCCTTTGATAGGTAATTTTATTCATTACCATATTATTCAAAATAATGTCAAGAAAGCCGATGTGGCTCGGTCATTAGGCATACTTCCAACAGGATTGAATGATTATTTCAAGAGAGACTCCCTGCAGTTTGCCATTTTATGGAAATTGAGCTTGGTGCTCAAACACAATTTTATCGCCCAGCTGGGAGAATATCTGCCTTATCGTTTTGAAACCATACGCGAAAAAGCCCTTAAGGAACAACTGGTCGAGAAAGAAGCCATAATATATAAAATGGAAATTCAATTGGAGGCATTTAGGGAAATGATTCGGAAATAAATGAGCCTGCAATTTTTATATAGTAATAAAATAAATAGTATGTTTGTTAGACAAAGCCACCTAATTTTGGGGTGATAAGTCGGACAGCATCAGACCTATATACAAGTTAGTGGCTAGTTAAACCTAAAATCGTAAATTCAAAAAATTAGATAGATGAAAAATTTAGTGAAATATACTTTTGTTATTTTAGTCTTTCTCTTATGTAATTGCAAAAAGACTAACGATAAAGAATTGAATATTAATGGATATTATGGATTGACTGAATATTTTCAATCCAAAAACACTAATTCTGATTATATCGAATACTTTCTACTTAAAATTGATGATAAAAAGATTAAAATATTTGGAACTGTAGGTGATTATGCTTTTAAGTATAAACTTAACGAAACAAAGGACACCATTTTATTGGAACAAGGTGATAAAATTTGCATTAAAACGAAAAATCATTTGCAATATATTCATATTAATTATGATAATGAAATTGAAAAAACTGAATATATAAAAATGCAAAATCTTGATTCAATTATGGATAAAAAAGGAATCAATTATGAAAAATTTGGTTTATTATTAAACAACATAATAATTGCTGGAAAATATAAATATAAAGGCAAAATCATAAGTTTCAATAAAAATGGGAAGGTTGAAAATTTAGATGAATTTAAAAATTATATTATTAGACCAAGAGGAGGAACTTGCACTGTATATGATAACAAAATAATAGAAACAGAGAATGGCATTTGGAAATATCAAAAACTGAATGCCAACCTATTATTAACTAAATATACTAACGAAATTGAGAAAAATGGGGATATGTATATTTTAGGGAATGAAAAAATAGAACTTGAAAAAATAACCAGCCACTAACACACGCTACAAGCAATTTGGGCATTTGGCTTAATGGAAAATTTGGTTTGTATTTGGAAGATTTGGCAAATCCGAAAGATAACGCTGATTTAATCCCAAACTGCTTGTAGCGCGAGAACGTCAGGCTGTGAAAAAACCTCTTTTTTTTCTCAAAATCTTCAAATTTCACAATCCTACAATTCAAATAAAGCCTTCTGA
>CAUPKA010000041.1:0-39133 GCA_963511725.1 uncultured Flavobacterium sp.
AAATTCAGATGGGTGTTTGATTTTCTTAGTCCAAGAAAGGTCAGAAATGTAGATTAATCCATCAATTCCTTCTTCTAATTCTACGAAAATACCAAAGTTTGTAAAGTTTCTAACGATACCTGTATGTTTAGAACCTACTGGGTATTTAGAAGTAATATCAGTCCAAGGATCTTGAGATAATTGTTTGATACCTAATGACATTTTACGGTCATCTCTATCTAATGTTAAGATAACAGCCTCAACAACATCTCCAACTTTTACGAAATCCTGAGCAGAACGTAAATGAGTTGACCATGACATTTCAGAAACGTGGATTAAACCTTCAACACCTTCAGCAACTTCGATAAATGCACCGTAATCAGCGATTACAACTACTTTACCGTTTACTTTATCACCAATTTTCAAATCAGCATTTAAAGCATCCCATGGGTGAGCGTTTAATTGTTTCAATCCTAATTGAATTCTTGTTTTCTCATCATCGAAATCAAGGATTACAACGTTTAATTTTTGGTCTAATTCAAGAACTTCACTTGGGTGGTTGATTCTGCTCCAAGAAAGGTCAGTAATGTGAATTAATCCGTCAACACCACCTAAGTCAATGAACACACCATAAGAAGTAATGTTTTTAACAACACCTTCTAATACTTGTCCTTTTTGTAATTGACCGATGATTTCTTTTTTCTGTACTTCAATATCCGCTTCAATAAGCGCTTTGTGAGATACAACAACGTTTTTGAATTCGTGGTTAATTTTTACCACTTTGAATTCCATCATTTTGTTTACATATACATCGTAGTCTCTAATTGGCTTAACATCAATTTGAGATCCTGGTAAGAAAGCTTCAATTCCGAAAACGTCAACGATCATACCACCTTTAGTTCTGCATTTTACAAAACCATTAACGATTTCTCCTGTTTCGTTTGCAGAAATAACTCTATCCCAAGATTTGATAGTACGTGCTTTTCTGTGAGATAATACCAATTGACCAGTTTTGTCCTCACGGATGTCAATTAATACTTCTACTTTATCACCTACTTTTAAAGCTGGGTTGTAACGGAATTCATTTAATGAAATAACACCTTCCGATTTTGCGTTGATATCAACGATAACGTCTCTATCTGTAATTCTAACAACTACTCCTTCAACAACTTCTTCTTGGTCAGTTGCAATAAAAGTTTTTGATACTAGTTCTTCGAATTCCAATAAGTTTTTCTCATCTACTGCATCAATACCTTCTTCGAAGTTATGCCAGTTAAAATTTGCTAAAAACTCTTCTTGTGATTTTAATTGTTCAGACATGCTGATAAAAAATTTGTATTCTGTTTTTCTTGAGTTTCTCAAAGCGATAGAAAAAACAGAAGTTGTTTTACATAAATAGTTGATACCTAAAGGAAACTCTTCTCCACCAAAAGGTGTGCAAAAGTAATTCATTTATTTAATATGGCAAAATAATTAAACGGAGATATTTAGAAAGAATATAAAAAGAAGCCGAAAAAGGTTTAGGAGCGAATGATTAGGCATATTTGTTGGTATTGTTCCCGCTATTCGTTACAATCTTTTGTAGAGACGGGTTTGAAACCCGTCTCTACAAAAGGATTTTCACTTCTATCGGGGCTAGTTAGGTTATATTGTGTTTTATCAGCAAAAAAAAGATTTAAATAATCACAGAACATGTTTATCCATCATTCTAACCATAGCCAACGGTTTCAACCGTGGGTAACGTATTATAAACATTAGATTTCCTTATTATTGTCTCCAACGGTTGAAACCGTTGGCTATGGAGAATAATAGATATTGATATAAAATCGGTGTAAATCCGTTTGATCTAGTTAGGTTATATTGTGTTTTATCAGCAAAAAAAGATTTAAATAATCGCAAGAACATGTTTATCCATCATTCTAACCATAGCCAACGGTTTCAACCGTGGGTAACGTATTATAAACATTAGATTTCCTTATTATCTCCAACGGTTGAAACCGTTGGCTATGCAGAATCATAGATATTGATATAAAATCCGTGTAAATCCGTTTGATCTGTAAAATCTGTGACCAATTACGTAATCCGGATCTATTCATAGCCCTTGGTTTTGACTATGCACAAATATATATTATCAATTATTTAATTCGCAAAAAAAATCCTAACAGCTTTCAAAACTGTTAGGATTCTATATTTTCATTTGAATATAATTTAATGACTTAAATTCACTTCCACTTCATTAGGATTGTGTTCGTGTTTGAACATAATTGCAAACGCAACGGCAATAACTAATGAATAAATGGCAAAAGCCAGCCAAATCGTATGCCAATCTTTCATCATGATTACGTTTTGCAATAAACCATCAGTAGTAACTGAATTCCCTTGGCCTTTTACAAATTCTAGCATTTTAGGATTCGCAACATCTGTCTGCAGAAAAGAAGCTAATTCTGTTGTATTACTAAATGACTTCGTAAAAAAGCGATCAATCGCCCAGCCCGAAGTAAAACTTCCCAAAATTGCCCCTACTCCATTGGTCATCATCATAAACATTCCTTGAGCCGAAGAACGATTTTTGGCATCAGCATGTGTTTCTACGAACAAAGAGCCAGAAATATTAAAGAAATCAAAAGCCATTCCATACACAATACAGGACAAAATAATCATCCATAGTCCTTGAACAGGATCGCCAAATGCAAAAAGTCCAAAACGCAATACCCAAGCCAGCATACTAATTAACATAACTTGTTTGATTCCAAAACGCTTCAAGAAAAATGGAATAGCAAGTATGAATAAAGTTTCTGAAATTTGAGAAATAGACATAATAATGGTAGAATATTTTACTACAAAGGAATCAGCATACTTTGGAAAATGTTTAAATTCATCCAAAAACACATCACCATAAGCATTCGTTAATTGCAAAGCTCCTCCCAAAAACATCGAAAAGATAAAAAATAACGCCATTTTATAGTTGGCAAATAATTTAAAAGATTCCAATCCTAATGTTTCCATCAAAGAAGCATCCTCTTTGATTAGTCGTTGTGGTTTACATTTTGGTAAAGTAAAAGCATAAATTCCCAATACAATTGCAGCAATTCCAGCAATATAAAATTGATATGCAGTTGCTTTATTTTCAGTTAAATTTGTAATCCACATCGCAACTATAAAACCGATTGTTCCAAAAACACGAATAGGTGGAAAACTTTTAACTACGTCCAATCCGTTTGTTTTTAGGGCATTGTACGAAATAGAGTTACTCAATGCGATAGTAGGCATATAAAAACACATTGCTACAAACATGATATAAATAAAAGTTGTTGGTGTGGTAACTTCAGGTAAATAAAATAAAACAGCACCATATAAAATGTGAAGTCCTCCGTACAATTTTTCGGCATTAATCCATCTGTCAGCAATAATACCTGTAAGTGTTGGCATAAATAATGAAGCAATTCCCATTGTTCCAAAGACCAAACCGAATTGTGTTCCTTCCCAGTTTTTGGTTCCAAACCAATAATTCGCAATTGTAATCAACCAGGCTCCCCAAACAAAAAATTGAAGAAAGCTCATTAATATCAATCTGTTTTTAATTCCCATAAGAAGATTTGTGTTTTTTTTTTATTTAAGATTTTGTGGCTCGTAAATCTACTATTAAAATTGAGATTACCAAAAAATTTATAAAGTATTAATAACCTCGTTTGCTAATTCCAAAACAACATCAAATTGTTCCTTGCGGTTCAAGTATGAATTGTCTACTTCTATAGAATCTTCTGCCATTACCAAAGGAGAATCTTCCCTGTGAGTATCAACATAATCACGATCGACAACATTCTTTAAAACTTCTTCATAGGAAACCGAATCTCCTTTTGCCTGCAGTTCATCAAAACGTCTTTGTGCACGAGTATCAGCTCCTGCTGTCATAAATATTTTAAGTTCAGCATTCGGAAAAACAACCGTTCCAATATCCCTTCCATCCATAACGATTCCTTTTCCTTTACCCATTTCCTGTTGTTGTTCTACTAATTCAGAACGCACTTCCGAAATCGCCGCCACTGTACTTACAAAACTGGAAACGTCCAAGGTTCTAATTTCGGTTTCAACATTGACATCGTTTAAATACATTTCAGCAAAACCCAATTCAGCGTTGAATTTAAATTGCAAACGTATAGAAGGCAAACTATTTATTAATTTATCTTTATCCAAAAATTCAATTCCAATACAATTGTTTTGCATTGCATATAAGGTTACGGCACGGTACATAGCGCCAGTGTCCACATATACATATCCCAAATGTTTTGCCAATTGTTTTGCCAAAGTACTTTTTCCAGTGGATGAAAATCCGTCTATTGCTATGGTTATTTTTTTCATGTTTTTGTTGTAAAAATAAGTTCTAAGTCTATATTTTTTGCTCTTTCTTCTTTCGTCTAAAATTACTCCCCAAAATTAACAATCAATCCAAATAAACTCGTATTTCCAGCCAGAGTATATTTAGAATAGGAGTAATTTAATTTCAATTTATTCAGTTTAAGACCAAAACCAAATGAGAGTCCCGAAAAATTACGCTGATCCTGAATTTGTAATTCGGTACCTCTTCTAAAACTATAACCTAATCTAATATTAAAGGCTTTCTTTGGAAAAAGTTCTGCGCCAAAAATCATGTGCCGTAGCGCATTGTTAAAAAAGGATACTTTTTCTTCGGTTACAGTGCCATCAATAGAAGTTTCTGAATTAACAGGATTAGTAAAAGCCAAATTCCATTGCTGTAAATTTTCGAGAGTAAAATGCCAACGCAAAGGAACATGTTCCAATTCCTGTGAAACACCTGCAATGATCTCAAAAGGCAGTTTTTCTCTGGTGCCGTCGTAAGTTGTAAATTGAGTTCCAATATTCATTAAGGTCAAAGCCCAATTTACATCGTTTTTTTCGTCTATAAAAACCATTCCTAAATCGACTGCAGCTCCAAATGAGTTATAGCTTTCTAATGTAGACTGAATGAGTTTGGCATTAGCTCCTAAATGAATATAGGTAAAAGGAATATTGTAGGCATAGCCAAGCGAAAGAGCTATTTCGCTTCCTGTAAATGAAGCTGTAGGCAATCCATTTTCATCATAACCATCAAATTTCCCGTAGTTGATGTAATTAATGCCCGCTTGAAATGTTTGTAAATGCTGATCATAAGTATAAGCATATGAAGCTGTCCCGTAAGTTACTTCCTGATAGTAATTGCCATAATTTAAGGATAAATGATTGTTCATTTCGTCATTGATTGACGCAGGATTGAAAAGTGCCTGATTGACATCTTCATCATAAATAGTAATTGTTTTTCCGCCTAACGCAGCTTGTCTTGGCGAGGTAATCAAATTTAAAAACTCATAAGTGTGCTTCCCTCCTATTTGTCCGTAAGATACAGAACAAATTAAAAGTGAATAGTAAAATATAAGTTTTTGGGACATATAATAATCAAAAGCGGGTTTGAAATTCCAAGTTTCAAACTTACAAAAATAACAGCTAATAAATGGATATAAATCAAATTCTGAAATAGAAATTAATCAGGTTGAATTCTAAAAAAATAAATTCCAAATTTCAATGGCGCCGATTTAATTCGGGATTGAAATTTGGAATTTAAAGAACCGAATGATTTCGGTTTATTTCAAATCTTTAGCGTTTTTAACTTTGTCTTTTGTGATGGCTAATTCTAAAACTTCGCTCATTTCTTTTACATAGTGAAAGCTAAGACCTTCTAAATATTCGGCTTTGATTTCATCAATATCGCTTTTGTTTTCGTGGCATAAGATGATTTCTTTGATATTAGCCCTTTTGGCTGCCAATATTTTTTCTTTGATACCGCCAACAGGCAAAACTTTTCCTCTCAAAGTAATTTCTCCTGTCATGGCTAGGTTTTTCTTTACTCTTTTTTGAGAAAGCAAAGAAACTAATGATGTCAACATAGCAATACCGGCACTTGGGCCATCTTTTGGAGTTGCTCCTTCTGGTACATGCAAATGGATATTGTATTTAGTCAATATTTCAGGATTCAATCCTAATAATTCGGCATTGGCTTTAATATATTCTAAAGCAATTGTTGCCGATTCTTTCATTACAGTCCCTAAATTTCCAGTAATAGTCATTGAACCTTTACCTGGAGAAAGCAGTGATTCGATGAAGAGAATATCTCCACCAACACTAGTCCAAGCAAGACCAGTCACAACACCAGCGACTTCATTGTTTTCGTATTTGTCTCTTTCTAATCTAGGAACGCCTAAAACTTTAATAATATCTTCGTCAGTTACTTTTTTATTGTACTCTTCTTCCATAGCTACCGATTTGGCAGCATTACGAACTATTTGAGCAATTTTATTTTCCAATCCGCGTACTCCAGATTCACGAGTGTAGCCTTCCACAATTTTTTCCAATTGCTTTTTGCCAATGGTTAAATCTTTAGCTTTCAGTCCGTGTGCGGTCAATTGTTTAGAGAACAAATGCTTTCTGGCGATTTCCACTTTTTCTTCAATAGTGTACCCAGACATTTTAATAATTTCCATACGGTCAATTAATGCAGGCTGAATCGCCGCCATATTATTTGAAGTCGCGATGAACATTACTTTGGATAAATCATAACCCATTTCAAGGAAATTATCATAAAATGCATTGTTTTGTTCAGGATCCAAAACCTCTAATAATGCAGAAGAAGGATCGCCGCTATGGCTGGAAGATAATTTATCGATTTCATCCAAAACAAATACAGGATTTGATGTCCCAGCTTTCTTTAAACTCTGAATGATGCGTCCTGGCATAGCACCTATGTAGGTTTTTCTATGTCCGCGAATTTCGGCTTCATCACGCAAACCACCTAATGAGATACGCACATATTCTCTGCCCAATGCTTCTGCTATAGATCGGCCAATGGATGTTTTTCCAACACCCGGAGGTCCTGTTAAACAAATAATTGGAGACTTCATGTCATTTCTTAATTTAAGAACAGCCAAATGTTCAATCATTCTCTTTTTGACGTCTTCCAAGCCAAAATGGTCTTTGTCAAGAATTTTTTGAGCGTGTTTTAAATCAAAATTATCTTTCGAATAATCGCCCCAAGGCAATTCCAAAAATAACTCCAAATAATTTCTTTGAATACCAAAATCAGGAGCCTGCGGATTCATTCTGCGCATTTTAGACAATTCTTTTTCGAAATGCTTTTGCGTTTTATCGTCCCATTTTTTGGATTTGGCTTTCAGGCTCATTTCGTCCATTTCTTCCTCTTGCGAAACACCTCCCAATTCTTCTTGAATAGTTTTCATTTGCTGATGCAAGAAATATTCTCTTTGCTGTTGGTCTAAATCAAAACGAACTTTAGATTGAATGTCGTTCTTCAATTCGAGTTTTTGCAACTCTACATTCATATAACGCAACGTTTCAAGCGCACGTTCTTTCAAACCGCTTATCGACAATAAGTCTTGTTTTTCCTTTACGGATAAGTTCATATTTGAAGAAACAAAACTGATTAAAAACGATGGACTTCCTATGTTTTTAATGGCAAATGTTGCTTCCGAAGGTATGTTGGGACTTTCATTAATAATTTGAACAGCCAATTCTTTTACTGAGTCAATGATAGCATTGAATTCAGAATCTTTTTTTGTTGGTCGTTTTTCAGGTACTTCTTTAATTTTAGCTGTTAAATATGGATTCTCCGAAACAATCTCGGTTAACTCAAAACGTTTTTTCCCTTGAAGAATGACTGTTACATTGCCATCAGGCATTTTTAAAACACGAAGAATACGAGCAACAGTACCTATTTTATGAATATCATCAAATGTAGGATCTTCATCTTCCTCATTGATTTGAGCCACTACCCCAATTACTTTTCCGGCAGCATTGGCGTCATTTATCAATTTTATCGATTTATCTCTCCCCGCCGAAATTGGAATTACAACTCCTGGAAACAAAACAGTATTTCGTAATGGCAAAATTGGTAAAAAATCAGGCAATTCTTCATTATTCATTTCTTCCTCATCCTCTGGGGTCAATAATGGAATTAATTCGGCTTCCGAATCAAATTCTTGAAGTGACAGATTGTCAATAGTAAGTATTTTATGATTTGACATAGTAGTATTTAAGTCTTTTTGTCATTAATTTTTTAGATAGGAACGCAAATATAAGGTATCATAACAATATTTTAAGCTAATATCGATACATAAATACATTAAAATATTCGAGCCTTAATAAGGCAATCATTGTGCCAAAAAGTATAAATTGATGAGCAAGATTTTAATTATTCTTTATGATTCTCAAAAAATAAAAGGAATGACTATAATTTAAAAGCATAAAAAAACCCAAAAATAAATTTGGGTTCTCAATTTAAACTTTAAAGCAGTTATTTGATAACACAGGATTTAAGTTCAGTGATAGAGCCATTATTATCCATCTTTACTACCCCTACATCTTTAGCAATCCAGTAATTTGTAATTGTTTCTGAAGCAGCTTGCCCACCAATAGAAGCTCTTTGTGCAAATGAAAACTTAATTACATCTTTATAATTTATACCATTTACTGTTAAATTAGATCCTCTTTCTAAAATTTTTCCAGTATAATTTACAGTTGTGACAATAGTTGGGAAGTCTGTAATATTATAACTTGTACTGCTTGTATATGTACCACTCCAGGTTTCATTAACTTCCAGATAATCTTTAAAGAAAATAAATTCATATCCTGTCATTTTACCTGTATAGCCAGAATAATCTATATTAATTTCTCCCATTTTAATATAATAATCACCATTGTTTTTTTTAATCCATACAGAAGCTTGAGTACCAATTGAAGATGTAGCACCAATCATTTGGTCAAACTTATAATACTTAGCTCCGTCAATTTGATCAGTTCCTATTATTTTCATAGTGATTTCATCACCCTCTTGGGAAAAGACCCAATTATTATCTACTGCTGTAGGCCAATAAGATGAACTTTGATCATCCGAATCATCATTAGAAGAATCACTACTGCATGCAGTAAAAAAGAACGCCGCTAAAAGCATTAATAAAAACGAAGTGATAATTTTTTTCATAAATTAGTTTTATATTTTATTTGCCAAAAATAACATTATTTTTATTACTAAAAATATTATAATTCTATATTTATTTAAAAATAAAAACATTAATTCTTTAAATTATTTAAAAAAATAATCACAAACTGTAACAAACCAAAAATATTCATGTCTTTACTAAAAATCATTACTATTTAATTGAGTTTGACCCAACAAAATATCGAAGAACTAGTTTCGCTTTGCAAAGTGAATAATCAGAAAGCACAATTTGAGATTTATAATCGCTATTGCAAGGCGATGTATAATGTGGCCTATAGAATTGTGAAAGATGAGCATTTTGCCGAAGACGTTATGCAGGAAGGCTTTTTGAAGGCATTTACCAAAATAAATGATTTCAAACAAGAAGTTGCCTTTGGTGCTTGGCTGAAACGGATTATAGTTAATTACAGTATTGATTTTTATAAAAAAAACAATCAATTTAAAACAGAAGATTTTGAAAAAACACTTTATAAGCTAGAAGAATCAGAAAACGATTCGAAAGAAAAATTAGATTTTAATGATTTAAAAGTCAAGCAGGTTCTGGAAACAATTCAGTCCTTGAAATACAATTACAGCATGGTCTTGACCCTATTTTATATAGAAGGCTACGATCAGGAAGAAATAAGCGAAATTCTTAAAATTAGTTATGCAAACTGTAGAACAACTTTGAGCAGAGCTAAAGAAAGCTTAAGAAAAAAATTAAATGAGTTATGAAAAATGAAAATGAAAAATTAGATCAATTATTTGAAAATTTAGAGAATCAGTGGGATGTCCATGAATTGGATAGCGAACATTTAGATAGATTTTCAAAGAAAATGGTTCTTAAAAAGAAAAAAAGAAATTACAGTTTTATTTATGCTATTGCTGCTTCAGTAGTTGTTTTGCTTGGTGTGTCATTATTTTATACAAACAATGAAAGACCAAAAGAATTGAAATTTGCGTCTAAAGAAACAAAACAGACAGATTCCATTTTTACTGTATTGATTAGAAACGAAATGGAAAAAATTAAAGAAAAAAAATCACCTGAAAATGAAAAAATTATAAATGATGCCTTAAAACAGATGAAATCGCTTGATAGCGATTATGCAAAAATCATGCATGAATTGGAAGTTAACGGCGAAAGCAAGCCTATTATTTATGCAATGATTAGTAATCTTCAAACTAGGATTTCTTTTTTACAAAGTGTTTTGCAGCATATCGAAGAATCTGAAAAATTTAAAAACTTAAACGATGAAAAAACAATTTAAAATATTCTTACTCCTTTTTATAATTCCTTTTTTAGGATTTTCTAATGATGATTTTAGTTATTCGAAACAAAAAAGCATTAACAAGGCTTATGTAGTGAATAGTGATGCAGGAATTAATATTGACAACTCTTATGGCAATATTTTTGTAACCACTTGGAACGAAGATAAAATCGAAATCGTTGTGCTCATTAAAGTTAGTGGTGATAGTGAAAAATGGGTTAATCAAAAACTGGATGCGATTGATGTGAATTTTATAGCACTGAAAAGTATGGTTACCGCCAAAACAGTATTTGATAATAACATTTCTAAAAACAACGGAAGGAATAACAGTTTCGAAATTAACTACACTATAAAAATTCCTAAAAACGGAACCGTAACACTTAATAATAAGTACGGTAACATTAGTGCAACGGATCTTTTTTCTGCTACTGATATTAATTGTAAATACGGTAAAATTAATTTGGCCAATCTAAATGGAAACAGTAATAAAATCCAAATTGGATATTGTTCAAAATCAACTATAGATTTTTTAAAAAATGGTGCAGTAATATCAAAATATTCAGGATTAAAAATTGACCGTCTCGCTAAAATTGATTTGATTTCTGATTATTCTGAAATAGAAATTGGAGAAGGAAATGATGTAAAATACAATAGTAAATACGGCAGTGTCAAAATTGATAAGGTTAATTCACTGGATGCGAATGGAAATTATTTGACAATCGATATAGGCTCCATTTTCAATCAATTAAAATTATACACCAAGTATAGTAATGTTTCTATTGATGCAATTCAAGCCAAAGCTAATGATATTACAATTGTTGCAGGATATACTGGTGTTGTTATAGGTTTTCAATCCAATTATGTTTTTGATTTCGATGTGACTGTAAAGTATTGCGATTTCAAATATGACAATGAATTGACTGTAAATTCTAAAGAAGAAACCAATTATACTAAAACCGTTAGTGGCTTTTACAAGAAAAAAGGAGAAAACAAAATTACAGTTACCTCGGATTATGGTAATATAAAATTGTATAAAAACGATGTTCAAAAATAGTTTCAATCATAAAATCAAATACTAATTTTAAATCAATTAAAAATGAGAAAATCACTTCAATTAATCATTTTAGGAGCTTTATCCGTTACAGCCATAGGAAATGCTCAATCAAACAGAATTAAAGGGAATGGAAAAATAGTTACAGAAAAAAGATCTACTGCAGGTTATGACGAGATTAGCGTCTCTGGTTTTTTTGATGTAATATTGGTGTCCGGAAAGGAAGGCAAAATAACCATCAAGGGAGAAGAAAACTTATTGGCTTACGTCAAAGTTGAAGTAAAGGATAATGTTTTAAAAATTTATACTGAGAAAAATATAAATATCAGTACCAAAGAAGATATTGTATTAACAGTGCCTTTTGAAAAAATTAGTGCGGTTTCTCTTTCTGGTTCAGGAGATGTTAAATCTAAAAACACCATTGTTGCAACAAATTTTAAAGCCAAATTATCTGGTTCAGGAGATTTGACTCTGGATGTTAAATCAACAGATTTTGAAGCTAATCTTAGTGGATCTGGAGATGTTGTTGTGACTGGAAATACAGATAGCTTTACTTCCAAAACATCAGGTTCAGGTGATGTTGATGCGGTTAATTTAATTGCAAAGAAAGCTAATTTGACAGTTTCTGGCTCAGGAGATATGAAAGTAAATTGCAGTGACAGTTTATATGCTAGAGTTTCTGGTTCTGGAGATATTGCTTATAAAGGCAACCCTCAATCAAAAGACACTAAAGTTAGCGGTTCTGGAGATATTTCAAAAATATAATTGCATCGCTATTTCAAGACGTGACATTTGAAAAAAAAGAGGCTATCTAAAATTATTTAGTTAGCCTCTTTCTGCTTATGCTTAAAGTAAATAATTATTTGTTGTCAGGCACTCTGGCCCACAATAACATAGTTATTTGTATCAATTGCAAGTATTGTATTATCTAATATGGAAAAAATCAGCATTTGTACGATTTTCTCCTAAAGAGGCTATAATTCCAAAAGTTAAACCAATTTGACTGCTAGAAAAATTGCCTGGATTAGGATAAGTTGTATTTTGTCCATTATAATAAACATCTTGTATAAGAATATTTTTGTATGTTACATCAGCAAAAAATGAAACCTTATCATTAAATGCCCATACTGGTTTAATACCAAATACAATAGCTCCAATAAAATCACCATCATTATATTTACTTGATATTGAACCTGCATTTGCACCTCCGTGCAGTAACATTGTAAAATTATCTGAATCTCCAGACAAATTAAGAGCTTTACCAACATTATAAACTAATTCTAAACCAGCTAGTTTTTGCTCACTTTTTTGTTTAAAATCATTTCTAAAAAGGTCATAATTTAAACTTCCCATTAATCCAATATTTTCGTTGAACATGTAGCGCAAAGCTCCTTGAAAATGTATTAATGAAATGGTTCCGTTACTGTTTCCAGTAGGGGAAAATTGAGACAATGGAAATCCTGCTCCTATTCCGCTTTCAAGGAATAATCTGTCGTAATTAAATGATTGTCCTTGAGCCATAGCGGTCATTAGCAGAAATGCAAAAACGATTTTTTTCATAATTGGTTAAATTTTTTTATAAATAGTAAATTGATGGGTTTGTTAAAAAAACATCTTATAAAATAAACATATATTAAATTGGAAATTGTAGAAAAATTGTAATCTTAGCTCCTTGCTTCATTAACTTAAAAGAAGAAAGTACTAAAATTTATTTGACTAAATTGCTGTAATATTTTCCAATAATACAAAGCTATTTTGATGCAAATATAATTGACTGTTATTTAATTATTGTAAAAAAAAACAGACAGAAGAGTAATTAATATCAAATTAATTAATAAGTTACTGAAATACAAATACTTATTTTTTTGTTTTTTTATCTTTAAAAGTAAATAAAGATCAATAATGATTAAATAATATACTTTTTGAAGTTTAGTGATGGTAAATTGTACGTAAAAGATTGTTTTATTTTACAGCAAAATGCAAATGTGTAACTTGCTTTGTAAAATGGCATTCAATTTCTTTTAAATGCCATAAGATGGATTGGACGTAAATTTTCGCGAATTGGAATTTTGGAATACTGTAATTTTTAGTAAATACAGTTTAAACTAATCTGCTCTGATTTTATACTTTGATTGTGTTTAAAAACACAATTATTGTTTTACGCTCTTAGTCGTTAAAATCAAATCTATGTAAATATTTATTTAGATACAGCTTCATTTTTGGGAACTCTATTCAAAAGCAATACAGCTATTACAAAGAATACAGCTAAAAACACAATGGCTAGTCTTGGACTTCCTGTAATTTGGTCAATTATTCCATAAACGCACATTCCGATTACGATTCCTATTTTCTCGGCAACATCATAAAAACTAAAGAATGAAGTTGTATCTTCCGTCTCAGGCAATAATTTTGAATAGGTTGAGCGTGACAAAGACTGGATTCCTCCCATTACAAATCCAGCAACTGTTGCCATAATATAAAAATGCATTGGTAATGTTATAAAAACGGCAACACCACAAAATACAGCCCAAATACTATTAATTACAATTAAGGTCGGAATATTTCCAAATTTTGCTGAAGCTCTTGAAGTTAAAAGGGCTCCAATTATAGCTACTAATTGTATTAATAAAATGCAAATAATCAATCCTATTGTGCTCTCTTCTTTCGATGACCATTGAATTTCCTGCGCGCCAAAATAAGTTGCAACTAACATAACTGTCTGTACTCCCATACTTGAAACAAAAAAACCTCCCAAATAACGTCTTAACGAAATATTTTCATTTAATAACAACCAAACCTTTTTCAATTCTTTGAATCCATTAAAAACTGTGGATTTAGTTAGTTTTTCTTCTGTTTGTTTTCTTCCCTTTGGTAAATAATAATAAGTATACTGACTGAATAAAATCCACCATACGCCTACCATAATAAAAGAATAACGCATGGCTTTCATTGCTGCTTCACCATCAGTCCCTGTAATTCCAAAAAGCTTTGGTTTCATAATCATCGCTAAATTGATGACCAATAGAATTACGCTTCCTACATATCCTAAAGAATAGCCCTTAGCACTAATTTTATCTTGCTGTTCTACAAAAGCAATATCTGGTAAATATGAATTGTAAAAAACTAAACTTCCCCAATATCCTATCAACCCGAAGAAATAAAATGCCAGTCCTAAATAAATATTTTCAAGATTAAACCAGTATAATCCCATACAGGACAATGCTCCTAGATAGCAGAAAAATTTCATGAATGATTTTTTATTTCCAACATAATCTGCAATTCCTGATAATAATGGAGAAATAAAACTAATAACTAAAAATGCAGCTGCCGTGGTAAAACTAATTAAAGCTGAGTTTTTTAAATGAAATCCAAATACATCAATATAGTGATTGCTTTCAGAAAATAAGGCATCATAAAATATTGGAAATACTGCAGATGCAATTGTAAGTGTGTAAACTGAATTTGCCCAATCGTAAAATGCCCATGCGTTTAATAATTTTTTGCTTCCCTTTGCTAAATCTGCCATATGTGTCTTTTTTATTCTGCTAATTTATTTAATTTTTAATTGGTATAATGAAAATTGAAATATTCACAGTATTAATTTTTCAATACTGTATTACTATTGTTTTGTATTCAGGTCATTAAATGATTTACATTTAAATATTATCTATCTTAAAAACGATTACTCCCAATGGCGGAAGCATTATTGAGGCTGAATATTCTTTTCCATCATATGGATTATTATCTATTGCTGATTTTTTATTGGTTTTTAATCCACTTCCTCCAAAAACAGTATCGTCACTATTGAATATTTCAATCAATTTTCCTGATTTCGGGATTCCTATTTGATAATTTTCTCTTACAACTTGAGTAAAATTAATAACAATAATCAAATCATCTTTTGGATTATTTCCTTTTCGAATAAAAGACATCACTGCATTCTCATGATCCGAATAGTTAATCCACTCAAAACCTTCTGGACTAAATTGTTTTTCATGTAAAGCAGGTTCCGTTTTATATAATTTATTAAGCTTTGTAATGGTTAATTTTATACCATTATGAAAAGGATATTGTAATAAATGCCAATCCAAGCTACTTTGAAAATTCCATTCGCTGCTTTGGCCAAATTCAGATCCCATAAATAATAATTTAGTACCTGGATGCATAAACATATAACCATAAAGCAATCGCAGATTAGCAAATTTTTGCCATTCGTCTCCAGGCATTCTTCCTGCAATAGATTTTTTACCATAAACTACTTCATCATGTGAAAGCGGTAACATGAAGTTCTCTGTATAAGTATAGGTCATGGAAAAAGTCAAATCATTTTGATGATATTTTCTATACACTGTTTCTTTTTGAAAATATTCTAAAGTGTCGTGCATCCAGCCCATCATCCATTTCATTCCGAAACCTAATCCTCCAGCAAATGTAGGTCTTGAAACCATTGGAAAAGAAGTACTTTCTTCAGCGATTGTCTGCACCCCATCATAATTGGTATAAACTGCTTCGTTGAAATCTTTTAAAAAGCTGATTGTGTCTAGGTTTTCCCTTCCGCCATAAATATTAGGCTCCCACTCGCCTTCTTCTCTGGAATAATCCAAGTAAAGCATAGAAGCAACCGCATCTACTCTAAGACCGTCAATATGATAATGCTGTAGCCAAAACAAAGCATTACTAATTAAAAAAGAACGAACTTCATTTCGTCCATAATTAAAAACTAAGCTTTTCCAGTCTGGATGATATCCTTTTCTACGGTCTGGGTGTTCAAATAAATTAGAACCATCAAAAAAACCTAATCCATGTGCATCTTCTGGAAAATGTGAAGGGACCCAATCCAAAATTACTCCAATGCCTGCTTGGTGTAATTTATCTACCAATACCATAAAATCCTGAGGGGTTCCAAAACGGGATGTTGGCGCAAAATAGCCTACCAATTGATAACCCCATGAAGGATCATAAGGATATTCCATAATTGGCATGAATTCTATATGTGTAAAACCTGTTTCTTTTACGTATTTTACTAGCTCATCGGCATATTCTAAATAGGTTAAAAACCTATTTTCTTCACCATGCCTTTTCCATGAACCCAAATGGACTTCATAAACCGAATAAGGTTTATCTAAATCATTATATTCTTTGCGGGTTTGCATCCATTTTTTATCTTTCCACTTGTAATCAAGATCCCAAATGACAGAAGCTGTATGGGGAGGTTTTTCGCAATAAAAAGCAAATGGATCAGCTTTTTCAGTAATGATACCGCCGTTATTCGACTGTATTTTGTATTTATAGGTAGTTCCTTGTTCGATTCCGGGAATAAATCCTTCCCAAATGCCCGATGAATCCCAGCGCACTTGTAATGGATGCTCTCCTTGAATCCAATAATTAAAGTCTCCAACTACCGAAACCGTTCTTGCCGATGGAGCCCATACAGCAAAGTAAACTCCTTTTACGCCATCAACTTCAATAAGATGTGCCCCTAATTTTTCGTAAAGTCTATAATGTTTTCCGGCCTTGAATAAATCAATGTCAAAATCTGTAAAAAGCGAGTAGGTTTGTACTTTGTTCATTTTAATTGTGGTAGTTAATGGTTTAATGGCTTTACTTTTTTACGAATTATTAAAATTCGATGGTATATTATTATATTTTAATTGAAAATAAAATAATCAATTAATTATTTTATTTTCAATAGTTTTCATAGATATTCTTTCAAAAACAACTGAAACATAACGATTTTCATCTCCTGACAATTTATCTTCATTAACAAATCTTAATTCACATATTTTCATATAATCATCATTATCTAATTCTTCATCTATTTTTCTTGCGTATTCATTTGTAAGATATTTGACAAAAAACAAAGTTTTGTTTCTTTTGTTTAAGTAAAAATTTCTAATATCATACATATGATCAACTTTATTTTCTGATACGATTTGATATCTTCCACTTATTATCTCGACTTTTTCAATAACAGTTTGTTTTTTATTTCTATCATTTTGATTATAGACATATGTAACATTCCAAAAACCATTTAAAAAAGATATATCATTAATACCATTAATGATATCATTTAATTCAACTCTCAATATATCAGCATTTTTTTGATTTTCTTTCGCAATACTTAATTCATTTCTTATCTGATTATTTTCGGCTATATATATATCTTCATCTTTAAATATTTTGTCCAATTCTTGAGTTCTTAAAAAATATGCATCTCTAATTTTTAAATGTTTTTCAATACTAACACTACTTTTCTTTAAAATTTTAAAATCTAATATATCAGCGTATTTATAAACAAAAGAATTTAATAATCTATTTAGATTTTTAATTACCGGTAACAAAAGTGTATAACCAAAAGCGACAAAAATAGGTTCTTTAATTTTTCCATTTTTACTCCATTCATATTCAATAAATTCAAAAATTGATTTACATCCAGTTGCACTAATTTGGTTTTCATCAAACCAAATTAGTGCAACTGGAATCTTCCAATTATAAACCAACCAAGAAATTAAGAATGAAAATATCAATGGATTTGATAATCTTTCTTTCATACTGTGAAAAATCTCTGAAATTTTATCCATTAGCTATTAAATCAATTATTTTAAATAGATGAAAAGGCAATTCAGGAGGGATTTCTACATAATTCCATTCATTGTCCCATGAATAGGAATTTCCGGTAATCAAATCCGTAATTTGAATGTTATTGGTTCCGATTTTGCCAACTGGAAGTTTAATCATTGCTCTGCCCGTTTGATGTGAGTCGAGGTTAACCACCATCAAAGTTTCATCCTGTTTGTCATCATCAAATTTATAATAAGCGATTACTTGGTCGTTATTGGTTTCGCAAAAAATAATATTGTTAGTTTGCTGTAATGAAATATGTTCTTTTCTAATGGCGTTGATTCGTGTAATCAGCGTGGTAAGTTTGTTTTGAATGTTCCAATCCCATTTGTAACATTGGTATTTTTCAGAATGCAAATATTCTTCTTTTCCGGGAGCCATTGGCGTACTGACCATGTATTCAAAAAAGGGACCATAAATTCCAACATTAGAACTTAAGGTTGCTGCCAGAAAGTATTTTTGCAAATGCACCGATTCATTTCCATTTTGCAAAGCAAAAGGGTTAATATCCGGCGTATTGGGCCAGAAATTAGGTCTGTAAAATTCTTTTTGCTCCGTTTGAGTTAATTCTTCAACATATTCGGTTAATTCCTGTTTGCTATTTCTCCATGTAAAATAAGTGTATGATTGACTGAAACCTTGTTTTGCCAATTCGTTCATTATTTTCGGACGAGTAAAAGCTTCTGCTAAAAACAAAACATCGGGATGTTTCTTTTTAATTTCAGCAATTAGCCAGCCCCAAAAATAAAAAGGTTTGGTATGCGGATTATCGACTCTGAAAATTTGAATATCACACTCCTCAATCCAGAACAAAGCGACATCCAGAAGTTCTTTCCATAGATTTTTCCAATCGGAGCTTTCAAAATAAATAGGCTGAATATCCTGATATTTTTTAGGAGGGTTTTCTGCATATTGCACCGTTCCGTCTGGTCTCCATTTGAACCATTGCGGAAAATCTTTCACGTAAGGATGATCCGGAGCTGCCTGCAGGGCATAATCCATTGCGATTTCGATTCCTAAATCTTTAGCTTTTTGTACCAATTCTTTGAAATCTTCGATCGATCCCAATTCTGGATGCGTAGATTTGTGTCCACCATGATGAGAACCAATTCCCCAAGGCGAGCCAACATCACCATATTCGGCATTTGTAGCATTGTTTTTCCCTTTTCTGTTTACTTCACCAATCGGATGGATTGGAGGAAAATAAAGCGTGTCAAATCCCATTTCGGCAACTCTGGGAAGTAATCTTTCACAATCTTTAAAAGTACCGTGTTTACCATCTTCTGATGATGTAGAACGAGGAAAAAATTCATACCAAGTACTGAAAAGCGCTTTTTTTCGATCTACATATATTTCTAAATTAATCGATTTATTTTCTAAAAAGCGTATTGGGTATTTTTTGAAAATTCTAGTAAGTTCTTCCGATTTTGCTTCTCTAACAGCATTATCATATTCAGATTCCGTTGTAAAAAAATAATTTAATCGATTGAGATATTCATTTTCGGAAGCGTCAACAGTATTAAGAATGGCCTGAATGTATTCTGCACCTTCCAATAATTCCGATTTTACGTATTGATTGTCATTAATCTTGCGTTCGGTACCATGTTGCCAATTCAAGGCATAATCGACCCATCCTTCAACAAAATAAGTGTATTTCCCTTGCTTATCGACTTGAAATTCGGCAACCCATTCATCATTTTGAGTATGTGCCATTCGAACTTCTTGCCAATTAGTATCGAGTTCGTGTTTGAATTTTATGCAGCATTCTATAACATCATGTCCATCCGAAAAAACTTCGGCTGTTGCAATAACTTTTTGACCTACAATCCTTTTAATTGCAAAGTTGCCGCTATTAAGCTGCGGTAAAACATTTTCTATAATTATACGGGTTTGATTTTGCATAGTATTAGTTAAATTGAATATGAAAATTAGTAAATATTAAAGGTTTATAGAAACTAATTTTGAGAAATACAAATAATCTATTAATTTGATTCATTACCCATTATTTGTTATGAATAATAAATCAAATTAGGGTATTGGGTTCTATTTTTTTTGCATTATTACAAAAAGAAATAATTGACTTTTAAAAATAACTGTGTTCGTTTTACGTCAGAACTCAATTATTTCTTTTTTTAGCAAACTAATCAAATCAATTGAAAAATTTTGGATTGATTCTTAAAAAAAATCGTGTTTTATATAGTTCTAAAAACTTCTAATTGCTAATTACACCAGACAGATAGTGCAATGAATTGCACTATCTGTCTGGTGTATTAGCTACTTAAATATACTTTTTTTAAAGATGTAATTTATTTGACAGTAAAATTATCTGGAATTATCGCTCCTTTCCGGATTACTACAATACCTTCTTTTACACAATATAATTCATTTACCGTATCGTCTAAATGTATGCCTCCTTTTATATAAACATCACTACCAATTCTACAGTTTTTATCTACAATCGCATTATGAATAAAACATCCTTCACCTATGCCAATTAATGGAATATTGTTCTTTATGTTTTCATTAATATCTTCAATACTTTGATATAAATCATTACCCATTACATAGCTGTGCTGAATTACTGTTCCTTCTCCTATGCGAGAGCGGTTGCCTATAACCGATTTGGTAATTTCTTTGGCATGAATAATACAGCCTTCTGAGATTAAAGACCTTTCAACTAGTGTGTTATGAAACTTTGACGGAGATAATAAACGTGGTCTAGTATAGATTTTATTGTCATTGTCAAACAGATTAAATTTAGGAATATCGTCTGTTAATCCAATATTAGCTTCAAAAAAGGAATCGATATTACCTATATCAGTCCAATAGCCCTCATATTGATAACTTAGCAGTTTTTTATTTCCGACAGCTTGAGGAATGATTTCTTTTCCAAAATCTTTGGTTTCTGTGTCAGACATCAATTCGACTAATAATTTTCTATTAAAAATATAAATTCCCATAGAAGCTAGATAGTGTTTTCCTTGACTTTTCATCTCGTCACTTACTTCTGATGTCCAATCAGGCAATAATTCTTTTGCAGGTTTTTCTATAAAAGATTCGATACAGCTTTCAGAATTAGTTTTCAATATACCAAATTCAGGAGCATCTTTGTCATTAACGGGCAATGTCGCGATAGTGATATCGGCTTCGGCCTCAATATGGGCTTCAATCATTTCGTTAAAATCCATCTGATATAATTGGTCGCCAGATAATATTAGCGCATAATCAAAATCATGATTTAAAAAGTGCGGCATACATTGTCTTACTGCATCTGCCGTTCCCTGAAACCATGTTGGGTTGTCTGGCGTTTGTTCAGCAGCTAAAATATCAACAAATGCATCACTGAAAAAGCCAAAATTATAAGTGTTTTTAATATGCGCATTTAAAGAAGCTGAATTGAATTGAGTCAATACAAACATTTTATAAATATCAGAATTAATACAATTCGAAATTGGAATGTCCACTAACCTATATTTTCCTCCAATCGGCACGGCGGGTTTTGATCTTCTGGCGGTTAATGGGAATAATCTTGAACCCTGACCACCTCCTAAAATAATAGCAATAACATTTTTCTTTTTAGCTTTCATGTCTTTTTCCAATAATTAAATTATATAATTCTATATATTCCTGGCTTACGTGTTCCCAAGAATGGTCTGTATTCATTCCTTTTGTTCTAATTTGTTCGATTGTATCTTTATCTGAATATAAATCAACAGCTCTCTGTATGGCATCACAAATGTCTTCTACAGTTGCCTGATCATGACAAATTCCATTTCCATTATCCTCAAAATCAATAATAGTATCTTTCAATCCTCCAGTTCTTCTTACTATAGGAACTGTTCCATAACGCATTGCATACATTTGGTTTAAACCACAAGGCTCTATGCGTGATGGGATTAAAATAAAATCAGAACCTGCATACGTTTTATGAGCTAATTCTTCATCATAACCAATATGAACATGATAGTTCCCCTTGTATACTTCAAGTAATTGTTTAAGCTGATTTTCTATTTCGACGTCTCCATATCCTAAAATTAAGAAATTAATTTCATCATTGTATGCTGTCATAGCAGATGTTACAACTTTGTATAACAAATCGGCTCCTTTTTCATTATATAATCGTCCAATAAAACTAAAAAGCGGTTTTGCTGGATTCATGCCAAAAAGCATACACAATTGCTCTTTGTTTTTTTGTTTTCCTTCATTAATGCTATCAATCGAATAATTCGTTTCGAGCATTGGATCTTTACTTGGATCCCAAACATCTAAATCAATTCCATTAAGAATTCCCCTTGATTTGTGCCTTACCCGTTGAAATAATGTTTCAAGTCCATTATCAGAATGATTTATTTCATTAAGATAACTTGTTGAAACTGTCGTGATTTCATCAGCGCATTTTATCGCCGCCGCTAATGAGTTAATACAATTATTCCATTCCAATTCTTTTATGTGAACTAAATCAAATTCAGGTAAATAATATAATTTATTGAATGTAAATATTCCTTGATACAATCCATTGTGAATGGTAATAATCGTTGGAACATTTTTTAATTTTTCATACTTAGGACAATATTTTTTCATAAAAGGAATTAATCCTGTATGATGATCATGGCAATGAATAATATCGGGCAATGTACTTAATCCAGTAATCCAGTCTAATGTTGCGATTTGAAAAGATAAAAAACGCTCTATATCATCTCGATAGCTGTAAATATTAGGTCTGTCAAAGAGCTCGGGAATTTCAATTAAATAGAGATTAAATCCCAGCTTATTCGATGTTTCTTTCAGTACGCTATAAGGAAAGTTGAAATTTCCTAATTTTAATTTTCCCCAATGAATACAATCAAAATGATTATCTAATCTAAATGCTGTCTGATAACACGGAATAACCACGCTAACATTATTTTCTGCATTGTTTTGATACTTTGGCAATGCTCCAATTACATCGGCTAATCCCCCCACTTTTGCTACTGGGTAACATTCTGCCCCAATGTGAAGTATTTCCATGAATTATTTATTTTAATTTTCTTAATATGATGCTTTCATACTTTTCAATAGCTTACTAAATTTAGATAAATGTAAACTTTATAGCAAGAAACTAAATTATATTAACATTAAATTTATAGTACTTTTGTCTTTTTTAAATTTAGTTAAAAAAAGTTAATATTTTAAGACATCTAATAATTTTATCAATATGGCAAAAAACGTATCAAATCATACTAAACCTTTAAAAATTCCCAAAATTATAATACTATCTAGTAAGGTTATTGCCTTTATATCGCCAAAATTGGCTACTATCTACGCATCAAAATTGTTTGTTACCCCAATAAAACATAAGATTCCAAAACGAGAAATTGAAATGAACGAAAAAAGCATTCAGCAAATGATTGCGATTCCGGCAATAGATAGAAAAATTAACGTTTATGAATATGGTAAAAGTGATGTAAATAAAAAAGTGCTTTTGGTTCATGGATGGTCAGGGAGAGGAACACAATTGTGCAAGATTGCTAAAGAAATGATTAATTTAGGGTATCAAACAGTAAGTTTTGATGCACCTGCACATGGAAAATCACCTGGAAATTCGACTATTATGGTCGATTTTATTGCTTCAATTATTGAAATAGACAAACAGTTTGGACCTTTTGAAATTGCGATTGGTCATTCTTTAGGAGGAATGTCTGTAATGAATGCAATAAAAGAAGGCTTAAAGGTCGAAAAAGCTATTATTATAGGAAGCGGTGATATAGTACAGGATATTACTGATGATTTTGTCGCTAAATTGGGGTTAAAACCTATTATAAGCAAATTATTATGTGAACGTTTTGAACATAAATATGGAGTAAAAATGAATGATTACAGTGCTTATAAAGCTGCGGAAACAACATTAATTCCTACTTTGGTTATTCATGACAAAAATGATCCTGAAGTTCCAGTAAAAGCAGGTATAAATATTCATCAGCATCTTAAAAACGGTGAATTAATGCTGACTGAAAAACTTGGTCACAGAAAAATACTGGCAGATCACCAAGTGATTGAAAAAATAATTAATTTTATTAAAAAATAATAATTATGAACTATCCTTTTATAAAATCAGAAAAAGAATGGGAAGAAGAATTAGGAACTGAACGCTATAGAATTCTTCGTCAAAAAGGAACCGAATATCCGCATACAGGAAAATATAATTTGCATTTTGAAAATGGTCATTATTGTTGTGGTGGTTGTGGTACTCCCCTGTTCGAAAGTAATTCTAAGTTTGATGCCCATTGTGGCTGGCCATCATTTGACGAATCAATTCCGGGAAAAGTAGAATATATACATGATGGAACACATGGAATGACGCGAACCGAAATTGTATGTGCAAACTGCGGAGGCCATTTAGGCCATGTTTTTGAAGATGGCCCAACAAAAACAGGACAACGGTATTGTGTGAATTCTTTATCCGTTGATTTTAAAGAAAAATAAACCTTTTATTTTAAAACATAATCAAACAAAAAATGCTTTACAGGAATGTAAAGCATTTTTTGTTTGATTAGAAATGTATTAAAAAGCTACATTCCATCTCGGCAATTTACCGTTTTCATCTAGGAAGTTTTGCAAAACTTGTCCTTCAACACTAGTTGGAATTGCTTTTGCTGTATCATTAAAAGTTTCATACCAAAAAACTTCCAATGTATCAATACTTTCTTTTTTCATTTGTGCTGGCCAAGAATATTTTCTTCCAGTTTTAGCAAATTGATGACCATTTACAATTTTATCATGTAAACCACCATTTTTGCTTTTTAACGTTCCGTCATTTTGAACTGTTCCTGTAGAACCAACCATGATTAATTCTTTAGCATCATTTGCAACAGCGTAAACAACAAAAACTCCGCTTCCTGCTTCTGAAGCATTACAAACTGCTTCTAAATTATCCTCCTGTGTAAACGTAAAATTCCCTTTTACCGTAAACTTTTCTAATTCTTTGTACATATTTTTTATAATTAAAAAAATGCCTCACAAAATCGTGAGGCATTTTGGTATTGTATTTTTAAAATACTGAATATTAACCCAATACTTCTTTTACTTTCTTTCCAATTTCAGCAGGAGAGTCAACAACGTGAATTCCGTTTTCTCTCATGATTTGTTTTTTAGCTTCAGCTGTATCATCAGAACCTCCAACAATTGCACCTGCATGTCCCATTGTACGTCCTGCTGGAGCTGTAACTCCTGCGATGAAACCTACAACTGGTTTACGGTTTCCATCGGCTTTGATCCATTTAGCAGCATCAGCTTCTAATTGACCTCCAATTTCACCAATCATTACGATACATTCAGTTTCTGGATCGTTCATTAACAATTCAACAGCTTCTTTAGTAGTTGTTCCAATGATTGGGTCTCCACCAATACCGATAGCAGTTGTTATTCCTAATCCTTGTTTTACAACTTGATCAGCAGCTTCGTAAGTTAAAGTTCCAGATTTTGAAACGATTCCAACAGTTCCTTTTTTGAAAACGAAACCTGGCATAATTCCAACTTTAGCTTCACCTGGAGTAATAACACCTGGGCAGTTTGGTCCGATTAATCTAGCGTTTCTTTCTTTAACATAGCTATTTGCTTTAATCATATCAGCAACTGGAATTCCTTCTGTAATTGCAATGATTACTTTTATTCCTGCATCTGCAGCTTCCATAATTGCATCTGCAGCAAAAGCAGGCGGTACAAAAATAATTGTAGTATCAGCTCCAGCTTGCAAAACTGCATCTTTTACTGTATTGAAAACTGGAAGGTCCAAATGTGTAGTTCCACCTTTTCCAGGAGTAACACCACCAACAACATTTGTACCGTATTCAATCATTTGAGTTGCGTGGAATGTTCCTTCGCTTCCTGTAAATCCTTGAACAATTATTTTTGAATCTTTATTAACTAAAACACTCATGATATATTTTTTATGTAGTTTTTAAAATTGTTTCGCAAAAGTAAGTCTTTTGCAATTATTTTATACTTTTTATAATAAAAATAATTACGAAACTTGACTCATTTGATATCCTCTGTATAATTTATTATCTTTTATTTCCCATATAATCATAATATGAGCCAAAAACATTTCCTCTCTGGGGTTTTCTATCGTTTTTACATAATGTGAAAAACGAACAGAAACTATATTTCCTTCTTCTATAATATGACTAATTCTTGCTTTAGTTCGCACATAAGCCCTGCTGATTTCATTAGTCAAATTTATTAATGCTTCATAATCCATTTGAATAAATCCTTTGCTGCTATTCCAATCCAAAATACACTCAGGATGCAGATACTCTTTCATTATCGCAGTGTTAATGAAGGCATCTGATTTATAAAAACTTTTTACAATTTCTTTAGCAGACATAATTATTTCAATTTATTTAAAATTTCAGGAATCTTCTTAATATTTGCTAATTGCTTTAATTTTTCTCTTGACTCTTGAATTGGCGTACCGAAATAACTTTTTCCGCCTTCTATTGATTTTGTTACACCTGTTTGTCCCATAATAACAGCATTGGCGCCTATGGTAATACCGCTTGTAGTACCAACTTGTCCCCAAATTGTAACTTCATCTTCAATAATAACGCAACCAGCAATACCTGTTTGAGAAGCGATTAAGCATTTTTTACCAATAATTGTATCGTGGCCAACATGCACTTGATTATCAATTTTTGTGCCTTCACCAATAGTTGTATCCCCTGTAACTCCTTTGTCAATGGTGCAAAGGGCTCCAATTCCAACATTGTCTTTTATTACAACTCTGCCACCTGATAATAATTGATCAAAACCTTCTGCTCTTTTTTTATAATAAAAAGCATCAGCCCCAAGAACAGTCCCTGAATGAATAATCACATTATCACCAATAATAGTGTGGTCATATATGGTAACATTAGCATGTATCAAACAATTTTCTCCAATAACTACATTGTTACCAATGAAAGCATTTGGCTGAATAATAGTTCCTTTTCCTATTTTTGAAGAAGGAGAAATTATTGCGCTTGCTTGTTCAAAAGGTTTAAAATGCTTTGTTAAAACATTGAAATCTCTAAAAGGATCAGTAGAAATCAATAATGCTTTACCTTCTGGACATTCTACTTTTTTGTTTATTAAAACAATAGTAGCAGCGGAATTTAATGCTTTATCGTAATATTTGGGATGATCTACAAAAACGATATCTCCAGATTCTACAACATGAATTTCATTCATGCCATGAACAGGGAACAAAGCATCACCTACAAATTCACATTCAAGCAAATTTGCAATATGTTGTAGAGAATAAACTTTTGGGAATTTCATAATTTAATATTCTGTATTTAAAAAAACCGGATTTAGTTTAAACAACTGAATCCGGATTTTGGAAAAACTATGCTTTAACACGTTCCATATAGGAACCTGACGCAGTATCAATTTTAATTTTATCTCCCTCATTAATAAATAAAGGAACATTTACACTAGCTCCAGTTTCAACAGTAGCTGATTTAGTTGCATTTGTAGCTGTGTTTCCTTTTATACCTGGTTCTGCATAAGTAACTTCAAGGATTACAGATGCTGGCATATCTACAGAAAGAGGTAAATCTGTCTCAGTATTGATACTTACCATTACATTTTCACCTTCTTTTAATAAATCTGGAGAATCAAGAATGTTTTTATTTAAAGAAATTTGTTCGAAAGTCTCAACATTCATAAAGTGGAATAAATCACCTTCAGGGTACAAAAATTGAAATTTGTGATTTTCAACTCTTACTTCTTCAATTTTATGTCCAGCAGAAAATGTATTATCTAATACTTTTCCATTACTCAAACTTCTTAATTTTGTTCTGACAAATGCAGGTCCTTTACCTGGTTTCACATGAAGAAATTCAATGATTTTATAAATATCATTGTTATATTTGATACACAATCCGTTTTTAATATCTGATGTAGATGCCATTTTTTTGTTTATTTGTTGATTCGTTTATTTGTTTAACCGTTTATTTATTTGATCGATTAAACAATTTAATAAATAAACGATTAACCGACTTATTTTTAATAATTTCCTGTATAGCCTTTCATAACACCGCGAGAAGAATTTCGAATAAAGTCTAATATTTCATCACGCTCTGTTGTTGCTTCCATTTCAGCTTCAATAATACCAATTGCTTGAGTAGTATTGTAGTTTTTTTGATAAAGAATTCGGTAGATATCCTGAATTTCTCTAATTTTTTCTGTAGAAAATCCTCTTCTTCTCAAACCAATAGAATTGATTCCTACATAAGATAAAGGTTCTTTTGCAGCTTTAGTATAAGGTGGAACGTCTTTTCTCAATAAAGAGCCTCCAGAAATCATTGCATGATCTCCAACGCTTATAAATTGATGCACAGCAGATAAACCGCCAATAACCGCATAATTGCCAATAGTTACGTGACCTCCTAGCAAAACACCGTTTACAATGATTGCGTTATCGCCTACATGACAATCGTGGGCAATATGAGCTGCTGCCATAATCAAGCAATTATTTCCGATTGTGGTTTGCCCTGAAGCTATAGTTCCTCTATTAATAGTAACACATTCTCTAATTGTGCAGTTGTCTCCAATAATGGCTAGAGAATCTTCTCCACCAAATTTTAAATCCTGTGGTACGGCTGCAATTACTGCTCCTGGAAAAATGTTGCAATTTTTACCAATTCGGGCACCTTCCATTATAGTCACATTAGAACCTATCCAAGTTCCATCTCCGATAATAACATTATTATGTATTGTTGTAAAAGGTTCAATTACAACATTTTTGGCGATTTTTGCACCTGGATGAACGTATGCTAACGGTTGATTCATATATTTCGTTTAATCGTTAAACTGTTAAATTGATTAATCGGATAAAACGACTAACCAAATCAACATTAAATTATTGTTTTCTGGCAATTTGAGCCATTAATTCAGCTTGAGCAACTAATCGTCCATTTGCATAAGCGTTTGCCTGCATGTGACAAATACCTCTGCGTATTGGAGTTATTAAATCACATTTAAAAATAAGCGTATCACCAGGCAATACTTTTTGCTTGAATTTTACATTGTCAATTTTCATGAAAAAGGTCAAATAATTTTCAGGATCTGGAACTGTGCTTAAAACTAAGATTCCACCTGTTTGAGCCATTGCTTCAACAATCAGAACTCCAGGCATTACAGGAGCATTAGGAAAATGTCCAACAAAGAAACTTTCATTCATTGTCACGTTTTTCATTCCTACAACATGGCTGTCAGACATTTCGATAATTCTGTCAATCAGTAAAAATGGAGGTCTATGCGGTAACATAGCCATAATTTTATGGATATCCATTAATGGTTCTTGATTCAAATCATAAGTAGGAACATAATTTCTTTGTTCGTTTTTGATGATTTTTGACATTTTTTTTGCAAACTGGGTGTTTACAAAATGCCCTGGCTTATTTGCAATAATCTTTCCTTGAATTTTAGTTCCAATTAAGGCCAAATCACCAATTACATCTAATAATTTATGTCTTGCAGCTTCATTTGGATAATGCAAAGTAAGATTATCCAAGATACCATTTGGCTTTACAGTAATTTCGTCTTTGCCAAAAGCCTTTTTCAAGCTTTCCATTGTAGATTCAGAAATATCTTTGTCTACATATACAATAGCATTATTTAAATCTCCTCCTTTGATTAATCCATTTTCTAGTAATGCTTCTAATTCATGTAAAAAACTAAATGTTCTTGCATTAGAAATTTCATTTTTGAAATCATTGATAGTTTTTAAGGTAGCATTTTGAGTGCCTAATATTTTTGTACCAAAATCAACCATAGTTGTTACACTGTAATGATCGCTTGGCATTACCATAATTTCACTTCCAGAAGCTTCATCTGTAAAAGAAATTACTTCTTTTACTACATATATATTACGGTTTAATTCTTGTTCTTGAATACCTGCTTCTTCAATTGCTTCCATGAAAAACTTTGAAGAACCATCCATAATTGGAAGTTCAGAAGCATCTAATTCGATAATAATGTTATCTAAATCAGAACCCATCAAGGCTGCCAAAACATGTTCAGGTGTTTGAATTTTGACACCCAATTTTTCTAAATTAGTACCACGTTGTGTATTAACTACATAATTAGCATCAGCTTCAATAACAGGATGACCTTCAAGATCAACACGAACAAATGTAAATCCATTATTTACTGGAGCAGGCTTAAAAGTCATTTTTACCTCTTTTCCAGTATGCAATCCAACTCCTGTTAGCGAAATTTCTGTTTTGATGGTCTTCTGTTTAACCATTGTTTCCATTTTTTTGGTTTAATATTTGTTTTTTTAACTCTTCTATTTCTTTTACCATTTTTGGTAAATTCTTAAAATGAACATACGATTTACTAAAATCAGAATATCCAAAAGTTGGACTGCCCTGAAGAACTTCGTTGTCTTTTATATTTCGTCCAACTCCAGATTGAGCCTGAATACGGACATTATTACCTATTGTTAAATGACCTACAATACCTACTTGCCCTCCTATCATACAGTTTTCTCCAAGTTTAGTAGAACCCGCAATCCCTGATTGAGCGGCGATAACTGTATTTTTTCCAATTTCTACATTATGAGCAATTTGTACTTGATTGTCTAGTTTTACTCCAGATCTTATAATGGTTGATCCTAATGTTGCTCTATCGATAGTGGAATTGGCACCAATATCAACATTATCTTCAATAATTACATTTCCAATTTGCGGAATTTTATCATAAGTTCCGTCTTCATTTGGAGCATAACCAAAACCATCAGCACCAATAATTGCCCCCGAGTGAATAGTGCAATTATTTCCAATTACTGTTTCGGAATAAATTTTAGAGCCAGCAAAAATAATTACATTATGTCCAATAGTCACATTGTCTCCAATAAAACTTCCCGGATATATTTTTACGTTATCTCCTAGTGTTACATTGTCACTTATATAACTAAAGCTTCCTAAATATAGGTTTTCACCATAAGAGGCACTTTGGGAAATAAAGGAAGGAGTTTCAATACCGCTTTTGTTTAATTTCACCTGATTATAAAATTCAAGCAATTTTGAAAATGCTTTATAGGCATCACTTACTTTTATAAGTGTTGTGTTTATTGGGGTTTCAGGAACAAAAGTGTCATTAACAATTGTAATTGATGCTTTTGTAGTATATATAAAGTTTGTATATTTTGGATTGGATAAAAATGTAAGCGAGCCCTCAGTTCCCTCTTCAATTTTAGATAAGCGACATACTTCAACATTGGCATTACCAACAATCTCTCCTTCTAATATCCCCGCTATTTGTTCAGCTGTAAATTTCATCTTATTGTATTGTATTTTTAAAAAGTATAAGATGGAACATACTAAAAGTTAGTTCTCACACTATATAATAAAAATAGATTGGCTTGATTCATGGCGACAAAAATATAAAAAATAGGTTTTAAATGTTAATTTAAAAGCAGTTGTTTTGGAAAACAAATATAATACTTGGTTACCAACCTTGATAATGACTTCAAATTCAGTTGGTCTGAGGCCTCAACAACATCTTCAATAGTTGCATCTTTATTTAATATTCGTATGGGTTCAGCTACTTTGCTATAAGCTTGGCTTTTTATTTTTCCTTTGAATATGAAATAATTGGATTCGGCTAAGGAGATTTTATTTTGAATGGAAAAACGTTCTTTTTGTATTTGTAATTCTTCTAAGGAAACCTTATCATTAGTTAGCTTTATTTTTAATAAGTCTCTGTTAATAATCATTTTACTCAACGAAGAAAGAATAAAATCATCATAATTTTCCCAAGCTTTTAAGGCGCTAATAATATCAAAATCATCTAGCTTTGTAAATAGTTTTACTGTTTTTTGGTCAAAGGTTTCTAAGGTTACTTTGTTTTGCATAAAAAACAATAAAGGGGCACTGCAAGGCAAAATAATTCCTCTTTCGGTTAATTCTTTGGCACGTTTTAGAGTTTTAGTCAAAATTAGCTCGGCTACCAAACTAGTTTTATGCAAATATACTTGCCAATACATCAATCGTCTTGACATCAAAAACTTCTCAACCGAATAAATTCCCTTTTCTTCGATGACCAATACATCATCTACAACATTCATCATCTGAATCAATCTTTCAGAATTGACATTCCCTTCAGAAACTCCGGAATAAAAACTATCTCTCTTTAAATAATCCATACGATCCATATCAAGCTGGCTTGAAATCAATTGAAGCATGAATTTTCGATGATATTCTCCCTTGAAAACTTGAATGGCAAGACTCAATTGACCATTAAATTCTATATTGAGTTCATTCATTAATAGTAATGAAATTTCTTCGTGATGAACATCTTCCACAATACTGCTTTCCATAGCGTGTGAAAAGGGGCCATGACCTATATCATGCAGTAATATTGCGATGTATAGGGCATTTTCTTCTTCAGGACTGATCTTTACTTCTTTAAAACGCAGTACTTCAACAGCCTTTTGCATTAAATGCATACATCCTAAAGCATGATGGAAACGAGTATGGTTTGCTCCGGGATATACTAAATAAGACAATCCCATTTGCGAAATACGCCTCAAGCGTTGGAAATAAGGATGTTGTACTAAATCGTAGATTAAAGCATTAGGAATGGTAATAAACCCATAAATGGGATCATTGAATATTTTTAGTTTATTTATTTGGGACACAATCAGATGATTTTAAGGAAAACAAATATAGTTAAAATAGTATATACTACCGGAATCGTATTTGTAATCTAAGCGCAATTGTAAATCAGAAACTTTTGATATGAAAAAAAACTCTAAGCTTGATTAATTAAACCATTATTATTTGTATTCCAATACCGTTTTTTAACAGAGTTATTCTTAATTCTCATATTCTAGTGGAGTTATAAAGAACTACGTTCAATATATTTAAATTCATTTTTGATTATTTCTTTTTTGTTTGATAATACCAAACCTGCGGCAAGAACCCCCATAGCTTTAAAGTCAGTACTAATAACTGTTATATCAAGTAATGATTTAAGCGGAGTCTCATTATATGAAATCACGCCTATATCCTTTCCTAATACTAGATTTTTGGATTTGATTTGCTGGACTAAATAGACCAAATCAGACTCCTCGATTACAATGTAGGCATCTTTACTTTCGAATTTTAGACAGTCATTAATATCGTTTATTACTTCAAAATTAAAATCATAAGAAATGCAGAATGCTTCAAATCCAGTCATAATAAGCTGTGGGTATGGAAACACGGCATTATCTGGATATATTAAAATGATTTTTTCATACTTTTTGAGTTTATCTGCCGCTTGTTCTAATGCATGGAAAATATCATTTTTAAAGTCTTGGCATACTGCACCATAATTCCCAGTGATTCCCTCTTTTACGGTATCCAGTAAAATAAGTTTGTCTTTGGGCATATTTTGGAGAGCCTCGAAAGCTTTATCTGTGTAACTGACATGATTATTGCTTTCGTTTTTAAAATGAGGCATAATTACGTAGTAATCAAACATGCCTAAGTTCTTTTTTAAAGCATCTATAAAAAGATTTTCATCACAATAATAAAAAGATACAGAAATATTCCCTTTGGCACCTATTGTATCCACAAAAGTATTACAAATTTCCATCTTGTAAGAACTTGGCTTGTTAATCAGGAAAAAAATATTAAACTTGTCTGAAGAACTGTTTCTATTGATAAAATTCCCAACTCCCTTAACGGAAATGATTAAATTTTTAGTGCGCAAATATTTATAGGCTTTTTGAATTGTATCCCGTGACAGAGAACTTGCCTGACTTAATTCATTAATCGAAGGTATTTGTTGTCCTGCTTCTAGTATTCCTAAATGTATATCATTCATAATACATTCGGCAACCTGCATATATTTAGGAGTGCTCGAATGTGTGCTGACAATTAATTTTAATTTTTGTTGCATGATACTTATGATGTTAATAGCACTGTAATATTTCGAACAATAGGATATTCAAGTATTCTTTTATACATTAAACTGTTTTGAGTATAATTCATGGCATTGAGTTTATAATCATTTTAAAATATACTTAATTTATAGATAATTGATTCAAAAATAATAAAAATCTAGACTCAGAATATTTTCCTGATCTAATGTATCACTAAACATTTTTTTCAATATAGAGCAAAAAAAAACTTCTCAAGAAATTTGAGAAGTTTTGTGGGCGATGAGGGATTAGAACTTAATCTCTAATACGCTGATATATAATAAAATATATTAGTCTAAAACAAAAGGGTCTCGATTTTGCTCCTTTAAACAGATACAAATATCACTAAATCTTATGGTGTAAATTTACTGATTAATAAGGTATTCACCAAATGTATGTACAATTAATTCATACTAAAAAATGAACTAGTTATTAAACTAGTTGGGTATTCTAGGGAAATATATTCTCTATTTTTGGTTTCTTCTTTTCATCCAAAAATTAGCGGTTCTACTTGTTCAATTTTCAAACCTGCATACTGGCAGAACTCCTCAATGGTTACTAACTCATTTTCAAGCTTGTTCAGGCTCTTTCTGACTGCTTGCAACATTCTAGTGCTTTGTCTGTAACTTTTGCCTGTGATGCGTTCAATGTCTTTTGGATAGATACATATTCTCTTCATTTGAATTTTCATACTCTATCTATAGCTTTGAGTAGGCTATGCTATACTTCTGATAGCTTGCTACTCTTTTTAAAAACTAGTGCAATTTAATCATTATTTTAAGACGGTTAATAATGATTATTGATACTCTATTAAGCCATTTGTGTCGTTTTAGGACATATCGCACACCTCCCCTTTTTATTGTTCTAAAATAGCTTAAAATTTGCTTCGAAATCAATCGGAAGATGTTGCAACAGAAAGATGATTTGAGTAAAGTTTAATCTAAATTTTAGAAATTATGGCAAGACAGAAAGGCATAATTAAATTGAAAGGTACTATCGGGGATATTACTTTTTACAAAACCCAGGACGGGCATCTGGCACGTGAAAAAGGCGGAATTGATGCGAGCAGGATTGCGAGTGATCCTGCTTTTCAGAGAACGCGTGAGAATGGCTCTGAATTTGGTAGAGCGGGAAAAGCTGGGAAGGTTTTAAGAACGGCTTTAAGAGCTGTTTTAATTAATTCTGCCGATGGCAGAATGGTAAGCCGTTTGACGCAGCATATGGTTAAGGTTATCCAAGCTGACACAACAAGTGTTAGAGGATTACGAAACGTAATTGATGGGGAAGCCGAACTTTTAGCAGGTTTTGAGTTTAACATTCGTGGAAAATTGGGCACGAGTTTATTTGCTCCTTTTGTGGCAACCATTGACCGTGTAACGGGTGATATCGTTGTTAATTTAGCTTCATTTATCCCATTGAATATGATTGCTGCACCGAGTGGAACCACACATTACAAAATTATTTCGGCAGGAGCAGAAATTGATTTTGAAGCCGAAACTTTCGTGGTTTTCAATTCAGAAACGGCTATTTTGCCTTGGGACATTAATCCAACAGTAGCAATTAATCATTCGAATCCTGTTACTCCAGCCAGTACAAAACCATTGTTTTTGGCTTTGGGTCTGGAATTTTACCAAGAGGTAAATGGTCAAATGTATGCGTTGAAAAACGGCTCTTACAATCCATTATCGATTGTGAAAGTAGATAGCGGTGTATAATGGTTATTTCGATAACTAGAACTTATTTCCCCGATGGAATAAATGGTAAACTCGAATGCGAGGGTAAATTCATCTGTAATACGATTGAATTGCCTTGGAAAAACAACGAAACGAAAGTTTCCTGCATTCCGGAAGGGAAATATTTTATAAAAAAGCGCTACAGCAAGAAATTTCAATGGCATTTGGAAATTATTAATGTAAAAAACAGAAGTTTGATTTTGTTTCATCCCGCCAATAATGCTTTGCGAGAATTGAAAGGTTGTATTGCTCCAGTAACGAAACTTTCAGGACCAGGATTAGGTTTGATGTCTCGAAAAGCTTTTGCCAAATTAAAAGCTTTGGTTTATAAAGCTTTGAGCAATAATGAAAGTGTTGAATTGATTGTTCAATCAGATTCTCAAATGGGAATGACAAAAAAATGAATTTATGAATGCAATAAAAAGAGCGAAAGCTCCGACTCCAAAATTTTTCAAAGTGCTTCGAAATATTGGTTTGGCATTGGTCGCCGTTGGCGGAACTGTTTTGGCTGCGCCAGTTGCTTTGCCAGTTGTCCTTACATCGATAGCAGGTTATTTGGCAGTTGCTGGAGGTGTTATTTCAGCAGTTAGCCAATTGACAACCGAAAAAGTAGATGGAACACAGTAATTCAACTGTAATGGGTACCGCTGGTGGTACTTTTTTGAGTGTTTTGCCGAATTTACATTCGGAAGATGTTTTGAAAACTATAGTTTTAGCCACACTTGGGGCAATAGTCAGTTTTACAATATCTTTGGTACTCAAACTTTTGATTAAGAAGCACAAAAAATAGTTTAACTCTAGTTGTGGTGACCTTTGGGTTAAACAAAATGAAAGCCAAGTCGTGAGACCTGGCTTTTTTTATTAGAAAAATCAAATCCAAAATCTTCTATCGATTGATTCACCTCTTGATTCATTAAAATATGGATTTTGCCATTCTGGAGAAGAATTTAAACCTTTAAATTTATTTTCTGCATTACGAGTTTTACTCATATGATATCGCCATCTATAGTGGTCATAAATATCTAAAATGTGTGTTGCATAACTAGTCGCTAATTCAATATCACCTTTAATTATTAACATATTTTCGTCGTTGTTGTAAGATGCTCTATATCCTAAATTGTGACTTCCAACAATAACACAGCAGTTTGGGGTAAATGCATCAATAACCACAATCTTATCATGAATAATTGCATGAGCATTAGGAGATGATTTTAATAGCTCTGCCATCCAATAAGCAAAATCATCCTTAAGTTCTTGTGCTCCGACAATTACTGGGTCATTTATTCCACGATGAAACAATGTTACATTATTTGAGTTTACTGATTCCAAATCTGTTGCAGCACCTCTGATAAATAAATTAGGGTTATTAATTTGAATATTTGCCGCTTGTTCAATAATACTAGGATTTCCAGGTTGAAATGCAAGAAATAGAATTGATTTTTGAGCACCATTCATTAATGAAAAAACTGATTTTAAATCTTCTGGTGCTGGTGAGGTTGGTGTTTTATTTTCTGCTTTCGTATTTGGAGAAAACCAAATATCTACTTTTGCATTATCTACATTAGCTGTTCTAACCTTATTGTTGTCCTTTCTAAATTGCTGCCCTTGATCTGCACCATCAATTTTCATTCTTTTCCAGTAATCCATATAATGTGTAGCTACTTCATCTGATTCTATTATAATGGCATTATTTGATTGAGCACACAAACCAGTAGTTGTCCAATTTGTACTTCCTGAGAGAATTGATTTAGGATTACCATTTTTATCAACATAAATTACAAATTTGTTATGTCCAATATGATTAGCACCTACCATTCTATCAACAATGTCTAACTTAGCTGCGTGTAATGTTGCTCTTGAAACTTGATTAGTAGAGTCTGATTCTCCAGTGTTTGACAAAATAATATGAACTTTGTTTTTTAGTTCTAAAATTTTTGAAATTAATTCAGGATCGTTCAACTCGTATAATGCACAATAACATTCTCCTCCCTCTTTTAAAGCCCTATTAAATAAATTTAAAAGTGCGTCTTTGAGTTCGTCAGTAAGACTATTTCTTAGTGTATCACCTGGTTGTTTTATTCTTTCTAGTAATATACTATAATTTGGAGTTCCTTTTTGATCTTTAGGGATTTCACTTGCTAAAAATTGAGTGGATAATATGCCTCGATTAAAATATGCTTTGATCTTCCCTTCACCTGGACTCAATTTTACATTATTAGTTGTAATAGATAATTCATTTTTAGGATTTAAATTATCTGGTAAACCAATCATAGGAGTTATTGTATAAACATATGTTTGTCCACTTTCTGCACTAAAATCTCTCCAATTAAATTTTTGTATTGGCCATATATTGGTGTCTTTAAATTCGCGAACTCCTATTTTTCCCTTTTTAAAACCAAGCATATTTTGTAACGTAGTTACATGATTTGTTTGAATATTTCTTCTTTCAATACAGAAACCAAGACAATCTGGAATTTGATGCTCATATGTCCAAACTAAAAGAACAACATCATTGTTAGAAAACGCTTTAGCTAAATTCATAGTTTAAAAATTAAGGATTAAAGAAAATTACATATTGATAATTAACAAGTTACGACTAAATTAAAAAATTTAACAATACAAATAATAAAAATTTACGTTTAAACTTCTTCAAATAAATTAAGCGTTACCTCTAAAACTACCACTTCAGAATTATAGCTGTATAGTTCCTGCCATTTTGCGCTGTCAATGGCTTTGGCTCTGGTGTCGAAAACTCCGAAACATACTCTTGATGCTTTGGACTTCCAATTGTCGGTTTGGTACAAAATAAATAGTTTCATAAGTGAAAAATTAAAGTTAGAAATTGATTTATCTTTTAGAATAGCGATATAGAATTACTCTTCTCAAATCGTTGATAAGATTGATGTTCTCGTGAAATTGCTTTTCTTTTTTCTCTAAAAGCTGGAGAGCTGCAATATTTTTTTGATGTTCTTCGTGTTCTTGCATCATCAAACTGGCTTTTATATTGAATTCTTTTGAAAAATTCGGAAGGCGTAAAAACGGAATAACCGAACCCACTAAAAATGGATGCCAAAACTTGGTTTTCCATAAGCTGTAAGCCACAAAATAGATACTTTCACAATCTTCTTCATTTTGAAAAATGACCACAAAACTGTTTGTAAAAGGCTCTTTTTGTGGCTTACCGCTGTTCATCCCTTTGTTCAATATGAATAAATGGGGCTTTGTGTAACTGGTATTTTTCTGGTGGGTTTTAATGATAAAATTTAGCATACTTTCGGTTTTTAGGATAATGTGCCTCGCTACGCTCCGCACACATTAAATTTTTTAAAAGAAAAAAAAGGAAAAAAAAGAAAGTCATCTCGGAAGTGGAGGTTTCAAGAAAAGCAAGTTTTTTCAAAAAAATACTACCCGACAGGGTGGAGATTTTATTGAAAACCGTAGGCTTGAACTTTCTTTTCTTGAAACTGGAGCTTACCTTTACTTTCTTTTTATTTATTTTTTTAT
>CAUPKA010000042.1:0-37015 GCA_963511725.1 uncultured Flavobacterium sp.
ATTTAATCGCAAAATTTGCAATCTCGATGCTAGATCAAGAAAAAACCTATCCAAAATCGAAAAACAGAAAACGTCAGAAAGCTTTTGGCAGCGATGCTTACAGAGAATTAATATTAAAAGTTTAAAAGCGAATGCCTTGATAATCTGCGTTAATTTCATATAATTAAAATTTATTTGTTAATGGCGATACCACGTAATTCATTTAAAATTGATGCTGTAAATTCAATACTTCCGAGTTATTATTGTAATTAGCTCTGAGCAGCTTAGAACACCAGACTGTCTCCATAACTGTTTTCCATTTTGGAAAAGAATCATAGTGGGAACACCGCGTACCTGATATTGTGAGGCGATTTGCTGGTTTTTGTCCACATCAATTTTGATGATCGAAATTCGATCGCCTAATTGATCTTTTACTTCTTTTAAAATAGGTGCCAATGTTTGGCAAGGCCCGCACCATGTGGCAAAAAAATCCACCAAAACTGGTTTTTCAGACTGAATTATATCGTTGAAAGTACTCATTTTTTATTGTATTTATTTTTGGGAACGGCACAGCCTTTTGGTCCGCAACCCGAATTAAATAGTGCTTGAATAAAGAAAAACAGCCCAAAGATAATAAAAAACCATTCGTGCGTATTGTAGGCCTGCACAAATAAAAATACGGAAAAAGCTAAACGAAAAATCCGCATGACATGCCAGTTGCTTAATAATAATTCTTTCATTTTTTGGTTTATTTTTTTTGAAATTCAATCCATAATTCGGTTCCAGCTCTTGGTGAAACTGAATTTTGGCACACTTCCATTTTTAGAAAATTGAAAGCATTCTTAAAAAGCATTTCATATTCTTCTTGGCTGCCGCCAAAGGGTGGACCACTTTCGAATGTTCGGTTGAATAACAGTCCTACAATTTTTCCTTCTTTGGCTAAAAGCTGATGCATTTTCGAAACGTATTTTAATCGCATTTCGGGAGGCAAAGCACAAAAGAAGGTTTGTTCGATTATCAATTCATATTTACCTTGATGTTCAAAAAAGTCTCCTAAAACTATATTGATATTGTGATTATTTTGGAACTTGGTTTTTAGATTTTCAATCAATGTGGGAGCGATATCGATGACAGTAACATTTGTAAATCCTTGTTTTAAAAGATATACTGCTTCATAGCTGTTGCCGCATCCAGGAATTAAGATTCGGATGTTTTTATGTTCTAAGGTGTCTATGTAACTTTTTATTGGAGGCGATATTGCTCCTAGATCCCAACCCGTTGTATTGGCTTGATATTGACTGTCCCAAAAAGTTTGATTCTCATTTTTCATTTTTTTATTTTTTTGGAGGTTTGCCAAAGGGCAATATTATTTAAGTTAAGAGTTTTTTATGTCATTTCGACGAAGGAGAAATCACATAACGTGAGTCACTAATGAGATTTCTCCTTCGTCGAAATGACAAGACTGTGACTTTAGATTCTTAACTTAATGCCATTGGTATCGAGATAATGTTCGCGAGAGGGATAGAAATAAGCTACCGAAGTAGCATGGATAGCCCGACCGCATTAAGGAAAGTGGCCGACTGACCGCAACGATAAGCTGGCCACTTTTCTTAATGGGGTCTCGCCCTAATTATTCGTTTTATTTTTTGAAATTGCCATTGAAATTGCATTTTGCTATTACAATTTACTTTGGCATATAAAATCGGTTCTGGGAATATCGGTTTTGGCAATGGCATTGAATCCGCCCTCAATCTCGCTGAAATTTCGGAAGCCACGCGCCTGCAAAATGGAGGATGCTATCATGCTGCGATAACCACCCGCACAATGCATGAAAAAGGGTTCGTTTGGATTGATGTCTTTTATCCAATCGTTGATGTTGGCTAGCGGTTTGCTGTAGGCTTCGGCTACATGCTCGGCACTGTATTCTGTTTCTTTGCGAATATCGATAACTTTGCTTTCGCCAATTTTTATTTGTTTTTGAAATTCGGCAGCGGTGATTCGGTTTATGGAGTCAATGTCTTTTCCTGATTTTTTCCAAGCTTCAAAACCACCTTCTAAATGGCCTACCAAATTATCAAAACCTACACGGCTCAAGCGGGTAACGGTTTCTTCTTCACGACCGAGTTCGGTAATTAATAAAATAGGCTGTTTGACATTGGCAATCAAAGCGCCTACCCAAGGGGCAAAATCGCCATCAATGCCTATGTTTATGGATTGCGGAATGAAGCCTTTGGCAAAATCGCCGTTTTTTCGGGTGTCTAAAATCAATGCTCCCGTTTCGTCAGCAACTGACTCAAATTCGGTTGCCGATAAAGTTTTCATACCATGTTCCAAAACTTCCTGAAAGCTGTCATAACCTTTTTTATTCATTGCGACATTCATCCCAAAATAGGCTGGGGGAGGAAGTAATCCGTCGGTTACCTCGGCTATGAATTCGACTTCGGTCATGTTGGCTCTCAAGGCATAATTATTAGCTTTTTGATTCCCAATAGTTGAAACTGTTTCTTTGCTCATGTTTTTGCCACAAGCACTGCCTGCGCCGTGTGCCGGATATACAATAACGTCATCTGCCAGCGTCATTATTTTGTCTCTTAGTGAATGAAACAGTAATCCAGCCAACTGTTCCTGAGTCATCGAAGAAGCTTTTTGAGCGAGATCAGGTCTTCCTACGTCGCCAATAAACAGAGTGTCGCCAGAGAAAACAGCATGATCTTTTCCGTTTTCGTCAATTAGCAAATAAGTAGAACTTTCCATTGTGTGCCCTGGAGTGTGCACTACTTTTAATTTAATATTCCCTATTTCGAATAGCTGATTGTCAGTTGCAACAATAGCTTCAAATTCAGGTTTTGCTGTTGGTCCGTAAACGATAGGTGCGCCAGTTTCTTTGCTTAAATCAAGATGTCCCGAAACAAAATCGGCATGAAAATGGGTTTCAAAAATATACTTCAGCTTCACGCCATCGCGGGCAATTCTGTCCAGATAGGGTTGCGTTTCTCTTAGCGGGTCAATTATAACCGCTTCACCATTGGAAGTGATATAATAGGCACCTTGCGCCAAACATCCTGTATATATTTGTTCTATTTGCATGATTTTAATTTTTTTAAGAGTTACAAAGTTACTCCTGTTTTATGATATTGTCTGTGACAAAAAGTACATTATTAGATAAAAACTTCTTTTACGATAATGTAAATTCCCATTACCAAAATGAACCAGCCAAAAACAGGCTTGAGTTTGTTTCCGTCTATTTTTTTTGATAATCGTGTTCCAATAATCATTCCGATGAAAGCCATGCTTGAAATGCTTGCTAAAAAAACGTAATTTATAGGTGTATTAATGTATAAATCACCCAAAAAGCCAATAGTAGAATTTATAAATATGATTAATAAGGAAGTTCCCACTGCTTGTTTCATGGGTAAATTTGCAAAAAACAAAAGAGCAGGAATGATTAAAAAACCACCGCCAGCACCCAGAAAACCAGTTATGATTCCGACAACAGCGCCTATTGCGGCTAATTGCCAATAATTGGTGCTGGCAGTTTGTATTTGAGTATTGGTCTTGGCTATCATCGAAAAGGAAGCAGCTATCATCAGGACTGCAAAAACGATCATGATCAGAAAACCTTTTGTGACTTGAAAATTATTTATGGTAAAAAGTAAATTTGGAATCTTCAAAATAATTACTTCCCGAATAACCAATATTGAAAACACAGAAGGAACTGCAAAATATAATGCCGATTTGATTCTAAGGTTTCCCATTCGATAATGACTGAAACATCCCGATAAAGCTGTAATTCCAACGATAAATAAGGAATAGCTGGTTGCCAATTTTGGTTCTATCTTAAATAAATAAACCAATATTGGAATGGTTAAAATAGAGCCACCGCCACCTATTAGACCTAAAGAAAGCCCTATTATGACCGAAGCCAAATAACCAAAGTATTCCATATTCTGTTTTTGTTTCCAGCAAAGATGCAAAGACTATTTTTTGTAAACAGTAACTTTTGTCACAGTTTTTTAGTATTCAGTTTTGAATTTTGAAATTATATGATTTTCAATTTAATATTTTTTTTGGATTATTAAAAACAACCGCAGATTCGCAGATTTATTTTTTGAAAAGTGAATTTTAACTTTTTAAAAATAAACTGACACAATTCCGTTGAAAGCGGTTAAAGTTTTTATGAAAAAAAAACTAGAAAAATTTGCGAATCTGCGGTAAAAACAACTCTTATGATTACATTAATATCTCAATCTGGTTTCGGTGCAAAACGACCAAACCTCTCTGTTCCATTTTTTTGAGCAGTCTCGAAATAACTTCTCTTGAGGTGTTCAAATCAGATCCAATTTCCTGATGGGAAAGTTTCAGTTCTTTGCAACCACAGGCTTCAACTTGTCTTTTTAAATAAAATTCAAGACGTTCATCCATCGCTCTAAAAGCAATGCTGTCAATTACTTCCAGCATTTCTTCTAAACGATTTCGATAGGAGCCTACTACAAATTCGTACCAGCTTCGATGTTCCATCATCCATTTGTCCATCATAGATAATGGAAGCATGATAATTTCGGCATCTTCAACCACTTTTGCCATGATTTGGCTTTTTTCATTCTTGATTGCACAAACCATAGACAAGGCGCAGGCTTGACCTGGTTGTAAGTAATACATAAAAAACTCTCCTCCGTCACTGTCTTCACGATAGACCTTGATTGTTCCTTTAACTAGCAGGAGAGTATTTTTGATGTATTGACCAGTACGCATAATTACTTCTCCTGCAGAAAATGTTTTGATAATTTCATTTGCTTTGATGTCTTGAATCAATTCGTTTGAAAAGGAAGGGAATGTTTTTTTTAATAGCTCTGGCATTTTGTTTTTATTTAGAAATTAGCAGGAAATGCAACGGTGTAAAAATACTAAAAATAGAAACTTATTTATAATGGAAATTGAGTATCATATAATGTGGAAATGTTTTCTGTATTACGAAAACGTTTTCTTTAAAATATTGTGTAATTCACAAAAAAGAGGTATATTGTTTGAGGAAAATCTCGTATTTTTACAAAAAAATATATATTATGAATTTGACACAAGAAGAATGGGCTTCTCAAATGGAAGCCGATGAAAATGCAGTCCTGTTAGATGTAAGAACCGAAGACGAGTGCGATCAAGGCATAATAGAAGGTTCTATTAATATTGATATTCATAAAGGTCAGGAGTTTGTTGATGCTATTGCTGCATTAGATAAGAGTAAAAATTATTATGTGTATTGCCGTTCTGGAATGAGAAGCGCAAAAGCATGTGAGATTATGAACGAGTTAGGGATCGAAAATGCCTATAACTTAGTCGGTGGCATTATAGAATGGGAAGGTGATATCGTTTAACATCACAAAGAGGCCAACGCCTCTTTTTTAAATTTATTAGGAAATAACCAAAATAACCAAAGAATGAATACAATACCTCAAGAATTTCAAATTACGTCTCTGCTTAATCAAGATACTTATTTGGTAAATGGCGAATTAAAAAAATGGACTGGAAAAACAACACCTGTATATTCAACGATCTCTTCAACTGAAAAATACGAGCCTACATTATTGGGTTCTATTCCTTTTATGGGAGAAGCAGAAGCGCTGGAGGTAGCAGAATCTGCCAGAGCAGCTTTTGACAACGGACAGGGATTATGGCCAACGATGAAAGTGGTTGACCGTATCAAATGCATGGAAAAGTTTGTAGCCCTAATGAAAGAAACCCGCACCGAAGTAGTTAAACTTTTGATGTGGGAAATTGGAAAAACATTGGGCGATTCGGAAAAAGAATTTGACAGAACGGTAGAATACATTCAGGATACTATCGAAAGTTATAAAGAATTAAACAGCCGTTCGGCTTATTTCTCAAAAGTGCAAGGTATAAATGCCATGGTGCGCAGAGGACCAATCGGAGTTGTATTGTGTTTAGGACCTTATAATTATCCATTAAATGAAACCTTTACATTGCTTATTCCTGCTTTGATTATGGGGAATCCTGTAATTTTCAAACCGGCAAAACACGGTGTTTTATTGATTTCCCCTTTATTAGAAGCTTTTAAAACCAGTTTTCCAAAAGGAGTAATCAGTATTGTTTATGGAAGAGGAAGAGAAATCGCTTCGCCAATAATGAAATCTGGAAAAGTTGATATTTTGGCTTTGATCGGAAACAGTAAATCGGCTATCGCTTTGCAGGATCAGCATCCAAACAAAAACAGATTGCGTTTAGTGTTAGGGTTAGAGGCTAAAAATCCAGCAATTATATTGCCAGATGCCGATTTAGATTTGGCGATCCAAGAATGTATTGCAGGAACTTTATCTTTTAATGGACAAAGATGTACTGCATTGAAAATTATATATGTTCACGAAAATATAGCAGCTGAATTCAATAAACGTTTTGCAGAGAAAGTAGACGCTCTTGTTTTTGGAAATCCTTGGGAAAAAGGAGTTTCTTTAACTCCGCTTCCAGAGACAGAAAAACCAGCATATATTCAAGAATTAATTGATGATGCAACCAGTAAAGGGGCTAAAGTGATTAATGCAAAAGGAGGAGAGCATTCGGATAATTTTATATTCCCAGCCATTTTGTTTCCAATTAATAAAGAGATGCGAGTGTATCATGAAGAGCAATTTGGTCCAGTAGTACCCGTTTTGACTTTCAAAGATATTCAAGAACCATTGAACGACATGGCCGAATCGAATTACGGACAGCAAGTAAGTTTGTTTGGTAAAAACATTAAAACCATTGCGCCGCTTATTGATACTTTGGTAAATCTAGTTTGTAGAGTAAACTTGAACAGTTCTTGCCAAAGAGGACCAGACGTTTTCCCTTTCACAGGAAGGAAAGATTCTGCTTTTGGGACATTGAGTATACATGATGCGTTGCGTTCTTTCTCAATTAGAACTTTTGTTGCTTCAAAAGACAATGCTTATAACAATGAAATATTGCAGGAATTGTTAAATAGCAAAGAATCAAATTTCATCAATACCGATTATATCTTGTAATCGTTTTTTATACTTTTTAAAAACCGTCTTATTTTCAGGAATAAGGCGGTTTTTTATTTTTAAAAAGCTTCGAATTACAATTTTTTAAGATTGATTATTTTTATTTATGATTATAAGATCTTGTTTTTGAATTGATTATATTTGTTATGTTGTAATATTTTAGCTGTTTCAGTTAGGCTGTTGGATTTGTATGATAAAATAGATTTATAAATTAATCAATTCTGTAAACATCAAAAAGAAGATAAAAAAAGCTGCCAAGACTATGCGCGAACATTTGCATCGTGAGCCTTTTTATGTGCATCCCAAATTGGATTTTATTCCAAATATTGTAATTAACCTTATTACTTTCATTATAGCTCTGGCGTTAATAGGAACTATCCTTTATTTGCTGATAAGCTTTCTTATAAAAGAGTTTTATAATTTATAAACTACCCGCCAAAATATTTTTGCCAATAGTCTTTTCGTGCAAATTTATCGAGTAAACAAATTAAAAATGTAAGTAGTTTTTTTATTTATCATTGTTTTTAAAAAACCACAGTAAATTCCTTAAAATTAGAAAATAAAATAAATTAATTTTTGTTAATAATGGTGTCTTTAAGTAAGTTACTTCGTTAAATAATATATTGAATAGCTGATATTTTGCTTTTTTATTAATGATTTATTAATTTAGCATTGTTATTTTGGTTTTTATTTAAAAAGGTGTTGGTTTTATGATAATTATCAGGTTTGAGGCTATAACGTTTTCTTAAATTTGATATATAATTAAAAACAGCACTTAGCCATGAAAACAAAATTTCAATTTTTAGCAATATTAGCCCTGCTAATTGGAACAGGAACAAAGAGTTTTGCGCAGGAAATAAGTTGGTTTGCACCAGAATATTCTAATTCATTGCAAAATCCATTTGTAGGAAATCAAAAAGCAACAAATGACGGGAAAATAATATTTAATCTGATGTGTGTTTTGTGCCACGGCAATGAAGGACAAGGGAATGGAGAAGCGGGTGTTACCTTACAGCCACATCCTGCTAATTTTACTGCTTTGAATGTTCAGAATCAAACTGATGGTGCTATTTTCTGGAAAATAACCAATGGCAAAGCTCCAATGGCCACTTACTTTGAAATTTTATCAGATGATCAACGATGGAAATTGGTCAACTATATACGAGAATTAGAAAAAAAATAATTTTGAATTAGTACCTGAAAATATTTTTTTTAAAATGAAACCGTTACCACTTAAATTTTGAGTGAAAACGGTTTTTTTCATGCAGTGAATTAATAATATAAATCGAGAGGAATTTAGGGTTTATAGCTGTTGAATTCCTCATCGGTTACCCTTTCCAGCCAATCAACGGCGCCATTTGGAGTAACGGCGGTAATAGCAATATGAGTTAGTGCACTTTCCTGTGAAGCACCGTGCCAATGTTTAATAGCGGCTGGTATTTTTATCACATCGCCTCTTTGAATCAACTGAATCGGTCTGTCTTTTTCCTGATAATATCCAATTCCGTCGGTAACAATAAGAATCTGTCCTCCCGGATGCGTGTGCCAGTTGTTTCGAGCTCCCGCTTCAAAAGTTACATTACCGATTACGCTGTTAAATTCATTTTCATTCACTAATAATTTGACCCAGGCATTTCCCGTAAAATAGTCAGGATTTGCTTTATCGCCTTGTTCAAAAATGGGGTTTTGTTCTATTTTATCTGTTGTGCTCATGTATTTTTTTATTAAGATTCTAAGTTGTTAAGATACTGATATTCTAAGATTTTGAATTAATGAAAAAAGTTTTATAGTCTCAGCAAATAAATCTAGAATCTGCATTAGAATTATAGTAGTTTGTTTTGAATCGGTATATCGCCTACTGATATCGCTGATTTTTACAGCGCTTTTATTTTTAATCGATAATAAAAAATCTGTGTAAATCCGTTTGATCTGTAAAATCTGTGGCCTATTACGCAATAAGGATAAGTTGCTTTTTAATCTTAGTAACTTAGGATTTAAGCGACGCCATATCAATCACAAAACGGTAACGAACATCACTTTTCAGCATTCTTTCATAAGCCTCATTGATATCCTGCATTTTGATTAACTCAATTTCAGATACAATATTGTGTTGTCCACAAAAGTCAAGCATTTCCTGAGTTTCGGCAATCCCGCCAATTAAAGAACCTGCAACTGATTTTCGTCCCATTATCATTGGAACAGTATTTAGGATTGGTTCCAAACCGCCCAAATAGCCAACCAAAACCAAAGTTCCATTCGTATTCAAAGTCCCAACATAAGGGTTTACGTCATGCACATAAGGAACAGTATCAATAATCAAATCAAATTTTCCGCTTACGGCTCCCATTTGGCTCTCCTCGGTTGAAATAATAACGGAATGAGCCCCTAGGTCCAATGCATCTTTTTCTTTGCCCGGATTTCTTGAAAACAGTGTAACTTCCGCACCCAAGCCTTTGGCAAGTTTGATGGCCATGTGTCCCAATCCGCCTAAACCCACAACGGCAACTTTGCTTCCTTTCCCAACTTTCCAGTGGCGAAGCGGAGACCAAGTCGTGATTCCAGCGCACAACAAAGGCGCAGTAGCAGCCAAATCAAGATTCGCAGGCACTTTCAAAACGAAGTGTTCATCGACCACAATTTTTTCAGAATAACCGCCAAGAGTCATACCTCCCAAATGTTTGTCCGGACTATTGTAAGTCCCAATCCATCCGTTGGAACAATATTGCTCCAAATCCTGTTTGCAGTTGTCGCAGGTATGACAAGAATCTACTAAACAGCCCACAGCGGCAAAATCACCCACTTTTAGTTTGGTTACTCCGCTTCCCACGCTGATCACTTTGCCAACAATTTCGTGGCCAACAACAGTCGGATATGTCGTAAAACCCCAATCGTTTCGGGCAGTGTGCAAATCAGAGTGGCAAACGCCGCAATACAAAATTTCGATTTCAATATCTTTTGCGGTCACGCTTCTGCGCTGAATTCCCATTTGTTCCAAAGGTGCATCCGCTTTTTCAGTGCCGTATGCTTTTACAGTTGTTGTTTTCATACTTTTAAAATATTAAATTATTTTTTTAAATTTTGATTCTAAATGTGTGATTTCAAGGCTCATAAAGATACTGAGTTTTTGGTTAATTATTTAATTTTAAATGAATTAAGAGAAGTGTGTTTGATGATTTTTAGGAGCAGAAAATTCATTTTCATAAAGACCTTTAGTCCCGCCGTCCTTCCAAATCTTTTATTTTAAAAGAAAAATAAAAGGATTTTCCCTCCCGTCGGGGCTAGGCGAGAAGTGTAGTTTTTCATAAAAATTTAACAGATTCTATTATTGTACTCCGTACTCAGCGTGCGTTGCGAAGTCGGGAAACTTCTCCAAACACGGTTAAAAATAACCTCCATCAAAAATAAATGATAAAAAATTTTGATATATGACCAATCGGTCATATATTTGCACTGTAATTCTTCTGAATATAAAAAGTAAAGAAACAATTATCATGGCAAAAGGCGAAGAAACCAGACAATTCATCATAGAAAAAGCAGCTCCGATTTTTAATACAAAAGGGATTGCAGCAACGGCTATGAGTGATATTATGGAAGCGACCAAATTGTCTAAAGGAAGCATGTACGTTCATTTTGAAAATAAAGAAGTCCTTGCCTGCGCTGCTGTAGATTACAATATGAAAGTATTGGCAGATAAATTGATGGCAAAACTGACCAAAAGCAAAACAGCCAAAGAGGAGTTGTTTACGTATATCGATTTCTTCAGTAATGCTGTAAATCCACCCCTTACCGGAGGTTGTCCTTTATTGAATTTCGGAACAGAGGCTGATGACACTAATCCTGTTATAAAAGAAAAAATAAATAAGGGTATCAATTTAAATCAGCAGCTATTAGAAGCCAGCATAAACAAAGGAATTGCCAACTCTGAATTTAGAGCTGACTGGAATGCAGTCGATTTTGCCACCGTAATCGTTGCCATGATGGAAGGCGGTCATTTAATTTCAAGAATGTCAGGCAAAAATGATAAGATGAAAATAATTACCAGTACCCTAAAATCAATGATAGAGGAAAACAGCCTCTAATTTTTTTTTATCACAAATATGACCGATAGGTCATATTTTAAATAATAGTAACAACATTAATAATTAATAATCAACAATTAGAAACCATGTCAAAAACAATTTTAATTTCAGGAGCATCAAAAGGATTCGGAAGAGTGTGGGCCGAAGCATTTTTAGCAAAAGGATATCAGGTAGCTGCAACAGCAAGAAATATCGACACCTTAGCCGACTTAAAAGCACAATATGGAAATGCTATTTTACCGCTAAAACTAGATGTAAACAAACGCGAAGAATCGTTTGAAGTAGTTAAAAAAGTACAAGAGCATTTCGGAAAAATTGATATCCTGATTAACAATGCCGGTTATGCTTTAAACGGTGCTGTTGAAGAAGCCAGCGAAAGCGAAGCAAGAGCACAATTCGAAACCAATTTCTTCGGAACTTTATGGTTAACACAAGCTGTTCTGCCGATTATGAGAAAGCAGCAAAGCGGTCACATCATTCAGGTTTCTTCTATTTTAGGAATTGTCGCTTTACCAGTTTTAGGACTATACAATGCTTCTAAATTTGCTGTTGAAGGTCTAACTGAGACCTTGGCTTCAGAGGTAAAACAATTCGGAATCAATGTGACTTTATTGGAACCAAACGGTTATGCAACTGATATCTGGGGTAATGGATTCAACAGCCAAAGCATCGACGCTTATGACGGACTAAAAAAAGCAATTGTAGATGGACATGATCCTGATACTTTCGGAACAATAACTGCTACAGTTCCGGCGATCATTAAACTGGTTGAAGCTGAGAATCCTCCTTTACGCCTGTTTTTAGGAAAAGTGGCTCTGCCATTCGCTAAACATACCTACGAACAAAAAATTGCTACCTGGGAAGAATGGGCTGACGTTTCTGCAGCCGCACACAGATAAATTATACACAGATTTTTTTAGTTGATTAAACGGGATTGTTTCTTTTTAGAAACGGTCTCGTTTTTTTATGAGGTGCTGTTTTTATTGAACTCTTTGGGGATCGGGAGAATAGCAAAATGATTTTTAGGAGCAGAAAATCCAGTTTTCATAAGATCTTTAGTCCCGCTGTCCACTATATCTTTTTATCTCGAAAAAAATCGAGATAAAAAGGATGCCGTTTCCATCGGGGCTAAACGAGAAATTTTAGATAATTAAACATTATTGGGCTTTACAGAGTTTACTGGACACTCTCGGTTTTGGTAGCTTGCCTACCAAAACCATAGGCGCACCTACCTAAAATTATGGCTCGCCTAAACAATCAAGAGGCACGCCTATTAAAACCAAAGGTGATGCCTACAAAATTGATAGGCGCACCTACCAAAACCATAGGCGAGCCTACCTAAAATTATGGCTCGCCTAAACAATCAAGAGGCACGCCTATTAAAATCAAAGGTGATGCCTACAAAATTGATAGGCGAGCCTATCAAAATCAAATGCGATACCTATGAAATCGATAGGCGCGCTTACTAAAGTGGTAGGCGTGCCTATCAAAAATGAAGGTGACGCCTACACAATCGATAGGCACTCCTTAATATTATTATGGTGTTCCCTTCTTAAAATGTAATTGTGGATTTATAATCGTGCCCACATAGTACATCAACGAAGAAAGAAAATATGAAAACTTTTTTCAGGACGACACAGCTTTGTATGCATGAGCGGTAGGCTTGCGGAGGTAGTCCTATTTTCTTGCAATATATTTTTGATTAGGATGATTATCTGAATACATTTTAGTTAATTTTTCATTGGCAATCATCTTTGGTAGAATGTCATTTTTTAGATACTTTTCAGTTTTATTAATTTCAGAAGCTATTTGAGCCACTGATTTATATTCTAAACTACACACTTCAATTATTTCTTTTTCAAGTTCATCATATTTAACTCTTCTTTGCTTTTTATTACTATCCATACTAATTTTTGTACTGTCCAGATTAATTTTTGTACTATCCAGATTATGTACAGAACTATCCAGATTACCTGTATATGGAGGTATCTGGTCACTGGAACTATCCAGATTATGCAAAGAACTATCCAGATTAACCCCAGAACTATCCATACTATTTTCATAGTTTAAGCGATAGGTAGTCCATCTACTCTTGTTTTCTGAAACCAAATAACCGTTTTTACATAGTTCTTGAAGCATTTTTGTAATGTCGGTCTTATGCTTATCAACTAAGTATTGAAGTCTAATATTTGTAATATCTCCTTCGATATGACAAACAGCGAGAGCTGTCAGTTCATCTTTGCCTAGTGTTTCTACATTATCACCAAACATATGTTTTAGATCACTTAGAGTCTCTTCAGGAATAATACTAAACATTGGCATCTCTAGAATAATTCTATCGGGTTCATTTTCTGTAACAACGTAAGGTCTTCTCCAATGTGAAGAACTCCATCCAGAAAGAATTTTATTAACACCACTTCCTGCTTTTTCTGCACTTCCCATCATTAAGAACATCTTTTGTAAATTAGTATTTCTACATTGGCTAATGCCTCCTTTATAGAATTGAGTTAAAGTAACTAACAAAGTACCTGGATTAGTGAATGTGAAAGAATTTGGATAACTTTTTATAATGATACTTCCTGGAGCACTATAGTCTGAATGTATTAATGCATTAACAAATGCTTCTCTGAGTGCTGTATGAGCAGGGGTATCCTCTAATCTTTGTCCTTTATTAAGTTGAAAAGGTTTTGGCAATCTCGATGAAAGTTTAGGATAAACTAACTTGTAAAATTGAAATAAATTACTTTCCCAAGTTCCATCAGGATATACCCTGTCAGTCCATCTAGTATCTTCATTTTCAGACAAAATCTCTCTATATTCTGGAAAGAATTTTGGGCAACATTCTTCATCGACAATACTAACAGATTTTCCGAACATTAGCATTCCTGCTAATGTAAATCCCTCTTTTTGGGATTTTCTATCTTTTCTATAGCCTCCAATATGTTCAAGAAATTCTATGTCATTTAATGAAATCCAAGGGTGTGAAGGTCTAAGTGTTGCGAAAATTTGTCTATATTGTTTTAAAGAATTTGAGTCTAAATCACCAATTAAGTAACCTTCTAGAATTCTACTATCAGGACTAAATGAGAGATCAGCATCAGCCAACATTCTACGGACCTCTTCATCTTTACATTGATAATCCCCTTCATAATTTCTTTTGTATGTATTATTAAAAGGATTAAGAGTAAGATGTATAGGTTTTTGTTTTCTTTCAGCTGGTGGGATATTAAAACAAAGAACTGTATTTCCTCCGAGGTCATATTCTCGAACATCGCTGTTTTTTAAGATATTAGCAGATACGTTTTGCGGATTATTTACGCTATTCCAAAACTCTTTTTGATATTTGATAAGTTGCTCTTTGTTTAAACCATCATAATAGAATTTTCCATTTTTTTCCTTAACTCCGAGAACAATTATCCCACCGTTTGTGTTTGCGAAAGATGAGTATGTTTTCCAAAAGTCTTTAGGAAAACCACCTGCAGCTGATTTAAATTCTACTTCGTCGGATTCAGTATCTGGGAATAGATCAGATTGAATCACGTATAATGATTCATTTAAGATATCAAAAAGTTGTAACTGTTTTGCCATAATAAAATTTTAGTCGTAAAAAAGTCAAATTTACAACTTTTAATTTTGGGTTAATGTTTCGAATTTGCGAAAGGATTACAGCTAACATAAGTCTGAGAAAAAAACTAAAATCAACCTCTTGAGAATCTCATATTTGAGTTTTTTCTTTGGTAGCCCTCCGAATACTTTCTATATTTGAAGAGTTTTTTTACAATCTGACGTTCTGGTACTACCCTTTAGATTTGCAGAATAAATTATTCGTAAATTTAAATTAAAAACTTTCCATTAAGCCAATTGCCTAAATCCGTTTTAGCTGTTGTACGTAGTTTTTCTAATCTTTATTATAGTTTTCTACTGCAAAACCCGATTGCTCGGATATGTAGAAAAGTCTCTCATGTACGATAGCGCGGATTTGCAATCCGTGCCCGCAAAGCTAATCTACAAGAAAGAGTAAATAAAAGATACATGAATTAGTTATTTGTAGCTTTTGTTGTATTTTTAAATAAAAAAGGATGTCAACAAAATATAAAGCAACAACAGATCAAGCTTATTTTATCACAATAACCACTGTAGGTTGGGTTGATATATTTACCCGACTCAACCAAAAGTACAATATTGTTAATGCTCTGCAATTTTGTCAAGAAAAAAAAGGTCTTGAAATTTATGCATATTGTATTATGCACAGTCATATCCATTTAATGTGCAAAGCCACAAATGGTTTTATTTTATCGGATGTCATGCGTGATTTTAAAAAGTATACATCCAAGAAAATCATTCAAACTATTAAGGACGAATCTGAAAGTAGAAGAGAGTGGCTTTTGGCATATTTTGAAAAAATGTGTGAGCATCTAAAACGGGATCAAAGTTATAAAGTTTGGCAAGATGGCTATCACGCCGAAATAATTGAAACCAATTGGTTTATAAAACAAAAGGTTAACTATATTCATAACAATCCTGTAAAAGATAAAGTAGTTACCTTGCCAGAGGATTACTATTTTAGCTCAGCAAGAAACTATGCAGGTTTAGAAAACGAATTGGATGTTGAAGTACTAGATTTGTTTTAGATAATTGTATTACTATGCGGGCACGGATTGCAAATCCGCGCTATCGAGATTTAAGTATAAATATGTTAACTTTTTTCAGGACGAGACATGAACGAAGTTATGAAAATAAGACGTTCAATTTACTAAAAACCAGCAATTGCGTGTAGCCGCTGTTATGGGCAGTGCTTTCCTGTCTATTTCATTTTGTTAAACATATAGCGGCTTATTTTCCATTGTCCACTTGTTTTTTGAAGAACAAAAAGTTCTCTGCCTTCTTCTGCCACGGTTTGTCCGTTGGCGTGAATTAAAGTAGTGAATTTAGAAGTTGTTCTTAGAAAAGCATAGTCGCCATTTACCACAATTTCGTCTATAAAAAATTCTATGTTGCTTAATTGAATGGTTTTAAACACAAACTCATAAGAATCTTTTATTTGTTCTTGTCCGATTGCAGAAGGTGCATTGGAAGGCATAAATACTCCATCGTTTGTATAAAGTGGCATCACTTTATTTACGTCTGATGTGTTTAAGGCGTCACGGTAAGAGAAAAGTAACTTTTCAATTGCTGATTTTTCTGTTGTCTGTTCCATATCGTTTTGTTTTGAATTTTTTGTTTGATTTTTTGTTTCGTTTTGGCAAGCCGCTAAAGCTAAAACCAAAGTTGCATAGATGAATAAATTTTTCATTTCGGTTTTAATTAGATGTTAGTTATTAAGCTTTTGACTTCTTTAAGCGTTACGGTTTTGCCTAACTTGCCAAATTCGTGTAAGTCGCCAAATACTTCAATACGGATTGATTGGTCTAAACCGCCCACTTTTATGGCATCAAAACCATTGTCCTGAATTAATTGCTCCACTTCTGCATCAATAGTTGTGTTGTCACTAGCATAAAATAAAACTGATTTTTCAGGTGTTTGAAAATCTACGTTGGCTAATGATGATGCTCCTAATGTTCCAAAAGCTTTTACCAAAGTTGCACCTTGTGGTAAAATAGCTGCGTTCAATTGTCCTGCTGATTCTTTTTCGCCAATAATTTTTTTGAAGCCGCCATTTTCGTCTGGTGCAATTGGGTTAGATGGGTCAATGATGATTTTACCATTCAGTTCTGCACCATATTGTTCAAACAATTCTTGAATGGTGTTGAACCAAACAGAAAGCACAATGATGTCTGCATTCTTAATGGCTTCACCAGTTTCTGATGCTGTTGCAAGACTTCCTAATTCTTGTGCCAATGCCGTTGCATCTTCCAGTTTACGGCCTGCAATTATTACAGGACGATTGCCTTTTACAAAATTTTGGGCAACTATTTTGCCGATGCTTCCTAAGCCAATTACGGCTACTTTTGATCTTGTTATCATACTATTTCTTTTTAAATTTTTAATGATTTTGATAATGCAAAGATGCATCGGAAAGAAGGCCCTGTCCAATGAACTGCATCAAGAAATAGTATTGATGTAGATTAAGATTTTTTAGATTGCCTGTTTCTTAAACGGCTTAAAAATTCTGGTGTAATTCCCAAAAATGAAGCTATTTGGGTTTGTGGAAGTCGGTTTGAGAGGTGCGAATAGCTATCCAAAAACGAATGGTATCTTTCTTCGGCAGTAGAACTGATATTTTGTAATAATCGTTTTTGTAGGGATACAAAACTATTTTCAATTAACACCCTAAAAATGCGGTCGAACTTGGGTGCATTTGTGTAAAGCAACGTTAAATTATCGTGACTAATTTGTAATACCATTGTATCTTCTATAGCGTCAATATTCAATTCTGAAGGCTTTCGTTCATGAAAACTTCCAATATTGCCCAACCACCAATTTTCAGAAGCGAATTGTAATATATGTGTGTTGCCCTTGTCGTCCACTTTGTACATACGCAAACAACCACGAACAATAAAGTTGAATTGATTGCAAATGTCGCCTTCCTGCAAAACATATTGTCTTTTGCGGTAAAGCCTTGGTTTGAATAATTCTGTTACCAGTTGTTTTTCGTCATTGTTTAACCGAATTACTTTTTGAAAGTAGTCCAGCAGCGGTTCAATTTGAGAATGTATGATGTCGTCTTTGTTCATTTTCTTGTCTGTCTATCGAATATTGGTGGGGTGGTCGCTGCATTGCCTATAACTTGTATATATCCGCTACAAAATAGCTTCAATTCCCCCAATTAGAGTTGGCTTTGTGCCATAAAGTTGCTGATGTTTATTTAGCTAATATAGGAAAAACTTTTACAAATTATCAGGAGAATTTTATTGAGGTAGAGTAAAATCATAAATGATCTTTTAAATCACAAAAGCCCTAGCCCTGATAGAAGGGAAAATCCTTTTGTGCCGGGGTTCGGCACAAAAGATTGGAATGATAGCAGGAATCAGCTCCAAAAAAAAAATGCTGTAAAACCTAAGTCTTACAGCACTTTTCAACCAAATTAACCTAACTATAAACTATTCTTTTATATCATCACCTTCCTTAATTTCTTCGCTGGCAATTTTTACCAGTTTGTCATTTGAATTCAAATCGCCGAAGATTTCAATTTTATCATCGATTTCTCTTCCTTTTTTAACATCAATTCGAGTGGCTTTGTGGTTTACAACTTTAATCACAAACAAACCTTCAGCCGAATTCACCAATGCCGATTTTGGAATTACAAATGTGCTGTCTTTTGCGTTAAGCGGTAATATAACTTCGGCAACCATTCCGGGCAATAAATTCCCTTTGGTGTTGTGTACGTCCATTTCTACACGCTCCGAACGCAGTTTCAAATCCAAAGCGCCAGACATTCTCTGAATCGTAGCTTTGAAAGTGTCAGGCAATGATTTTACATTAAAACTCATTTCGTCGCCTTGGTGCAGATAACCCGTGTACAGCTCCGGAATAGAAACCGCTAAACGCAGTTTGTCCTGCTGCTGAATCGTCAATAACGGCAAACTGGAACCAGGACCAACAAGGGTTCCTAAATTCACATTTCTTGTAGCCACTACTCCGTCAAATGGAGCGCGGATTTCAAGATAGCCTCTCATGATCGAAACTTCTTTATGCGTCGCAATTGCCGCTTGGTATTGCGCATAATCAGAGTTTTTCTTGCCGTTGGCCATTTCCAGATCATTTTTGGAAATTGTTCCTTCTACTTTGCTGGTTTCATACAAACGGTTGTAGGTGCTTTTGCTGGTTGCATAAATGGCTTCCATCGATTTTAATCTCGATTCGGCGGCTGCCAATTGCGAACTGATTTCGGGAGCTTCCAAAACAATCAAAAGCTGTCCTTTTTTGACTTCTGTTCCAATATCAACCTTTAAGATTTTTACAAAACTGCTCACTTTTGCGTATAAATCCACTTGCTGAAAACCAGACAATTCGGCTGGCAAACGCAATTCGGTTGTTAGTTTTTCTTTTGCTAAAAGAAAAGTCTCTGTTTTAGGTTCGATTTCTGTGACAACAGTTTCTTCTTTCTTTGAATTACAGCTGTTAAGGAAAAATAATGCTGTAAAGAATAATGCAGTCGATTTTATAATTTTATTTTTCATAAATGTGAAAGTTATTTATTAGAGGTCATTTATGTTATCGCCTTTTATTTTTTGATATTGTTTTTAGTGGCGATTTCATTTTTCGGATTTATTGATGAGATATAATGGATGCTTTCTTCGTCTTCAGGATCTAAAGAAACGGATTGTGTTGCGGTATGTTCTTGTGCCCAAGCAAAAATCAAAGGCAATATGAGCAGCACCGCAAAGGTCGAGAATAATAACCCGCCGATAACGGCTCTTCCTAATGGCGAAACCTGATCGCCTCCTTCGCCGTGACCAATTGCCATTGGCAGCATTCCCGCAATCATCGCTACCGAAGTCATGATAATCGGACGAAGACGCAGCGCCGCAGCTTCACGAGCCGATTCTAATGCGTTGCCATTTATTTTTCGCAATTGCTCGGCATTGGTAACCAATAAAACGGCATTTGCAATCGAAACCCCAACCGACATAATGATTCCCATGTAGGATTGTAAATTTAGCGTTGAACCTGTAATAGTAAGCATTAGCAATGAACCTAAAACTACGGCTGGAACTGTCGTTAAAATCACTAACGAAACCTTGAACGATTGGAAATTAGCGGCCAGCATTAAGAAGATTACGAAGATGGCAACTAATAATCCAACTTGTAAACTGCTTAATGTTTCTTCCAATACTTTACTCATCCCAATTGGACTGACAAATAACCCCCGAGGTAATTCGCCCAATGAGCTTATCGTTGCAGCTACATCTTTTGTCGCCGTCCCCAAGTCGGTTTGGTGGATGTTTGCTGTAACAGTAATGTATGGCATGGCCCCTAAATTGTCGTTTTCACCGCTTACAAATCCCGGCGTAATTTTTGCCACGTCGCTCAAAACAGGACGAAGAGAGTTTTTCAATACCGGAATTTCCCCGATATCGGTTTTGCTTTTCATTTGATTCAGCGGTACCTGAACCTGAACGTTTACAGACAAGCCTGATTTTTCATCAATCCAGGTGTTTTTCTCTGTATATCTCGATGATGAGGTGGAAGCAATCAGCGAACGCGAAATATCATTCATATCCACGCCCAATTCGGCAGCACGGGTTCTGTCAATGTCAATGTTCATCGCTGGATAATGAATAGGCTGACCAATCTGCACATCTCTGAAATAAGAGAATTTTTGAAGTTTTTCTACAATTTGATTGGCATAAGTTTCATTTCGCTTCTTGTCTTTTCCTGCAATTCGAATTTCGATTGGAGTAGGAGAACCTTGGCTCAAAACTTTATCTGTTAATTCAATAGGTTCAAACGAAATTTTTACATCCGGCAGAATCTTTTTGATTCGAGCTCGAAGATCATCTTTAAATTCATCCATATCTGCTTCATAATCTTTCAGACTCACTTGGAAAACAGCTTCATGAGAACCTGCCATGAACAAATAGATAGGGTTGATAGAGAACAACGACGGATGCGAACCTACATATATCGAAGAAATTCCGATGTGTTCGCTGCCGACCATTTTCTTCAATTCTTTCAGAACCAATATTGCTTTTTCTTCGGTGCGTTCAATACGGGTTCCATCGGGAGCGCGCATTCTCAGCTGGAACTGGCTTGAATTTACTTTAGGAAAAACGTCTTTTCCAATAAACGAAATAAACACAACCGCAAGAGCAGTTATTACGATTAAATAGGTTAAAGCAGCGACTTTTTTGAACGGAAATAATCGATCTAGTGTTCTCATAAAACGGATTCTAAAACGCTCAAAAGCACCAATTTTTCCGTTATTATTAGTATCGTCTTTTTCGATATAGGCTTTTTTCTGCGTAATCAATTCTTTCTCCGATTCTGGAGTCAATCCGCAGGCGTTAAATTCGGCTTCATCATCCGTGATATTCGATGCATGTTCGTGTTTTGGATGGTCTTTCATCAGCCAGTTTGCCATTACTGGAACAAAGGTCTGCGAAAGCAAAAAGGATATTACCATCGAAAATCCAATGGCTAATGCCAAAGGCAAAAACAATGCTCCCGGAATTCCGACCATCGTAAATGCCGGTGCAAATACGGCAAGAATACAAAGCAAGATCAATAATTTTGGCAGCGCAATTTCCTGACAGGCATCCCAAATGGCGAGTGCCTTGGGTTTTCCCATATCGAGATGCTGATGAATATTTTCGATCGTTACGGTACTTTCATCCACTAAAATTCCAATTGCCAAAGCCAGTCCGCTCAACGACATTAAGTTGATGGTCTGTCCGAATAATTTCAAAAACAAAACACCCGAAATAATCGAAATTGGAATCGTCAGAATTACAATTAAAGCCGCACGTCTGTCGCCAAGGAAAAGCAATACCATTAAACCAGTCAAAACCGCTCCGATAATTCCTTCGGTTATTAAACTTTTAACCGAATTGATTACATAAACCGATTGGTCAAATTCATAAGATAATTTTACATCTTCGGGAAGCGTGCTCTGAATTTTAGGCAGTTCGGCTTTTAATTTCTGAACCACATCCCAAGTCGAAGCGTCTCCCGCCTTGGCAATACTGATATAAACCGAACGTTTTCCGTTTACCAAAGCGTATCCGTTGGTAATATCGGCACCATCTTTTACAGTGGCAACATCGCCTAATTTTAAGTTCTGAACACCGCCTTTAAATAACGGAATCTGTTCAAAATCCTTAATTTCTTTAATCGTATTATTGGTAGGCGTGAGGTAATTGGTATTTCCAATCCTAACATTTCCCGAAGGAGCCGTTTGGTTGTTCACACGAATCGCTTCTACAACTTGATCGGGCGTCATATTGTGTGAACGCAGTAAATCAGGATCTACGTTAACCTCCACTGTTCTTGGGCTTCCGCCAAAAGGTGCTGGCGATAATAAACCCGGAATCGAAGTAAAGGAAGCACGAACATATACGTTGGCCAAATCCTGTAATTCATTATTGGAACGTATTTTACTGCTCAATACCAATTGTCCGATTGGTAGTGAAGAAGCATCAAAACGAATGATAAATGGCGGTTGTGTTCCCGGAGGGAAAGCCGCCTGAATTCTATTCGATAAGGAACTCAATTCGGCAGCAGCCTGAGCCATATTTGTGTTTTCGTAATAGGTTAATTTCATAATCATTAACCCTTGAATATTCTTGGTTTCTACCGATTTTACGCCATTGGCAAAAGGTAGAATATTTACATAATTCTTAGCAAAATAAGCCTCCATCTGATCAGGAGTATAACCTCCAAAAGGATGTGCAATATAAATTACCGGCAAATTCATTTTCGGAAGAATATCTACCTTGATGTCCTTGATGGCACCAATTCCGAAGAAAAATAAACCTGCCACCAATACTAAGATAGAGATGGGTTTGCGGAGTGCAAAACGTATTAAATTCATTAGGATCTATAATTAAAATTCATTTGTAAATAAGTCGAAATTGCCTGTGGCTGCTACTTTCAGCAAATACGATTGCCACACATTGTTATTGATGATGTCACGATCAATTTCGGCACGATTTAAGGTGTAAATGGTTTGCGTTAAATCGGTTAGATCGGTCAAGCCATTTTTATATAAAGTTGATTTTTGCAAATACGCTTTCTGTGCAGCATTTACCTGAATTGGAGCTTCGGCGTAATTTTCCAGCGTGATTTTTATTTTATCATCAGCCAATGCCAATTGTGACTTTAATTCTCTGTCCGCCTGATTGTATTCTTCCTGCAAAGCTGCAGAAACAAACTTTTGAGCGCTCACTTGTTTGCTCATTCTGAAAGGAGTCGTCAGATTCCAGCTGATTCCGATTCCAACCAAATAATTAGAGCGGTCTGGATTTACACCATCCCAATAATTTCTGGTAAAATTAGTCTGATCGATGGCATAGCCAGTATTAAAACCAGAAGCTCTAGTCTGCAAAACCCCAAACGCACTCATCGTTGGGTAATAAAATCGCTTGTATAATTTAGTCTGCTGATTGCTGTAATCGACTTTTGTTTTATATAATTGTAATAATGGATGTAAACTGTCTGTGGCTTTTTCGTCGAAAGCCAATTGTTTTGGAATTTGATTCACAAACAATGTATCGGTAACAAAATCCTGCGGAGCAACGCCCATCAAATCGACCAGTTTGTTGTTTTGTTCTTTGACGAAATTTCGAGCCAGATTCAAAGCAATCTTAGCTTTCGAAACTTCGGCAGTTGCCAATGTAGAATCGACTCCAGCCAATAATCCGTTTTTAACTCGGGCTACAGCTGTTTTTTTGAATATTTCGGCACGAGATAGATTCTTTTGTTGTGAAATCAATAATCGTTGGCTTGCCAATAAATTGAGATAAGCCGATGAAATTTTGATTTGCTGTTGGAATTTTTCCTGGTTCAGATCTTTTTCTTTAGCCAGAACATCGACTTTAGCCAAATTGATTTTTTCTTTTGCTTTTCCGAAAGTGAAAAAATCCCAGTTCATGTTGACCAGATACAAAGCGCCAAAAGCCGAGTTCCAGTTTTGTTCTGGAAGTGCCGGTCCGGAAGCAGCAGTTCCCAAACCATTAAAACCGTATAAAGCACCATTCTGCCCATTGATTGTTCCGTAATCCTGTTGAGCTGATAAATTAAGGTTAGGCAGATAATCGCGTTTGGATTGTTTCAGTGTTTCCTGCGAAGCATTGCTGTAATTGGTTTTTGCTTTTATAGATCCATAGTTTTCAAGACCTGTTTTTATGGCTTCTTTTAAAGATAAGGTTTGTGAAAATCCAGAACTGGCAAAAATCAAGAAAAATAATAAAGTAAATTTTTTGAAATACATAAAACTCAAATATGAAATTATCCTTCAAATTTATTAGTCTTAAGCTGATAAATGGCTCCTTAAATGATGAACTAATATTATAAATGACCAATTCAATTGGTCATTTATTGGGAATAATAATTAAAAAATTGTAGTTAATTTGTAAACTATTTAAGTATGAAAATGAACAAAAAGTTTAATGATATAATGGAGAATAAATGGTGGCAGGAAATTGCCGTCGTTGCTTTTTCATTTACGATTTATACCTTGAAAAATGATTGGATGTTGTTTAGTTCTTTCATTTCCATTTTGATGGGTATTTTTTTCTACTGCATTTTATACCTGCATGCCCAATTCAACCGCTTTTTTATACTGCCTATATTATTCAAACAGCAAAGACCGCTTACTTATATTGCTTTAACGCTGTTGGGCGTATTTGTGTTTTCAATAGTTTTATATGAAATTACATCTTTGGATATGTTTGCCAAATGCCATTTGTACCAAAACTCGCATCAAAGAAGTTATGTCTATCAATTGGCGAGTGTTTTGGGAACTTTGGTTTGTATTTTGAGTCCTATAATTGTTTTTAAATTCTACCGAATTAATAAAAGACAAACTGATGAAACACTCCTTTTTAATCAAATGCAATTGAATTCGCTGAAAGGACAACTGAATCCTCATTTTTTATTCAACACTTTTAATACGCTTTACGGAATCAGTCTGGAATTTCCGGAAAGAACGCCGGATTTGATTATGAAAGTTTCACAGTTAATGCGTTATCAATTGGAAAGCAACAACAAGCAATGCGTTTCTCTTGAAGACGAATTGGAGTTTATAAACAGTTATATTCAGCTGGAAAAAGAACGGGTTGGCTATCGTTGTGATATTACGTACGATTGCAAGATTGATAATGAAAACGCTTATAAAGTGTCTCCCATGCTGTTGATTGCTTTTATAGAAAATGCTTTTAAACACGGAACTTGCGCTATCGAAAGATGTTTTGTCCGTATCATTATTACGGTCGAAAATGGCTTGCTGCATTTGCATGTCGTCAATTCCATTCCGAAAAAAACCGATGTGGTTTCGACAAAAATTGGTTTGAAAAATACCATCGAACGTTTAAATCTGATTTATGGAAAAGACTATAAATTGGATATAAAAGATGATAAAAATACTTATATTGTAGATTTAAAACTGCAGCTTAAAAAGTTTCTATAAGATGAAAGAACCAAAAAAATGCATTATTGTTGACGACGAACCGGCAGCGCATTATGTTTTGGCAAATTATATCAAACAAAATCCACAATTAGAATTAGTGTTTCAAGGGTATAATGGCATTGAAGTGATGGATTATCTTCGGGAAAACAAAGTTGATTTGATGTTTCTTGACATTAATATGCCCGAAATATCAGGAATGGAATTATTGAAAATTATTCCCAATCACCCGAAAACAATTTTAACGACTGCTTACTCTGAATTTGCTCTCGAAAGTTATGATTACGGCGTGATTGATTATCTTTTAAAACCCATTTATTTTCCAAGATTTTTGAAGGCTATCGAGCGTTTTTTCTCCATGGAAATTATAAAAGCTGAATCCGAAGAAGCGGTTGTTAATTCCATAAGCGTAAAAATCGATGGATATTTGACAGACATTGAATTAGACCAGCTTTTGTATGCGCAGAGTTTTGGTAATTATGTGAAATTGCATACTGTCAAAAGAACGTATTTGGCTTCGATTACTACCAGCGAATTAGAAAAATGCCTTCCCGAAAAAAACTTTATCCGAATTCATAAATCATACATAGTGGCTATCGATAAAATAGACGATGCCGACAAAGATTTTGTTTTTATTAAAAAAGAAAAACTGCCTATTGGAATCACTTATAAAAGAGAACTGATGGACCGATTGAAGAAAAATTAGAAATAAAGTGCTTACTAACTCAATTATTTCGAAAATGAAGCCTGCTATGATTTATTTCCTGCAGGCTTTTTTGTTTTACCGCAGATTATTAGGATTTAAAAGGATTTAATCTGCGGTAAATTTTAAAAAATCTGGTATGCAATTTTTAAGTTTATGGCTTACTTGATTCCTAAATCTGCATAAGACTGATCAATTTCTAAAGAGAATTATCTGATCGATTGAAAAATACTCCTTTTATAAACTTTGATTAACTGCAGTTTTCCAGATTGGGAGATTTACCCCTTTAAAAATTAGCCATAAACTAAGTGACAGTTCTGCAATAAAACACGGCATTAATAATGCAATACTTGAAAATTGCGGAGCAAGAAGCAGTGCAAAACTATTAGTGAGATAGCATATACCCGCAATTGCCATTAGAACTCCAATTGTTTTTGGGAAATAACCAGATTTAAAAAATAAATACCCTTCAAAAAGACAGACAAATCCAAAAAAGATTAAACCGATTCCAAAACCAAAATCATGCAGTTTAATAGATAGATAGGATAAAGCATGCAGTTGGTCAGGGCTAAATGATTTTAAGTATTCGGCATCTCCTAAGAAAAATAATGCTGCCAAAAGATTTAATTTATTGATTACCAAAACAGCCGTTTGAATTAAATTAAAACACAAGTTAAGTAAGGCAAGTTTCCTGTTTACGGGTCTAAGCAGGTAATACAGAATTACCATTACAGGCAAATCACAAATATGCATAATCAAATCGCCACTAATGCCAAGACGCCACAGAAATTCAGAATTAATGATATTGTTTGCGGTGGCTGTTGCATCTCCATAAACAAGTAATTTATTTCTAACAAAAAGTTCTCCAAATACACCTGCTATTATAATTGTTAGATATAGTACTCCAGCTATTCTTGCATAAAGTTGTGGTGAATCTTTGAAATTTTTGAGAGAAAGTTTCATATTTGGCTAGTTTAGTTCAAAGTAAGACGTTCGACATTTAAAATTGTTACTGGTTATGTAGATTTGCGCGGTCGTTTTTTTTCAAAATAATTGTGATGCCAAAAAAAAAAATTACTTTTGTGTATTGAGTAAAAAAGGATATTCATTAGCAAGACACAAAAGATTTTTAAAAACTTAACCTAGATACAATTAATATGAAGCAAAAATTATTTTTATTATTTGTTTTTTTTACTAGCATTGCAACATATGCTCAAAGTTTGACACTAAATCAAGTGATTGAAATTCAAAAAAAAGACTTAAACAACGCTAAAAAAGTATTAGTAGCAAATGGTTGGGAGTTTTTAGATTACAATAAAAAAAACTTTGAATCGACATTTGGTTTTCATCCTGATAGTTCAGGAAATGCAGAGAATTATTTTACGTATAAGGATGATCCTGTTTATGGTGTTGAAGTTACGATTGCCGCAATAACTAAGGCAGTGTATAATGAATACAAAAAATCTCTTTTAGCCAATCAATTTAAATTGATTTCTTCGGAACCAAATGGAGATAATACAGAAAGAGTATATGAAAATTCGACTCACGCAATTCGAACACTTTCTAGTTATTCTAGTGATATTAGTTATTTTATAATTTCTAAGAAAGACTAATAAAAAAAAATTAGTAAAGAATAACTCGAGTCTCTGCATATTTTTTTTAAACCAAAAGCCACAATTTCTGATTACAAACTATTGTGGCTTTTTATTAGGTTTCATAAAAGTAAAATATGTCAAACAATAGTCCTAAATCCGTTGCTGGTAGGAGCGTCTCGCTCTTGAGTACAATCACTGCTCCGCAATCCCGAAAGCTTACGGGACTGACTTTGGGCCTCTTTTAATTGCTCTTCAAAGCTGTAAATCTAATAAAAGCATCCCATCTTATTGCCGTGATTATCTTTCAAATTAGACACCTTTGCTAGTGTGTTTGATCTCCCTTTGCGGGCACAGATTGCAAATCTGCGCTATCGCAATGTCATTAAGTTAAGGAAAAACCGAGATAAAATTAACACCTAACAGGTTAAAAAAAACTGTTAGGATGGGCATTTCCTAACAGGTTTTTTTAACTGTTAGGTATTTTATTTAATGACATTGTGCTTCATGCTTGCTTAATTTGGCTGTTGTAAATTTACAAATTAGAATTTTGAAAATAGTTTGTGTTATTTTAATTTTTAATGGTTTTGTTGATGTTAAAATATTCTTTTGAAAACCAAATGCCCTAGCCCAGATGGAAACGGCATCCTGTTGTCCCGGGGTTCGGGACAACAGATATAGTGTACAGCTGGAAATAGCTCCTAAAATAAAGTTCCCTGTATTAATTGAGGTTGCAGATTGTTATTGAAAGGAAAAGTATCGGTTACAAAAAACTGTTTTATGTTCTCGTCAAATTGGCGTAAAACCACACTGTCGCAAACAAAATGCAAATCTATTTCGGTAAATAAACGGCTGGCTTTTACTAGACTTTCCGGACTTAGCCTTCTGGCAATGGAGAGATGCGGATTGTCGCTTTTTTTCATATCCTGAATTTGAAGTGATTTGTTAAAATGTTTCATGATATGCTTCAAATCTTTTTTTGAATCGCTGTCGGGTGCTATGAAAAATGCGCCGTTTGGAAATGCGCCAAATTCATTTAAGTGAACTGTAACTGGTGTCAAAGGATCGCATAATTTGATGATTTGTTTTTTAATTGATTCAATTGCTGTTTCGGTTGTTTTGAATTCGCAGATGGTAATATGTCCTACGGAATTTTTGCTATTGTACCAGCCCACTTCCGTTGCCAATTGCTCTTTCATGCTTTTGACTAAAATGAGGATGTCCTCGGGAGGATGAATGACTAGTGAATATAGTTTTTCCATGTATGTTTTTTTAATATGTAAAAATAAAGATTTCTGTGATCAAGTTCGAAATTTAAAAAAATTCGAAGGTTGATTTTTTATGCTGAGTAGTATTCTTATAAAAAGTACTGTCCATTTCTGGAAGAGGTGTTTAAAGTCTCATTTGTTTGTTTTTAACTCAAATTCCACATAACTTAGCCTGTTTTTATTTAAAAGGAAAAATCAATTTATGATAATTTTGTTTCGCTTTTTATGAAAGATATTTATAAATTTTGTCTATAATTGTATTTTTTACACTTTTAAAAATAATTAATCTTTAAAATAACTTCACTTGAAGAATTTTGTACTGCATTTTGTACTATTAATTGCTTTTTCTTTAACCGGTTTTTCGCAAGAGTATTCGGTTAAATTTCTCGATATATCTGATGGTTTGTCTAATAATTCGGTTACGACAATTTATCAGGACAGTGATGGTTTTATGTGGTTTGGTACTTATGACGGTTTGAACCGTTATGATGGCTATAATTTTAAGGTGTACCGCAATAAGATTAATGATAAAAATTCATTGTCGTTCAATACCATTTATCATATAGAAGGAGATTATCAAAAAAATATATGGGTTGGCGGTGCAAACGGTGCTTGTGTTTTTGATAAAAGAGAATCTGTTTTTCATCCTCTTGCTTTTGTTTCAAAAAACAATACCTCACAAATTCTAAAAGATGTAGTTCATCAGATTCGGTCTGTTTCTAAAGAAGAAGTATTAGTAGCTTCACAAAATTTCGGGGTGCTTATTTACGAAAATGGTTCCTATACTGGAAAGCCTATTGGTCTTGAGCAATCCAATAAATTGCTATACAATTATAATGCTAATGTTCTTGAAAATGATCCAAAAAATAACCGCTGCTGGGTGTATGTAAGGAATGTTGGTATTTGCCAGTACAACTATAATTCGAAAAAACTGAAAATAGTGCATCCTCTAACAATGGAAGTGAAATGCATGAAGTTTTCTGCAGATGCTGCTCTTTGGCTGGGTACAGACGAAGGGTTGTATTCTTACAATACACGAACTAACGTATTATCGTCTAATTATCTGCCAGTTAACTGTACGGTTTCGGATATTCGTATCGACAAGAAAAAAGAAATGTGGGTAACTACCGATGGGCGAGGTATTTATAAATTAACAGGCGGAACTAAAAAAGCGATTCCATACAGCTTAGCCAAAGGCAAACAGTTTGTAAAAAGTAATTCGATATGGAGCCTGCATGAAGACGTTTCGGGAAATATGTGGATTGGAACTTTGCGTGGTGGTATAAGCATGATTGGCAACAGCCCAAAATATTTTAAAAACATTAGATATAATGTAAAAGACAGTGATCCTGCCGAAAATTTTATACTATCTTTTTGTGAAGATGAAAAAAAGAATCTGTGGATAGGAACCGATGGCGCAGGTTTGAAATATTGGAACAAAAAAAACAATACCTATACAATTTATAGCACTTCGGCGGTTTCGTCCCATAAAATCAGCAGTAATTTTATTACCGGAATAATAAGGGATGATAATAATGAAATCTGGGTATCAACTTGGGCAGGCGGTGTTAACCGTATTAATCCAGCAACCAATACGATTACCCGTTTTTCGTGTTACAATCCATTTACGAAACAGATTGAGAAAAATATCTGGTTTGTGTATAAAGATTCTAAAGGTGATATTTGGGCCAGTGCGACCAATGAAGGTTCTTTATATTTATTTGACAGGGCTAAAAACAGTTTTGTACTTTTTAATAAAACCATAGATAATCTGCAATGTCTTATTGAAACGAGTGATGGGGAATTTTGGGGCTGTAATTATACGTCTTTATTGGCTATCGATAAAAAGAGCAAAAAATACAAGAAGTTCCTCATCGGGAATCCTATAAGATGTTTACATGAGGACAAAGACAAGAATCTTTGGCTGGGTACTCAAGAAGGAGGATTGCTGCTGTTTGACCGGAAAACTAATAAGTTTAAAAGACTGACTACAGATGATGGTTTACCTTCTAATACTATTTTGAGACTGCTCGAAGACAAAGACGGAAATTTATGGATGAGTACCTATAACGGAATCTGCCGATTTGATAAAAAAAGCAAAACATTCAGGAATTTTTCGGTGAATGATGGACTGCAAAGCAATCAGTTTAGTTTTAATGCCGGTTTAAAATTGTCTACAGGAGAATTTCTTTTTGGCGGAATAAATGGTTTCAATTCCTTTTTTCCAAAAGATATAAAAGATTTTAAACAAAAGAACAACTTACTGTTGACTGATTTTTATTTGAACAATCAGCCTATTGAAGAAAGTAAAAATGAATTTATTTCGAAATGGGATTCGGGCAGAATCAAAGAGGTGGATTTACCTTATGATCAGACTACATTATCAATAGAATTTGTGGCATTGGATTATAATAATGCCGATAAAATAAATTATGCTTACTACTTAGATGGCTGGGATGACCGCTGGAATTATGTGGGTCAGTCGCGAAAGGCAAATTATGCAAAACTGGCAGCAGGCAAGTATGTTTTTAAAGTTAAGACAACGAATTTTAAAGGGGGCTGGAACAAAGAAGAAAGCCTTATTACGGTTATTGTTTCACCGCCATGGTACAGATCCTGGTGGGCGTACAGTTTTTATTTGTTGGCGGGAGCAGGAATTATTTATGGCTATATCCGATACAATAAAAACAAAGAAAAATTAAAATATCAGGTAAAAATTGCCGAATTAGAAAGAGCCAAAGAAAAGGAAGTTGCCGAGAAGCAGTCATCAATGTTTACGTACATCTCACATGAGTTCCGTACGCCTTTGTCATTGATTATAAATCCATTAAAAAAGGCCATCAAAACAGGAAATACCGAAAATAATTCTTCAGTAAGTGATTTGGTAATTGCCCATAGAAATGCAAAAAGGCTTTTGAGCTTGGTAGATCAACTATTACTTTTCCGTAAAGCCGAAAATGATGCCGACGAACTCAAGATGTCTGTTATAAATATCAATAATCTTTGCTATGAAATACATCAGTGTTTTGTTAATCAGGCAAAGGATAAAAATATTGACTATACTTTTCAGATACCAGAAAACAATATCGAAATAATAGGAGATTACGAGAAAATTGAGATTTCCTTGTTTAATTTGATTTCCAATGCTTTCAAATTTACTCCTGCTGGAGGAGAAATCAGTCTTAAATTATCTGAAGCAGAAACCGATGTAATCATTGAAGTTTTGGATAGCGGGACAGGAATTGCAGAAGCTGATTTGGAAACTATTTTTGAAAAATTTAAAAGAGTGAATTCTAAAGTGCCTGTTGGAGGCAGTTCAGGCTTTGGAATTGGTTTATTTATCGTTAGATATTTTGTCGAAAAACATAAAGGCAGCGTGAGTTGTATCAGCGAAATTGGAAAAGGCAGTACATTTAGATTAACCTTTCTAAAAGGCCAAGATCATTTTGAAGATTTACAGATTAATATTGTTGCTCCAAAATTGAGCCCATTGGTCGAAGAATTAATGACCGATGATATTGAAGAAATTATTGAGGTTTCTGCCCATGCATCATCAGAGTATGAATTGCACAAAGTGATGCTTACTGACAAACGCACACTTTTGATTATAGATGACAATACGGATATTAGAAATTATTTGATTCGACTTTTTTCAGATACTCATATAATATATAGCGCAGATAATGGGGAAGAAGGTTTAAAACTGACCAAAAAATACATGCCTGACTTGGTTATCAGTGATATCGCCATGGATGTCATGGACGGATTAGAATTATGCCGAAAAATAAAAGAGAACAGCAGTTTGTCCCACATTCCGGTAATATTGTTAACCGCATCCAAAAATCCGGAAACACACTTGCAGGGTATAAGTGATGGAGCTGATGATTACATTACAAAACCGTTTGATGATGATTTGCTTGTTGCACGTGTTGAATCACTGTTGAAAAGCCGAAGTAATTTAAGATCATACTTTCTGGACAGTATTACTCTGAAAGAGAATACACAAAAGGTTCCTGCCGAATATCAGGAAATTCTAAAAAAATGTATTCTTATTATAGAGGCCAATATTCACAAACGTGATTTTACAATTAAAAACTTTGCAGCCGAGATGGGAATGAGCCACAGAACGCTTTATACCAAAATTAAAATCATTTCTGGGCAAACTTTAAATGCTTTTATACGCTCCATTCGTATAAGAAGAGCGGCAATGCTTATGCTTACCGAAAACATGAATATTGCTCAGGCAAGTGTTGAGGTAGGTTTTGAAGATCCAAAATATTTTAGACAGCAGTTTGTGAAACTTTTTGGGATGACACCATCGGAATACATCAAAAAATACAAAAATTCTTTTAACTCCGATTTGAATATTATTAATTAAATTTTTATGTGTTTAATTTTTTTAAAACAAATGGTTTAAAGGAATTTATACTTGGTTTTTGTATCTAAGGCGGTATTCTCTTGGTGATATTTCCATTACCAGTCTGAAAGATTTTGAGAAATGAAATGGATCATAATATCCCAAATGATAAGCAATTTCTTTTATTTTCAGGGTACTGAACTGCAAAAGCGAACAGGATTTCTGAATTTTTAATTGATTGTAATAATCCATCGGAGTAAATGATGTTTTTTCCAGAAACAAAGATCCAAAATAAGAACTGGAATAGCCAACGTGCTGTGCGATATCATGCAGTGTGATTTTAGAGGTCAAGTTATTTTTCATATAAATAATGCTTAGCGGTATTATGTCTAAAACCTCAGTGTCAGCAGTTTTTATTTTTAAAAATTGATCGGTATATTTTATACTGGCAAGAAAATGCTGCAAACAAATACTGGAATACTCCAAGTTGTCAGGATTAAATCCCATTTCCAGGTTTTGATAAATTTCTTCGAACAGGTTTAATCTGTCTGATGATCTGCTGTCGTTTAGGCTTAATATTTTCCCAGAAACCGCAGTATGTAAAGAGTTTGAAGTTCCTTTAAAATGTAACCAATAGATGCTCCAAGGTTTTGATATTTCTGCTTCGTAACTATGGGCTTTGTGTGCGGGAATAATAAAAGCTTGGTCTTTAGTAAGCGAAAACTGCTCATTTTCAAGAGTTATAAATCCTTTTCCGTTTTCACAGTAGATAAGGATGTTTTCAAGTGCGCCTTTTGATCTTTTTCTAAAATGATATTTTGCATTTGGATAATAACCAATATGTGTAATGAAAGCATTTTTTGTCAATTCATTCTCAGATTGAAAATTGCGTACGCTATAAGGAACAACGATTGCTCTTTCACCTTTAAAACCATCAGCTATGTGATCCATGTTAATTATAAATTTTATAAAACTAAAATCATTTTTAGAAGTATTAAAAATCAAATTTAAGAAAAAATATAATAAAATAGGAATTTATCTAAATCATGGGAATTTACATATTATGTAGTACTATGGTTCAGTATTAATCTCTTTCGTGTAATAATTGATTGGTTTATTCATGTGTTATCTATATTGTTAGTGCTTTTATATTTATTATTAACTGAAAAAATACATTTATCATAAAAAATGTTTCTTATTATTTTTAGTATAACAATTGTTTTTTAAAAATCGTTGTTTTATACATGTTTTATATAAATATTACATTTTTGTACCCAAATGGAGTAACGATATTTGTAATGTTAAAATAATTTAAAAATCAAATATATGAGTAAGTTTAATTCTTCTTATCTGCTTTTCATTGCATTAGTTTCAGCCATGGGCGGATTGCTTTTTGGATATGACTGGGTTGTAATTGGCGGTGCGAAGCCTTTTTATGAAGTTTTTTTTAATATTACAAATTCGCCTTCAATGCAGGGCTGGGTAATGGGAAGCGCAATTTTGGGGTGTTTGTTAGGGGTAATGATCTCAGGCAGTCTGTCTGATAAATACGGAAGAAAACCTTTGATGATTGTTGCGTCCATTTTCTTTACACTCGCAGCAGTAGGTACTGGTCTGGTCGATACTATCGAATGGTTTATTGTTTGGAGAGTTGTTGGCGGTGTAGGTATTGGTATTGCATCCAATCTTTCACCCATGTATATAGCCGAAATTGCAATTGCAGAAAATCGTTTTGCAGAGGCTGTACAATTGCTGAAAGAAACCGAATTTTATCCGCATAATTTAGGTGAAGGCAAACTAAAAAATGCCGAAGAAAATGAGGTGTTTTATTATAAAGGATTGGCCTATAAAGGACTTGGAGATGTAGAAAATGCTACTGCAAATTTTATTCAGGCAACGCTTGGTTCTCCAGAACCTGTTCAGGCATTTTTCTATAACGACCAGCAGCCGGATAAGATTTTTTATCAGGGATTGGCGTGGCGCGAATTAGGGCACGAAGACAAAGCCCGAAGCCGTTTCAATAAACTGTTGGCACATGGAGAAAAATATTTATTCGAAAAATCAAGAATTGATTATTTTGCCGTGTCACTTCCTGATCTTGCGATTTGGGATGATGATCTAAATGTTCGTAATCAAGTACATTGCTATTATGTGATGGCTTTAGGACATAGCGGATTAGGGAAAGAACCTGAATCTGAGACATATTATCAAAAAGTAAAACAATTAGATAGTAACAAACAGACCTTTCGTAAATAGAAAGTTGTTGTTTGCGATATCATAATTATAAAATTTAATCAAATGAAAATCAAACATATCATAACAGCTGTTTTGTTATTAGTTTTTCTCTCTTCATGGAACTCAGGAGATAAATTGATAATGAATATATCAGGCGAGTGGACCGTTCAGCTAGACAGCACCGATATTGGACTTAAAAACGGTTGGCAGAATATGGCTTTTAAACAGCTAATAAAATTACCAGGAACTACAGATGATGCAGGTCTTGGAGTAGCTAATACCCTAAAACCAAGTTTAGAGAAACTCCAAATGAGTCATTTAACCCGAAAAAATAGTTATCTGGGAGCAGCGTGGTACAGTCGTGAAATAACACTTCCGAAAAATTGGAAAGGGAAGGAATTGATATTAAAGCTGGAACGTGTAATCTGGAAAACCAATGTTTGGATTGATGGTAAAGAAGTGGAAACAGAACAAAACAGCCTTATCGCTCCTCATTATTTTGATCTTTCGAAATATTTATCTGCTGGAAAAACACACCGCATAACGATTCGTGTTGATAATCGAAAACTATTTGATATCAGCGTAGATAATATGGCACACGCTTATACCAACGAAACGCAGATTATTTGGAATGGCATTATTGGCAAAATGGAAATCGAAGCTTTTGATGCTGTTCGTATTGCAAATCTTCAGGTAAAACCAGATGTCAGTGCAGGAAAAGTAAAATTGGCATTCACTCTTAATAATAACACTGCAAAAACAGCAAAAGGAGTTTTGACAATGACTGCTGTAAATAAAAATAGCAAAATTGCAGTTGAAGCGCTTCAAAAAGAGATTCAAATCAAAGCAGGAAAGTCTGTGGTTGAAGTTGATTATGATATGGGCAAAGACGTAAAACTTTGGAGTGAGTTTTCTCCTGAGTTATATGAATTAAAAGCAGAACTAAAAGCAGGAAAGTATAATTCGCAAAAAGCTGTAGATTTTGGAATGCGCAGTTTTTCTAAAAAAGGATCGGTTTTGGCGATTAACGATCAGCCTGTATTTTTAAGAGGAACATTAGAATGTGATATTTTTCCGCTTACAGGACATGCGCCAATGGACAAAGAAGGCTGGAAAAAAGTATTTGGAACGGCTAAAAACTGGGGATTAAATCACCTGCGTTTTCACTCGTGGTGTCCTCCCGAAGCTGCGTTTGAAGTGGCAGATGAAATGGGTTTTTATCTACAGGTTGAATTACCTGTTTGGACGCTAAAAATTGGAGAAGATCCAAAAACAACTGACTTTTTATATGCCGAAGCCCAGCGCATGATTGATGAATATGGTAATCACCCGTCCTTTTGTATGTGGTCGATGGGGAATGAACTGCAAGGAGATATGACAGTGCTGATTAAATTGATGAACAGTTTAAAAGCGAAAGATGACAGACATTTGTACACTACAACTTCTTTTACTTTCGAAAAAGGGCATGGCGTTTGGCCCGAGCCCGAAGATGATTTCTTTATTACGCAATGGACGAAAAAAGGCTGGGTTCGCGGTCAAGGCGTTTTTAATAGTGAATCACCAACATTCAATAAAGATTATGTTGCAGGGCATTCGCTTTTAAAAACTTTGAAATACCGCTTTTAAGATTTATATTTACGGGGTATAATGGTAGGCGGTCTGCCATTAAAAAAAAAATGACCACGAGCGGCCCGGAATTAGAAAATTTACTTATCAAAGATTGC
>CAUPKA010000043.1:0-34933 GCA_963511725.1 uncultured Flavobacterium sp.
AAATTCAAAAGTCAAAATTAAAAAGTCAAAAGTCAAAAGTCAAAAGTCAAAAGTCAAAAGTCAAAAGTCAAAAGTCAAAAGTCAAAAGTCAAAAGTCAAAAGTCAAAAGTCAAAAGTCAAAAGTCAAAAGTCAAAAGTCAAAAATATAAAATATAAAATATAAAATCTAAAATTCTAAACTATGCAACTCATCATCAAACTATTCAATAGTAACCGAAAGATTAACAGCGTCTTGCTTTTATTTACAGCTTACAGCCTAATTTTGCTCGTTATCCGTGCCAAATTAACAAATACTATTTATCTCTTTTTTTTAGTTTGGAATCTGTTTTTAGCTTTCATTCCGTATCTTTTTATCAGCTATTTGAAAACTCAAATTACTATTCAAAAAAATAAAATTAAAACACTCTCGCTTCTTTTTCTTTGGCTTCTTTTTCTGCCAAATTCCTTTTACATTCTTACCGATTTAATCCATTTATCACAATCAAACAGTCATTTATTTTGGTTCGATTTGGTTGTCATAAGCTCCTACGCACTAATTGGATTCACACTTGGCATCATTTCACTAACAGAATTTGAAAACATTATAAGAGCATACACTTCGTCACTAATTACCAATTTAATAATGCCTGCAATCTGCTTTTTATGTGGCATAGGCATTTACTTGGGCAGAATTCTTCGCTACAACAGTTGGGATATCATCAGTAATCCATTAGAAATTGTCCGAGCCATATTTCTCTCTTTATCATCTGCTCATGCGTTGCTGTTCTCCTTTTATTTTGGAGTCTATATCTATTTGTTTCTTTCCTTAAAAAAAATCTATTCAACTATAAACCAATAAATCATGGAAACTACCTTAATTCAAGAAGAGCCTTTTGATGGCCGTGCTTCTACCGAACTTGCCCTTGGTTGCTTTACAATTGGCACCCTGTTTTTTATACTTTTTCTAACACTGCAGGACAATTCATTTATTCTGATCATTGGATTTATCTTCATTGTTCTTGCAAGTATTCTCAACATTATTATGCTCACTCACCTACTCTATCATTTTTACATTCTGCCACAAGAGCGGCAATACATTGGGTTGAAAATTGCGGTTTTATTAAGCAATATCCCATTTGCAGTCTTGTATTATATCATTGCAAATTCATTCAAATTATTATAACATTTAACGCTATAAACAACAAAAAACATGGAAACAACAGAAAATCAAAACCCAACACCAACACCATTTTTCCAATCCAATACCGCCAAAATGATTATGGTTGGGATATTAACTCTCGTATTGCTCATTCCGCTGGAATTTGTAAAAAGCCTGATAACCGAACGTTCCTATCGCCAGGAAGAAGTCATTACCGAAATCAACGATAAATGGGGCGAAAGCGTCTATTTTTACGGACCGATATTAAAAGTTCCCTACACCACTTTTGACGAAACGGTATCGATCAACCAAAAAACAAATGAAACAGTAAAACAGCGAAAAGCGATTACCAAATATGCTTATTTCTTTCCAGAAGATTTAAAAGCCAAGTCCAATGTAGTGACCAAAGTGCTTAATCGAAACAATTACGAATCGGTCGTTTACAGTTCCAAAATGGATTTTGAAGGCAATTACATTCAGCCAGATTTTAGCAGCAAAAACATTCCTGCCGAAGTTATTCAATGGAACAAAGCCACGATTTTAATCAAAACCACCAATCTAAAAAGCATCAAAGACGAAGTAAAAATCAGTCTTGGCGGAACCAAATTCACTTTCGAACCTGTTTACAGCGCAAATCCAGACGATTCTACACAAGCCTTGGAAACTGGTTTTATCGACCTGAAAAGCATTTTAAAAACAGCTAAAACCAACTTCGGTTTTGACATCACTTATAACGGAAGCAAGCAGATAAAAATGGTGCCAATTGGTAAAACTACACAGCTAAGCATGCAGTCCAACTGGAGTTCGCCAAGTTTTACAGGCAATTTTCTTCCTGATGATAAAACCAAAAAAATCGATGCCAACGGCTTTACAGCCAACTGGAAAATCCTGCACATCAATAGAGCTTTCTCGCAGCAGTTCTTCGAAAATCTGCCTGATTTAGGAACCTATGCTTTTGGAGTCGATTTTGTAATTCCTGTAAACCAATACCAACAAAACGAAAGAGCCGCCAAATATGGTTTTCTCGTAATTGGCTTAACGTTTTTAATTTTCTTCCTAATCCAATCGATCAGCAAAATCAGAATTCACATTTTTCAATATTCCATGATTGGTCTGGCGCTCATTTTATTTTACACCCTGCTTATTTCCATCACAGAGCACAGCAGTTTCATGAAAGCTTACTTGATTGCAGCACTGGCGGTCATTACGCTGATATCATTGTACTCCGTTTCCATCCTAAAAGGACATAAATTTCCGTCATTTATCGCCGCCTCACTCACGGGATTATACACTTTTATCTACGTCATTATTCAATTAGAAAACTACGCTTTATTAGTAGGAAGCATTGGTTTATTCTGCATATTGGCGGCAGTAATGTATTTTTCCAGAAAAATTGATTGGAATAAATAAAGTGAAATAATTAGGAGCTATTTCCTGCTATTCGTTGCAATCTTTTCTGTTTTTAAAAGAAAACAGAAAAGGATTTCCACTGCTATCAGGGCTAGGGCTTCTCATTATTAAAGAAAAAAAAAACATTTTTTAGCCACATATTACAACTATTTTAACAGATTAATCTTTTTAAATAATTTAATATGTGGCATTTAAATAAAAAACATTAATCAAGTTAAGGTTAAACAATAATTAATTGTTGTTTATAACTATTTAATTTTTATTTAAAACTATTAAATTTTTATTTAAAACTATTAAATTATTATTTAAAACTATTAAATTGTTATTTACAACTATTAAATTGTTATTTTTAACTATTTAATTCTTCTTTACAACTATTAAATTATTATTTAAAACAATTAAATTATTCTTTACGACTATTAAAGTGTGCTTTTTCAAAATGCCATTCCATTTTTTACAAGTTTTAATACAATTTGACTCTTCGTAGAAACGAATTTTTAAAATTCCGACAGCTTTAAACAATACTCTGCTAAAGTTTAGTATTTTTGAAGCCTGAAAATGAAATGATGAAAAAATTTGTAATTCTAATAATGGTTTTAGCCATTGGCGTTGCGTTCTACGAGCAGACAAGTGCCGATAAAAATGTATATGTAATGGTAATTGCCATTGTCATTTTCATGATGGGAATGATGCGTTTAAGCAGCAAAACTCCAAGTAAAAACCAAGATAATAACGAAGACAATGTTCAATAAAGGAGATAAAGTTTCGGTACTGGATGATGCCGTCGATGGTGTGGTTTTATCCGTCAAAGACAAGGTGGTCACTATAGAAACGACAGATGGTTTTGTCATGAATTATGGTTCCAATGAGCTTATTAAAATTGGCGAATCGGGTAATTTGATGGACGGAATTAAAGGCATTAATATCAATGAAATCAAGAAGGAAAAGGAAATCCCAAAACCGCGCAGTTTTGTAAAAGAGAAAAAAGACAAGAATGAATTGCCTGTTCCTGAATTTGATCTGCATATCGAAAAATTGGTTCCCAATAAACGCGGCATGTCCAATTATGATATTTTGACGCTGCAGGCAGAAACGGCCCAGCGCCATATTGAATTTGCTATCCGCAATCGAATTCCGAAAATTGTCTTTATTCACGGCATAGGCGAAGGTATTCTCAAAGCCGAATTGGATTTTCTGTTAGGACGTTATGACAATGTCGTTTTTCAGGATGCGAATTATCAAAAATATGGTCAAGGAGCTACCGAAGTTTACTTTAAACAAAACAATAAGTAACTCTCTTAGTTTCATAAAAAAAAACGTCAATGCTTTTAACATTGACGTTTTTTTTATGAATTTTTTTTCTTCTTTATGGTTTAATAGTCTGCAACTCTCCGTATTTATAGTTATTCCCCAATTGAAAATTGCTATTTCCTCTTTCAAGGGTTACATTTTTTAGCACAATTTTATGCGTAAATGTATTTGGACCAGTTGTAGTAGTGCTAACTTCAATAATTCCTTCAACTTGTCCAAGCCATTCTTCCTTAACTGTTGGCAATAATGGATCCGTTGGCTGACAAAAATAACTTGGCGATACCACACCATTCTCATATTCACGGTAAACCAATTTATTTTTAACCAATCCTATTGTTCCTGTTCTTGGTTTGTCTAGAGGAGTAACTTCATTAAGAATTAAAGCTGGATCAATTTTAAGTGTTAACGATTCGCTACCATTAAATTCATACACCAAACCGCTTGTATCACAAATAGACAATAATTGATTAAAAGCTAATTGCAATGGAGTTATCGTTTTCAAGTAATCCCCAAAACTAAAATCATCATAAAACTGAGTTGTACCGTCGACTTTGGTAAAAGTGATATTTGTAAAAATAATATTGTGTTTATATCCGGTTATTTTTGTACTATTATCGGTCTCATTTAATGTTTTGACAATTTCAGTTCTAACTTCGATAACACCGGAGGAAGCCTTCCATTGTGTTTTTACATTAGGATTTGCTGGAGGAATCAAATCACAAATATTAGTTGAAGCAACTTTACCGTCATAAAAATTATATACCACTTGGTTTGTCGAACTGATATCTAATTTAATCGGCTCATCGACTTCAGTAGGTTCTTCCTTAAAAGTTTCTTCAAAAACATCATCAGGTAAATTTAAAATCAAAGATTCACTGTCTTTAAGTTTAAAAAGTAAATTGTTTGCTTCTCCACAAGTACTCGTAGCTACTTCATCAAAATTAATTGTATCAACTATTAAATCTCCATCATCACAGGCAGAAAAAGCAATTGCGCAACACAAAATTCCTAAAAATCGTTTCATTCTTTTTTTATTTTAAACAAAAATAGAATTTTTAATTTGTTCCGTAAACTTTACAAGCCAAAAACGTATATTTTAATAAAAATAGTCGCTAAGAAGCTAAGCCACTAAGAGACTAAGCTCGTGTTTTAGACTAAAAAAACAAAAAGATTTTTATGACCAAATGACTTAGCATTTGCCTATATCCAGAATCTTATCGCCTTAGCTTCTGATTCTCTTAGTATCTTAATTAAGACACCGAGAAGCTACAGAAATCCTTATCTTTGTGACGAATTTTACTTTTCAATGAAAAAAAACAATTATTATTTCGCTGCTTTTACTGCTTTTTTTATCTGGGGCTTTTTCAGTCTGGCTTTAAAACCAATTTCCAGTTATCCCTCCCTCGATATACTATTCTATCGTGTGTTTTTTAGTGTAGTAGCATTAACAGCCATAAATCTTATTTTTAGAAGAAATAATCTCAAAAAAAACTGGGATGATTTTAAAATAATGCCTAAAAAAAAGAAACAAAAAATCATCCTATTGACCTTGGTTGGCAGTTTAATTCTAGCTTCCAATTGGCTGATTTTTATATATGTGATTAATCATGTAAACGTCAAAGCGGGCTCATTGGCATACTTGATTTGTCCAATTTTGACAACTGTTTTTGCTTTTTTCCTGCTTCGCGAAAAATTAAACAAATGGAAATGGGCAGCAGTTTGCATCAGTACGATAAGCTGTGTTTTATTGTCTTTAAATCATTTTCAGGATATTTTTTACAGCTTGGTAGTTGCTTCGACCTATGCCTTATATTTAGTTAGCCAACGTAAGAATAGTGAAATTGATAAATTTCTGGTTTTGAATATTCAGCTGCTTTTTATTGCCTTGCTTATTTTGCCTTTTTATCCAAGCTACAGCGGAGCGGTTCCAACTGATCCTTTATTTTATACTTGCTTATTTTGCATTGTTGTACTTTTTACGATTATTCCGCTATTTTTAAACTTGTATGCGTTAAAAGGACTTGATTCATCCACTGTGGGAATCCTAATGTATATCAATCCGATAATCAATTTTTCTTTGGCTGTTTTTTACTTTAAAGAAGAAGTAAGTCTGCTTCAAATGGTTTCGTATTCCCTTATTTTAATCTCCATTATTATTTTTAATAAGAAAATAATATTTGGCAAAAAAAATAAATCCAAAGCAATTGTTCAGGATTCAAAATCTATCTAGTATGAAAAAAGTATATCTTGATAACGCCTCTACAACAGCACTTCATCCAGAAGTGATTCTGGAAATGACCAAAATATTGACCGAAGATTATGGTAATCCATCCTCTACTCATAGTTTAGGCCGCAATGCCAAAAGCATACTTGAGCTCTCTCGAAAATCAATTGCCAAACAACTAAATGCTACGGCATCTGAAATCATTTTTACTTCTTGCGGTACCGAAGCCAACAATTGGATTTTGCGGTCTGCTGTAAAAGATTTAAAAATAGAACGCATTATCACTAGTAAAATAGAGCATCACGCAGTACTTCATACAGCAATGGCGCTTCAAAACGAATACGGAATTCAAGTAGATTATGTAAATGTGAAACCCAATGGTGAACTGGATTTGACACATTTAGTCGAATTATTATCAGAAGAAAAAAAGACTTTGGTTTCATTAATGCATATCAATAATGAAACAGGAACTATTTTGGATCTTGACCGAGTAAGCCAAATTTGTCAGGAACATCACGTTTTATTTCATTCGGATACCGTGCAGTCTATTGGAAAAATCAAAATTGATTTACAACACACTCCCATTGATTTTATCGTGGCTAGTGCCCACAAGTTTCATGGTCCAAAAGGTGCTGGATTGGCTTTCGTTCGAAAAAATTCGGGTTTACAGCCTTTGTTTTTTGGAGGAGAACAGGAAAAAGGGGTTCGACCAGGAACCGAAGCCATACATCAAATTGCAGGAATGGCAAAAGCTCTAGATCTTTCCTGTCAAAATCTTGAAACCGAAAGCCTCTATATTGCCTCATTGAAAGAATATACTATTGAAAAACTAAAAACAGATTTTCCAGGATTTAAAATCAATGGAGAAAACGCTTTTTACAATCTGCTCAATGTAACTTTACCGCTGGACGAAAGCAAAACAGCCATGATTTTATTCCATCTGGACATGAAAGGAATTGCAGTTTCCCGAGGAAGCGCATGTCAATCTGGAAGCATCAGACCTTCGCATGTATTAGCCGAAATGCTCACGCCAAATGATTTAAAGAAACCGAATATTCGTATATCTTTTAGTCATTTTAATACTAAAGAAGACATTGATTTATTGATAGAAGGATTACATTCTGTATAAAATTAACTCAAAGCAAATGCAACTGCAGCATTCGAATGAATCAAAGCAGTGTCAAAAACCGGAACTTTAACCTCTTCTTGTTTTACTAATAAAGGAATTTCTGTACAGCCCAGAATAATTCCTTCTGCTCCGTTATCGATAAGTTTTTCGATAATAGAAAGATATCTTGTCTTGGTGCTTTCCAGGATTAATCCTTTTCCCAATTCATTAAAAATAGTATCGTGCAAAAAATCTCTGTCGTCAGCTTCGGGGATTATTGCTTCGATATCAAGAGCGGATAATTTGTCTTTAAAAAAATCCAATTCCATCGTAAACTTCGTTCCTAGAAGTCCCACTTTTTTGATTTTCTGTTTTTGGATTTCTTTTGCTGTTTCGGTTGCAATGTGTATTAAGGGCAAATCGATGCTTTCCTGAATTCGATCGGCTATAAGATGCATTGTATTGGCACAAAGAATAATCGCATCGGCTCCGCAATTTTTTAAATTTTGGCAGGCTTTTGATAACATATTGAATGTCGTATCCCAGTCGTTGTTTTCATTATTTCTTTTAATATCATCATAGTTAAAAGAATAAATTATGCACTCAGCAAAATTTACTCCGCCTAACTCTTTATTGATTCCCTCATTAATAAACTTATAATAATCCGCCGTTGACACCCAACTGATACCGCCTATGAGTCCTAATTTTTTCATTCTTTGCTGTTATTTAACTCTACCCAATCTATTGTACAAAGGATTAAAAATACGGATATAAATTATAGAAAATGCCCACCCAATAGTAATTAATAAAAGTAGTGCAAGTTTCTTTTTAATAACACTTTCAATATTAATAATATTAGCCAATATTTTAGAAAAGTAACGAACCAAAAAAACAATCAAAATTAGTCCTATAAGATTATAGGAAATATTAATTTGAAAAAGCGGTACTGGATTATTCCAATTAAAAATTAATCCAAACAAAGTGGCAATCAACACAATGATTCCTATTCCTAATAGTACAAAACTTAGCGTTTTTTGCATTCGAACAATTTTAAAAGGAATATAACTGCTCACTTTCAATTGCTTCACAAGTTGTTTTTCTTTAGCAGGAAGACTGCAGTTCTCAGCTACTTTCAAAAACTTCCAATTTGTATTTTTCACAATCCCCAAACCATTTTCATGCATCATTTGTTTGTACCCGCTATACATTAAAGCATAGGCTTCGAGATCATTAAAAGAGTCCAAATCGGTTCGCACTTCACTAAGTCCTTTCTGGATTTTCTTCATTACACCATACTTCAAAAGTGCATTTTCATCCTCTATTTCTTTATCGTACAAAATGCTTCGATTTACATCGGTACAATCAATCCAGCTCACGGGAAGCTGTTCTAATCCATTTTTTAAATGAACAATCGAAAGTTTGGCAACAATCGAAGTATATTTTCGGGATTTTAAATCCAATAATTGAATCTCGCGCAAACGTTCCTGCAAAATAGTATCTACTCTAAAAAACAAAGACATGGCATTATCCGTATTTACTGCATTATCCGGCATTTGAGCACTGGCATCGCTTACTATTATTTCATTGCATTCTTGTTCCAATATTGATGCTATACCTTGATTATCATGCACGCCTCCATCAATTAACTCCAAATCAAAATTTTTATACAACCCTTTCAAAACTAAAGGCTGAAACAAGACTGGCACACATGATGAAGCAGCTACAGCATAGCCCAATCTAAATTTTTTGTAATCTTCTGGCGCATTTTCATAATACATTCGTCTCAAACGGGGCTTTACATCAAAATCATCCGAAATATAGGTAGGCGGCTCCCCCATCCAAGAAGCTGTAAATTGCCAGTTATGACCTGTATTTACTGCGGTAGCATTTAGAATTAATTGAGGCACTTTATTAATCCTTTTCCAGTTGTCATCATTTAATTTAAAGGACTCTTTACCAAAAGGATTAATAAATAAATCATCCATAAAAATTGGAGAGGAATCTTTTTTGGATAGTAATGATTTATAAAAATACTCTTCATACAGCTCTCCCAATCTGTTAGAACGCGAATAAGCGTCACCTTGCAACATCTTCAGGTTCTTAGAAAAACTAGTCAGGAGACGCATTCTAATATTCTTTTGAACAGCACCTAGAAACTCTGTTTCAATTTCTTCTACAATCCGAATATAATCGTCTTGAACAATATCTTCATCAGCTTTGCTTTCAAATAATTGCTTGATTTTCAAATAATAAAAAGCGCCAATAATAGAGCCTCCCGAAACGCAGGAAATGACCTCAATATCTTTTAGTTTATCTTTTTCGGCTAAAGCTGCCAAAACTCCAATATGAAATAAAGCCGCTCTAAAACCACCGCCAGAAAGACCAATTCCAAGCTTATTTTGCGGTTTTTGCTTTACATTATTTTCATCCTCTTTTTTATCTGCTTGAAGATTTAAAGCAATCAAACAGCTATTTTGTGCTTCCTCTATAATTTCACTTTTTTGAAAAGGATCCTTATTAGTAGATTTTTGATATTTCTCTGTTCTTTGATAATTAGCCAAATTATAGATTTGCTTACTAAAGGACTTAATTTGCCAATTCTCAGTCTTATCTTGAGTATATAATTTAATGAAATGAAGCGCTTTTTTATACATTCTCAGACCAAAAAAAGCTTCCGCCAAAGCAGTATATAATTTTTCCTGAGATTCAATTCCATCTTTAAAAACAACTTCATCAGAATCTGTCAAATAAGCTTGAATAATTTCTTTTCTTGTATTTTGAGCCGTTTCAAATCTTGCAATAGTTTCACTTGTAATTTCACATGTTTCGGAAAGCTGTTCTAAATTTTCAATTACAATTAACTCATTCAGATTGGCGTAATTTACTGCTGTGTTGATACAATATGTTTCGGTCTGAATGGATTTGTGCAATTTATTTTTCCAAATCAAATATCCCTTTTTGTAATAAGCCCGGGATTGCAATAAATTATGAAACTGATGGTCAAACTTCCACTTGCTTCTATATATTGCTCCTGCAATACCGAGAGTATTTGAGTTTTTTGTCTTTTCTAAATCACAAAATGATTTGAGCACATTTATTGCTTTATCAAATTTAAAATAAGAAGACAGCGTACTGTCTTTATATATATTATCGGCTAAATCTTGGTATTTTGACAGCTTTATTTCGGCACCTTGATCTTCGTTGTCAGCTATTTTTTTTAATAATATCTCAGTGGCATAACCATACTGCTCAAATTGAATTAGACTTTGATACAAATCTTCAAAAGGGACATCATTAGAAATATCTTCACCTCTCAAATAATTTTTTGCCCAAGCAATAACCAACTTTTTATCTTCCATAACTCACAACAATACTGAAAATCAAATTAATAAAACAAAAAAATATTTTAACGAGAAACATTTTATAAATTTAAAAAAAATATAAAGCAAATGAAGAAATAATATTAAAACCCTTCTTAAATTCTTTAAAAAAAAGAGATTCAGATTAAATCTATTTTTTTTATGTATTTCTTAATCTTAAATTTTAAAAGCAAAGCAGTTTTCATAATTAGAAAGTATTTAACAATCAACACATTTTTTTTTATAGCTATAACCTATTTATAAATAAAAAAAAGAAGTAATTTTATTAGATAAACGATATCAAAAAACAATACATAAAAACACAAAATCAACAAGATGAAATATCGAATTGAAAAAGACACTATGGGAGAAGTTCAAGTTCCTTTTGACAGATATTGGGGAGCACAAACCGAACGTTCTCGAAACAATTTTAAGATTGGCCCTCCAGCATCTATGCCAAAATTGATTATTGAAGGCTTTGCCTATCTAAAAAAAGCTGCCGCTTATACTAATTGTGAATTGGGTGTCTTGTCTGTAGAAAAAAGAGATTATATAGCTTTGGTATGCGATGAAATTTTGGCAGAAAAACTTTCGGATGAATTTCCGCTGGTGATCTGGCAAACAGGCTCTGGAACCCAAAGCAATATGAATGTCAATGAAGTGATTGCCAATCGTGCTCAGGTTTTAAAAGGACTAAGTATTACCGAAGACGAACCTTTTATCAAAGCGAATGACGATGTTAATAAATCTCAATCCTCTAATGACACTTTTCCAACGGCCATGCACATTGCTGCCTATAAAACGGTAGTTGAAAACACCATTCCTAATATTGAAAAATTAAGAGATACACTTCAAAAAAAGGCCGCCGAATTTAAATCGGTGGTCAAAATAGGACGCACACATTTAATGGATGCTACTCCCCTTACTTTGGGTCAGGAAATTTCGGGTTATGCAGCGCAATTGGATTTTGGCCTGAAAGCTGTTAAAAACACTTTGCCTCACTTATCTCAAATTGCTTTGGGTGGCACCGCTGTAGGAACTGGTTTAAATACCCCAAAAGGATACGATATAAAAGTAGCCGAATATATTACCCAATTTACTGGACATCCTTTTGTGACTGCCTCCAATAAATTTGAAGCATTGGCTGCACATGATGCGATTGTAGAAACACATGGATCCCTAAAACAATTAGCTGTTTCTTTGAACAAAATTGCCAATGATGTTCGAATGCTGGCATCGGGACCGCGCTCTGGAATCGGTGAAATTCTGATTCCCGAAAACGAACCAGGTTCCTCAATTATGCCAGGAAAAGTAAACCCAACACAATGTGAAGCCCTTACTATGGTTTGTGCCCAAGTTATTGGGAACGACATGGCGATTACTGTTGGCGGGATGCAAGGGCAGTATGAACTGAATGTTTTTAAACCTATGATGGCTGCCAACTTTTTGCAATCGGCTGAATTGCTTGGAGATGCTTGCCACTCATTCGACATCCATTGCGCCCAAGGAATAGAACCCAATTATAAACGTATTGATGAGTTGGTCAATAATTCATTGATGCTGGTTACAGCTCTGAATACCAAAATTGGCTATTATAAATCGGCAGAAATTGCTCAGACCGCTCATAAAAACGGAACTACCCTCAAAGAAGAAGCGGTACGATTAGGATATGTCACTCCCGAAGAATTTAATGATTGGGTTAAACCTGAAGATATGGTTTAGAAATAATGGTTAATTGTGTTAATGGCTGATAGTCTGAAATTTATTCAAATCCAACAAACTCACAATTAACCATTAACAATTAATAATTATTTCCCATCTACATAGTCCTGCAAATAGCTAAAACGCTCGGTTAGTTTTCCGTTTTCGGTCATTTTAGCTCTTTTAAGAATTCCGTCTTTGTCTCCGTTGAAGAAAGCAGGAATAACGTATTCTGAAAACATTTCTCCAAAACCTTCACTTGCGTCTTTTGGCAATTCGCAAGGCAAATTATCTACTGCCATTACCACTATCGCAGCGGGATGGAAAACATCTACTTCTTTATTTTCACTAGGCAAATAACCATATATAGGCTCTGCAATTGTCGAGGAACGCAAGGTGCAAGCAATTGGACCATTGACATCGCAGGAAATATCGGCTACGACTTTTATTTTGCAGTCGTTAGCATTCAGCATATCACGAGTCAATATAACAGGCGCATCATTGGCATAAAAATGGCCTGTAATATAAATATCGGAAACCTTCGTAAATTTTTCAAAATCAGAAACATATTCAGTTGGATTATTATGAAAATCGATAAAATCAAGTACCTGACCGTCTTTTCTTTTATTATAATCCAAAACATCAATCTGCGTATAAACGGCCTGAGTGAAATTCTTAGTTAAATAATTCTCCACCGTAACCTCTTTTATTTTCATGGCATCCAAAATTTCTTTGGCTCCATTCCCTACTTTTCCAGTTCCTGTCACCACAATTTTTAGAGGAGGCAAAACCAATCTTTTTAAATGGGTGATTAAGGCATCTTTACCGGAAAGAGTTTCGGCTTTTGGCATTTTAAACAATTCGAATTTGATGCCGAAAGCACGGAAAGCATTGTAAGTCCCCACAAATCCAGCATATCGTCCAAAACCAATTAATCTTCGATTGTGAGAATCAATAATGGTTTCGTGGTCATACAAGTCGATATTTTTTTCTAAAACTACCTGTAGCAACTTTCTGTTATAAGGCTGTTTTTTGATGGTATGCGAAAAAAAGAAATAGGATTTATTAGGAATCAAATTCTCCACAGGAATTTCTTTTACCCCAAAAAGAACATCGCAGTCACTTACATCATTGACAACTTCAATTCCCATGCTTTGGTATTGAACATCGGTAAAAATACGGATATCAGAGCTTTCTACTTTTACTGTGCAACCATGATACAGTTGCTTTATTTTGGCCAATTCACTTGGCGAGAAAACGACTCTGCGGTCTGGTGGATTTTTTCTTTCTTTTATAATTCCGAATTTCATTTTTGAATATTTTAAAAATATAACTTTATCATTGTTATTTGTTACAAATATAACATTATAAATCAAACTTAAACTATGCCAAGCTATAATTTTAACGCAGTTCTATACTAATGATTCAATTACTACAATCATATAAACTTAAAGCAGATTCTAATTTTAAGATTTAATTGGATTTTATCTTACTTCAAAAAACAAAAAATAGTATTTGTAACGCAGTTTACGAGTGAAAAAACCATCTCGTATTGGGGTTCAAATGTAATCCTATTTTTTAAGGAGGCAAAAGATATTCTCAGTTAAAAACAGTAACATTAACGATAATACCACACTAACAAATTTCAATGCAGTTTTTCAAAAACAGTGCTAATCAATAATTTTCTGTAACTATTTTAAAAAAAATTCATCTAAAAACCTGAACTCGATTAAAAATTTAGGTTGAAAACATTGCACAAAAAAGCAAAATTTAGTATATTTAAATATCTGCAGGATTAGATAATCAAATGAATAGGTTGCATACAGAGCCTCTCAGAAATGGGAGGTTTTTTTATGGCCTAAAAGAAGTTATCAACAATCGAAAATGAGACCTATAAAAATAAAACCCTGTAAATCAACCGATTACAGGGTTTTTGGTGGAATCGCCGGGAATCGAACCCGGGTCCAAACAAGCAACTAAAGAGCTTTCTACACGTTTATTTCCTGAATAGATTTTCGACTTGGAGTTAGGTCAGGAACAACCGCTCTTTGCTTAGCTTCTTTAGTTTCGAAATCCACCCGAAGCTTGTGGAAATCTAGGTTTAAATTTACGATTTACCTTAATCGACCGCTATAAACCAAAGCTTTCGAGGTAAATCCTGCTTTCCTACCTGGTAGGACGAGGCTAATCTTACTATGATTCAGATTATGCAGCAAGAGCGTAGTTTCCTTCGCCGTGTAAAATGTTTGAGACCTTTTATTTACGAGAATTGTCCCAGTTCTCGACGTGCTTACTTTCCAATTCGACTTGCTGTCAAAACCAGTCGACCCCATTTTTTGTATTCAGTACTCTGTTTTTCGTGTTCAGTTTTAATAAAAACTTAATTTCAAAGAAACTGCCTACTTAGTTTTGCAAAGGTACGCTAATCTAATTCAATTTCCAACGTTCACTAACTGAATACTAATTATTATTCAACATCCTCTACCTTAAACGGATAATCGCCAAATATAACAGATAGCTTTCGAATTGCATAAGTGTTTCTGCTGAATTTATTCGATAAAGCAATTATTGTAACATTTTCATCTTTCAACGGAATATAAGACGAAGTAAAACCATGCCACCAGCCATTGTGGAAATAAAAATTTTTACCATTCTCCCAATTAATCATTCGAATACCCAATCCATAATTCTTCGTTCCTTTCCTTTCATTACTGTAACCGCTGTACACTTGGGCTAATAATTCTGGTTCCAAAAAGGAAGACGAATTTCTTGCTCTGTCAAATTTCAATAAATCTCTAGGAGTGGAATAAATGTTTTTATCACCATATATTTTGTCAAGATAATCGATGCCAATTTCTACTCCATTTGCTTTATAGGATGGCGCTACGTTATGTTTGTCTTTGTCAAAATCCAGAACAAAAGTATGCGTCATACCCAATGGTTTGAAAATGATTTGAGCCATCGCATCTCTATAGGAAAGCTTGGTAACTTTTTCGATAATCAAAGCAAGCATCGCATAATTAGTATTGCAATAAGCAAATCGAGTACCTGTTTTTTGCTCCAGCTTAATGTTTTTGGAACCCATAATAGTCAATATATCCTGATTGGTCAAGGTATTATGTCTGTCCCAAACAGTTTTGTCACGATCGGTAAAATAGGCATAGCTGCGCATACCGCTTCTATGACAAAGCAACATCCTTACGGTAACCTCTGGATACGGAAACTCAGGTAAAAAATCGGTGACTTTCTGGTCTAGGTCAATTCTTTTGGCGTTGACTAATTTTAATACAGCCGTTGCGGTAAGAACTTTACTAACCGATGCAATATGAATAGAAGTTGTGTCTGTTATTAGTGTTTTATCCCTCAAGTTAGAATAGCCTTCGTATTTTTCATAAATAATCTGACCATTTTTTGCCACGAGAAAACCACCGTTCATACTGTTGTTTGGCCAGTTTTTTCTAAAAAAAGAATCTATTCTGAGTTGTTTTTCTTTAATATAATCTGCAGTAAGGGGTTCTTCCTTACCCATGGGTTTCATTTTGGGTAAAACGTTTTTGGGAAGGTCAGAATCTTTTATTTCTATTGCAGCTTTTTCCTTTAAGGATTCATTTTTACAGGAGGTAAATACTACTATTGGGAGCAGTAAATATAATATATTTGCCTTTTTTCTTAAATTCATTTTCGAGGGACTAGAAAAGCAAATATATATAAACAAATACTTTTGGTTTGTAGTTTTTTTTAAAATTTAACTTTTTTTTGAAAGCAATTTTTATTTATCTGATGCTCAGAATAAAAAAACAGATTCAGTCCAGTTATAGATATAAATTTAATAGCATTATTCTTGATAAGACTATAGGTTAAATTTTATTGTTGATTTAATTCATAAGACAAATGCTCAAAAAAATGGTAATCGGCTTAGTGAAAATAGATATTTTTGAAGCAAAACAATAGGTTTTATCGAGAGATACCGCTTCCATCTGGCATTAATTTTGGTTCTTCGCCTAAAACAGTGGAATTCAAAAAAGGCATTTTGTAGTGAAACATCAACAAAATCTGCTAAATCTACCAAATCTGCCAGGGCATTCGCTTAAAAAAAAATAGACACAGATTCCACAAATTTACACAGATTTCAATATGTTTTGATTACTCAAATTCTTAAAAATCATATAAATCGGCGAAATTCAATTTTAAACATCACAAAAATTTGTGATAATTTGTGAAATCTGTGTCAGAAACTTTTAAATGCGATTGCCCTGCAAATGTCGTAGCTATTGAAAATTGATTTTCCACTAATTATGGCGAAGAGCCTGAATTTTACAATTTTTAAAAAAAGGCTGTTCCTCATACGAGAAACAGCCTTTACTAATTAAACCAAATTATTTTTTTATCCTCTTCCTCTTCTTAAACAAGAGTTACAAATCAGATAAATTATTTTACCTGAATAGTAACCTCTGTAGGTTTTAACCAAGTACTGGTAAACTTAACTTTGATAGGCTCATTACCAGTTGCCTGAATGTAAGCTACAAGATGACCGTGAAATACTCTTTGAACATTATCGGTATAATCGCCCATATCGGTATTATTTCCAGCTTCCAATCCTAATAAAGTACCAGAACCGCTAATTGTACAAGTCACTTCATTATCTGAAAGTATTACAGGCAATCCTTTTTCATCCAATACCTGCACTATCACTTTGGCTACGCCATCTTTATTTACAGTGATATTTTTTTCGTTAATCACTAAAGCAGAAGGCTGCTGCGAAGAAACAATTGAATATTGGCTCACTATTTTGTTATCTGCACTAAGTCCTATTGCTTCTAATTTGCCTGGAGTAAAAGGAATATCCCAATAAATTACGCCTGTTTTTTCATCATATTTCTTCTCTTCTCCAACCACTTTTCCATTTAATTCCAAGCGAGCTTTGGCAGCGTTAGTGTAGCAGACTACTCTAACCAATTGTCCTTCATTGTAATTGTTCCAGATAGACCAAGCATCTTTAGAAAGTTCTTTTTCGTTATTGCTAATGTAAGTTCCTGCATAAATCATCGGTTTATCTGACCATAATGACTGACGAAAATATCCTCTTGGCTTAATAAACCCGGCAAGATCAACCAATCCAGAATAGAATCCTCTTGATGGCCAGGCATTAGATTCACCCAGATAATCAATACCTGTCCATAAAAACTGTCCAAATATGTGCTCGTTGTTTTTTACTGCCAGCCATGGTTCCATATCATGAACATTCTCACTTCCAAAAATCACTCTGTTTGGATACTTTTTATGATCCGAAGCATATTTGCTTTCTGTATAATTGTATCCTGTAATGTCTAAAGCTCCAGGATATTCTGTTTCATTAGACATAGCAACTCCAGCCAATCCAGCCGTTGTTGGACGAGATTTATCGTATTTTTTTACTGCGGCAACAAGTCGTTTTGCAATCGCTCCTAAACGCATAGCATCTGGTGCATCTTTTTTGTAGCCACCATAAGCCGCTTGCCCGAAACCTTCTGTTCCTTTATCTAGAACAGGATGTGAATAAGGGTCATTTGGATAATCCACTTCATTACCAATACTCCATCCAAATACGGAAAGATGATTACGATCGCGACGTACCATATCTTCCAAATCTTTCTCTCCCCAATCAACAAATATGTCATTAGAGCCTTCAAAACCAGGAACACCTACGTTCCATCCCACTAACCATTTGCGTTTAGGAAATTCCCATTCGTCATACGCTTCGTTAAGTACCAATAATCCCAATTCATCACAAAGGTCATAAAAATAAGGAGCCTGTGGATTGTGACTGGTGCGAATGGCATTTACCCCTATTTCTTTTAAAGTTTGTAATCTTGTTTTCAAAACTTCTTTAGGAACCGCAACCCCTAAAACTCCAGCATCATGGTGCAAACAAACTCCTTTCATTTTCATCCATTTGCCATTAAGCGCAAAACCTTTATTGGCATCGAAAGTAAAACTTCTAAAACCTGTTGATGTAACCGTTTTATCAATTGGTTTTCCATCCTTTAAAACAGTGGTTTTCAACTGATACAGATTTGGATGCTCTAAATCCCATAACTGTGGATTTTTTAAGCTTATGTTAGTTGCAATTTTATTCTCTTTGTTTGCTTCTACAACAACTTTTTGAGAATTTTTGGCAACCACTTTTCCGCTGTTATCTAAAAGTTCATTGATAACGGTAAGATTTGTTTTTGCAGATGAACCGTTTTCTAAAGCTACTTCTACATTCAAAGTTCCTGTTCCATTAGTAACTTCCGGATAGGTATAAACACCCCATTGCGCAATATGCACTGGATTTGAATAAACCAACCACACATTACGATAAATTCCAGACCCAGTGTACCAACGAGAATCTGCGCTTTTGCTATGATCTACACGCACAGCAATAATATTGTTCTCGCCATATTTTACAAAAGGAGTCGCATCATAAGCAAAAGAAACATATCCGTTAGGGCGTTTTCCTAAAGAATGACCGTTAATAAAAACTTCGCTTCGGTTGTAAACGCCTTCAAAATATAAATAGACTTTTTCTCCTTTTTTATTCTGAGGAATATTCAATGCTTTACGGTACCATCCAATTCCTCCGGGAAGATATCCTTGACAACTCGCTAAAGTTGGGCTCAATCTCCCTTCAACACTCCAATCGTGGGGAACGTTGACTGATTCCCATTTAGCATCATCGTAAGTTGTGTTTTGTGCATTTGGAGCATCTTCAAGAGTAAACTTCCAGCTGTCATTAATTTTTTTAGAATCCCCAAACGATATCTGGCTAAATGCCGATAAGCAGGAAAAAATAAGAATTGGCAATGCGAGTTTTTTAATAGTCATTATGTATTTATTTTAATTAGTCATTCATGTTTTTGATAGCACCCTTTTTTTAAAGCTACTTTTTTACAGGCTTAATTCCTTCGTGAGTGGGAGTTATTGGAAGTATTGCCCCATCCTTGTCAAACTCCATTTTATCAATGCAGACTTCCCTGTTAAATCCTGCCGCGTCACCCATGGTAATTCCTTTTGGATAATTGAAACGGTGATACACCATATACCATTCGTCTTTACCCGAAATCTTTAGGATTGAATTATGGCCTGTTGCATAGATGCCGGCTTCTTTATTTTTGGCTAAGATTAAGTTATTTTTTGGGATGGTGATTTTTCCAATTGGAGAATCGGAAGTTCCATAACGAACGCGGTAATTTTCGCTTCGGGTATCTTCTTCAGACCATAAAAAATAATATTTTCCATTTCTAAAAAAGACTGTCGTGCCTTCACGAAAAGTATCATCTGGAGTCATCACTATAACTGATTCTGGCTTGATCGAAATCATATCCTCGTTAAGTTCGGCGCAGGCCATATAGCCGTTACCCCAATATAAATAACTCTTCCCTGTTTGAGGATCGGTAAACACATCCGGATCTATTTGCTGTCCTCCTGAAACTCCTGCCGGTAATTTGTCTACCAATGGTTTTCCTGAATCTACAAAAGGCCCTTCCGGCTTATCAGCAACAGCTACTCCAATTTTTTGAGCAGCGGTAAAATAGAAGAAATATTTATAATCGTTACCAACTTTTTTCTCTGTAATGCAGGGAGCCCAAGCATTTTTTTTTGCCCAAGTAACGTCTTTTTCGAGATCCAGAATAATTCCTTCGTCAGTCCAATTCATCAAATCCGGTGATGAGAATGTTTTGAAATAAGTCCCAGACCAGCCATCAAATCCATCACTTGTTGGATAAATATAATATTTGGATGTTTTTTCAGAATACATAACATCCGGGTCTGCATAAAAACCGTTCAAAGCAGGGTTATTCGCAATTGAAGCGGTAACTGACCAAATTTCTGATTGTTGTCCTTCTATTGCAACCGTATATTTTACAGAACCTTTCGTGAAATCCTGAGCTGTTTTTGGCTCAATAGTAACACCAGCAAATTTTGTAAAATCTGGTTTGAATGATGCTAGATTTGTTCCCCATTTTACAGGCAGATGAACTTGTTTTGCAGCGTCATCAACTTTGATATTTATTTTCTTAATTTCCTTGGAATCAGAAGAACTCAGAATATCGTTGACACTTCCCCATTTGCTTTCCAATCGTGCTACTTCATTTGCAGTAATTGGCATAACCGTTCCATGGCGCGGATGAAAATTCATAGTCACATCATTATCAATAACCGAGAAATTCTCTAAATCACTGGTTTTTGTAAACTGATATTTTCCTTTGGTATAAAGATCATACATCAGAATATAATCTTTGGAATTGTTCAGTTTGAAAACTCCGGCACCTTCTACAGGATATTTGGTTTGCTGCACATATTTATCCTTCAGCACATAACCTTCGGTCAATTTATCAGATACTGCAATTTTTATACCTGCTCCAGCTCCTTCTGTTTTGAAAAATAAATGGTATTTATTGTCTTTGAAAATAATATCTCCGTCAATACAGGCACCATTCGTTGGGCTAAAAAACAATTGCTTAGGCTCTGTTTCCAAATCGGTAAAATCAGCATTGGCGTAAGCATAATAAATTTTGTCAATATCGTTTCCGTGCTGCATGGACCAATAAATCATGTACTTGCCTTTTTGCGCATCATAAATGGTTTGCGGTGCCCAAACGCGTTTTAAATTTTCTTGGTTTGGATATTTCTTTTGAATATTAATAACTGTTGATTTCCAGTTTATCAAATCCGTTGATTTTAATAAAACCATTGCTCTGTTAGAATCCCAGCCTTTGTCTGAAACCATATCGGTTGCCACCATGTAGAATGTTTTACCATCTTCTCCTCGTAAAATATGTGGATCACGCACACCGCCAGTTGAACTAATTTTCTTAGAATCGATTACTGGCTGATTGTTATTTAACGCTCTAAAATTATAGCCATCATTGCTGACCGCAAAACGAATCGCCTCTTCATTACCTGAATTACCAGTGAAATAGGCAAATAAATAGGCGGTCATTTTTATTTTAGAACTCTTCAGTTCTGACTTGGCAAATTTCTTTTTGGAAGCCTGTTGGGCATTAGCTGTTCCAAGAGTAATCAGTGCCAATAATAAAACAATACATTGGTGCGAATTTCTTTTTTTGGGAGTTATTTTCGAATTATTGTTCATACTTTATAAATAAGATTACTGCAATTCTCCAACAAAAGTGACAACTGATTTTGCAGGAATTTCAATAGAATCGATTTTCTGAATATCAGCTCTTTTTAAATTAGAGTTTTCGGATGTAATATACGGCGTAACTTCATTATTTTTCAAAGTTCCTTTTGTCAAATTAAATTTGTATTTCTGATCCGATTTTCCACAGTTTACAGCAACAACAACGAGTTTTTTATTTGCTGCATCTTTGTAAGCCGTTATCATAACATCATTTGCTGCTCCCAGTTCGTCTTGATTAGGAACATCCACTCTAAGCATTCCCGGACGCACAAACAAAGAGTAATTCCCGAAAGCCCAAAGCAGTTTTGAATCATGGAATTCTCCATCATTTCTAACGTAATCTGGTGTTGTTCCTCCTTTGCTTTTTCCATCATCGAGATAAATCAAGCCATCTTTATAATCCACACGGGTGATTGATGTCCACCACTGCCATGAAGCAGCATTGGCAAGCGCAATGTCATTGTGTATCAAGCGAGCCACAAACAAAGCCGTTTGCATGCCCAAATCTCTTCCTCCTCCAGAACCTCCAGGAATTTCAGCTTCTCCAGGATTTTCCAGAATGCAGTATTCCGACTGCCAATATTTTAAACCTGGTTTTTGTTTTACATTGGCATCAATCAATTTTCGGCTTAAAACCTGTCTGTCAACCGGCCAAGTCGTAAAATAACTGTGTCCCAAAATGACATTTTTTACATTCGATAATTTTGAAATATTTGTTTTTGAATCACCAAAAAAATAGTCAATCTGATTGTCGCGGTTTTCCCCATTTACATTTTCATACAAATAGTTGATTTGTCCCGCTTCGGCGATAACAATTTCGGTTTTCATTTTTTGAGCTTTCAGCTTTTCAGAAAGTGATTTTGTCAAATCGTAAATTTCCTGATTGGTCGCAGGTGTTCCTTCTTGGCTGTTTTTGTCGCCATGATTAGGCATCCACTCCCATTGTGGCTCGTTTATCGGGCTCACATAATCGAACTTAATTCCTTCATTTTTCTCTAATCCCTGAATACTTTTAACAAAGAAATCGGCAAATTTTGGAATTGCGCCTTCTTTCAGATTCAGTTTGTTTTTTTGAGTTGAAAAAGACAATCCGTTATTAGTCATAGAAACTGGAGGACTGTTTGTGAAAATCAAATATTTTTCGACTCCGCGTTTTTTAGCCGCCTGCAAAAACCATCTTTGTCCTTCTTGTTTTGAGAAATCATAAGTTCCATCAGCATTTAAGAAACACTCACTTCTTCTCCATTCGTCAGAAACCTTGCTGTTTTCACCTTGCTCTGTACTTCCTGCTCCAAGATTAAACCTCCAGATGGAAAGTCCAATTCCTTTTGGATTTCCTTGTGCATCGATTTCTTTACTGAAAAGCAAATCGGCAATGGCGTTCTTTTTTTGTTCAGGCCAATTTTTTCCAACAAATTGACATCTCCAAGCATCCGAACCACCAAAACCATCCATCGTCTGTACGACATTATCTGTGCTAATCGTTGCGGTTCTTTGCCCAAAAAACATTGAACTCATTAACAATAAAAGCGAGACATAAATTTTTTTCATAAATTAATTAAAATAAAAAGATACTATAATATCCAATTTGCAAAATAATGATTAATTCGGAGGTTTCATGAGGGGTAAATTGGACAAACAAAAAGGTCAAATCCGTAATAAGACCACTTTTCTCTTAAAAAATCTTTAATTGTAACTTCCTACGAAAGTCACAACAGATCTTGGCGCAATTACAATATTATCGCCCTTCACAGCAACTCCTTTCTTCAAACTCGAAACATCCGAAGTTGTATAAGGAATTAATTGATTGTCCTTTAATGTTCCTCCCGAAAGATTAAGATTATAGGTTCTTGTCGATTTTCCATAATTAACAGCTACAATTACCAGTTTTTTATTTTCTACATCTTTATAAGCTGTAAGCATTACATCTGTTGAAGCCGATGCATAATTTTGATCTGCAATTTGTACACGTACCATTCGTGGTTTGACAAAAAAGGAGAAATTTCCAAAAGCCCAGAGCGTTTTTGTTTCTCTAATGGTTCCGTCATTTCTGCAATAATTGGCATCGCCCCAACCTGCACCGGCAGTCACACCATTATCAACGTGAATCAATCCGTCTTTATAATCTCCACGGCTAATTCCTACCCACCATTGCCAAGAAGTTACATTTGCAATGGCAATATCATTGCTGATAATACGAGCAACCCAAAGCGCAGTGTCCATACCTAAGTCTCTTCCTGGACCTGATCCCCCAGGTATTTCCGCGGTTCCTGGATTTTCCATTATACAATATTCTGTTTCCCATAAACTAAGCCCTGGCACTGTTTTTACTTTTGAAGAAACCAATTCTCTCGAAGATATTTGTTCGTTCAAAGGCCAAACTTGCCAATAAGCATGTCCAGAAATTGCCTTTTTAACATTGCTCATATTGGCAATACTTTTCATAGAATTAACTCCAAAGAAATAATCAATCTGATTAGATCTTCCTGACTGTCCAGACATTTCTTTGTACAGGCAATCATAAGCGGCGGCTTCTCCCAATACAATTTGACTATTGGAACCTTTCTCTTTTAGCTTTTGAGAAATATTGCTAACCATAGTATAGATTTCGCTATTTCTTGCAGCAGTTCCCTCTTGACCTGCCCAACCATCTGTAGCTGGGTTCCAGTCATATTGAGGTTCATTAATTGGACTAATGTAATCGATATCAACACCATCTTTGGCTTTAATATTTTCGATACAGGTAACCCAAAAATCAGCCAAATCATCGTATTTATCTGCCTTTAAATTCAAATAACCTCCTGCATCTGAAAATGCTTTCCCATTTTGAGTAAAATAAACTGGAGGACTTCCTGTAAATGCGAGTATTTTTTCTACCCCACGGGCTTTTGCAGCCTTCATAAACCATCTCTGTCCTTCTTGTTTGTCCCAATTATAAGTTCCGTCAGCATTAAGAAAACATTCACTTCTTCTCCATTCATCATTTATAAAACTGTTCTCGCCTTGTTCTGCACTGCCAGCACCAAGATTGAAGCGCCATAACGACAAGCCAATCCCTTTTGGATTTCCATTTATATCAAGTCCTTTGCTAAACAGCAAATCTGCCATTTGGTTTCTTTTGGCTAATGGCCAATTTTTTCCAATAAACTGACATTGCCATCCATCTGAAGCTCCAAAACCTTCCATCGTCTGGAGATTTGCATCGAGGTTGATTTTTAAATCTTTTCCTGTTGAGACGACAACAGGCACATCCGTTTCATTCACATCCGATTGGCATCCGATTATAAATAGAAAAATTATCAAGAAAAGGGAAAAATATATTTTTTTCATTTTTTAATTATTTGTCATGTTTACACAATACCTAATTTTTACATTTAACTATTCTTAAAAAAAACAGAAAAACAAATCTTATTAAATGAAGTGAAATACTAATTTTATAATTATTACCTAACTCTTAAATATGGTTTGCCTAGAAAAAAATTTCAGGCAAACCAATTTTTAATATTATTTAAAAGTACCTACATACGTTACAACTGATCTCGCTCCTATCTCAAAATTTGTCGCATCAACATCAGTTCCTTTTTTCAAACTTTTAGTGTCTGAAGTCGTATATGGCGTAAACTTATTATTAGTCAAAGTTCCTCCTGAAAGATTCAATTTGTAAGTTCTGGCAGTACTGCTGAAATTAACCGCTACAATCACCAATTTTTTATTCACCTCATCTTTATAGGCTGTTAACATTACATCTGTAGTCGCTGCCGAATTGTCCAAGCCTGGTATTTGAACCCTTACCATTCCCGGTTTTACGAAGAATGAAAAGTTTCCTAAAGCCCAAAGTATTTTGGTTTCTCTAACAAATCCATCAAATTTACAATAATCTGTACCTCCAGCTCCTTTTGTTGCTCCATCATCTACATGAACCAATCCGTCTTTATAATCGCCACGGCTTACAGCAGTCCACCATTGCCATGATGTAACACCTCCAATAGCAATATCAGTGCTTACAATTCTAGCCACCCAAAGAGCAGTTTGCATTCCCAAATCTCTTCCTGGCCCTGCACCGCCTGGCAATTCAGCTGTTCCTGGACTTTCCAGAATAGAATATTCTGAAGACCAAAGACTAAGTCCTGGAGCGGTTTGAATTTTTGTAGCTGCCGATTGTCTTGACGAAATAAGATCATTCAATGGCCAAGCTTGCCAATAACTGTGTCCTGAGATTGTTTTCTTCACGTTACTCATTGAAGCAATATTTTTTGTAGAATTTACTCCAAAGAAATAATCAATCTGATTGGATCTGCTGGGCGTATTGCTCACCGTTTTATACAATGGCTCATAAGCTCCTGCTTCTCCTACAACAATCTGAGAACTAAGTCCTTTTACCTGCAATTTTGGAGATAAAACAGATACAAAACTGTATATATTCGCATTTGTAGCCGGTGAACCTTCTTGACCTGACCCGTCCCACTCATATTGTGGTTCGTTGAAAGGGCTAATATAATCGATTGTCAGACCGTGTTCTGTTTTCAATTTATCAATTGAGTTTATCCAAAAATCTGCCAATTCTGGCATTTTACCGTCTTTCAGATTGTAAAATTCTTTAATGCTTGCGTGTGCTTTGCCATTATTCGTTAAGTAAACAGGTGCACTATTCGTGAAAGCCAATAATTTTTCAACCCCGCGTTCCTTGGCTGCTTTCATAAACCATACTTGTCCTGCTTGTTTACTCATGTTGTAAGTAACACCATCGGCGGTAAAACATTCTGTGCGTCTCCACTCATCTCCAATATCACTTGCATCGCCTTGTTCTGTACTTCCAGCACCAAGGTTAAAACGCCAAAGCGATAATCCGATTCCCTTTGGATTTCCCTCGGCATCAACTCCTTTGCTAAACAATAAATCGGCGATTTGATTTTTTTTATCAGAAGGCCAATTTTTACCTATAAAATTACATTGCCAAGCATCAGATGCTCCAAAACTTTCCATTGTTTGAAGATTCGCATTAAGATTCACATTCAAATCTCTTGTTGTAGAAACAACTGGAGGTGTATCATCAGTACCATCAGATGAACTACAGCTAATTAATGATGAGTTGATGAAAAGCAAGCCCGCAATTAGCAGGCTTACTTTATAGTTTTTAACAATAATCATATTAATAACCAGGATTTTGTGTGATCAATCCACCACTTAAATCTATTTCCAATTGAGGAATTGGCCATAATAAATTTTTAGCAGGGTTAAAATTAGTTCCTTTATCCTGAGCTTCTTTCAAATTGGTAGTTTCATAAGGATCTGTAGAGCTCAAGTTGTATTTTACGAAAGTTCCGTTTGCTCCCATCAAAGATTCAATAACAGGTCTTCCTGTAGTTGGATCTTTCTCACGACGAATATCAAACAAACGCAATCCTTCGAAAGCCAATTCTAAACGACGCTCTTTGTAAATTTGTCTCAATAAATTTGGACCTGCCAAACCTACTTTAGCGTCAAGCTTTACACGAGCTCTGATAACATTGATATCTGCCAAAGCTCCTCCTGCATCACCCAGCTGATAAGCTGCTTCTGCTCTTGTCAAATACATTTCGGCCAAACGAATCAACGGCACATTCAATGGTAAGTGTCCGTCTTTTTTGTCCAAAGCACGACGTGTAGCAATTGGAATATAATATTTACGACAGATACGTCCTGATTTATTGTCATTCAAACTAAATTTGTGAGTTGGGTTAAGAACCTCATCACCATAAGCAGCTTCACCCCATTTAGTGATAGTACTTCTGCGGCGTATTACATCATTTTCAGAAATATAAGCGTTCTCCAAGTCACTGGTTGGCATACACCATCCCCAGCCATCAATAACATCTTTAGTATCATTGCTTGGGAAATATTTTTTGTCTTCTCCTCTTGCTCCTGAGAAAGTAGGTAGCATAGATCCTAAATTCTTATCTTGTACAGAAGATGACTGAGCCTCCAAAATTGATTCAACACCATTATGATTGTTCACATTCCAGATGTTCAAGAAATCTGCTTCAAGAGCGTAAGGTCCTTCCGTAATAACTTTGTTTGAATATTGTTTTGCTTCCGCCCATTTTCCTTGAAATAAAGATACACGAGCTAATAAAGCATAGGCTGCCCATTTGTTCACTCTTCCGTTTCTGTCAACTGCAATGCTTTCTAATTTTGCTGCAGATTCTTTAAGATCGGCCTCAATTTGTGCATAAACAGTAGCAACAGGACTGCGCTCTAATTTCAAATCAGCAGTTCCAAGAGATGTTGTATATACTGGAACAGCTCCAAAAAGATTTACCAATTCATAGTAGCAATAAGCACGAACAAATAATGATTCACCTAAGTATTGATTTTTCTGCGTATCCGAAAGCGGTGATAAAGCCATTTTATCTAAACCAATATTAGCCGATTGAATGGTATAATAATGAGCCGTATAAATACTGTTCATAGATCCCATATTTTCTGGTGTAATCATGTACTGAGCACAAGGTCTAAAAGCACTGTTGTCCTGCCCAGTATTACCCATCCAGGCATCATCTGTAGCTGTTTCGTTTGTTAATCTTGGTGCCAGTAATGCATACCAATCCTTTGACAGCAATAATCTTTGTGTTAACTCATTTACATAATTTTCGCATTCTACTGCAGTTTGAAAGTAATTTTCTAAGGTTTGCTTTCCTCTTTGTTCTTTCTCGATAAAATCTTCACAGGAAACTGCAAATACTGCAAAAGCTAGTACTGATAATATTATTTTTTTCATGTTCTTTTTTATTAAAATGCTACATTAAGCCCCATCAAGATTGTTGGCTGCACTGGATAGTTCCATCCCCCAAAACCTGCTCCTTTCACTCTGTCTCCTTTTTCCGGATCACCTCCTGCAACTTCGGGGTCAACACCCGTATAATTAGTTACAGTCCATAAATTTTGACCTGATATAGACAATCTTAGTTTATCCAATCCAAATTGATTAAGGAAAGTATATCCAATTTGAAGGTTTTTCATACGCATGTACGATCCGTCTTCAACATACAATGATGAAAATCTGTCAAAATTACGATTGTCGTCATTTCTAGACAAACGGGGGATATTATTTGAAGTTCCTTCTCCATGCCAAGCCATATTGTCAAGTCCAGCAACTTTGTTAGTCAAACTTGCACCATTATATAAGTCAGAAATATTTTGGTTTACAATTTCATTTCCAATACTTGCATAGAAGTTAGCAATCAAATCGAAACCTTTGTAAGCAAAATTCAAATTCAATCCCATAGTGTAGTCTGCCCATGGAGAACCAATTTTTGTTCTGTCTTTATCATCCAGTTTACCATCACCATTTACATCTTTGAAACGAATATCTCCCACTCTAGCGTACTGCTGTAATTTAGTTCCGTGTTCGTCAGTATGAGCATTTAATTCTGTTTGATTCTGGAACAGACCATCAGCTACATATCCATAAAAATATCCAGGTTCATCGCCTTCAACAGTTAAAGTTCTGTTGCTTGATCCGTATAATTTTTCGCCATCGGCTGATAAAGAAATCATATCAACATTAACAGTCGTAAAAGTAAAATCAGCACCATAAGAGAAACTTCCTTTTTTATCTTTATAAGACAAAATTAAGTCAATACCATTGGACTTCATAGACCCCACATTTGTCCACATAGTTGAATATTCCGGGAATCCGCTGTAAGTTGGAAACTGTTTCTTGAACAACATATCATTTGTTGTTTTTTCATAATATTCTAAAGTCCCTGAAATTTTGTTTTTCCATAATCCAAAGTCAAGACCAATGTTAAAATCTTCAACAGTTTCCCATTTAATGTCTTTGTTTGCCATAGAAGAAGGGAACGAAGTATCTACAACTTCACCTCCGATAACATAGTAACCTTGTCCAATGTTTGACTGATAAACAGCGTCTGGCAGATCTTGATTACCTACTCTACCCCAACCTGCTTTCAATCTAAGATCATTAATAACTGATTTTGTGCTTTCCATAAAACCTTCATTTGAAATTCTCCAAGAAGCAGAAGCAGAAGGAAAATTCGCCCATTTGTTGTCAGCCATAAATTTTGAAGAACCGTCGCGCCTGAATGTACCTGTCAAATAATATTTGCTGTCGTAGTTATAGGAAAGACGTGAAAGATAAGACTCCAAAGAACTAGACCAGCTGTTACCCTCACTCTTAAAATTTTTGGTAGCCGCATTTAGTTCTCTCATAGAATCTGAGTTGTTAGGCACTCCTTCTCCGTAGCCCTTTACATCATTTCCATTGTACTCTTCCATTGTAGTACCTACCATTAAAGATACATTATGTTTATTGGCAAATGTTTTGTTATAGGTCGCTGTTGTTTGCCATGTCCAGTCATGATTAGTAGTGTTTTTTCTTTCAACACTATTGATTTCTGCTTTTTCGTGAGCAGCATCAATTACAAAATCAGGTTTAAAGATACTTTGCGTTTTATCACCTACTTCAATAGATCCTTGTGTGCGAAAAACCAAACCTTTGATTGGCTCATATTGTAAATATGCATTAGAATTCAAATTATACTGATCTGTATAATCATCATATCTGGCTACAGCAGCAACTGGATTCCAAACATACGAAGGAGAACGTGCATAAATACTATATTCATTTTCTGTACCGCTCAATTGATCTGCTGGTTTGTAAATTGGCGTAATTGGATCAACTTTATCAAAATCGGCCCAGTTTCCTGGAGAACCCCAAGTTTCAAAACGAGGATTTAAAGTGATACCAACCGAAACTTTATCAGAAAACTTGAAATCATTAGTAATTCTTGCCGTAATTCTTTCCCATCCTCCTACTCCGTAAAAAGAGTCCGATTTATAATAGTTCAAACTTGCAGCGTAGGTGTTTTTTTCAGAACCTCCAGTTACTCCTATAGAAGCATTTGTTACTGGTGAAGCTTTTTTAATTCCAGTACCCCACCAATCGGTAGTTTTCCCTCTGTATTGTTCCGCATTTGGCAAATACTCCGAATATCCGGAATTAGTATATGCTTTGTTTATAATATTAGCATAGCTTTCAGCATCTGCCATGTTATACGGATTATCCATCATTTGGAAACCATTGCTTAAATCAACATTGAACCTAGGCTTTCCAATTTTACCTCTTTTAGTAGTAATAAGGATAACACCGTTTGAAGCACGAGAACCATAAATAGCACTTGCAGAAGCATCTTTAAGCACATCCATAGACTCAATCTCATTGTTGCTCAAAAAGTTGATACTCGTTCCCATTGGGATACCATCCACAACATAAAGAGGATCTGTGCTAAGGTTTAGAGTAGAAATACCACGAATCAATACTCTTGGTTGCGCTCCAGGACCTCCTTGTCCTGTTACCTGAACACCAGAAACTTTCCCTTGCAATGATTCGGTAACATTACCTACTGTCATTGTTTGAAGTTCTTTTCCTTTTACAGAAGAAATCGAAGTGGTTACATCTCTCTTTTTTACTGTTGCATATCCTACAACCACTACTTCATCCAAATTTTGACCAGCTTGTTCCAAAACAACATCAATAGTTGTTCTGTCTCCCACTGTTACTGTTTTGGTTGTAAAACCAATAAAAGAAAATTGAAGTTGGGCATCCTTATTAGGAATCACAATCGAATATTTTCCGTCAAAATCAGTAGAAATTGCAGTCCCAGTTCCCTGCACAACAATATTTGCTCCCGGAATTGGCAAAGAACCTTTGTCCTTTACCGTTCCTTTTACTGTTATTTGCGCAAATGTTGCAGCACTGCACAACACGGCTATAAATAACCATATAAATTTATATTTCATATCTAAATATTTTATTTATTAAATGTTATAACTAGGCTATAACAAACTATTTTTTTGTTACAAAGGCTCTTTCCAACTCAGTATCAACAATAACTTTATAAACCCCTGCTGCAGCTGGATATTTTGCATTACCATTTTCTCCTGGTGACATAGTGGCAATACCATTTTTAATCAATCTCCATGAAGGACTCCACCATTGACCTGTGAAAGTAGCTTCCATAGTTCCTGTCAGCGTATATTCGCCAACTAATTGGTAAGGATTGTTTGGATTGTTAGACAAGTGCAAACCTGTTTGAACCCATGCATTCCAAGTATCCCAGTTTGCATCTTTGATACCGCCACCGCAAACACTCACAAAAGGTTTTCTTAATGCTTCGTCATCGTGCCATAAACCATTTGCAATATCTGCCCAAACTTTACTTGTTGGTGTATATTTTGCAACAGAAAAAGTTAATGTTTTTGGGTTCATTTTAATCTTGTAATACCCTTTTGTAGGCAATACGATTGGAGAAACACTAGAACCATAAGCCAAATTAGCACCATTTGCACCAAAACAATGTGGAGTAAAATCTCCCTCTTGACCTAAGAAATAAATTTCTTTATTGTCTGTATTTGCATAATACTTGAATTCAAAATCTTGTCCGTTTTTATCATGGAAATACATTGGCACACCAACGGCATCTGTAGTAAGATTAGTTCCTTTTGGCTGGTCACACAAATAGATCGCTGGATAGTCATTAGAGGCAATAACATTGATGTTTGTTGCACCTGTATTAGGCTGAACAAATTTATCTTTGGCGGTAATTGTCAATACGTAACTTGCGTCTGTTCTTGGCAATGCATAATCTTTTTCATAAGTATACGATTGCGCTCCATTCACTTGAACCAAATCATCAATTAAAAGCGCTGTACATGTAACACGCACAAAATCGATGCCTGAGTCGTCATTTACCATAAATTTCACTTTCATTATGTTGCTTGACGGCAATAAAATTACTGCTCCTTCTTTTGGACTGTCCATTGTTACGGCAGGAGGCGTAAATTCTCCATCCAAACGCAGCTTGATTTCCTGATCAACCGAATTATTAGAAACGTCTGTTACGGTCAGCTTAATTTTAAAAGCCTCAGATGCGCCTCTGTCGGCTGGAATATCAAATAAATAACTCAAATCATATGTTGTAAGCAAAGGATCAGTTGCAAACGAAATCACTTTATCTAAGGACAATTCTGGTATTTGAATACGTACACTCTTAAGTCCTAAATCATCTGCCAAAGTGGCTTTAATTTCAAATTTTCTGTTAGGAGCACCATAAATTTCTGTTGTGCCTACAGCAAGCGTAGGGTTTTCTGAGCTTGGAAAATCATCTTCATTATCTTGACATCCCGTGAAAAGGATTGCAAAAAAAGCAAGAAAAAATAAAAATTTAATTTTTTTCATTTCTTTAATTTTAAAGGTTATTTTTTTGGTTTTGTTTTTTTGTGATTTTTTAAACTTAAACAAGACGGATTGCTTTAGTCAGGTTTAATAAATCAAACATTTTCATTAATGAGGTTCAATTGCTTTTTTGCTTTTAAATATCCCTCCATATTTTGCAAATAAATTATTGCAGTAAGGAAATAGTTCTTTGTTTTTTTTCATACGGTTTTTTTAGATTAATTGTTAGGGTTTTGGTTATTTATAAGTGTTTATTTTACATTTTAAATTCTAAGAAAAAAATTATTCGCTAGAACTGTTAAAACTGACTTGCTAACAGGGTTGCACAAATAATATTCTTTAATTAAGTATTCTTTTAGTTTGTTTCTAATGTTCCTTCTTACTAGAGAATGCTTAATAAGCAATCCAAAATTTATAATAGATTACGAAAACGTTTTTTATTTTGATTTAGCATACTTATAAATATCCTATCACAAACCTTATTAAATTGATAATAATATAACGTTGTAGTAACTATAAGTGCAAAGTAATGGTTAGTTCCAAAGTTTTAGGAGGGGTAAAATGGAAAAAAAAGGAGGTCAAAATTGCAATTACTAATTATTATTGCCTAAATATTACTAAGTATTAAAAAATAACAGCTTATTTTTAAACATTATATAATTATCAGATTAATTCGTTTTTTAAAGCTAAAACGATTGAAATTTTCAAAATAAGCGCGCTTCAACTGCAAAAAGCAAAAGAATAATTAAAAAACGAACCTTTTTAATTTTACTATACTTTCACTTTTTACATCAAATCAATTATATTCTTCAATAAAAATTATGATAAATTTTCAATCCTTGATTCACATGTCCTATTTTAATAGATACTTGTGGCAGCTTCCTTTCCTTTTCCTTTTTGATCTGCTAAAATTGATTTCAAAATTTCAGGATTCTTTATAAATTCAGGATTAAATGAGGCACTGTTCATATAATTTAGTATCGAAATCAGCATCTGTTTTGCAACTGGACGTTTATCTAAATCTGTTGCCAAATCGAAAGATGCTATTACCAATTTTCCTGATCCTACACTTCCTTCAAATAGCGAAGCCAATTTGCGGTTATTAGCAAAGTTATCAACCATTTCTACTATAGGATTTCCTCCAACTATACCATCAGTAATAAGCGTTGTTGAGTTTACGTTCAAATCCCACCACTGCCAATCTGTATTCATATCTGTTGGAAAATCGGACAACGCTTTGTGTGCAGGATTACATAACACTCCCATAGTTCCTGCCTGTTTAGGAAAATGAACTGGACTCCAAAATACTGGAACAAATTTGCCTTCAATTCCTTTAATTTTTTTCCAATCGGGATTTAATAACACTTTTTTGCCAGCCTTAAGCAGTTTGTAAGCTTCATCCAGATTACGGCTGTAAACTACTTTTCCGTAATCAATAGTCTGTTTTTGCGGATAAACCCAAATATTCCATTGGTTTCTATAATTGGTTCCTTTCAGATTTACTTTAATTATTAATTTGGATGCCTTGGTTATTTTCTGAAGGCTTTCATTTAAATCTAAAATTTTATGATTGTATCCAATTGCAATTGTTGCTTTTGCACTTCCCGAAGCTATTAAAGAAGTTTCATCACTGATACTCCATTCTATTTCCTGATTATTTAAACTGCTATCGGAATAATTACTTACATCCAAAGAAGCTGCAAAAGATTCATTATTCAAATAAGTAGCTTTTGAAAAACGCATAAGCGGTACAACAGGCGATGAAAATTGTCTGAATTCCTCTGCCGAAATCAAACCTTTACTATCCCAAAAAGCATCCAGCAAACCAACTAAAGCCGTCCCTTGACCTGGAAAATCATGCAGATCCAATAATTGAAAACCACTGATTCCTGCTGTTTTCAAAGCTCTTTCTATTTCTTCTTTATAAAGTATTACAGCCAATTTCCCCGAAGCTTTTGTATAATCAGCTGCTTTGCCAATTAATCCTTTGCGCTCTAAATCCTCTTTAACAGATCTAAAATTGATGGGATCTAAAACACCTGTGTATTTAGAAATTTCATCTATTTTCGGGTAAACAGCATACTGTCCAATTTCATGCGTAATCAAAGGCACCGTCATTCCTTCTACAGAAGCAACATAATCAAGGCATTCGCTTTTAAACTTTTAATATTAATTCTCTGTAAGCATCGCTGCCAAAAGCTTTCTGACGTTTTCTGTTTTTCGATTTTGGATAGGTTTTTTCTTGATCTAGCATCGAGATTGCAAATTTTGCGATTAAAT
>CAUPKA010000044.1:0-29686 GCA_963511725.1 uncultured Flavobacterium sp.
CTATTTGATGCTTGTTCAATATAAACTGACAAAGTCCTAATCAGCGGATAAGTCTAAAAACTTTGTAGTACCAATGGTGCACTTTGTCAGTTTGGTTGTTAATTTAAATTTACGAATAATTTATTATGCAAATCTAAAGGTTAATACCAGTTTCTTGTCATTGAGAGTTTCGATTTTATAGACAGCACTTTCGTAATTATTAAAGTTTGTAAGCGTAATTTGATCGTTTGAGTCATTAAACGCTATACTTCCATCTGTTTTGTTTTCATCATTATATTTAGTATAGGTTTTCGCACTAAAGTAAAAGCTGACTTTCAATACAGAATTGAATGTAGTTTCTAATTTTTTATAAACTTTTATGGAATCGGCAGATGATAAGGGTTGATTTTTTTGTTGATTTAAACGAGCATTTTCCTGATACATCTCTTTTATATAGGTAGTAATATTATCTGAGTAATAAGTTTTGTCAGTAGTAGTGAGAGATTGTAATTTCCACCAACCGTTTAGTGCGGGAAGTGGGCCATATATCTTGTAATTTAGATATGCCATGGCCTGCTCTTTCTGTTCATCTTTTGTTTGTGAATAAGAATTTACAGACAATATAGTTAAAAATACTAGTAAAAGTGATTTCATAAAAGAGAATGTTTTTATCAAAAATTAAGGATATAAATATACAAATGAAATTGATGTTTCTTAATGTATTAACTCGCATTCTTATTGTCAATGACAAACAAAGAAGCAACGTACGCGGTAAAAGTTCCAAAAAGGCCAACTCCTGCTGTCATCAGAACTGATGCGATTATTCGTCCTTCTGTTGTTACAGGAAATTTATCTCCATAACCAACGGTGGTAATTGTAACATATGCCCACCAAATTGCATCTTCAGCAGTTTTAATATTACTATTTGGATCTTTTTCTACTTGTAATATTGCTATTGCAGAAAATATCACAAGTAAAATAGCTATGATAGAAACAGAAGTCAAAGCTCCTTTTGCCTTATTTGCAAAAACATGGCTTATCAAATGTTTTGTTGAGCGAAAAGCTTTAACAATACGAAGTAAGCGTATCAAACGTAGCAATCTGCCTGTTCGCAAATAATTAACCATTGGAATACAAGAAATTAAATCAATCCATCCCCAACGCATAAATTTCAATTTATTTTCTGATCTAGAAAACCGAATGCAAAATTCTACTAAGAAAAAAACACAAATTGAGTTGTCGATGTAATTTAAGAGAGTTGAAGTTTCAGGAGATAAAACGACAAAAGAATCAACAAGAAGTGAACCCAAAACATATATTGATAAAATTATTACTAGAAGATTTAAAATGCCAAGTTTATTTTCTAAATTTTCAATTTTAGGTTCGCTCATTTTTGGTAAGATATTAGTTTTGGTTTATGAATAATTTGGTTCTAAGTTTTATAGATTAACTCAGTTGAATAAAGTAGTATTATTTTCGAAAGATATAAAACATTCGTCTAGATTTCAAAACAGACTTCTTCTATTAAATAATTTCAAGGAGAGCTTTGTATTAAAAAAAAAATGCAGATGCTCCTAAAAACATCTGCAATCAAAATTCGTTAATCATAAATCGAAAATCCCTATTTTAAAGCCTTAAACAATATCTCGACAGGGTGAAATGCTTTTCGGCTGGTTCCGTCGCTAATTTGATGCCTGCAGCTCGTTCCTGAGGCAGAAATCAACGTCGCTTGTTCTTCTGAACGGATGGTTGGGAATAAAACCAATTCACCTATTTTCATAGAAATATCATAATGTTCTTTTTCGTATCCAAAAGAACCCGCCATTCCGCAGCATCCACTTGGGATATTAAGCACAGTATAATTTTGTGGCAGCATCAGGATTTTTTTAAGCGGTACCAATGACGATAGCGCTTTTTGGAAACAGTGTCCGTGCATACGAACTCTTTCTTGGTTATCCGTAAACGAAGCAGAAGTGATTCGTCCTTCGTCCAGTTCTTTGGCCAAAAATTCTTCGATAAGCATTGTTCTGCTAGCGAATGATTTGGCTTTAGTTTGTATATCACCACGGCACAAATCTGGATATTCATCTCGGAAAGATAATATAGCCGAAGGTTCGATTCCAATCAAAATGGCTTTTTCTGGTATTTCTTTGGCGAAAGCCAAAGTATTCATTTCGGCAATTTCTCTAGCCTCTTTTAGCATTCCTTTCGAAAGATAGGTTCTTCCGCTGATGCCGATTTCCGGAACCACAACGTCATAACCCAAACGGTTGAATAATTTTACCGCTGTCTGACCAATTTCAACATCATAGAAATTTAGGAATTCATCGTTGTATAAATAGACTTTTCCATTGATGAAATTTCCAGTTTGTCTGTAGCTTTTGATCCATTTCTGAAAGGTAATTTTGTGCATTTGAGGTAACGATCTTTCGGTGGCAAAACCAGTCGCACGTTTTACAATATTTCCAATGATTCCTTTGGTTCCAAAATTATACATCCAAGGCAATGAACCAAATAATTGATTAATTTTTGGTGTGTTGCCAATTAATTTCGAACGGAATTTCACTCCGTTTTTATCATGGTATTGTTGTAGCGTTTCGGCTTTTAGCTTCGCCATATCCACATTTGAAGGACATTCGGATTTACATCCTTTGCAGCTCAAACATAAATCTAAGACTTCAAGTAAACCTTCACTGTCAAAAGGATTTTTATTATTTGAGTTGGTAATAGTTTCTCTCAGCATATTGGCTCTGGCACGAGTGGTGTGTTTTTCATCACGAGTCGCCATATAACTTGGGCACATGGTACCGCCGCTTTTCTCTGTTTTTCTGCAATCTCCCGATCCGTTGCACATCTCGGCAGCACGTACGATTCCGTTGTGCTCGGAGAAATCAAAATACGTTTCCGGCATTGGTGTGTCCTGACCTGGAGTATATCTCAGGCTGGTATCCATTGGAGGCGTATTTACCACTTTCCCCGGATTGAAAATTCCCCAAGGATCCCAAGTATTTTTCACTTGGATAAACATTTGGTAGATTTCTTCTCCCAACATCAGCGGAATAAATTCGCCACGAAGTCTTCCGTCTCCGTGTTCCCCGCTTAGTGAACCTTTATATTTTTTGACCAAATGCGCAATATCGGTAGCGATAGTTCTGAAAAGTGCAGCTCCTTCTTTGGTTTTTAGGTCAATTATTGGGCGAAGATGCAATTCTCCTGTAGCGGCATGCGCATAATGCACGCAACTTAGGTTTCTTTCTTTTAAAATAACATTAAAATCTTCAATAAAATCTGGCAAATCATTTACATCAACGGCTGTATCTTCAATAACAGCAACAGCTTTGGCATCGCCGGGAATATTAGACAATAATCCCAATCCGGCTTTTCTAAGATTCCAAACTTTATTGGTGTCTTCGCCATAAACAATAGGGAAGTGAAAACCTAAATTTTTGGAACGCATCAAATCCTCCATTTCTTTGGCGATTTGGTCAATTTCTTCTTGCGTATCTCTTAAAAATTCAACAACAAGAATAGCTTGTGGATCGCCTTGAACAAAGAATCTATTTTTGCTTTGCTCGATATTTTCTTTGGTGCATTCTAGGATATAATGATCGATTAATTCAACGCTGTCCGGTTTGAATTTCAAGGCTTCCAAATTGGCTTTCAACGATTCGTTGATGCTGTTGCAATGTACACAAACCAAAGCAGCAAATGGTTTTAAAGCATCTACTAAATTCAATTTAATCGCTGTCGAGAAGAACAATGTTCCTTCAGATCCAGCGATTAATTTGCAAAAATTAAATTTTTCGGTCGGATCGCCAAAAGGCTGGCTGTCGGCCAATAAATCTAAAGCGTAACCTGTATTTCTTCTTGGAATTGATTTTTTTGGATAATTTTCATCGAATAAGGCACGGTTGGCTGGAGATGATAATAATTCTTTGGTTTGAACATAAATGGCTTGTTCCAAAGGACTCACGACATTTATTCCGTTGCATTTGTCTTCGAATTCGGCTGTTGTTAAAGCGCCAAAAGTGACTTCATTTCCATCAGCCAAAAATCCTTTAATTTCTAGTAAATGCTCACGTGTAGAGCCATAAATTACAGATCTTGCTCCACAGGCATTGTTACCGACCATTCCACCAATCATACAGCGATTACTCGTTGAGGTTTCTGGTCCGAAGAATAATTTATAGGGTTTTAAATGAATGTTCAATTCGTCACGAATCACTCCAGGTTCTACCCAAGCCGATTTTTCGACCGGATCAACCGAAAGGATTTTGGTAAATTCTTGCGAAATATCAACCACGATTCCGTTTCCAACTACTTGTCCCGCTAAAGAAGTTCCAGCCGCACGCGGAATTACACTGCTGCCATTTTCTCTAGCAAAAGCAATGATTTTTTGAATGTCTTCCTTCGTTTTTGGAATGGCTACAGCCAATGGCATTTCTTTATAAGCACTTGCATCAGTGGCATAAAGTGTACGCATAGTGTGGTCGTACAATAATTTTCCAGCTAATTGTTTTTCAAGACTTTGAAGGTTCATTTTTATTTTAGATTTTAGATTAACGATTGTTGATTTTTGATTTTCTAGCAATGGCGCAAAAGGCACAAAGCTTGTTTTTACCACAACGAAATCTGAAATCAGCAATCGTTAATCAACAATCAAATATCATTAATAAAGAATTCTATATCGAATGGTATTCGGAATCTCTTTTAATTTTTTCTCTAGATCGGTGTTGTGGAAATTATCGATATCGGTAATTACATAACCCAAAGTTTCGTTCGTTTTTAGATATTGACCCAAAATGTTGTTGTCATATTCTAAAAGAATGTTATTGATTTGCGCCAAAATCCCTTTTACATTTTCATGGATATGCATGATACGGTGTGCACTTTGAAGTTCAGGAAGCTGAATTTCAGGAAGGTTTACACTTCCATAAGTCGTACCAGTATTGATGTAATTGATGATTTTGTTGGCAACATAATGTCCGATGTCTTCTTGTGCTTCTTCGGTACTTCCTCCGATATGCGGTGTCAGGATTACATTTTTCAAACCTTTTAATTCAGATACAAATGGCTCTTCATTGTTTTTTGGTTCTTCAGGGAAAACATCTACGGCAGCACCGTGTATTTTTCCGTTTTTCAAGTTGGCTACCATTGCTTGAATATCGACAACATGGCCTCTTGAAAGGTTTAAGAAAACAACCCCTGGCTTCATGTAATCAAAAGCTGTAGCATCGATTAAATTTTTATTGCTGGCGCGTCCGTCAACGTGTAAAGAAACTACATCCGAAAGTGCCAATAATTCTTTCAAAGAAGAACATTTTTTGGCATTTCCAAGAGCTAACCTGTCAACAGCATCGTAGAAATATACTTTCATTCCCAATGCTTCGGCTACTATAGAAAGTTGTGATCCAATACTTCCGTATCCAACCAAACCTAATTTCTTGCCACGGATTTCAACACTATTTGTGGCCGATTTGTCCCAAACACCTTCGTGCATCAATTTACTTTTTTCGAAAGTATTACGAACCAGCATAATGATTTGTCCCAAAGCCAATTCCACAACAGATCTGGTGTTGCTGTATGGCGCATTGAAAACCGAAATTCCTTTCATGCTACAAGCGTTCAAATCCACTTGATTGGTTCCGATACAGAATGTTCCAACAGCGTGAAGCTTATTGGCGTGTTCCAAAACTTTAGCAGTAACGTGAGTTTTTGAACGAATTCCAAGTATTGAAACTCCTTTTATTTTTTCGATCAATTCGTCTTCAGACAAAGAACCTTTGATAGTTTCTACATTATAACCTTCGTGTTCAAAGATTTTAACAGCATCTTGGTGAACGTTTTCCAATAACAAAACATTAATTCTGTTTTTTGGATAAGAAACCGAAGCTTTATAAGACAGTTCATAAAGAATTTCATCCAATGATGGAGCTATTTGGCTGGCTTTTTCGACCACAATTTTACGGCTTACATTTTCGGTAAAAGCAAAAAATTTGCTCACCGCTCCACCCTCAAGGGTTTCATAATCGGTATATCCGTCACCAATCATTATCGCTTCTCCTTGAAGGTTCAATGATTTGATTTTTTTTACTTTGCCTTGGTTTTCGCACAATTCGTCTTTTTCGTCAAAACCAATTATTTTGCCGTCATGGTCAAATTCAAAAGTATTGGCCAAAACATGCTCTGGTTTGATGCCGTATTCCTGAACGATTGGAATGATGATTTCCTTAAAACCGTTTGAAATGATATAAATATTATCTGAATGTTGCTTAAAAAATGTTCTGTTTCTAATAACAGAAGCAGTGACTTTCTTTTTCAACTCTTCAATTACAGTTCCAATATGGTCTCTATTAGCTTGTAATAACTGAATTCTTTTAGTCAAAGATTCTTTTAGGGAAAGTTTTCCTTCCATTCCTAGATTTGTCAACCTTTGGATTTCGTTTAATATTTGCTCTCCAGCTGCACTATCTTGGTAAATTACTTCACATAACACATCTAGTGCTTCGACTTTAATAAAAGTACTGTCAAAATCGAATATAAATGTTTCCTGATTTTCTGTCATCTTTTTTGTGTTTGTCACAAATAAAAATTATTTGTAAATTTTTTGCACAAAGATAAACTCTCGATTGCTATTCTGAAAATATATTGGTATAATACTAGCCAGTTTAACGATAATTGAGGTTATTGTTATAAATAGTCTTTTTGATTAGGTTTTGTTGCATTTAAACTTAGAAAATCAATTTTAAATTTTATTTTATCTATTTTAAAAAGAGTTTTTTAATACATATTTTCGTAATATGACAGCCGAATTTTTTTAAAAAGACAATAACTTGTCATAATCCAACCCAAAAAAAGATGAATTTGACAAGTTATTGAAATTTTTTTAGTGTTTAATTCTGCAGTTTCACATCGGTGCTTTCAAAAATTTTATCAGCAGATGAAGCTACAAATCCTTGGTACAAATTACCATCGGCCATAGCATATCGCAATGCGAATTCATAATAGCATGAAGGAATTTCAAATGCGCCTTCTTCAAAGTTGATGGTATACAAATCAGCCAATGTGCTTGATTGTTCCAATAATTGCTCTGGAGTTCCTTTAATTTTTCCACCGGAAGCGTTCAATTTCCAGCCACTTTCTTCCAAGAAATTGTTTAATTCTTCCAGTTTTTCAAAATTGTTCAATGCGTTTACGTTGATGGTAAAATGATTCGCACGGAAACCATAAACATACATCCAGGCCGCATATTCTGATTCTTCTAATAATATTTTATAAATCACTTGCGAATTTGATTTCCAAATAGTGCCATTCAATACTAAATCTGGATTGTTGAAATCGTTTTGGTCACAATTGTCCAAGATGTTTTTTACAGTTTCTTGTAATTCTTGAGAGCATTTTTCCAATTCTAATTCGGAGATGAAAATTCTAGGTGCATTAGCATCTGTTGTATGTTCGTAATGTTGAGCGAATAGTTTTTTAGATTCAAAAACATATTCTCCACGGGCTTCATAACCTACGGCTAAGAATGGTTTTTCCAATACCGAAATGTCAACTCTTGGGTCATTAAAAGTACGTATCGCAATGTGGTCATTTTGAATTATTTCGCCTTTTTCTTCTAATAAAGTGTGTATTTTTTTTGCAGATGGGGTAATTGCAGCATATTGTTCCCATAGTTTCGAAAGCAGTTGATTTTTGTCCATTTCTTTCTGTGTTTTTAAATTGTTATAATGACACAAAACTAAATAGAAATCTGTCGAACTAACATATTTACGTTTCGATTATTTATAAATCAATATTTTTGAATAATAAATATGTAATTTTGACAGTTTTAAAAGCGTTTTGTACTTTAGAATTGTCAATGTTATAGTTTTCAACCAAATAGTTAAGTGATGTTAAACTCCAAAAACAACGAAAATACTGATTATTTAGACCAAGAAATCATCAGAAAGCTTAGTGAGAACGGAAGAATTCCTTTTTCGGAATTGGCCAAAGAATTGAAAGTATCCAATTCATTGGTGCATTTGCGTGTGCGAAAATTGCAGGAATCGGGAGTGATTGCAGGTTTTTCTGTAAAATTGAATGCGAAAGCCAACGGTTTTGAAACGATTACCTATACGGGAATCACTACCAAAGAAGCTCGTTTTGCTTACTCAATAGCCGAACAATTAAAGCTGATTCCAGAAATAGTGGAATGTCATTGGGTTTCGGGTAAATATGCTTTGTTTATAAAGATTGTCGCTGCCAATAATGAAGAATTACGCAAAATCATCTACGAACAAATTCATATTATTGAAGGAGTAGGGGGAACAGATTCCTTTATTTCTTTTGGATCAGCTTTTGAGAAAAACTTGCCGATACAGTAATAAACTAATAGACATTAAATCTGAACGATGGTTTGGAAATTTATTTTAGACTTTATGTCTTAGAGGTTAGTCTTTTTCTTTAGTAATAGACAATAAATCAAGTGGGCAAAAATAATTAAGGCAATACCCAAAACCCAAAAGGTTTCTAAATATCCGAATGGATTATAGTAACACAAAATTGAATTTCCATTTTCTTTTGGAACAGGATAAAAGTTAGGAAGTATTATAAAGTAGATTAATAGAAATATAAGCAAAATAAAAAACCGCCCATTCTTGATTTTGATTTGATCTACCAAACCATAACTTAGCATTTGTGCAATCAAGATTAGTAGGAACAAAATCAGCATATTTTTTTAAAGTTTAATTGTTGAAGTTTTTGTATAATTAGATTTAAATTTGTCCTTTCATGCTAAAAATAGCTTCTTACCATTTGGTGTAAAGTAACTAACTTTTAGAATTTAAAAGAGCCATTGAAGAATGACTCTTTTTGTTATCACTTAGTTTTAAAAATTTGTTTTAAACCTCAAATCCCAATTTTTCTCTTACTCTATTCAAAACGCCAGTCGCAACCACACTCGCTTTTGCAGCTCCTTTTTTCAATAAAACATCTACTTCTGGAAGGTTATTAATATAGTAGTTGTATTTTTCTCTTTCGGTTTTAAATTTTTCAACGATCAATTCAAACAAAGCTTGTTTGGCGTGACCATATCCATAGTTGCCTCCTAAATAATTTGCTCTCATAGCTTCGATTTGATTTTCGTCTGCCAATAATTTATATAAAGTAAAACAGTTGCAGGTATCAGGGTTTTTTGGAGCTTCTAGTGGAGTACTATCAGTTTCAATACTCATGATTTGTTTGCGCAAGGCTTTGTCATCCAAGAAAATATTGATAAAGTTATTTGCTGATTTACTCATTTTTCCGCCATTCGTACCAGGAATCAGCATATTGTCTTCTTGGATTTTGGCTTCTGGTATTACAAAAGTTTCTCCCATCTGGTGGTTGAAACGTGACGCAACATCACGGGTAATTTCCAAATGCTGCAATTGGTCTTTTCCAACAGGAACAAATTGAGCATCATATAATAAAATATCGGCAGCCATAAGCATTGGATACGAAAACAATCCTGCATTAACATCATCCAATCGATCAGATTTGTCTTTGAATGAATGTGCTAAAGTCAAACGCTGGTAAGGGAAAAAACAACTTAAATACCAAGATAGTTCAGCCGTTTGTGCCACATCGGACTGACGGTAGAAAACTACTTTTTCAATATCCAAACCGCAAGCTAACCAAGCGCAGGCAGTGCTATAGGTGTTGACTCTTAATGTTTCGCCGTCTTTTATTTGCGTTATCGAATGCAAATCGGCTATAAAAAGATAAGATTCATTTTCTGGTTTATTAGATAATTCAATTGCAGGAATAATTGCGCCCAATAGGTTTCCTAAATGTGGAGTTCCTGTGCTTTGAACGCCTGTAAGTATTTTTGCCATTTTATTTGTTTAAATCTCGTATGATTATGATGAAGTATGTTATTTTTTTGGCAAAGTTAATTCTTTTGCTAAATTTTCCGCAAGTTTCCCTATTTTTGGCTCCATGAAAAGTATAAAAAAAATATTGTGGACCGTTTGGCGGATTTGGTTTTATGTAGTAATGCTCATTCCCATCCTTATTATGCTCCCCTTTTTGGTGGCTTCGATCTTGACCGAAAGAGGTTATCCTTATTTTTTTAAAATGTCCCGCATCTGGGCAAAATGTGTTCTTTTTGGAATGGGCTTTTATTACAAAGTCGAAAAAATTCAAAAATTAGACCGCAAAAAAAGTTATATGTTTGTTGCCAACCATACTTCCATGACCGATATTATGCTAATGCTTTCTGTGGTTGATAATCCTTTTGTTTTTGTTGGAAAAATGTCATTGGCCAAGATTCCTTTATTTGGTTTTTTCTACAAAAGAACCAGTATTCTTGTTGACAGAAGCTGTTCGAAAAGCAGAATGGAAGTGTTTAATGAAGCTCAAAAAAGAATTGATCGCGGTCTTAGTATTTGTATTTTTCCCGAAGGAGGTGTTCCACTTGATGAGTCTCTTATATTAGATATTTTTAAAGATGGGGCTTTCCGCTTGGCCGTCGAACATCATTTGCCAATTGTGCCTTTAGTTTTTCCTGACAATAAAAAAAGATTATCCTATACCTTTTATAGTGGAAGTCCAGGATTGATGCGTGCAAAAATGATGTCTCCTGTTGAAACTGTTTCTGCAACTGGAGAACCGTTAGATCGAAAAGAATTGCGTGAGCAGGTTCGTAATTTAATACTGAATGAATTATTGGAGTTTCAAAAAAAGGATAGTGCAAAATAATTTTTGAACCATTAAGACATTAAGATAAAGAAGGACTTAATTTTCTTAATGTCTTAATGGTTCAAATTTTTTAAAATTTGATATAAAAAAAGACCACAATTTGTGGTCTTTTCTGTTTTTATGCTTCTGCTAATTCCTTAATGTGACTTTTAATTTTCACTTCCAGTTCATCTGCCAATTCTGGGTTGTCCTTAATCAATGATTTTACAGCATCGCGTCCTTGTCCAAGTTTGGTTTCACCATAACTGAACCAAGAACCCGCTTTTTTGATAATTTCAAATTCAACAGCTAAATCTAAGATTTCACCAGTTTTCGAAACTCCTTCACCGTACATGATGTCAAATTCCGCTACTTTAAATGGTGGTGCTACTTTGTTTTTAACGATTTTAACTTTAGTACGGTTACCCAATACATTATCACCATCTTTAATTTGAGTAGAACGGCGAATATCCAAACGCACCGAAGCGTAAAACTTCAAGGCATTACCACCGGTAGTCGTTTCTGGATTTCCAAACATAACTCCAATTTTCTCTCTCAACTGGTTGATGAAAAATACAGTACAATTAGTTTTGCTGATCGTTCCTGTTAATTTACGTAACGCTTGAGACATCAATCGTGCGTGAAGACCCATCTTAGAATCCCCCATTTCACCTTCAATTTCACTTTTTGGAGTTAAAGCGGCAACCGAGTCAATAACTACAATGTCAATCGCTCCAGAGCGAATTAAGTTTTCGGCAATTTCCAATGCTTGCTCCCCATTATCTGGTTGTGAAATGATTAAGTTTTCGATATCAACGCCTAATTTTTCGGCATAATTTCTGTCGAAAGCATGCTCCGCATCTATAAAAGCGGCGATTCCTCCAGCTTTTTGAGCTTCGGCAATTGCGTGTAATGTCAACGTTGTTTTACCAGATGATTCCGGTCCGTAAATTTCTATAATTCTACCTCTTGGATAACCGCCAACTCCCAATGCTAAATCAACTCCCAATGAACCAGATGAAATTGTTTCTACTTCAACAATGGCTTTATCGCCCATTTTCATTACAGTTCCTTTTCCGTAGGTTTTGTCTAATTTGTCAAGAGTAAGTTGTAATGCCTTTAACTTTGCTTCTTTTTCTGAACTGACTTTTTCTGAACTGACTTTTTCTTTCATTTTTCTTCCGTTTATATGATTTCCAACTATTCGAATCAAATACTTGGGTGTGAATTTATTTTAATGCTCGTAAAAATACTTCTTTTTTTTGAAGTTGCAATAGGCGACTTTTTAACAAAATAGTTTTGGTATTTATTTCGTCAGTTCGCTATCGCTCAATGTCATTAGGTTAAGAGATTTTAGATTGTCGATTAACGATTTTTGATTTCAGATTTGATGTTACGAAATATATTACATCAGAAATCCAAAAGCGTTAATCAAAAAGCAGCAATCATTTTATTTGTTATTCAATTTAAAACCTTACGGTTTTTAAACAGCAGTTCTTGCATAGACATCTTTTGCTCTATATGGAATAATTATTCAACAAATAAAGCTTTTAATTCCGTTGCATCATGAGGATTCATTTTTCCAGCGAGTACTAAACTTAATTGTTTTCTTCTCAAAGCAGCATCGAAACGCTGTTTTTCTAATTCGGTTTCAGGCTCTATTGGCGGAACTTCTACAGGTCTTCCGGTATCATCAACTGCTACGAAAGTGTAAATAGCTTCGTTGGCCTTAGTTCTATTTCCAGACTGACGGTCTTCGACCCAAACGTCTATGTAGATTTCCATAGAACTTTTAAAAGCTCTAGAGACTTTGGCTTCTATAATTACAACGCTCCCAAGAGGAATAGCTTTATTGAAAGCAACATGATTCACTGATGCAGTTACTCCAATCCGGCGCGAATGCCTTCCTGCAGCAATACTCGCAGCACGATCCATTCTGGCCAATAGTTCCCCTCCAAATAAGTTATTCAAAGGATTGGTTTCGCTCGGTAAAACCAAATCGGTTAATATAGTTAAGGATTCTGAAGGGTGTTTTGCCGTCATAATATATATTTATTGTTTATTCTTGTTTTCTATTGTGATTGATATTCGATGTTGCCATTATTTAATTCAGCCAATATACCGCCATAACCGAAGGGATAAAATACAAGACAATGGTTCTCGCACCATCGTAATCTTTTGCCAATCGTTGTCCAAAAAGTAACATGATAAGTGTGATGCTAGAAAAAATAGCGCCATATAAACCATATATTCTGCCACTATTTACAGCAAGTTCAATTGCTCCTACTGTGCATAAGATACCAGAAATTAATTCTAATATTAGAACATTTAGTAAAGCAAGAGGCACTTGATTTCGTAAAGGGGTTTGAGCAAAATGTTCTCTAAGCCAATCTAAGTTATCTTTCCAATGAAATAATTTGTCTTGGGAGGATTGTAAAAAGGTGATAGCTAAAAAAACTAATAATAAGATTGAGGCAAGATTATTCATGGGTTTTATTTTTTATGAATTAAACGTGTAAGTTTTATAGATAAGTCTGTTAAAATTATTTTTGCATTACCATTGCGTTCGATATGATACATTGCATCCGATAACTCTTTAAAGATGTCATTAATATTATTGCCGTTTATAAAAGGAGCAAAATTTGCCAATTTGAATTTTTCCACTTTTGTTTCAATGTAGACAAGCTCTTTTGCTTCATAATTAAGCAGCAAGGCCTGACGAAACATTTCTATGCAAAACTGCAGGAATTTTTTTTGTGTCTCTCTTCCTAATGCTGCTATCTGTTCGCTCCATTCTATTAAGTCCTGTATGGCGGCGGCATTTCCTTTGGCTTTAAATGCGGCACGAACCCAAGTGACAAACCATTGTTCAAAAGGTGTGGCTTCATCATCCGCATTTATTAAATGAAGTGCCTTATTATAATTCCCCTGTGATTGATGAGCAATTTTTAAGGCAGTTTTTGGCTCTATTTGTTTTTTTTCGATAAGTGCATCAGCTATTGTCCTTTCGCTTAAGCCATTAAAATGAGTAATCTGACAGCGGGACCGAATAGTTTGAATGATATCTTCCTCATTTTCAGAAATAAGCAGAAACACTGTTTTTTCTGGTGGCTCTTCAAGTAATTTAAGAAGTTTATTGGATGCAGCTATATTCATTTTATCTGCCATCCAAATGATCATAATTTTATGGCCCCCTTCGTATGATTTTAATGAAAGGGATTTTAAAATTTCTTGAGCATCGTCTACACGGATTTCGCCTTGTTTATTTTGAACGCCCAATTTAGCATACCAATCAAATAAACCTCCATAAGGATTTTCTAAAATAAATTGTCTCCAATCCGAAATGAAATCTATGCTTTTTGGTTTTTGTTTTATCTCTTCAGTAGTAACTGTCGGGTAAATAAAATGCAAATCTGGATGAGAAATTTTTTCAAATTTAAGGACGCAGGATTCGTTCGTGCCTTGTTGAGAATTGCATAAAACATATTGTGCATAAGCCATTGCCATTGGTAATGTACCGCTCCCTTCTGAGCCCACAAATAATTGAGCATGAGGGATTCTGCCTAAATCAACACTTTTGATTAAGTGATTTTTAATGTATTCTTGTCCTAAAATTTTAGAGAATTGCATGTAGCAAAGATAAAAGAAAATGATAGTTTCGAAAATTTTCTGTTATAAACTTTAAAGTTCTATTTAATTAACAGGGTTAGTTTTAAATATTTTATAATTGGAAGCATCGTCCAGGTGTTTTTTCAACTATCGTGTGTTAATAACTTTTATAGCGCTTATGTCTTTAACTATTTATTTTATGTTTCATCGCATATTTAATAGGTTAAAACTGTCTTTTTATTTTAAATTTTACTATTTATTTATTTTTTAAATATGCAATTTATTTCGATAAAGTGTTGATTATATAGGTTGTAATGTAAAAAACAGAGTAATTTTACATTAAAATATTCTATATTTTATTTTTCAGGACTTGCAAATTCAATTTAATTGTATATTTTTGTTTTATTAATTAAAAAACCAAGATATGAAAGGGAAAATCATTTTTTTCAGTATTTTTATGTTAGCATTAAGCTCATCAAAATGTATTGCACAGGCAAAACCAAACATGCCACAAAGTATTATTAGTACAAGTGCATCAATTCGTACTTACAATGATGATAAAACATTGAAAGCTATGTCAAAAGGAGAATTGGTAGAATTGTACATCGAGCGTATGAAAGTGATTGTAAGAATACTACCTAAAATTGGTTTGGCAACTAAGCCAGGTGTAACAATGACAGATTTAGGAATTCCTGACTCAGCGGATAATAAAAAAGCTTTGGACTTGGACAAAGAAGCAACACAAACGTATTTAGATATTTCGGTTGATTATCTAAGAAAAATGTTGCCATTTTGTGATAAAGGACAACTTGTAAATGCAATTTTGTTTTATGAGCAAACATTAAAATCATTACGTGATTTAGAAGCGCAATAAAAATTAATTTTAGAAAATAATTTTTCTAAGTTCGATCTTTAACTCTTTTATGAGTAATTAAATCTCGCATACTGAGAATAAATATTAATACCCCAAGCCTATGAAAACTAAATTTTTACTTATTTGGGTCTTTTTAACAGTTGTTAGCAATGTAAGTGCTCAACAAGAGAAAGGAATTTTTGGATCAAGCAATTGGTTAAATAACTGGACAGAATTCAAGCCAGCTAAAGCGGACTATGGTGAGGCAACTCAAATCCTCGCTGGTAATATTACAGTAAATACAAGATTAACAAAAAAGGATGTATACATTATCCAAGGTAATGTATATGTAACTAATAATGCTGTACTTACTATTGATCCAGGGACTATAATTATTGGTGATTCTGACTCTAGAGGAACTTTGATAATAACTAAAGGTGCTCAAATTGTAGCAGAAGGTTTAGAAACTGATCCTATCGTTTTTACTTCTAATAAAACTGCTAAAAAAGCTGGGGACTGGGGAGGTATCGTAATTCTTGGCGATGCTCCAATTAATAAATTCGGACTTTATTCTTCTGTTAACTATGATGATTTAGATCCTGCATTGACAACTTATGGTGGTAGTAATGCTGCAAGTTCGTCTGGCGTATTGAGATTTGTCAGAGTTGAATATGCTGGAAAAAAGGCTAGAGGTGCTGATAATTTTGATGCTATTTTGCTTGGTGGGATTGGAAATAAAACGATCTTAGAAAACATTATGGTAAGTTACGCTGCTGGTGAAGCTTTTGAAGTTTTAGGAGGCGAGCCAATAATGAGCAAACTAGTTTCTTATAGATGTAACGGAATTGATTTTAAATTCACATTAGGTACTCAGGCGAAGATTGATAATTCGTTAGCAATTAGATCTTCTTATGTAAGTAATAGCAGTGGTTCTCGTTGTTTAGATGTTTCTTCTTATGTAAAAAAAGAGGATGTTGATTTTACTAAAAAACAAACATCAGTTGTTGCAAGTAACCTAACTTTAGCAAATGATAGTGATAATATCGATGCAGATGTAAAAGCAGGATTGGTAAAAGAGGCGGTTTTAGTAGGAGAGAATACCACAGTCGTTTTAAGAAAAAGTGTAATATCTGGTTTTAAACCAGCTGTAATATTGGATTCCAAAATCGATATTAATGAAAAAAATCTTAAAAAAATCAGAATTGAAGAAATGTATTTTAATTTTTGCAGTGGAAATATATTTTCAGCAGGTTCTTTAAATAATGAAGATTTGGAAACTTATTTTGGAAATCCTGTTTTCTTTAATTTGTATGCTAAGACTCCTAACATCGAAACATTCAATGATTTTTCAAATCCTAGAAAACCTGATTTTAGATTAGCACTTACCAAATTTACTGCTTCTACAAAATAAAAATAAGCTTTGTATTAAATATAAAAATGAAAGTTAGACCTTAAGAATTACAGGTTTAGCTTTCATTTTATTACTTAAATAAATCATTTCAATTTTTTTTGCAAATCCTATTATTATATAGAATGCACAAATTGGTTGAACTCTTTATGAACGAGTAGAAATTGGATTTTATCCCCAATGAAATGCAATAAATATCGACCTATGAATAGAAAACCTACTTTTTTATTTTCTTCTTGTACATTTTTGTTTTTTTTAATGTTGTTGGCTCTTCCTTCAACACTGGGATTATTTGCACAAACAATTACTCCTCAAAAATTGCCTTTTAGCGCGATATGTGCTGGAGGACCCCATCCAGTAATTCCAGGTGCAATATTTAATGAATATCAGGCAAAATTTAAAATTGCCAATTTTGATCCAAGTGTAACTTTTTTTGTAGAATTATCTGATCCATCTGGTTTATTTACAACTCCTACTGCTACAACTCGTTTGGATCCTTTGGCGGGAACACCTCCAGATACTGCAACTGATAAAACATTGACTTTTGCTGTGCCTATTGACTTAGCAGGTTCTGATAATTATCAATTACGCGTTAAAAGCAGTACTGGTGTAGTAAGTTCTAGTTTTACTATTTTTGGATCTCTTAGTGATAAATTTTTTCCTGTCTATTTTAAGGCATTTAATAAATCTTTTTATATTGCTGATAAGAAATCTTCAATTAGTTTTTGCAGTGGAGGCAGTGTAACATTATCAGTTTATAAAGATCCATCCGATCCAGATTCTTCTCCACTCAAGTATCCGCAATTAAAATACAACTGGTATAAAGATAATGCTTTAATATCGGGTCAATCCTCTAGTTCTATAGTAGTGAATACCCCAGGAGTTTATTATGCAGAATTGAATTATGGGCCTTGTACTGATGTGAATTTTAGATCTCAAGATGTTACAGTAATGAGTTCTTCAGGTGTGGGCAGTGCTACAATTACATCTAGTAAAGGGAATCCATTTTGTTCTTCTGAAACTACAACTTTAACGGCTGCTTCCGGTAATTCTTATATTTGGAGGAAAGATGGCACTGTTATCACCGATGCTGTTAGTCAGACATATATTACAAATGTTCCAGGAACTTACACTTGTGATATTGATTTTGGAGGCTGTAAAAATACAGCTATAATTAATTTGAAAACTGTTGGGACAATTAGTGCTAATGGAAATATTGTTGCAGAAGGAGAAACATTATCTGTTGAACAGGGAAATACATTAACTGTAACAAGTACAACTAATGTTTCAAATCCGGCTTATCAATGGTATTTAAATAATGGTCCTGTTGCAGGTGCGACTCAAAGTGCATTGGATATAACTCTTGCAGGAAATTATAAAGTGATTATTTCCGGTTGTGCGTTTTCATTTAAAGTAAAATACAGTACTGTAATAAATTATAATGTACCTAAAATTCCTAATATCATTACACCGAATAACGACGGCACTAATGATTCTTGGATTATTCCAGACATATATAGCAATACAAATACCCATGTAACAATTTTAAGTTCTTTGGGTGAAATCGTCTTCGAAACTGATAACTACGATAATTATAATGGATGGCCACAATCCAATATTGAATTCAAAAATTTCAACCCTATTTACTATTATATAATTGCTCCAAATGGCGAATCTGCCAAAAAGGGTTCGATAACTCTTCTGAAATAATATGAAAAAAATTTTACTAAGCGTTTTCTTTTTTTGCTGTTCTATTCATGTTTTCTATGCACAACAAGAAAACGGTGTCGTATCATATGCTATTCCACCAGGAAACTCTTTAAAATTTAATTCGTTTATAATCAATCCGACATTCAGTTTTGTGAGACAGCAAAGTACTTATCTTACGTTGTTTAATAAAACGCAATGGGTTGGATTTGAAAACGCTCCAAAAACCAATATGTTAAGTTATTCAGGACGTTTCAGAGAGAATGAAGGAGTGGGGCTGAGTGTTTTTCAACAGACACAAGGTGTACTTAGTACTTTTGGTCTTATTGCTAATTTCGCTCACAATATCGTTTTGCAGGAAGATAATAATTTGACTTTTGGTATTAATCTGAGTGCTTATAAAAGCGGTTTAGACCAAGGTAAAATCATTTTTAATCCTACTGATCCCGCAGACCGCTCTTTAGAAAATATTCCATCTAATACTTTATTAACGATTAATCCCGGGATAAATTATGGTTCTACATTTTTAGATTTAGGTCTTTCCTTTACTAATTTGGTTACTTATAATTTTAATTCAGGAATTATGAAAGATGACCCGAATAAAGGTATTGAAGGGCATGTAATGTATACTGGTTATCTTGACTCTTATGGTTTTTTTGACAAAAGCAAGTTTTCGGGCATAATCAAAACCGAGGTAAATAAAGAGAAAACAGTCTTTTCAGGATCAGCTATGTTTACCATTCCAAAAGGAATTTGGGCTCAAGCAGGCTATAATTCTGTGCTAGGAGCCACAGCTGGCTTCGGACTTAATATTACTCCAAAAATTGCCCTTGAATATTCCTACGGAATGGGTCTGGGAGATATTTCACAATTAGGTGGTTCTCATATAATTGTTTTGGCTTATAAATTCAAGAACCAGAATTTTGATTATGGAGATGATGAAGAAGAGCGAGCTTTAATTGAACCTGCTCCAGTACAAAAGAAAGTTGCTGCTGCTACTGTTCCAAAAACAAATACGAAAGCAATTGCTGATGCCAAAACTACGCAACAAGCTAAAATTGCTGAAGCCAATAAGGCTAAGTTAGATGCTGCTCTTAAAGTTAAGGCTGATGCTGTAGCTTTAGCAAAGGCTAAATCTGATGCGCTAGCTGTTGAACGTAAAAAGAAATTAGATGCGGATGCTAAAGCCAAAGCGGACGCAGCAACAGCATTAGTAATTAAAAAACCACTTACAGCTAAAGAGAAATTAGCTGCCGACACTAAAGTAAAAGCAGATGCTGATGCAGCTGCAAAACTTGTTGCAGAAAATAAAATTAAAGCAGTTGCGGCTGCTAAATTAGCAGCTGACACTAAAGCGAAAGCAGATGCTGATGTAGCAACGAAACTTGCTATAGAAAATAAAGCTAAAGAAGCTGCCAGAGCTAAATTAGCAGCCGACAATAAAGTAATAACTGATGCCGCTGCAAAACTTGCTGCTGACAATAAAACCAAAGCAGATGCAGCAGCTAAATTAGTGGCTGACGCTAAAGCAAAATCAGATGCTGTAGTCGCTGCGAAATTGATTGAAGAAAATAAAGCGAAATTAGCTGCCGACACCAAAGTAAAAGCAGATGCTGATGCCACGACAGCAAAACTTGCAGCTGAAAATAAGGCAAAAGCAGATGCTGTTGCGGCTAAATTAGTTGCTGACAATAAAGCTAAAGCTGATGCTGAAGCAGCGATCAAACTTGCTGCTGAAACTAAGGCCAAAGTGGATGCTGATGCCAAAGCGAAAGCCGATGCAGCGATTAAACTTGCGGCTAAGGCTAAAGCAGATGCTGAAGCCAAAACTAAAGCAGAAGCAGATGCTAAATTAACAGCAGACGCAAAAGCCAAATCCGATGCAGAAGCAGCAATTAAGCTTGTAGCTGAGACTAAGGCTAAAGCCGATGGTGAAGCCAAAGCCAAAGCTAAAGCAGAAGCGGATGCTAAATTAGCAGCAGACGCAAAAGCCAAATCCGATGCAGAAGCAGCAATTAAGCTTGTAGCTGAGACTAAGGCTAAAGCCGATGGTGAAGCCAAAGCTAAAGCAGAGGCGGATGCTAAATTAGCAGCTGACGCAAAAGCCAAATCCGATGCAGAAGCAGCAATTAAGCTTGCAGCTGAGACTAAGGCTAAAGCCGATGGTGAAGCCAAAGCTAAAGCAGAAGCGGATGCTAAATTAGCAGCTGACGCAAAAGCCAAATCCGATGCAGAAGCAGCAATTAAGCTTGCAGCTGAGACTAAGGCTAAAGCGGATGCAGAGGCTAAAGCTAAATCGGAAGCTACCGCCAAATTAACAGCTGATGCAAAAGCGAAAGCCGATGCAGCAATTAAGCTTGCAGCTGAGACTAAGGCTAAAGCCGATGCAGAGGCTAAAGCTAAATCGGAAGCTACCGCCAAATTAACAGCTGATGCAAAAGCGAAAGCCGATGCAGCAATTAAGCTTGCAGCTGAGACTAAGGCTAAAGCCGATGGTGAAGCCAAAGCTAAAGCAGAAGCGGATGCTAAATTAGCAGCTGACGTAAAAGCCAAATCCGATGCAGAAGCAGCAATTAAGCTTGCAGCTGAGACTAAGGCCAAAGCGGATGCAGAGGCCAAAGCTAAATCGGAAGCTGCCGCCAAATTAGCAGCTGATGCAAAAGCGAAAGCCGATGCAGCAATTAAGCTTGCAACTGAGACTAAGGCCAAAGCCGATGGTGAAGCCAAAGCTAAAGCAGAGGCGGATGCTAAATTAGCAGCTGACGCAAAAGCCAAATCCGATGCAGAAGCAGCAATTAAGCTTGCAGCTGAGACTAAGGCCAAAGCGGATGCAGAGGCTAAAGCTAAATCGGAAGCTGCCGCCAAATTAGCAGCTGATGCAAAAGCGAAAGCCGATGCAGAAGCAGCAATTAAGCTTGCAGCCGAGACCAAGGCTAAGGCAGATGCTGATGCTAAAGTTAAAGCGAAAGCCGATGCCGATGCCGCTGTAGCGAAACTGGCTGCCGATGCTAAGGCTAAAGTGATTGCTGATGCAGCAGCTGCCAAATTAGCAGCTGATGCCAAAGCCAAAGCGGATGCTCAGGCTGCGCAAGAAAAAATTGAAGCCGCTGCTGCTGCGAAGCTTGCAATTGAAGCATTAGCAAAAGCGAAGGCAGATGCTATGCCTAAAGATGAATATGGTAAATCAATGGATTATTTGACTAATACTCTTGAAGATTCAAAAAGGAAACAACAACAATTGTTGAGTCGTTTGGATGCATCTGTAGCTAATAAAGAAAAAGCGCTGAAAGATATGAGGGAAGAAAATGATTTAAGCGATAAAGGAATTGTTAAAGCTACTGTAGAATTTAAGAGCACTTCAGGAGAAAATGCGGAGCTAGAATCAATTAGATCTCAAATTGCCGAATTGAATAAAGTTCGAGTTGATAATCTAGCTGAGTTCAATAGACTTTATAATGAAAGGCTTAAAAAGACCTCTAAAAGTGATCTTATTAATCAAAATTATTTAAAAACTATTGAAAATTTAAAAGTGGAACAGGCTAAAGCGGAACAATCTAATGCTATTTTAATTACCACTTTAGAGAAAATTAAAGTTGAAACTGAAATAGAGAAAAAACGTAGAATCAAGCGTGCTGTTTCTTCAAATGATCAAGATCGTTTAGCACAAGATATGGCTACTTTAAAACAAATAAAAGCAACCACTAAAGTGAGTAATGTTCCATTGAAAGCAGAAGATTTTGATTTTGGAGATAATCAAGCAAATATGCAGATTATTAAAAATAATAAAAATCTTGAAAGTGGCTATTATATGATATTGGCAGTTCATGGAGATACATCGAAAAGGGATGCATTTGTGACTAAGACAGTAGCTGCTGGACAGTCAAATGTGAATTTCTTCTATGATGTAAATACAAGTAGATATTTTATTTATACAGACAAGTTTGATAATATACAAGAAGCTACCGAAGCATTAGGCGCAAAAGGTAATAAACCATATAATGGAAAGATGGTTATTGTTAAAATTGAGAAATAATTTTGTTAAGAATTATTTTGTATAAAATAATTTATATTTCTATTTGATTTTATTTTAAAATGTTTATTTTTATTTTTTTTAAGACAGTATTTGTAATATAAATCATAAAAAAACCGTCTTTAAAAGAAACGTAAAAAATTTAAATTTGCTTAAATTAATGATATTGCGAGTGTGTTTTGTTGTAAAACCTTGTAACATCATTAATATTTAGTTAAAAAAATCGCATTTAATTAAAATTTTCTATGCGCCATTTCTTATTCATACGCCCTATTGAATAAGAAATGATGTTTAGAGATAAATATACATAAATATGAAAAAACCTACTTTTTCTATATTTCCTTTTTGGTTATTATCTTTCTGTGGACAAATATTTCAAACAAATTTGTCTTACAGCATTTCTGTCACAATGAAATTGCAAAATTTGAAAAACCTAATTTTTCAAAAAGACAGTTCCCTACAACAAAGTAGACGCGTTATAGTACTTCTGCTTTTCTTTTTTTTAAGTATCGTTTCGGGTTATTCTCAATCGGCATCTGGGCCAGTATATAAGACTTTTACCAGGGAGTTTAATAAGCAGATAAAAGGAGATATTCTTACTATTGGGAATAATATTCTTAATAGAGGTGTAAAAGATAGAAATGGTAATTTTACTACTGATCCAAACACTCCATTTAATGGTATTACCAATAGCGATACAAATGGGAGTTTTAGTATGTACTATATTAATATAGACAAAGGTAACGGTACTACTGATGGAACAATATTTAGCTCCAGTAAAGCGACACTAACGGTTCCCAATAATAGAACACCAAATCCTGCATGTTATAGAGTAGCTTATGCAGCATTATATTGGTCAGGTGTTTTCGAAACATCTAGTACTGATTCAAAAAGGAATGATATTAATAAAGTAAAAATTAAGATACCCAATGTTCCAAGTAAGCCTAATTATCAAGATGTTGTTGGAACTGTTATTCACGATATTAAAGATGTAAGCAATGGACCTATTGATGCTTCAAATAATAGAACACAAGCTTACGCATGTTTTGCAGATATTACATCTTTATTAAATGCTACAAACCCTAATGGAGATTATACTGTAGCAAATGTTCTAGCTACTGAAGGTGGTGGAAACCATCCAACTGGTTTGTCTGCAGGATGGTCTATTTTTATTGTTTACGAAGACTCTAGCTTACCAACTAAGGCAATTTCTTCTTTTAACGGTTTTGCTGCAATAGGAAGTGGTAATCCTCCTCTTGATACAACCATAAGCGGTTTTACAACAATACCTACTGGACCAGTAAAAGCCAGATTCGCTTTTGCTGCTCTTGAAGGAGATAGAAATTATAGTGGAGATTATCTTAAGATAAATAGAGATATGAGAGCTATAAATACCAATCCCTTACTTTACGATCCAAATAGGGGGTTAATTACTCCAACTACAAGACCTTTAGTACTTACTAGTACTGGACCAGATGTTTATAGTAGCAATTTTTTTAATAGTTCTATTAATAGTTTAGCTACATCTTTTACAAATAGAGTGCCTAATAGTGTTAACACTTTAGGTTTCGATGCTGGAGTTATAGATATTGATCCATCATCTGGTATTATTAAAAATAATGATACTTCTGCAAGAATAACTTTAGGAACTAGTCTTGATGTTTATTTTTATTATTTCATGGCATTTTCGGTCGACATCATTGCACCAAAAATTGATTTAACAAAACAGGTATTAGATAAAAATAATGTTGATGCGAGTAATAAGAATGTTACGCTAGGTGAAGAACTTAGATACGTATTAACATACGATAACACAGGAAATGACAATGCTAAGTCATTTACAATAACAGATGTCCTTCCTGTTAATACAGACTTTAAATTTCCTGACGATATTCTGCAGATGGACGGAATGGTAATTCCTGCTACAGCTGCGGGTAATCAATATGTAACGTATAATACCGCTACCAGAACATTAACTTTTAATATACCTCCTAGTTTAGTTACTTACCTGCCTGTAACGCCAAATGGAACAATCCGTTTTAAGGTTAAGGTTGTAGATGATTGTTCTAAATTGACAAATGCATGTTCCAATTTAATTAAGAATACCGCTATGTCTAGCTATATTGGTGATTTGGGCGTAGATCCCACTAAACCACCTACAGTATATGGTGATATTAGTTATTCTTCAACTGGTTGTGATGCAGTTCCGCAATCAACAAACTTCTTGGTAGGCTTGGATGCATGTAAGAATAGAAGAGTAGAAATATGTACTTCAAGCCGTACTATTTCTGCATCGGGTAGTTATAAATCATATTCTTGGTCATTAAGTCCAACAGGTTTACCTCAAATCCCAGGAGGTGATAAACAAACATTGACTGTTACACAGCCGGGTGTTTATTATGTTTATAATACTGCGAATCCTCCCTGCATAGATTTGCAGGAAACTATTACCGTGACTGATGCTGGAGGTGTTAGGGTAAATCCAGTTATACCTTTTGCAGATAATAAAGTTAACGGTGTTATTCCTGGCTGTGAAATTGACGGGAAACCATTGCCAAAACTCTTTTTGTGCGGTACAAATGATTCAAGATTAATAGATACGGGCATCACAGGTGCAACTGTAGTTTGGGAGAGAAGAACTAGTTGCCCTTCTCCTACTATAAGTTTATCTGATTTGTGTGCTGATGAAAGAACAGACTGTGTCTGGGAAATTAAAGGAAATGGATCAAAATTTAATGTTGATGCTACTGTTGCTGATGTTGCTGGTAGTTATAGAGTTACTATTAATTCGGGTGGGTGTGTTAATACATATTATTTTAATGTGTTTAAAAATGACCTTTCAATTACAGAGACTCATAAAGACATTTTATGTTATAAGAAAGGTAATATTACTGCTGAACAGCTTACAGGAGGTTATGAATACAGCTTAACAAATGTTACAACAAATTCAACTGGTGGTTATCAGGACAGCAATAGTTTTGATATATGGAATGCAGGTACTTATGTCGTTAATTTTAGACTAAAAAATGTTCCTTCAACTTGTGTTTTCAAATCAAATCAGATTGAGATCCGTTCTTTAAATCTTACTCCTAAAGTTGAAAATCCAGATGAACAGCCTCTTTGTTATTTAGATAAAGGCGTTTTCACTGTAAGTGCTACAGCAGGCTTTTCAGGTTATTATTTTGCTCTTTATGAAAATGGTACTTTTATTTCCAAAGTTGGACCACTAACAAACCGTTTTTATACTTTTAATAATATTACTCCAGGGAAAACGTACCAAGTAGAAGTTTATACTCAAGATAATCTAGGTAATAAAGAATGTTCAGCTAGTGTGTATAAATACATACAGAATCCTTCATCTGAAATAATACTTACCGCAGATGCACTTTTACCTCTTACGTCATGTAATGATGGAAAATATAAAATTAGTGCAACTGGAGGAAGTGGCGGTTATTCGTTTTTTGTTGATGGATCAACCACGCCTCAATCTTCCTCTTTAAATGATAATTATGATACAAATGCAATTATTATTTTAACCCCAACTGCAAGAGATTATACAATTGTTGTTCGTGATTCAAAATTATGTGAAAAAACCATTGTTGTAAAAGTTCCAACTGTTACTAAACCAACTTATACAATTAGTAATACAAACAGTCTTTGTTATGGCTCAGGTTCTGAAATAAAGATTGAAAACATTGTTCCTAATGGACATTCAATGTCTTATAGTATAGACAACGGTGTTACTTTTGGAACAAATTCTACTTTTTCTAATTTATATCCGGGTACTTATAATGTTGTAGTTAGATTTGGAATTACCTCTATAAAAAATGGTATTTCAACAACAGTATACTGCCAAGATCCGGCCCAAACAATTACTATTAACGGTGCGACTTCGGCAGTTACTGCTTCCGCGGGTGTTGGAGAATTAGCAGGCTGTGGTCCTCTAGTAGGGGGTCAGCCTACAGGACTTTTACGTATTACCAACGTTGAAGGAGGTACAGCACCTTATCAGTATAGTTTTGATGGAGGCAATACTTGGGAAAATGTAACACAAAAATATGTTATAGCTGGAACTTATAATTTAGCGGTTAAAGATGATTTAGGATGTGTATTCAAAATACCATATACTGTAACTCTTGACCCAAAACCAGCCGATCCGGATATTCAAGATGACATCGATACCGTTTATAATTGCGATGGAAGTGCTACAGCTACAGTAATAGTAAGTAACCCAACATCAACTGGAGGGACTACTTATACTTATGAGTATTATTTAAAAACAGGGACAAACCTGCCAGTACCTAATTCACCAATTACTAACAATATCTTTACGAATGTTGCTTCTGGAGATCATACGGTAATAGTAAAGTATAATGTTCAAACAGTATCCAGTTACAGTAATTTACTGCGGGAGGATTTTGGTTCTGGTGAAGATGTTAAATCTCCAGGAATAAATACGACTTATTACAAATGGGAGAGACAAGTGGCGGCTACGCAAGAAAATGGTAGTATACGACTAAACGATGGCGAATATACCGTTACTGCAAAGATAGTAGAGCCACATGATGCGTGGCTGGGGGCTGCTTCAGGCAGTAGTCCTGTAGTAGATCATACGACTTTAGGAGTAGACAAAAAGGGAAGATTTCTTGCGGTTAATATTGGTGATCAAATTCCTGTAACAACGAATTTATACCTAAAAGAGATCAAAGATATTATACCAAATCAGCCTATAAGCGTTGAAATACATGCGATAAATTTATTGTATAAAAATAATCAGAAGAACCCTAATTTGCAATTGGCGTTATTAGATCTTGCAGGCAATGTCGTTTCGAGTGTTGCTACGGGTGAAATACTCCAAACAAATAAATGGGAAAAATATTTGTTAACCTTAAATCCGGGGGCGAATACTACTTTAAATTTTGTAGTACGATCTTATGTAAAAGAAGTAAGCGGTAATGACGTTGCTATAGATGATATATATGCGTACCAAGTTCCAAAATCTTGTGGTAACGAAAGATCATTTCCAATTAAAGTTGATGGAAGCAAAGCGTTTAAAGCTTCTATACCATCATTTACAGATGTAAAATGTTTTGGCGAAACCAATGGAACAATTACTATTGCTGCCGAAAACTTTAATGCTGCAGGATACCAGTATTCTGTAAATGGAGCTGCATTTCAAACAACAACACTTTCTTCTTTAGTAATACCAGGATTTGGAGTGGGTACTCATACGATTATTGTTCGTAATGACGCTACAGGAACTTGTCAGTATACTTTAAAGCAAGATATCAAAGCACCCACAGCAGTAACAGTAACAGCTTCTATTACCAAATTGCCAACTTGTACTACTAAAGCAACAATAACTGCGGTAGGCGGTGGAGGAACTTTGACAGGTTATTGGTATGAATTAAGAAATACTTCTGGAGGTGCTGTAGTGAGAGCATTTCAAAATAATGCCCAATTTACAGATGTGCCTGCTGGTAATTATACTGTGTTTGCAAGAGATGCCAATTCATGTGTTAGTCCTGTCGGCGCACCGGTAAATGTTGTAGACCCTTCAGGTTTTACAGCAAGTTTAGCCGCATCATCTGACTGGTGTTTTTCAACTGTTGATCCTGCAAAACTTGTAGTCTCTGTATCAGGAGGGTTAAGTCCATTTACATATAGTTTAGATGGAGGGGCCTCACAAGGAAGCAATACCTTTAATACAGTAGGCGTTGGAACCCATTCTATTCTAGTGACTGACAGCAATAATTGTACTTATACAATTAGCAACATAAAGATCGAGCCGCAATTAACTTTAACAGCACAGTTAGACCAAGATTTATCATGTTTAGTAAATGCGTCTATTAATACTGCTGTAACAGGCGGTTATGGAGCCCCTTATACTTACACTGTTTCACGCAATAGTGGAACTCCGACTGCTGTAACTTCATGGCCTTACGCAGCCACGCTTGCTGGTAGTTATGTGTTTACGGTAACTGACAGTAAAAGCTGTCCAGCAACTAGTAACACTATTATAGTTTCTGCAAAAACAACACCAACATTAACTTCGATAAAAACTAATATTACTTGTAATAATAAAAATGACGGTACCATTACAGTGACTGCTGCTAATGGCTTTACTTCTGTTTATACCTATGCAATTAAATTAAGCTCTGCAACACTATATACTACACAAACTACTAATCAATTTACTGATTTAGCCGCAGGTCTTTATAATATTAAGGTTATTGACAGTAAAGGCTGTGAATCTGCAGTTAGTAATGTTACGATAGTAAATCCAACTGCCGTTGGAGGAACTATTGGCGCAACAGAGTTAGGTTGTAGCGGCATAGGTACTGTTGCGGCTGTTGTTACTGTTAATGGTTCAGGAGGTACAAGTCCTTACGAATATAGCTTTAACGGAAGTTCTAATTTTACTTCTGGAAATACCTTTTCTACAAGTACAGCACAAACAGTAACAGCTTATGTTAAAGATGTAAATGGCTGTCAATTTGGTCCGCTACAGGTAATAATTAGCCCTAAGGTGCTTATTACTGGTATTGATGTATTTTTTGAAACTGGTTTAGAGTGTCCGGCATATAAGGCGCATGTTAAATTTCAAGCAATAGGCGGATTATCTCCTATTCGTTACCAAGTAACAGCTGTTCCTTCTGGTATTAGTATTCCAATTGAAGCATCTGGACAATATAGTCTTGATCCAGGGGATTATATTTTTAGAGCTACAGATAAAAATGGATGTAGTTTTGATTTAGATTATAAGGTAAAAAATGTGCCAGATATTGTTGCTGGAGGTTCTGTTTTAACACCAATTAAATGTTTTGGTGATAAAGGAACAATTCAGTTTACAGTAAACGGTGTAAAAGACAGAGGTTATGATTATGTGATTAAGGATGCGGCCAATACCGTTATTCAGAGTGCAAATAATGTTAGTGAAACGGTTACTGTGATTAATGTGCCTACAGCACAACCAGCAGGAATTTATACTATTACAGCAACTGACAGAAAAACTAATTGCCCAGCAACTTATAGTGTAACGCTCACGCAACCAACGGCTGCTTTATCAATTGCAAGCGCTACACCAACGAAAGTAAATTGTAATAATGATAATTCGCAAATTACAATTGTAGCAGCAAACGGAACTACTAATTATTTATATGCTTACGCCAAAAGTCCATCAACAGTTCCAACATCTACTTACGATTCTAATGCTATTCAGACTGTAGATACTAATTCGGGAGCAGATTTGGTTTGGGATATTTACGTAAAAGACATTAACGGCTGTTTTGTTAAGAAAACAGTTGTTATCGGGACAGAGAGCATGCCATCGATCAGTGCTCCGGCGTCTCAGTGTTATACCGGGACACCAATTTCGGTTACCGTTACCGGAAGCGGA
>CAUPKA010000045.1:0-28690 GCA_963511725.1 uncultured Flavobacterium sp.
ATTAACAGATGAAAAAATATAGTTTTTAATCAAAACGGAGGTGGTCATTTTGCTCCGGAATTAGGTGGTCATTTTGAACTGGAATCAGGTGCTCACTTTAAAACGGAATGGGGTGATCAATATAACCGGAATTTGCAATTTGTCAAATCATAGACGGTTCTTATTCTTTTAAAAGAAGTTAGTTTATCAATATTTTCGTAAAATTCAATTATCTCTGCATTAGTCACAATCGCTATATTTAGTTGGTTTTATTTAGGAAGACAATTTACTAAAATATTCCAACATTTGATGTGCATTATCATAGGTGGTTTTTCCGATATAAGATAAGAACATGCGCTCAGTACCATGTGCAGTAATATTCATTAATATAGGTGTCGGAATCCTTCCATAAAAATTGGTTGCAAAAGAACGTCTACAAATATGACTACTAACAGCTTCGTGTTTTGGTGAAACTTTAATTACACTTGGCTCACCTTGGGTTTCTTTCTTTCTCCATTTTGTAGGAGTGTTCAACTCTGCTTCTTTACATACATCTTTAATATACTCATTGAATCGAGAAAGAGAAATTTTATAAGGCATTCCACCTTCAATAATCTCGATTGCTTTAGGTAGCAATGGAATGGCTACCAATTTTCCAGTTTTTTGTTGCTTTAGTTCAATGATTTTAGCCCCAGAAATCTCTTTTATATTATTTTCAGTAATGCTTAACAAGTCACCCGCACGTTGTCCAATCAAACAACCCAACAACAACCATTTCCTAGCATTTATCAACGCTTCTCTAGTAAGCACAGCCTTTTTAATAGATTCCTGCTCCATTTCACTTAAAACTATAATATCCTGAGGCTCTTTACTTTCAGACACTCCCTTGAAATTCTTAACTTGTGTTGAAGTTTCAACATCATTCTTAAAAGCATCACGGCACACTGTTCTAAAATTAGCAATATTCTTTCCTACATAATTAGTTGAATATCCTTTACCAAACATCCACATTTTGTATTTTTCAAGAAACTGCAAGTTTACTTCTTTGACCAAAATACTTTTAGCCTTCAAAACCTCAACTTCATATTTTAAAATTGTATTCTTGAATAATATCAAATTTTGAGTACGCCCTTTGCTTAATCCAAGCTCTTTCTTTTGGTTCTGCTTGAAAGGTGCTTCATCGATATACTTTTGAATGTAGTTTGTAAAAATATCTAAATCAACAACAGCAACTTTATTATTAAAAATATCAATTTTACACTGTAACCAATCACCTGTAAATTCAACACCTTCACTCACAGCGTTATTATAGTGCTTTTCTAAATGTATTTTTAATTCAGCTAATCTAATATTGAGTTTTTTTGCATCATCACCCTTTAGTCGACTTTGCTCTTTTTCAGCATTCCAATCTTTGAAGTTTATCACAAAGCCTGTTTTCCTCCAAAGTCTTACTTTCTGACTAATGGAGTAGTAAACATAAATATTTGAATTGTCGCTTTCATTGCGTAATTTGAACTTTAGAGTAGCCATGTTATTTAAAAATTTAAAAAACCAAATATATACATCTTGCTACACTTTTGCTACACTTTTAGTGTATTCATGCGAATTATTGCGAATCGAAACGGAAATAAAAAGCCAAAAAGCCTTTATTTACATAGGTTTTTTATTTTTCCAATTTTGCGTAAATACACTAGCTTTGTCCCCACCGTGGTCACAATAAACACTACTTTTTAATCAAAAACGCTTTATTTCAAAGGCGTTTTTCTTTTTTACATAAATTTAAACTCTCACCACAGTCCTATATCTTGATAAAGGAAATCGAATGGTACGCCAAAAAGATAGACAACAAAATGGCTATCATAAACAGATGTTTTAGATAGCCATTCTTTTTTATAGGAATTTGTTTTTTTTTTTACAAATTACCCATTAACTATAATTGTTGGATCCCATATAAAATAGCCAAACAATTTCATTGCACCAGAGGTTCTATCTAAAGTATAAAGAGCAAAACTAATATTATATTGTTCCGTTCCGCTGGTAATCACGTCAGCTTGGTAAAACCAATACGTCATTGTACTAACTTGCTGAATTGGAAGAGGAGACGCACCTACTGATGGCTGAATTCCTGGCGCAGTAAATACTTTGGATGTAAAATCACTGAATACATTTGAACCACCAAATTTCTGTACATTATACATTATAACTGCACTGTTGAAATTATCATACTCAGATACAGCATTAAACCGAACGACATCGCCAACGAGTGCATTAATAACTAAGTCTGCTGTACCGCTTCCTGCGCTTCCGGTCAAATTAGAGCTTACCATATATTGGTATTGATGTCCTATTCCTGTTGGATTTGCGGAATCTTTACTTCCTCCGTTTGGATAATCATTCTGGATCTTATCCGTATCAATGATTATTTGAATGTTGGTAATTTGCGCAACATTATTTAATGCTGCTTCTAGAACTTCTGCGTTTTTTAATTGTGAATCCATTTTAATTAAATTTTTGATTTTGCCTACTCATTTTTTCAGTTTTTCGGCTTCCGCTGATGTTGTATTAGAAGTCTAAAATTAAAGTAGTTCAATAATATCAAATAGAGTATAAATACCTGATTATTAAACAAGTAAATACACGTATACTTAGCGATTCTACTGCCAGTTGTGTAAGTAAAAAAGATTCCCATTAATTCGGAGTTAAACTTATATCACCTTTATCCTTCAAAACAATCACCTAAAAGTTTCAAATCTTACAGCAAAAGGATTACATGCATTAATCATTAGAAAAAAGTTTAAACAAGATTTTTATAATGCTTTTTTATTCCAAAATAAAATTTTATTCAAATACAGAATGTGGTTCCAGTTATTTTTTATTAACTTGCTTAAAAAAGACAAACAAACGAGTCAATATACTCGATTACAATATTTTACAACTAAATTTCTAACAAAAAAAATATAATTTATGAGAAAAACTTTAACATTTTTAAATACTAATCTAGTCATGCTTTTTAGCTTTGCTTTTATTTTTTTAGTTTCATTAAATGCTAAATCTCAAACCGTTAAATACGATTCTGTAAAAAAACAAAAATACATCCTCGTTGATGTCCCAAAAACCTATGAACGAATTGTAAACAAAGGATATGAGTCTGTCGAAATATTTGAATGTCTGGGGAATTATTATTACGAAAATAATAATCTTAAGAAATCAAAACTGTATTTTGACAAGTTATTTGGCAAATACAACTTATCCCAAATTTCATTAAAAAGCAGAGAACGATATCTATTAATGAAAAAATAACATTTTTCAAATAGATTACACAATCAACATTTTTATAAAATCTCTGCAAAAAAACAGTAGCTAAGTCTTAACTAATTAGCTACTGTTTTTTTATATAATTAATTCCCTATTAATCTTGCCAAAAAATGAATTATAAATTATAAAAAAAGTCATAACTTTAACTTCCTTAATTGTAAAATTGAAATCCAAATGGCCACACTACTCATAAACAAAAAGAAATATACTATCGATGTTGATCCAGAAATGCCTCTGCTTTGGGCTATTAGAGACAGTATTGGACTTACTGGCACCAAATTTGGATGTGGCATAGGCGCTTGTGGAGCCTGCAAGGTACTCGTAGACAATGTTGCAACCTATTCCTGTTTGACTCCTGTTGAAATGGCTATAGGAAAAAGCATTACCACTATTGAAGGAACCACAGAAAATTTACAATTATTGCAGAAGTCCTGGGAAAAATTCAATGTCCCGCAATGTGGCTATTGTCAGCCAGGACAATTAATTACAGCTACTTCTTTACTAAATTCTAATAAAAATCCTTCTGATAGTGATATTGATGATGCCATGAGTGGCAATATTTGCCGTTGTGGCACTTACCAACGCATCAAAAATGCTATCAAACACACTGTGAAACTTAAAAAACAACGTAAATCATGAATGAAATTCAAAATTTAAGTCGCAGAGTTTTTATCAGAAACATAGGGCTAGCATCGGGTGGTTTAATCTTAGCGTGTAATTACAATTTGTTCTCTAAAGATATTGAAGAGGGAAATCTAACGGAATTTAATCCCAATCTATTTGTACAATTAAATTTGGATGGAAGCCTTATTATTGTTGCCGCTCGTTCCGAAATGGGTAACGGAGTACGAACTTCCTTAACTTCGGTCGTTGCTGATGAAATGGAAGCCGATTGGAATAAAGTTTCGGTTAAACAAGCTGTTGGCGATGCAAAATATGGAGATCAAAACACAGATGGTTCCCGAAGTGTATCCGATTTTTACGATACAATGCGAAAAATGGGTGCTATGACTCGAATGATGCTTATTTCTGCTGCCGCAAAAAAATGGCAAGTTGCAGAAAGCGAATGCACCGCTCAAAACCACTTTATTATTCATTCTACAGGCAAAAAAATAGGTTATGGAGAATTAGTTGATATAGTTACAACACTGCCTATTCCAACAAACATTACATATAAAAATCCAAAAGATTTTAAATACATAGGCAAAAATCTAAAAAGCATCGACGTAAAAGATTTTGCAAACGGAAGCGCAGTTTTTGGAATTGACAAGCGCTTACCCAATATGAAAGTTGTTGCCATAGCCCGATGCCCTGTTACTTTTGGCACTGTCAAATCTTTCGACAAAACTGCCGCAATGAAAATTAAAGGCGTCGAAGATGTAATCGAAATTCCAAGAATCGAAAAACCTTTTGGCCCTTTGGGAGGTGTTGCTGTGATTGCTACAAATACTTGGGCAGCTTTCAAAGGAAAAGAAGCACTGGAAATTCAATGGAATTATGGCAAAAATGAAGGCTATGATTCAGAAAAATACATGATCGAATTAACCGAAAGAGTTCATAAAACAGGGAAAATCGAAAAAGAAATTGGCGATGTCAATAAAGCTTTTGACGAAGCTGCAAAAGTGATCGAAAGCACCTTTCAATTACCGCATTTAGCACATGCTCCCATGGAAGTTCCTAATGCAGTAGCGTGGGTTCAAGGAGACAGTTGCCAAGTTTGGGCTCCTACACAATCGCCACAAAGTGCAAAAGAAGAAGTTGTAGCCTACCTAGGCACAACTGCGGATAAAGTAACCGTGAATGTTACTTTTTTAGGAGGCGGTTTTGGCCGAAAATCTAAACCCGATTATATTGTCGAGGCAGCTATGATTTCAAAAGCTATCAAAGCTCCAGTGCAAGTAGTTTGGACTCGCGAAGATGATATTAAGCATGGCTATTATCATACTGTAAGCGCACAATATATGAAAGCTTCGCTGGATGCGCAAGGCAATGTTACAGGCTGGCTTCATCGTTCTGCTTTTCCTTCCATCATGTCAACTTTTAAACCTGGAACCGAATATCCAGCTGGATGGGAAGCTGCTAGCGCTGCTGATGTTCCTTTTGATATGAAAAATTTCAAAGTAGAGTCAGGAGAAGCTCCTGCAATGGTTCGAATTGGCTGGATGCGATCTGTTATCAATATCCTTCACGGTTTTTCTATCAATGTATTTGCAGATGAATTGGCTCACGCCGCTAAACAAGATCCATTAGAATTCCGACTGAAATTAATTGGCAATGATCGCATAGAAGATACCAAAGATCCTATAAAATACAACACTGCACGTTTAAAAAACGTCTTAAAATTAGCTGCTAAAAATGCAAATTGGGAAAAACCACTACCCAAAGGACATGCTTATGGCTTAGCCGTTCATTATAGCTTTAATTCCTACGTAGCTTCGGTAGTTGAAGTATCGATGGTTGATGACAAAGTAAAAGTTCATAACGTATATACTGTTATTGATTGCGGTACAGCTGTCAATAAAAACACCATAAAAGCTCAGCTGGAAGGAGCTGCTGTCTTTGGAATGTCAATAGCTTATTATGGAAAAATAACCGCTAAGGATGGTGCCATTGAACAAAACAGCTATAGTGACTACCGAATGATCCGCATGAATGAAATTCCAAAAGTTCACGTAGAAATTATTGAGAGTACCGAAAAGCCAACAGGCGTTGGAGAACCTGGCGTTCCTGTAATTGCTCCAGCTATTATCAATGCAGTATTTAAGCTAACAGGAAAACGGTATTACAATTTACCTCTAAGCGATTATGATCTGGTATAATTGATAAGACAAACGCATGAGTTTTACCGCAGATTGCTTTGCCTATTCGCTGTCGCTCGGGCCGCAGATTTTAATGTTGGATTTTCAATAAATTACCCCAATTCAATAAAATTAGCGCAAATCATTTTAATAAAATTTACAAAGTTTTGCTTTTCAAAAAAAATCCGCGAATCTGCGGTTATTTTTTTAATTCATATGCTTGCAATTAACGAATCAAATTTCTCAAAACGAATATTATTTTAATGAACAACTGGATTGAACTATTACAGGAATTTAAAAATAAAAAAAAGCCAGTAGCACTAGTTACCATTACTAAAATCCTAGGTTCGGCACCATGCAAAATAGGATCTAAAATGATTGTTACTCCGCAAAAAGAGATCTACGGAACTATTGGCGGAGGCAAATTAGAATTTCAAGTAATCGATGAAGCGGTTCGTGCCATTCAGGAAAATAAAATTTTAGAATGTACTTATACTTTAGGTCCCGAATTTGAACAGTGCTGTGGCGGAAAAGTAGAATTAATTATTGAACCCATGAATCAATCCCCAGAATTGTACATCTTTGGAGCTGGACACATCGGTGTTGCTATTTGTCAAGTTTTAAAAGACACTCCATTCACAGTTACACTTCTTGACACGCGGGAAAATTGGAAAGAAACTTTCGAAATTGATCCAACCGTTAATTACAGTGCCATTCCATTCGACCATTATAAACAAACCATAAACTGGGGTTCCAATTGTTATGTGGTTATATTGACTCACGACCACAAACTTGATTTTGAAATTACCGCTTTGGCATTGCATGAAGAAACAAAATATATTGGACTGATAGGCAGTAAAACCAAGAAAAATAAGTTCAACAATTTATTGATACATGAATTGAACTTTACGGCTGGAATAACTCCCGTACACTGCCCGATTGGATTGGATTTAGGCGGTAATTCTCCCAAAGAAATTGCCATAAGCATTGCCTCCGAATTACTGAAAGCTTATTATGAAAAATGATACTGTCTTTGTGTTATTGGCAGGAGGCAAATCTGAAAGGATGGGCGTTGATAAAGGATTGCTTCCGTACCAAAATACCTATTGGATTTTGGAACAAATAAACCGCATTTCAACATCTACAATAACCGAAATTTATATAGGATTAGGACATCATTCTCAAGAATACATAAACAAAATACCTTTGCTACAACAAGCACAATCTGACTTTGTTCCTTATAAAAAAAATCAAATTCGAGTAATCATTAATAAAAATCCTGAACTTGGATCTTTCTCAACCCTGCAAACCGTTTTACAGCAAATACCAAAAAACAAATCGGTATTGATTAATCCTATTGATGTTCCGATATTGAACACAGCCGAATTACAAACTATCATCGAAACTCAAAACCAAATTGTAATCCCTAATTTTAAAGGCAAAAATGGTCATCCTATAAAATTGCATGCTGACTTTTGGAATCCATTGCTTTTGCTAGATCCAGCTGATAAAAACAGTCGATTGGATTTAGAATTCAAAAAAATGAATCCTTCAGAAATCACAAGAATTCCAGTAACCGATTCCTCAATCCTAAAAAACTTAAATACTCAAAATGATTGGATTGAGTTTTTAAGAGCATAAAAAAAGCGTCTCGAAAAACTTTCGAAACGCTTTTTTATAAATTAAATTCAAACCTATTTCTTGATTAATTCCTGCAATGGTTTTAATTGTTCCAAGTCAATTTTTGACTCTTTCAAAACCGAAATCATGTTCATAATATGGGTTGGGTTCATGTCTTTTCCTAAAACTCTAACGACTGCAAAGCCTGCATCATTTTTATTGGCAAAAAATACAAATTCATTGATATGATCGTCTGTTCCAACATAGGTTACAGAAGCGCCTTGTTTGCCTGAACTAAACTTCATCAACTGTTGATACTTTGGATCTTTTAGAATCAAATTCACTTTGGCTCGTTCTGTCTCAAACTGTGCTTTGTTCTTATCATTCAGTTTAAAAGCCAAAACATTAATCTTTTCAAAGGAATGCAATGCTTCGCTTTGAGCTACTGTTAATTTAGCTTTATCAACATTTAAGATATTTGATGAGATATCTAGAGCGATAAAGTTTTTGTTTTCGGTATTTTCAACAAAATACTTTTGCAAAGTAGGTTCTGAATTACAGCTTCCAAAAAACAAACTGCTGAGCAGTACTATTATGTATAATGCAAGTTTCATTTTACTTTTTACCTTTAGTTGCTTTTTTCAAATCGTCTCCCCCAGGAATTCTCATCTTGTCTGTCAGGACCGAAATCTCATTCAAATCAAAATCTCCTGTCAACGACATCAAGACTGTATCTTCATCTTTTCCTCCTTCAACAAACATTAGCAACTCTTTTATCTGAGTATCTTTTGCTCCAGATCTAACCATGATTTTAACATTTTTGCCTTTATCATTTATACGCATCAATTCTTCCAAGCCTGCCGTTTTAATATATTTATCGGCTGTTGCTTTCATTTCTCCTTCTACCCTAGAATTTTGAGTGGTAAACACTTTTAAATTGTCCAATTTCTTGATCAAGTTCATGTATTGTTGCGCCTCTTTATCAGAAGTATCAACTTTTACTTTACTCATCAATTCAAACATTTTCTTGTTTACAACTATTGATGTTACTTCTTCCTGACCGTCAAACTTATCGAATGCCGACTGGGCAAAAAACGGACTTGATACTAAAACTAATACTAATGTGATTATTAACTTCTTCATTTTTTATCTGATTTAATGATTGTTTTTAAAATTTAAATTCTCAATTGGGCTTGAATGCTCTAGAATCACTCTCGCTTTATTTTTAATGTTTTTATTTATTTTAATCTATATTTTTTAAAATCTTTTGGGCGTATCCCTTCGTAAAAACTTCGGGTCGGGCTGTACGTTCCCGCTTTTTTTCTTTTCAATTGCCACGGGTTTAAACCCGTGGCAATTGAAAAGAAAAAAGAGCTCCACTGCCATCCCTCACGCAAAAAAACCAGTCCATTAAGACATTTAGCCTTTTTATTCAACAAATACTTTATCCTTAGTCACTTCGTATACCTGAATATACTGAATCCCTTCGACACCCACATTTACATTATTAGATAACATTGCCAATGCTTTTTGTGTCGCTTCCAAAGCTTCTTTTGGGTTATCATAAGTTCCCAATTCATTATTTTCCTTTACTTTATTAGCATTGAAATAAACATAAGTTCCTGCTCCCAGCAAGATAACAATTGATGCCGCTATCGACAGCCATGCCACTTTTTTCTTTTTAGAAATTAACGGTAATTCTTTCTCGAAAATTTCTTTTTTTGCTTCTGCAAAATACCCAAATAAAGGCTTGTATTGTTCTAAATGTGGTGCAACATTTGCTGCCGAAAAATAGTTTTTCAACTCGTTCTCTTCGGCAATACTTGTTTCTCCTTCAAAGTATTTTTCTAAAAGTGCTTCCATTTTATTGAACTCCATAACTGTGTGTTTTTAACATGTATTCTCTAATTGTTTTCCTTGCTCTTGAAAGTGCTACTCGTACAGCAGTTTCATTCATTTCTGTTATTTTTGCGATTTCCGAAAATTCGCATTGCTCTATGTCCCGCAACTGAATAATCAATCGTTGCTGTTCTGGCAATTGGTCAATAATTTTTTCAACCCAGATTAAACTGTCGCTATCTTCAACTTTCTTATCCAAACTTGGCTCCCTGTCTGTAAAATTATTATGCACAATTTTAAGATTGCTTGCCCTTTTTGATTTTAGCTGATCCAAACAATAATTTTTCGTCATGGTCATCGCCATTGCTTCGACACTATTATACGTATCTAAATTTTCATTTTTACTCCATAATTTTACCAAAATTTCTTGAGTAGCATCTTCTGCTTCCTCTGTGCTTACAAGTAATCGCTTAGCCAACCGAAAGAGCTTGTCTTTGAATGGATTGATTAAAAGCACAAAATCCTTTTGGTTCATAAATATGGTTTTAATAATTCGGTTATATAATCAAGACGAACCACTATAATTTTTGTTACAAAAAAAAATCAAATTAAACTAAAGTTAGTACTTTTACGTTGTATATCATACAACAAAACTATATGAAGACATCTTTCAAAGTTACATTATTATTATTCTTAGCTTTTTTTATTTTTCAGAGTTGCGAAGACATGGACGATGTCGCTCCGCCAGCTAGTCTTGAGGTCAATGACTTTATATGGAAAGGTCTCAACTTGTATTATTTATGGCAAGCCGATGTCCCAAATTTGGCAGACAACAGATTTGCCAATCAAGCTGAGTTAAATAATTTTTTGAAAGGATATTCAGAACCCGAAGATTTATTTAATGCTCTTAGAGTCGACAAATCAATTGATCGTTTCAGCTGGATTGTAAGCGATTATTTGGAATTGGAAGGGCAGCTTCAAGGAACTACAAAAAATGACGGTATGGATTTTGTTCTTTACTATAAATCCGCAGATTCTAATGATATATTTGGATTCGTAAGCTATGTCTTACCTGATTCTGATGCGTCCTCCAAAAACATCAAGCGTGGTGATATCTTCTATGCTGTAAATGGAACGCAGCTTACCGTAAGTAATCGCCTATCCTTATTGAATTCAGAAAGCTACACTTTAAATTTAGCCGATTATAATAATGGTGCTATTACTCCAAACGCAAAATCAGTAAACCTGACAAAAACAGTTCTTAATGAAAATCCGATTTTAATCAATAAAGTCATTAAAAATAGTGGACATACAATAGGATATTTAATGTACAATGGTTTTTATCCAAACTATGACACACAATTAAATGATGTTTTTGCTTCTCTAAAAACACAAGGGATTACCGATTTGGTTCTTGATTTAAGATACAACGGTGGTGGTTCTGTGCAAACAGCAACCCGACTGGCCAGTATGATAACCGGACAATTTACTGGCAAAGTATTTGCTAAACAAAGATGGAATGATAAAATCAATTCCTTTTTCCAAACTGAAAAACCAGATGCGTTGAATAATTTATTTACAAACACTATTGGGAGCACTCCAATAAACAGTTTAAACCTTACAAAAGTGTATATTTTAACCACGAAAAACACCGCATCGGCCAGTGAATTAGTCATCAATGGATTGAAACCTTACATTGATGTAGTCCAAATTGGTGATATAACTACAGGAAAAAACGTAGGTTCTATTACAATTTATGACTCTCCTACCTTTGGAAAAGAAAACAGAAACCCACTGCACCGTTATGCAATGCAACCTATTGTATTTAAGACAACAAATGCTAATGGTAATGGGGATTATGCTAAAGGTTTAATACCAACATATTCCCTAAAAGAAAACATAAACAATTTGGGTGAACTTGGAAATTCCGAGATCAAAATAATTAATAACAAAGAAACTCTAATATCGAACGATCCTTTATTAGATTTGGCTTTTGCTAAAATCACTGGAAGAACTACAGCTGCTACTGCAAAAACGAAAAAAAATGTTCCTCAGATTCAATTTAATTATTTGGGAGATTCAAAATCAATTACTAGTCAAAACCAAATGTATCTTGAGAATCCACCTGCAGGAATGTTGAAATCTTTAGAGTAAAACAATATCAAACTCAATCAAAAAAGGCTTTCATCACTGAAAGCCTCTTTTTTTTTCTCAAAAACAAAATTAAATAATACAGTAAATAAATCTAATAGAATACCACAACTATTAAACTGACACAGTATTACACTAAACACCATTCACAAACAGAGTAGCTAATGGCAATAAATTAATCATTAAAATAAAAACCTGCTGGCACAACTCCAACCGAGAATGTTTTTTCTAATGTTCCTATTGAAGGTGAAATCAATCCATAAACATACACTTTTCCATTATGCTGATAATCTCCTGCGTCACCAACATAAATATGACTTCCATGTACAGCAAAACTATACACTCCATAAACACCTTGTGGTGTAGTACTAAATAATGGAGTTGTAGGTAATATAGTTGTAGCATCTCCTATTTTAAAAACAGCTGCATCGACTGTATAGTAAGTATCATTACCTCCCAAAACTAAATTTGCGATATGCTTTTTTGCATCCGAATAAGCAATTGTGCTTGTCACTTTATTAGTTGACAAATCTACTTTCACAATTTTTCCCGCAGTTTCTACTAAAGGTGACGATACATAACTTGGGTTTCCAGAACAGCCAACCCATAAAGTTCCTCCTTTTATGTCCATACTTTCTGGAACATCTCCAACCGTAATAGTCGTAGAAACACTATTTGCAGTTGCATCTATAACCGAAATTTTATTTCCATAACTAAATCCTCCTTTATGTGCTACATATAATTTGCCTAAATGTGCCAAAATTCTTTCAGGTCCTTCTACAACTGGGATAGAGCTTGACACTTTATTTGTAGTTAAATCAATTACTGCAACATAATCATCTGTAGAAACACCTCCATTACCCCAATTGGTAACATAACCTTTACCATTTGCAAAAGCAATATATCTAGGATTTTTTAATCCTGTGCTGATAGTTCCAACACTTTGCAATGTATAACGATTTACAATTTCAATTTTATTGCTTGCGTTCAATACGATATAAGCATTTTCATTATTAAAACCTATATCCTGACCTGTATCACCCAAAGTGATTGATGGGTTTACCACCGAAAAAATATCATTTTGGTTTATTTTAAAATCAGAAGAAACATAAGAAACAGAAGCATCATTATGCCCAAATCCTCCTTGGTTCAAGATTAGGAGACCTTTGTCATAACTTCCTAATGGCTCATCATTTTTGTCATCATCATTTGTACAGGATACAAAAAACAAAGAAGAGATTAACGTTATTAAAACTAATTTACTGAAATTCATTTTTATTAAAATTTAAAGGTTAGATTGATTATAAAATTTCTCCCAGGCATATAGTGCTGGGAAATGCTTTGGTAATTTTTATTAAAAAGATTCAATGCCTGCAAACCTATTTTGCAAGTATATTTAGTTCCCAAATCATAATAGACACCCAAATTTGAAACCCAATATTCTTTGACTAATTTGTATTTTTCAGAAGGTGTTGAAACTGCTCCATTGAACAAAAACTGATAAGTTGCTTCAATTTTTTTATACGAATAAGAAACGTTAGAATTGAATTTATGGTACGGAACATATATTAATTGTTCTCCAGTCTCAACGTTTTTTGAAACTGTATAAGCGTAACTTGCATTTAATGCAACCTTATTTTTACCATACGAATTAGACCAGCTCAAATTAGTTTCGGATCCATACGAATTGACACGGTCAATATTTTCAGGAGACCAATTCGAGCCATCAAGTGGCGCCCAACGTATCAAATCACTTATTTTTATAAAATAAATCGTTTCAGACAACGTGATTTTTTTAAACGAAAAAACATTTCCAACCTCAGCCTGATAGGAACTTTCAGGTTTTAAATCAAGATTACCTCCTGTTTCCCAGTACAAATCATTAAAAGTTGGAATCCTAAAATTTCGAGAAAAATTGATTTTAAAATTATAAAAAGAATTAAAAACATAAGAAGAACCCAATGAAAACAAGAATGGACTATCATAATCAGAACTTGCTTCTTTTCTAAATCCCAATTCATTTTGCCATTTCTCATTGTGCTGTTCTACAGCTTTTATCGCTATAGCTCCAATATGTCTTATATTATCCCCAAAACTAGTTCCAAAACCCTTTGTCTGATTGTAATCCAAAATACCGTTTATCTTAACAGATTCCAATAATTGATAACCCAAATCCATTTTTGCGATAAGCGATTCTGATTTTCCAAAACTAAAATCATTACTATCGATATTCTCAAAATATTGGTATTCTTCTGTCAGATATGCTAGTTTATAATTACTGCTAAAACGGTCTTTGGTTTCGTTATATTCCAAAAGATTTCGGCTAAAAGTATTTCTGTATTTAGTCTTCGAATCGGATTCATTGATTAACGAAAGATTTCTGTCTGTATTAGAAGACTGACTATAAAAAGTAAGGACTGCGTTGGAATTCATTTTATATCCAACATTAGCAAACAAATTGGTTGTAGCATACTGTCCATTTTCATTTTTCCGTTGAATCCCTTCCCAAGTATATTGATTAATGTATGGATAATCATTATCCGAACTATTTCTGGAAAAGCCAACTTGAGTACTCCATTTTTTATTGGAAAGATTCATTTTATAATTCACTCCAATGGTATTAAAACTGCCATAATCCAATCGCAGTTCATTTTCGAATTTGTTTTTAAAAACCAAATTATTATTCAAATGAACTGTTCCTCCTATTGCACCGCTTCCATAACTCACGCTTCCTCCACCGGCTTTTATGCTAATAGTATTAAAATCGGGAGCTGTGAAAGTATTAAAATCGGCACTGCCATTAAGTTGCGAATTGACATTTATTCCATTCCAAATCACAGCCGTCTGCGAAGCAGTAGTTCCTCTAAAAGAAACTGTAGACAACATGCCACGCCCGTATTCCTTAAAATACAAGACACTGTTATAATTTAATAAAGTAGAAAGAGAAGATTGATTTTTGCTAATAACCGAATCATTCAGCACCTGAATCGATTGTGATTTATTACCGGAATACAATGTACGGTCGGAAACTATGACCTCTTTTAAATTGTTTATAGAGTCATTTTGCGCCGAAATCAATTGGCACATTAAAACAAAAAAGGCAAATGTTAGTTTTCTTAAAGTCATAATTTCTGAACCTTTTTTCCCGAAAGTTCGATATTCGTTAAGAAAAAAGGCAGGTCTCCTGGCTTGCGTCTTGTTGTTCACCTTCCCATCACGCAGGACGTAACAGTGGTTTTGTAGATAACAACAAGCTTGATAGCTTACAGTTGCGGGAACAGCTTAGGTTTTGAACCTAATTCCCTTTTAATGTGTTTTCGTAAAAAGTAAAACACAACCTTAATTCGGGTGCAAATATAAAGTTAAAAAAAGCAAAAAATAAAATTAATAAACCACTTTAATTTTAATACAAATATAACAAATTGTTTATCAGTATTTTAAAACCTAAAATGCACCAATTCTAGATTTCAATTTTTACGACAGCTCCAAAATCCAACTTTGATTTAAAAGCTTCCTGCAAAGGAAGATTATTTATTTTGCACAAAACACTTCGAATAACTCCTGCATGTGCAACGATAATCAAAGGTTTTTCAGTTTCTTTTGGAACTTCATTTTCTAAAAAATCTACAACTCTTTCATTCAAATCAACAAAAGATTCACCATTAGGAACTCGCACATTTACAAAATCAGTCATCCAAGGATTTAAAACTTCTTGAGGAATGGCATCCCAATTTTTTAATTCCCAATCACCAAAATTCATTTCCAACAATCTTGAATCTTCGATAACAGCATCAACTTGAATGTTTTCCAGAATATGTTTAGCCAAAACAACACAACGTTGCAACGGACTTGAATACAAAGTAGCCTGCTGTGGCAATTGGCTTAAAATAGTTTCGAAAACAACATCATAAGGTGTTCTAATTGCTACATCACTCTGTCCATAACAAATTCCTTTTTCGCAAACCGTTTCGGTATGGCGAACTAAATAAATTTCCATATTCCAATAATTGACAGATAAAAAATCACTTCACATACTTGTTGTGTTGCCCCCAAACAATCTCCTGTATAACCGTCAATCCATTTCTGGAAATAACGGGCAAGGAAAAACCTTGTAATAAAAACAGGTATTAAAACCAACAGCAACTGCCATTGAAAAAAAGACAAAATCACAAGTGGCAATAATCCAAAAAACGAAGCTCCAACTACTTCTTTCCAAGTGAAATTCTGAGCAATTGGTTTGCTTTTGCTCGATGCATCTTCTCTTGAATATTGATGAGTAAAAACGATAGAAATAGCAGATAAACGGCTGATGGAATGAGCAGAAACAAAGAGTAAAAGATTTTTGATTGCTGATTGTTGATTAACGATTTCAGATGTATTCAGCAGATTACAAAGTGCTTGAAATTTCAGCAAAAAAAGTAAGACAACTCCAATCGCTCCATACGCACCAATGGCACTGTCTTTCATTATCAAAAGGATTTTTTCTTTGGTCCAGCCACCGCCAAATCCATCACAAACATCGGCAAAACCGTCTTCGTGAAAAGCTCCTGTTGTTAGAATTCCTGCAATGAGTGCCAGAATTACAGCAATTTCATTTGTAAATAAAAAAGCTCCTAGAGAATAGAAAACAAATGAAATCCCTCCAACTATCCAACCAATTAAAGGAAAATAGCGGGATGCTTTATTTAAATAATCGGGATTGTGGTCGATGTTTTTGGGACACGGAATTCGGGTGTAAAACATCAAAGCGGTAAAAAATATATGTAATTGTTTTTTCATGTTTTTATTTGATTTTGCTGTAGATGCACTGCAGTGCATCTTTACATTTTGTATTTCTACAACAAATTTACGAACCGCTGACCCCAGCTGATTCAAAACTAGCCATTTCATTCAAAAAAGAAACAGCCGATTGTATAATTGGAAAGGCTACAGCACAGCCTGTACCTTCTCCCAATCTCAAATCGAGTTGCAATAAAGCCCGAACATTCAAATAATCCAATATTTTTTGATGTCCCTGCTCTGCCGATGAATGACAGAATATTGCATTTTCTTTTATCGATGGATTCATTTTATAAGCTATTAAAAAAGCGACTGTACAAATAAAACCATCGACCAAAATCAGCATATTGTTTTCTTTCGCCTGTAGCATTCCACCTGCCATTTGCATAATTTCAAATCCTCCAAAATAAGCTAACTTACTTTGCAGATCATTTGAACCGTTATAATTGTCAAGTGCTTTTTTGAGAATGCTTTGTTTCTGAATTAGCTTTTCGTCAACAACGCCTGTTCCTTGACCGACGCAATCTTCGATAGGCAATTCCAGAAGAATGCTCATCAAAACCGAAGCAGTAGAAGTATTTCCGATTCCCATTTCGCCAAAACCGATGCAATTGCAACCTCTTTCAAAAATGGTATTTACGACTTCTCTTCCTTTAGCAAAACACAAATCTAATTCAGATTGACTCATTGCCGAAGTATGTAAAAAAGATTGTGTTCCCTTCCCAATTTTAGCCGAAACCAAATTGGCATTTGTTGGAAAATCATAATTTACACCCGAATCCACAATGGTCAATTCAATATTATTTTGTTTACAAAATACATTGATAGCCGCTCCGCCTTCTAGAAAATTAGTCACCATCTGTCGGGTAACATCTTGTGGATAAGCGCTTACTCCGTGATTTGCAATTCCATGATCGGCGGCAAAAACAACTATATTGGGTTTTGTTATTTTAGGTTCTAATGTTTGGAAAACTGTTCCTATTTGTTTCGCAAGATTTTCTAAAACGCCAAGCGAGCCTATGGGTTTGGTTTTATTGTCAATTTTTTGTTGGAGCGACTCATCTATTATGGAATCACTGGAATGTGATGGAGTCGCTCCTCGCAAGGGCTCAGAAATCGAGACAGGAGATGAAACCAAAATCTCTTCAACAAAAGGTTTTTCAGCTTTTTGTTTCCAATTTAATTGCTGTAACATCGGCTGGTTATCATAATTGGTGGCTGGTTTGCCTACGCAAAAATACCCCAAAGGCTCCATATTTTCAGGCAATCCCAAAAACTGTTTGAATTGATAGTAATTTAGAATCGATACCCAGCCCATAGAATAACCTTGCTCTGTCAATGAAAGCCAAATGTTTTGGGCTGCGCAAACGGCACTGAATTTTACGGCTTCATTACTGCCGACAGTCCCAATCGTAAAATTATTCAGAACAGAACGGTCGTAACAAATTACCAATCCTAGTGGTGCTTCCTCAATCGCTTCTAGTTTTAGCGCTTTATATTGTGCTTTTTGAAGTTCGTCATCGGTCAAGTTTGATGCCTTTTGGTCATAATCCAAAAACAGTTCTTTTACGGCTTTTTTGATTTTAGCCGATTTAATCAGATAATATTTTGTGGCATCGGTTAAGCCTACTGAAGGTGCGTGATGTCCCGCCTGAAGTGCTTTTTGGATTACTTCATCTGGTACAGCATCAGTTGTAAAATGACGGGTATCTCGGCGGGATTGTATGATTTCATCAAAAGTCATTGTCGTATCGTGTGTTTGCGTTAGGGATGGAAGCGGCATCTCCCGATTTAGAAAAACAAGGCTTTTTTGCCGTAGTTTTTGTTAATCGGGAATATAGCGTACAGCCCGACCCTTGTGGTAACGCCCAAATTTGGAAACTTATTTTTATAAAATTTATCCTTTTATTTTTACAGGAATTCCAGAAACCATCAGCACAACTGTATCTGCTTTTTGAGCGATGTATTGATTCATCCAGCCTTGCAATTCTGTAAATTTTCTACCGATATGAGTTTCGGCGTGAACTCCCATTCCTATTTCGTTTGTCACAATAATTATCGTGGCGTTTTCATGTTTAGCGATGGCATCAAATTCGGATTTGGCTTGTTCCAAACTTAAGGCAACGTCATTTTTGGTATCTACAAAAAAATTAGTCAGCCAAAGTGTAACACAATCCACAATCGCAACTTTCCCCGAAAAATCAATTTCCGACAAATGTTTTTCTTTCTCAATGTTAACCCAACGTTCATCGCGATCTTTTTGATGACGATCAACTCTTTTTTGAAAATCATCATCCCATTTTCGAGCCGTTGCCACATACATTGGCTTTTCCGATAAACCTTTGGCCAAATTTTCAGCATAACTGCTCTTTCCTGAACGTTCTCCTCCTGTAATTAAATATATCATTTTTGTTTTCTAAATTTTTTAAGTCAACTAATTTTTAATCAATAAGGACAATGAGTACAATCGCTTTTGCAGCAATATCCTCGTTTGAGATGAAACCAAGGCTTAAAAACATAGCATCCATCTTCAAAATAATAATCAATTCCTTCAATTATGTTTGTGGTTTCAGGCAATAATGAAGCTTTGTTTCCTATAGCCGTTTCGGGAGTTATTGTGACGACAAACTCGTCTATTTTATCAGAACAGGCTTTTTTAAAGCAACTTGGACAAAGACAATCATCAATATCAAAAGGATTAAAAATGGGAGGAAAATTATTGCACCAACATTTCTCTTCTTCCAATGCGTCACCACAATTAAAAGGTATTTTACAGGCAGAACAATGTTTCTCTTTTATCGTATTCATTTGGTAAAGATAGCATTTGTCTTATTTTTTACTTCAAAAACTAAACAAGAAATTTATAATTTACTATACCTTTGCCTTTATTGAAAAAAATATAATATGCGATTTTCATTCTACAAAGTTCTTTTAGTCAGTGTTCTCTTTTCTTTTATCGGATGTAAAAAAAATGAAACAAAAGGTGTTATAAATGCTGTCAATACTACAAACAGCATACAATATGCCAAAAGTTTGGCTATCCATAAACAGGACGGTTATACAGTGGTAACGGTTTCAAATCCTTGGCCAGATGCTGTTAAAAATTTCACTTATATTCTAAAAGAAAAAAATGGAATTGTTCCGGACAGCCTAAAAAAATATACTCAAATCAATGTTCCGTTACAGTCTATTGTGGTGACTTCGACTACTAATATTCCGTTTCTTGAAATGCTGGGTGTTGAAAAATCATTGGTTGGTTTTCCCCATACCGATTATATTTCATCCGAAAAAACCAGAGCTCTAATTGATGCTGGTTCAGTTAAAAATGTGGGGCAAAACGAAAAACTCAACATCGAGCAGCTTATTGAATTAGCACCAGAGCTTATCGTCACTTTTGGTATTGACAATAACAATCCGTCTATTGAGAATTTACAAAAAAGCGGTTTGAACGTATTAATTCAAGCCGATTGGATGGAGCAGTCTCCTCTTGGAAAAGCAGAATGGCTAAAACTATATGGCGTTTTATTTGGCAAAGAAAAAGAAGCAAATCAATTATTTGACAATATTGTAAAAGAATACAACGATGCTGTAAAATTGGTTGCCAGCCAAAAGCCAACTTCAACTGTATTATACGGTTCTATGTATCAAGACCAATGGTTTGTGGCAAGAGGAAGCAGCTGGGTTGCTCAATTTATGAAAGATGCAAAAGCTGATTATCTTTGGAAAGACCTCGAAGGTACCGGAAGTCTTGGATTGTCTTTTGAAAACATATTGGACAAAGCCAAAACCGCTTCTTTCTGGATTGCAACTGGTTCGTTCAAATCATTATCTGAATTGGGGAAAGCTAATCCACATTACAGCCAGTTTGATGCTTTTGCAAATAAAACTATTTACACTTTTGAAGGAAAAATGGGAGCCACTGGAGGCACTATTTTTTATGAATTATCTCCTGCCCGACCTGATTTGGTATTGAAAGATTATATCAAAATTTTTCATCCAGAATTGCTTCCTGACTATACTTTTACTTTTGCTCAAAAACTGAATTAAATACAAATTGAACAATCAAAAACGAAATACAATCTTATTCTCATTCCTTTTTTTAGGACTCATTATTCTATTTTTTGTAAACATCAGTTTGGGGTCGATTACGATACCTTTCAAGGAAGTTTACACAAGTTTGACAGGTGGTCATTCCAGTAAATCGACTTGGGAATACATCATCATCAACTACCGATTACCTAAAGCGATTACGGCGGTTTTGGTCGGAATGGGATTGTCAATAAGCGGATTATTGATGCAGACTTTATTTCGAAATCCGCTTGCTGGGCCTTATGTTTTGGGGCTTAGTTCGGGGGCTAGTTTGGGAGTTGCTTTTGTAATATTAGGAGCCAGTGCACTGCCTTCCTTTTTGAGCGGTGTTTTGTTGTCACCATATGGGATTGTTTTGGCTTCAACACTGGGAAGCACCTCGGTTTTATTATTGGTATTATTGGTTTCGCAACGACTTAGAGACACCATGGCTATTTTGATAGTTGGATTAATGTTTGGCAGTTTTACAAGTGCCATAGTTGGTGTTCTTACTTATTTTAGTTCTGCGGAACAATTACAGAAATTCACTTTTTGGTCTATGGGAAATCTTGGCAATTTGTCTTGGACATCCATTCTTATACTGTCCATTTGTGTGCTGTTAGGGTTATTCCTTAGCCTGCTAAGCATAAAACCCCTAAATGCATTGCTATTAGGTGAAAATTATGCCAAAAGCATGGGATTGAATTTCAACAAAGCGAGACTTTTTATCATATTGGCAACTGGTATTTTAGCAGGAAGTATCACTGCTTATGCTGGCCCTATCGCTTTTGTTGGATTAGCCGTTCCGCATATTGCCAAATTAGTATTTCAGACTAGTAATCATACGGTTTTATTTTGGAGTACTTTGCTCTTTGGGGCAGCAATTATGCTGGTTTGCGATGTGGTTTCTCAAATGCCGGGAATGGAAATTACCTTGCCGATTAATGCTATTACTTCCATATTGGGCGCACCAGTGGTTATTTGGCTGTTGGTTCGAAAGAGGAATTTTAAGTAAAAAAATTAAATACAAAAGTTCGCAAAGAATACCGCAAAGTTCACAAAGCTTTTCGGTTAAAAAAATTCTAAACAAATATGCTGAAAAATATCCTCACCACTCAAAATTTAAGCATTGGATACAGTTCCAAAAAAGAAACTGTGACTATTGCCGAAAATCTCAATTTGAACTTGCAAGCAGGAAAATTGATTTCTTTGATTGGAGCAAATGGCATTGGAAAATCTACTTTGTTACGCACTATTACTGGAATTCAAAAACCTTTGCTGGGAACAGTTTTCTTGAACGATAAAAAAATAACCCGTTACGAACCTTTGGAACTGGCCCAAAATTTAAGCGTAGTTTTGACCGAAAAATTGCCCCCAAGCAATTTAACTGTTTTTGAATTGGTGGCGCTGGGACGACAACCGTACACCAATTGGATTGGCACTTTATCGGATGCGGATGTTCGAATCGTTCAAGAAGCGATAGAGCTAACGCAGATTGGTCATTTGTCCCAAAAAAAGCATTATGAAATAAGCGATGGACAATTGCAAAAGGTTTTGATTGCAAGAGCATTGGCACAGGACACTCCATTAATTATTTTGGATGAACCTACAACACATTTGGATTTATTGCACAAAGTTTCGTTACTAAAACTCTTAAAAAAACTAACTCACGAAACTGGAAAATGTATTTTATTTTCGACCCATGACATTGATATGGCGATACAGTTAAGCGACGAAATGATTATCATGACTCCAGAAACGGTGGTACAGGATGAACCTTGCAACTTAATCAGCAAAGGAAGTTTTAATACTTTATTCAAAGACGAACATATCTTTTTTGACAGTGAAAAAGGGAAGTTTGTTATCACTTAGGAAGTTATTAGTCTCCAAACTGAATACTAAAAAACTGAAATCTGCAAACTTTTTCAATCTCCTTTCAACAAATTAATACTAACTGTAGCAATTTCAGAATCTGGAAATTTTTTAAAATAATTTGGGTCTGGAAATAATCCTGCTTCGGCAGCTATTTTATGCAGAACATCAATCTCCACAATATATTGATCTGAAAAACCATGTGTGGCATCATAGGCAGTTGCTGCGGTTTTACCCAAATTTAGCGCTGTCAAATGTGGAGCTATTGTATGCAATTCGATAATTAGCAATCCAAATTTATGAACATAAGGCGACCATTTTTGAAAATGTTCCAATAAATTATCTTCTACTAAGTTATTTGTAATCCGCTTTCCTCTGTGCGCAAATGCTCCTGTTGAACTGCTTATTCTATCCTTAAAAATTTGTTTTGGTATTTCCCAAATGCGGTTGTGGTCTAGAAAAGTTCTCACATTCAACAAATCTTTCAAATCGATATTATAATTTTCGCGTAAATCTTCGGCCAGCAAATCTGGACGGCCAATGTCTCCCCAAATCACTTTTGCCCAAATATCAGCTTTAATTAAATTGGCTCGAGTTACTTTCAGAGCGGCCTGATTATAATCGGCTCCAACCAAAAATAAAGGATGAGTATCCAACATTTTCCCTCTCAAAGTCTGACGTTCAATCACATCAAAAATATGTTCCAGAAAAGCACCGTTTCCACAGCCCATATCAAGAATTCCTTTGGGTTGCTTGGCAATAGGCAAATTGAATAATTTAATGATAATTTCGTCAACCACTTTAAAATAAGTATCGTGTGCACCACCGCTTCCCCAAACGTTCATTTCCCGATCCACGTGAATTTCATCTTCCCCATCTCCTACGATTCTTAAAATAGAAGGATCTCCAAAAATTAATTCTTCTATTTTTCTAAAAGTAGGTAAATACGAAACAGTAACTCCATAAGCCGAGGCTCTTTTGGCAAAAAACAAACCAATTTCTGTAAACTGATAATTGCCATTCTTTTGGGTAAACCACCCTAAATGAGTTAAGAAATTAAGAACAATTTTAAAATTTTCGGGTGATTTATGAAACTCTTCCGGGCTAAAAGAGATTTCCATAAAATATTTATGAAACATACCGCTCATCCCCAAATGAACTGTTATTTGCCCAACTAAAAAGCCTTCAATATGTGTGAGGATCTGATGCTGAAGTGAACTAGTTAATTCATCTTCCGAAAATGAAATTCCATAATTATTTTGGCATTTTTCGAATATCGATTTCATTCGATTGAAAATTTCCCCTTCGAATAATTTTGGACGCAAATCATTGGAATATTGTAATAACTCTATAGCATCTTTATATAATGGAAACAGCGAAAAAGCAATTTCACTGTTTTTATTTATGTTAATGGTAATTTCATCAGTATTTCCATGAATATGATAATCGATAAAACCTTGTGAAGCTAAAGTCCGCAAGCCTACATTGAGATAACCTTCATTGGCTTTGAACTTTGAAGTAAGTTCCGAAAGTCTTATTTCTTTTTTGTCCAAAATATGGGCTAATACTCCTTTTTTATAAAGAGCATAAGCAACTGGTGCTGTTACTAAACCATCGAGATGTCTAAAAATGGTACTTCTTAAGTAAACGTTATCTATCATAAAAAGAAATTTAAGACTCAATGTCTATCTCAAATATATGAAATTTTCCACATAACAAATAAGAGTATTAAAACCATTGGAAGGCATTTAGCAAAAAAATTAAAATAAAATTTAACCCTTTTTATTTTCAATATTAAACTTTTCAGTAAAAATCCTTATTGCTAGTGCTAACTCATTGCTACTAATATTAAGTGGTTCTATTTCAGTTTGAATTACAAGATTTTCACTAATAATATAATATCTAAAATAATATACGATATCCTCATCCCCTCTTTTTTCTGAAATTACTTTAGCATTTTCAATATTATCCCAAGTAATAAAATCCTCATTCCTAAATTGAATTCCTTTAGAATTAATTTTAAATTGTATTTCATTCATTCTTTGCAAACGGTAAAATATCTTTTGACTAAAAAATAATATAAGAAACCAAAGCAATATTGAAAATATAAATCCATTTTCAATTCTTAGAACATACACAGAACCTATTACTAAGGAAATAATTACAACAATCGAAATTACAATATACATTCTTGAGTAATAAACCAAGGTATCCCCATTATAATCCAAATTGCTTAAATCGATAAATGGTCTCATAATTTTATTTTAAACCAATCTGCCTCTTCGCCTCGCCAACAACAAATGCAACTGAATTGGCAATATTAAAACTTCTGATTAATGGTGACATCGGAATCGTGAGATGATTTTCGAATAATGCTAAAACCTCTGCACTTAATCCAACGCTTTCTTTGCCAAAAACCAACCAATCTCCATCTTGGAATTGATTCTCTAAATAAGATTTTTCAGCGTGGGAACTCATTAGAAAAACTCTGGATTTGTCTGGAATTTGAGACATCCATTCGGACACATTTTGGTATTCAGTGACATCAAGATGCACCCAGTAATCGAGTCCGGAACGCTTTAAATTTTTATCATTAATAACAAACCCAAAAGGATGAACTAAATGCAAACGACTTTCGGTGCCTACGCACAAACGGCCAATATTTCCAGTGTTATTTGGTATTTCGGGTTCTACCAATACGATGTTTAACATATTTATTTGTTTAATTCGGTAATTTATTTAATTGTTTAATTGAAAATCAGAAACCTCCAAAACTTGTCCCGCTTTTAAATTATTCAAATGCACGTTTCCAATTCGAACGCGCACTAATCTCAATGTTGGAAAACCAACTGCTGCCGTCATTTTGCGCACTTGTCTAAACTTCCCTTCATTGACCGTTATGGAAGCCCAAGAAGTTGGTCCATGACGCTCGTCACGTATTTTCTTGCCTCGAGGCCCAAAATCTGGAATTTCAGCAATAAGTCGAGCTTCACATTTTTTGGTTTTGTATTTCCCTCCATCAAAACCGATTTCAACGCCTTCTGTCAATAAATTTATGGCTTCCTGAGTAATTACTCCATCGACTTGCACATAATATTCTTTATCGACTTTTTTTGATCGAATTTGTTCGCTCATCTTTCCGTCAGTAGTCAATAATAGCAAGCCCTCAGAATCTTCGTCAAGACGGCCAATCGCCATGGTGCCCTCTGGGAAGTCGTGTAATTCTCCCAAGAGTTTTTTCTTGCGTTTCAATTCGTAAATAAATTGGCTTAAGTATCCGTAAGGCTTGTGAACCATGAAATGATGGTGAGGCATTTTATTGCTGTTTTAAAACGCAAAGATAGTTTTGTTTTGGGCACTATGAAAACGGAACTTTATAACATTTTGCTAACCAATTATTTTTAATCTTATGACATTAATTTATGATCTTATATCATTTTTTTACTTAACTATTTTTTTACTTAACTATTTTTGAAACAAATTAAAAAAGTAACAAACAATTAAACCAACTAGTTACTTATAAAAATAATCTATTAACTATTTTAAACAAAAAACAATTATGGACGAAATAATGGGAACCATCAAACTTTTTGCAGGTAATTTTGCACCACGCGGATTTTACACTTGTGAAGGACAAATTTTATCAATAAGCCAATACACAGCTTTATTTTCTATATTAGGAGTAACCTATGGCGGAGATGGAGTAACTACATTTCAACTTCCTGATTTACGCGGAGCATTCCCAACACAATGTACAAATATTTCTAGTTCACATCCAGGCGGAACATACTCATTAGGTGAAACTGGCGGTACGCAATCAGCAGTAGTTACCTCAAACAACATGCCTCCTCACACCCACTCCATCGTTAAGGGAGCAGGAACAAATCTTTCAGGTACTGTAACCGTAAATACTGTTTTACAAGCTAGTACCGCAGATGGAGCATCTCCATCACCTTCTGCAACAAACAATGCTTTGGGAACAACAGGCGATGTAGGGGGAACTGGTCAGCCCAATCTTTATACCAATGCTGCACCAACTATACCCTTAGCAGGAGGCAGTTCGACAGTAACCAATACCTTGAGCTTTGATCCAACAGGATTGACTTTGACTCCTTGGGGAACCGGAGCAGAACCTCTTTCTACTGTGCCACCTTTTGTGGCTATGCAATATATAATTTGCTATGAAGGTATTTATCCTTCCAGACCATAAAAATAAAGATTAATTAAAAATGGGCTGTTTATAACAGCCCATTTTTAATTATATTTGTGCATAAAGTTTGATAATAAAAACAAATGTTATGATAAAAAAATTACTTCTATTATTGGGACTATTTTTAAGTATGATAGTTTCCTTAAATGCTCAAACAACTCTAGTCGCGGGAGATATCGCAATCATAGGTACAAATTACGATGTCACACCATATGAAATGACTATTGTAAATCTAGTTCCTCTTTCATCAGGTACTGTTATTAGAATAACAGATTATGGTTATGATGAAGCTACTGGTACTTTCGGCACAACCTCTGTCGCCAATACAACAGAAGGGTCAATTACTTGGACATTAACTTCCGCTATGGCAGCAGGAACAGTTACTAAATTTTCAATTACAGGAGGAGCAACTCCTGCCGTTTCTGGTTTACCAGGCAGTGTTAGTGTAACAGGCTGGACATTTACAACTGTGGCAAACTGCCCTGTATCTTCTGGAGGAGATAATTGGTTTATTTTCCAAGGATCTAGTCCTACTTCTGTAACAACTTATGTCTTTGCATGGGCGAACCCATTTGCTACCACTTTTTTTGGACTGAATCAGCCAGCAGGACAATTTATTCCGACTGGAAATGGAAATCAGCCAAACAATGGAAACTCTTATTTGCCCCCAAGTTTAACATTAGGAACAACTGCTATTGCACTCAATAGAGACCCTAATAGTTCAGGTTATCATGGTGACAACAATACTTATAAAGGTACTTTAACAGCGACTACAAAAAGCAGTCTTTTAACAGCTATTTGTACTATTGCAAATTGGAATACTAGCGAATTAACAACTTACGATATTAGCCCAGGAGGAACACAATTTACTGGAACAAATCCTGTTTTTAAAATAGGTGTATTGCTTAACACTTCACCTACGTTAACATTTTCAAGCAATACAGCCGCAATTACGGGTGATGACATTGCTTCTGATGGAGATGGTTTTTCGCAAGATATATCAGATATTGATATTAATGTCTATAACATTTCTAATACAAGTGGAACCCTTTTGTCTAATTTATCGTGGCAAAACAATTCTTTCATGTCAAGTTCAAGCCCATCCTATTCAGGGCTAACCAATGAAAATAATGCGGGTTCAAAAGGGATGGCAATTAAATCGTTAACCGGGAGCGAATTTCGTCTCAATCAATTTGTCTATTACAACTGGGGAGAAAGCGCATCATTTACAAATACAGTAAAGGGATACAGAGATGGTAATGAAGTAGCTTCTATGACTTTTGATGGTTTTGACCCAGGCTATATTCCAAAAACGATAACCTTAACCTCGGCCTTTCAAAATGTTGACGAAGTACGATTTTATATAAGCGCAGGAGGATATGTAGGTGACCAATCTGCTACCAATCATAGTATAAACTCTATTTCAGTTTCAACACCTGTTATAGTTACAAATAGCCCTCCAACGGATATTACGCTTTCTGCTTCATCTGTAAATGAAAATGTAAGTGCCAATTCTGCTGTGGGATCTCTCTCTTCTACTGATCCTAATGCAGGAAGCTCTTTTACTTATTCTCTGGTTTCTGGAACGGGAAGCACGGACAACACTGCTTTTACCATTACCGGAAACAGCCTGACTATAAATGCCAGTCCGAATTTTGAAACGAAATCTTCGTATTCTGTGCGCATTAGAACTTCGGACGGAAGCCTTACTTATGACGAAGTGTTTACAATCAATATAACTAATGTTAATGAAGCGCCGAGTGATATTGCACTTACCAATACAGCTGTAAACGAAAATGTTGCAACTAATACGGCAGTAGGAACTCTGTCCTCAACTGATCCCGATGCTTCAAATACTTTTACCCATACACTGGTAGCCGGTACGGGAAGCACCGATAACAGCGCGTTCACCATCACCGGAAACAGTCTGACGATCAACGCAAGCCCGGATTTTGAAACGAAATCATCCTATTCTATCCGAGTAAGAACAACCGATCAGGGAAGTCTGTTTTTTGATGAAGTCTTTACCGTTAACGTAACTAATCTCAATGAAACACCG
>CAUPKA010000046.1:0-27928 GCA_963511725.1 uncultured Flavobacterium sp.
ACCCGGAACTATTCCGGTTGGAGTCACTGTCAAACAATTGCTGTTTGCAGAACAGGCAACACCGTTGAGTGTTGAAGTAGCGACTCTACGGAAATTAGTTATCGCAGTTACCGATGGCGCATCGTAAGTTGCAGATGTAGCTCCTTGGATATTTGCCCAAGTGCCGTCACAGCCTGTTGTGCTAATTTGCCATTGGTAAGAGATTACTCCAGCTCCAGTAGAGCTTCCCGGCGTAGTGCTGGTAAATGCTGCCGCATCAAATGGAGAACAGCCGATTTGGTCTCCGGCAATTGCTCCCGGACTTATAGCATTTGGAGTCACTGTCAAACAATTACTGTTTGCAGAACAGGCAACGCCATTGAGAGTTGAAGTTGCTACTCTCCGGAAATTAGTTATCGCAGCTACTACACCCGCATCATAAGTTGCAGATGTGGCTCCTTGGATGTTTGCCCAAGTTCCGTCACAGCCAGTTGTGCTAATTTGCCATTGATAAGTAATTACTCCTCCTGCACTACCGCTGCCATCTGTAGTGTTGGTAAATGCTGCAGGGTCAAATGGAGTACAGAGAGTTTGATTTCCGGCTACTACGCCTGGATTTACAGTATTTAGTGTTGCTGTAACTTGAGTTCTTGGACCTTCACAACCTGAAGCGCTGGTACAGCTTACCCAATAGCTGGTTGTTGCAGAAATGGTTGGGTTGTATGTAAGTCCCTCATTTACTTTTGTGCCAGCTGTGGCAGCATTATACCATTTTAGTGTTCCTCCAGGACAGCCACTGGCTGAAAGATTTACTTGCACTGGGCCTGGACCGCAAACTGTTGCACCAGTTGTAGTTGGTGGGCTTGGTCTGAAATCCAAATTCAATTGAATAGGAGCTCCAGGGAAATCTTTTAATTCAGATTGAGCTGAATTTCCAGAGGATCTGGTTCGAATAAACAGCGTGCTGATTGAAGTACACGGATTATTTAAGTATGTCAATACCTGAGTAAGATTTATGGCTCCTTCAGCCCATTGATTTGGTGCATAAACACCCGGATTAACTCCATAAGCATCAAATGGAACTGTAGTGGTTACATTATTATTGGTGCAAAAAATGAATCCAGGAAAAACGGTGTTGGGGATAACAACATATTCATAAGCTGAACCAACTAGTTTCCATTGTCGAATTACAACATTTGCATCACCACCACCTTGGGTAAACTCAATGGTAATCAATATGTCACCAGGGGTACGGCCACCAGTTGCATCGGGGGCTGCAGTTTGAAATACGCCACTGCCTCCAGTAATTGGAGCTACACCTGTGAATTGATCAGGTTGGCCATAAGTAGCACCTGTCATAGTTAAGGGAGCTTGCAGAAATTCAAAATCGATGTAACTGCTACCATTAGTTACCTGACGGTCACCTGCAAACATACACCATAAATCAGTTCCTAATCCCGAAACTCCTCCAGCTGGTGAAGGACTAATAAAGTTACCGGTTGCATTTGTTACACCTCCTTTGATAGCTGGATCACCATAACTAAAATGAGCCCCGCAATTTTGGATTTCATTTTTGTTAGGAGAGGATCCTGCTCCCCATGAATAGGTTTTTGGATTGTCGTTTATTTTATTGGAAAGTGTGAATATCGTAAGATCATCTATATAACGATCTTTTATTTGATAGGTCACTGGAATACTCTGAGGAGTGGGAGGGTCTGTAACAGGGGTTGGTTTGTATATAACATTACCCGTAATAGGATCAATCAAGCCATGATTGATGTTGTGCATATTAGTTGGATTATTGGGATCATAAGCTGGACTGCCAGGATTATAACGATCGTCAAATAAATCACCAATTTTTTCAAAATTTGTTCCTATGGGCTGATGAGCCCAAAAGTCTCCATCAATTGCATCTCCTCCAACTGGAGAAGCTACTGGGACAATTCCTTTAATGTTTTGTGCATGTACAGTAGTGTAACTGGTCATGAGAATCCCTAAAAAAACTATAGGCAAGGCAAGGCTTTGGCGCCAACGGAAAGGCCATAATTTTAATGATTGATTTAAAGGAATTGTGAAGTGTAATTTTGAAATGCCTGTTTTGAGGAAACAGGAAAAAGAAATGCAAAATTCTTGCACGCTTTTTATCGTAAAAAGAATAATTTTTTTCATATCAATACGGTTTTAGACCATAGTATCAATAAGAAAAGACTCAGTAGAAATAGGGTTTGCGGAAAACCAATGAGTGTTGTTTCATAGTGAAGATTTTTGGTTAGGTAAATGTAAAAGAAACGGACCTGTCTGGTCTCGTAACTTTTAATTAGGGAAATAAATACGCCTTCATAATAGCTATGAAGCGTACGGTCAAGCAGTCAAAAGACATCTTATTGCAGGGGACAATAATTAGATTCTTTTACTAGAAAAATAGTTTAAAAAATGGAAACTTTTAATTCAAAAAACATAAAAAAATAAATGCTCAGAATAGATTAAAAAATTGAAAATGTACCTTTAGAGAAAATACAATATTCAGCTCAATGACAAACTTCAAAATAAAATACTGAAGTGTAAAACCAAATTCGCTTATTTTAATTTTAGCCATCACTCAGGACAACTAAATCACTTTGAAAAGTGACGGTGTAAAATTAATTAATTTAAAAAATGCATGCCTAATAAATAGTAAAAAGAACGATATAAGTTAAATAAAAATCGATAAAACACACTCGAAATACGAATAAGAGTACAGATGTATAAGGTATGTTTTAAATTCAAAAATTAACATAACTTACTAATTATCAATTAAATACGTATTAATGTTTTGTTGTGAAAAACATAAAGACCCCAATATTTTTAGGTATAATTAATGAAAACAATATTTCTGCTAAAAATGAGTAACAATTTATCTTAAAATCGTCTTTTTAAAAGGGTAAAATTGCAACTGAAATTATCTCAGAAAGCGTTGATTAAAAGCCAAATATTTTAAAGATTTTTATCTCATAAAGAATTGATGTTTGGGTTAAAATTTTAGAAAAAGTGATAGTTAAGAGAAAAAAAAAGACTTAACTTTACTAATCTTTTAGATGTGAGATTGTTTTTATTAATTGATCATCAGTAATTTATTTCTACCGCCCCTTTTTTATCGTAGTTAATTAATCGACTTCAGTTTTCAATTTCAATTAAAAAACACTTCCGATGAAAATAGTGCTTACAGGTGCAACAGGTGTTTTGGGATCTCAGATTATGTTTGAAATTCTAGAACTATTCATTAAAGAGTCAATCGACGGTAAACTCATTTTGATTTCCAGAGGCAAGAAAAAAAGAACTGCTTTAGATCGAATAAACGAAATTCTCTCAAGCAGTTATACTCCCAAATTCTTAAAAGATATAGGTGTTGAAAAATTGGATCAATATATTGAAGTTGTTGATGCCGACTTAGATTCTGTACAGGAAAATTTTTCAAGTAAAATTGAGGGTGCGTATTTTATTCATTCAGCGGGATATGTCAATTTATCTACTGATGAGGCACATCGTGAAAAAATATTTGAAGAAAACACAAAGATTACCAAAGCTATTTTGGAAAATTTTCATCATTTAATAAAAAAATTCATTTACATCGGAACTGCTTTTTCTTCTGGAGAGCGCTCAGGAATTGTGGATAACGATTTTCATAATCTTGATTTTGTTCCAAAGCACCGCAATGCTTATGAAAATGCCAAGTTTCATTCAGAGAAATTTGTTGCAAAGCAATGCAAAGCTTTGGGGTTGCCTTATCAAATACTGCGTCCAAGTGTTATTTGCGGAAAAATGTTAGGAGACGAGAATAGATATTTCATTTCTAAATATATGGTTTTCTATCTTTTGGCTAAGTTTTTTTATTTTGCGGCACAAAGAAAAACCGAACATGAAAATGTACGTTTTACAATTGGTCAAATGTCAGGTTTAAATATCATTCCAGTCGATTATGTAGCCAAAGTGATAGTAACTGTTTTTAGAAGGGATGATATTCACCAACTTAATATTGTGAGCCATGAAAGTTTAAATCTCGTAAAAGGACTGGAATTGATTATGAAAGAAGTTGGTTATTCTAATTATACAATAATTCCAGATTCTCCAGAGTTTGAATATCAAAACACTACTGAGAAGCTGTATTATGAAAGTATTGGTAAACATCTCAAACCTTATCTAGTATCTAGTGCAAAACAGTTTAATACTAAGCTGTTGAATTCTATTCTTGAAATTCCATTATTTAATGATGAAATCTTTACCCAATTGATTCGATACGCTAAGCTGAATAATTTTAAGGATGTCAATGTTTGATTTAGTTCTTAATTAATTTCTAGTTGCTGCAAACAGATTAAGTTTTATTGTAAATTTGAGAAAATAAATCCCCAAACCATGAAGTTTTTTATCACATTGCTGTTGAGTTGCATAGCTTCTTGTGCTATTGCTCAGGAACAAGTTTCCTTTTTTTTTGATAGCGATAAATTTGTATTGAAAAAAACAGAATTATTAAAACTAAACCAATGGCTGTCTTCGAACAAAGAAGTTAAAGTAGTTGGTGTTTACGGTTTTTGCGACGAGGAAGGAACTATTGGGTACAATGATACTTTGGCAAAAAAAAGAATCGATTATGTGTTCAATATCATAAAAGGGAAAGTAAAAATCAGAGAGGATTTTAAAACTAGAAGTTTTGGAAAATTACATTCTTTATCTCCCGTTAAAGCCGAAAACAGAAAAGTCACTTTGTATTTTATAATGCAAAAAGATTTTGTAAATGAAGAAAAAATAATCGCCGAAAAGAAAGAAGCTCCCATAGAGAAGAAAAAACCAAATATTAAATTCTTGGATACTTATATTTATGAAAATCCAGACGGTTCGACGATTAATATAAAAGTGGATACCGTTTTTATGAAAAAAATGAGCGTAGCTAATATTGGCGAAAAGCTCAAATTGGAAAACATGAATTTTTTTGTAGACACTTTTGCCATAATGCCACAATCCAGATCAGTAATGTATGAATTGCTGACGGTGATGAAAAATGTTCCAGATTTAAAAATACAAATACAAGGTCATATTTGCTGTGTGCAGAAAGATTATCGAGACCTAAGCACTCAAAGAGCCAAAGCTATTTATAAATTTTTAGAATTTAATGGAATTGAAAAAAGCAGAATGACTTTTGTTGGTTTCGCCAGTACAAAACCATTGTATCCTTTACCCGAAAAAAACGAAGCAGAAAGAGAAGCAAACCGCCGTGTCGAAATTGAAATTATTGCAAATTAGACTTTTTAGATAGTTGTCAACTGACAATGGGCAGTATGTGGTTTAAACTTTAAACCTTAAACTTTTAAACTTTTAAACTTTTAAATTATCTTTGCCCCACATACACACAACTAGAAAATGAGTTCAGATACTTCAAAAAGATATGCACAGCGTGGTGTTTCGGCATCCAAAGAAGATGTGCATAACGCCATTAAAAATATTGATAAAGGTTTATTCCCTCAAGCATTTTGTAAAATTGTTCCTGATTATTTAACTCAGGACGAAGATTATTGCCTGATAATGCATGCTGATGGAGCAGGTACAAAATCCTCTTTGGCTTACATGTATTGGAAAGAAACTGGAGATATTTCGGTTTGGAAAGGTATCGCTCAAGATGCTTTAATCATGAACATTGACGATTTATTGTGTGTAGGCGCTACCGACAATATTTTGCTTTCTTCAACTATTGGCAGAAACAAAAATGTTATTCCAGGCGAAGTTTTATCAGCAATTATCAATGGAACCGAAGAATTGATAAAAGAATTGGATTCTTTTGGTGTAACGATTCACTCAACAGGAGGAGAAACTGCCGATGTTGGCGATCTTGTGAGAACTATTATCGTAGATTCTACTGTAACGGCTAGAATGAAGCGTTCCAAAGTAATTGACAATGCCAATATAAAAGCGGGTGATGTTATCGTTGGATTGGCTTCTTTTGGCCAGGCAACTTACGAAAAAAGCTATAATGGAGGAATGGGAAGCAACGGATTAACGTCTGCTCGTCACGATGTTTTCGGAAAGTATTTGGCAACCAAATATCCAGAAAGCTATGATTCGGCTGTTCCTGAAGAATTGATTTATTCGGGTCAGGTAAAATTGACAGATGCTGTTGAAAATTCTCCAATAGATGCTGGACAATTAGTACTTTCTCCAACAAGAACGTATGCGCCCATCATCAAGAAAATTTTAGACAAATATACTTCACAAGAGGTTCACGGAATGGTACATTGTAGTGGTGGAGCTCAGACAAAAATTTTACATTTTGTTCAAAATCTGCATATCATAAAAGATAATTTATTTCTGGTTCCGCCTTTGTTTCAATTGATACAAGAACAGTCAAAAACAGATTGGAAAGAAATGTATCAAGTATTCAACTGTGGACACAGAATGGAGATATATGTGCCGGAAGCTATTGCTCAAGATATTATCGATATTTCAAAATCTTTCAATGTTGATGCGCAAATTGTAGGTAGAGTAGAAGCTTCTGATGCTAAGAAATTAACAATCACCAGCGAATACGGGACTTTCGAATATTAAGAAGAATTGTTTAATCGTTTATTCGTTTAAACGTTTAAACAATCAGCGATTAAACAAATAAACGATTAAACTTTTTCTAAATATGTACGAACTACTTTTTTGGCAATATCAGGAAGGAATTTATCTAAACCATCATTTGGTTTATGAGGCTTTGGTAGAACAGCAAGAAGTAGAAGGTCTTGAAATACTTCCTGTGAGTGTTATTTTAAACAGAATTAACAGTGTGTTTTCGAGCTGGGAAAAAGTTGATGAAAACAGTTGGAAAAATCCCAAAGGCAAAGGAGCTTTTCATGTAAAAACAACTCCGCAAAGCATACAAATTGATTGTTACGGAACCGAAGGCAAAACGATGAATCTTCTAGCCGATACTTTGGAAGAATTCAAATGTCCGCTGTATGACCCGCAAGTTCCAGTGCGTTATGATGAAATGAACGAATAGTTTTTTTAGAAACTAATTCAACTATATATTTCAAACCCACAATATAAAATAGTATTTTGTATTGTGGGTTTTTTATTTCATCTGAGCAATAGCGAATTGGCGTAGCAATACAGACTAGGACTTCAGTGATATTTTAAAAGAAATGCTTTTATTTTTTTATCATTTTTGTAAATTAGCTCAAAAAAATAATGACTGCGTCACAATTCCCTCAAAATACAATCCTCGAAGACGAATTAATTTTACTCCGACCTTTAGAATTGACAGATGTTGATAATCTTCTGGATATTTCCCTCAATGAACCAGAAACCTGGAAATATTCCTTAGTTCCCGCTAATGGGAAAGAAAACCTGATTAACTATATTCAATTAGCCATAAAAGCAAGAGAAAATAAAAGTGAATTTCCTTTTATTGTATATGATAAAAAATCGGGTAAATATGCTGGAAGCACTCGTTTTTATGATATCAATCTTCCTTTCAAAACATTGCAGTTAGGCTATACTTGGTATGGAAAAGATTTTAGAGGTACTGGTCTTAATAAGCATTGTAAATATCTTTTATTGCGTTTTGCCTTTGAAACTCTTGGAATGGAACGCGTAGAATTTCGTGCCGATAACAACAATCAGCGAAGTATTGAAGCGATGAAAAGCATTGGATGTAAAGTAGAAGGAGTTTTGCGCAGCAACATGCCAACGTATGAAAGCGATGTGCGCCGAGACAGTATTATATTGAGCATTCTAAAAGAGGAATGGTTTGGCGGGGTTAAAGAGAATTTGAGCAAAAAGCTTTAGACTTTAAACCCGATTAAAAAGAAATATTTTATACGCTCTCTCCAAGAGCATTTTTTGTGTGATAGTTTTTGTTTTAATTTTTTTTAATGTTAATTTGTTTAACACAAAAGCAGATCCTATGCTAGCAGAAATACAAAACCTACATGATGTTTGGCAATCAAACAGAACTGTTCAAACGACATCGTCGAATCAAATATCTTTTGATGATCTTACCAATTCAATTATAAGTACGGGACCATTTTCTTTCTATATCATTGATTTTTTTGATATGTCACTTTCACACATGAGTACTTCTTTATTTGAAATGCATGGATTTAATCCCGACACTTTAGCTTTTAATGATATATTAGGTGCAATTCATCCAGAGGATATTGACTTTGTAATAAAAGCAGAAGCATTTTTGACTAAGTTTTTTTATGAAAATGTTGGTCGGGAAAAGTTATTGAATTATAAAATAAGTTACAGTCACAGATGCAGATTAGGAAATGGCGAATATGTTTTATTTAATCATCAGGCATTAATGCTTACCATGGGTGACAATGGAGGATACGGAAAATCATTAAACATCCATACTCGTATAGATCATCTGAGCAGTTTTAATACTTACAAAATATCGCTTATCGGATTAAATGGCGAGCCTTCTTTTATGAATTTAAGTCTTGATGAAGACAATAAGGAATTTACAGAATTTTCTAAAAGAGAAATAGATATTATAAGACTTATAGGAAGTGGTTTGAACAATACTGAAATTGCCGAAAAACTTTTCATTAGCCCATTAACCGTAAAGAAACACCGCAATAATATACTAACCAAATCTGATTCTAAGAACAGTGCAGAACTTATAAAAAATTGTATTCTTCAGGGTGTAATTTAGTGTCCTCAATCAAAAAAATACTCCTTTTGGAGTATTTTTTGTGTTTTACACTTTACTTAATTTTGTTAAATAGAGCTTCATCTTAAAAATACCACAATGCATAAAGAATAGAATTCATTTAGTGATTTTTATTATGAAAATAAATAAAAATTGTTTCTTATTAAATTAAAAAAAATAAAATGTATATGAAAAACTTAATACTATTGCTACTGTTATTGCAAGGTTCTATAACTTTTGGACAAGTGAAATTTGACAATAAGAAATTAGCCCTTATCGACGATATATTTTATAAGACCACTAAGTCAAGTATCGATTCTTTTATGAAGGGAAAAGGATTCGAGAAAGGCGATGTCGAACAAGAAAGTGAAGGCGATATAAAAGAAATATACGTTTTTACTTCCCAATTTGACGAGATAGAAGTGTATTATACAAAAGCAAATAAGATATACGGTATAAGTTGTGTTTATGCTGGTGCGCCAAATAATGTTTTCATTGAAATGGAGATTAAAGATAAGGGATACACAGATAAAACTGTTACAGAAAATTTGCAAGGAGAAACAATAAGCAAGAAAGTATGGAGCAAAACAGGCTCGATACTTAAGTTTGTTACTCTATCAGATGAAAAAGAGAAAATGGGCATGTTAGCTTTTGGAAGCTATGACTAATAATGAATCTTCTTTTTTATAAGACTGTGTAAATTTTAAAATTAAGTAAAAAAAGTATGAGGGTTTGTGCAAACCCTCATACTTTTTTTACTTACACACTTTATGAGATACTACCTTTTAGTTTTATAAACAACAAAAACTACTTAGTTAAAAGCAATTCTCGGTATTTAGTCAAAGTCCATAGTTCATTATCTACTAATAACTCTAATTTATCACAGTGGCTTCTAATGATTTCAAAATAAGGCTTTACATTATTACAATACGTTTCAGCCATTGCTTGTGCATCAGTCAAAGTATTCGCTTTCTTTCTTTCTTCGGTCATCTCTTCTACTTTAGAATTAATACCTTCAATATGTCCAGAAATCTCTTTGATTAAAATGATTTGCTCTTTAGCAATAGATTCAAATTCAGAACCAAAAATATCTTTCAAGCCTTTCACATTTTCTATCAGGGTATTTTGATATCTAATGGCAGTAGGAATTACATGATTTTTAGAAATATCACCTAAAACTCTACTTTCAATTTGAATTTTTTTGGTGTACTCTTCCAATTCTATTTCATAACGAGCATGCAATTCGATATGATTCATAATACCCATTTCTCCAAATAAATCCAATGCTTGTTTTGACGCTCTTGCTTTCAAAGCATCAGGAGTCGTTTTAAAATTGCTCAATCCTCTTTTTGCTGCCTCTTTTTGCCAAGTTTCACTATAACCGTCTCCTTCAAAAAGTATTTTTTTAGACTGTTTGATATATTCTCTTAATACATTAAAAATAGCGTCATCTTTCTTCATGTCTTTAGATTCTATCAAAACATCTACTGCTGTTTTAAAATCTTTAAGCTGTTTAGCAACAATAGTATTTAATGTTGTCATTGCATTGGAGCAGTTTGCAGACGAACCTACAGCTCTAAATTCAAATTTATTACCTGTAAAAGCAAATGGAGAAGTTCTGTTTCTATCCGTATTATCCAAAAGGACATCCGGAATTTTGCCTACAACATTAAGCTTTAGATCTGTTTTTTCTTCTGGAGATAATTTTCCTGTAGAAACTCCTTCTAATTCAGCTAAAACTTTAGTCAACTGTTCTCCAATAAAGACTGAGATAATTGCTGGTGGCGCTTCATTGGCGCCTAATCTATGATCGTTGCTGGCAGTAGCGATAGAGGCTCTCAATAAAGCTTCATAATCATTTACCGCTTTGATTGTATTGATAAAGAATGTCAAAAATTGCAGATTAGTCATAGGAGTTTTACTTGGACTCAACAAATTCACTCCCGTATCTGTAGACAGTGACCAGTTATTGTGTTTTCCTGATCCATTGACACCTTTAAATGGTTTTTCATGAAGCAATACTTTCAAATCATGGCGCTCTGCTACTTTTTGCATAACGTCCATCAACAAACAGTTATGATCTACCGCCAGATTTGCTTCTTCAAAAATAGGAGCAAATTCAAATTGGTTGGGAGCCACTTCATTATGACGCGTTTTTACAGGTATTCCCAGTAACATACATTCCTGTTCCAAATCTCTCATATACGTTAAGGCACGAGTAGGAATAGAACCAAAATAATGATCATCCAACTGCTGTCCTTTGGCAGAAGTGTGGCCTAACAAGGTTCTTCCCGTCATAATAAGATCCGGGCGAGAATTAGCTAAGGATTTATCAATCAAAAAGTATTCTTGTTCCCAGCCTAATGTTGCAGTTACTTTCTTTACGTTTTTGTCAAAATATTTACATACTTCGGTAGCGGCTTCATCCATAGCCGATAAAGCTCTTAATAATGGTATTTTATTATCTAAAGCTTCGCCTGTATAGGAAATAAAAATAGTTGGAATACACAAAGTCGTACCAAATATAAAAGCTGGAGAAGTTGGATCCCAAGCAGTATATCCTCGTGCCTCAAATGTATTTCTGATACCGCCATTTGGAAAACTGGATGCATCTGGTTCTTGCTGTACCAATTGAGCACCTCCAAATTTCTCTAATGGGTCACTTCCGTCATACGAAGTTTCAAAAAAAGCATCATGCTTCTCTGCCGTAGTTCCTGTAAGAGGCTGAAACCAGTGAGTATAATGTGTAACCCCTTTATTCAAAGCCCATTCCTTCATTCCCATAGCAATATAATCTGCCAATTTCCTGTCGATTTTAGTCCCGTGTTGAACCGCACCCTGTACTGCTTTGAAAGCATCCGAAGTCAAAAATTGCCTCATTGCTTTATCATTAAATACATTAGATCCGAAAAGTTCCGATTTTCTTCCAGATTCCTGAAAATCTATTAACTTTCTATTAGAAGCTTCTTTTAAAGCTTGAAAACGAATTGATGACATAACTATATCTTAAAAATTAATATCCACTGAATAAACATATACAAATGTAAATATTATACTCAACAAATAATTAACGCATTAGAGAATAAATCACATCTCATTTTTAGAATAGATATAATACAAAAAAAATGCATTAACCAACTATATTTTCAACTTATAGTAATAAAAATCTTAACTTTAAATTAATATTTAAAAATTACGAATTACGAATTTATTCATTATCCCCCTCTAAAATTATAATTTTTCAAATATACCCCTCCTAAAATGAAGTAATATCAAAAATTTAAAACACCCAAATAAAAACTACCCCCCAATTTTATGACATGAGCAATTTATTTTATATTTGCATCAGAAAAACAAAAAAAAATAAATTATCAATATTATGGCTAAAATTAAATTAGAATACCTTTGGTTAGATGGTTACGAACCAACACAAAATTTAAGAAGTAAAACTAAAGTTGAAGAGCACGAAAACTTCCAAGGAACTTTAGAAGAAATCGGAAACTGGTCTTTTGATGGTTCATCTACAAGACAAGCAGAAGGTGGTTCATCTGACTGTTTATTAGTACCTGTTGCTATCTACCCAGATCCAACTCGTATCAATGGTTACCTAGTAATGACTGAAGTTATGTTTGCTGATGGAGCTCCACACCCATCTAATGGTAGATCTACTATTGATGATGATGGTGATTTCTGGTTCGGATTCGAACAAGAATATTTCATCATGGATACTAAAACTTTATTGCCTTTAGGTTTCCCTATTGGTGGTTACCCTGCTCCACAAGGAATGTACTACTGTTCAGTAGGTGGAAAAAACACACACGGAAGAAAATTAGTTGAAGAGCATGCAGATTTATGTATTGCTGCTGGACTTAACTTTGAAGGAATAAATCAAGAAGTTGCTTGTGGACAATGGGAATTCCAATTGTTTGCAAAAGGAGCTAAAAAAGCGGGTGACGAAATCTGGGTTGCTAGATACTTACTAGATCGTTTGACTGAAAAATACGGTTACTATATTGAATACCACCCAAAACCACTAGGAGATACTGACTGGAATGGTTCTGGAATGCATGCTAACTTCTCTAACGAAGTTTTAAGAACTTGTGGAGACAAAGCTGTTTATGACAAAATATGTGAAGCTTTCCGTCCAGTAGTTGAAGAACATATCGCGGTTTACGGAGCTTATAACGACCAACGTTTAACTGGTAAACACGAAACTGCTTCTATCCATGATTTCTCTTATGGAGTGTCTGATAGAGGAGCTTCAATTAGAATTCCATTATATACTGTTCAACATGGTTGGAAAGGATATTTAGAAGACAGAAGACCAGCTTCTAATGGTGATCCATACAAAATTGCTGCAAGAATTATCAAAACTGTTAAATCAGCTTTGTAGTCAAAACCAAAATAAACCAAAAAGTGCCTTTCTAACCGAAGGCACTTTTTTTATTTAAACAAATTACAGTATCTTTAGTTTTTACTAACCATTAGTAAAATTCAGCTTTTACATTTTGAAAATCATTAATCAACAGCCGCTATTATGATTGTTTGGATATTATTTCTTGTATTGATCTTTACATTTCTTGCCCTTGATTTGGGTGTATTCAACAAAAACCCTCATGTTATCAGCACCAAAGAAGCCAGTAAATGGACCGCTATATGGTTTACTTTATCAATGCTTTTCTCCGGGGTGGTTTATTGGCTGTACTCCACAGATTACGTTTTAAATCCAGACCACTTAAAATCTCCTGTCGCCGCAATGAAATTCATTACCGGCTACCTGATTGAATTATCATTGAGCATCGACAACATCTTTGTAATCGCTTTGATTTTTGCATCATTCAAAATAGAAAAAAAGCACCAGCACCGAGTTTTATTTTGGGGCATATTGGGAGCAATTGTCTTTCGTGGCTTAATGATTTACTTTGGCGTATTACTGATCAATAAGTTTAGCTGGACCTCTTATGTTTTTGGTCTGTTTCTTTTATTTACAGCTCTAAAAATGCTGTTCAGTTCAAAAGACGAAGAAGAATTTAATCCTAAAAAATCTTTAATTTACCGAATTCTAGGAAAAATAATCCCCATTTCAACACAAACTGAAAAAGAACATTTCTTTATAAAAACCGAGAAAGGAAATGCTGCCACCCCACTATTTGTAGCATTAATCATTATTGAAGTAATGGATGTGGTCTTTGCTGTTGATAGCGTTCCTGCCATATTGGCCATTACCGCAGATCCTTTTTTAGTATTTAGTTCCAATATTTTTGCCATTCTCGGCTTGCGTTCTTTATACTTTTTTCTAGCCAATATGCTAGAGAAATTCAGCCATTTAGAATACAGTTTAATTGCTATTTTAAGCTTTGTCGGACTCAAAATGCTACTGCATGATTATATAGAAGTTCCTGAATGGGCCTCATTAGCATTTATTGCTTTGGCACTTATTATTGGAGTGATTGTTTCTTTGCAAATTAGCAAAAACGAGAAGAAATAATTACACAAAACCTATTATAACAAAAAAAGGAAATCTTTCGATTTCCTTTTTTTATGGATGATAGTAACAACAACTCTTAATTTAATTTTTTAACATTGCTGTCATCAATTTTATATTTTGCTATAACAGCATTATAATCTGAATAATTTGGTTTCGCTTTTTTAGCATTTATTCCATCGTCACCAATGATAATTACAACTCTAAAAGTTTTACCTAATCTAAAACTGTTTGGCAACTGAGAGTAATCACTTAAACTACCTTTAATAAAAATCCTAAACTGATTATAAGTAAACGTATAATTATATTGAGCACTCTCTAAGCCATTATTAAAATAATAAACTTGAGGTAATAATGCCCAAGTATCAACTCCACTTGTACTAACTAATTCATATACTAAAATGTTATCTCCAGAAAGCATTACAGGATCTAATGGATAGATAACTGAATAACCATTTTGCCCCGTAAAGTCTGGACCAACTTCAAAAACTTCCGATTCTGGAGCGAATCCATCTTGTCCCGGAGGCCCTTCTGGTCCCTCACAGCTTTGAAAACCAAACATTCCTATAACCGCCAAAAGTGTAATTATTTTTTTCATTTTATTTATATTTAAAGTTCGATAAAGGTATTTCAAAAATCAAGCCAAAAAAATTATTTATTGAAATTTCATTCAAAAAAAATCAATTATACATGCATTAATTATAACTCAAAAAAAGTTTAGAAATTATACATTAATCAAAAAAACTAAATTAGAGTCATATTTAATTAACCAAAACACCATTACTCTTAAAAACTTTACTAAAAAACAATACCTGATATGGCAATGCATTATCCCAATATTCCCAAGTATGCGCTCCTGGACGTTCTATATAATCATGAGAAACCTTGCTATATACCAATCTCCTATGCAATTCTCTATTGGATTCAATAAGAAAATCATCGACACCGCACTATAATTAATGCCAGTTTATTAGCTTTAATTTTATCAACCATTCCCATTACTGCGTTTTGTACATATAAATCAGGATTAGTGCTTTGATCGCCAAAAATAGGCTGCATTAATTTTATAACCTGATCATTTGGCTCCCTGCTTAACATTGTCCCCATATCTACAGCACCGCTCATGCTTCCTGCAGCGCAAAACAATTCGGGATGTTTAGCCGAAAGAGACAAAGCACCGTGCCCTCCCATAGAAAGTCCTGCTATGACACGTCCTTTTTTATCATTAATAGTTCGATAGGTTTTATCAATCTTTTGGATTACTTCTTGTGTAATATAAGTCTCGAACTGACTGCCTTTATTTACAGGGCTGTCGAGATAGAAACTAAATATTTCCCCTTCTGGCATTACAATTATAATATTGTATTGATCAGCTAAATCTTTGACTATATTCTTATTAGGTGTATTGGAAAGCCAATCCGAAAAATGCCCGTAAGCTCCGTGCAAAAGATAAAGCACAGGATAAACAGCTTTTCCTTTTGCATACGAATTTGGCAGCACGACTGCAGCCTTATAGGTTTTATTCATTACCACACTAGGAATCTGCAAAGTATCGACTGTTGATGCAAAAGATAAAAGAGTATTGCCAAATAAAAACGCAATACATAGTATAAAAAGTAACTTTTTCATTTTCTTATTATATAATGGTGAATTGTAAATATACAATTTCCAAAATAAAATAGAATACCCAGCAACAGGATTACTCAATCAAAGACTTCAACTCATGTCTATATTGTGAAGCGCTTTTTCCTGTAAATGCTTTAAAAGATTTATTAAAATGACTAAAATTATTAAAACCGCTTTCGAAACTAATTTCGGTGATACTCTTGGTGTTTTCAGACAAAAGTTTTGATGCGTGCACTAAACGATAATCATTTACAAAAGTGGTGAATGTCTTGTTGGTTATTTTTTTAAAATACCTGCAAAATGAAGGAGTAGTCATGCTCACCATATTGGAAACCGTATCAAGTTGAATAGGCTCTTGAAAATTGTCTTTAACATAATTAAAAACCACATTGATTCGGTCATTGTCTTGAACCTGCAGCTCAAGTGCAAAACCCTCGGCATTCAAAATGGTGTATTCATTATTATTTTCCAAAGTATTCAAAATACGGATCATTCTTAACAACCGATCAAAAGCCGATTGACTTTCCATATCTTCCATCATGTCCGCAATTAACTTCTTGGTTTCGGAACCAAAGGCGATTCCTCCTTTGGCTTTATGTAAAAGGCTTTGAATATTTTTCAGTTCCGGAATTTCTAAAAAATCACTACCCAAAAAATCGGGACGCATCTGGATTACAGTTTCATTCTTGTTCCCGGTTTCCTCGTTTGTAAATCCGCAATGAGGTAAATTACTACCAATAAGCACCAAGTCACCATCTGAATAATACGAAATATGGCTTCCTATCTGTCTTTTGCCAGAACCGCCATTAACAAAAACCAGTTCGATTTCGGGATGGTAATGCCAGAGATCCGATTTACAATTAGCATTTTCAACATATCTGGAAAAAGTAAAAGAACTCCCAAAAGAAGGGGTAATCAATTCAAGTGTTGGGCTTATTTTTTTCATGATGAGCTTTTTAAAAACCTATCCAAATTTACCAAAAAACTATCTTATATTGTCATATTTTAACATACAACGTTTTCGTAAGGTTAAAATAGCATACAAATAAGAAAAACCTGTTGTGTTATGTAATCGATTGCTCTATTATCTTTGTAAAAGAAATTTAAAGCAATAAATTTAAAAAATGAAACATATGAAAACGATCTTAAAACTTAGTTTAGTAGTATTAGTTGCAATGACAACAATGAGTACTTATGCAATCAATGGTGATTTTTCACTAAGAGTATTGAGCGGTAATGGTAAAGAAATTAGTTTTGCTGTAAATCAAATTCAAAAAGTTAATGTAACGATCACAGATAAATTTCACAATGTAATCTACTCTGAAGTTGCAACTGGAAAAAATGGGATTTTAAAAACATACAGCTTAGAAGAATTTCCAGAAGGAACTTACTTTTTGGAACTAGAAACTAATTCAAAAAAAGTAACTCATGAAATTGTGGTTGCAAGAGAAGTTTCTACTTTATCAAAAAAATCAGTAGCTGAAGTACTAAAAGTAAAAGACCTAAATGTAGCTGCTAACTAATAGCTCATTTAGACTTACTAATTCAAAACAAAAACAGCTCCATTTTGGAGCTGTTTTTTGTTTGGTTATAATTTGTTGCAGAAAATTAACAGCAACTACATATTTCTTCTGTACTGTCCTCCTACTTCAAACAAAGCTTCTGTAATTTGACCTAAAGAACAAACTTTTGTCGCTTCCATCAAGTGTTCAAATAAATTATCTCCTTTGATTGCAGCCTCCTGTAGCGTATTTAAATGTTCATTTACTAAATCCTGATTAGCTTGGTGCAAATGGTCTAACATCGTGATTTGGTATTGTTTTTCTTCTTCAGTTGCACGAATTACTTCGGCTGGAATTACTGTTGGAGAACCTTTAGAACTCAAGAATGTATTTACACCCACAATCGGGAATTCGCCAGTATGTTTCAAGGTTTCATAATACAAACTTTCCTCTTGAATTTTAGAACGTTGATACATCGTTTCCATTGCGCCAAGCACTCCGCCACGTTCTGTAATTCTGTCAAATTCTTGTAAAACAGCAGCTTCAACTAAGTCGGTTAATTCTTCGATTATGAATGAACCCTGAATAGGATTTTCATTTTTGGCAAGACCTAACTCTTTATTGATAATCAACTGAATCGCCATTGCTCTACGCACCGATTCTTCAGTTGGCGTTGTAATAGCTTCGTCATAAGCATTCGTATGCAATGAGTTACAGTTATCATATATTGCATATAAAGCTTGTAACGTTGTACGAATATCATTGAAATCAATTTCCTGTGCGTGCAATGAACGTCCCGAAGTCTGAATATGATATTTCAGCATTTGAGCTCTTTCATTGGCACCATATTTATTTTTCATGGCTTTCGCCCAAATTTTTCTAGCTACACGACCTATTACCGCGTATTCAGGATCGACACCATTGGAGAAAAAGAACGATAAATTAGGTCCAAAATCGTTGATATCCATTCCGCGGCTCAAATAATATTCTACATAAGTAAAACCATTCGAAAGCGTGAAAGCTAATTGCGTGATTGGGTTTGCTCCAGCCTCGGCAATATGATAACCCGAAATGGAAACCGAATAAAAGTTTCTGACATTTTGAGTAATAAAATATTCCTGAACATCTCCCATCAATCGCAATGCAAATTCGGTTGAGAAAATACAAGTATTCTGAGCCTGATCTTCTTTTAGAATATCTGCTTGAACTGTTCCTCTTACTTTTTTGAGCGTTTTCGCTTTTATTTTTTCATATACATCCAAAGGCAGAACCTGATCTCCAGTCACTCCCAAAAGGAACAATCCTAATCCATTATTCCCTTCAGGCAGATCACCTTGATAATGCGGGCGTTCTACTCCTTTTTGTTTGTATATTTTATTGATTACATCAGTAACCTCATCTTCAAGGTTATTTTCTTGAATATAATGTTCACACTGCTGATCGATAGCCGCATTCATAAAGAACCCAAGCAGCATAGGTGCCGGTCCATTAATGGTCATACTTACTGATGTCATTGCATGAACTAAATCGAATCCTGAATACAGTTTTTTTGCATCATCCAGACAGCAGATTGAAACCCCTGCATTTCCGATTTTTCCATAAATATCAGGGCGAATGTGTGGATCATTTCCATACAAAGTAACACTGTCAAAAGCAGTAGAAAGCCTCTTTGCTGGTAATCCTGCACTTACATAATGAAAACGCTTGTTCGTTCTTTCAGGCCCGCCTTCGCCAGCAAACATACGGGACGGATCTTCTCCATCACGCTTAAACGGATACAAACCCGAAGCAAAAGGAAATTCGCCCGGAACATTCTCCTGCAGACACCAGCGCAAAATATCTCCCCAAGCCTTATACTTAGGCATCGATATTTTTGGAATTTGAGAATGCGACAGCGACTCTGTATGCGTTGCCATTTTTATTTCTTTGTCCCGAACTTTAAAAGTATATACTGGATTTTTATATTGACTTACTTTTTCATCCCAATTCAAAATCATTTCCCAATTGTAGGGATCCAAATCCATTTTTACTTTATCAAATTGATTCAGCAAAAGATTTAAAAAGATTTTATTATCCGCACCGTCTGGTTTCTCTGATTCTAAAGCACTTGGCAATACCGAAACTTCATCAATTCCGGCTTTGTTGATTACGGGAACTTTTCCAGAAACACTTTCCAGCGTTTTAAAAATTCCATATAATTTTTGAGCCACTTGCTCTTGACTTAAAGCTGTGGTGTCGTATTTTCTGTTATTTTCGGCAATTTCAGATAAATAACGCGTTCTATGAGGCGGAATCACATAGATTTTCTCGCTCATTTCACGGGTAATTTCAAAAGTCGATTTCAAATCAGAATCGGTTTTCTCCACTATTTTATCCATGATAGATTTATACAACGTATTCATCCCTGGGTCATTAAATTGGGAAGCAATAGTTCCATAAACTGGCATTTGGTCTGGATTTACATCCCAAAGATTATGATTGCGCTGGTATTGCTTTTTCACATCGCGAATAGCATCTAATGCACCACGCTTATCAAATTTATTCAAAGCTACCAAATCGGCAAAATCGAGCATGTCAATTTTTTCCAATTGTGTCGCTGCACCAAATTCTGGTGTCATTACATATAAAGAAACATCGGAGTGATCCATAATCTCCGTATCAGATTGCCCGATACCAGAAGTTTCCAGAATTATGATATCGTATTTCGCCGCTTTCAAAACTTCAATAGCTTCGGCTACATATTTTGACAAAGCCAAATTAGATTGGCGTGTTGCCAATGAACGCATATAAACTCTAGGATTATTTATCGCATTCATACGAATTCTATCTCCTAGCAATGCACCGCCCGTTTTTCTTTTGGAAGGATCTACAGAAATTAATCCAATGGTTTTTTCTGGAAAATCAATTAAAAAACGTCGCACCAATTCGTCAACCAATGATGATTTTCCTGCGCCTCCAGTTCCTGTGATTCCAAGAACCGGAATCTTTGATGTTTTATTTTTTTCGTGAATAGCGTCAAAGAAAGGTTTTGCAATTTCAGGAAAATTCTCTGCTGCCGAAATTAAACGGGCAATTGCTGTAGGCATTTTAGCTTCGATTAAATCCAGTTCATTTGTCAGCCTATCGCCAATAGGAAAATCAGAACGCTCAACTAAATCATTGATCATTCCCTGCAGTCCCATTGCACGACCATCATCGGGAGCATAAATTCTTGTAATTCCGTACGCTTGCAATTCGGCTATTTCCGATGGCAGGATTACGCCTCCGCCTCCGCCAAAAATCTTGATATGACCAGCTCCTTTTTCTTGAAGCAAATCATACATGTATTTAAAATATTCATTGTGTCCTCCTTGATAGGAAGTCATGGCAATGGCATTAGCATCTTCTTGGATGGCGGTGTTCACCACTTCTTCTACACTTCTGTCATGACCCAGATGAATTACTTCAACTCCTGTGGACTGAATAATCCTTCTCATTATATTTATCGCAGCATCGTGTCCATCAAAGAGAGATGCAGCAGTTACGATTCGGACTTTATTTACGGGTATGTACGGCTTAACTAATTCCATTTTATGAATATGATAATTTAACGGTGCAATTTACACAAATTTTAAAATAAAACTCATTAAAAACAATATAAAACACAAAATATGATAACATTGTTTTTTCTTAAGAAAACAAGGTGGTTTTCATAAAAAATTGGTATTTTCGAGGTCTAGCCCCGATGGAAACGAAAAGCCCGGAATGGATGGAACTAGTTTTTCCTGCTCCAAAAAAGCGACTGAAAGAAGCTCTTTTTGGTGCTTAGAAAAACAGTTTTATCAATGAGGACTTGTAGTGTACAGCGGGATTAGCTCCTAATTATTTTTAGAAAATTTTAAACAAATGCAAAAAATTACCATACTTATCCATTGCGAAGACAAAAAGGCGATTATTGCCTCTGTAACAAATTATATCGCTTCGATTGATGGAAATATCACTTACCTGGACCAGCATGTTGATGCCGATGAAAATGTATTTTTTATGCGGCTGGAATGCGAATTCAGCAAAGACACCTGGAATATTGAGGCTATAAAAAAACATTTTCAAACCAATCTTGCGACTCCTTTTGACATGAATTGGGCGATGTATCCGCAGGACGAAAAACCAAAAATGGCGTTGTTCATTTCCAAATACGACCACTGTCTGTATGACCTTTTGGGACGTTTTTCGGCTGGTGAATTACCTTTGGAAATCCCTTTGATCATTAGCAATCACGAAGATTTGAAACCGGTTGCCGAGCGTTTTAACATTCCGTTTTTTCATGTTCCTTTTACAAAAGACACTAAAGAAGAAGGCGAAAAAGCCCAAATCGATTTATTGAAAAAATTTAATATTGATTTTATAGTTTTGGCGCGTTATATGCAAATTATCACTCCAACTCTGATTGAACTTTACAAAAATAGAATAATCAATATCCACCACTCCTTTTTGCCAGCATTTCCTGGAGCCAAACCTTATCATTCGGCATTCAAGCGCGGCGTTAAAATTATAGGCGCCACGAGTCATTACGTCACCGAGGAACTGGATGAAGGTCCAATTATCGAACAGGATATCACAAGGGTTTCACACAGCCATTCAATTGAGGATTTCATTATGAAAGGGAGGGATCTCGAACGTATGGTACTTGCCAGAGCCGTTACCTTGCATGCTGAACGAAAAACAATAGTCTACAACAATAAAACGGTTGTGTTTTCTTAGGAAACACAGCCGTTTTGGTTTACAGTAATTTTCATTCTAATTAATATGAATTACTTATAAGCAATAGCCGCGCTTGCAGGACCTGTCAAAGGAACTATCGAGGTCGATTTGAAACCCACACTTTTGGTCCATTTATTAAAACTCGAAAAAGTATAATCAAACCCCGTTCCTGTTTCTATCAGCATATTCAGGCTCATCATCATTCCGAAAACATTTTTGGATCGATCATCGTCAATTACATTTTCTATGGCTACAAATGCACCTCCTTCTGGAAGAGCATCATAAGCTTTTTGAAGAAGTGCTAATTTCTTAGGCTCATCCCAATCATGAAGTATATTTCCCATTACCACGACATCTGCTTTTGGAAACGGATCAGCAAAAAAATCACCACTTGCGGTTACAACCCTATCTGAAAAAGGTGTTTTTGCAATTTTTTCTTTTGCTATTGGCTCCACAACAGGAAGATCAAAACTAGTGCATTTCATATGCGATTGATGCTTGGCCACCATAGTTGACAATGCCGCACCGCATCCGCCAACATCGGTCAAGGTTTTGTATTTTGAAAAATCAAACTGCTGGGCAAAGGCATTAAAATTTCCCATTTGGATGCTTCCCATCGCATTGATAAACTCCAATAATCTTTCAGGTGATTTATAGAGTTCGTTAAATAAATTATCATCTCCTGCCTTAATTTCATTTTGTGGCAAACCAGTAAGCAAACCATCCTCCAAATTCCCCCAAAACTGATACAAACGATTATTCAGCATTTCGAGCATTCCTCCTATATAGGCCGGCTTATTTATAACCAGAAAAGCATCGGAATTGATACTATTCGAATAAACCGCCGACTCCAAAAGCCCTTTCCTATTGAGAAATCCAAGTCCCGTTAAAGCGTCTAAAAAATCATACAAATGAATATCAGTACACTTCAGATTCAACATCGTCTTTATTTGCTGACCCGTCATCGATTCCTTTTCGTCAAGTTTCGAGAACAATTGAAATTTTACTGCTGCCAAAAGCAGTTTTGATGTCCAAAATCCGGAGCCGATTTGCATAATACTAGCCGGGGATGGCTGGTTGTCTTGATTTTCCATTTTTTTGTCTGATTTAATTTTACATTAATTATTTGATTTAATTCATTCTAAAACTTCCAATACTTTAATTTCTCTATTATGCTTAAAAACCACTTTTGTCCAAAATGATTTCGATTTTTTAGCAGTGGGATACCAATCCCTGTTTTCCTCCACAAGGACAAAAAGTCCTGTTACCGTTCCCAGAACAATAAATTTGGGCAATTTGGGTTGTTTTGAATAAGGTGTTAATTTATATTTTTCAAAAAGTTCATCGCATTGTATAACTGCATTTTTGGAAACCAATCCAATCTCACTTACCGAGAGAATAGATTTACCATCAAACGGTTTTTCAGAAGCGTTATCCAAATCGTTTCTCGCAATGAACTCCAATATATTTCCGTTATTATCATAAAAATAAAAGGACTTGGCGTTCCAATTGTAGAAATCGGCAATTTTATCGGGCGGAATCACATACATGATTTCTGTTTTGCTTTCTATCCAAGAGAAAGCTTCCAGTAACTTATTATTGGGGACATCAAAAGCAAAATGATAAACCGGTTTTACATTTTGGGAAGAATGAAAAGTCAGTTTTGTGGCGCCTGCATGGAATGAAACACTGTTGTAATCTCCAGATAAAGTGTCCAATCCCAAAACCCTGTTGTAAAAAGATTCGGTTTCGGGAATATCATCCGACAATAATTCCAATTCCAGTATATTCATCTTTTTAAAATTGCAATTACTTTTACCCTATAAAAACACGCAAGTACCTACATTTCAATATATTACAAATATACTAAATAAATACAAGCGATTATCATCAGCTAAATCAATCCTTTTTTCATTTCACCGGCAAATTGCTCTTCATTGATCCATATAGTTTGCCTATTTTTGAAAAAAAAAATTAAATCAAAATGAAAAAAGCCCTACTCCTACTCTTGATTCTCCCAGCAATTAGTAATGCACAATTCAAAGACATTTTAACAAAAGCTGCCGATAAAATAAATGCTGCTACAAAATCAAACAGCACACTTGATATTGCTGCCGGATTAAAAGAAGCCCTTAACAAAGGAGTTACTGTACAAGTATCCAAACTAACTGCCATTGATGGTTTTTATAAAAATGAAGCGGTAAAAATTCTAATGCCAGAGGAATTAGCCAAACTAGACAAAACTTTGCGAAAAATGGGGATGTCAAAATTGGCGGATGAAGGTATACTAGCTTTAAATAGAGCAGCAGAAGATGCCGTAAAAGAAGCTACACCTATATTTGTTTCAGCAATTAAGAACATAACCATAACGGATGCTAAAAGTATTTTGCTTGGTAATGACAATGCAGCAACACTTTATTTGCAATCAGCTACTACAACTTCATTATATACTAAATTTAATCCAGTTGTTCAGCAATCGATTGGGAAAGTAGGAGCTGATGTTATTTGGACCAAAATAATAAAACAGTACAACACTATACCATTTATAACTAAAGTAAATCCAGATCTTACCGATTATGTAACAAAAAAAGCTCTCGATGGTGTTTTTAAAATGATTACTGTTGAAGAAAAAAACATTAGAACTGACATCAATGCCAGAACATCAAATGTTTTAAAGAAAGTATTTGCGCTACAGGACAAAAAGTAAAAACCAATAAAATCAAGCAGTTAAGAATTAAGAAAAAATCAGAAAATTAATATGTTAAAATTAAATCTAAAAACTTAACTTTTCAAATATAACTAATAACAATTCCTTAACAGCAAAACCTAAACATTATACTGACCTTTGCAATGTAATAAACTGGTTATTTATTATTTTGGTTTTGGTTAGTTATAAAATTGCCTGCATCTATACGGTGCAGGCATTTTTTATTTAGTGTATATTTGACTTAATTAGCAGTCTGTATAAAAGACAAAACAGCAGTATTGAAAGCATTTGGTTGCTCCACATTGACCACATGTCCACAATTCTCGATTACAAACAATTGTGATGATTTATAATGGCTTTCCACTACTTTGCGAACAGCCGGCAGAAACATATAATCTTCTTCACCCATAACATAAAGCGTAGGAATATTTAATTCTACTTGTCGAAACCACTTTAATACAGGATTTATTTCTGCCGTAAGCTTAAACCATTTTATAAATTCCTTTTGATACAATTTCTTAGCTTCTGTAATAAAAAGAGAGCGAGATTGCTTATGGCTTTTTTTAGGCATGATCACAAAAGCAAAAAACTTGTATAACACTAAATAAGGCAATACATATTTAAAAGTATTTCCCAAGCGCATTAAAATTTGCGAACGAAAATTCATTTTCAAAATAGCTCCGCCAAGAATCATACTCTGTACTCTGTCTGGATACATTTCGGCCAATTGCCTAATTAAGATTGTTCCCAATGAAATACCTACAAAATGTGATTTTTCTATTTTCAGATAATTCAAAACTTCAAGTATATCATTGGCTAAAGCCGAAAAAGTATATTTCTGTTTAAAAGCCGTTTTTAAAGTTGTTTTGGATTCTCCATGACCTCTTAAATCCAACAGCAAAATATTGTACTTTTTTTTAAAATCCCTTATTTGCTTGAACCAAATAGACGAACTTCCTCCAGCACCATGCACAAATGTGACCCACTGATTACTGTTCTCATTCTTATATACTGTATAATTAATCACTTAAGTTTTTTTTTGTTGGACAAATATAGTTCTTTTTTAGACTTTTGGATTGCTGGATTTTTAGATTATTAGATTGTTAGACTATTGATTTGTTAGATTTTTAGACTTTTTAAATACTATTATGCAAATGTTTAAAGTAATCAAAAGCCTGTATTAATCGGCTTCCATACCAAGAAAACATTTCTCCATCAACCAAAATGGCTTTGGCGTTATGTGCATTTTTTATAATTTCAAATCCATCCTCGGCTTTAAACGGAAACGGTTCTGACGAAAGCAAAACCAAATCCAAACTTCCGTCAATATCCATTTTTCTTAGTTCTATTTCGGGATATCTTTCGTGGGAAGCATACTGATTCTGAAAGTGATTCAGCATTAATAATTCATTTATAAAAGTTCCTGAACCGGCTACCATATATGGATTTTTCCAAATAAAATAAGCAACTTTCCTAACCGGAATATCATTAATAAAATTTTTAAAATCGCTCAAGGCAAAAGCCAATTTGTCGTTCCATTTTCGGGCTTCGGTTCTTTTATCAAAAAGTTGGCCGAAATCAGTTATCATTTGAAAATTACCCTCTAAAGTAAAAATGTCAGTTACACAAACTGGACAAATATTTCGCAGTTCCTCTACTATTTCCTTAGTATTCTCCTCTTTATTGCAAATGATAATATCGGGTTCCAGCAAACGGATTTTATCGAAATTCACTTTCTTGGTTCCACCAACGATTTTCTTGGTTGATTTAAGATGATAAGGATGAACGCAAAATTTGGTGATTCCAACTATACTATCTTCCAAACCCAAATCATAAAGTAATTCAGTTTGGGAAGGCACAAGAGAAACAATTCGCCTGGGAGAAGATTCGAATGTGTGAGTAGTTCCGAGTTGGTCTGTGAAATATTTCATTTTTTTTACCGCAAAGAGCGCAAAAGTTTTTAAACACAGATTTCACAGATTTTCACAAATTAATCTGTGCAAATTTGTAAAATCTGTGTCTAAACATTTATTTTGTACTTAAAATTTCTTGCATTTCTTGTTGCATTTTTAATGCTTCAGCTCTCGCAAAATCGGCAAAATCGATTCCATTAGAAGCATAAATAATAGCACGTGAAGAATTAATCAATAATCCAACATTATCATTCATTCCGTATTTGCACACTTCGGCAAGACTTCCGCCTTGAGCGCCAACACCTGGCACAAGCAAGAAACTATCTGGAACAATTTTTCGAACTTCTGTAAAATATTCGGCTTTGGTAGCGCCAATCACATACATTAGGTTTTCAGAATTTTTCCAAGTTTTGGATGTTTCCAATACGTGCTTATACAATTCTTTAGCTTCGCCTCGGGTTCCATCGATAGTTAAAGTTTGGAAATCAAAAGCGCCTTCATTAGATGTCAGAGCCAACATTATCGTGTGTTTATTTTCGAAAGCAAGAAAAGGTTCTACAGAATCTTTCCCCATATAAGGAGCAACTGTTACGCTGTCAAAATTTAAATCTTCAAAAAAAGCTTTGGCATACATTGATGAAGTATTTCCAATATCACCTCTTTTGGCATCGGCAATAGTAAAAATTTCCGGATGGTTCTCATTGATGTAATTAATGGTCTTTTGCAATGAAATCCACCCTTTGATTCCGTAAGCTTCAAAGAATGCAATATTAGGCTTATAAGCAATCGCAAGATCATGAGTTGCGTCGATGATTGCCTTATTAAACTCAAAAATTGGGTCTTCTAATTCTAATAAATGTTGTGGAATTTTATTCAAATCTACATCTAAACCTACGCATAGAAATGATTTTTTGATTTTGATTTGCTCGCAAAGCTGTTGTGTTGTCATGTCAAATTTAGTTCTAGGCGCAAATTTACAAAGTTGAATCTAAAAAACTTGAAATTTTACAACATTCCTGAATAATTGTGTAAGAGCTTTGACCAACAACTGGCTAAAATTTGTAAATAACATTATAAAATGATACAATAAACGATAATTTACTTTATCGCCGAGAAAGTGTTTTATAAAAAAAATGAGGTCTTTACGACCTCATTTTTTAGTATATAATAACCCGTTGGGTGAAATTATCAAAAAAGAGCAATATCTGATGTTTTGTCATTCCGACGAAGGAGGAATCACATCTGCTAATTACGTTATGTGATTCCTCCTTCGTCGGAATGACAAAATCGTTAAGATTAACTATAAAA
>CAUPKA010000047.1:0-27562 GCA_963511725.1 uncultured Flavobacterium sp.
GCAAATATTAAGCATATCAGCTTTTGACAAAACGCCTATCAGTGATTTATTAAGCGACTTTCAAAACAATCAAAATGTCAATGAACAGCAATATAATATGTTTGAATTTTAGATTAATATTTTAACGCACCAGTACTAATTATTGATAATTTAAAATAAAAAGCCACTTTTTCTTTCACAACTTGTGAACGACTTGTGATATAAAAACCGCCAAAACCAACATTTTTGTACCATAACAAATTAAAAAACAGTAGTTATGGCAATAGAAATCCTTACAAAAGAAGACCTAAATGAATTCGGAAAAACACTTTTAGAAAACATCCGCAATATAATTTCAGGCGAAAATGAGCAGTCCAAAAAATGGTTAAAATCTGCAGAAGTACGCAAGCTTCTTAACATCTCACCTGGAACACTCCAAAACCTGCGCATCAATGGAACATTATCCTACACTAAAATCGGTGGCATCATTTATTACGCACACAGTGATTTAATGAAAGTACTAGAAGAAAATAAGGTGGATGCAACCGTTACCTTATTCAATCCAAAATGGTTGGTGCGATGAATTACATAAAACATCTAACAGGATTTTTCGAAAAAGTGGCAATCGATAAAACACTCAATCCAACACATGTAAGTATGTATATGTCATTGTTCCAATTTTGGAATTGCAATCGGTTCAAAAATCCAATCAGTATATCGCGTGATGAGGTAATGCGGATAAGTAAAATCAGTTCTAAAGCGACCTATCATAAATGCCTTAAAAACTTGCATTCGTTGGGCTATATCAATTACGAACCGTCATACAATCCATTCAAGGGAAGCCACGTTTATCTATTCAATTTTTCAGATGATTTAAAACCAATCCCTAAAAGTGAAAAAACAGCAATACCAAAAAACGAACCTGTTTTTGAACTAGTCAATGAACAAGTAGTAAACAAGCTTTATACTGGTAGTGGTACAAGTAATGAAACAGCTACTGAACAAGCTCTGGTATCTTATATAAACAATACAAACATACCAAACAATCAAAACATTTTAAAGAGTGTAAACTTGGACGAGCAATCACAAAATTTAAAAATTGACGATTCCATTTTTAAAAACCAAGATGACGAAAAGAAAGAAAAAAAGTTGCGCGAAAAAAAGAAAAAGATTTCAACACCAACTAACGAAGAAGTCAAATCCTTTTTCCTTCAACAAAACTTCCCTGAACTCGAAGCCAATAAATTCTTCAATTACTTTTCTAGCAACGGTTGGCTAGTTGGAGGTAAAACCCCCATGATCGATTGGCAAGCCGCTTCACAAAATTGGATGTTGAATAGCATAAATTTCAATCACTACACCGACGCTACACCGATAAATCGAGCAAAACACCTCAACACAAGAAAAGACAAAGACTATTCAGAACCACTTTAATTCCCCTCTTCTGGAGGGGTGCCTGAAAGGCGGGGTGGTAATTTTACTTACTTCGGTATCCATTAACTCTTAACAAAATTGAAAGCAGATGGTAATACCCATCCTTCAACTTAGCATCTTAGTTCCTCAGAATCTTAGCAACTTTAAAAAATGGAAACAAAAATAAAATCCCATTACAATTACCAAGAAATAATCATCTGGCTAGAACAAAAAGGTGTCGAATTATTCGGAAATCATTTCAAAATCCTTGAAAGTGATTATCCTATAATTTACAAACTAATTGCTTATTTTCTTAAAGACGAAGCAACTTGTTTTCAATACAACATCAACCTCAATAAAGGAATTCTGCTTTCTGGCCCAGTAGGCTGTGGTAAAACATCTTTAATGAATTTAATGAAATACTTAACAGCAACAGAACACAAATTTTTCGTAAAACCATGCCGGGATATCAGCTTTGAATTCATTCAGGATGGCTATCAAATCATTCATAAATACAGTAAAGGAAAACTATACGAATCAGAACCCAAAACAATATGCTTCGACGATCTAGGTACAGAAAATAACCTAAAATATTACGGAAACGAATGCAGCGTAATGGCAGAAATTCTATTAAGCCGTTACGACATTTTCACAACCAAAAAAATACAAACACATATTACTACAAACCTTTCAGCAAGTGAAATTGAAACCGCCTACGGTAACCGTGTTAGAAGTAGATTGAGGGAAATGATTAATTTGATAGCTTTTGAAAAAGGAATTAAGGATAAAAGAGTTTGATGTAAGTCAAAATATATCAAAACTAACTATTTATTAGTAAAATATACATATTTTAGATGCCAAGTATAAAAATCAGATTTAATCTGTAATTCCAAACAAACTTGTATCAAAATATAGAATATGGAAATCAAAAATATTGTATTACATCACATTGAAAAGGAAATAAATGGAAAGCCAACTTTAAAATGTTCAGACAAATTAATTACCGTCAATCCAATAGTTGTTGAATTTGTTGAAAAACTTATTAAGATATACGGAACAAAAAATCCTTCACAAGGAACCTTTGAAAATGATGTTGAAAATTATCCATTTCAAATAAAAGCAAAAAATTATCAAAAAGACAATGATTTTTTAAAGTTTTCAATTGAGGCAATGAATATCTTGAAAATGCGAATTGATCTAAATACAACAATTGGTGGTTATGTTGTTTTTCTGCATTATACTGAAAATAAAGTAGATTTTATTATTACTGCAATGATGGATAAATCAGCTCAATATACCAATACAGATGATTTAGGAATTGAAAAACTAATGGCTTTAGATGTTGAAAAATTAGCAAGAGCAAATCGCTTAAATCTTAATAAATGGAATAATTCAGAAAGCAGATATCTAACATTCATAAAAGGAACAAGAGAAGTTTCGAAATATTTCATAAGCTTTATTGGAGCAACTGATATTTCTTCAGCAAAAGAAAATTTTAAAATATTGAAAGATGCAGTAAAACAATATTCAAATTCCAATAAAATTTCAATGGCAAAACAAGATGAAATAAGAGTGAATATGTCAAGTTATTTTGAAAAATGTTTTGAAGAAAAAAAAGACGTCGAAATAGAATCTGTTTCTGCAATAATTGATCCTCATGAACCAACTGCTTTTCTTGGTTTTATAGAAGATTTAGGTATGGAAATTAGTGGAAACATTAGTGTTCATAATAAAGCCGATTTCAATACATTTACAAGAAGCAGTTTAAAGGAAAATGGATATCATCTTGTTTTTGAAAAAGAATTAATAAAACTTGGAAAAATCACTAGAGACGGGAATAATATTGTAATTCATAATGTTCCTATAGATAAGCTAAAGTCAACATTTGAAAATATCGAAGATGATGTCCAACCAACCACTTAAATTATTAGATAGTGCTATTTTATTAACAAAAAAACTACACGATAAGGTTATTGATAGTGGCTATAATAAAGGAATAATTGATTTATGCCAAGAAAGTATTAATGCAATTTTATCGTTAGAAGAAAAGCAATTAATTGAAATTTTTACAGATACTAGTGTTTCAATTGAAATAGATCAATTAGCAAATTATATTAGACAAAAAGTAACATTAGAAATTAAGACTGGTAACATTCATAATTATTTTGAAACACTAGAAAATTTTATTAGTGGTAATAAATTTGAATGCAGACTTCAAGATTTTTTTATCGCGGATATTGATTACAGAGAAAACATATCTGAAAACAATCTTATTTTAAATTATAAAAAGAATCTCCAATTAATTAATTTTTTAAAAGAAATTGCTGAAAACAAGAAAGTTTCTAGCAATGAAATAGAATTATTTTTCTACAAATCAGGTAAAGGTGTAGATATTATAATCAATTACGAACTCAAACAATTAGATGAGTTTAGCGCATCAATAACTTCTGAGTTTAAAAGACAACTTCTCGAACCGTTTAATGGCGAAGATAAAAAACAACTTTTTATAAATGAACTAATTAACTTTCTTGAAAAAAACGGCAAATCTTATGAAAAATTAATTCAAGGTTGGGATAATCTTATATCTAGCTACAACAAAAGTTATTCATTATTTCTTTCTGGATTTTCATTTGAAAAAATTAAGACCTCATCAACCGAACATTTTCAAAAACTAGTTGAAAAAATATATGAATCAATTGGTAAAGTAGCAAGCTATATTTTTGGAATTCCAATTGGTTACATATTACTATTAAACAACTTTGATTTTACAGGTGCATTACTCATTAAAAACTTTATTCTATTGATATTGGGTTTTATTTTTTTAATTTTAATCTGGTTCGTTTTGTTTAAGAATATTGATGAATCTATAAAGGCAATTGAAGACGATATAATTGATTTTATTACAAAAATTGAAAATGTGTCTGAACTTGAATCAATAAAAGTAAAACTTGAAAATTTGCGCAATAAGGAAATAAAGAAGCAACAAAGCAAATTATCATTAGTGAAAATTTTAACGATAGTTATTTACGTTATGATTGTCCTTATTTTCTGTTGGGTGTTTATTGATAAATCTATTTTTATTTGAGGCCTTGTAATTCTAATTTAAAGTAGTTATAGTTACTTAAAAAAAGTAAAAATTATTAACTATAAAAACACTAAAGCTTTAAAAACTCTTCCCTTAAATACTGTCTATTTCTATAAAATTTATATATTTGTTCATATTTTTAATTTGTTCACGAATAATGAACATGGATAAATGATGAACATAAAGAGTTTTTACAATGAATGAAATAGATATTTTAAATAATGCGATTCATAATTTAGAGAAAAACATTCCACTAAATTGGGAGTGGAAAGCTATTGATAATGATAAGGATAAAGGAGTTGATGGAGAATTAAGCATTATTCTATACAATCAAAAAAAAATATTTTTTGTTGAGATAAAAAAAGATGTTAAAAACCATCAACTATTTAATATTCTTAATTATAAAAATAAATTCACCAATTTTTTATTGGTTGCAGAAAAATTATATCCAAAAGTAAAAAAAGAGCTTCGCGAAAATCGAGTGAATTATCTTGAGGGCAATGGGAATGTATATATTAATACGGATAATTTATTTCTATATATCGATACGAATGAAGTTATTAAAACTCAAAAGGAAAAAGGGAATAGAGCATTTACTAAAACGGGATTAAAAGTAATTTTTCAGTTTCTATTAAAACCAAAATTAATCAATCAAACACAACGTGAAATTGCAGAAATAACTAATGTAGCATTGGGTAATATTCCATTAATTATGAATGGATTATTGGAAACTAATTTAATAGTAAGGCTAAATAAAAATGAGTATGTAATCAATAATTATGAAGAATTACTAAACAAATGGATTACAGAATTTGAACAAACTTTAAAACCTACTCTTTTTAAACAACGATTTAGATTTCAAAACAAAGATAAAGATTGGAGAACAGTACCATTAAATACTGATAAAACAGTTTGGGGAGGCGAACCAGCTGGAGACATAATAACGAACCATTTACGCCCAGAAAAATTCATTTTATACACAAAAGAAACAACAAAAGAATTAATACTAAATTACAAACTGTTGCCGGATGATGAGGGAGAAATAATGGTTTATGATATGTTTTGGAATAATGATTACAATACAAATACGGCTCCAAACGAATTAGTATATACCGATTTAATGATTACTGATGATAAAAGGTGTAAAGAAACTGCAAAATTAATTTTTGATGAATATATCGAACCAAACCTATAAAGAACTAGCCATTCCTTACTTCAAGGAAGTTTTTGATTGTATTGATGAAGTAATGATTAAGCTCAATGTACCTTATTATTTAATCGGGGCAAGTGCAGTAGCCTTAAACCTTTTAAGAGACGGTATCAAACCAAGCAGAGGTACAAAAGATATCGATTTTGAAATAATGATTTCCTCTATTCAAGAGTTCGAATTAATTGTTGAAGAACTTGTTAAATTTGGATTTAACAAAGTGCAGGCACCTTGGACACTTTACCATCCCAAATTTAATACCGTTATTGACTTAATGCCATTTGGAGAAATTGAAGAAAAATTTACTGTGAATTTCAATCAGCGGAATACCTATTTACACGTATTAGGACTTACTGAAGTATTACAAGAGCCGGACACAATTAAGATAGAAGAAAAGTCGGTGCAAATTCCATCATTACCAGGGATGGTTATTTTAAAACTAATTGCTTGGAGCGATAGACCTGAAGATCGTGGTAATGATTTGTATGATATTTTAAAAATTATAGAACATTATTTTGACTTAAATTTTGATGAAATAGTAGAACACCATTTTGATACTTTTCCAAATGATGATAAACTAGACCAGTTTAAAATTTCAGCAAGGGTATTAGGACGAAAAGCCAGTAAATTTTTAAGCATTTCCAAAGCAATAAACGATAGAATCCTAAAAACTATAAATGATAATGTTGTGAATGTCGAGAAGTCAGCAATCGCAAAACAATGGATTAGAGATAAAGATTGGGACTTAAAATATGCTGTTGAAATACTGGAGGAATTAAAAAAAGGATTGACAGAAATAAAATAACTTTAAAAATTAAACTTCTTTTTATGAAACAATATTTTGAAAATTTTGGTAGCTCAGATTATATTGAGGGTGCGTGTCTAACATTAGAAAATGCTAAAAAACATATAATAGTTAGTGAATTATTAAAAAAAGAAGGATTATTTGGTATAGCAATTTCACACTTAATTCTCGGTTCCGAAGAATATATTAAATCTTTTTTACTACTCAATTTAAGTGGTGTAGATGATTTTTTAAATGAAAATGAAAAAGTAGAATTATTTAAAAACCATAAATTTAAGCATAAAAATATTGAAGAACTTTTAAAATCATTAACAAATGAAGCTACTGATGAATTTGAAACTGGACTTTTTGATAGATTAGTCAATAATGAAGAGCCTAATTCTAAATTTTCAATTGATGGATTTTATATGAATAAGGTTTTTAATTTAACTTCATTGACAACACAAGACGTAAATAAAATACTCAATTGGTTAAAAAAGGCAAATGATTTAAAAAATAATGGGTTCTATATTAACCTACATAATTCTTGGGAAAGTCCTGATAGATTCACATTGACGGAATATGAAGAAGCTTTTAAAATAGTCGAAATTTTAAAGAATACTATCGAACCTTTATTTACACTACCACTTACTGACGATGATTTAATCAATTATTTTAACAGTAAGAATATATTTTAATAAAATTAAATCCATTATCTCATTCAGCTACACAAAAATCGCTCCTAGTCCAAGTATTCCTAGCATCAATTCTTTGTTTGCTTCATTTCACTAATTACGTTTCCAATAACGAGAAAATTCTTTTTCGTTCGTTGGTAAAAAGGATGTTGTACATTTCATAAGGCACTCCTTTGCCAACGCTCCAAAAGTTTTTTGTACGCCCTAGAACGTTGATCTTTCGAAGGAAAAATCATTTAGTCTTTAAAAGACATCTTGAAAAAGCTGGATTTATACTTGCCATTTAAAAATATAAAAACAACAATTTTCAAGATGCTATAATTCAGAATTTAATTAATTTAGTAAGTAAAGCGTTTAAAGGCCTCAATAGCCTCATATTCTGCCAAACCTAAGTCATCATAAAGTTTTGCTGTATTTTTATTTCTATCTTCGGCTCTAACCCAGAATTCTCTCGAATCATTTCCTTGAAACATAACTCTGTCTTTCTGAGATTGGTGGTATAAAATAGCGTGACGTTTCAATAAGACTTCGTCAGGGCTTAATGGAACGGCCATATCAATTTCATGGATATCCCATTCGTGCCAAGCGCCTCTATATAACCATAACCAGCAATCATCCATATATGGTTTTGATTTTAATGCTTTCATAGCTGCAAAAATGGCATTCAGGCATACTTCGTGTGTTCCGTGCGGGTCAGCAAGATCTCCTGCTGCAAATACTTGATGAGGTTTTATTTTGGCAATAATATTTTTTACAATAGTAATGTCTTCTGGTCCTAAAGGATTCTTTTTAACTTGTCCAGTTTCATAAAAAGGAAGATCTAAAAAGTGAGTGTTCTCATCTTTTAATCCAATGTGTCTTGTAGCGGCATAGGATTCTCTTCTTCTGATAAGTCCTTTAAGTTTTCTCACTTCTAAAGAATCTATTTCATTTTCAGACTTATTATTCAAAAATTCAATTACAGCTTTAAAATTCAATTTTGTAGCTTCATCACTAGCAAAATCACTGCATACTTCTGCAAATTTTAAGGCTTCGTCATCCGTAACAGCTATGTTTCCAGATGTCTGATATACAACATGTACTTCGTGTCCTTGTTTGATCAATTTTGAAAAAGTTCCTCCCATAGAAATTACATCATCATCTGGGTGAGGACTAAAAAGTATAACTCTTTTTTTAGCTGGATTGGCTCTTTCCGGGCGGTGTGAATCATCTGTATTTGGTTTTCCGCCTGGCCATCCAGTAATGGTGTGCTGCAGTACATTGAACATATTAATATTCAAATCATAAGCAGAACCTTCCTGCGCCAAAAGATCAGACATTCCGTTATTGTTGTAATCCCTGTCGGTTAGTTTTAGAATAGACTGTTTTGTTTTTTGGCATAGCCAAACAATCGCTTTACTTTTTAATTCCTGTGTCCAAATACATTCGCCTACCAGCCACGGTGTTTTAAAACGTGTTAATTCGGATGCAGCGGATTGGTCTAAAACGAAAGTCGCATTCGTATGATTCTGTAAAAAAGTTGCAGGAACTTCGGAACTAATGTCCCCTTGAATCGTTCTTTTGATGATATCGGCTTTATTTTGGCCCCAAGCCATCAATATAATTCTTTTGGAACGCAGAATTGTAGAAACCCCCATCGTAATAGCTCTTTTGGGCACATTGGCAATACCATTAAAATCGGATGATGCATCTACTCTTGTAATATGATCCAGTGTGATAATACGCGTGCCAGAATTGATGTGCGATCCTGGTTCGTTGAATCCAACGTGACCTGTACGCCCAATACCCAGTAACTGGAAATCAAGTCCTCCTGCATTCTTGATTTTCATTTCATAGTCAATGCAGTATTGATTTAAATCATCAATAGCGACTGTACCGTCAGGAATATTAACATTCTCTGGTTTAATATCAATGTGATTAAAAAGATGCTGATGCATAAAATAGTGATAGCTTTGATTGTTTTCTTTGGTCATCGGATAATATTCATCCAGATTAAAAGTGATTACATTGCTAAAACTCAGACCTTCTTCTTTGTGCATTCGAACCAGCTCTTCGTATACTTTTATAGGAGAAGAGCCTGTTGCCAGACCCAATACACAAGATTCATTTTTTTCCTGTTTTGATTTAATCAGCTCTGCGATTTCCTGAGCAACTATTACTGAAGCTTCTGTTGAATTTTTGAAGATTTCATTATGAATTTTTTCAAACCTGGTTTCTTCAAATTTACCCGCACTTTTATAGCTGAGGTCTCGTTTTGTTTCTAAAGTAGTTTCCATTATATTGTATTTTTTGTGTGGTTGTTTTTAAATTTAATAGTGATGTAAAGTCCGCTTAATACGATTAAAACGCCAAAAAAAGTATAGTAACTAATGGGGTCTTTCATCATAAAATTGGCAATAATAAATCCAAATATTGGAGATAGAAAGAGCCAATAAGAAGCTTTTACAGGATTGTTTTTTAATAAATACAGCCAAAATTGTACCGCCCCAATTGAAACCGGAATGGCCAGCCAAGTCACCGATGACCAGAATGTGAAGTCAAATTTATTTTGGTTAGACTGATAAGTACTAAACACAACAGGCAACAAAAAAGTCCCGCCAATAATAGTCTGCCAGCCATTTATTGTCAAAATATCCAATTCGTTCCAATTCATTTTAGAATAATAAATAGTTCCCAAGGAATAAGCAACCATACTGAGTAAGATTAGAGCTATTCCGAAGGGTGTGGCAAAACTATTTTGTAGCAGCGGGTAAGCAGCTATAATGACTCCGCTTAAACATAAAATCAAACTTAGCACATTTTGAAACCTGATTTTATGCGATAGCCAAATTGCCGACATCATAGCTATAAAAACAGGATTTGTAGCCACGGCTAAACTTCCTATTCCTGCAGAAACCTGCTGCATTGCAATTACATACAATCCCAGATAAACCGAAATATTCAAAAACCCATAAATGCTTAACTGTACCCATTCTTTTCCTTTTGGCAATCGCTTAGACATTCCTATATGAGCAATCAATAACATAATTACGCCTGCAATTAGAAATCTAAAAATAGAAATTACAAAAGGCTGTGCAGAAGTTAGCCCAATTTTGGTAGCCGTTGAAGCGGATGACCATAAAAAAGCAAATGCTATTCCAGCCAAAATAAGTTTCCATTCTTTGGATTTTATTTTGCTCTTAACTGTTATTGATTTCATTGTTTTGTCCAAAATAGCTCTTTCTAATTTTAGAATTGCAAGGTTTCCAATTGAGTCAGGTCGTCATTAAATTGAACAAAACAGGCAGGAAAGCCCGGTTTGATTTTGCCATATTTGTTTTCGACTCCAATTGCATTTGCTACATTGCAAGTAGCCATTTTAATAGCTTCGTCGGCAGTTACGTCCAAATGATTAAAGGCATTCTGAACCGCTTCTTTCATTGAAATAGTTGCTCCCGCCAAATTCCCTTCGTCATTGCGGTAAAAACCATTTTCCAGATGGGCATCAAAAGAATCCCATTTGAAATTCTCCACTTTTCGACCCAAAAATGTAGCATCACTAATCAGAAAGAATTTTTCCTGCTTTAGTCTGTACGCTAATTTTGCGGCAGCATAATCACAATGTGCTCCATCTAAAATTACAGGTGTATAAACCGAATCATTTTCAAACGATGCGCCCACAAGACCTGGTTCCCGATGACCGAATTGGGTCATTGCATTAAATAAATGAGTAACCAGTTTAATGCCTTTTGAAAAATAAACCTGCGCTTCCTTATGCGTAATGGCTGAATGCCCAATAGAAATTATAATATCGGTTTCCAAGAGCATATTCAGCTGTTCATCCGTAAAACATTCTGGTGCAATAGTGATTACCTTTATTACATCTTTTCCATAATGAATAATCTCCTGCAACTCAGCATTAGTAGGTTTTCGCACCTGCGATATACTATGTGCGCCACGTTTGGAAGGATTCAGGAAAGGACCTTCCAGATGCATTCCAATTACGCCGTTATTGTTCTTTTTCATGTAACTGCGAACAGCTTCAATCCCTTGAAGAATAGTTTCATGCGATGAAGATATTAAGCACGGAAGTACATGTGTAGTTCCGTATTTAAGACTTGTCTGGTATATATCTTCAATAGTTTCTTCGGTAGGATATTGACTAAAGTAAAGTTTTTCGCCTCCGTTTATTTGAATGTCTATAAACCCTGCTGCTATGTGATTTCCTTTTAAATCAATAAGTTCAATATTCTCTGGAATTTCTTTTTCAACAGATAGAATAATTCCATTTTCGATAATAATGGCACCGTTGTTAATTATTTCATCACCAGTATGTACGGTTGCATTGATAATTGCCTGCTTCATTTTTTTAATTTTATGCTAAAAATAGATTTTGTATTGGAACTTTAATTAACTAAAATATTATGATTTTAGTGTAGCATTATTTTTTTTCTAAGTATTCAGTAAGTAATTGTGAGCAATACCATTCCTGACGTGGCAAGTGGAAAGGACCTTTAAACATATTTCCTTTGGCAGTTTGTGCAATACTGCCATCTTTATGCAGGTATCCAAACCATTCCCCATTTTGTTTGTCATGAAATTTGCCATAAGCATAATCATGTACCATTTTGTGCCATTTGGCATATTTTTCGTCACCCGTCATTGTGTAGGCTAGGAGCGTAGCGATAATTACTTCATTATGTGGCCACCAAAACTTCATATCCTGCCAGTATTCCTGAACAGGTTTGTCATGAACATCACGAAAATATAAAATGCCACCGTGTTCTTTATCCCATCCGCGTTCCCACATATAATCCAGCATTTTACATCCTAATGCGATTAAATGCGGATCATTGTTTCTGTATTTTGCTTCGTGCAGAATAAACCAGGCTCCCTCTATAGCATGTCCTGGATTTAAGGTGCGGCCGTCAATATGGTCAACAATAGATCCGTCTGGAGCGACTTGTTCCATAACGCATTTGATGTCGTCTTTTACAAAATCGGTTTCTATTTCTTTAATCCATTTATCAATCCACTCATCGCAGCGCGGATCACCAATGTTTTCTCTTAATTGCTGAGCGGTATTCATCATAATCATTGGCACACCAATTCCTTTTGTTGGCCTTGTTGAGGTGAATTTTGGTTCTAATAACCCTGGAGTAGTAGAATATTCAATGCATTTTCCAAATAGGAAACGCGCTTTTTCTGCTGCAGATTCGTCTCCACTGGATTTTGCGTAAGCAGACATAGCAATAACAGCAAATGTTTCAGAAAAATAATAGCGGCGTTTGCGTATTGGCTGTCCGTCTCGGGTGACATGGAAAAACATTTGCCCATCGGCATCAAAGCAATATTTGTTTAAAAAATCTATGCCCGACTTGGAAGCTTCTAACCATTCCGGTTTTGGTTCGACAGTATTGTAAAGTGTTGCTAATAACCAAGCCGCCCGACCTTGAATCCAAACCGCTTTGTCATCATCGATTAAAGTTCCATCTTGATCTCGCATCAATAAATAACCACCAAATTCGGTATCCACAGAGCGGGGAAACCAAAAAGGAACAGTATCGTTTAATAATTGATTTTGGTAAAATTCTTTTAGGTCTTGTATATCTTTTTTTGAATAACTCATTTTGAATAGATTTTTGGCAGCTTTTAAGGGGCTTAAATAGCTGTCTATTATTTTTAATTTTTTATCTAAAAGCATTTTTTGAAATGCTTGTTAACTTTAGTATTTATTGAAGTTCTAATCGAAAAGTAGAACAGGGTAAATTGGCCTCGTTAACCAAGTTGGCACGTGTAAAAGGCTCCCATGCATATACAACGGTATTTATATTTTCTCCGTTGGGGATGTTTATTTTTATTTCGGATTTATCAATTGTGGCTTTGGTTTTAATGTGATTTCCTTTATCGGTTACCAATTCAAAACCAAGTATTTCCTTTTTGTCTGCAGTATCTAATTTTTTGGCAGAGCCAAATGAAATGGTGATTATTCCATTTTTTTGAATCGCTTTTAATGGTATTGGTCCAGAGGCAACGGCTGATTTTCCATAAGTGTTTCGCAAAGCCAAAAGCGATAAACGTTTGCTAATCTCCATTTTTTTTATTGGATGAACATTGGTTGAATCACCGTAATCCATACTCACAGCCATGCCACTATTAGGAATGATTTTCTGTAATCTGTTTTGAGCATCTCGGAAGGCTGGCCATGTAGGGCGGTTGATGCCCGATAACTGAACATAATAAAAAGAAAGATTCTCTCCCCATGCTTTGCGCCAGCTTTGTACCATTGTTGGCATCAAATGCTCGTATAATTCAAGATTATGGGTATTGCTTTCTCCTTGATACCAAATCACTCCTTTTATTGGAAATCTTGTAAAGGATTCAACACCAGCTTCGAAATTATAACAAGGATCATAAGGATGGCGCTGTTTTGGGTTTGTGGCATTTTTTAAATTAAAATCGGCTCGCTCTCTTACCCAAGGCATAAAAAAGTCTGATTTGCGCCAGTTCGTCATCAAATCGACTACCTTGTCATCATGTTCCAGAGTATAGCGGTCAATCCAAGATTCTATTGGAGATCCGCCAACTGCCACTTCAATTAAGCCAATAGGAACATTTTCTTCGTATGCTATATTTTTACCAAAATAATAGGCGATTGCCGAAAAATCTTTGGCTGAGATTGAATCACAAACTTTCCAGCTTCCAGAAAAGAATTGTAATTGATTGGTTTTGACCAATGTTTTATAATTCCATTTGCTTTCATCTGTTTCTTGAATTGCTTTGTAGTTGAATAAACGAATGGTAGAATTTTGTATCGCTTTTTTCACTTCTTCCGACCCATTTTCAGAATTTTGAAGTTGAAATGCCATATTAGATTGTCCAGAACAGAACCAAACATCACCGATTAAAATGTTTTTTAGAACTATACTTTCTGTACTCGAATTTATTTTAATTTCATACGGTCCGCCTGCTGCTATTGCTGGAAATGTAATTTTCCAATTTCCATATTCATCACTAACTGCTGTTTTTGTTTGTTGCTTAAAATTAACTTCAATCTTTTCGCCTGCATTGGAAGTCCCATAAATTGAAATGGGTTTGTTGCGTTGTAAAACCATATTGTCTGTAAAAACAGGTGCCAGTTTTAGTTTGCCAAAATCTTTTGTTAACGCAGAATAAACGGCTTGAGCCAAAATAGCCGCTCCTTCTTTGGTTGGATGCAAAGCATCTGGGAAAAGATCAGGCCTATGGTATAATTTGTCATGAAAGTCAATCAAATGTACCTGATTAGCCTTTGCAATCATCGGAATTTGTTCCTGTATTTGCCAATACCAATCTCTGGTTCCAGATTTAAAACGAGGATGCTCATTAAAAATAGGCGTCAATCGGCTGATGTAAATTTGTATGGATGGATTTTGTTTTTTTAAATCGTCTATCAGTTCTGAATAATCAGCCTTGAATTCGTCTTTGTAGTTGGGCCAGTTTCTTGGATCGGTATCATTTAAACCTAAATGAATAATGGCAATATCAGGTCTGTAAGCAATGGCATCGGCATATTCAGTTGTTTTGTAATATGGGGTACTTCCTTTTTTTAATAAGGTCGCACCACTATGTCCAAAGTTTTTTACTTCATAATTGTTTCCCATCATAACTTGAAGTTGAGAAGGATACGACTCCGTTGCGAAATCTGATAAAAGATAACCAGCAGTTACAGAATCTCCTATACAGGCCACTTTGACAACTGATTTTTGAGCAAAAATGCTAGCAGGCACCAATAGAATTAAATATATTAATACGGACAAGCTTCTTTTTAAATTATTCATTTTTTTGATTTTTAATGGGTACAACAAATTACCTGTCAAGGCAAAACAAACCGTTTTGCCTTAACGGATAATAACCAAACTAAAAAACTAACTTTTACTGACGGTAAGAACCCGCCAATTTACATTTGCCTAATTTTAGATATCGACAAAATCATTTGCTTTTGGATGCAGAAAACTGATTTGAACTACTAAAGCGATCAAGACAACTCCAGCCATTAAAGCAAAACCAAAACCTAAATTTCCATTATCCGAAGATTGTCCGAGTAATGAGGTAACCAATGCGCCACAGCCAACACCAGTCATATTCAAAACTCCATACGCTGTTCCTCTGTATTTCGAAGAGACAAATTGACAAAGAATCGGCATATTGTTGGCATCAAACATTCCATATCCTATTCCAAAACAAAGCGCAGCTCCAACGACATGAAATAAAGAGTGCCCAAAACCTATCAGCAACAAAGCAGGAATTGTCAGACTAAGTCCAATGGCACTTGTATATACACGTCCTTTGATATTTTTCTGTACCCATTTATCAGATAAAATGCCTCCTAATATCACGCCAATTAAAGATGATAGCGAGATTGTAATGGTTGCCAAAGGTCCTGCCTGTTCCATAGGAATGTTTAAATTTTCAGAAAACAGAGTGGGAAGCCAGTTCTTGGTAGCCCATCCCGGCAGACTTATTATTGAGAAAAAGAATAAAATGATCCAAAAGGAAATATTGGTAAATAACAACGACAGACCTTGTAGAAGCGAAATTTTATCCTTTTTAGGAAAGCTTTCAGAATGGACAGTAGTTATTTGTGGCGCTTTTTTATCTTTTAAAAAGAAAACTAAAATGACAGCATAAACTACTCCAACCAAACCGAAATAATGAAAAGTAGCGTGCCAGGAATATTCCGCAGCGATTGTTGCTCCAAAACCACCCAACGCCGATCCCACATAGAGTCCCGTCATGTGTATCCCAATAGCAAGCGATCTTGTTTTTTGCTGATGATAGTCGGCTATAAGCGATAAACCGGCAGGAATATATAAGGCTTCACTAACTCCCATAAGTGCTCTCAACCAATACACTTCATTGTAAGTAGCGGCATACCCCATGGTGTAGGTTACTGCTGACCAAACAAATAGACTGCCAACAATTAACCATTTTCTATTGAGTTTGTCAGCAATAATGCCTGAAATCGGGCTCATCAAAGCATAAATCCAAAGAAATATAGCCATCAATCTTCCAAAATTCTCACCCGAAACCAATTCCTGAATATCGTTCTGCATAGAGGGACGCATGGTTGCCAGCATCTGCCTGTCCATATAATTCAGCAACGCAACAAACCATAGCAAGCCTACTACTACCCAAGGATAATATTTATTATTTTTCATAACCGAATGTAATTTAGTATATTATGATCAGTTTTAGTTTTTTTATACAAGAAATTAAAACCTGTTTAAGTGTTGTTATTTTAGTGCTCCCAGCATTATATTTGGTGTTCGAATACCTGGTTTTATCTCTCCATTTGAGAATACAATTTCATGATCCCACAGTGTTGCTGTTGTTGTAACGTGAGCCAGAAAAGGTAAATCTCCAATTTTTGACCATGAATTCGTAAGTGTATTATAGAGCAGGATTCCTTTATAAAATCCTTCGTGGGTTGTGTTTAAAATATTTTTTTCGGCTATCAGCTTAGCTTTTTCTTCTTGAGAAACAGTTTGTGCAATTTTAGCTAAATAAGTTTCTATTTTATGAAAAACTAGTCCATTATCTCCGCCAACAATCACGATCGAATGATTTCCTGCTGCAACACCAGTTCCTGCTGAAAAATTTGTGGTATTTTTTCCATCGGATAGGGGAGCGCACTTTTCCCAGATCTGTTTTTGAAGATCAAAAGCGTAGGTTGTATTGTGTAAATCGCTGATTCCTGAAGGTGTTTTCGTTCTTCCGCCGATAACATAAATACTTTTGCCTGACCTGTTTTTTTGAACCACCGCTGTTGCATTGGCCAAAGCCAAAGGCAATTTTGGAGCAATTTGCCATTCTGGTTTTGGTGTGTTCAAATCAAGACTTGCTACTAAATCCGAAGATTTTTGTGCTTCATCACCACCAATTGCATAGACTACATTTTTGATATGAGTAAGAGCAATATTTGTAATTGCTATTGGAAAATTTGGCAAAGCTTTTGTTTCAACTTCTTTTTTTTCTGTGTTCCATTTTAAAATAAAAGCTTTGTTTGATAAGCCGTTTTCATTTTCGCCGCCTACATAAACTATTCCTAAATCGGTTGCTGTACTTCCGCAATAGGCGATAGGCTCTGGCAATGTTGATCTGCTGTTTTTATTCCAGACAAATTCTCCTTTGATTTTCTCTAAAACATGAATCTCTTTTGAATAGTGTTTTTTTCCGCCTTCCCAAGGCATTTTATCTTGAAAGTTGGCACCTCCGCTTACAATTAGAACACCATTGCTGACGCCGTTGATAGGTCCAGCGAAGCCTAGTGAAACACTGCCATCCTCATTTTTCAATTGTGCTGCAGTTTTCCATTCGATTTGGTGTATTTCAGTTTTTTGGGAAAAAGCTTCGTTTGTGGACATAATGAATGGTAAAAGGATTAGAGAAAAAAAATAGGTTTTCATAGCATTTGTTTTAAAATAAAACGAACTATTTTATTTGGATTTAAAGTTGTCAAAATTTAAGCTTTCAACATCTTTTTTGAATAATTCAAATTGTTCGGCACTCATGTTTTTTACTGGTAATCTAAATCCGCCAAGGTCAAAACCAACAACTTTCATATACGCTTTACCAACAGAAATTCCACCATATTTACCAAGTAAACGAATCATATTGATTGATTTTTGCTGTAATTCACGAGCTTTAACCAAATCATTATTGTTGAAAGCATCTATCAGATCATAGTACAATGGAGCGGCATAATTGAATGTGCTTCCTACAGAACCTTTTGCTCCCAGTACTAAAGCAGACAGCATGTTTTCGTCACGTCCCCAAAGCATGTCATATTTGCCGTTTTCGTAACTCATGCAGCTTTGAAAATCCATAAAATCTTCATGAGTGTATTTTACGCCAGCAAAATTGGGAAGTTTCCCGTCTAATGCTCTTATTAGATCAAACATAGCAAAATTTACACCCGTCAATACTGGAATGTGATAGTAGTAAAGCGGCATATCAGGCACACTTTGTCCCACTTGGATACAGGCTTCAGCCAGCATATCAACATTGGCAGGCTTGAAATAAAAGGGAGCAGTTAAAGAAACGGCATATAAACCAATTTCATAAGCATGTTTTGCCAAATCAATACAGTCTGCAAGACAGGTTCCACCAAGGAAAACCATCACTTTAAAGTCAGCATCATGATTGCTGCAATCTGCCCAGGCTTGTGCAACTGCTTTCTTTTCTTCCAAAGTAATTGAAACTCCTTCTCCCGTAGAACCATTAATAAAAGCACCCGTTATTCCGTTTCTTTTTAAAAAATTGTAATAGTTTGGAATAATACTAGTATCTAATTTTCCGTTGCCATCAAAAGGTGTGAATGGTGCTGAAATAAGTCCTTGTAAATGTTCAATTTTCATAATATTGATTTTATAAATTATCTTTTGTGTTTTAGAGAAACCGGAAATTTAAATTTCCGGTTTTCTGTTTCTATTTATTTAATTTTTAATCAAGGATTGTAACCTGGATTTTGAATAATCTTTGGATTGTAATTGATAGTATTTTGTGATATCGGAAACAGTATTGGTTTTCCTGCTGTCATGGATGCAACATTTCCAGTTTTTCCAAAACGAACTAGATCCCACCATGATTTTCCTTCGAAAGCCAATTCTTTTAGACGCTCATTCAAAATCACATCATCGTTAGCAGGCTGAGAAACGTTTGTAAATGAAGCAGAAGCATCGGCTCTTTTCATTACTAGATTCATCTCTGTAGATGGATCTTGTCCCAAAGCATTTTTAATTTCAGCTTTCATTAATAAAATATCAGCCCAGCGGTAAATAATGATATCGCTTACAAATCTTCTTAAAGCTCCGTCCACTGTTCCGTTATATTTTACCAAACCAGTAACTACAGGTAGCGGACCATTCATTAATGTCAAATAAGTAGCATTTTTTCTGGTATCAGTCGATGAAAAAGTAAAATGATTAATATCCGGCTGCACTCTTGAAATACCTGCATTACCAGCACCAGAACCTAGAGTTCCAAAAAGAGCGGTTGCATCTGCAGAAGATACAGGAGCAATATCGGCAGGCCCTACAAACATAAACGAGTTCCAGTTGTCTGATACATTCGTTGGCAAATCAGCCAATGAATATTTTACTGCAAAAACAATTTCATTGTTTCCTTTATTGCCAAAGGCAAATACATCCTTGAAATTTGGCAATAATGCTGGTCCAGCTGGAATAGCATTTATTGCTGTTAAAGCTGTATTCAAATCTGCTGCACCGCCTGACAGTTGTTTTGCTGTCCATAAGTTTACATCTGCTTTTAAGGCATAAACAGAAGGCAATGATAATTGAGTTCTATTATTCGAAGCATCAGGGAAATTAGCAATAGCCAATTCTATATCTGATTTGATGAAAGCAAAAACTTCTTGAATAGTATTGCGCGGAACAATATACTCCGATTGATTGGTGTTTTCTGTTGGAGCAGTTACAATTGGAACGCCTCCCCAAGAACGAGCCATTATAAAATAAGCGAATGCACGAATAGAATACGCTTGCGCAAGATATCTTTTTTGGTCATTTAATGTTGTTGGACTAAATTGTATAGTCGGAACATATTTTAAAACCAAATTAGCTGAATTTACTACTTTGTACAAACCTGCCCAATCAACATCTACATTTTGCGCAGTAAGGTTGTTGTTGTAATAATTTGCCAAAGTCAGCGGAGACTGAACACCAGCTTTGATTTCTGCGCTTCTTGCTCCACCCAGTAAATAATAGTTTTGAAGGGTTTGAGTTCTTAAATTGAAGTACATTCCGTTTACTCCAGCTTTTGCATCATCTTCTGTCTTCCAGAAATTTTCGGAAGTTATGGCGCTTTCCGAGGTTAGTTCCAATTCATCAGAACAGGAGTTAAACAGTGAAAGTGCTATAAAAAGAATTGTATATAAATGAATTTTCTTTTTCATGATATTTTTATTTAAATTATAAACCAACATTTAAACCAAGGATAATATTTCTTGGAACAGGATACGTTCCTGTAGCTCCAGCAGAATCTAATCCTAAACTAGATCCACCATCAATACCTTGTACTTCAGGACTCAATCCAGTGTATTTCGTAAAATAATATAAATTGCTTCCAGTTAAATAAAGACGAATGTTTGTAAGACCTATTTTGCTGACAGTTTCTTTTGAAAGAGTGTAGCCAATAGTAATTTCTCTTAGACATAAATAATCACCGCTTTCGTAATATCTGCTGTTTCCTTGGAACATATTAGTGTTATAAGCAGCACCGCTTGCTTCAGAACGGAATAAGTTGTTTTGATTGGTTTGATCAGCCCAGCGATATCTTGGTACATCTGTAACATCGCCTTCTTTTTGCCAAGCTTGAGCACTTTCGGCCAATAAACCATTGTTTCCTTGAAATTGGCCTACGTAACGAACTCTGTTTTCATTATATATTGTTGCTCCCAATGAGTAATCTGTTCTTACTGTTAACGCAAAACCTTTGTAATTGGCATTGAAATTAAATCCACCAACATATTTTGGAAACATGTTGCCCATATATTCTCTATCTCTGCTATCGATTACGCCGTTTTTGTCTGTATCTTCAAAGACTGCATCTCCAGCAAATTTTTTGCCCTCTGGATTACCGCCATTTGCAGCTGATTTTGTTACATAAGTATCATGGGTAGTTAGATTATATGCATCTGCCTGAGCTTGTGTAGAAAGAATGTACAGTTGTTTATGAGCATAAAAATCTCCAATTTTTTGTCCTTCCTGCAGACCGCCTACAAACTTATATGATCCGCTTGCCGCATCCCAAATTTCAGTACCGCCAATTCTGTTATTTGCATTGCCATTAAATGGAAGAGTTGAAACAGTGTTTGTATTATGAGAAACATTTGCTCCAATAGTAATAGATAAATCATTTTGATTATATAGAGTAGCATTTAATTCCAATTCGAAACCTTTACTAGTCAATCCGCCTAAGTTTGTCAGTACAGTTGAGAAACCGCTATTAGATGGAAGTGTAAGGTTTGTTAACAAATCAGAAGTTGTTTTGTTGTAAAAATCTCCTATAAGCCTGATTTTATCATTATTGAATCCAAGATCGAAACCTCCATTTATAGTTCTAGACTGTTCCCATTTTAAATTTGGATTAGCAATCTGCGTATTTAAGATAGCAGCTTGACCGTTGTAACTATTAGAAATTCCATTAGTTGAACCAGAATAAAGACCGCCAGCCTGAAAATCTCCTAAAGTTCCTAAATTTCCATTTACACCATAACTTCCACGAAGTTTCAAAGAAGAGAAGGCTTCTGGCATAACTTTCCAGAAAGTTTCTTCATGAGCATTCCATCCTGCTGAGATACCAGGAAAAAAACCATATTTGTTGTCTCCTAAATTGGAGGCGCCATCATAACGAAATGATCCGGTTGCAAAGTATCTGTTCTTGTAATTATAATTGATACGTCCAAAAATACCAGTCATTACCAATTCTGTATTATTGCTATATACTGAAACAGGTATTGGAGAGGAATCCAATGTTTGAGCAAGATCCGACGGGCTTCCTTTTCCAGCAGCATTGAATGTTTTTATTGTTCGGTCGTAAACAGACCCTCCTAGCTTGGCATTAAAATCACCAATTTTATCAAAGTTTTTACTGTAATCAAAAACCCCTTCGTATTGAACCTGAGTAAGCTGATTGCTTAATCTTGTTGCAGTACGTGTATTATCCATCAAACCACTGTTTCCGCTCAAAAATGCCTGCTGGAAGGTGTTGTTGTTGTCATTTTCAGTATATATACCTAATAATGGAGTAAAAGTGAAATCTTTTGCAAGTTTCAATTCGCCATCAACACTCATCTGCAATTTGTTGTTTTCATTGATTCCTTTTACTTTACCCATTTGGTATAAAGGATTTCCGTTGATGTTGTTTTGGCCAGGAGCCAATGTCCCATCTTCTAAATATAATTTTGTTGTAGGAGAGTTTCCTAAATACCTGCTGAAAACTACACTATTCGATACAACTTGATTGTTATTTGATCTGGAATAAAGAACTTTTCCGTTTAATGTAAAGTTATCTGCTACTTTTAAGGAAGCATTAAATTTAGTTGTAAATCTTTCGTAACCAGTGAATATAGTGATTCCGTCGCCTTTCAGATATCCTAAACTTAAATCAAATACTCCAGTATCGCCACCGCCGCTTATTCCTAAATGATGATTTTGAGTAAAAGCATTTTGGAATATGACATCATTCCAATCAGTACTTTTATACATAATTGTATTTGCTCCGTTTAATGGGTCTTGCATTTCCTGCCATCCTTTGGCTTGCAGGCCGCTAATAGTTGTAGCGTCCAGATTAGATTTAAGCAAAGTCGCAAAAGGAGTATTGTTTAATAAATTATTTCCTGTTCCTGCTGGAGTTGCACCTGTCAATTGTCCAAGTCTCGAAATCCCGGTACTGGTAGTAAGTCCGGCAAGTTCGGCTGCATTATAAAGTCCTTGACGTTGCAATCTAATATAATCTCCACCGTCTAAAAAATTATATTTTTTGCCTACTTGACTGCCTTGAGTAGAGACATTGTAAGTGATTTTTGTTTTTCCGGCTTTTCCTGTCGAAGTTGTAATAATAACAACACCATTGGAAGCACGTGCTCCGTAGATTGAAGTTGCTGCAGCATCTTTTAATACTTGTAATGAAGCAATATCCAAAGAATTGATATCATCAATCTGGGAACGAAGTATTCCATCAACAATATAAAGAGGTGTTGCACCTGTAGGATTATCGATAGAAGTACCTCCACGTATTAAAATATTAGATGCTTTACCTGGCTGTCCATTTGCAGTACGAACAACAACTCCTGTTACCGATCCCTGCAAGGCTTGTGTTACATTCGAATAAGGTACATTTTCTAATACTTTTTTGTCTAATTTAGATATAGAAGTACTCACCGTTCTACGGTTTTGTTTTCCATATCCAACAACTAGAACCTCATTCATTAATTGTCCAACTTCTTTCATTACAACAGTAAGCGGATTATTTCCAATAGTAACTTCTTGATCCTGCAGACCAATATAAGTAACAACTAAAGTGGTAACAGTATCAGGAATATCTATTGTAAATGATCCGTCAAAATCAGTTTGAGTACTAATAGTAGTTCCTTTGGCAACAATATTAACTCCAGGAATTGCCTCTCCCTTTTCATTTGTAACTATACCAGTTATTTTCTTTTCAACTAAATTAAATTTCGTTGAGACATCAACTATTGCGGTTGATTCGTTCTTTTTGTAAGCGGTTACCTTGTTTGATAAGGTTTCTGCTGCCATTTGCATTGTCGGTGCTAAAAGTAAAATAGAAGATAATTTAATAACATTCCATTTTCTGTACGTAAGCCAAGGATTTTTTGACTTGTTTTGAATGAAAAATTTCATACTTTTGTGGTCTTTGGTTAATAAAAAATTACTGCGAAACGGTTATTTATTTGTTTTCCTATATTTTCCAAGATTTGGAAACAAAGTCAGCTATGCTTCAACATTGGCTGGCTTTTTTTTTTGGAATTTACAAATGAATACTTTTTAAAAGAGATTCCTCTCCTTTGATCTTATTAATTGAATGTGGCTCTTGATATCTATTTATGTCTTTTAAACACAAATAGTAGTGAGAATTTGTTTTGTAAAATATATTACATTTTAATAGTTTCACTGTTGAGATAGTGAGTAAATAAGCTAAACACCGGATTATTTATCTATAAAATCACTATCACGGTGTAAATATATAAAATATTTTAATATATAAACTATTATTATTAAAATATTTTAATAATTAAAATAATATTATTTTTAACTGTTAATCAGAGTAGATAGCATTTTTTCTTTTATGACACAGCAAGCGCCGATAACGCCAGCTCTTCGGCCTAAAGTTGATTTTTTTAGTTTCATATCCCTGTTGACTAATCCCAAGGAGTGCTTTTTTAAAGACGATTGGATAGGCAAAAGTGCATAATCGCCAAGCTGGGCAAAGTCACCACCGATTACTAACAATTCGGGATTGAAAATATTAAGCAGGACAGATAAATAACGTCCCATTTTTTCGCTTTGTTTTGTGACCAATTCAACACACAGACTGTCTTCTAAATTTACTGCTCCTGCAATAATAGCATGATGCTGCAGCGCAGGCGAACTATCGTCAAGAACTATTTTTGATTGTTTGCCTTCTTTTATTGCTTTCTTGAATTGATTAACCAATGACCAGCCTGAAATTTCTGTTTCCAGACATCCAACCTTGCCGCATTGACACATAATTTCGTTATCAAAAATATTACTATGACCAAACTCACCAGAATAGCCCGATTTGCCATAATATAATTTCCCGTCAGTTATGATACCAATTGCAACCCCCCAACTGTAGTTGACAAATATTATATTCTGCTCATCATCAACAGCTCCACCGCAATACTCGCCAAAAGCCATTGCTCGGGTATCATTTTCTAAGTGGACCGGCAAACCAATCCTATCTGAAATGATTTCAGTTAAAGGCCTGTTTTCGCTATAAAAATAATTATAGCTAAAGCCTTCCATAGAATTTATTCGTCCAGAGAAGTTAATGCAGGCACCAACAATCATCTTTTTTTCTACTGAACTGTCTTCAATAAATGAATTGATCAGAGCGCAAAATTTTAATAAGGAGTCTTGAGTATTTTCTAAGATAAAAGAGGTTCCAAGTTCAACGCTGACTAATTCGTTTTTGATATTCTGCAATCCCATAGACATGCTTGAAATACCAACTTCAACACCTAAAAAGTAAGCGCAAGTTGGATTGATGCTATATAAAGATGGCCGTCTTCCTCCGCTATTAGTGATTTTCCCCATATCTATTACATAACCTTCAACCAACAATTCGTTTACAGCCTTGGTAACCGTTGGAACACTCGACTGTAATTCTGAGCTTAATTCGGCAATTGTGGCATTGCCATTTGATAAGAGGCATTTAGTAATAGTCTGTCTTATAATATGCCATTTTTGCCCAGAAAGATTTTTATCTTTACTAACGTCTAATATGTCTTTTAAACTCATCTTGTCTTTCTTTTTTGTATCCAGTTATGTATTTACAAACTTACTATAATATTTAATGCATTATATTATTTCGAGTATGATATTAAAATATTTTATTATGTAAAGGACGAAATTAAAACATTCAAAAACATTAAATTAAAAAATGAATATTTATTTTGTATGAATTTATTTTTTAGCTCTGTCGTATCTAAATAATAATGTTTTACTTTTAAATTCCAACAGGCTTATTAAAACACTGAAGTGAAATATGGTATTGGTATCAATTCGGTAATTGTTGCTGAATGTTAAACACCTTTGTTGGATGTGATAAAAAAACGAAACTAGTAGGTATGAACATTTATTTAAAAGTTTAACAATAAATCACCTAATTTCTGTAGATGTTCTAGCAAAAGGTTCGGATTTTGTCCTGCTAAGTTCACAGAATAACCATCCCATATACATGAAAAAATATTACTTACACAATGGCATCGAAAATATTGGTCCTTTTGATTTAGATGAATTAAAAATCAAAGGAATAAAAAAAGATACACAAATTTGGCATGAAGGTATGCAGGATTGGTCAACAGCAGGAGAAGTAGAAGAACTGAAAAGTATTTTGACAGTTGTTCCTCCTCCTATCATCAAGAAAGCTGAAATTAAACAGCCTCTAGTTGCTGACAAGAAAAAAACACATTGGTTTTGGAAAGCAGCCAAAATAATAGGTTGTTTAATTATTGCTTTCATTGTACTTGCCATAATTATGAACTATGCAGATAAAAGTGATAGTCCTTCTACCTATGAAGAAAGTGTTATCAATATAGCAGAAATGGAAGCAGCTGATCCTGTAAATTATTTGAATGCTGACGGTAAATACCATCCAAATCTTCTAGGTGACAAATTAAAAATTAATGGTGTTATCCACAATAAAGCTACTGTAACTACATATAAGGATGTAGTGATTGATGTTATTTTTTACAGTAAAACCAATTCAGAAATTAACCGAGAACAATATACTATTTATGATTTTTTTGGTCCTAATACCCAAAAAGAATTTAAATTGAAAGTGAATAATTATAGCAATGTTGAAAGCATTGGATGGGATGTAGCTAGTGCAGTTGTAAAGTGAATTTTTCGTTTTTTGAAAATCTTATGTTTCTCCGATTACTATGTCTCCTGACTCATATCTTTGTTTGCTTCATTTCACTAATTACATTTCTAATAACGAGAACATTCTTTTTCGTTCGGTGGTAAAAAGGAAGTTGTACATTTCATAAGGCACTCCTTTGCCAACGCTCCAAAAGTTTTTGTACGTCCTAGAATGTTGATCTTTCAAAGGAAATTAATAGGTAGGGCAACAAAAACTTTCCCAAAGCTGTGTTACATAATTGAGTATTATAGTTCATTACAAAGCTTTGTTATTGTTTTTTTGGTTTTTGCAATGAAGCTATAATATCATTTATGTAAAACAGCCGCACAGCCAACGCGCAAGGGGTTTGCTCTAGGACAACTTTTTGAGCAGCTCCCATCGCATCACCCAGCCGCTCAAAAAACCGTCCTTCACAAACCCCAATCATCGCTTCGATTTAACTTTATTATTAAAGTAAATATTTTATTTTCATAAGAACATATCAATGTTTTTTGCTACAAACCGCATACATCGGTAGTATTTGCATTGCTTTTGTAAGTACCAAAAATAGCAGGGAATATTTTCTGTAATCTGCAAATTTTGATTTTGCTATTTTCGGCACCCACAAAACCAAAAAGCCAGCAAGAGTGTGATTTTTTATTTGCCAGAACTATCAAAGTAATTGTTTTCACGATGGCCAGATGCCATACTACTTCCAAACAATTTTTTCTGTAAACTGAACACTGAATACTGCTAACTAAATTAGGCATCAAGCCATCACAAAAACTATCAGAAACACCCCAGTAAGCAAATAAAAAACCACACACTTGCCTGCGCTACTGCCTCATCGCACTAGGAATTATTTTTTCATTGTTTTTGTAAGTATTGAAAATCACAAAACCTTTCGGATTAAACTAAAACACCACGTAAGTGATTTTTAATACCCACAAAATCAAATAGGAAGGAAAGAGTATGGATTTTAAAACAGGAAAATAATAGGAATTGATGTACTATTTCTTTTTCCTCTTTTAAATCCATACCCTTTCTGAAGAGCTTCCATCTTCCAAATCAACTTTTTTAGCCACCATTTCATAACAACTTTACTGTGGAAAGGAAAATAAAAAAATAAATAAAAAGAAAGTAAAGGTAAGCTCCAGTTTCAAGAAAAGAAAGTTCAAGCCTACGGTTTTCAATAAAATCTCCACCCTGTCGGGTAGTATTTTTTTGAAAAAACTTGCTTTTCTTGAAAC
>CAUPKA010000048.1:0-25933 GCA_963511725.1 uncultured Flavobacterium sp.
TAAGCCAGTCATTACTTGCATTGGCAACCAAACATTATCCTGCGGTGCAACAATTCCAAATTACACCGCATTAATCACCGCCACCGACAATTGCGATGCTTCGCCAACTGTAACACAAAGCCCTGTAGCAGGAAGTCCTTTTGTGGATGGAATGACAATTACAATGACGGCCAAAGACGCTTCGAATAATACAAAAACCTGCAGTTTTTTGGTCAACGCTTCCGCAGATGTTACGAAACCTGTAATCACTTGCATGGGAAACAAAACCCTCATTTCAGGAGCAGTGTTGCCAAGTTATATTTCTACCGTTACGGTTAGCGATAATTGTGATGCTTCACCAATAATTACTCAAAGTCCAGTAGCAGGAAGTCTTTTTACAAATGGAATGACGGTCGTGATTTCGGCCAAAGATGTTTCGGGAAATATAGGCTCTTGCTCTTTTGCCGTAAATGAAATAGCAGATACGGAGCCTCCAAAAATAACATGTTTGTCTGACCAATACATAGCTTGCTCTACAACAAAAATTCATGATTATACAGCGTTAGTAACAGTTAAAGACAATCAAGATACCAACCCTATTGTTACACAAAGTCCACTGGCAGGAAGTCCTTTTACAGTTGGGATGACAGTTACGATAACGACAACAGATGCCAGTAAAAATAATTCAAAGTGCAGTTTCAAATTATTCGAAAATTCAGTTTCGGTAAATGCGGGTAGCGATGTTTACATCAAGGAAGGAGAAGAAGTATCACTTCAGGCTGTTGCAACAAGTTCGGGAAGTTTTAATTGGAGTTCAACAATGGGATTGAATAATTCATCAATCAGTAATCCTATTGCCAGTCCATTAGAAACGACTACATATAGCGTTATTTTCAAAAACATTGAGGGCTGTTCGGCTGAAGATGCTATAACCATTTATGTAGAATCACTACAAAAAGACGATACAAAATATGGATTTTCACCAGATAATGATGGGATAAATGAATTTTGGTTTATTGACACAATAGATCAATATCCTAAAAATGAAGTCTCCATTTATAACCGATGGGGGGACTTAGTATTTCAAATAAAGGGATATAACAACACCACCAATGTTTTTACCGGTGTTGCTAATAGAAAAAGAAACCTTGGAGCCGATTTGCTTCCGGAAGGAACTTACTTTTTTGAAATAAAAACCGAAACAACATCTCATTTAAAAAAGCACAAGGGTTTCCTTGTTTTAAAACGATAATTAATGAATCCAAATTATTTTAAGCTAACTATCCTGATTGCATTTGGAATAGTATCCAATACAATTCAGGGACAACAAACACCAATTTTTACAAACTATAATTACAATACTGTCGTCCTAAATCCAGCACATGCAGGTTATTATGAAGATATTGATGTCACAGTAATAAGTACTGGTAATTTTCACGCCATAGAAGGAGGTGCCAGAGATACCCAATTGACAGTAAACGCTCCTTTACGGTCCAAACACGTAGGGCTAGCTGGCGGAGTCTCCAGGGATCAAATTGGAGTTTCAAGCGTTACCAATTTTTTTGGTGCTTACTCCTATAAAATTTTTTTTGATTCCGAATATGCTCAAGGCAAATGGTGGGCTTATGACCCTAATATTATTTCTTTTGGAATTACTGCAGGAGGTTCTATATACGATGAAAAATTATTGGAATTAGGAATTGAAAATGATCCTAATTTTCAAGAAAACATTCATACGTTAATACCCAACATAGGAGTTGGTTTTTTGTATAATAAAGATCACTTTTATTTAGGCCTCTCAGCTCCCAATCTATTTGGTTCTTCTTTATCTAATGAGACGAATCTAAATATAAAAAGCAATTATTATGGGTATCTGGGCTATCGTTTTTTTACCAATCAATTTGAAGAAGTACTGATTAACCCAAGTACTTTGATAAAATATGTCTCTGGAGCTCCGCTTCAAGTCGATTTTAATTTAATGGCTAATTATAAAAACATAGTCGAAGTCGGAGCAGGTTACAGAAGCTGTTCAGCCGTGAATTTCCTTGCTGGTTTTTATTTATTCGATCACTGGAGAATTATGTATTCGTACAACTATTCATTGGAAAGTGCTACTATTAACAACACACATAGTCTTGTTTTAAATTATCGTCTTGGAAAAGGATTTGAAAGGTAGTTTGGTTCAATCGAGCAACCCGTATTCGATAGCATATTTTACTAATCCCGCTGTATTTTTTACATTTAATTTTGAAATCAAATTACGGCGGTGGGTATTAACCGTGTTCAGGCTTATAAAAGTTTTTTCGGCAATCTCATTACCCGTAAATTCTTGGGCTATAAGCACCAAAATTTCTTTTTCTCTACTACTCAATTCGGTTATCTGTAAGGTTTCGCTTTTTATTTTCGAATTGTTTTCGTCATTTTTTTCTACGGCTTCCTTGCAAAAATAAGTTTCCCCGTTTTGAATGGTTTGAATCGCGTGGAGAAGTTCTCTTTTTTCAGCATTTTTCAATAAATAGCCATCGGCACCCATGCGAATGAGTTTGGCAATCATTTGAGTATTGCTGTGTGTGCTTACAATCAATATTTTGATAGTAGGGTATTTTTGTTTTATAATTTTGGTCACTTCAATTCCGTCCATTTCGGGCATGCTTATGTCCAGCAATATAATATCAGGAATGGAATTTTCCATTATTTTGAAAACCGCTTTCCCGTTTTCCGCTTTCCCCAAAATGGTAATGTTTTCTTCATTTTCTAATAATGAAACGATACCTTGAAGAAACATGGTATGGTCATCGGCAATAATGATTTTAATTTTTTCCATGCTCTATACTTTGGTTTTAATTTGGGATTTTACTCAAAGGAATTTCAATGTTTATAATAGTTCCCCGTTTTTCCATGGAGTCAATTTGCATCGACCCCGATATTGTATTCAATCGGCTATTGATATTTTTGAAACCAATTCCTGTTTCTCTTTTTTGAGGATCGAACCCAATTCCGTTGTCCTCAAACAAAATGTTGAGGTTGTTTTCTATACAATTAAGTTGCAGTTCAATTGTTGTTGCCTTGGCGTGTTTGAGTGTATTGGTGACCAATTCTTGAATGATTTTGTAGATTTCCATTTGCAGATTTTCGGCTATTAAATCAATTTCGGATCTTGGGTAAGCCACAAAAGAAGTTTTTAAGTTGTTTATTCCAGCCAGATTTTTTTGGTATTCTTCCAGAAGAGTGCAAAAATTATTTTGACTAAATTTTTCAGGAATCAAATTGTGAGACAAATCTCTAACTTGCTGATAGGTTTCATCCAATTGTTTTTGGATGATTTGAACAGTATCTGGTTTGGTTGCAATTGTGTTAAGTTGTAATTTTATGGCTGCGAGATTACCGCCAATACTATCGTGTAGTTCTTTGGCAATTTTTGTTCGTGCTTTATTCTGTCCCTTTACGGCTGCTTTTATTAATTTTAACTCTTGATCTTTTACGAGCGAAATTATTTTTTGTTCACTTATATCTTTTTCCTTTTGGTTCAATAATCGTTGTGTTTTTAGCCTTTGATAATACAAAAAGAGCAAACCAATAACTGGAATTAAAAGAGCCGTAAAAGAAATAAAAGTTATTTTTTTAGTTTGTTTTTCCGAATTAATTTCAGCTGTTTTCAGTAGTTGATCTTTTTTGAGTGAAGTAATTTCACTGGCTTTCTTTTGTGAAATATTATGCAGACTTAAGATTTTATTTTCGTTCCTCTTTTGATTAATTTCTTTTTGAAGGTTTAGGTAAGCCAACGCTTCTTCATTATTTTTCAGTTCCAATATTTTGGCTTTATTTTCGACCTGCAATACTTTTATTTCTTTTTCATTCTGCCATGTTTTGTATTTGACTTCCAACTCATTAATTTCTTCATCCTTTTGAAGATGAACAATTGAATCTTTTATTTTAGAGGATTCGTTGGTGAAATGATAGGCAGTTTTATAATCATTTTGGGCAATGGAAATGTCTTTCAGATAATTATAAATCTGATTTTGTTCATTTAAATAACCTAATTTGACGGCATCATTTAAAGCGCTGGTAAAAATAATTTCGGCTTCTTCTAATTTGTTTTGATCCAAAAGTATTTTACCCAAATTCAACCGTGCGATAATGGCTATTTGAGGCAATTCGTTTTTATCGGCAATTTTGATCGTTTCATTAAATAAAGGAATGGCTTCCTTTATTTTGTTTTGCAACTGATAATTGGTTGCCAAACTAATAGCAACAACAGCTTTACCTTGATAGTTATTATTTTTTTCACTTAATATTTTTGCCTTATGTAAATAGGAATTAGATTTATCATATTCCTTCATTTCACTATAAATATCGCTAATATTGATGTAGCTTCCCAGAATTATTTCTTGATCTTGCTTGTAATCTAAGCATTCTTTAAACAGTTTTAGAGCGTTTGTATAATCTCCTAAATCGCTATAGATTAATGCTAAACCATGCAAATTCGTATAATACAAATTGGTTTCTTTGTATTTTTGAGATGCTTCAATCCCTTTGAGATGCCATTTTTTGCTTTCATCCAAAAGACCTTTTTTTCTATTGTTGATAGCTAATAAATTATAACCTAAAGAATAAAGGCGATAGCGAAGAGAATCATTAGCAATAGTATTAAATTTTAAGGCTTGATTGGTATAAAATAGAGAGGAATCAATACTGGATTTTTTATTGAAATATTGGGCTAAAATTATGTTGGCATTAGTTAAAGTCTGTATTGTTTTCGTTTTTTTTAAAAGGCGGTGTACAGTTATGTATGCTTTTTTATCCTCGTTATTGTTGAGTAGTTTAACTGCTTCGTCAGTAATTTTTTTTTCCTGAAGTTCAAGAGTATTCGTCTTTAATCTATGATTATAGCTTTTATCTTTTTCTTGTGCTATTGAAGTGTAGGAAAAAGATAAAAAACTAATTAAAATAATTTTTCGTAGTATGTGGAACATTATAAGTAAAAAAGGACATTGATTTCAAATGTAATAATTTTTCCCAACTATTCAATGCATTGACACTTAATCACAGGCATTCGCTTTTAAAAAACAAATACTGCTTTACAATGTTATTAAACAATCCAATTTGCCACGAATGAAACGGATAAAACAGATTAGAACGGATTTTTATATATCGTATTAAGAATTCTATTGAAAACTGTGCAAAATCTGTTTTATACGTGTGCCATTTTATATGTTTTGGACATATTGTAAATAAAAAGTAGTAATGCAGCCGGCATTTAATTTCATATCTTTAAAATCTTATAAAATATAGGAAAAATGGAAATATTCAAAGGCCAAAATCTTATAGAGTTTACCAAACGCTTCAATAGAGACCAAGATTGTAGAGAATAGCTCTCAAATATTAAATGGTCGGAACAATATGTTTGTAGAAAATGTAGCCATACCAAAAGTCAAATTTGTAAAGATTATACAAGAACTTGTAACATTTGTAGTGATACCGAATTAACCGTTCTCAAAACAAATACACAATATTTAATAATTTAATCAAAAGAAAAGGACATGCAAGGTATCATTACATAGTTTTTAGCTATCATAATAGCTACTGATGCGCTACTTCCCAATGCAGAAAATAAGTTTCCTTACTTTAATAGGGTTTTCAACTTTACTGGTACAATTTAAAGCAAACTATCGCAAAATAAAACAAAGTATCCTTATCAAGACAACTTAAACTCATAGGAGTTGTTTACACAAAAATAATTATAAACTTTGAATATTGATTATATCACTAATATAAAAAAGCTATGTAATGTATGATTAGAGTACTTAGACATGAGGATTAAAAAGTAAAAAGGTCAAAAATCTAAATATTTGACTTTTGACCTTTTTTCAATATCATTTTTGATTTCTAAATAAGTCTTTATCCGACCTGATTTAATCCATTGCATTAACTCATGTCTGTAGAAATAAATCCGTTTGCCTTGCTTATTAACTGGAATTTCCTTCTTACTTTACTGTAGATTGTGGAGACTGATAGATTTAAAAGTTTAGAGGCTTCTTCAATGTTTAGAATATCTTCCTTATCTTCTTTTGTATTAGAGATTCTTAAAATAAGTTTTTCCAAATGCTCCAATTTATCATGAATCTTGTTCATCATTACAGGTATTTGGTCAAAAGTAAATGGCTTCATGGTGATTTATTATTTAAATCTCATGTAAAAGTATTTATTATCAATATTGGAGTTAAAAGATGTCTTTTAAAGGGGGAGTTTGGCTTTTAATTTCTAATGATTATTAGTTACAGGACTATAAGAAATCTAATCCATTAAGGAAAAATGTTGGCTCGAACTGTTCAGTCCATTAGCCGCATCCGAACAAATGTCGAACTTTTTTATACAAGATTTGGAGCGTTTGCTTAATATTCCTGTAAATATTTAGGATTAAATATCGTTAGTGTTTATGGTACTTATAACTCGTCAAGTCGTATTAGCAGTTTTAAAAGCAAATAATAATCATGTCTTTTAGAGTCTTCCGATGGAGAATTTGTTCCATGCAGGAACTTGTTCCTTATGTCTAGTCCATTTGTAAAGTCCTTTTTAGTAAGGTAGAAATTTAAATATTACTGCTCTTCTTTTGTAAACAGTGTATTTTGAACAGATACTAGGTCTTCAACGATCATTTCATGAATTAGTAATTCTCTTTGGTAATTAAAGAAAACCATATAAGATTCTTATATTTATTCTAAAAATAATTACTTTTGTTCAAACTTCGATTGAGCTTATTAAATTACCTATTTAAAATAATTTCTCAATATTATTGGCTCCTTTTTTATTGAGTAAAAAATTTTTTATTTTTTTTCATTAAAAGATGAGTCAAATTTAGCCAAATTGAATTCTAAAATTACTCAATATTGATTCTACAAATACCCTAAATTTTATGTCAAGAAGAATATATATATCATTAGTCTTAATTATATTGTTTTCCTGTACCTCAAAAGAAGATAATCAAAAAAGGATTATTATTGGATTTTCACAAAGTATCTCTGAAGAAGATAGTTGGAGAAAATCTATGGATAATACAATGATGGTGGAAGCTTCTCTTCATCCAGAAATCGACTTAATTATTTCTAATGCAGATGGAAGTACAAAAAGACAGATTGGCGATATTGAAAAAATGATGAAAAACCAATTGGATGTTTTAATAGTGGCTCCATACGGTTCAGATTCTATAGTACCTGTAATTGAAAAAGCAAATCAAAAAGGAATCCCTGTAATTATCGTCGATAGAAAAGTCAATACATCCAATTATACTTCATTTTTAGGAGCTGATAATGTTGAGGTAGGCCATATCGCTGGAAAGTATATTGTTTCTATGTCTAATGCTCGTGCCAATATTCTTGAAATTAAGGCAACGACTGATATTTCACCTAGTATTGAGAGAAGCTTAGGGTTTAAACAAATTATTGACCGATATCCGAACATTAAAAAGATAGTTATTAGCGCTCCAAATTTGGAAGCATTAAATAATAATTTTAGCAAGGTCCTGGATAGTATGCCAAAAATAGATTACGTCTTTGCTTTTAATGATATTATTGCGCTTCAGGCATGGGAAGTAGCGAAACGAAAAGGTAGAGAAAATAGTATAAAATTCATTGGAATAGACGGATTGAATGATCCAAACGGAGGAATACAGGCTGTTAAAGATGGTAAGCTAACAGCAACCATATTATACCCAACGGGTGGCAGTGAAGCTATTAAGCTTGCTATTAAGCTTGCGAATAAAGAAATAGTTTCTAAAAACAATATCCTTAATACGACTTTAATTGATTCTCTGAATGCTGATATAATGAGTAATCAATTTGATAAAATTTCGGTTCAGCAATCAGATATTGAATTGCAGCAAAATAAAATTAAAGAACAGGAGAAAAAATATTCGACTCAAAGAAATCTTCTGTTAGTGATTGTTTTTTTTAGTTTACTAATTTTTAGTCTGGCTGTCTTTAGTATTTATTCGGGTATGAAACTGCGCAGTAAAAAGAAAGAATTAGAAAAAACAAACATTAAAATTGTAAATCAAAAAGATGAAATTGAATTATATGCCAATAAGTTAAAAATCAGTAATGAAGCTAAAATTAATTTTTTTACTGGACTTTCTCATGAGTTTAAGACTCCTTTGACATTGATCTTAAGTTCTATTGAATCCTTACATGATGAATTTCAAAATAAAAATAATACCGTAAAAAAAGATTTGGATTTAATGTATAATAATTCTAAAAGACTGCTACGGCTGATTAATCAGCTACTTGATTTTAGAAAAGGCGAAAATCAAAACTTTGCTATAAAAGTTTACAAAATAAATCTTTGGAGCTTTTCAAAAAAAATAGTCAAAGAGTTTGAAAGAGAAGCTTTAAGAAGAAATATAAAATTTGATTTTTCTACGAACAATAAAGGTTTAGAGGTATATATAGATCAAAATTTAATAGACAAGGTATATTATAATTTATTGTCCAATAGTTTTAAATTTACTCCTGATAATGGTAAAATTGAGGTATCTATTGTAGAGGAGAAAGAGCTTGGAATAGTGAAAATACATTTTAAAGATTCTGGAATTGGAATACCAGAAAAGGATTTGGCCAATGTTTTTATACCTTTTTTCAAAGGGTCTAATAATTATAAAAACGGGTCTGGTGTTGGACTGAATTTATCTAAAAACTTTATGGATTTACATAAAGGTTCAATAGAAGTTAATTCAAATAAAGGAACACATTTTACTTTAACTTTAAAATTGGGAAGTGATCATTTTAATAGAGAAGAGATAATTGAAAATTCGAATGATCAAAATTTTGAAAACGATTATGAATATAATTATTTGGATAAAACTTTAAATGAAGTTAATTCCCCTTTATTTGATGAAAATAAGCAAACGATTTTAATCATAGAGGATAATGTAGAAGTTTTGGATTTTATTTCATCTAAACTAAGTGAAAATTACAATGTTTTTAAATGTGATGGGAGTGATTCTATAGAACGAGTATTGGCAACCATACCGGATGTTGTTGTATGCGATTTAAATTTACCGGAAAAGAATGGTTTTGAAATTTGTGAAATCTTAAAAGCAAACTTTCTTACTTCGCATATTCCGACAATTATATTAACTGCTTCAGATGATTACGAAACCAATATTAAAGCTTTGGAAGTAGGGGCAGATTTATTTTTGACAAAACCTTTCAATTTACAAGTATTAAAACAAGCAATAAAAGGTTTGCTATTTAATAGGGAAAAATTAAGATATTTTTACACGAATGCAAAGACACCAGTACAAACAGATATAAAAGGTTTTGACTTAATTGAAAAAGAATTTCTGAATAAAATAGACTTGTTTATAGATAAAAATTTTGATGATTCAACATTTTCAGTTGAAGATCTTGCTGCGTCATTGAATATATCAAGAGTTCAATTGTATCGAAAAGTAAAAGGGGTATTAGGCATAGGGGTTGGAGATTATATAAATAATTATAGGCTTGAGAAATCTAGAGAGATGTTAAAATCTACCACTTTAAATATTTCAGAAATTGCATACTCTTGCGGTTTCGCTTCTCCAAATTATTTTTCTACGACTTTTAAAAGCAAATATTCTATTTCGCCTAAGGATTTTAGGAATGTTTAATAAAAATGACGTGTTACATTTTTAGAATAATTACAATTTTGCTGTTTTTTTAGAATGATCGTATTTGTTTTTTTATTTGTTAAATCTTTGTTTTACAGTGGTTTTTGTTTTTTATTTCGATAAAAATGGCAATGTAACATTATCTAACTATAACGTTATATTGCTTTTGTAGTTTTATTGAAAATAATAAAAATGAAAAAGTATATAATTGTATTATTTGCAAGCTTAGCAGTTTTGAGCTGCAAAACGAAAAAAGATCCAGCTCCGGATCCCACTCCAATAACCCCTCCAGTCCCAAATTCGGCAACTGAAATACTTTCTTTTGGTTTTAATGAGAGTTCCGGGCAATCATTAGACGAAAGTAAAACCAAATCCAGTTTTACTATAAATGGCCCAATAAATTCTGCAGAAAGAATTGTTGGAGTAGAGGGTAATGCATTAAGGGTAAATGGTTATTATGGCTGGGCAACTGGAAATGCAAAAGTAACTTACCCAACAAGTCAAGTTTGTATTTCAGGATGGATTGCACCATCGGCATTTCCTGTTCAAAGAAAAGATTTAGATCCACTTACAGAAAACACTAATGCTGCCATTTTTTCAAATGTAAATACTACTAATAGTTCAGGAGCAGCATTTGGAATCAATCACCACGGAAGAGTTATAGGTCAATTTAAAGTAGGAACTCAGTTGATTCAAATTCTTTCGGACAAAGAAATTGAACTTAAAAAATGGAGTTTTTTGGCATTAAATATAAATGCTGGTCAAGGAACTGCCACTTTGTTTCTTAATGGTACTAAAATAAAAGATATAACGTTTCCAGGCGGTGCTCTTTCTTGGGATAGTAATGCAACAATATATATTGGAAAAGAATCGAAAATCAAAACTGTAGCAGGATTTGATACTAATGGCCTAACAGGTGCTATTGATAAAGTTTCGGTTTGGGATAAAAATCTAACCGCTGCTGAAATTTTGGCGCAATTTAATGCTGTCACTCCTTCGGAACCTATTTTAAAAATACCAACCGAGGTTAGATTTGCAAATGATATTCATAGGCCTAAATACCATTTAATGCCTTCGGCAGCTTGGTCTAATGAACCTCATGGTTTGATCTATGTGGATAATAAATACCATATCTTTAGTCAAAGAAATTTTAATGGTCCCTATTTAGAACACATCAATTGGGGACATTATGTGAGTGATGATCTTGTGAGCTGGAATGAAAAAACACAAGTATTGTGGCCACAACCAGGATTTGATGAAGTAGGGATTTGGTCTGGTCATGCCGTAATTAAAAATGGAGAGCCTTTTATTTTTTATACTGGTGTAAATAAATCCAGAGCAGGAATTGGGCTTGCAACTTCAACTTCTCCATACGATGTTTGGAAAAAAAATGGTGATCCAATTATAACAAATGCCCCAACTTCAATTGCGAATGCAGACTTTAGAGACCCATTTGTATTTCAAAATGGTTCGGAGTGGTATATGATGATAGGAACCGGACTGAGAGCCGGTACTCCAAGAGGAGGATTGTTTTTGTATAAATCTGCAGGTGGAGATTTTACACAATGGTCACTACAAGGGACTATGCTGGAAGGGAATCCTTCGGTAGACGGAACTGGGGATTTTTGGGAAATGCCTATTTACTATAACTTTGGTACCAAATCAATTGTATTGATAAATAAGCTTCCAAATGCAAATGCTTTATATTGGTCTGGTAGTTTTAATGGTTCTCAATTTGTAAGAGATAATGCAGTTCCAGAACGACTAGATATTATAAATCAGTTGTTATCTCCTTCCATCGCTCCTGATGCTAGCGGTAACTTAACTGCAATTGGAATAATTCCCGACGGCGTTACCTCTGCTAAGGAAAAAGCTCAAGGTTGGGCTCATGTTTTCAGTTTGCCAAGAGTTTGGACTCTTGTAAATGGTAAAATAAAACAAGTGCCTCATCCTAATTTATTGAAGTTAAGAGGAGGTGCTGCAAATTTCTCCAATGTGAGCTTTAGTCAGTCTTCTTCGAACGTATTAAATGGAGCTTCCGGTTCACAATATGAAATTGTAGCAACTATTGATCGTGGCACTGCCACTAAAGTAGGTTTTTCACTTAATAAAAATGTGGGTACTGGTGAGCAAACATTAATCTATTATGATTATTCGACCAGTAGTTTTGTAGTGGATAGAAGTAAATCATCCATATTGACAGATGTTCCTCTTTCAAACCAATCTACCAATTATGTTTTGCCAGCTGGGAATGTGAATTGGAGGATTTTTGTTGATGCTTCTGTAATTGAGGTGTTTGTAAATAATGAGCTGGCATTTGCGACACGTTCATTTCCGTCTACGGGTAATAATTTGATAGATTTATACGCACAAGGTGGTATTGCTAATGCTGTAGATTTGAAAATTTATAATGTCAACGGCGGCGGAGTGGCATCAGTTTCAAAGGGTGTTAATGATAAAAAAGAAACGATGCATCCAACTGTTTATCCAAATCCTTCTAATGCAAATTTTAATATTAAATTCAGTAAGAATGAGGATGCATTAGTCTATGCTTATGTTTTTGATATAAATGGCTTTCCTTTAAAAAAGATTGAATCAGTGTTAAATTCAGAAAATCAAACCATTAATTGGGATGGTTATATGGAAAATGGAGACAAGGTAAATGAAGGAGTTTATATTGTAAAAGGTTTTTATAATGGAGAAATGTTTGATGCTAAATTAATTGTGAATTAATGGATTTTTAAATATTTGATTAGAAAGGTTTAGAAAATCTTAGAATGATAAAAGGGTAATCCATTTGGGTTGCCCTTTTATCGTTTATAACAAACCATTGTACAATAAGCTAAATTCAATTGTTTCTCTATCGTTCCCCATACAGACTGAATTTTTTCATTTTAGTGTATTTTGCTTTAGCTTCTAAATATATTTTAGCCAAAAATTACACGAATTAGCACAAATTAATTCTATCTAATTCTTTTTTAAATGATTGGTATAGACTAGAGTTTGATTATTCAATATTTTGTTGTTCATCAGATATATCAGAGGTCTTTTTTCGAACTTGTATGTATCTATTTGCAGGCAGTAATCATTTATAATCTTTTAGGATTACAAATGATTTTGAAAAATAACGAGCGTACAATCGAGATCAGATTACAGAGTTCTTATTGATGGATTGTTCTAAAATGAAATTAATTTCCCCCTAGTGGTTTGCTAATATTATGGATTTGTGGAGTTTTTTAGGTATATCAAGTTGATATACTCGTGTTGTTTTTTTTTTTTTTTTTTTTGAAATCAATAAAAAAAGAATGATAAAAAAACAAGATTGATAATTAAAGTATTAAAAAAATATTGAATACTAATTTATGCCTACTAAGAGATGTTTCGAGAATGAAACTTTATGTAACATAATTGAAATAAATGCAAAATTAGCAAGGAGTTAATTGTTTTAACAGTGTGTAAATCAGTTATTTGTAAAATTTATTTTTTTTTCAAACGTTATAGTAACATTTTGAAATGTTTGATTTTATGTTAATATATAGTTTTGGAAGTATTAAAAATATATAATGATGAATAAAAAAATAATGAGTTGGTCAATCATTGCGGCATTCGCAGGGTTCTTGTTTGGGTTCGATACAGTAGTAATTTCTGGAGCAGATAAAACGTTACAGGCATTATGGCATTCTACAGATTTTTTTCACGGCTCGGTAGTAATGGCTATGGCATTGTGGGGAACTGTTATTGGAGCTATTTTTGGAGGAATTCCGACAAATAAATTAGGAAGAAAAAAAACGCTGCTGCTTATAGGATTGCTTTTTGCTGTTTCTGCAGTAGGTACAGCATTTGCAAATAATCCATGGGTTTTTGCATTTTTTAGATTTGTTGGAGGTTTAGGAATTGGAGCCTCAACAATTGCAGCACCGGGTTACATCTCTGAAATTGCTCCAGCTAAAGATAGAGGCCGTTTAGTAGGTTTTTATCAATTCAATATTGTACTTGGGATTCTTTGTGCTTTTTTATCTAATTATCTATTAAGTGATATCGGAGAAAACTCTTGGAGATGGATGTTGGGAATACAAGTTTTTCCTTCACTGATTTATTCGTTTTTGGTGTTTAATATTCCAGAGAGCCCAAGATGGTTATTGGCTGAATCTAAAATAGAAGAAGCTAAGGAAGTTTTAAAGAAAGTGTTTTCAAACGATGAAATTAATCAATTCATAGAAGAGGTGAATAATGATAACATTGCAACTCCAAGTAATGAAAATATTTTCATGAAAAAATACAGAGTGCCTTTAATGTTAGCTTTCCTAATGGCTTCATTTAACCAATTGTCAGGTATAAATGCATTTTTATATTATGCGCCAAGGATTTTTGGAGAAGCAGGATTAGGTGCCAAAGCAGCTTTGTTTAGTAGTATTGGTATTGGTTTTATAAATCTTGCATTTACATTTGTTGGAGTTTTTCTGATAGATAAATTAGGACGTAAAATGTTAATGTATATTGGTTCCATTGGATATATCATTTCGTTGAGCCTTGTTTCTATGGCTTTCTTTTTCCATTGGACAGGAATTTTTGTTCCCATATTCTTGTTTTTATTTATTGCATCGCATGCCATTGGGCAAGGAGCTGTAATCTGGGTGTTTATATCTGAAATTTTTCCAAATCATTTAAGATCATCTGGTCAATCATTCGGTAGTACGACACACTGGGTTTTAGCAGCGATTATTCCTTCATTAATTCCTTTTCTATTTACTACGATTGGTGCAGGAGTTGTGTTTTTGTTTTTTGCAATAATGATGGGCTTTCAACTTTTGTTTGTATTTGTCATGATGCCTGAAACCAAAGGAATTTCTTTAGAAAAACTAAGTAAAATATTAATTAAAAAATAATAAGCATGAAAAATACATTAATTAAAAGAGTTTTTAAAAGCATATTTTTTATCCTAATTCTGATTCTAATGAATAGTTGTAGTACAACTAAATCAAGTGATGAAAAAATAGTATCGAATGAAGAATTATATAGACCAAATTTTCATTTCACACCCAAAAAAGGTTGGATGAATGACCCTAATGGGATGTTTTTCTATAAAGGTATATATCATTTGTATTTTCAGCATTATCCTGATAAAAATGTATGGGGACCAATGCATTGGGGACATGCCACAAGTAAAGACATGATTACTTGGAAAGAAGAAAAAATTGCACTTTTTCCTGATGAGAAAGGATATATATTTTCTGGAAGCTCAGTTGTTGATGTGAATAATACTTCAGGTTTTGGGAGTCTAAAAAATCCTCCAATAGTAGCAATGTTTACCTATCATGATGCTGTCAGAGAAAAAACAGGAGCTATAGATTATCAATCGCAGGCTATAGCTTATTCATTAGATGAGGGAATGACTTGGACAAAGTATAAAAATAATCCCGTAATAAAAAATCCAGGAATTAAAGATTTTAGAGATCCAAAAATGATGTGGGATGCCATTCATAATCAATGGATAATGGTAGTAGCGGCTGATGTTGAAACTCAAATTTACCGTTCTTCAAATTTAATTGATTGGGAATTAGCCTCTGCATTTGGCAAGAATCTTGGTGTGCATGGTGCCCCTTGGGAATGCCCAGATTTTTTTCCTGTTAAAGTTGAAGGTTCAAACGAAACAAGATGGGTGCTTTTGCAAAGTATTAATCCAGGTGGTCCAAATGGAGGGTCGGCAGCACAATATTTTGTGGGTGACTTTGACGGAAAAACATTCACGCTAGCTGATTCATTCGCTCAGGATTTAAACAAATTTGAAGGATTGTGGGTAGATTATGGCAAGGATAATTATGCCGAAGTTACTTGGTCTAATATTCCGGATACTGATGGGCGTAAATTATTTATAGGCTGGATGTCCAATTGGGAATATGCAATGAAAGTTCCAACTGAAAATTGGAGGAATAGCACCACTGTTCCTAGAGAATTAAAACTTATAAACACTGAGGGGCATTATAGAATTGTTTCCTCACCCGTAAAAGAATTGGATAAATATATTTCAAAGACTATTAAAAAAGATCTTCTTACTATAGATAAAGAGACTGTGATTGTTAACAACTCTACTATAGATATGTCAAGATTAGATATTCGTTTTACGATGACTGGTTTGAAGGAGGGTAAGTATGATTTTATTTTATCAAATAAGGAGAGCAATGAAGTTCATTTTGGAATTAATAAAAACGACAAGTGTTTTTATATTGATCGAAAAAATGCGAGTCAAAGAACATTCTCAGATGAATTTGCAAAGAAAATATCAAAGGCTCCAATTACATCCGATTTTAATTCAATTGAAGTAAGGATAATTATTGACAAGACCTCAATCGAGGTGTTTTATGATAATGGCAAAACAGTTATGACTGAGCTTTATTTTTCAGATAAGCCAATGGAGTCGTTTTCGATAGCAAAAGCAGACTCTGAGTTTGAACTTAAAAATGTATTTATAAACCAATTAAACATTAAATAAAATTTATGCAGCTATTCTAAAACTTAAAAACTAAAACCAAATAACCAAACAAATTTAAACTATGATTAACAAAATGAAAAACATGAAAAAGAGTATAACAATATGCTTGCTTTTTTTTGTCTCTGTTCTGACAGCTCAGCAGATTCAAATAAAAGGAGTTGTTAAAGGAGAAGACGGTCTGGGGCTTCCAGGGGCTAATATAAATGTGAAGGGAAGCAGCACTAATACCTCTTCAGATTTTGATGGAAAATTTCAAATAAACGCAAAGGCAGGAGATGAATTGAATATTTCTTTTATCGGCTATAAATCCAGGTCTGTAAAAATATCTGAAATTGACAGAGTTTATAATATTGTATTGACAGAAGAAAGCAGCACACTTAAAGAGGTAGTTGTTGTTACTGGATATACATTAGAGAAAAAATCTGAAATATCGGGTTCAGTTTCGATAGTAAAAATGTCTGAGATTACAAAACAGCCTACTCCGAATTTATTGACTGCGCTTCAAGGAAGAGTAGCAGGATTACAAATAAACTCAGGAGGAACACCAGGGGGGAGCGACACGCAAATTGTTATTAGAGGTCTAACAACCGTGAATAGTGGTTCTTCTCCGCTTTGGGTAATAGACGGAGTTCAAACCAATAATTCTTCAGGGTTAAATCCAGATGAGATTGAGTCTATTCAAGTATTGAAAGACGGTGCTTCGGCTGCAATATATGGTACTTCGGCCGCCAATGGGGTAATTGTGGTAACAACTAAGAAAGGAAAAAAAGGAGTATCTGAATTTTCTTTTAAGACAGAAACAATAATAAACCGACTAAGAGATAAAATGAGCCTGCTGAATTCCCAGCAATGGGCTGATGTGACCTATCAAGCACAATTGGGTGCTGGTATTACAACCCCGACTCATCCAGTTTTGATTAACAATGGTTCTGGTTTCACAATACCGCAGTATTTAGATCAAAATGGAGTACAAACAGCATCAGATACCAATTGGGTTGATGAAATTATCAGTGATTCTTATTCCAGCAATACTGATTTCGGATACCGCAAAGGAACGGATAAATTAAGTTTATACACCCAAGTAAGTTATTCTGAAGACAATGGAATTCAAAAATATACCAATTATAAAAGACTGAATGCAAGATTAAATACTTCCTATAAGTTTTTTAATGACAAGTTAACAATAGGGGAAAACTTTTTATTTTCAAAAATTGATGAAGTTAAAGCAAATGAATTTGAGAATGCAATTCTACAAAACCCGCTAATTCCTGTTTATACCAATTTAGGGGATTACGCTGCACCTATGTCAGGGGGATTGCAGGATAAGCCTAATCCATTGGCCAACTTGTGGGGCAATAGAAACAATGTTCAAAAAATCAATCGTTTTCTTGGAAATGTGTATGGTAATTTCAAAATAATGGACGGCTTAGTTTTCAATAGTATATTGAATTTTGATTATAATACATACAAATTTAATACAGCAGATGAACCATTTTCTGTGAATGGATCCATTCCTATCCCTTTTCATAATGTAATCACACATGACAATGATGACACTAGTATTGCCACAATTTTTACAAATACATTGGAATACAATAAAAGTTTTGGCAAAAGCAAGATTTCATTGTTAGCTGGATTTGAAAATACAGCCAAAGAACAAAAGTTTCACGATAATAAGATAACAGGGGTTGATATAAGTGATCCTTCAGGATATGTTGTTCGAAATGACGCACAGTATCAAACCATTGAAGACAAGATTGAATCCTATAAAATATCTCAATTTGGATCTGCAAAATATGTATATGATGACAAATATGTGCTTTATGGTTCATTAAGAAGGGACGGTTCTTCCCGCTTTGGACCTAATAATAAATATGGAATTTTCCCAGCTGCATCAGCAGCGTGGAATGCCAGTAATGAGAATTTTTTGAAAGACAATAAAACGTTGTCCAATTTGAAATTAAGATTCTCTTGGGGTATTAACGGAAATGATCAAATTGGTGATTATCTATATTTAAACAGCTTTGTGGATAAAACTACAGGCAGGATTATTGAATATTCAGGTTATGACATTGATGGTGACGGGACAGGTGCTGCAGGCGGTGTTCTTCAAAAAAGACAAGCCAATCCTGACATAAAATGGGAAACTACTACTCAATATGACGCTGGATTTGACATTGGTTTCTTTGATAACAGACTGCAGTTAAATACTGATTTTTATATAAAGACTACCGATAATTTAATTCTTACTCCCCTCGCTATGGCGGCGGCAGGAGAGTCAACACCTCCAACGATTAATGCAGGTACTGTTAGTAACAAAGGAGTTGAAACTGTATTGAGTTATAAAAGTAATCCAACAAATAGTTTTACCTATGGAGTTGATTTAAATTTTTCAAAATATGAGAATAATGTGGAAAGTCTTGATTCTGATGCCAACTTTTTGCGAAAAGGTGTTTCTATTACGAAAAAAGGTTCTCCAATTGCTTCATTTTACGGTTTGATTGCTGACGGGATTTTTAGAACTCCGGAAGAGGTAGCTGTTCATGCCGACCAGCCAGGAAAAGATCTTGGAAGAATTAGATACAGAGACCTTAATAAAGATGGGGTAATTGATCAATATGACAGAACCATAATTGGAAATCCGCATCCTGATTTTACTTATGGGGTTAATTTGAATGCTGCTTACAAAGGATTTGATATGAGCTTATTTTTCGATGGAAAACAAGGGAATAAGATCTATAATGTACAGCGTGAGCTAGGAGACTTTGCTTATTTTGGATTCAATTATGGAACAAACACACTCGATGCTTGGACTCCAAGTAATGCCAATTCTAATGTTCCTGCCTTATCTACTTTAAACAATAATAACGAACTTCAGACTTCTAGCTATTTTGTAGAAGACGGATCCTATTTCAGATTAAAAACTATAACTCTAGGGTATTCAATTAGTCAAGATTTAGTAAAAAAATTGGGAATGGCTAATTTGAGATTCTATTTTGTAGGTCAAAATTTATTCTCATTCACCTCTTTCACAGGTTTTGACTATGAAGTTTCTGGATTGAGTGCTGGCGATGGTATTGGTGTTGCTGGTTATGGGGTTCCTCATTATAAGTCTATGGCTTTTGGTATTAATGCTAAATTTTAATTAAACGAATTATGAAAACAAAATTTAAAATAGTGTTTGTATGTTTATTAGGACTGCAGATGACCTCCTGTGTAACTGACAGTGATTTAGACGTAAAAGAATATAATGTTATATCTGAAACAAATGTAGATCCCGAAATGTTTGTAATGGCAGCATACAGTGCTTTGGATTATCGCTATAATGGTGCGGAACACGACAAAGATGACTGGCCTTTCGATCATGCTCCGTCAAATTGGGTGGCTTGCGATATTCGCTGCGGTGATGCCTATAAAGGGGGCGGAGGTACAGGTGATAATCCCGGCGGAGGAATGCACCAATTGGAAACCCAGAATATATTTTCTTCTAGTGAGAATGTTTATAATCTTTGGAGAGCGATTTATTTTGGTATTAAAAGAGTAAACACAGGTCTTAAAGCATTAAATGCTGTTGATGCAGCCCAATTTCCAAATAAAGAGGTAAGAATTGGAGAATTAAAAGTATTAAGAGCTCATTTTTATTTTGAATCAGTAAAGAATTTCGGTTCCATAGTCTGGATTGATGAAAACACTCCTGCAGATCAAATAAATAAAATTCCGAATTCATTTGATTTTAACTTTATGTGGTCGAAAATTGAAGGCGATTTGAATGATGCCATTTCAAAATTACCAGATACTCAGACAGATTTAGGCAGAGTTAATAAAGTGACCGCTTATGCTTTTTTATGTAAAGCACAAATTTTTCAAAAGAAATGGGCTGATGCTATAGTAAGTTCAAATTATGTAATTAATTCCGGGAAATATGGATTAGTTCCAAATATTGAAAAATTATATTCTGAACCAGGTTATGGAAATTTAGAAAACGTGTTTGCCGTTCAATATTCTATAACTGATGGATCCCAATATGGGAATCTTAATTTTGGGAATTTACTAAATGCTCCTGACAGCCCTACCGATGATTCAAACAACCCTTATTCAAACGGAGATGATTTTGATAAACCTTCCCAAAATTTAGTAAATGCCTATAAAGTGGGGCCAGATGGTCTGCCATTATTTGATTCTTTCAACAATGCAAATGTCACCCCAACGGATTTAGTTGATCCCAGATTGGATCACGCCATAGGAAGAAATGGCATTACTTGGAAAGATTGGGCCGCAAGACCACAGCAGGATAATTGGAATAGAAATGTGCCAACTTACGGTCAATTCTTAGTAAAGAAAAATATGATTTCTCCAAATTCAAATGGTTTAGCATCAAACCCTACTGGTTTTCCATGGGCACTAGGAAATTTGGATTTTCCTATTATTAAATACAGTGATGTTTTACTTTGGAAAGCAGAAGCATCAATTGAAAGTGGAAATATACCAGCTGGTATTGCGCTTATTAATGAGATACGAAATAGAGCAAAAAATTCACCTTATGTAAAAGATTTTGCTAATCCATCAATCAATGCTGCGAATTATTTGATCAATCTTTATCCTGCCACTTTATCCAAAGACCAAGCTACTAAAGCCATAAGAATGGAAAGAAGATTGGAATTGGCAAACGAAGGCCATACGTACTACGATTTAGTACGATGGGGAATTGCTGAGCAGTATGTTAACGACTATATCGAAGTGGAAAAAACCAGACGCGGTTATTTACAAGGAGCTTCTTTGCAGCCACACGAATTATATCTTCCTATTCCTCAAAATGAAATAGATGCAAGTTCAGGTGTTTATAAACAAAGAGCTGGGTATTAATAAAGAAACTAACCAAAACCAAATTTTTTAATATTATGAAAACAATAAAGAAACAACTTTCGTTTTTTAAAATAGCAATAGCATTTTTTGCAATAGCTATTACCCTATTTGCGTGCAGCAAAGATGATAATTTTAATGATAATGTTCCAGATTACACGGAATCTATTATCCAGTCCTTTAAGGTGGGCGATAAATATGCCGATATTAATCATACTATTGGAACTATTACGATGACATTGCCATCAGGCAGTGATTTGAAACATGTAGTTGCAGAAATAAGAATTCCTGATTCTGCAACAATCTCACCTGCTTCAGGAACTACATTGGACTTCAGTGCAGGACCGATAACATTTGAAGTGACATCAACAAATGGTGCTCATAGAACTTATACAGCAAGTATTGGTGCATATGGTGCTCCTAAAATGCTATCCTTTGCTATTGGAGATAAAAATGGAGTTATTGATGAAGTAAAAGGAACTATTGAAGTAGAAATTGGAAGTCAAGATGGAAGTTTAAGTAGTTTGGCGTCATCATTTGTAATTGCTGAAGGAACAACAGTCGATGTTGCCTCTGGAGTAGCAAGAGATTTTACTTCGCCAAAAGTATATACTGTTTTATCGAATAATGGTTATACGGCAAAGCAATATACAGTTAATGTTAAACAAATAAAAGTACCTTCAATTGAATCTTTTACAATAAATGGGACTGTTGGTATTATTGATAATGCCGCTAATTCAATTGTCGTGATATTGCCTGCTGGAACTAACTTATCAAGTTTATCTCCAGTAATTACTTTGTCTGCTGAACAAACTGTAAGCCCAAGTTCTGGAGTTAATCAAGATTTTTCAAAAGGAGCTGTACAATATACTGTTACCAACAAAGAAAAGCTAACTAAAGTGTACAGTGTAAGTGTTCAATCTATTGCAGCTACAAAATATGCATTTTTAGGAATGGAAGATAACATCAGTTCATTAAAAGATGATGATGCAAAAGCAGCAGCCACTTGGATGCAATCTACTTATGGTGCTGATTTTAAATATATAAAAATTGCTGACATTTCTGCACAGAATATTGGAGATGTAAAAGTAGCGATGCTGTATTATTTAACACCAAAAGAAGATTTAGGGTTCTCTGCAACTCCAACAGATGTATCTACTATGCTGCCTGCTGCTTTAAGAGCAGGAAGTTCTCAAGCACAAGTTCTTAAGTCTTGGGTAAAAGGCGGCGGAGATATGCTTATTGCCGGTGATCCAAATCCTTTTATATTTTCTTTAGGAAGAGTACCTGCTAATTTTGGTGCGGCTAGAGCTCCAGGAAATTATGTGTATTCTGAGTTTGGTTGTTCTGCTTCAGCAGGATGTTATGAAACAAATCATACTTCTACGGATAATTGGGGATTAGGTATGAGAGATTCTAACAATTCTGGAAATAGACGCAATGATGCAATTTTTAAAGGTTTAACTTTTTTAGGTGGAACCGGTGCTGAATATTTGCCACTTCAGAATAGTCAGAATAGAGAAGTTAGATTAGTATGGTGGCAGCATTTTGATGGTATTCTTAATCCAAGTTGCTGTGGTTCGGATGCAGCAGTAAAGTTTGAAAAAACTTTAACAGCTACAAAATATGGGTCTTTAGCAAATATAGGAGATGCTTTTGGTTATGGTGCCGTAGAATTCAAAAGAACAGATTTGACAAATGATGCAGCTTTTGATTCTCAAATTCCTAAAGATTTCAAAGGACACATATTTACAATTTCAAATACAATTGTAGGTTACGAATGGAGTTCAAATGGTTCTACAAACGATTACCAAAATAACATAGAGGTGTTTACTAAAAACATTTTGGACTACTTGTATAGTCTTAACAATGATAATTAATCATTTAATAAAAAAAATATAGTTGAAGCAAGCATGTCATAATTGGCTATAATGGCTAGTTATGATGTGCTAATTCAAATAGCAATTATAAAATAAATTTTTACAAATGAAAAATAAAAAATCAATCATTAAATATGTTTTGCTGCTTGCAATAGCCACAATAACATATTCTTGTGAAGAACGTCTCAATTATGATGATGAACTTCCAACTACACTTAATGTTATTCAATCCATCAAAATAGGCGAAACACAAGCAACTATTGATGATTTATCAGGTGTAGTAAATTTTGTTCTACCTTCTGATACTAACTTATCTGCCGTTGAATTAGATATACAAAGTCCTGATGGAGTTGCCATATCTCCAGCTTCAGGTACGATTGTCAATTTAACAAGTTCTTTTACGGTTACGGCAACATCAGGAGGTAAAACAAGAAAATATATTATTAATGCCCGTTTGCTCCCAAGTCAAATTGCATTTGTAAATGAAGCTACTTCAATAGATTTAATTGCAGATGATGATGTAAAGGCAGCGGCGCAATGGACAAAAGATACTTACGGCAGTAAATTTGTTTATATACCATTCTCACAGTTGACTACCGAGGTATTAAAATCGGTAAACGTTGTTTTCTTTTACTATGATACCGTAGGGACATCTAATTTGCCTCAAGCCAGTTTAGATAAAAAAAGTGTTTTAATCCAATATGTTGTTGAAGGCGGAAAAATGCTTTTAGGAGGAATGGCAACTAGTTATGCAGAAGTATTGGGCAGAGATAAAAGCGGACTTTTAACCATTAAGGGTAATGGTGCTGGAGGAATGAATAGCGATACTTGGTCTATAGACGGAGGAGTAAATTTTCAAAATGATCAGCGCAACAGTCCTATTTATAATTTTACAACAATAATTTCTACAGATTCAAACGGATATTTTCCAGTTATAGACAGCGGTTACAAAGAAGATCATAATACGATGTGGGATTTAGGACCATTATTAGCTCCTGGTCATCAGCTTGGCCAGTTTGCTGAATTTCAAAGACTCTATGGAGGCAAGGTTTTAGCAACCTGGAGTGGCGTTTCCGATGAAGCAGTTGCAGGAATTATTGAATTTACACCAAATTCTGTGTTTGCAGGAACAATTATTGGAATTGGTTTTGGAGGTATGGAATGGGCTATGAATGATGGCAGAGTAAATGCATATGAAAATAATGTCAAAGGAATTTATCGTAATTCCATTGATTATTTAAGTACAAAATAAACGTTAGGTTAAGTTAATTAGGTAATTATAGGGTAGGACATTGTTCTTACCCTTTAGTTTATTAAAATTAGAAAAAATGAATAAATTATTAAAAGTTAAAGCGGTAACATTTGGCGAAGTTTTATGGGATGTATTTCCAACCCATAAGAAAATAGGAGGGGCACCATTGAATGTTGCACTTAGGATGAAATCGTTTGGAGCTGAATCAACTGTTATCAGTAAAGTTGGTTCCGATGCAGATGGTGAAGAGATTGTTTCTTTTTTATCTGAAAAAGGGATTGCTACGGATTTAATTCAAGTTAGTGAAGAATATAAAACGGGAGTGGTTAATGTAATGATTAATGAAAAGGGAAATGCATCCTATGATATTTTATATCCTTCTGCTTGGGATAAAATAGTGATGAATGAAGAAATAAAGAAAAAAGTTTCTGAAGCTGATGTTTTTATTTTTGGAAGCTTAATCTGCAGGGATGAAGAATCGCGATCAACTTTAAATGCTTTATTAGAAGAAGCAAAATATAAAGTTTTTGATACTAATTTAAGAGCTCCTTATTATACAGCGGATGTCTTAATAGAGCTTATGATAAAAGCTGATTTTATCAAGCTTAATGATGAAGAGTTATTTGAAATAAGCAGAAAAATGAATTCGCCTTATAATTCTTTTGAACAGAACATTAAATTCATTGCCGATAAAACAAATACAAAACAAATATGTGTGACTAAAGGTGCATTTGGAGCCGTTTTGTATTATGATGAGAAGTTCTATTATAATAGCGGTTACTTTATTAAAGTAGTGGATACCGTTGGTGCTGGAGATTCTTTTTTAGCTTCGTTAATAGTGCGATTACTAAGAGGCAAGTCGCCTCAGAAATCATTGAATTATGCTTGTGCAATCGGGGCTTTAGTAGCTGGAGAAGAAGGAGCAAATCCAAAGATTTCTGAAAAGACAATTAAAGATTACATGAAAATTGAAAAAAAAAACATTCAAGAATAGCTTAAGATTTTATCATGGACTATAGTTATTTTAGTTGTCAAATTATTAATTTATCGTGGAGATATAGTTAATAACCTGAGTTCGATTAATAATTTTAGATAAAAAATTGTATAAAAAAAAGAATAGTTGTATATTTAAATTTCTGACATTCAAATATTTAAACAACTATTCCTCTTGTGATTAATTTTGATAAAGTTACAGATATTTTCTGTCTGGTAGATGAGTTTTGCAATAATTTTGATAATTACACCAAAAACCTTTATTATAGGAAAGCCTTCAAAACATCCACCAGTAATGTCTAAAAGCGAAGTGATAACAATTACCATTTTATTTCATTTGAGTAGTTTTCGTTGTTTTAAACACTTCTATATTCATTATGTTCAGGAACATATGAAGGATGATTTTCCAAATACAGTTTCTTATAACAGGTTTACAGAATTAATGCAAAGCACTATTTTACCACTTACTATGTTCTTAAAAACATGTTGTTTAGGCAAATGCACTGGCATTTCGTTTGTAGATTCTACTCCAATTAGAGTTTGCAAAAATAAAAGAATAAAGCGCAATAAGGTTTTTAAAGACATAGCCCAAGTTGGTAAATCTACAATGGGCTATTTTTATGGTTTTAAATTGCATATTGTAATTAATAATAAAGGTAAAATATTAAGTTTTGCAATAACTCAAGCTAATGTTAACGACAGGGAACCTCTGAAAAATGATAATTTTTTGAAAGATATATTTGGAAAACTCTTCGCAGACAAAGGATATATTTCTAAAGAGTTAACCAAAATTCTCTTTATTGATGGTATTCATCTTATTACAAGTATTCGTAACA
>CAUPKA010000049.1:0-25712 GCA_963511725.1 uncultured Flavobacterium sp.
CTAAGTTCTCAATTGCTTTCATAATTTTACTTTTTACATGTTAAACATTATTTTTTAATTTGTATTTTTGTTTTATACATGCAAGTAAATAAGAATGAGTACCGTACCGAATCATTTTGGTCTGTATCGTACAGTACCAAATATGTTTTTTACGGATTACTTATTTTTTTATTCCTAATTATTATCTTTGAACTATGAGCACATTAACAAAACCAAATCATATAGGGCGAAAAATAAGCCGTATTCGTGAACTAAAAGACATGAAACAAGAAGCGTTAGCGCAGGCTTTAGGGACTAACCAACAGGCAATATCCGCTATGGAGAATAGCGAAACTATTGAAGAAGAAAAACTTGTTGAAGTTGCGAAAGCTCTCGGTGTAAGTGTGGAAGCAATTAAAAACTTTTCGGAAGAAGGGGTTATTAATTATTTTAACAGTTTTAACGAGGCTGTAAATAATAGCCATTTTGGAAATAATAATTACTGCACTTTCAATCCATTAGATAAATTATTGGAATCAGTAGAAGAAAATAGAAAACTTTACGAACGTTTGTTACAAGCTGAAAAAGATAAAATTGAGTATTTGGAAAAATTATTAAAAGTGAAATAATTTTTAATAATATATTAATTCCAAGAAAGAGACTCACAAGGGTCTTTTTCTTGTTTTAGAGTATTATTTATTCTACTGCGTAACAAAACAAAAAGCTAACACAATGGATAAAACTACAAAACTCCGAGTAAAAAAGGAAATTGGCAATGATGACGAGCTTAAAGTATTGAAATTAAAAGGCGCATTAATTGCCAAAAAGTACACTGAAATAATTCACATTGCTGACGAAAATGATGACTTTTATCTTAATTCATTTTCTTCTTCACCAGCCCACAAAAAAGAGGCAGAAGATTTTATACTAGATTACATTTCAAACAATAATCTTGCAGACACTATTACTCTAGTTAGCACAAAGAATTAAACAGTTTTTGATTGCCATAATTCCCTACAGACATCCACAAAAATCTTCCTAAAAGGAGTCAGAATTTTGTGGATTTAAAAAGTAGTATTGTTTGAAAAAGTACGCTTCTTTTTTCTGTTATTTTTTATCTGATCTGAAGAAGCGTACACTTTCAAAAGACATTTTAAAAATGATTATTCTAGCTTTTTTTATAGGATTAAAAATCTCCAACCAAAGGAGAAAAAATCAGCCAAGGTATTGGACATCGGCAACTACGTGCGCATAATGACATGCCTCGTTCCTCGTCCTGTCACCCTTCGGGACTTATAGCACTCCGTTTGCCTAACTGTCCAATTTCAAATCTGCTTTCTTTTTTTCCTTTTTCTTTTGGAAAGTGATTTATATAAACAAAAAACAGTATCTCCGCTAATCAACCGAACTGGTATCATGGCTAAAATATAACCATGATAATCTATTGTCTAATATTCTAATTAACTTAGTATTTATCTTTTAAAAGTCTAAAAGATTGCCACGTTCCTGCAATCTGCAAGATGAACGGTTGTTGGACAACCGCCTATCTTGCCACCTATGACCTCGGAACTCGGTGGTGGAGACACTGAAAAGATAAAAAGAGTTTGATAACAATGAAAATGAAAGATGATGGAAAAAGAGAATTCAAACAGAACACGCAGAATTGCACTGCGATTGACTCCCGAAGAATACACAAAAATTGAGCAAAAATGGAAAACCAGTACTTGTCGAAAGTTAAGTGACTATCTCCGTAAACATCTATTGGATAAATCCATTACAACTACTTACAGGAATCAATCATTAGACGATTTTATGGAAGAAACAGTAATGCTTCGTAAGGAATTAAATGCCATAGGAAACAACTTAAATCAAGCAGTTAAAAAGTTGCACACCCTGCAACAAATTCCTGAATTCAAAGTCTGGATTATCAGTTTTGAAATTGATAAAAGAAACGTAAATACTAAAATAGACCAGATTGAAAGCCACATTTGTAAAATTACGGACAAATGGTTGCAATCATAAAAACAAGCCATTCCATCCGTAGTATTTTTTATTATAATGAGAACAAAGTGCAAGCTGGTGTTGCAGAGTGTATCTCAGCGGAAAACTATCCTTCTGACGTCGATAAAATGACCGATATTATGAAGCTTAATCGCTTTATAAAACGAACGGAATTAAACGAAAATGCAAAGCGAAACAGTGTGCATATCTCTTTGAATTTTGACCCATCGGAAAAACATTCCAAAGAAAAACTAATAGCAATTGCCGATACTTATATGGAGAAAATAGGTTTCGGAGAGCAGCCTTATTTAGTGTATCAACATCACGATGCAGGGCACGAGCACCTACATGTAGTTTCAATAAATATCGAAAAGGACGGCAAACGTATAGACCTACATCATTTGGGAATACGAAAATCAGAACCTGCAAGAAAGGAAATCGAAGAACTCTTTGGACTGGTAAAAGCTGAAGGGCGAAAAAAGAAAGAAGAATTTAGCTTAGAACCAATTTCAATGGGTAGGGTTCAATATGGGAGGATTGAATCAAAGAAAGCCATATTCAATGTCTTAAACACTGTTCTGAACCACTACAAATATTCAAGCCTTGCCGAACTTAATGCAGTACTAAAACAATACAATGTTTTAGCTGACCGTGGTAATGAGAATTCGCGAATATTTTTGACTAAAGGATTAGTATACCGAATATTGGACGAACAAGGAAAACCAATGGGTGTTCCAATCAAAGCGAGTAGTTTTTATAACAAACCGACTTTGAAATTCTTAGAGAAAAAATTTGAAGGAAACCAAGTTAGAAAAATATCCGATAAATCAAAGGTCAAAAATGCAATAGATACAGCATTGTTTAGAAAGCGAGCAATACCAATAACCGAACTGGCAAGACGATTGCAAAAAGAAGGTATCAATACGGTTTTTAGAAAAAATGCAGAAGGTTTGCTTTATGGCATAACCTATGTTGACCATACAACAAAAAATGTTTTTAATGGAAGTAGCTTGGGGAAACAATATAGTGCCAAAGCTATTGAAGAGCGATGCGGATTAAAGGTTGCTGGTGAAGAAAAAAGGAATCAGATTTATGAAAAACTTCCTTCTAAAGAATTATTGATTGATGACCTTCAACATCAAAAAGACACACTTACTATTCCTGATTTGGTTAAAGTATTGGATATGCTTATGCAGGCTGAATACTCTACAGATTATTTACTAAACCAATTGAAAAACAAAAGAAGGAAGAAAATTAGAAAAAGACTGTAAACATAAAATCGCTCACTTAAGCGGTTTTTCCATTAAAAATATTCAGTATAAAGATCAAATGTATATTTCATTTTGTCTTTTATAATTAAGTAGCTTTTTTGTGTTATATTTAAATTTTAAAAGAAAATTTATGGATAACGGATATCATAGTGGGAAACCAATATTTGGTGAATTAACGACATTTACAAACGCTTTTCCTGAAATCAAAAACATAAAAGTAACTGTATTTGAAACTGGTCGAAACGTATCACCAATGCAACCAGCAATTTTAGAAAAAGGTAATTTCAGAGAAGAAATTAAATGTAGTAATCTAGCTTGTATTTCAGGTGGTCTTCATATTGGCGGTATTGTCCGTACTATGGTCATACCGAAACAAACAGAGCTTGAAATTACGGATTATAAATGTGAAGGTGTTGAAAAGCAAGTAAACAAAATATGCTGGAACTTCTTTACCTACAAAATCGAAATCGAATATAATTGACACTTTAGATGATAACTAATGAATGATATACCAGGCTTATTAATTGATATACTAAGTAAGAAAGAAACAGAAACTTTTAAAATCTTTTTAGAAAGCTTTGGCGTTGAAAAAAAAGAATGGTATTTGGTTAGTGATTATTGTATTGATGATAAAAATAAATTAAATGATGTTTTTTCATTTTCACTTCTTTTAAATCACGATAATATTCATAACATTAAAGACTTTTTAAAAACGAGCGCACCGAAAGATTTAAAAAATGCGAAAGATATAAGTGATTCTTTTTTAAGTTATGTAAACTGCCCTATTGGCTATCATTTTTCATTCGTAATTCCGAGAGAAAGTAAGCTGTTAAAATCATATTATTCAAAAGAAAGAATAATATACGAGTTAGACTATTTAAATAAGACATTAGAACATAGTAAACCTCATTATCATAAAGAACTAGTTGATTATTATATAGAAGTTCAAAAAGCAATAAAGCAAATTAATATTGAAGCATTAAGAGCTACATTCAACGAAAATCTAATGCGTAAAATATTGCTTACTGGAATATTTGGTGGAGCAATAATGTATTTATTGAAAATAAATTCTAGTCCGACAAAGGTTATGTGGATTTCTGATAGAGACGCAATAATTGATAAATATGATGGTTTCGCTTATGATTGGATGTTCTCAATGTATAACCTTCTACCCACAGATAAACATTTATCCAAAGAGCCTTTTGAATTTATTTTTAATCCATCTGAAGCAAGCGGTCATAATTTTTTCGATGAATTAATAAGAATTCCCGATTATTTAGCTGGTACACTAGCATCAATGGATTTAAATGACTGTAAGAAATTTGAAACGATGCAACATAAACACAAAACTTTTCTTGCTGGTTCAATTACAAATTCTACGAATCAAGCTAATATTAAAATTGAAATCAAAAATTCAATGTTATCGATGTACAATCTGAAGTGGGTTATATAGTAATTAAATCAAATTATCAGATATGAGCAATAACGGAAAATCATTAGAAAAAACAATTCACTTAGTTGAGGAAACATTTAAGAATTCAGTATCTACACAAATTTTTCGTAATCATAAAATCAAGAATTTAGACGGTGAAAAACGAGAAATTGACATTCTAATTAAAACAAATATTAATGGCTATGATTTATGTATAGCAATTGAATGTAAGGATTACAAAGGAAAAGTTCCTGTTGATAAAATTGAAGCTTTCAACTCAAAATGTTTATCGATAAAAGAAATCAATAAAATGATTTTTATAAGCTCTAATGGATTTCAATCTGGAGCAATAACATCAGCAAAAAGATTTAATATAGATTTATTAACTGCCGAGCAATTAACCTCAAATATTTTTAAAACATTGATTCCTATTAGACAGTTAAACATTAAAATCCTGCCAACATTTGAAAATAGAACCATAAGTCTGAATGGTGATAACATAAATCAAGATATAATTAATTCTGTTGAAAAAACTTTTACTGGTATTATAAAAGATACTAAAACTAATAAGTCCATTCATATTGATGATGCTTTTGCTATAGGAATAAAAGCTCAACAAAGAGAAATTCAAAATATGGCGATGATAAACTGGATGGATTTGAAAGACAAGAATATTGACGAAATAATTATACCTATTGGTTATGATATAATTTTCACTGATTATCACGTAGAAGATACAGAAGGAAATAAAGTTCAATTATTAAAAGGAAGTTGCGATGTTGAAGTACAACTTACCTATAAGTTTCTTGAAGCCACAGGAAGAATAATTAAAAATTTGGATGAAACTGAAAAAGCTAAATCTATTAATATTAAGATGGGCGATAAAACTGAAAGTGAGTTTATAATAAAGCCTAATGAAGAAGTTAATATTTATTTAACCGAGAATGAGAACACAATTAAACTAGAAACTCTTTATACTTACAACACTAAAACTAAGGAAATAAAAATACCGTAAACAAAAATGGATTTTGAAGCCCAACAATTAAAGGACTGGAATATGCTGTAAATATTTTTTCATGCGCAAGCATAAATAGTTAAAATGATTCACAAAACTTTACTATTATAAAATCTAAAATGTCTAAATATTCAATTTGTAATTGAAGCGATAGATAAAAATTATAGACACAGTCCTAGCTCTCTTCTTCATAATATATTTTATAAAATTTTCTTCCGACTTCATCTGTTCCATTTTCAATCAGTTTTTTGTCTCCATGAATGTAGATGTGAAAATTTTTATCCAATTTTAATACACTTTTAAAAACACGAGCTTGCTTCTTTACTGCTTTATTTGAGATGTCAAAGTTTTCAGAAGGAGCTATTTCATTATCCTTCCTAAAAGCTTTATCAAAATTTTGAAAAGATTCAATTAAACTATCATCTTCGAAAACCTTTTTTTCAAATTCTTGTTTGTCGAATTTGTCGTGATTCTTAAAATAATCTACTGAACGATTTAAAAAATCTATTTGTTCTGCTTTAGTTATATCAAAATCTTCAGATAATTGTTTAGTAACAAATTGTTTCGCCATTCCTAAAAACTGCTGAGTTTGATGAAAATCATTTTTTAATGGTTGCACATTCAGAAAATGTTCTTTCCAGTACTGAGCTTCGGTACTACGATTTGTATGATCAACTACAGCGATTAAATAGCCATTCTCTTTCTGAACATTAAAAATTAGGCACCCCTTATCTAATTTATTAACATTCATCCCTTTTTCATCCATTAAATTAAATCCGTTATTAGAACTACAAACTTTAAGAACCGTATCCTTATTTTCGGATTTAAATACACCTATAGCATCTGCTTGCTCTTCGCCAATCTTGCAATCTTTAAAATATACCATCAATAATTCCCCAGCTTTAATCTGAGGATGTATACTTTTATCGTATAAATAACGAGCGCCATTTTGTGACTGTTCAATAAAAGAATTGTTATCTTCAAATATTGAACTAATAAATTGATACATTGGATTCAATTCAATTTTTGGTAAAGAATAAAAAGAAAATAATTCTTCTAACTTGAAGTTAGTTTCTACTAACTTTTTAAAATATTGTTCAATATCTTCAAAATTAGTAAGATCATCAGAAAAGCGAACGCCATCTCCATTGTTTTTATTTCCAACATAATGGATAATTAGTTTATCCATTTGTCCTAATGTCATATCTTTCATTTGTTAGCTCTTGTAAATATCATTAGGTATTAGTCCTTTCCCTTCAAAAAATTCAGCTACAGTATGGAAATAAGATAATTCGTTGTCTATCCAGTGATCTGTAGACGCATGTTCAACCATAATAATTTGAAAATGTTTATTTTTTTTCACTCTGATATAATTAACAAACGAATTTAGTAATTTAAATGCATCAACTAGTTTTGCTTTATCATCGTTTTTACCTTCGTAATATGGTGTACTAGGTTGGTCTATAAATAAAAATTCCGGTATATGGTCTTGTTCAATATTTAATACATGTTCGTGTAATCCTAAATAGGCGCATAAATGCATGAACATATAGTTTGAGGCACTCCCTACATTATCTAATGGAAACATTTGCCCGTCAGGAATTAATTGCAAAATCATTTTATCGCTGTTAAACTCTACTCGACTACCCTTATATGTTGGCAAAGAGTCCAACAAATTAAAATTTCGTTGAATACTTTGATTCAACTCTGTTTTCATCAAAAATTTTATTTGTGATGTTTCTTCAGGTACTTTTGCTAATCTTTCTTTTTCTTCATTTAAACTATTTAGTTTGATTGTATCAATAGGTTTGCTTACCTCTCTCTTTAAGATCTGTTCATAAGCATACTTTATTTCGCCAAGGACAATAAATTTCTCTCCTTCTGATTGATAATTCTTTTTTATTTCGTTCAGTTTGGCTATTTGCTTGTCTATTTCCTGTATTTGTGTTCGTAATTCTTTCACATCTCCAGTTACTTTCAGGGGCTCAGTAATTTTTTTTGAAAGATTAGACTTTATGTTTTTCAGAGAAGATTCTAATGATTCTACAAACAGTTTTGTTTCATATGAGTCTACTAATTGATCTGATAATTGATGACTTAAAAACTCAATAGGTTGTAAACTATCAGCAGATTTATTAAGGTTCTTTTTGTATAGATCATATTCTTTTTGGTATTGACTTATGGCATTAATTTGAGCTTGTATTGCATTCCTGCTTTTGTACAAAACATCAACCTCAGAAAATAATTTTGAATTTTCAGCAACTTTTTTTGTATTGGCAATTGTTTCTTTAATCATCAATATTGCATCATCTACATTGTCAATAGATTCGGAATATTCAATAAACTTATATGTCTTACATTTTTCGACCAGTTTAAATATTTCTGTTTCAAAATTTTTGATTTTATTCTGATTCCCTTTTTCCTGATTTTGAATTGCTTTTAGCCCAGCTTCAATTTCTTGTAAGCGTTCAATGGCTTTAATATTCTCCATATCATTTACGCCAATAACTAAATCGAAAATATGACTTAAGGCTTTGTCATATTCTTCTTTCCCATAAAATGTAGTATCAAAATACGTTTCTGGCGCATCAATAATAGTTTGTGTTAATGAGTTAAAAAGAAGAAAGTGTCTATATGAAATATTGAATGTTGTTCTACCTAATCCTTTTCCATAAGGAAATCTTAAAGCATCACTAATTCCAAATTCCTCATCTAAAATTGCCTTAATTTCTGCAACTTCTTTGTTGCCACCAAGATTATCAGGAAAGACCCCTAAATTAAAACAAACATCAGAAGAAACCGAGCCATTACTTGGGGTTCTTCGAACTATTGATATTTCTTTTTCGTTTACTGTAAATCGAATTCCAAACCATAAAACTTTGTCTATAATTTCAGTTGGAATGGTTACTTTGCCTGATAAAAGACAATAATCTATTATATTCCAAAAACTTGTTTTGCCAGTAGTTGAATCTCCAGTTATAACATTTACTTTATTGGGTAAAAATTCATAGCTTTTTGGTTGTGCATTTTCTTCTTTAAACCAAAGTTTTAATTCGTGAAGCATAAATTTCATAATTGTATTTTTAGGGTTTTATAGAGCTGGATAGTAGTCTGTTTTTCAAACATTAATAAAAACTTTGGTATAACTTCTTCTATTTTATTAAATCGGTCTCCTAAGTTTTTGTTCTCTAAATTTAAAATGGCATTATTTGCTATTTCGCTTCCTAAACTTACTTGATTACTATTACTTAATAATATTAAAGAATTAATAGCAACTGGCAATAACGATAAATACCTTTTATTGAAAGATGTAAACAATCTTGACTGTTCTTTTATCAGTTGCTCTAATTCTAAATCAGTATCTTGATTTCTTGATAAATAACTAACCGTTCTGTCGTCCAATAAAAATGGTAAAATCAAACACGAACGTGCAATATCCAACTTCTCAACATTATTCAATATTGACAAAAAAATACAACTTGCTATTGCTTCGTTGTTATATACATAGTAAATTTCTTTCATTCCTTTTTGTATTTGTTTCCCCAATCAAAATGCCAGCCTATTTCAAGGTTATCGGATAAGGCATAATAATGTCCATTGCTAAATTCAACACCCAAAGCTGAAAATCCCGGTATGGATAAATCTTGCTTTCTGATATAGTCAACTAAATCGACTGCTAAGTTTTTGACTTCATCTTCTAAGTCATTAATAGACGAACCTGTACTTATTTGCCTCTCTATTTGCCTATATTTTGCTTTAAACTCATTTATCCATATTTGGATACTATTATTCTTAAACTCCTGTATATCAGTAAGTAAAATGAAATTTTCTTCTTCAGACCAATAAGTAAAATGATTTAAAAATTTAAGCATTTGAGTCGTGTAGTCCCTAATATAGTTTGAACCGGTTTGTATTTCTCCTATGTCAATCAATTGCTTTATGAAAATTTGATTTTCTAAGTCATCTGGTAACAAAACAGGGAATTCTCTTCTAGGTAAAGGCTTAATTTCTGTTGCTACTTTAAAACATTTCCCAAACCGCTTAGCAAAATCTTCACTCGAAATCTCAAATTTTTTCCGATCCTTAATGTCTATATATTTTGCCATATTTAAATTTGACGATAAGCTTTCAAATATTGGTTCAACTAAATCAGGCTGGTAAAATTTTTCCAAAAGTCTATTCTTAATCTTTTCTATTATTCCGTCATTATCAGTTTCTATTACTAATTTTTTCAGGAATAGTTTCAGTTTACTTTTACCAAGCTTAGCAACATTTTTAATATACTTCTTTAGCGTTTCATCTTGAGTTTTCTTTTCCAATTCATTTATTTTCAAAACTACTTTATCAATATCATTATCTGATTTGAATAGAGTTAGTGCCGCTATAAAATCATTATTGTTTTCGCTTTTATTTGTAACTAAAATGAATGAATGTTTATTAAGAAAACTTGAATTTGATTTGTTCTCTTTTATAAAGTCAGACCAATTACTTAATGTTTTCCACAAATCAATATCTAACGTAGTTAAGTTTTGTAGAGCACCATTCGTGCTTTTTACAATAGTATGTTTTGTTTGAAACAAAATTGTAGTTCCATCCTCTTTATCAACATGAACATCATCTTTGACCTCAAATCCAATCTTTTGTCCTTGTTTAAGCTCAAGTGCTAAGTACATGAAGTAATAAAATTGATAATCAAATCCTATTACTATTGGTCCAGCCGTATGTTGGTCTTGAATTGTACTCATAAATGAAAGTTAGCTTTTAACAAATGTAAATTATTCTTGGTTAAATATAAATTATTAAAATATAATATACTAGTAATATTAAATAAGTCGAAAAACAATAAAATCAAAATTTGATTGTTTTTTCCAATCTCATATGCCTTAATTATTTAGAAATATAATCGAGGACAATGATTTGCCTGATGTCTGTACCTATGAATTGTATTACTATGTCGACGCTGAAATCAGTAAATGTTAAGTAGTTTTAACTTAATAGAAAAGTTTAGTAATGTTTATTCGTATTGATTAAAAATAAAAACCTAATACCAGATTTCCATCCAGTATTAGGTTCATTTCAATTCAACAAGAAATGCTATCTTGGAATCATTACGCTTTTTTAATATTCACCATATCTTTGTAGAAAATAGGTGTAATTTGAAAAATCAAATAATATAGGTTCAGTTAAGTTATTATTTAATAAAAATGATTTTTCTTCATCCAACTCATAACTATTAAATAACTCATCATCATTTATTTGAGGATCAAAAATTTTCCTCAATTCAATTAGTGAAATTTCACTAATCTCAAACTCTTTATTTAGTTTCTCATCTTTTATATGATACTCTTCAATAAAAGATTTTATTGCTTTAACATTTTCTCTTGAATATTTTTTCATTTTAAATAAATTATGGTACCGGAATTAAATTTCTTGGAGGAAAAGCTCTCGAGCCTTCAGAAATAATTATATAAATAATCAATGCTGTTCCTGATAGTCCAGTTGCTTTTGCCATATGATCCATAAATGGACTGTTACTTGTAGGTGATGGTGGAGCGAGAGTAGGGTCAATTTTTCTACCAGGTACAGGATCCTTAATTTCTTCACCATCAGGAGACCAAACCCCTTTGTGCTTTCCTCTTGGATTGTAGCGCTCTAACTCTCCATGCTGTCCATCCCATTCTATTATATCTCCATCAGGTAACTTCCAACGCGGTCTTCCTCCTTTTGGTTTAACTTTTTCAGCGTCTGGAAATCCTGGCAGTTCTTTTGGAGCTGGTGTATATGATGGTCTTGGTGTTTTTTTACCTTTATTTTTGTCCTTATCTTTATCTTTATCCTGATCACCACTACTATCGCTGCTAGTTTGCTGTTCACTTTCATCAGCATTTACAGAAGCACCATTACTTCCTGATGCGGAACCATCATTATTAAAAGTCCATTTAGTCTCTTTGTTATCATCTGATTTTTTTATTAGATCATCCATGAATGATTTGGAAAGCATTCCATCAGGATCAACAAAATACATTGGATTATTATAAGCATAATTATATGGTGTCCATCTTCTTGATAATTCAGCTAACGGATCTAAATTCATAAATCTACCAAGCGCTGGATCATAATTCCTCGCCCCATAGTCGTACATCCCAAGCCCCAGCTCGTCTTGCAGCTCTTTCCCGTTGTATTTATACTTATAGGCTTTTACAAAATTTTGCTATACCTAGCTTGCGTGATTGACAATAATTCTACAATTCAAAGAACTTTCTTGGTTACGAAAATAGAGGTAATTCTGTAATAATCCTAACTCAGGGAGCATAAAAAAACCCTACCAAATTAATGATAGGGTTTTGAAACATTATCTGCCTTTTTCGTGTTCGTGAGGCTTTAACTTTGGATGCTTCGGCTGATTATCGGGATTAACTCGTTGTCTTTCGTCATCAGTTCCGTCCTCTTTTTTTCTTTTTGGACCTGGTTTAATGTTCGCTGTGATTGTTTCCATCTTATTCTTGGTTTGGTTAGAAAATAAGTAGCTAATATACTGAAAATTCAAATATTAAATAGGAAAAAATCTATTAATCATTTCACGTTGTTGCAAACTATCAACCTTGATATACTTCTCCGTAGTTCCAGGCCACTTGTGTCCCGCCAGTTCCTGCACCCGTTCCAAAGGGATTTTCTTTTCGTTGAGCCAATTGCAGATAACACTCATTCGGATGGTTCTAGGGTTGAGGTTTCTATCTGGAAACAATGGCTTTAACGGTTCGATAATAGCGTGGATTCCATCAACTGAAATCGGTTTCCCCAATTTGCTTAACAGCAATTTATCTGTAGTGCATCGCAGTAATTCAGGTCTGATTTCATTGATGTACTTGGAGAAAACTATCATTTGTTTGTTGAGTAACTCTAGGGTTCTGCGGTTTTGGTTCGTTGAAGCTTTGATATAGACAGTTCCTGCATCCAAATCAATGTTTTTAACTGTTAGTTCAGCCAGTTCCTCACTGGTCAATCCCTGATAAATCAATAGTGATAGTAACACACTGTTTCTGGAATCTAGCAACTGATAGCGGTTTTCACGGGTCAAAAGCAGTTGCAGTTCTTCGCTGGTGAACAAATCCTGAACCTGCACGCTTTGATTCTGTTTGTTTTTGATGGTTAGCTGTTTGCAGGGGTGTTCGTTTCTGAGTCCCGCCATCACCAAATAATCGTAATACTTTTTGATTGCCGAAAGGATTCTGACTCTGTACTGGATATTGCTCTGTTTTCTGCTCACTTCTTCCATGTAGCCCACAATGTCTTGATACTTGAACCGTTTGGCTTTGGGATTGGTTTTTAGAAAGTGGTTGATGGTGTACAGATAGCTGTCTGCTGTTTGGGTTGAATGGTTTTGGTTGAGGTATAATTCCAACGATATTTTTGTCATAGGCGTTTTTAAAATGTTGTTACTGGTTTTCTTTTTTTGTTTTTGATAGCATATAAGTAGGTGGTATTGATTTGTGAATGACCTAAAAAGCCCCTGATAAACTCAATTCCTGCGTTATTCTCCCCTAAGTGGTACGCAATGCTGTGGCGTAGGCAGTGGAGCGTTATTTCCTTTTGAATTAACTCATACTGGTGGGTTTGCTCTATCATTCTCTTAAGAATTTCATTCAGCTGTTCCCCGCTGTTTCGCTTTCCTTTGGTATTCAGAAACAAAGCATCTTCCAACACTGGTTTTCCTGCCAATAGCTGATAACGCTCTTCAATGATGTATTTCTTTAGGTGGGCTATAACGCTGTCACTCATGGGAACTTCACGCCTTTTGTTTCCTTTTCCTTTTCTGACAATGAGCATTCCTAAGCTGAGTTGAATATCCTTTACATCCAAAGCCTCTATCTCGGAACGTCTGAGACCACAACCGTACGCCACCGACAATAAAGCTCGTTCCTGTTCGCTCTGGCAATACTGGTACACCGTTTTGATTTCTTCCACGGTTACAACGTTTCTTTCCTTTTGGTTTCCGTTGCTGTAAGTTGGAATAAAAAACGCTTTGTCAATCTTTTTGTTTTCCAATAGGTTCAGTACGAACAATCCCAAAGCGAATAAATGGAATTTGATGGTTTTCTCCGCTAATGTTCCAGTACCTCGCAGTTTGGGTCTGCTTATCAAATACTCAAAATAGCTTACAGATTCCTTGCTCGTTACGCTCTTAATTTTAGTGATTCCAGATTCTTCCAGCCAGATAAGAAACTCCAAAACAACATTCTGGTACATTTTGCTGTTTCCCGTTTTGTAATTCCTAACTTTGATAAAACGGTCGTAATCGTTGAGGTGGTTCTGAAATGCTGGGGTTTGTATCGTTTTTTTCATCTTTCCTTTGGTTTTTAAATCATCATTTCAAAACTTTCCTTAGGCACACTCTGCAAAACTGCGAACACTAGCGTTATATCATTTGTAATTACTGGGCTTCCCGTGTTCTTTTAGGTGATTTCCAACTGGTCTAACTGCTTGTTCAGGTCATCTTTAATCTTGGCTTTTAGCTTTTCCATATTGTCCCAGTAACTAATCACATACTTAAATCCTTTGTTTGGTGAACCTTCAACGGCTTGGATGTACTCCAGTTCCTGCAAGGTCTGAACGTATTTGAAAGCCGATGTTTTGCTGATATTGAGTTCCTGCCTGATTTCACGGGTCGTGAAGCGGTGCGTTGTTCCTCCTGTCTGGCTTCTTAGAAATCCTTTGAGTTGTTCGAAAAACCCTCTGGTGCTTTTATCGAGTTCATCCACTTTGATAATGATGGAGCTAAAGAAAATCTCAACAGCTTTCCTCACATCGTCTTTGGTGGCTATCAGCCTGTCTTTACTGTCCTTTTTGCGTTGGTATTGGTGCAGGATTGTGATTTGTGATACAAAATTCTGGAATTGGCAGTTTAACCTTCTGAGCATTTTAGCCTCCAGCGGTAACATTAGTTTATCAGCAAAGGGATTGACCACTTCATAACTCTTTAAAACTCTCATACAATTTCTAAGGAGCTGCTTTGCCTGCTGTTCACTCTCTGTGGTGTTGACCCCTGAAATTTTTAAGTTCTGGGCTTTGATGATTCTAAGCGTTTGTTCTTGGCTTTCATCCACTCCCAATACTACGGAACGGCTCATGTTGTCGTAATATACCTCTGCTTTGGTCGTGGCGGTAAGACTTGCAAAATGGGCTTCGACCTTTTTCATTTTTCCTCTGGTATTGCCCAGCATATCCTTAACCACCGTGCTACTGGTCAGAAACTTAGCCGACTGCATTTCTCTAAAAGCAAATTGCGCTTCTTCGTCCAACCCATCAAAATCCTGAATGATAATGAGTTTGTTCATCAGTTCCTTATCCCTGTAATGGTAAAGCGACTTGCTTGTGATTCTAGTCATGTTCATTACGTCTTCCTGTGGCATGCAGTCGGCTATTGCGTTGATGAGGTGCGATTTGCCTTCTCCGCTACTTCCTTGTATCAGTCCGTGCATTAAATACGGCATTTTGTAACTTGATGCCAGTATGAATGCCAGTATCCTGTTTTCTTCTTCCCCAACGATTCCGCTTTGTCCCAGCAGTTTGTCCACACTCTCAAAAAGACGGGATTTAGAGAGAAATTCTATCGCTTTTTCAGTTGCTTGGGGCGTTAGCTCCTTTTGAGAAAATTGGTCGGTTACAGGGTTCATTTCAGCGTTGAAGAGTTTTTCTCTATAGTCTTCCAAAAGGTCTGTGAACTGCATCAAATCCGCTTCCAACAGATTACCGTCAAATCCCTGTTTCTCGCTCAGTTCCGTACACTGATTCTGAACATTATTGCAATCGAATAAATCAATCCTAACACGAATTTTCTTTTGCGTTTCTTTTTGAATAATTTGAATTGTAAGTCTAAGATTTGCCAAATCCATCGGCAAACTGCCAATCACGTAAAACGTTCCTGTTTTTCCTTTGAAACTGATTTTGTAATCGCCCAGAATCTCTAGTGTTGGGAGTGCTTTTTCTCCTTCTGGATTCTGCAACAGCTCCATAATTCCGTCAGCCCCGTAGTTAAGCCACATATCGTTCATGCTGTGACCCTCTGGGAGCTGAATCATGTTTACTGGCAATTCTGGTCTTATGTTCTGTACTTGTGTTCTTATGTTTTGCATAGTCTTAACGTTTAATGATGATTATTTCTTCCAATTCGTAAAGTTCTTTGATAGCTTCTAGGTGCTGGGGCAGTAACTCCCCGTTGTGCAGGCTTATCACTGCCTCTCGGTTCTCCAGTGTCTTGGACTGCATCAAACTGGCGCAGTCAATTACCGTGGGAGCGATATAGAGCCTTTTAGTGAGCGCATTGGGATAAACTGGATAAATGCCTTCACTGTTGAGATATTCTTCCTTGGGAGTATCTAAATCAAATCGTAAAGCGAAATAATTTACAATCTCATTTTCTTTGTTTACTAGTGGAAAAACAAGTCCATATCTTCCAAAAACGGTATAGGCTGTCATGGTATCTTTACGCACGCTCGCATCACTCTTTTTAAGCACTCCTAAAGCCTCAAATCTGTTTTTGAACTCTTGGTCTTTATTATGGTGGAACTGCCCTGAATTAAAGCCTATTCTTAGTTCTGCGTAATCCAATCCTATGTTCTTTAAATAGTCTTTTGGCTTGTCTGCCTTAGCACTTCTGATGCCAGTTTCAAAAGACTGGAATAATGTTTCTAAATTTTCCATAAGCTTCATTTTTTTTAATGTTTGACAGTAATTTTTTGGCACAACAAGACACCCTCGGATATTGCACCGAATTTTTTACTTTGATAATTAATGATTTAGAATTTTGGTTTTAGAGTGCTATAGTCTCATAAGTCCATTTAGGGTCATAACAGTCGTATATTTCATTTACCTTATAAGTAGTGAGCTTTTCAGGTATCATGAGAAACGCTCTGGTCATTTTATCCGAATTGTGACCGTAATGTTTTCTAAGCACTCCCAGAGCCGCATTTTGATAATGCCATTTATCCCAAACGCTCAGCCCGAACACCCTTCTCATGGTGTCTGTCTCTAATGGGTATGGCATCCCAACAATAGAGGCATATTTCTTTTGTATTCTTCTGAGTTCTCTGTTGAGGTTTCTGGTGTTGAAGGGTTCTTTTGTCTGATGATTAACAAAAGGGCTTGAATCCAATGGCGGATTATCAGTCTTTTGATAAACATATTCAATAAAGCCTTTCAGAAATAGCGTTACGGGTCTGGGTTCACTAATTCCAGTCCTGATTTCGCTCAGGCATTTTCCATTCACATCAACAAAGTTTTCCCATTTCATGTCCAATAGCATTCCAATTTTATATCCTAATGTACTCCCAATCATTAGCATAAAACCATATCCATATTGTTCATCTTTAACAAGCTGTTGCACCAGTCGAACGATGTCATGGATATTGAAATGTTTCTTGTAATCTTTTTTCATTGTGCCTTTATTTCTTCTACAAATATACTACGAATCAAAGGGTTTCACAAGTTTTACAAGTGTTCGAGATGTGCGGTAAATGAGTAAAAAACTCATTTTACACTAAATCATTGGGTAAAAAAGTATAAATATTTTCGATAATTTTTATCCTTTTTAGGATTTTGAAGTTTCCGAACACCATTTCTTGACGAATTTGAAGCGGGTTTTCCGCATAGAACCATACATATCCTTCCTCATTTTTCCTGTCTATGCGATTAAATCCTTCCAATTCCAGAACATCGTTATAAGTATTATTAAAGGAATGATAATCGTTTACATCTTTAAACGAGGAGTACCATCGCATGCGTAAATCATATCTTATTAGTGGTTTGCCTCGATTAAGAGCATCGGCAAACTCATATAGATTTATCTTTTTAAAAATAGCCGATAGCGGATAATCGTCTGGTAGCTCATAGATTTCATTTTCGAATAATTTTTCTTTCTTTATTTTCTGGAAGTCGCCATCTTCCAGCAACTTACAGAATAATGCATGATTTTCTATTTCAAAGACTTCAAATTGGGTGGCATCCTTTTTCATGATTTCCACTAGGTTTTTATAGCTAATAGACAGGGTGCTTAAAGTTGTACCGCCCGTGACAGCCCCAGTTTGCTTATGAACTGCAATAAAAGTGTGTTTCTGCTTCAAATGGTGGTGAAACTTGTCAATATCAATGTTCCTGCTGATTTGAAATAGTGCTGAATTACTGGGAAATTGTAATTTGGCGGGTCTATCGTCCGAACCTGAAATATGCTTCATTGCCTCAGAACCCAATTTTTTTTCCAATAGTACTCTACTTTCCTTCAACTCCAAAGCAAGTTCCTCTGAACCAAAATGCTGAACATTGAACCATCGGTCTTTGAAATGCGCCAAAAACTCCTCACGGTTTTTCTTGGACAGGTCAAGCTTTTGAAATTCCTCCTCGCTGGGAGCAGTAAATCTGTTGGTGATAAAAATTGCTCTCAGCTTTGGCTCTATCAGTTTGTAGTATTCCAATCGTTCCTTTTTGGTCATAATGATTCTTTTTAGACGCTCAAATATAGGTTACTGATTTCTTGTTCTCTGATTCCTAAGTAAATTTTTGTTGTCGAAACGTTCGAATGATTGAATAATTGGGACAATAACAGCAAAGCTTGGTCTGAATACTTGTTCACTTCCCATACACGTCTGCCCAGTGTTTTGCGCATAAAGTGGCTGGAGTACTGACCTCGTACCTTATATTTGGTGAAAATGTCTTTGAGTTTGCTGTTCACGTATTGGATGCTGAACGGCTTTTCCCCGAAGCGGTTGACGAACATCAGGTCACTTTCATTGGCTTGGAGCTGGACAAACAAACGATTCAGAATGGTCTGCAACTCTGGGTTGATGGTTACACGTCTTACCTTTTTGGTCTTCTTTTCGGTGATAGTGAAAAAATCCTGACCCAAAACCTGATTCCAACGTAATTGAAGCAGGTCTGAAATTCTAAGACCGATGTAAGAACCCGTTGCAATGAGTAGCGCAAATTTTGGGTCATTGTCCCGCTCCAGTTTCAAAACAATGGTTTGCATCTTGTCCCACTCTAAAAAATCACTCGTTGTCTTTTGTCCTTTTAATGCCATTTTGCTTGTTTTTAGTTTCACTTTTCTACCTTAATATATAGGAATGAAAGCGGTCGATTTTTGAACCTTTGCGAACCCCTTATTTTACTGGGTTTTACGCTGTCACCTTCACTAATCTCTGAAAGTGAAACAAATGTCCAGGTCTAAATTGGATAAAACAAGAAAAATCCTGGATTTCCTGGGCTTGCGGGATTTTTAGAGATTTTAGCGCACAAAAAAACGAGGTCTTAGCCTCGTTCTTTCAATTGCAATAATTTTTGAAACTCTGAAAATTCGTGGTCGGTCAAATCTTCCATTTTAAAACTGATAGGGTATTTTAACGGTTCGGACATCAGTATCCGTTTCAACTGGGAAAGCTTAAGCTTAATTCTCATCAGCTGTGGTGTTCTTGCTGTTATTGATAAAATCCCAATCTTCTCCGTTTAGACCTTCCTTTGACATATAGAACAATCCAGCTTTGTATCGGTCATAAATACTTATATCGGTTCTATCATAGTTGAAGTAGTCCTGAATATCGGTTACAATCTGCTCATGGAGCTTTTTATCTTCGATATGGATAACGAAATGATTGTGGTAACCTTTTCTATTGGTGAAAGATTCTGTTGTGAAAAACAGTCTGATTCCTGTTGATGTGCCATATTTTTCAGTTAGATAATCATACATGCCGTGCATCTGTTTAAAGCAACTAGTCTTATTACGTTCCAGTTTGTAGGCCACGGTAAAGAAAAAACTCCAATCCATTTGCCAGAAAGTATGCTGAAAACTGGTCTTATCAGCTAAACAATCGATAAGGTTTCTCATGGACTGGTTTTCTTGTCTTAAGATTTTGTTCTCATCGAACATAATTTCGCTGTCAAAATATCTAGCATGGTCAACGGGAAACATTCGCTTTCCATTTGTTTTTTTAGTTTCAGCAAATAAGTCTTCATTCTTTCCGTAAAATCTGTAAATTGTACTTTTACTTGATTTTGTACTTATTATAAATTCTTTTATATTTTCATATTTCATTTTGTTAGTTGATTAATATCTCGTTATTGGTCAGATACAGTAACTCCATACAAGGAGGTTAGTCAAGCATCTATGTTTATAAATAGTGCCAAACTTTCAAAAGTGTAGCTTATTGGGTCATTTTTAGGAAAAATATTTTTTTTGATGGTTCAATTACTGTTTCAAAATGAGACACTGCTCTGTGAAGTTTCAAAAGTTGGTGCAATTTTCGTTTGAAGCATCGAAGGTATCGGTTGGAATGTGTACTTATTACAGTAGTACGGGGAGGTAATTTGATGTTTAAATCGTGGAATTTTGTACCAAAATAGCCGATACAGGGAGGAGGCGGGTCGTGGATTTTGATTCTGATTATTTTTCGGGGTCGTCCAGCGGTTGCAGGATAATCTGGAACTCATTTTAGTCTTTTGGTACGTTTTAGATAGCTATAATTAGTATCATAGAAAGCAAAAAGCCACTCCGTTATGGAATGGCTCTTTTACTTCTATAAATCTAGGTTGATAGTATTTCAAAACATAAATTCATCTTTAATTCTAAATACCATGTGAATTATTGTTTTGTCGATAATAGTTTGGAAATAGTTTCGCAACAGTAAATCGAGCAAAAAAAGTTTTGTCGTTTATCAAATTTCGGGTAATCTCTTTAATTTTTAATGATTTAATACTAGTTGAATCACAAAGAATATACTTATCTGTATCAAAATTATAATAGCATATAAAACCTACGTTTTCTAAATAATAACTATCGAAACCTTTATGACTATTTTGTTCTTCTGAAAAATGGAATACTTTGTAACTCTCTTTTCCTATTTTATAAGTTTTCTTATTTATTAATGTTGTTTCTTTATTAATAAATGGGATATAAAATTTATTATTATAATTTGTATATAAAGTCGTTGAGTCATTGAAAGCATGCGTCAATGTTTTTTTATTTAGGATATACCTATAAATACCATTTTTATCATAAGCTTGCTTAAAACTTAAAACTTTTTTATTGTTTTTAAATATATTAACCGAATCAAATAAATTTAGCTTCTTTTTTTCCAAGGTAAAAATATTATTTTCAATAATAATATTTTTATTATTGTAGAGATTGAAATAAAAAGTATCTATTTTTTCTAGTTTTGGGTCATTACAACTTAGAAGCAAAATAACCGACATAAAAAGTATTAATTTTGTTTTCATTTTTTTCTTTTATTTTTTTCCTCCTGTATAATTCCACATCATTTGGTTAAGTTGCCCCGTATTATAAAATCGGCCAAAAGTTGAATTTGCTTCTTGAATACCTTTAGAAGCATCATTCGGCCAACTTGTATTATTACCATTATTGTATAAAACTTGACTATGTTGCCAATGTTTTTTATACCCATCAGGTTTGTAAAGTATATTGCTGTTGTCAAATTTTCTATTATCCATAAAGTCTTTAGCAGATAAATCAACGTGGATAAATGTTTCGTGAAATGCCGTTATTGTTCTACTAAATATCCATCTAGACATATTATTTGCTGAAGTTACTGCATTAGGACTCCGATAATCATAAACTTTGTTGTCTTGAGCATCGACTCTTTCAAATGTATTCAGAGCAACAGTTATATTGTTTTTACCATCATCTGATGTTTCTCCATTAGCTGGAGTATTAGCATTTTCATCATCTTCTCTCATTGTGGTAAACTCAAGATTTAATCCAGCTTTATCGTATTTCCCATCTTTATCAAACGTTTGTCCAAAAACAGTTTGTCCTTTACTTGCAAATTGAGATAAAAACTTCCTACCAGCTTTTGTTCCTGCATACAAAGTCATCACTTTGTTAAGAGCCCAATTTTGAGTAACAGACTTATCAACACTGATTGAATCTCCATTAATATCAATAAACCTAAGAGGATTGTTCACGCAATATTGATATGGATTAACATCATAGTACTTCTCACTAAATCTATCCATATTGAAAAATCTACCCAAAGCTGAATCGTAATTTCTCATACCGTAGTCATAGACATTAAGTCCCAGCTCGTCTTGCAATTCTTTTCCGTTGTATTTATACTTGTAACCCGATAGATTCACTAACTCGCCAGCAACTTTTTGCTTCATTCCAAAAGGGTAGTAATTGCTTTCTTCCACTATCTGCAATGAAGGAGTCGTTGTGCCAACATCCTTATAGCTCAAACGCACATTGCCCAAATGGTCTTTGTATTGGTAAATATACGAAAAAGTGCCACTATTGTACTCTGCATAGCCTTCTGCAGTTGGAAAAAACTTTAACACTTCAATATTAGTCCCTATTTTCTCATACTGAAATCCTCCGGCATAATCGGTAGTTATTCCTGGAGCTATCTTGCGTTGTTTCACTCCTGCAGCATCATAGTCATAATGAATAGTGCCTCCTGCAAGGGTTACGTCTGTGGGCAGATTCAAATGATTGTACGCTATAGCGGTAATGCCTTTATTGTCGTCTTTCTTCATATTGCCATTGGCATCATAAGTATACTCCTGAACGGTATGGATTCCGTCTTTAAATCCTTCGGTGCTTCCTGAACTGTCCTCCACGCTAAAGAGTTTGTTTCCTCCATCATATCCATAAACAAGGTCGTCCATGGTGCCCAATTGAGTAGCTGCATTGTCTTTATAGCCCGTGCGAAATAGTTTTGTAATATTACCGTTTTTATCATATCGCAGACTCTCGTTGTAGCGGCCAGCATCCTGAGACACTGCACTCTTCAATCGGTTCAGCGCATCATAGCTGTAGTCATAGTTTTTTAGGCTTGAGGTTTGGTTTTTCCAAAAGGTCTGGCTGATGTTGCCATTGTATAATGGCGTACCTGCAGAAGGATTATCATAATTAATCTGGAATCCAAACAAATCGCCTGCCCCCATTGTAATGGCGCTGTTGCTCGTATCGCTGTCGTTTATTCCTTTTAGCCAGCCGCGGATATTATAGCTGTAATCCACAGTCTGCAGACGGCTTTGGGTTGCTTTTCCCCCTATGCCTTTACTGGTTAGCTGTCCTAATTCATCATAACTGTTAGCTGCTATAATCTCTTGATCCTGATTATTTATTTTTTGTTTTTGAGCTGATAATCTGCCCGCATTATCATAAGTAAAATTGTCTACTACAGTAGTAGTAATATTATTTCTTAGATGGGTAGATGTAGTTTCCAGCGTTTTGCCCACAAAATCAAGCTGGCTTTTTATCGTACTTGTCGTAGTCAGGAAATCGTTTTTGCTGTAGCTGTAAATAGGCCTGCTTTTACTGTCATAATAACCCACATTGGTAATCCAGCTTGTGCTTCCTAAAATACGGACTTTGCTTCCTGTTGCCAAACCTTTAGCATTGCTGATTGGCGTAACTCCATAGATTGGCAATGTTATCGAAGGAACATCGGCCGGCTTGTCAAAACTATAATCATCGTAATAATTAATAGTGAACAGGTTGATGTTTGAATCATTGATATTAGGAAAAACAGTGTTGCTGTAATATACAGTGCTCACGTTTATAGTGTTTGTCCCTTGCTTGGTTTCAAACAAAATGGCGCTTCCATTGACCACAGTTTGTATGTCAATACGCGATCTTTGAGCAGTATCCGTATATTCGCCCGTGTATACAGGTCTGCCAAAGGCATCATACTTGGTAAACAGCCATTTGTTCTGGGCTCTTAAATTGGCGTCTTGCGTTAAAACAGGTCTGTCGAGTTTGTCATAAACGATATATTCCCACTCTTTGCCCGGGAGTTTTTTCTCCACCAGACGGTTTCTGTTGTCATAAACATATTGATAGCATAATTCATCCAAAATAGGATTGCCTCCTGGAACTATTTTGGCGCTAAATGTACTGCCTGCCGGAGCATAAAAATTAGTAAGGGTAATGCTGTTTGTTGCCGTAAGTGCCAAAGTAGTTCCTAAAGGCACCGTACCGCTATAAGGCAAGTTGGTTTGAATATTTGATGAAGGATTAGTAGTAATATTGTCTGCTGCTTTAGGCGGGATCACATAGGTTAGATTTCCATAATCATCATAGACATAGTAGGTATCATGCTTTTCATTTGTCGTTCCTGCACCAACAGCTCCGTAAGTCCTTTTTAATAGAACTTGCCCTTGCTTGTTTTTGAATTCTACCGTTGAGCCTTTGATTTCATCTGTTGGATTAGCACCTGTGTTTTCGTCATAAGTTACCGTCTTATAGAGCTCGTTTACATCATAAAAACCACTGTTAACGGAACTTTGTGTCAGTGTTGGCCAGTAAGTATTATCTGAGAAGGATAAATTCACTGCAAAATTCTTAACTGAGTCGTTAGCACGATTGCTTTGGTAATTCAGTTTTATTTCATGGCTGCCGCCCAGTCTCCAGTCATAACCCGGAGCAGCCTGTTTTAGGACGCGGTTTAATGGCGAAGCCTCAAATTCTTTTTGCGAATAGGGATTAGGAAGCGCCGCGTTAATATCAGCAGGATAACTTCCCGTATAATAACTCTTGGTGGCTAGATCAATATCCCCAGTCCTGAATATCCCGCTGTTAGCTCCGTCTGTATAGGGCAGATACTCTTTATCCTGCCTGCCAAAATTATCGTAGCCAATATGCGTAATAATGTCTGTGGCAGAACCGTCGCTTTTCACCCCTGCCCGTATTCCTACGCTTTGCTTAGGCCTGCCGAGTCCGTCAAAATAAGTCACGCTCGGTATAACTTCATCTTTGGTCAAAGTATTAAAACTACTTGCCTTAACCGCTTTTTGCGGAGCCGCTGTATAAATAAAATTCTCGTCGCTTAATGTCTGGGCGAAATTATTCAAATTGGACAATAACGCTAAAATTAGTATTAATATTAGTTTATATTTTTTCATGTAATTTTATTTGATAATTTGAAAGTGTCTGTATATTATAAAAATATAAGTTTAACCCGTTGAGTGTAATTAATTTTTAACACATAGAAACATAGATTTTATAGTGTTAAAAAAGAGTTTGATAGACGTTTTACTTTTCACATAGTCAATCTATGTGAAAAATAGTACTATTTCTATTCATTCTTTAATGATTTGATATTAAATCTATGTGTCTATGTGGTTCATTTTTTATTTAAACAGAATTACACCCAACGGGTTATAAGTTTAATCATATTTTAATCAATCTAAAATAGCTTTTACTAATTAGGAACATACCAATAGTTTAATGTTCCTCCAGGAGTCAATGAATAAGCCAAAAACAGTCGTCCAGCTACACCACCATAACCACCACTAAAAGTAACTGTTGCTCCAGGAGCTATCATGACATAATTTAAAGAAACAAAATATTGTCCAGAAGTTGTAAATGTTCCACTCACTGGTAAGCTAATCCCATTAATAGCACCGCCGCCATTGCCTACCCCTGATCCTACCAAAGATTGTATTGAAGTGTAAACATAAATAGGCGTGGTCAAAGTATTCACAATCGTTAAGTTTACTGATGTCCCTACAGTTGCGGGATACGTCCCTGATGTTATATGAAATCCTATTGTAGGTGGTTGTATACTTACTGTAGACATTCCTGCAGAAGAAGACAAGCCATCTCCTGCAGCATTGTAAGCAAGCACGCGTATTGTGTAAGACGTCGAAGCTGTAAGCCCTGAAAAAGAACCTGATGTAGCAGTAGTAGTAATTGCAGGATCACCATTCTTAAAAATTTTATAACCTGCAGCTCCCGCAACAGCTGTCCAAGAAAAATTTATAGAAGATGTGGTATTACTTGTAAGTGTCAAACCTGTAGGAGCTGGTAACAAACCAGATATTGAAGCGGTAGACATTCCTACAATGGTAGACAAACCATCTCCTGCTGCATTGTAAGCAAGTACCCGTATTCCGTATGACGTCGAAGCTGTAAGCCCTGAAAAAGAACCTGATGTAACATTAGTAATGATTGCAGGATCTCCATTCTTATAAATCTTATAACCTGTAGCTCCCGCAACAGCTGTCC
>CAUPKA010000050.1:0-24669 GCA_963511725.1 uncultured Flavobacterium sp.
AAACCATAGGCGCACCTACCAAAACCATAGGCGCACCTACCAAAACCATAGGCGCACCTACCAAAACCATAGGCGCACCTACCAAAACCATAGGCGCACCTACCAAAACCATAGGCGCACCTACCAAAACCATAGGAGCTCCTGCCAAAACCATAGGCGTGCCTACTTAAAATTATAGCTTGCTTAAACAATTCAGACGCTCAGCTATAAAAAATAAAGGCGATACCTTCAAAATCAATAGGCGTACCTATCAAAATTGTATGTGTTGCCTATAAAAGTTAAAGCCGTACCTACGAAAATTGAAGGGCCGCATATCGAAAATAAAGGTAACGCCTACAAAAACAAGAGGCAAGCCTTAATAATAGTATGGCGACGCATTTATTCTTGCTAAGTTAGGATGACAATATTGAGAAAGGAGTGAACAGGTTTTGTTTAAAAAGATGGGTTTAAATGATTTAAGGTTGTTTAAAAAAGTTGTTTAATGGATTGAAAAATGATTGGGGATTTTCTTTTTAATTTTTATTTGAAATTGCCATTGAAATTGAATTCAGTTCTTGCAATAACGTGAAGCTCGCGAGAAGGCAATGTCATTAAGTTAAGGATAAAAAGTCATCGTTTTGTCATTCCGAAGAATGAGGAATCTCACTAGTGACTCACGTTATGTGATTTCTCCTTCGTCGAAATGACATAAAAAACGCTTAACTTAATGGCATTGGCTTCTATCCCTCACGCGCAATGTCATTAAGTTAAGGGATTTTAGATTGAGGATTAACGATTTTTGATTTCAGATTTGGTGTGGCTAAATATTTAAATTGTCGATTTTACGAGGTCTTTTACATCTGAAATCAAAAATCGTTAATCAAAAATCAGCAATCATTTTATCTTTTAATCCTTAACTTAATGAGGTCTCGCCCCAATACTCTTGATTAAACTTTTGCTTTGATCAATGAAATGAATTCACTTTTTGGAGATTCGCATAACGAACAGCAATAATCGGCTGGAAGATCCTTGAAAAGTGTTCCTTTTTCGATGCCCTGAATGACATCGCCGTATTCTGAATTATAAATGGTTAAGCATTCTTGGCATTGATGGATGTCTAGGATTTTGGTTTCTTTTTTGGCTTTGGCATTTTGGAATTCGAGTACGCTGGTGCCTAGTTCTTCGAAATATTTTTTACTCAATTCGATAAGGATATTGGGTAATTCCAGTTTATCGACATCTTGTGCGTGCACGATGTATTCGCGGGTATTTGGGTCGAAATTTTTAGCATGCAGAATATTAAAGGTATCTCGTATTTTAATCGATTCAAGATCTTTTGGCGGGTCATTTTTTTCGATAACTATCGAAGTGAAATAATGCCCTTCGCGATTATAGTCGGATAGCCCAAAGGTAAGCCCATAAGTGCTGATGTCGAACTGGTCGAGGGTGCGCACGAGGAATGTTTTGAGATTCAATGCCCATTCCATCGCCACGGGTAAATGCCAGTTGAGTTCTAGTAGTGAGTGGCGTACATTGATTCCTTTTTTTCCCAAAAATTTTTCCCAATCGAGTTTACGCTCTTTGGGGATTCCTTTTACAATAAAGGATTTCCAAGGGGTGATGCATATTTTTCCGATTTTGCAGTCAAAACACAAATCACACATTTCTTTTAGAAACTGCAAATCATACAGATTATTGCGCCAGTAGAGTCCGAGCCAGTATTGATCGATTCCGAGCCTGTTCATTCCTTCGTAATATGGGAACGGATAAAACGAAATGTTCAGTGGCTGATCGATAGTTCTGTTATTGGTGTCCAAATCACTAACGAGCTGGAAAATCATGTCAATCGTATCGGGTTCTTCCTGAAGTATTTTTTCTATTTCGTAATAGATTTTTCCAATGTCCCAGCTGTAAATTAGTACTGGGAAAAGTTCCATTTTGTCCCATTTTGGCAACCGAACGTACAAAAACCAATAGTCTTCGTGATGCGAGGCTATGAAGTTGATGTGTCCCGTAAATAGGGGGACGATTTGTTGTTTGGGATCGGTTATATTAACCTTAAGCTTTGGATTTTCCTTGAATTGCTCAAGGATATAAAGGAATTTATTTCCGGTAAGCCAAGGTGTATTGCTTAAAATATCGGTGGCTACGTAGGAAGAAACGATATTGTTGCCGCTTTTTTCGTTGGGATATACAAAATGATGCTTTCCAATTTTTTCGGTAGTATTACTTTGGAATCCTTTTGGGAATATAATGTCTTGTCTGGAACCAAAAGAGATGGCGTCAAGTCCTTGCTCCAGTCCCATATTTACAATCTCGCGTAATTCTCCCGGAGAAATTACGCCACCTTTTACAATAAGTCTCGTTAATTCCATTTTGTCTTTTTTTAGTGATTAGTGACTTGTAATTAGTTATTAGTCTCTGATAGTGCTAGGGACTATTCACTAATTACTAGTTACTACAATTTTATTTACATTTAGCTAATATCTCTTTCACTTCCGTTTTACAGCTGCCGCATCCTAATCCTGCACCGGTAGTTTTGCACAATTCGGTAAAGTTGGTAACCCCGCTTTTGATGCATTCTTCAATATTACCGCTTCCTACCTGACTGCAGGAACAGACAAGTTTCCCTATTACAGGTTTAGCTTCAGATCCGCTTCCTCTTAATAAAGTGTTGCGTTTGTCGGCCAGTTCGATTTTGCTTTCGATCATTGTTTTGAATTCCGCAAACTCATTTTTATCACCCATCAGGATAGCGCCTATAAGCAGATCATTCTTTACGATGCATTTTTTATAGTAGCGTTTTCCTAAGTCGGCAAAAACAATTTCTTCATAGGAATCGTCATTTTGAGGCACTTCAATTTGGCCAATGGAACACAGATTGATGTCTTCCAGTTTTAGTATGTTCATCAGAACCGATCCTTTGTAAAAACTGCTGATATCGCCTGCAATAAAGTTAGCCAAAATGTCGGCTTGTTCTTCGGCTGCAGAAGTGATTCCGAATAACATATTGTTGAATTCAGCAATTTCGCCTATTGCAAATACATCTGGATTGGAAGTCTGCAGATACTGATTTACTTTTACGCCACGTCCGCAAGCGAGACCGGTTTCTTTAGCCAATTCAATATTCGGAATAGTTCCAATGGTGTAAACAATAGCATTGGCAGTAATGATTCTACCGCTTTTAAGGGCGATTTCCAGTTCGTTTGCATTTTCAGTTTCGAATACGGTGCTTACCTCATTATCAAAATAAATTTGAATGTCTCGCAGCTGTACTTCTTCGGCCAATAATTTACTGGAAATACGATCCAGCTGACGCTCCATCAATCGGGAAGCTCTTTGTATGATTGTTATTTTTACTTTTTTGTGTTTAAGCGCAGCTGCTAGTTCAAGTCCCAATAAACCACCGCCTACAATAACCACATGCTGTTCTTCGGCTGGCAGATTAGTTCCCTCTAAGTAATCTTTTAATCGGTCGGCATCATTTTTCTTTCTTATGGTAAAACGTCCAGGAAGATGTAGCTGTGCATTTTCAGGGATGAAAGGACGGCTTCCGGTAGCCATAATCAAGGTGTCAAATTGATGAGTTTTACCTAGACTGTCCGTTATAATTTTATCTGTAGCGTTTACGTTTTCAATAGCCACTCCAGATTTCATTGTGATGTTCAATTGTCCCAATGCTTCATCTTTTATTTTCAAAAGACTTTCCCAAGACAATTCGGCTGTAACATATTCAGGCAATAAAACACGGTTGTAAAATGGGTTTTCCTCGTTTGAGAATACAATGATTTCATCGGTATTATTGATTTCTCTATAATTCTGAATGAAACGGAAAGCCGCTGCTCCAGCGCCAATTACAGCAATTTTTTGGAAAGGCTTGACGTATTTTTTTACTGAAACAATAGTGTATTTAAAATCGGGTTCTTTGGAGATTGGATCTACAATGGTGTTGGTTAAATTATTTGTTCTATTCAAATCATTATCCAGCTGTTTTCCCCAGTGCATTGGCAAAAACAAAACACGTTCTTTGATGGTGTCTGTAACTTTAGCCTTTACGCGCACTTCGCCATTTTTGCTGGATACTACAACAATATCACCATTTTTGATTTTTGCTTTGTAAGCATCAATAGGGTTTATTTCAAGGACTGGGCTAGGAGTGTGTGTCATCAATCGGGACACTTTTCCTGTTTTGGTCATAGTGTGCCATTGATCACGAATACGGCCTGTAGTCAATATAAATGGATATTGTTCCGAAGGTTCTTCCGAAGTGTTTTTGATGCTCGTCGGAATATTGAAAATTGCTTTTTGCGAAGGCGTAAAGAATTTTTTATCCGAAAATAAACGAGGTGTTCCCGGGTGTCCATAATCTGGAACGGGCCACTGAAAAGTTCCTTCGTTTTTTAGTCTGGAATAATTTAAATACGAAACATCTATATTGGTGCCTTTTGTCATCAGGCAGTATTCTTTGTAAATAGCTTCAGCATTGTTGAAGTTAAAGCCAGAGAATTTCATTTTTTTTGCAAAATTCAGCAAAATCTCAATATCTGGTAAAGCTTCTCCGGGAGCATTAATTCCTTTTGGTAAATAGGAAATGCGTCGTTCCGAGTTGGTCATTGTGCCTTCTTTTTCTAGCCAGCCTGCTGCTGGCAATAATAAATCGGCAAATTTTGCAGTATCGGCACTATGAGAAATCTCTTGAACGACAACAAATTTGGCATTTTGCAATGCTTTTTCGACTCTGCGGGAATCAGGTAAACTTACCATCGGATTGGTGCAGATAATCCAAATCGCCTTCATTTTGCCGGATTCCAAAGCGTCAAACATTTCGGTTGCCGTTAGTCCCGGTTTTTCCGAAATAGATTCTACTCCCCAAAAATCGGCTACTTCTTTGCGATGTTCCGGATTGTTTAATTCTTTATGAACTGCCAGTAAATTAGCCATTCCGCCCACTTCTCGGCCTCCCATCGCATTGGGCTGTCCAGTTAATGAGAATGGTCCTGATCCTGGTTTTCCTATTTGGCCAGTTACTAATGAAAGGTTCAATAAAGCGGTATTTTTGTCAACGCCAATTGCACTTTGGTTCAATCCCATAGCCCACATCGAAATAAATCCTTTGGCTCTGCCAATCATTTCTGCTGCTAAGTGAATATCATTTACCGAAACACCGCATACTTTGGATGCATTTTCATAAGAACTGCTGGATACTAGTTCTCTGTATAACAGATAGTTTTCGGTATGGTTTTTTACAAAATCCGAATCAACATATCCTTTTTCGATTAATCGTTTTGCAATGGCATGATATAAAACAATATCAGTTCCGGGAAGAATCTGCAGGTGCAGATCGGCCGAAAGCGCTGAGTCGGTTTTTCTAGGATCGACAACGATGATTTTTACTTTAGGATTTTTTTCTTTGTGCTGTTCCAATCTTCTAAAAAGAATTGGGTGGCAAAAAGCAGGATTCGCACCAGTTATCATGAAAGTGTCTGCCAGTTCTATATCGGCATAAGCGATTGGAACAGAGTCTTCACCAAATGTTTTTTTGTAGCCAGCCACCGCCGAGCTCATGCAGAGTCTGGAGTTGGTGTCTATATTGTTAGTTTTTAGAAAGCCTTTTACTAGTTTGTTAACCAAATAATATTCTTCGGTCAAGCATTGTCCAGAGATATAAAAGCCTACGCTGTCTGGTCCGTGTTTTTTTATGATAGAAGAAAAAACGGCTGCTGCACGGTCTAATGCAGCGTCCCAGCTTACTCTTTCTTTAGGGTGTGATTTACTCCATCTCATTTCGGGATACAAAATCCTGTCCGAAGTGTCATTGACAACATAATGTAAGTTCATTCCTTTGGAACAAAGCATTCCTCTGTTTACGGGATGATCTTTATCGCCTGTAACCGTCACTCCATTTTTAGAATCATTTTTTACAATAATTCCGCATCCTACACCACAATAGGAACACGTAGTTTTGATTTCTGTATTTTGCATTATGTATATCTTTATTTAGAAAGTAGTCATCTAAGAATCGTATTTACGATCTACATAGACAAAAGTAAGTAATAATTAAGTATTAATACGTATGAAACTAATTTTATTTTATCTTTACTTTCAATATAATTAGAATGCTAAAAATAGGTTCAATATTTTGAATTATTAGAAGAATTGGAGGTAATTGCAGAATAATAATTGATTTTTTGGAAGGTTGAAGTTTATAATTTGAAAACTGCAATCTGACTTTGGGCGTGACCCTTCGTGAAAAACTTCGGGTCGGGCTTTTCGTTCCCGCTTTTTTTTATTTCTATAGCCAGGGGTTTAAACCCCTGGCTATAGAAATAAAAAAAGAGCTCCACTTTAATCCCTCACGCAGGTTGTAACCAAGATAAGAGATTATACGAGGCTATTTTTTGTAAACAACAAAAAAAACCTGATGCATCCGTAAAAGAACATCAGGTTTTTAATGGATTAAAATTTGTTTTTGGTGGTATTTTTTCTTTGTTTTTGGGTAAAGAGAGAGAAATCGAATTAGTTTTTTAAACCAATTTTAAAGCCATTAATATATTCTACGGGTTTTCTTCCATCGTAATACATGTCATCAATGAATTCGTTAGTCTTTGGCTTGAAGCCATCTGTAACAGGAATGTCAGCTTCAACAATAAAGCCTTCTTCCAGCAATAATTTAGCCGCTTGAAACCAAATTTCCGGTTTGTAGACTTCTTTGATTTTGCTGATATACCAATCGTTAGTTTTTGGTTCTGCTATTTGCCCCCAGCGTTTCATTTGCGTCATGAACCAAATTCCATCCGAATAATAAGGATAGGTTGCATTGTATTTAAAGAAAACATTAAAATCAGGTACTGGTCTCACATCGCCTTTTTCAAATTCAAAAGTGCCTAGCATCGAATTGTCAATTACCCGTTTGCTTCCGTCTACATAAGCCGATTTAGATAAAATACGGGTAGCTTCTTTTCGGTTTTCGGGATTATCCAGCCATTTTCCAGCTTTTATTAATGCTTTTGTGATTGCAGTGGCAGTGTTAGGATATTTAGTAACAAACTCTTTGGTCATTACAAACACTTTTTCAGGATGATTCTTCCAAATCTCTTTGCTGGTTACTATTGGAACACCTATGCTCTCTTCAACAGCCTGCTGATTCCAAGGCTCTCCAACGCAATAGCCATTGATGGTGCCGGCTCTTAATGTTTGGGGCATTTGCGGAGGCGCAGTAATATTCAATTGTACATCAGCACCAGAATTTCCCATACTTCCTTGAATGTTGTTATTGCTGTAAAAACCAGGATTTATACCACCTGCAGCCAGCCAGTATCGTAATTGGTAATTATGGGTTGAATAAGCTCCAACAATACCAAATGTGAAAGGCTTTTTTGCATGTTTATAGAAATTCAAAATAGGTTTCAAAGCTTGAGCGGGAATCGGGTGAACTGGTTTTCCGTATTCTACAGGGATGCTGTCTTTCATTTTTGCCCAAGCTTCATTCGATACCGTAATGGCATTTCCATTCAAATCCATAGAATAGGAAGTGATAAGTTGCGCTTGTCGGCCACATCCTACGGCGGCAGCTATAGGTTGTCCAGCCAGCATTTGTGCGCCGTCGAGCTGATTGTCTATTACTTTATCTAAAATATCTCGCCAATTGGCTTGAGCTTCCAGATTTACGTTAAGCCCTTCTTCTTCAAAATAGCCTAAGAATTTTGCAATTGCCAAGGGAGCCATATCGGTAAGTTTTATGAATCCAATGGTTAGGTTGGCTTTTTCAACAGGTAATTTTTTTGTTTTTGGCGGATCTTGAATCTCTTTTTTTGAAGCAGAAATGTTCCTGTCTGGGGTTTTAAAACTGGTAACAGTAAAGACTATTACCAAAAGTGCAATTAAGGTTGTGGTTAGTTTTTTCATGGTCCTTTGGTTTGGCAGATAATATTCAAATAAATAAAAATAGTTTATAAGTTTTGGTAATTATAAGACTGGTTGGTTGGGTTTTAAAATATAAACTGCTCTCCAGATAAGAGTTTTGGAGAGCAGTTATATACAAGTAATTAAAATGATATTATTTTTTTCTATCCATTTCTTTGGAAAGGATAGGTTGTTTTTCGTTCATTATTTTGGTTACGGTTACATGCATCCATATCAAGCAGGCAGCAGAAAATACTAATATGAAGATCCAAGAGCTTGACCAAATTCCTGTGGTAGTCAATAAATAGCCAAAGATGATTGGTCCAAAGAAACCTCCAAGACCACCGATCATTCCTACCATTCCGCCTACAACTCCTACTTCTGTTGGGAAATATTCCGGGATGTGTTTGTAAACCGCAGCTTTACCGATTCCCCATGAAATTCCGATAAGGATTACCAGTATTAGATATACCCACATGTTGGCGCTAAAATGAATAGCTGTAACTCCTTTTGCAATAAGTTCTTTCTTCTTCACTTCTTGATTTTGGTTTACAACCACTTCTTGCCATGAATTACGTGTTGGGAATATGGTATTTGCTATAGGTTTATTTATTTTCAAATTAATTGGAAATTCTTTTTCTCCTACTTTCACAAGAGTATTTGAAACCGCAGTGATGATTCCTTTTTTAGTAGCCATAACACCAGGTCCAGAAGTGGTAATGTCCATTTTCGGAATCATTAACAGCGCACTCAGTATTACTGATGAGCCTAGTACCCAGTACATTACTTTTCTAGCTCCAAATTTATCGGACAAGAATCCTCCAAAAGCACGGATTACACCTGATGGCAAACTGAACATAGTGGCAAACATTCCGCCCATAACTAAACTCGTTTGATAAACGTTCATAAAGTTTGGTAATAACCATTGAGAATAGGCAACAAAACAGCCAAATACTAAGAAATAATAAGCTCCAAATCTCCAAACTCTAGTGCTTTTTAGGGATTGCAGCATTTGAGGAACGCTCTTGGTTTGGTTTTCATTTTTTTTGTTTGTGGTAAAAAGCAAAAAGATAACTCCAATTACAAGCAATGCAACTCCGTATATAACAGGCAGTAGTTTCCAGCCATTTTGCGGATCCCCTATTGAGAATTCATTTAATAAAGAAGGAGCTATAAATGTTGTTATCGCAGCACCAGCATTTCCCATTCCGAAAATTCCCAATGCTCTTCCTTGCCATTCTTTTGGATACCAGATAGATGTGAAACCAATACCTACTGCGAAACTGGTTCCAACCATGCCAAAGAAAAAACTTAGTAATGCAAACATGAAAAAACTGTCTGCAAAAGGTAACAGAAACAATGGAATAGAGCAGAGGAGCAGTAATAATGAGAATACGTATTTACCTCCAAATTTATCGGTTAGCATACCTATTGGCAAACGCATAACAGATCCTGTTAGAATTGGAATTCCTAAAAGCCATCCTACTTGAACAACGTCCCATTTGAAGATGCCGTTATCTACTAAAAAGGTTACTAGAACGCCATTGAGAGTCCAACAGGCGAAACACACCGTAAAGGCTAAAGTGTTTAAAAACAGAATGCGGTGTGATTGTGAGAGTGAATTTGTTGCTGACATAATACTTATTTTTTTATACAAAACTAAGTAGTATATCGAATAGAAAACCTGCGAAAACGCAACTTATTGAAAATTAATTAAGTATTTATACTTATTTTTATACGTATTTTAAAAAATGACCATTATTCATGCGGGTTACAGGAAAGAATTTTTTTTAAAATATTTTAAAAATATATAAGTATATCAAAAAAAAAGCTGTTAGGAATGGTTCTAACAGCTTAAAAATAGTTTTGAATATTTTGATTTTTGTATAGATTTTAGTGTTTTCGGTCTATTGTTTTGGATAATATGGGTTGTTTCTCATTCATGATTTTACCAATAGTATGGTGCATCCAAATTAAGCAAATACTTGAAAATAGTAAGATGAACAACCATGAACTAGACCATATTCCGGTTACAGTCAGTAAGTAACTAAAGATGATAGGACCAAAGAATCCGCCTAGTCCGCCTAAGAATCCCACCATTCCGCCTACAATGCCTATTTCGGTAGGGAAATATTCTGGAATGTGTTTATAAACTGCGGCAGTTCCTATTCCCCAAGCAATGCCAATAAGGATTACCAGTGAAAGATAAACCCACATATTGGCACCAAACTGAATACGGGTAATTCCTTTGGCGATTAACTCTTTTTTATTTACAAGCTGGTTTTGAGTGACAATAATTTTTTGCCAAGATGATTTTGTTGGAAAAATGGTTCCGCTATCTGTGGTTTCAGGTTCAGAGTTAATAGGGAAATCTTTTTTGCCAATTTGTATATTAGTTGACGATAAAGAAGTTACGACTCCTTTTTGACTAGCCATAACTCCAGGACCGGTAGTGAAAATCTCCATTTTAGGAATCATTAGCAATGCACTAAGTATCACTGATGAACTCAAAACGTAATACATTACTTTTCTAGCACCAAATTTATCTGATAAATAACCGCCAAAAGCACGAATTATACCAGAAGGGAGACTAAATAAAGTAGCAAACATTCCCCCCATAACTAAGGTAGTTTGATATACATTCATAAAATTAGGTAACAGCCATTGTGAAAATGCAACAAAACTGCCAAAGACTAAAAAATAGTACGTTCCAAATCGCCAAACTCGTGTGCTTTTCAACGTGGCTAGCATTTGAGGCATAGTACGGTTTGCTGTTTCGATTTTTTTATTTTTGGCAAAAATCAAAAAAAGAATACCCGTGATGAATAAGACAGTACCATAAACGATAGGCAGTAGTTTCCAACCGTTTTCAGGATCGGAAATAGAAAACTGATTCAGTAAAGAAGGTGCTACAAAAGTAGTTATAGCAGCACCAGCATTTCCCATTCCAAAAATCCCCAAAGCTCTTCCTTGCCATTCTTTGGGATACCAAATCGATGTATAACCAATACCAACGGCAAAGCTGGTTCCTACCATTCCAAAGAAAAAACTTAAAACAGCAAACATAAAAAAACTATTGGCTAATGAAAGCAAAAACAGCGGGATAGAACAGATAAGAAGCAAAAATGAAAATACGTATTTACCGCCAAACTTATCGGTCAAAATACCTACAGGCAATCGCATTACTGCTCCTGTAAGAATAGGGATTCCCAATAGCCATCCCACTTGTACTACACTCCAGTTAAAAATGCCTTTATCAACAAGATAGGTTACTAATACACCATTTAAGGTCCAACAGGCAAAACAGATAGTGAATGCAAATGTGTTTAAAAATAAAATTTTATGTGACTGTCTTAAGGATACGGTATTTTTCATCAGACTTACTTTTTTGACAAATATAAGTATTTTTACGTATTTAAAACATATGAATACGTATTTTTACGCAATTTTATAATTGCTTTTACGCAGGAAGTATTTAAGTATAGCTTAGAAATAAAAAAAAATCCTATTTTTTAGTGCAAACTAAAAAATAGGATTTTAAATTGAAGGATAGGAAATCCTTTATTTTGGAATTATATTAGTAGATATTCGCTAGCCTTGTTGGAAAGCTCCATTAGGTTTTTTACTTTCAATTTTTTCATCAGATTAAAACGGTGCACTTCGGCAGTTCTTTTGCTGATGTCTAATGCTTCGGCGATTTCTTTGTTTCCTTTTCCGCTTAGCAAAAGTTTCAAGATTTCTTTTTCTCTTTTGGTGATTACTTGTTCTTCTCCCAATGATTGTTTAGGCTCGGCAATAAGTGAAGGATTGGTAAGCTGGCCAATTAATATAGAGGAGATGTCACCGCTAAAATATTTTCCGCCATTGGAAACCGTATGAACTGCTTTTAAAAATTCTTCTTTGCTGGATCCTTTAAGTAAATATCCATCGGCTCCTGCTTGAATAGATTTTAATACGTATTCTTCGGATTCATGCATGGAAAGCATTACAATTTTGACCAAATTGTTTTTGCTTCTAAGTTGTTCTACGACTTCAATACCGGTCATATTCGGCATCCTGATGTCAAGAATTAATAAATCAGGTTTTAGTTCGTCTATTAATATTAGTGCTTCCAGTCCGTCTGTAGCTTCGCCTACAACAGTGATGTTTGCTTCGTTTTCTAATAACGATTTAATGCCATCTCTCACAAATACATGGTCGTCTGCAAGAACTACTTGAATTTTATCATTCATAATGTACTTATTATTCTTTAAGTATATTCATCTAATTTAGTCGCTAAGATACGTAATTTTTGAATTTCAATTTCAATTTGAATGTCAAAAATCAATTTTAATATCAAATTCCCAAAATTTGTTGCATAACCCGATGCTGGAGCGGTTGTATAGTTTTTATTATTGTTATTGTACTTAGTTGTTTTAGAGATGCTGCCCTGCGTGAAGGATAGAAGCAATCCGCCGCAGCGGAGCGTATAGCCTGACAGCATAAAGAGGAGGAACCGAATATGCGGTTACAAAATTAGGTTCCTCCTCTTTATGGTGGCACGCCCTAATTGTCCTTTAAATTAAAATTTATATTGGAACATTAAACGTAATCCTAGTTCCTTCATTTGGGATGGAATTAAAGAAAACGCGACCGTTGATGTACTGGATTCTTTCTTTCATGAAGAGCATCCCCATACCGGATTCGCTGTTCCTCTTTTTTTCGACGGCATTAATGTCAAATCCTTTTCCGTTATCATCAACTATGATGCTCAGTAGTGTGGCGCTGTGTGAAAGCTGTACTATAATATGGGTGGAATCGGCATATTTTATGGCATTGTTGATGGCTTCCTGCGTCAATCGGTAAATATTGATTTCGATTAAAGAGTCTAATCGGGAGTTGAAATCGGTTTTGTTGTAAAATAAAATGTTCTTCCCTGTGAGTTTGGAAAGTTCCAAAGTGAGTTTGGAAAGTGCCGAATTGATTCCATGATCACTTAACTCAGGTGGCATTAAATTGAATGTTGCTGTGCGGACACCTTTTATGATGTCGAGTGACAGTTTTTTTAGGTATTCTATTTTTATAGCAGCTTTTTCTTTATCGTCCAAGTTTATGCTTTCAAGGCTGAATTTTAATCCAGTCAGCATTTGTCCTATTCCGTCATGGATTTCTCGGGCAATTCTGTTTTGTTCGTTTTCTTGGTTTTCGACAATTTTACTCGAAATTATTTTCTGCTGGTTTAATTTGTTTTCAATATTTGCGGTGTTCAAGCGCTCTACTTCCTGAACGGCTTTTTTGCGTTCGGTTATATCGAAGCAAATTATTAAAAGTTCTGACTCGTCTTTTTTTATTGTTACAGGAATCATCGATAGATCCAGCCAAAGTGATTGCTCAGCTCGGGTAGTAACATTCAATTCTCCCTGCCAGCCTCTGCGGTTGTTTTGGAGTACGATACGATCGATTATAAGCTGTTCTTTTTCAATGGGAGTTAGTACTTCGCCAAATGTTGTTTCCGTATTGAAAGGATTGTACTGTAATAGTTTCGAAAATTTCTCGCCAATGTGAATAATAGTTCCATCGGTTGCAATTCGGCAATAGAGTAGGGTATTCTCCATAGCATAATTGAGCGACTTCAATTCTTTTACGGAGTTTTCTTTGGCTTCACTAATTATTTCAGTGTCTTGTGCTAGTTTTAATGCTTTCTTTTCCGAAGATAAAAGGTTGGAAATTAACGCTTCGATTTTCTTGGTAGTAGGCTTGAAAATGAATAAAAACTCCAATAATAAAACGAATAATGTAAATGCAAGAATGATGTATTCGGTTTTACGCTGCAGCGTTACTTTTTCTAGAGCCTCATTGTCGTATTCACTAACAATTTGATTCATCTCCGAAAGGAAAACCTTTTCGTTGTCCAGTAAAGTTTCTACGAGTTTTATATTTTCATGTTCGTTTTTATTTTGCTTTTTATTAGCCAAAAAAGTATTTGTAACCTTAATTATGGTATCAAAATTAGGTTTTATGTTTTTGAAATATCGGGTAAGAATAGGGTTTTTTTCTTTGGGAAAACCAAGACGGTCACTGCCATTTACTAAGGAATAATGGTTTAATTCCCAAAGAGAAATGGTTTTGGAAATCTTGTCGATTTGCTCTTTCTTTTGCAAAGAATCTGTTATAAAATTGAGAACTAAAACTTCTTTCGTCAATTTTTGGCTAAGCATTCTTTGCTTTCCCGAAATGTTTATGATTCTAGAATCACTGAGTTGACTGTAGAGATTGTATTGAATAAGAAGCTGACTCAGAATTACAGTTATAGCAATAGTAATTAAGGCGAAGATGTACAATCGCCTTAATTTTTTAAAAGAAATTTTATCAAAAGATACCTTGGATTTTTTTTTCATAGAAGAAAAGTATCACCAATTATAACTGATTTTTTGGTTAGGGATGTTAATCAGAATCATTGAATCGATTATAATCCCAAAGCGTCTTTTATCAATTGAAGGTTTTCTGGAGTGTAGTCAATTTTTAACGCTTCTTGATGCCCTTTGTCTGACATTTTATTCCAAGTTTTCAGAATAATGTTTTTTAATTTTTCATCATCGTGTTTATGCACGAATGGATCCAAATAAAACTCTAGGAAAACTAAGCAAATTACATCTTCTAAAAGTTGTGTTTCGTGGTCTTTTTTAAGTAATTTTTTTTCAATCAAAAAAGAAACACGGTCTATAAACACATCTTCGTAGCCTGCTTTTTTTAAGATTTCGGCTGTTGTTTTGGCGTGGAATTTTTTTAAATCTTCCCGCCATTTTAAATATCCCACGCGATCCATTTGGTATGTTTCTCTAGCTACTTTCCAACGGCAAATGTGTTGTGCTTTGGCAGCAATCTGAACTTCTTCGGAGGCGTTGGGTTCAAAGGTCATTAACCTTTCGTACATTCTATCTGAATACAATAATTCCTTTGGATAGGTTATTTCTTGGTATATTTCGCTGTTTGGGTCGGCTTCGTTTTCGGAATCAATCCAAGCACTGGCGTTTAAGAATGGGATAGTTTTCATTTGAAAAAGTATAGATTCATAGGTTGTTACTAACTTTTGTAAGGGAATATATTTTATAAGCCCAAATAAATCGGTTAGTATCGCATATTGATATGCTTATTTCAAAGATACATACATTATTCTAAAAACCCAACGAATACTTCATTCCCTTCAACTTTTACAGGGTAAGTAGCTATTTTAAAATCATCACCATTTAAATTAGATCCATCTACTAGTGAAAATGTTTTTTTGTGCATCGGACAGGCGATTTTTGGAATTCCATCTGTAGAACCCGTCATTCCTCTGGATAAAACCATTTCCATTTTGTGAGGACAAGCATTTTGGCAGGCGTACCATTCGTTTCTTCTTTCGAAGTTAAAAACAGCAATTTGTTTGTTTTTATATTTAATGCAGCCACCTCTATTGCTAGGGAAATCTTTAATATCTCCTGCTTTGAACCAAATTTTTACATCACTTAAGTTTACGCTTTCGTATTGGTTTAATAGTCCTTCCATGGGATTTAGTTTTGTTTTCTGATCCCAGCCCCGCCTTATGAGGAGTAGCAGAGCTGAGAGCGGAAATTATTATTAATATTTTTGATTTAAAATTCGGCTTGCATTACCAGGCTCTAGGCATTTTTTGCTCTCTTAACGGCATGTATTCAATGTTGTCGTCTTTCTCATCGGTATTAACAAAATGGCTAAAACGTTTCATCAATCTTGGTTTTTCAAGTACTTGTTTCCATTCACATTCAAAAGTGCCTACTAAAGATTCCATTTCTGCTTCCAATGTTTCGCAAATTCCTATGCGGTCATGGATGATTACTTCTTTTAGATAATCCAATCCTCCATCAAGTTTTTCTAACCAAGTCGAAGTTCTAACCAATGGTCCAGCGGTACGGATATAATACATAAGAAAACGATCCATATATTTGAAAACAGTTTCTTTGTTTATTTGCTCTGCTAAAAGTACCGCGTGTTTAGGATTAGCTCCACCATTACCACAGATGTAAAGATTCCAGCCGCCTTCAACAGCGATTACTCCAAAATCTTTTCCTCTAGCTTCGGCACATTCTCTAATACAGGCAGAAACTCCTCCTTTTAATTTATGGGGAGAACGAATTCCTCTGTAACGGTTTTCTAATTCGATCGCAAAAGTAGTACTGTCATCCATTCCATAACGACACCAAGTGTTACCAACACAGCTTTTTACAGCTCTTAAAGATTTTCCGTAAGCGTGACCGCTTTCAAAGCCGTTGTCAATTAGTACTTTCCATATTTTTGGCAAGTCATCTAAGTGTGCACCAAATAAATCGACACGCTGTGCTCCAGTTATTTTGGTGTATAAATCAAATTGTTTGGCAACTTCTCCAATGACGATCAGTTTTTCAGGAGTGATTTCACCACCTGCAATTCTTGGTACAACAGAATAGGTTCCGTTTCTTTGAATATTAGCTAGATATCTGTCATTTGTATCTTGGGTAGTTACGTGTTTGTTGGCAGTATCATTATAAATACTAGAGAAAATTGAAGCTACAACTGGCTTGCAGACTTCACAGCCATCTCCATTTCCGTGATGGTCGATTACTTCGTAATAATTAGTGTATTTATTGATTTTTACAAGATCAAATAATTCTTGTCTGGTATAATTAAAGTGCTCACAAACACTTTCTTTTACTTCTTTTCCAATAGATTTTTGAGCCGCTTTTACTAAGTCAGCTACCATTGGTTTACAGCCACCGCAGCCTGAAGTTGCTTTAGTTAATTTTACAACATCGCCAAATGAATTTGCAGTTCCGTCAAGAATCGAACAGCAGATAGCGCCTTTGGTAACGTTCTCACAGGAACAGATTACGGCTGTGTCCGGCAAATCGGATGCGCTTCCAAGTGTGGATCCTTCTCCGCCACGAGAACCTAGAATCAGGTCTTCTGGGTTTGCAGGCAATGCCATTGCGTTGGCATAAATTTGAAATAATCCATTGTAATCAGATGAATCTCCAACAAGAATTCCCCCGAGTAATGTTTTTCCGTCTTTGGTGACATTGATTCTTTTGTAAATACCACCGAATTTGTTTTCATAAACAATTGCAGTAACATTTTCATTTTCGATAAAAGGATCACCAAAACTCGCAACTTCAACTCCAATTAATTTCAATTGAGTAGACATATCGATGGTTTCTCTCATCGTTTTATCCCCTTTAAGGATTTGCTCGGCGGCAACATCGGCCATTTCGTAGCCTGGAGCTACAAGACCATAAATCATTTGATTGTATAAAGCAACCTCGCCTATGGCAAAGATGTTAGGATCAGATGTCTGCATTTTGTTATTGACTACGATTCCGCCTCTAATGCCTACTTCAAGTCCGGAAACTCTTCCTAGTTCGTCGCGAGGCTTAATTCCTGCCGATATAACCAACATATCAACCTTTAACAATTCATCATTGGCAAACATCATCCCCTTTATGCTCTCTTCTCCATCTATATATTGGGTTGCTTTGTTAAGATGAATTCCTATATTAAGCTCTTCAATTTTGGATTGAAGCATATTACTTGCCGCTTGATCTAATTGTCTTGGCATCAAGCGAGGTGCAAATTCAACCACGTGAGGATTTAAACCTAAGTCACGTACTGCTTTTGCTGCTTCAAGTCCTAATAAACCGCCTCCAAGAACAGCCGCTTCGGTAGCACCGTTGGCTTTTATTTTTTTGGCGTAAGTCATAATGGCATCTAAGTCCTCTATGGTTCTGTATACAAAAACACCTTCTTTTTCTACCCCGTCAATTGGCGGTACAAAAGCTGCAGATCCTGTTGCCAAAACTAAGTAATCATACTGATATGTTTTCTCTAAGTGAGTATGTATTGTTTTTTGCTCTCTATTAATATCTGTAATTAACTCCGAAGTGTTTAATATGATATTGTTTTCTTCGTACCAATTTGCTGTTGACATGGATAAGTCATCAGCAGTCTTGCCTGCGAAGTATTCACTTAAGTGAACTCTGTCATAAGCGCGTCTTGGCTCTTCTCCAAATACTGTAATTTGATAATTTTCTTGCCCAGATTTCGAAATGAATTTCTCGCAAAATTTATAACCTACCATGCCGTTTCCGACTACTATCACATTAATCATAATCTGTTAATTAAGTATTACTACGCAAACATACGTATAAATACTTAATTTTAATACTTAAATTTTAATTTTTTTTCTAAAATAGAATCATTTTTAATAATGAGTAATTGGATTCTGATTAAATATGTGGCTCTATTTGGGTGTGTCCTCGTTGCACAACATTCTGGTTTTTAAGGATATTGTGATAGCAACGAGGTCAGGCTGTCCGCTATATTCCCGATTAACAAAAACTACGGCAAAAAAAGCCTTGTTTTTCTAAATCGGGAGATGCCGCTTCCATCCTTCACACAATTTCTGCATATAAGGAGATTTTGGAATTAAAATAGTATGGAATACTTATAGAGAGATAAGTATAGAAGTAAGTACGTATTCATAAAACTGAAGTAAAACGCTATAGTTGTGCTATGAATTATAATTGAGACTAGTTACAAACGAGTGCTGGGGGGATAAAACCATTGGTAACAAACAACTGTTCTTCGCTATCGTTCAAAACGAATACTCTCAAACTCCCGATTTCAGCGTTTTAATATTTTGTTTCACTCAACCCATTTCTCCATAATTCGGTCATTCTATCAGTGGCATTTTTATAATCGGTTAGTTTTGCCTTTTGATTTCTTTCCAAACAATAGTTTTTATCTGTATTGAATAATGATTTTGCAAAATCGCGTGCCGTCAAGCTGATGGTGGTGGTTTTTTCAAATCGAATGTTTTTATAGGCTTCAAATGCGCCTTTCAAAGTTTCAAAGATTGATAATTGCATGGCCAAATGCCAAGCGTCTTCTATTGCTTGACAAGCACCTTGTCCAGAGGTAGGCAGGGAAGCATGGGCAGAATCTCCCAACAAGCAAACATTGTTTTTAAACCAAACAGGATTTGGATTGTGATCAAAAATCGGAATACGCTTTATGTTCTGTTGTTCTGTTTGTTCTAAAACTGTTTTTATTAAAGGCGACCAATGTTGAAATATTTTCAATAGTTCCAACTGCTCTATTGACTCGGTATTATTTGTATTTAAGGGTAATGATTTGCATCCAGCCCAATACACTTTATTTTCGCTAATTGGCACTATTCCAAATCGTTCTCCGCAACCCCAATAATCCAATATGTTATTTTCTATCGGTAAAGGATTGTTGCTTTCAAGTATGCCAACCCAGTTAATGTAGTTTTGATAAACGGGTTGATTGTTGCCGTGAATGTATTTCCTCGCAATGGAATTCATTCTTCCGTCGGCTCCAATTATGACATCTGCAGAAACAGTTTTGTTATCTGTCAGCCGCAAAAAAGAATTTCCGCTTCCATTATCTTCAATAGAAACAACAGTCGTATTATTTTCTAAATTTAGGCCGAGTTCAGATGCTTTTTTTTGTAATAAATTTTGAAACTCCTCTTTGCTTACGGCATAACTTGGGTAACCAATTTCATTATCAATTTTTTCAATGTCAATTCCACCCAGATATTCACCGTATTCTGTCCAGCGTTGCATTTGTTTTAGTCTGCCTCCAAATAAAGCTAAATCATTTAAAATACCAAGTTTGTTTAAAACCCAACTCGCATTTGCCCAAATCACAAAACCTGCTCCAATGGACTGTATTTCTGATCTTCGTTCATAAATTACAATATTTGTAAATCCCTTTTGTCGTAAGGCTATAGCAGTTGTCAATCCGCCAATGCCTCCGCCAATGATTACGATTTTTGACTTTCTATCCATGTTTTTATAGTTTAAGAGGATTTAAAACTTTTTGCATCATTTTTTGATTGGACATTGCTAAAGTAGGATAAGATAAGATCTTTTTTGCTATAAATGTTATTACTGGTAGAAGTGATTTTATGGAGTGACAAGAATTTGCAGGATCACATTAGTAAAAACACCAAAGAGCTTGCAAAAACAATTATCAAAGATAAAGAGGCATTTATAAAATTGATGTCAGTTAAATTGAAGAATGAGATTCTATAAAAGAACTGTTATCTAGCTTGTCATGAGTTTACCCACCAAGGTTTTGTTTGTGAGTAATTTGAATCGAATAATTCTCCAATTTGGGGTAAACAATAGTTACGGTTTTTGCTAACTGCTTCTTGAGTAAAACGTTCTGCTGGTTCTGTCCAAGTATGCTGAGCCAAAGCAAAACCGGCCCAATGCACCGGCATCATATTTTTTACATTAGCATCGATGGAAGCTTGTACGCTTTCCTCAGGATACATATGGATTTGGTGCCAGTTTTCATTGTATTGGCCACATTCCATAAAAGCAAAATCAAATGGACCTAAGCGTTTGCCTATTTCTTTGAAATGTTCGCCATAACCGCTGTCACCACTGAACCAAATATTTTCTGTCGCCGTTTTTAATGCCCAGCCACCCCAAAGCGATTTGGCTCTGTCGGTCAATCCTCTGCCCGAAAAATGGCGGGTAGGAGTAAAGGTGATTTGGATTCCTTCAAATGGAATTTCGTTCCACCAATCGAATTCGGTTATTATGTTTTCGGGAATTCCCCAAGATACCAAATGTCTTTTGACTCCCAGTGCTACATAAAATTGTTTGGTTTTGCCTTTGAGTTTTTGAATACTGTCATAATCCAAATGGTCGTAATGATCGTGGGAAATTAACACTAAATCTATTTCTGTAAATTCATCTATGAGGTCTAATGTGTTTTGGCTAAATCGTTGAATAGCAAAAGGAGCGATTGGCGCTGCATTTGAACCTAACATTGGGTCGATCAAAATTGTTTTGTTGTCTAATCGCATCAATATTGCCGAATGTCCATACCAAATACTTCTCATGGATTGATGTGGTTCAAGAAATAATTCTTTATTGAACGGAATAATTGATATGGGTTTCTGAGGTTCTCTAGCTTCTTTTTTACAGAATTGTTTGTATAGTAATTTTGGCAAGGTTTGAATGCTGATATTCATTTTGGTCACTTCTAAATTTTCGAAGATTTTCCCATTCCAGTACTTTGATTTTGAATATTTTTCAATGTCGGATTTTTTCGCTTTTGAACCAAATTGTTTTCTCATCTTATCTAAATTGACTCATTATAGTTTTCGGAATACGATTTTGTACTTTTTAATGTTATTTATAACTGTAAATCTACTAAAAGTAGGGAGACTTTTATCAAGTTCGCCATTTTAAAAACTTTAAACCCTATATTGAAAAACCGATGTAGCGGTTCATGCTTTTTAATTAATATTTTTTTTGAAAACTTCTTTTACTCCTCCTTTTGTTAAAATTATAGAATTGAAAATACCTGATTTGTCCTGAATAAATTCAATTGTCCTGTCGTTATTGTCCGCTCTAAAAAATTTTGTTTTGGATTCGGGTATGAGTTCCATTTCTGCATTATTATAGTAAAGTTTACCGTCAATTTTTAATATTTCAATTGTACCGTACTTGCCTATGTATTTTTCATAAACTGCAGTGTCTATTTTGGTTTGAGAATGTTTGTATGGAAGTTCTACTTCTTTTTGCAATGCAATTGCCGAAAGGCCATAGCCAATGATGTATGAAAATGATTCGTTATTAGAAAGTACAGTCACAAAAATTTTGTCATCTGTAAATCGGTTAAAAGAAGTCATTGTACCAAAAAAACCTCCGTCATGAGCAATTAGTTGATGTCCGTGATTATAAAAAGGATTAATTATAAATCCATATCCCCAGTTTTCAGAGTTATAGGAAGTGAACATTAGTTTCTTCATTTCTGCAGACAAGATAGTCGTTCCGTATAGCGCATTATCCCATAAAGCCAAATCTTCAACAGTAGAATAAACACCATCATGGCCTATGTTAACTCGCCAATTGATATAAGGATTGTGTGCATATCCTTTTTCTGTTCGACAATAAGCCTTTGCTTTTTTTAAGACTATCGAATCATTATTACTGACACCCGTATTTTTCATTCCTACTTTTTCAAATATATTTTTTCTTAAAAAAACGGCGTACTTCTCACCTGAAACTTTTTCTACAATCTTAGCCAATAAGTAATAGCCAATATTGCTGTATGCAGTTTTAGTTCCTGGTGAAAATTCATAGGGCATTTTTTTTATTTCCGAATAGGCAGAATCAACGCTAATAGTGCTTGTTGCTAATTCTTTAAAACCCATAGCAAGCCCAGATGAGTGAGATAATAACATATGAATAGTAACACTATCGGCTTTTGGGTAATCTGGAAAAAATTTGCTTAGATGATCATTAAGTGATAATTTCCCTTTTTCTACTAATAGAAGAATAGCCGTAGCTGTAAATTGTTTTGTTACCGAAGCCAACTGAAATTTAGTATCCACAGTGTTTTTAATATTCCACTCATAATCTGCGAAACCATATGCTTTTTTCAATAAAACGGAACCATTTTTTGTAACAAGGACTGTTCCGCTAAAATTATTTACTTCAACCTGTGCCTGCATGTATTTTGCAAGATTAGCTGATACGTTTTTTTGCCCAAAAATTAATGCTGGGAGAAATATAAATAATAAGATTTGTGCCGATTTAGATATTTGATTGATTTTTTTCATTTTATTTTTTACAGTTTGAGATTATTTTTGCTAGTAATTTGTCAAGTAATTCAATTTCATTTTCTGATAATCCTTCAAGAGCGTTTTCTCTGTTTTTGTGTATAATTGGTGTTAATAATTCAATTGTCTTTTTTCCTTTTTCTGTTATTTCAAGGTTGAATTTTCTTCTGTCAGATTCGTTTATTTTTCTTGTCAGATAATTTTTTTGTACCATTAATTCAATAATTCTCGTAATTGACGCATTATCTTTAAAAATTAATTCTGCAATTTCTTTTTGAGAATAAACTTCATTTTTGTTAAGAATCATTAGTAATAAACACTGGTCAACAGTAATATCACTTACTATTTGGCTTATGTTCTTTTGTGAAATTTTTCTATATTCTTTAATTGTCTGTTCAATTGTATAAAGAACCGTTCCTGTTGGATTGTTATTTTTCATTTTAAATTATTTGATACAAATATAGTTGATATATCAATTATATTTATGTTTTTTTTGATGAATTTTTATTTTAAAAAAATATAGTAGCTTTTATGAAATACTTTGCAGAATGGGAATCGTCTTAGTATTGTTGAAAAAAATACAGTAAATTAATTATAGTTAGGTGAGAAGAGTATTTCTTCTTTATTGTGTGTTTTAGTCGAAATTCTAATTTCTTTTAAACAAGTACCTTTTTCATCTTTTGTTTCACAATGTATTAAAACTTCGTCAATAAGTTTGTCATTTTTGTCTCTAATGGTGATTTTAGAGAGTTCATTGTTGGTATAATAAAAAGATTGTGTGTGGAAAGTTGTAAAATTATCGACTATTTTATTAATAGTTCCATCTGCATTATAATGATAAATGGCTTCATTTTGTTTGAATTGTTTTTGAGTGTAACAGCTGATGCGTTCACGCTGTTTCGGTTTCCAGCGTGTTTTGCAATAACAGGGTTCTCTATCTGGATACGATTCCACTACAAACCATAATCTCTTTTTGGTTTCTTGTATTTGATTGCCTAACGAATCAACAGTTTTAGAGTATTTGATGCGTCCATTTCTAGTAAAGTCCATCTGCTTTTTATGCAAAAGTTTTTTCTGATTATTTACTACAACATATATTTCTTCTGTTGCCGATTTTATTCTTTCAGGCAACAGTCGTTGCTTACTATACTTTTTTGTAGCACATGATTGTATGGTTAAGAGTAGGATGAAAAAAAATAAAACTCTCATGATCGTAAAGTTTAGTTTTGAACTAAGTTACGGATTTTAAAAGATTTATAACAGAATCATGATGCTTGAAGTAATAAATAAAAGTATCGTAATGAGTTCTATCAAAAGGTGATTACTTTTGCCCGAGTGCTCGTAATGTGCATACAACAATTTAAATCTAGTTGTGTTGAATTAAGATATTACCATTTTAGATATTTTGTGGTGTCCACATTTTGAAGAACTTAAATTTTTTTGGGTATTCTTCTCTAGGACAAAATGCCAAACTAACCTCTTTGTTATCAAGTGAAGATTCCGTTAATAGAACAAAATCAGTTTCATTTTTAAGTTTATCAAATTCAATCTCATTGGCTAGGCAAACTACTTTTTTAAAGATTCCATTAATCCATTTTATCATATTCTCATTGGTTTCAAATTTTTTATAACAAGCCAATGAAGCGTGTGCAGTTATCACAGGAACTATTTTGTCTGGAACGTTGTCTTTTACTATGATATACATTTTCATATGATGCTGTTGTTAATATTGCACATAACATTCTGATAATAGCGGGTTTGGTACTAAATCAAGCCCTATTCTCGGATTTGCCAAATCATCCCAAATACAAGACCATTTTTCCATTAAGCCAAATGCCCAAATCCGTTGTAGCTGTTAGCGGTTCGTTGTGTGTCCTGCGTTGCCTTAGGATACGAAGATATAAAAGTTCTTTGAAAAGGCAACATAACTTTATTAGAGATGATAGGCTTTATGAGTATTCAGAAACGAGCTTTGGCCACACCAAAGAGGACTCACAACGGATTACGAGTAAAGAATTGGACTATCGGATAGGACTTTCAGGAGTTGTTTTCAAACCGCCTTGAGGTGCTGATTTAAAGAGAATTGGTATTGAGCGTCAAGGTCAAAGCAGTGCCAACGTTTGTATGTTGAGTAGCTGTATGGTGCG
>CAUPKA010000051.1:0-24392 GCA_963511725.1 uncultured Flavobacterium sp.
AGGAAACGCGAGCTCCTAGCACTTTCTTTACCATGTCGTCATTGCAATTGAGGATAACTTCATGGTCATTTAAAAACTCAATTTCGTGGCTTAAGGCTTTGGCCAAATTAAAATTAAATTGACCAAAACCAGTATGTAAATTTTTGATATTGTGTGTTTCAAGAAATATTCTTTTGGCCGCTTTAGGTTCTTTCATATTATTCTCATGCATTGGGGTTAGTATAGCTCACAGCTTTCATTTTACTTGTATCTTTCATTATTTATTATATAGTTGTTGAGTGTGTATAAATTTTATGAGAGACCCCATATAATAACCAATTTATGAACTTTGATTATGTTAGTATTTAATAACCTTCAGTTCTGCCAATACTAGTATTAGAATTGACTTTTTTCCATTTTTACTTTTTGATTCTTTTTTTATGCAAAACTAAAATTGAATCATAAAAAACTACTTGACAAATGATAAGAAAAATGATTATTTAGTAGGTGTTCATTTTTTAATTTGCTAGTTTTGAAAATCTAATAAAAATGATAAATTTTATGAGCATAACACTTCAAAACACTGAACTATCTGAAAAAGAACTCAGACAGATAGTCATAGATTTTATTAGTAATTTTGGAATGTTAACATCCGAAGAAATTGAGGCACTTGCTGACTTAATTCAGGTAAAACAGTTTAAAAAAGGTACTTTTTTATATAAAGAAGGGGAAAATTGGGATAATTGTTATTGTATCTTGAAAGGAGCTTTGCGTGAGTTTGTTATGGTTGATGGTGTTGAAAAAACAATACATTTTTTCTTTGAATACGAATCAGCTGTTAAGTTTACCTGTCATCAATATAAGAATTTAGCTGATAGTAGCTTGATATGCATGGAAGACAGTATTGTAATAGTTGGAAATTACGACCCCGTTCAAGAAGCAGAAATTTATAAAAAATTTCCAAACTTACAAGAAATCACGAGAATGACAACTGAACAAGATTTTGGTAAGATGCAAGATTTTTTGTCAAGTTTTATGACTTCAACACCAACTCAACGCTATGAGGATTTAATTGCTACTCGACCAGACATATTACAGCGGGTTCCATTACATCAAATTGCTAGTTACATTGGTGTTACTCCCGAATCTTTGAGTAGAATTAGAAAAAAGTTTGTTTCAAAGTAGTTTGCTTTTTTAAAATAAGCCAAAATGCTAAAACCAATTCGCCTAAAGCCATTGGCAAACTCAAAATCATTTTTACGTTTGCTTTACATGGCAAATAATTCTTAAATAAAATACTCATTACATTATTCAAAATGTAAAAAATACGAATATCTAATATAGCTTGGTGTTAACTTAGATTCAAGGATAATATACATAAAAGAATAAATGATCTAGTCTCAAAGTAATCAAGTTAATAGAGCAAACTTCTGGGTTCAATCTAAAATAGGTGGTCATTTTTTAGTTTGCTTGTTTTGAAAATAAAATAATAAAATAAATCATATGGATATAGCATTACAACAAAATGGACTCTCTGAATTAGAGCTAAGACAAATTGTAGTTGATTTTTTGTCAAGTTACGGCACTTTAAAATTTCAAGAGATCGAAGAACTTGCAGACATAATTCAGGTTAGGCAATTCAAAAAAGGAACAATTCTTTATAAAGATGGAGAAAATTGGGATAATTGTTATTTTGTAGTAAAAGGCGCATTGCGTCAATATTTGATGTTAGATGGTGTTGAAAAAACGACTCAATTTTTCTTTGAAAATGAATCAGCTGTCAAATTCACAAATTTTGATTATAAAAACATAGACTATACTTACTTAACCTGTATGGAAGATAGTTTATTAATGATTGGCAATTTAAACCCAAAAGAAGAGGCTGAAATTTTCAATAAATACCCTGTTTTACAACAAATGGATAAGCAGAGTACAGAGCAAGATTTAGCAAAAGCCCAAGAGATGCTAACAAGCTTCATCACATTAAGTAGCGAAGAGCGATATTTGCAATTGATTACTACTCGACCTGATATATTACAACGGGTTCCATTACATCAAATTGCTAGTTACATTGGTGTTACTCCCGAATCTTTGAGCAGGATTAGAAAAAAGATTGTTTCAAAGTAGTTTGCTTTTTTAAAATAAGCCAAAATGCTAAAACTAATTCGCCTAAAGCCATTGGCAAACTCAAAATCATTTCTACATTTTCTTTATGCAGAATATAATCCATATACAAGATATTCAATATATTATTCAAAATATAACAAAATGCCGCTACTATTGTAAAAAATCCAATGTAGTTTGGCATTTTTTTAGATTTAATGATAATATAGCCAAGTAACAAAAGATGTAATCCAAAAACAATCAAGCTAATAGACCAAATTTCTAAAAAAGCACTCAAAAAATTCATTATATAATCGTTATTTTGATTTTGAGATCTTATTAATTGTAACACTACTATTAAACAAGATATTGCAATTCCTAACAAACTTGAATAAACCAATCTTAATACACAGCAAATTTTGGTAATGAATTTGCTCGTGGTTTCAAAAAAATCATAAAGTGCTATTGATACTAAAATATCCAAAACTAAAATTACAATAAATAGAAAAATAAATATTCTAAATTGTTGCTCAAAATTTTTTAAGTTAGTTAATGTTTCGTGGGAATTACTTGGTACATATATATTTTTAAATAAATATCCGTAAGCTATACCCGCAATAATCGCCATAAGTAATAAAGAATACCCTATCATTTTACCCACTTCAAGATTTTTCATATTTTTTTATTTCAATTTATATTTTTTACAGCTAATATATAACGTCATTGAACTTGTTGATAAAATTTTAATTCAAATTATCAAAAGTGGACCTTAGCATTCAAACAGCAAAATTTTTTAATTAAATTTAGTTATATTGTATTCTACAGCTAACTTTTCCAACATTTTAGCAGTTACGACCTAAACGAATTTAATTCTATCTTCTATATAGAGTATAAACATGAAATATATATTCTCTTCACTAAAAATTTCGCTAATGCACAAATACATTGTTATATTTAGAACTTACTTGGATAAGTTAAATTATTTACCATATCATTAATCACGTTTTCGATAGCTTTTGGCTGTTCTTGATTAATATAATGACCACTATTGGTAACAAAGATTTGTTTGCTTTTTGTTGAAAGTAATAAAAAATCACTTTGCATTTTATCCCAAGAATTTATCATTTCCAGTTTTAATTTATCATCTTTTATAAAAGAATCATAGCGTTTTTTATCTGTAGCAGTCAATATATAAAGAGGAATGTTACCAAAAGAGTTAATTTTTGATGCTTCCTCTTTGATAGAACTCATCTTATCTTGCTCTTCCAACACTGCGTATGCACTTTTATATAGTAAAGCGGGCATTATAGAATTTTGATATTCGTATTGTTTACCATTCGGAAACATATTTTTGAACATTAGTCTAGCGAGGCCAAATGTATTGGCAAATTTCAAAAAACCTCCTGGAAATCCTTGATTTACCATTTTAAATAGTTCGGTAGATAAATATTTTTCATCAGTGGGACATTGACTATCGACTAATATAACTCCTGCAACATCGTCAGGATATTTGTTGACAAAAAATCGGACGAGTGTTCCTCCAAATGAATGCCTCACAATAACGCAAGGTTTTGGAGCGTTAGCTTTTTCTAGTAATAGATGTAATTCTTTGGCAATTTCCTCACCTGACTTAGGGTTATTACCTCTATCACTCCATAAAACTCCTGCTCTGTCATAGGAAATACTGGTGTAATTAATTGGTAATTTCTCTTGAATATGATACCATTGTAAGTGTCCAGATGGATCAAAAGCTGCTTCAAATACAACTGTTGGTCCACCACTTCCTTTTTTGAAATAATGGAGACGATGATTTTCAAGGTTTACAAAGTTACCATTAGGATTAATTTTTTCAGCCATATTTCGGGATGCTTTTTCAAAAAAAAATCCAATAAAAAGTAATAATAGCAACAGTATAATTAAGCCTAAGCCGATTCGTTTTGACCATTTAAAAATTTTTTTCATGTCTTTTTATGCAAATATATATTTTTGTTTTAAACATAAAATTGACTTAAGATAAGTTCATCTAGATTGCATAGTAAACGTAAATAATGTTTTATAGCAGTTTAAAGTGGCTTTCTCGTCGGCAACAATTGAAAATACTATTGAAACTTTTTCGTCTAATTTTTTAAATCTAGTATGTTCCAAATCTCTATTTACTCCTTTAAAAATGGTCAAAATAATTACTAAATTTAATTCTCCTGTTTTTTTATCAATTACTTGAAAAATATCAACTTTAAATTCAGATATACATAAAAGTAATTTTCATACAAATCATCAATAAACTAAATTCTAAATACGGTTGATTTTATTTTTACCTCAACAAAGATTAAGATTTCTTGAATGCTTCCAAAAACAAAACAACATCATCCTTATAACTTGCACCAATAGGGATTTCTATACCACATACGTCAATATCATTTATTGTAAAAGCATAAATTTTAGTACTATTAATTATAAATGAACGATGAATTCTTATAAATATATTTGGGTTCAATTCTAATTCCATATCGCTTATTTTATATTTAGATGTAATACTTCTGTTATCTTCCAAAACAATTTTTATGTAATCTTTTACACTCTCAATGTAAATAATGTCCTGAAGGTAGATTTTATGGTTTTTAATTCCTGATTTTATTAAAATAAAATCTTTTGAAGCTATTTCGTGAGTTTTTGGTGAAAATTTTGAATATTCTATTAAAAACTTATCGACTGCTTTAAAAAAACGTTCAAAAGTAATGGGTTTCAGTAAATAATCTACAACACCTAACTCAAACCCATCAATAGCAAAATCACGATAGGCTGTAGTAAGTATCGTTTTGGGTGGATTCTTGAGGTTTCTCAAAAACTCGATTCCCGTCATATTGGGCATTTTTATGTCCAAAAAAAGCAAATCGATAGTTTGTGAATTCAAAATTTCAAATGCTTTTAGTGCATTATTGCAAGTTGCCACAACTTCTAACGCATCAATTTTATCAATGTGCTTTTCAATTAGTCGAATAGCAAGTGGTTCATCATCAACTACTAAACATTTAATTTTCATCATTAGTATTGTAAATTAATTTGTAAAACTACGGTGAATGCTTTTGCCGTTTGTTGTATTTCTAGCTGATAATTATTTGAATAAATCAAATCAAGCTGTTTTGTAATGTTTGATAATCCTATTTTAACTTTATCTGTAATCACAAATGTGTTTGAAACTGAATTCGAAATTTCGAATTTAAATATCTTGTCTTTTTGATAGATGTCAATATCAATTTTTGGCGACCCACTATCTTCGCCAGCACCATGTTTGAAAGCATTTTCTACCAACGACAAAAGTAACAATGGTGGAATTTGTATGTCCTTTTCAATGTTACTTCCAAATGAAATTTGCAATCGATCATCATAGCGTAACTTTTCTAGTTCGATATAATTCTTAAGTAATTCAATTTCAGTGTTAACGTTAACAAATTGATCGTTGCATTTGTATAAGATATGATCTAATATATCCGCTAATTTTCCAATTGCAACAGGAGTTCTTGGCGAATTATCTAACGAAAGTGAATAAATATTATTTAAAGTATTGAATAAAAAATGCGGATTTAATTGTGCTTTCAAAGCTTTTAATTCTACTTCTGCATTTTCTTTTAATAACTGTGTTTCTTCTTCTTTTTTTCGTTTGTATTCTAAAAAAAATTTAACAAATAAAAACATAAATGAAACCATAAAAACTGCTGGTATGTAGTGTACCCAAAGCTTACGCAAGTCCGTAAAAATCTCAAAAACTGATTCTTGTTCAAAAGGCGGAACTCTAAATAAAGGTTCGCCAACATAAACTACTGTTAATCTTGCTAAAGCCGAAAAAAAATAGACCGTAAAAAAGAAACAGAAAAATGCCAAAACATATTTCTTTTTAAAAAATATTTTAGCAATTATAAAATAAGCTAAAATGTAAGTAGCTAAAGCTTGGGGGATTAGCAATATAATAAGAAAAACAAGAGTTTCAGCTAAAGTTTCGTCCTCGGTATTTAAACCTACCGAAATATTTATTAGAGTATAGCCCAACCAAAATAAAGTATGCTTTAAAATTCTGTTACTTTCTATATATTCCCATATTCTTTTAAAAAAATCCATAAACGTTATCTTTATGGTAAATATAATCAACAACTCTACTGATTTAATTATTATCGACGAAATAGTTGTTTTTATACCTCAACACACTATTTATATATATGAATATTCGTCATTGCTCATTTTTTAATTATTAAGGTGCAAAAATTAGATTTCTATCTTCTCCCGAATCTTGTTTAAAAAAACAAACCAATTTTGCCCAATAATTTTTAAAAAAATAAGATGAAAAAAATTTTGCTTTTTATTGCACTTTGTTTGTCCAACATTTTATTCGCTCAAGAAACTACGAAAATCTTAACAATTAAAGGAAAAGTAATTGAAAAAAAATCTAACCTACTCCTAGAATTTGCAACAATTTCGGTCATTAATTCATCGGATAATAAAATAATAACAGGAACTATTACTGATGATAAAGGAAATTTTACTGTAAAAACTTCTTCAGGAAAGTATTCTATAAAAGTAGAATTTATTGGATTGAAAAGTGTTGTACTAGAAAATATAGATTTACAAACCAATCAAACAATCCCAACTATTTATTTAGAAGAGAATACAACACAACTCGAAACAGTTGAAATCAAGACAGAGAAATCTACTATTGAACATAAATTAGACAAAAAAATATTTAACGTTGGTAACGATTTGATTTCAAAAGGTGGGAATGCAACCGATATTTTAAACAATGTTCCGTCGGTAAATGTTACCACTGAAGGCGTTGTAAGTTTGCGAGGAAATTCGGGAGTTCGAATTCTAATTAACGGGAAACCATCCGTTCTATCAGCAAACAACGGGTTGGAACAAATTCCATCAGAAAATATTGAAAAAGTTGAAGTCATTACCAATCCATCTTCCAAATACGATTCGCAGGGAACAGCAGGAATTATTAATATCGTTCTGAAAAAAAACAAAATGAGTGGTTTTGGAAGCTCGGCGCAAATAACCACGGGAACACCAAATAATCATGCTTTGGGCTATAATGTGAGTTACAAAAACAAAAAAATTAACTTGTTTTCTGATTTACGATACCAATATTTAACAAGGTTTAGAGAAGAATCTTCTTTGCGAACAAATTATAATAATAATGTAGTTGATTCTTATTTAGAAAGTACTGCAAATAGGGTTAGAAATAACAAAACATTTAATATTTATTTTGGTGGCGACTACTATTTTAATGATAAAAATACAATTACTTTAAGTTATTATTATAGGAACAACACTAGCAATGATTCAGCAGACTATAAATTTAATTTTCTAGACAATAATCGAAATTTTACCCAAATAATTACTGCAAGAGAAACGTATCGAGAACCTCAAATTGCCAATCAAATAGAATTAAATTATATTAAAACTTTTGATAAAGTTGGAAAAAAGTTTACCATAAACTTACAATATAATTTTTGGAATGATGACGAAAATGAAGCCATTCAGGAAGAAGAAAAATTGCCAACAATTTCTAAAAAAGCATTAAAAAGTAGAGATATAGAAAGCAGCAAAGATTTTCTTTTCCAAACCGATTACACAATTCCAATTACCGAAAAATCAAAAATAGAATTTGGTTTAAAAGGAGAAATTCGACGAATAAACAGTGATTATGAAGCGTTTGAAGATAACACACCAATAACTAATTTAACTAATTTGTTGAACTATAAAGAAAATATTTTTGGCATTTATTTTCAATACGGAAGCAGTTTTAAAAAATTAGAATATCAATTGGGTTTAAGAACAGAACATTCTAATACGGGGAGCAATGACCGAATTAATCTGTTTAACATTAATAAAAAATACACCAATTTCTTTCCAACTGCCCATCTTACTTATGGAATAAATGATGAATTAAACCTTCAATTAAGTTATAGTCGAAGAATAAGTCGACCACAATTTTGGCAACTGAATCCATTTGGAGGTATCGCCGATAGACGAAATATTCGAATTGGAAATCCCGATTTGAATCCAATGTTCACCGATTCGTATGAACTAGGAACTTTAATAAAATGGAAGAAATTATCCATAAATCCAAGTGTGTATCATCAATTTTCAAGGAATATTTTTGAAGATATAAGGACAACCGATACCAGTGGGAATTTAGTAGAACAAGCTATAAATTCTGGTACTGAAAGTCGTCTTGGAGCAGAAATTAGCATTACCTATTCGCCTATTAAATGGTTAACGCTTTCTGGCGAAATGAATTATTACAAGTTCAACCAAAAAGGAGTTTTTAGTGTTTCTGATAATGCTTTTACTTCAAGATTGAATTCAAGAATTAAATTTTCAACTTGGAATTTTCAAACCAACTTGAACCATCAAGGTGCCAGAAAAAGTGGTCAAATAAATGCCGATGCGCAATATTGGGTCGATTTGGGAATGGGAAAAGACATCTGGAAAGAGAAAGCAACCATTACTTTTAAAATAGACAATGTTTTCGATTCTCGAATTTCTCAAGGGGTTGTAACGGGTACCGATTATACTTTAGACTATAATTTCAAAAATGCCCGACCCAGAATTTATGCCACTTTTACTTATAGATTTAACAGAAAAAAAAGCGAAAAAGATCGTTTGCCAGAGTAAAAGTACACCAATTTAAAACAAAATATAATAAATGTAAAATGTCAAAAAAAATTGCAAAATGAATCCCAAAATTATAAAAAGATTTGTTTCTAAATAGTTTTCTTTTTGAAAAAAAAACCAAAATGCTGTAATTAATTCGTCCAAAGTCATTGGGAGACTCAAAGTCATATCTAGGTTTTATTTGAATAGAAAATAATCAATAAATAAATGTTCATTATATCATACAAAATGTAACAAAATACCCCTACTAACTTAAATATTCCAATGTAGTTGGTTGTTACACCAGAATCAATAATAACCTATCCAAGTAATATAAGATGTAATTCAAAAACAATCAGACAAATAGACTCGACTCGTTAGCGGTAAATTGACCGCAGAGACCAAAAAATTTAACGTTTAACAAAATTAATAAATAAAAAAAATGAAAGTAAAATTCACATTAACACTATTTTTAACGACACTAATATTTTGTACTACTATTTTAGGTCAATCTAATATTAAAACAGAAACTTCAATAGATCGTTTTATTGAAAACAAAATGCTTGAAACGGGAATAGTTGGCATCGGAGCATCTATTATTGTTGATAAAAAAGTAGTTTGGTCAAATGGATATGGTTTTGCAGAAAGAGAAAATAGAATTCTTTTTACGCCTTCAACTATAATGAATGTAGCTTCCATTGCCAAAACTTTTACAGGTGTTTGCATAATGAAAGCTGTTGAAGAAGGAAAAGTTTCGCTTGACGAAGACATAAATAACTATTTACCTTTTAAAGTTATCAATCCAAATTATCCTAATGACAAAATAACATTGCGACATTTGGCTACTCATACTTCAGGGCTTACAGACAGAAACCCATTCTATGGTGACAGCACTTATTATTATGAAGGTCGTAAACCAGAACAATTAGGTAAATTCTTAAAAGATTATTTCGTACAGGGTGGTAAACACTACTCAAAAGATAACTTCTTAAATGCTAAACCTGGAACATATAGAGATTACTGTAACATTGGTGCAGGATTGGCTGGATATATCATTGAGGTACGAACAGGAAAAACTCTAAACGAGTATGCTAAAAAACATATTTTTAAACCTTTGAAAATGCAAAATTCAGGGTGGGCATTAAATGAAATTGATATTACCAAACATACTAAACTTTATGAAAAGAAAGGAGAAAGAATTGTACCAATCCAATTATACGAAATGACAACTTATCCAGACGGTGGCATTAGAACTTCGGTAGATGAATTATCTAAGTTTTTTATCGCTTTGCTAAATGAAGGTGAATATAAAAAAACAAGAATTTTGAAAACGGAAACCGTAAAAGAAATGCTTCGTTTTCAACACACAGAAACAAATAAACCTGAAAATGTTAATATCAAAAAACTTAACCAAGGTATTTTTTGGGCTACAAAATTAGGAGCAACCCGAATTGGTCACAATGGTTCAGACTCGGGAGTGAGAACATTTATGCTTTCAGATTTAAACAAAGAATTTGCTGTAATTGTTTTTTTCAATACCAAATTGGACGAAAAAGACGAGGGAATTTACTTTGACATTTATGAGGAACTTTACAAATATGCAAAGGACTTAAAAACAAGACAAACAACCAACCACTAATAGCAAAGGGTTTGTTGGGCCTGCAACCTCGGTTGAACGGAACCGCTCTACTTCCTCCACTATGGGGATATTGATCTATAAATTAAGAGGATTTGAAGTCCTCTTTTTTTTTGACTAATAATCTGTTTGGTTTTATTGTGTTTTCCTTCACTTTTAGACATACGTGCCCTTGCCTACATTATTCACTTTTGTAAGGAATTGATTTTCGGCTAGTAACAAGAAACGAAGCAGGCTGCCCTTGCTTGTCAAATACCAAAATTTTGTGCAAAATTACCCGTTTTACAATATTGGCACTTTCTAATTTTGGATGCTGCAGCTACCTTTATTACTGGTTGTACTTGTAGCTTTTGCTGGTAAGCTTTAGCTTTTGACGTTTCCAAGTACTGCTCAAAAATCCGTAATGCCTTATTTTTACAAAACGTTGGGGTAAAATATGCAAGACAAACCGCCGTATGAATTCTTAGTGGGTTAAACTCATACTCTTCATTTGCCAGTTTACTCAATAATCTTTGTACCCAAAAGCTACATTTTGGTCATTTACACTTTGTATCCTATTATTACTTATGGCAATCCTCTGAGTGTATCTTCCTAGATATTCCTCCACCGATTTAGGACTTCCGAAAGGTTTTTTGGCAAAAACTACCCACTATTTCTCCCAAAGTTGTTTCTTGACACTAGTGTAATTATCTGGGCTTTTCGCTTGTAAAGCCTCACAATATTTAGCCCTCAAAACCTTGGACGATGTATTGACTGGAAACAAGAATTTGCCATCGCCTCTTATACTCATCCAATTGCCATTTTTATCAACAACACCCGCTGCTATGAAGGAGTGTAAGTGCGGATGCAGGGACAGGTTCTGCCCTCAAGTTTGCAAAACTGCAATCATCGCAGTTTGGATTTCTTTGGCTTTGCCAAAACTTTCCAAAGTTGCCCAAGCCGACTCAAAAAGGAAATCAAAAACCAATCTGAGATCTTGTATAGCTAAAACATTGATGCTATAGGGCAAGGTAAAAACCATATGAAAATAGGATAATGGTAAAAGCTCGCTTTTCCTTGCTTGTATCCAATATTCTTAGCTTTTATCCTGACATTTGGGACATTGCCTATTGCAACAGGAGTTATAGCTAATTCTAATGTTACTACATGTATCACAACGATCAATATGCTCACCCAAAGCGGCTATACGACACGTTCTAACTGCCGATAAGACGCGTAATTGCCAAGTATTGAGTCCTAAATTTTCAATGTTTCGCCCTAGTATATCCAGTACATAAACCACTTCGTGCCGCACTTGGGAAACAAGGTATCAAGTGTACTAAAGGAAAAACGTTGGCGGTAATGCCTTCGCAGATTCAGACGTCTAACCCAATTTAAAAAACAGTTTACGAACATACTCAAAAAGTTGGTTAAAAAAATAAATGTAAAATATATTATACATTTAGTAAAAAATACTATACATTTAGTAAAAAATATTATACATTTACAAAAAAATTATAAAATATGAATTTACTTTTCAATCACAAATTTAAACAGATTTCAGGCTGGGTATTCTACCTTTGTATTCCTGTTTCCCTCTATTTGCTTTTCACAGATAAATTTGATGAATTACTTGTTACAAAAGTTTACTCTCTATTTTCCTTTGAAAAAACTATTATAACCGAACATACAGAAAATATCATTGGTTCAAATGGATTTCATTGGATTAAAAATGGCTTGCTTGATGAAATACTAACAACCTTAATTATTGTTTCTGGCTTAGTCAATTCTTTTTGTAAAGAAATTGTAGAAGATGAATTGATAGCAAAACTCAGGTCTGATAGTTTAACGTTATCACTTTATCTTAACTATGGCATTCTTATTCTTGCAAATATTTTAATATATGAATTTACATTTTATTATGTTTTAGTCTTTAACTTATTTATGATTATTCTATTTTTTAATCTAATATTTAAATTCAAATTATACCAACACTATAAAAGTTAAAGATGAATAATAAATTGAAAATCTATCGAGTTAAATTTAACTACACTCAAGATGACCTTTCAAAAAAATTGAAAGTATCAAGGCAAACAATTAATGCTATAGAGAACAACAAGTATTTTCCATCATTAGAGTTAGGTTTACAACTTGCTAAAATTTTGGATTGTAAAGTTGATGACCTTTTTAGTTTAGATTAATACTTATCCCAATAAAACAAATAAAAAATGAAAAAGAAAATAATTTTAACAGTAATGATTATGCTATGTTATGCAATATCATTTGGACAAGTAAAAAATAGCGCAAAAAAAACGAAACAAATTAATACCTATCTAACCGAACTTGAAAAAGTTGGGTTTTCGGGAAGTGTACTCGTTGAAATAAACGGAAAAGTAGCAATATCAAAAGGTTACGGTTTCAGCGATAAGGCTAATTTGATAAAAAACAAACCTTCAACTGTTTTGTGCATTGGTTCAATTACAAAACAGTTTACTGCTACCGCAATACTAAAATTGGAAATGCAGGGAAAACTTTCTACAGACGATAAAATCACTAAGTATTTCGATAATGTTCCAATTGATAAAAGTAACATAACAATTCACGATTTGCTTCGTCATCAATCAGGACTACAAAGTAACGTAGGTAAAGATTATGACAAAATAAGTCAAGCAGAATTTCTTGATAAGGTCATGAATTCCAAATTGTTATTTGAAGTTGGAAAAGAGTTTTCCTATTCAAATATTGGATATAGTTTATTGGGAATGATTATAGAAAAAACATCAGGCAAAACTTATGAAACCTATTTATATGACAACCTTTGGAAACCTGCGCAAATGGAAATGACAGGATATTCAAGACCAATGTTTGACAAATCCAAAATAGCTATCGGATATTATAAAGACGATAGAATATGGGGCAAACCAACAGATAAAGAATGGGATAAAACCGCACCATATTGGCATCTTACGGCTAATGGTGGAGTACTTTCAACAACAGAAGATATGCATAAATGGCATAAAGCCTTGAAGGGCGAAAATATATTATCGAAAGATGCAAAAAATAAATTATACCACCCAAAAATAAGGACAGAAGAAAATTATAACGAACCTATATACGGATATGGTTGGGACGTTGCACCAACAAATAGAAATACAAAAAGATTTTGGCACAACGGGTCAAACAATATTTTTTTTGCAGACTTTATGATATATATAGATGAAGATGTTACTTTGATTATGCTTTCTAATAAATCACATCAAACAAACTTTGACAAATTAAATTTTGAGTTGTCTAAAATGATTTTTGAAAAAAATTATAAACCAGTAATACCTATTGCAGACAATGAAACTAATCAAAAATATTCTCAAAAACTAATTGAAGTGATTTCGAATAAAGGATTAGAAACAGGCAAGGAAAACTATAAAAAAAGACCTTCAAAAATAAATATTTTAGAATACATTCTAAACACAAAAGGATACGAATATTTATCTCAAAAAAATTATGACAAAGCTATAGACATTTTCACAATGAATACTTTTGTGTTTCCAAAATCAGCTAATGCTTTTGACAGTTTAGGAGAAACTTATATGAACAAAGGCGATAAAGATTTGGCAATTAAACACTATGAGAAAAGTTTACAATTAAACCCAAACAATGGAAATGCAAAAGATATGATTATAAAAATGAAACAATAACAACAAATAAGCGCTATTGCTCTCTCAAAGTACTGGAGGCTATGTTAAGACAACCATTCAAACGAAACCACATTACGAAACATTAAATTAATTTACCAAATGATAAAACAAATTTTCAAACTCACGTTAAAAAAATTACTTTCATATTTTTTATGACAGCAATCATAAGTTGTAACTCAAGCCACAAAACTAAAGCCAATAACAGTTCAACCATAACTTCTCAAAAAGAAGTCATACCTGACACAGTTGTTCAATTTTTAATTACTTCAGCTTCAAAAGATTTTCGTAATCATCAACCACCTACACCTATTGATTTCCGTAATGTAAAAATTGGTTATGTTATTTCAGATACTAACGAAAAGATATTTGTTTTATGTGGTGAATTTTTATCTCAGGAGAACAAGAAGTGGAAAGAATTTACTACTATTAAGACATTTGGATACGAACAATATCTTGGAAAAACGTTATATTGCCAAGATGCAACAATGGTTTTAACTGATGAAAACCTATCCTTTGAATTAAAGAACAATTTTTTTAATAAATAAATATATTTTGACAATTTAATGTAACGGCAATACAAATTCAACAGACAACAGTAAATCTATATATTGAAATTACTTAACTAAAAAACTAATCGATAAAACGACAAGGAATAACAACGAACCGCTAACAGCTTTAGCTGTTGCGCAACTCTTTTAAAAAAGTAAAATTTCAAAATCTGCATAAAAAAAACCCTCGTTCAAGCACATTTAATCGAGGTTATTTTTGGGTTTATAGTATATCTAAATAGTACGGTGCTTAAAAACAAGCATTTCAATTTATTGAAAGTAGTTTTTAGAGAAGTAGGCACTTTTGCTTTTGTTACTCATACAACTCCGGCTTTTGTTTTTGTTTTTTTGGAGATGAAATTCAAGTATTTCTCGAGATCTTAGGTTAACGCTACCATCAAAACGTGTTTGTTGGCTTGCTTGATTCCTCTAGTATTCACACGTTTGATATGGTAAAATTGACCAACGTTCCTATTACTAGTTCTACGGTTTTACTTCTCACTAGCACCATTTTCTGAGCATAGCTTGAATGGGTATACTAACTCTGCCATTAATAATAAAGACTATCTACAATTTTATAATTCTTAATAATTTTTATGAGGAGTCTCATAAAGTGTGTCAGTAAAAAAAAGCAGGAGGGTATTTACAAACCTTCCTGCTTTTTTAAAATCAAATTTAAGAATATTGAAAATCTAAAACCCACTTTTCATCTCAGCATTAGCTGGTGGTTCTATTCCTAAGAGTTTTGCAATTGTTGGAGCAATCTGCAAGGAATACATTTCTTTGATTTCCTTTCTAGGAACATCGGGACCAATGGCATAAAATATAGATTGACCTTCTCGAATGGTTGATAAGTTTCCATGTACAGCTCTACCCGTTTCATTCATTGTGCCGTTGATAAGGAACTCCTTAGTCCTTTGATTTTCTTTTTCAAACATTATTGGGTCAAAAGAATTTTTGACAAGAAAGTTAGCATCAGGAACAATTCTCTCTGATATACTATATCCCTGTTTACAACTAACGAATAAATCACCAGAAAAGTCTGAATCGAAAAGCCCATATTTTATTTGTTCCTTTTGATTTGCTACTAATTCAAAAATTAACTCACCAGTCTCCTCATCTTTTAGTGTTTGGAGTGCTGCAATTAATTTCCTCTTGTAATTGTCATACTCTTTACTATTCATATATTCTTTATTAATGTATATGTGAGCTGAATTTCCACTTGTAGCTATTTTTATATTTTGTTTTGAATCGTTAAATCCTTTTTGATTAAAATAGTTATTAAGCAAAAGGGTAGAATGAATTGGCACCATTCCATGATCAGAAAAAATAATTAAATTTGCTTCTTTTGGCAATGCATTTATAATTTCTAGTAAATAGGAATCAATTTTTTGAAATTGAGTTTGAATATATTTTGAATATATTTCAGGTCTTTTTCCGTTATCAGCAAAAAAATCAATTTGTCTTGGATTGGTTAAAGTATATCTATGTTGAACATCATCGAGAGTTGAAAAATAACCAAATAGCAGGTCCCATTCATTTTCTTTCATTCCTGTCAAAATTAAGTTTTTGGAGTACTTTGAAAGTCTATCCAATTGCTCAAACCATATTTTTTCTGAGACCAAACCGCTTGTTTGTTTTCGGTTTTCTGGTTCACCAGGCCATAAGCCACAATTTAATTCAAGCTTTTGTAGAAAATTGCCAGGAAAACCATAAACCTCAGCTGGTACAGTGATTAATAATTGCAAAGAGCCATTTTTTTCATTAAACTTTGTTATCCGAAGTGAACTTAAATATTTCTTTCCTTCCTTATTAATCTCAATTTCAGACCAATTGTCTTCATTGACCACTGCATTATAACCGTTTTTTAGATTGTCATCAGTATCCACTACTATTTCTAGTTTTTGAGTCAATAGGCTACTAGGACTAAAATTTAAGTTCTTTTTATAAATATGTAGTGGAATTTTAAACTTCCCATATACTTCATAGAAAGGTTGTGATGGGCTTCCTGGATTAGTTTGAAGTTTAATATAACTATCTGTATCATTTATATATGATATAGTGTCAGTTATTTTTAAATCTAACACTAATGACGGACCTGAAATAAGTGGATACATAAACATAAAATCGGTCATTCTATTTTTGTTTGTATAATCTATACCAACGCCAGCTAAAGTCATCACCTTTTTTCCTTGACGCATTGCTGCTTGAAAAATAGTTTCAGATTTAATATCTTGTTTGAAAGCTATTAGATTTGGACTTTCCCATTTTTGATTTCTTGATCTAAATGAATTACCAATAACTCCAGTTTTTGAAGGAGAGGATCCAGTAAAAATTGAGATATGTGACGGACCAGTTGAGGCTACATTTATAGGTAATAACGTACTTGCAAATGCACCATTTTTTTTCATTTTTGCAAATGCACCATCTTTTGGGAGAACCCCATTTTCTAAATATTTGTCTACTAAATAATCAGGTGTGCCATCAAGAGAAATTACGACTACTTTTTTTCTAGAATTTTGTGCTGTACTATCATAACTAATTAATATCATAAGTATTACTAATAGCAATGTGATTTTATTTAGCAATTGATTTAGTAAAGTTAATTTAAAGTAAACCTCATTTTTAATATAGTTAGATCCCATATAGTTTTTTTTTTAGTAAAAGTAACTTATGGGAGTATTTTGGCAACAAACAGTTTGATAACTTATATACCTATTTGATAAGTGTCTTTAAATTGAGAAGGTGTTAAATTTGTATGATGTTTAAAAAATCTACTGAGATGATTCGCTTCAGAAAAACTCATTTGATTTGCAATTTCATTAATGTTTAGTGATGTACTTATGAGTAATGATTTTATTTCGTAGATCATAAAGTCATCAATCATTTCTTTGCAAGTAATACCAAATTGTCTCTTTACAATTTTATTTAATGTTATTCTACTTATGCCTAATTTTTGTGCATAGTAAGTAGTAGAACGGTTGTTTCTTATTTCATTAATTAGGATCATCTTAAATTTAAATGAAATAGTATTTATCTGAGTTTCTGAAGATAATTTATTTGACTCAGAATATATTCGATTTAACTTAATTAAAATAAAGTATAATAAAGATCTAATTAGATGTTCACTATCAGATTTTAGTGCATTCAATTCAGTAATAATGTCTTCAAATGTATCATGAAATTTATTGAATAAGTCCCTATCAATTTTTATAAATAATGGATTTGTTTTGTTATAAAAGAATTGGAGCCTATAAGTGAAAAGTCTATCTGTGAAGAATTTTGATAAAAAATCGTCTTTAAAGAATAAGAAGTGACTTTTTATTTTTTCTTTATTCACAAACCATTTTCTTACTTGATACGGTGAAATAAAAATGATTGTATTGTCTTCTATTTTAATCTTTTGAGAGTCGAGTTCTAAATAGCCATTTCCTTTTTCAAAAAATATAATTTCAAAAAAATCAGTTTGATGAGCAATCGTTTCAAAAAAATAATTAATGATGTCATTGTTACTACCAAAATCCATTAATATTTCTTTACCATACTTTTCTTTTACAAAATGGAATACTATCATTTTAATGTTGTTTAATGCAAATTAAACTAATTTAGTAATGTTTATGTTATCATATTATATGTAAAAGTATATTCTAATAAAAATTATGTTGTGCTTTTATTTTTGCTAAAAAAATGTGAAGTATCAAAAAATGCTACCGACAGTATTAAGGACTAATAATGCAAAGAAAAACCGTAAGATTATTTGGACTGTTTTGTATAAAAACCTGAAATTAAACACATTGTATTTCATTATTAAAATCCAACTTAAAAAGACATTTTTTGAAATTGATGTTGCTCCAAAACATACGTTTCTATGTCATTTCAAAGTCTTGTGCCCCTGGCAATACTTTAAGGAATAATTTTGGCAATAATGCAAATTTGAAAAAGGGTTACCGAAAATAGTAATCCTAAAAATATTATTACCGAATTATTGAAATATAGATTTATAATTATTTAACCCGTTGGGTGTAATTAAATTGTTTGATTTTTAATATTGTTTATCGGTTATCAAAAATGAATTTATTGATATACTGAACCAATGTTAATGCTGTTATTTTTGCTAAAATTCTTGTTTTAAAACCTTCAAAAGTTTTAGCGTAATTGTTTCTAATTCTGAACTGGTCGCATAGTTGAGAAAATAATGTTTCAATTCTTTTTCTTGATTTTCTAAAGATATAAGGTTGTGGTTTATAGTCTTTTTGATTATTCCTTTTTGGGGTTTCTAATTTAATATTTACCGTTTGAAACAAATCCAATTGAATGCTTTGAGACAAGTAACCTCTATCGCCAAGCAAAACACAATCAGACATTTGATGTTTTATGTTCTTTAAAAAATGAACATCGTGAACTTCTGCTTTTGTAATATCCAATGAATGGAAAATTCCATTTATAGAACAAACCCCGTGCAATTTATATCCGTAAAACCAGTTGTTTTGAGAAGCACAAAACCCTTTTGAAGGAGCAGTTTCAAACTCGTTTTTACAAATTTTAATTCTCCTATGACGAGCAAATTTACAAATCTCCAACGGCATACTATCCACAATAAAATAATCTTCAAATTCTAAAAACCGAGACGCTAATTTTGTTCTTACTTCTTCTAAAAAGAAAAACAATTTTCGTCTTCTTTTATTAAACTGACTTCGTTCAATTAAATTGGAAATTTGTTCTCTATTTATCTCTTTAAACAAAGAGTTTTCACTATCAATAGACATAAATTCAGCTGTTAGGCTTAATGCAACTACTTCTAAATCAGACATTTTTTGTTTTCTTCCAACATCTGATTTATATTCCAATTCACAATTCAAAGAACTTATAACTTCTAAAACTCTAAAATAATTTTTCACTATATTTGACATAGATATTGGTTTGTTTGGCGACATCAAGATACTGAATTTCAGTATCTTGACCAATATCTAGTCAGTGTATTTTACTGCAAATAATTACACCCAACGGGTAATTATTTAATACTTTTATCCATTTTACCATTTAGAAATCGGCCAATGAATGTGTTTTTTACTAGAAAATGATAGCTGGTAAAACAAAGGATTATGGTTGATACTAGCGTTATGAAAAACTTTATAAAAGGTGATAAAGCAAAATCAGCTAATAAGCCTGGCACGAACGCAACAATGGGAAGATGGATTAGATAAACCCAATATGCCGCTCCCATCATATAATTTAATTTGGGTGAATAAGTATTGAAATAGGCCATAAAAAGGGCTATAAAACCGAAAATAAAGATTGTGCAAAAGAGAGCTGAAAGAAATTCTTTGGCATAAATTATCCAAGCAGAATCTCCCCAAGGTGTAAATAGAAATGCAAAAAATAAGAAAGTTGCGACAGCTAATTGTCCAATTGGGTAGTCTTTCATTTTGTGGAGACTATTGGTTTTAAAAATAACCCAACCTGTCTCAAAAAACAAGAAGTAGGTTGTAAATATTGGAAAATCAATACTCCATTTATTATTTGTTGTCAAATAGGGCTCGCCTATCCAATATAGACAAAGAAAAAACAGAGTTGTCAGCGTTATAATTCTAAGCCAAAAATTTTGCAAAATGAAGGAAATAATTTTACCAAAATAAATAGTTAAACTATTATCATCTTTGAATATTTTTGCCAATAACCAACCTCCAAAAGAGTAAAAAATCAAAAAATAAAGAAACCATAAATGCAAGACATTGAAAGGGAAAAACTTTCCAATAATTATTTCATTCCAAGCCTTTTGCAAGGGATAAATTTCACCAGCCAAGGCATAATTTGTATAAGCAAATGCAAAAACAGACATTGGATAAATGATTAAAACCCCAGCTATGAATGGCAGAACAATGCGTTTCATTCGATTTCGCAACATCTGTCCGGGACCTTTTTTATAAAACAACACAGCTCCAAAATAGCCCGACACAACAAAAAAAACAGGCATTCGGAAGAAGTGGATATAGGCAACCACAATGTCAAAAAGCAAACTGTTTTGTGGATTTTTGAGAGACCAGAATGTTGCATAGTCACCACTTGCATAGGTTAGTCCTGCGTGGAGGATAATACCTAACAACATCATAATGGCTCTTAGCGCATCTAGTCCATAGATTCTTTCTGTGTTCATTGTTTTCATAAAATTGTTGTTAATAGTTATTTAAAAGAGTTAATTCAAGCCCTAGCTACTAATTTCTAATTATTATCACTTTTCGAGCAATGAAATATGGCAAATACTCCGAAAATAATTTCAATTCCTGGACTCATAGTCTATATTGTGATTTTTTTTTAAAATAGTATTAGAAGGCCAATCCTGTCCTAAATAAAATTAAGACATATAAAATTATCAAGTTATTGGAAGTCCAATAAAATTGATTTGTGATAAGTTCAATCACTTGCTGGTTTTCTTCATCCCAAACCGCTACACGTCTTCATTTTTTTTGGATATTTATTTTTTGAAGGCACATTTTTCAATTCAATCCATTCGTCCTTCATAATGTGCAGATGACGGTTTTCAGGCAATTTGTCTTCTTTCAATGTATTAAATTGTAAGTTCTCTTTATGTCTATGATCTAGAAATTGATTTAACTGCTCTAAGAAAAATTCGGGTTTGAACTCTTGATACAATGCAAGCGCCTCTTTTTTTAGTTCTTTTTCGGATTTTGAAGTAAATAATTCGGGTTTAAAATCTTGCAGATGAACGGAACAATGTCGTATGCCGTCTTCAAAAGTAGCCCAGATTTTCTTTTCTATCCAAGGAGAAAAAAGGATAAAAGAAGGTTTGTTTAAAGCTTTTGCCATATTGATAGCGCCTCCATCGTTGCCTATAATCACATCGCATTCGTTCATAAGTGCTATATAAGAACGCAAATTTCCTCCCAATACCTCAAAATGGATTTTATGTTGGGTTTCTTTTTGGCACGCATCATAAACAGTTTTGGCAGCTTCTACTTGTTTTGGGAAATAATTGAAAAGAATAGCAACATCTCTATTACTAGCAATACTATCTACTACCGTTGCCATATAAAGAAGCGGATAGGTTTTTAAGTTCTCACTGCCTAGAAGGCTAATCATTATCTTCTTTTTATCACTTTTCACAAGATGTTGTTCCAAAAGAGTCTTGGCTTTCTTGGTTTCTTCCTCTGTTACGAATAATTTGGGTAAAGGGTCTATTGATATTGATACCCCGAGAGGTTTAAGTAACGAAAGGCGTCTTTCAATAGCTAACCCGAAGTTGGTTTCAGGATAAGCTTCAAACGGAACATTATCAGTATATAAAAAAGTACGTCCAGGTTTTTTATAAGAAATTTTTCTATTGGCACCGCTAAGTGCAACGAGCAACCAGCTTTCTAGTTTGGAATAAGCATCAATCAACAAATCGTATTTTGTGGCTCTGATGGTAAGTGCTAATTGTAGTAAAGCACTCTTGCTTTTACGATGTTTCTCTTGAAATAAAATGATGTTGTCAATACTTGAATTTCCATCCAAAACTGGAGTTGTAGCATTGTAAACCAAATAATCAATTTGCGCTTTCGGGTAGCTTTTCTTAAATTATTACAAATGATGGAACTGATAAGCACATCCCCAATCATCTTATGTTGTATGACAAGTATTTTCATTGTTAAAATCTTTTATTTCCATATTTTCTGTTTTGTAACTTTTAACTTAATCAATCTTGAAATCTAATTAATGTTTTCAGTTTGTATTTATATCTATGCTTTATATAGACCCTTACAAAAAACTTTGATAACCAATATCAAAATCGGAATCTCTTGCGTAATTGTATTAGAGATTTTAAGTTGTCAATTCTTAGGGCTACTAACCTAAAATAAAACTTTGTTAGTGTTAATGTAAATAGAGAGGAATTGGATTGCCCAAAATCATAACTACTAATTTGAAATAGTATCCAAACATACTTTTACAAAATTTTTCGCTAGTCTTTTTTGGATTCTTCAATACGAGGCCATTTCCACGCATAATGAATAATTAGACAAAACAGAATCACCTCGACAACAGCGCCAAACACCATATGTATCCAAGCCTCTCCTGCTAGATTAAATAACATATAAGGAATGTATAACGTAGCGAAAATGATATTGGTAAGGCGATTTACTTTAGCAGGTAAGGCAACCGAAAGGAAAATCATCAATGCCGGAATTGTTACTGACACAAGTGCCGCCAAAAGAAATCCTTGCGTAATATCAAATTCAAATACTCTCCCTGTTTGAATGTGTTCTATCTTACTCGGCATATATAAGTGGAAATAATCAAGATAGATAATTAGAAACATCAAACTCGCCCACAGGGTAGCAAGCTTAAGTTTTACATTGACTTTTATGACTTCTAATGTATTTTGTGGTGTGCTTTGTGTGTTCATAATATTGCTTTTACTATTTTAAAATTCACCCTAATTTATTTTTTTTCTAAAAATCCAAAGTTGCGTTAGAAGTTTAACGTGTTCATCGTACTCTGTATAATAAAGTCCTTCATTTTTGAATTTTAAACTATTCAAGTTAAGTGGCATTTAACGAGTTTCCAACTGTCATTCCTAAAATAATACTCATATCATTTCTTGGAACTTACCTAGTAAATTCTACTACTTGGGCACTCACAGTTATGGTTCTTCTCACATAGAAAGGTGCAAAACCACTGACGTGTTCTTCTGTTATCACATTGATTATGGCTTTGGAAGCATTCAGCAAGTTAGCTTTCTTCAACATCGTTGAATACGCATTTTCGTATAGTTGCCTTTTGTCCATACCGCCAATGGCCAGTACATAAGAAGTCTCCGAACTTCCGCTTACCTGATCAATAACCTTGAAGTTGTTTCCGCTTAAGTGTACCTCAGTGGCGTTTTGGTTGTGGTTAGTAACAAAGGCTGAGCCGATGCCACATGAACTAAAAGATGCCGTAATCAATAACAACACAAAATATGTTCTAATTTTTTTCATTGTAGTAATTTTTTATTGTTATACATCTATTTAAATTCGAAATGCAGACCCTGTTCAACTTAAAGTATTTTTCGATTTGCTTCTTGTACTATAAAACTTTCTTGGGGGTGCTATTCGCTGTAAAAAAATACTTGCGATGTAAGTTTAATAAGAAAACTATTTTTGAACAGGGAGGCTGGTTATTGATTTAAAATACTTTTATAAACAGCCATATACTCTTTGGCTGCAGATTCCCATGTAAATTTCTGTGCTCGCCTTTTATAGGCTAGTTCATAAAATTCTTTCTCCTCTGTATATCTATTTATGCCTTCCCTAAAAATATTTGCCATAGATTCGGGATCAAAATTTTCCCAGTAAAAAGCGTGCTTTCCACCTATTTCTGGCAATGATGCTTTGTCAGATAAAAAAACAGGTCTCCCAAAAGTCATGGCTTCAAGTACTGGAAGTCAAAAACCCTCTCTCAAGGAAGGAAAAGCAAAAGCAAGACAATTTTTGTAATAATATACTTTGTCTGATTCTGAAATTGTTCCAAGCAAGAAAACTCTTTTTTCTAATTTATAGTCATCTATTTTTTGCCTTAAAATCGCAGCATATCTTGTTTTCATTTCCCCTGCAATGACCAATTGTATTTCGGGTAGGAATCGCAACATGTCGATTAAGGTGTGAAAATTCTTTTTTTCAAGTACCTGGCCTATTGAAAATATAAATGGTTTTTGAGGAATAAAACCTGTACAAGAATCCTCGAAATGATTGAGGCAATTGTAATTTAAATTATTGCCATTGTAAATAACATACTCTGGAATATTAGGAATGTCAAAATAAGCGC
>CAUPKA010000052.1:0-21256 GCA_963511725.1 uncultured Flavobacterium sp.
ATAAAAGAATCCAATCCCAGTCAAAATATGTCTATGATAGTAAACCCATTTTTTTCTTGTTTAACTTCGGGTGACTGAATAATGAACTTGAAAATATGTGGATATGAATTTCAGAAAAAAAAGGCTCTCAACTGAGGAAGCTAAAAAAATTGACATAACTGGTTATCTATCGTCACTAGGACACCAACCCGTTGAAATCCGAAATGCGGATTATTGGTATTGTTCCCCGTTACGGGAGGAACAAGACCCCTCTTTTAAAGTCAATCAAAAATTGAATTTATGGTTTGACCACGGGCTTGGCAAAGGAGGAAATCTTATAGATTTTGGAATACTATATTACAGTTGTACTGTCCGTGAATTTTTGCAAAGACTCGACACTGATTTTTCTCTTCAACAGCCAACTCTTCTGCCTTCAAATAAAAGCATCGAATCAGAAAACAAAATCAAAATACTGGGAAATTTTGCACTTACTTCTCCTTCGCTTTTAAGATACTTGCAGGAGAGAAAAATCCCTCTTGAAATTGCTAACGAATTCTGTAATGAAGTCCGTTATGAACTAGGTAAAAAAACATATTTCGGAATTGGTTTTAAAAACAATTCAGGAGGCTATGAAATTCGAAATCCTTATTTCAAAACCAGCAGTTCACCAAAGGACATTACCACCATAAATAATGCTAATGACGAAGTTGTAGTTTTTGAAGGTTTTATAGACTTTTTATCCTTTAAAGCGACAACCAAAAACCTTCCCGAAAAAGGTCAGGATTTTGTTGTTTTAAATTCCGTTTCATTCTTTGAAAGAGCACGCCCTTTTATGGAAAATCACAAACACATTCGGCTTTATCTTGACAGGGATACTACAGGAATTAATTGTACCCGGCGTGCACTTTCAATGAGTCCAAAATACCAAGACGAAAGTACCCTTTACAAAAATCACAAAGATTTTAACGATTGGATTATGAATCCTGAAAAAGTTCCAAAAAAACATTTGGGACGAAAATTGTAAAAATTACCAACAACTTATTTTAAGCTTTTCAATTACTATTACCTTTTGGCAATCAGTTAAAAATTGAAAGCCTTGAAGACTTATAAAAAGCTAAAAAGTTACAACGTTCCTGTAACGGCCAGATGAACGGTTGTCGGACAACCGGATCTGGCCACCCTATGCCTCGGAACTCGGCGGTGGAGACAATCAAAGGAAAAAATAGTTTGATGACAATGAAAATGAATGATGATGGAAAGAGAAAATTCAAACAGAACACGCAGAATCACACTGCGCCTGACACCCGAAGAATATGCTAAAATTGAGCACAGATACAAAGTGAGTACGTGCCGTAAGCTGAGTGACTATGTTCGCAAGCTTTTATTTGACAAGCCCATTACAACCACTTACAGAAATCAATCCTTGGATGATTTTATGGAAGAAACAATAGTACTTCGCAATGAACTGAGTGCAATCGGAAACAATGTCAATCAGGTTGTAAAAAAGATGCACACCATACAACAAATTTATGAATTCAGTGAATGGATTCTAAAATACGAATTGGAGAAAAGAATCCTTTTCAACAAGGTAAATGACATTCAAAATCACATGCAAAAAATCACAGACAAATGGTTACAATCATAAAAACAAGCCATTCCATTCGTAGTATTTTAAACTACAACGAAAACAAGGTCAAGGCGGGTGTAGCGGAGTGTATAGGTGCGGGTAATTATCCCGTTGATGTCGACAAAATGAGTGATACGATGAAGTTAAATCGCTTTACCAAACGACTGGATTTAAACGAAAACGCAAAGCGGAACAGCGTGCATATTTCATTGAATTTTGACCCGTCAGAAAATCATTCCAAAGAAAAACTAATGGCAATTACCGATGCCTATATGGAGAAAATTGGCTTCGGAAAACAACCCTATTTGGCGTACCAGCATCACGATGCGGGACACCCACATGTTCATGTGGTTTCAGTTAATATCGAAAGGGATGGAAAGAGGATTGACCTGCACCATTTAGGCATAAGAAAATCAGAACCAGCGAGAAAAGAAATTGAAGAATTATTTGGCCTTGTAAAAGCAGAGGGACGAAAAAAGAAAGAAGAATTAAATTTGCAACCCATTTCAATGGGTAAGGTTAACTATGGAAGAATTGAATCAAAAAAAGCCCTAACTAATGTTTTAAATAAGGTTCTGAATGAATACAAATATTCGAGCCTTCCCGAACTCAATGCTGTTCTAAAGCAATATAATATCATGGCCGACCGTGGTAGTGAAAATTCAAAAATATTTTTGGCAAATGGATTGGTTTATCGAATATTGGACGAACAAGGAAAGCCAATCGGTGTACCTATAAAGGCGAGTGATTTTTACTTTAAACCGACTTTAAAATTCTTGGAAGAAAAATTTAAAGAAAACGAAATTAGAAAGATTCCAGACAAATTAAGAGTAAAAAATGTCATTGACAAGGCTCTGCTAAGAGATCGCATAATATCCATAAACGAACTGGCAAAATTATTGGAAAAGCAAGGTATAAATACTGTATTTAGAAGAAGCTCCCAAGATATGCTTTATGGCATTACCTATATTGATCATACAACAAAAAATGTTTTCAACGGAAGCAGTCTAGGGAAACAATACAGTGCCAAAGCCATTGAAGAACGTTGTAGATTAAAGATTGCTGGTGAAGAAAAAAGGAATCAGATTTATGAAAAACTCCCTTCTAAAGAATCGTTGATTGAGAATCTTCAACAACAAAAAGACAACTTAGCTATTCCTGATATTGTGAAAGTACTGGATATGCTCTTGCATGCTGAATACTCTTCAGATTTTATGCCTGATCAATTGAAAAAGAAAAGAAAAAAGAAAAACAGAGGCTTATCAAATAATTAAAACTGCCCATCTGATGATTTAGGAGCCGAACAGCAAATCAAACATTTCGGTAACGACTGCAACGTGATAGCCGAAATTCTTATCAGTCGCTATGAGCAGTTTTATTGAAAACAGTTCCGTAACTCATATAACTAAAAATTGCATTTAGATAAAAAAAAATAGCCTTAAATATTTGTATTCAGGTAGTTATGTTTTATATCAGGTACATCAGGTTTGACCTGACAATTCAACTATGAAATATCAGACTCTCTGTGCAGGATTTTTCAACCAAAGTTGTTGATAACTCTATCAATTTTATCCTAATAAATTGCGTATTTTTAAAAACTCTATAATAAAAAGCGTTACCAAATGTCATTATTCCAAAAATCTGTTGTTCTAAAGCATCTGCAATCCCAAAATAAAACCGTTTTACAGGAAAAATGGCAACAATTCCAGAATCATTTCCATAATCCTGCCATACAGGAAAATATCCGCAACAGTAAGGAAGAACAATATCAGGGAGAATTCCTGATTGACTTGTTTGTGGCTATTTTGGGTTATACCAAAAATCCACAGCCGGATTTCAATCTGACTACCGAATACAAAAATGTAAAAGACAGCAAAAAAGCTGACGGTGCTATTGTAATCAATCAAAAGGTAACCGCCGTCATTGAGTTGAAAGGCACCAATACTACTGATTTAGGAAAAATTGAGACACAGGCTTTCGGTTACAAAAACAATCAGCCCGATTGTGTGTATGTCATTACATCCAATTTTGAGAAACTTCGCTTTTATATAGACAATGCCATTGAGCATTTAGAATTCAACCTTTTTAAGCTTACGCAGGAAGAATTCAATTTACTGTATTTGTGCTTGGCTCATGAAAATATTTCCAAAGACATTGCCCGAAAAATCAAAAACGAATCGGTAAGCCAGGAAGATGTCATAACCAAAAAACTGTACAAAGATTATTCACTTTTCAAAAGGGAATTATATCTGAACATGGTCGCTTTGAATTATGATTATGAACCGCTGGAATTATTCAAAAAGTCACAGAAATTATTGGATCGTTTCCTGTTTGTCTTCTTTGCCGAAGACAGAAACCTGTTGCCGACCAACCTAATTTTCCGAATCAATAAAGAATGGAAACAATTGCGTGAAATGCGCATTGAAGTTTCTTTGTACGACCGTTACAAAATCTATTTCAACGATTTGAATTCCGGTGCCAAAGTATCTTTGCCGGCTTTTAGCGAAACCGTTGCGATGGTAAAGGAAGAACACCAGATTTTTGCCTACAACGGCGGTTTGTTCAAACCTGACGAAATGCTCGACAGCATCCGCATTGATGATGCCGTATTGTTTAAACATACCGAAAAACTAAGCCATTATGATTTTGCTAGTGAAGTTGATGTGAATATTTTGGGACATATTTTCGAAAACTCATTGAATGAGTTGGATGAAGCCAAAGCCCAGCTCGAAGGTCAGGAAATTGATAAAACCAAAACCAAACGTAAAAAAGACGGTGTTTTTTATACACCAAAATACATTACAAAATACATAGTCGAGAACACCATTGGCAAGCTTTGTATCGAAAAGAAAGCCGAATTACAATTGGTAGAGGAAGACTACACTACTGACAAAAAACGTCAAAAGAAAACGATGCAGGGATTGGTCGCTAGGTTGGAAGAATACCGCAAGTGGTTACTGCAACTTACCATTTGTGACCCTGCTTGTGGCTCCGGAGCGTTCTTGAACCAGGCATTGGATTTTCTTATTGAAGAACACCGTTACGTAGATGAATTGCAGGCCAAACTCTTTGGCGATGCCTTGGTATTAAGCGACATTGAAAACAGCATTTTGGAAAACAACCTTTTTGGAGTTGACCTCAACGACGAAAGTGTCGAAATTGCCAAACTTTCTCTTTGGTTGCGTACCGCACAGCCTAACCGAAAGCTGAACGACCTGAACAGCAATATCAAATGTGGTAACTCACTGATTGATGATCCTACAGTGGCTGGTGAGAAAGCCTTTAATTGGCAAGAAGCTTTTCCACAAGTGTTTGCTAAAGGAGGATTTGACGTGATTATTGGGAATCCGCCTTATGTTCAACTCCAAACCATGCAGGGAATAAGTGAAGCCCTCAAAAATTGCGGTTACAAAACCTACGACAAGGGAGGAGACCTTTATTGTATTTTTACTGAACGTGGTTACACTTTACTAAAAATGGGCGGTATACAATCATTCATTATGCCGAACAAATGGATGTTAGTAGCTTACGGAAAACCACTGCGTAGATTCCTTTCAAAAACAGGTTTACGTCAAGTACTTAATTTTGGAGATATTCAATTTTTCCAAGAAGCGACTACATATGTATGTATTTTCGTTACGCAAAAAGGCGACCAAATGGAAGAAGTCAAAGTATTGTCACTCAATAACAAAACTTATAAAAACGATTTTTTGGCAGAGATAAAAAGTAATATTTACAATTATCCGTCCTCTAAATTTGATGAAACTGAGTGGAGCATTCAACCTTATAATGATGCACTGAAGTTAGAGCAGATGAAATTGAATGGAATATCTTTAAAAGATTTACCAATTTCAATCTACAGGGGGATACTTACAGGATATAATGATGCTTTTTATATAGATGAGAAAACTAGGCAGAGACTTATAACTACAGATGCAAAAAGTGCCGAACTCATTAATCCAATGGCGCGTGGGCGAGATATTTCTGCATATTCCATTACAGATCACGAATATTTGATAGGAACATTTCCTGCTCTAAAACTGGAAATTGAAAGTTATCCAGTCATTAAAGAACATTTGCTTTCATTTGGGTATGACCGGTTGAAACAAACTGGAGACAAAGGAGCACGTAAAAAGACAGGAGGAAATTGGTTTGAAACTCAGGATAGCATTAAGTATCATAAAGAATTTGCAAAACCAAAAATAATCTATCCAAATATGACTTCTGTTTTCCCTTTCATGTATGATGAAAGTGGAATGTTAGCAAATCAGAAGTGCTTTATTCTAACAGCACAAGATGATTCTTTTTCATTACAGTTTCTCACAGCTGTTTTTAATTCTTCCTTAGCAAAACTTTGGATTTGGTATAAATGCCCTGAACTTCAAGGAGGAACACGTGAGATTAGCAAAGTTTATTTCGAACATTTTCCAGTTCCTAGTGCAAACATGGAGCAGACTTCTATACTTGCAAAATATTCCGCGGAGCGCACCCAATTAACTGTCGTATCGCGTGAAGTTGTCGAAAAATTCCAACGAACCATTCTAAGAAAATTTGAAATAACAGACTTACCCAAAAAATTACAGGATTGGTATTTATTGGCTTATGCCGAATTCATAAAAGAATTAGCCAAAAAGAAAATAAAACTATCCCTTTCCGAAGAAGCAGAATGGGAAGACTATTTCAATAAGGAAAGTAAAAAAGCACTTGACTTAAAAAACAAAATCGATACAACCGACAGGGAAATTGATAAAATGGTTTATGAGTTATATGGGTTGAGTGAGGGGGAGATTAAGATTGTTGAGAAAAATTAAAAGAAAAAAAATGGAATTAAAAAAACTAGTATTACATCAAATATTAAAAGAACAGCAAGGAAAGCCAACCTTAAATTGTTCTGAAAAATTGTTAAATATAGATAATCAGGGGACAATTGAGTTTGTTCAAAGATTAATAAAAAGCTATAGCACTAAAAATCCTACGCAAGGAACTTTCGAAAAAGATGAAGATATTTATCCTTTTCAAAAAAAAGCTAAAGAATATCTAAATGGAAATGATTTTTTGAAATTTACATCGGAATCTATGGAAATTTTAAAAAAAGAGATTGATATACCTACAACTACAGGAGGTTATGTTGTTTTTGTCCATTATGAAGAAAGACAAATGGACTTCATCATAACAGCAATGATGGACAAATCATCTCAGTTCGCTGTTGATGATGAAGCACTAGATATAAAAAAATTAATGACTTTAGATATTGAAAAATTAGCTAGGGCTAATAGATTAAATATTAATAGATGGAAAAATAATGATGTTTTATATCTCTCGTTTATAAAGGGTACGAGGGCGGTTTCAAAGTATTTCATCGAATTTATAGGTTCAACTGATATGACCTCTTCTAGGGAAAATTTTAATAAATTAAAAGATGCGATGAGTTTGTATTACATTGAAAGTAATATTTCAAAGGTAAAGAGGGATAAAATAAGAGATAATATTTCTGATTATGTTCAAAAGTGCTTTGATGCAAAAGTAGATGTTGAATTAGAATCGATTTCTTCAATAATGGACAAGGAAAAGCCAGATTTATTTCTTCGATTTTTAGAACAAAACGGAATAGAGGTAAGCGGTAGAATCGGTATTAATAGAAGAACTGACTTTGAGGTGTTTGTAAGAAATAAAATAATCGAATCGGGTTATACATTAACTTTTGATAATGCATTAATTAAAAATAGAAAAATTATCAGAAAAGGTAATCAGATAATAATTAATGATGTTCCTGTTGAATCATTGAATAAAATTTTTAACGATGAAATCAAAAAATGATGATGTAATATTTCTTAGAAGAAAATTAAACAATTTACAAGGGGACGAATTTTCCATAAAAGGAAGCATTCTCTCCTTGGTCGATGATGATATTAATTCTATTCAATCTTTATTAAAAAATAATTTAATTGAAATATCGGAATCTGGAACAAATAAAGGTATTTATGAGGATTCTATTCAAACATATTTGGGAGATACAGTAATTGTAGAAATAAGAACTGCTGATGTTGATAATTATTTTGAAACTACAAGAGATTTTATAAATGGTAACAAATTCGAATATTTTGATGAAGATTTTTATATTGGCGAACTAGATTATAAAAAAAATGAAAGCAATCATGCTTTCTTTGATAAGTACAAGAATAATATTCTTTTAATTGATTTTTTAAAGGAAATAGCCCACAGTTATAATGAAACGGGAAGTAATTTGGAATTTGTTTTTTATAAATATGGAAAAGCAATTAATTTAATAGTTGATTATGATTTTGAAGAATTAATGGATTTTAATTTTTCGATTTCACAAGAAATAAAAGACAAATTAAAAGGTTCTGTTTGCGAGAAAGAGAAAAAACAAATTTTCTTAAATGAATTAATAAATTTTCTTGACAAAGAAGGAAATACCTATATAGTTCTAACAACAGGATGGGATAATTTGGTTTCAAATTATGATAAAAGTTATTCTTTATTTCTCGAAGGTTTTTCGTTTGAACAAATAAAAACTTCCTCAACAGAATATTTTCAAAAATTAGTAGATAGAATTTACGAATCAATTGGTAAAGCTTCGAATTATATTTTTGGAATCCCAATAGGTTATATTTTGTTGTTAAATAACTTTGATTTTAGTGGTCAATTATGGGTTAAGAATTTCGCCTTATTAATTTTGGGGTTTGTTTTTAGTATGTTGATATGGTTTATTCTAATAAAAAACATTGAAGAATCAATTGACGCTATCGAATCAGATATTGCTAATTTTTTAACCAAGATTAAAGATGTAACACAATTAGATGCTATATATGTGCAATTACTAGGGTTGAAAACAATATTACTAAAAAAACAAAGAAATAAACTACTGCTAGTTAGTATTTTAACTATTTTCATACTCTTAACAGTCATATTAACATTTCTATTTATTTTTTTTGATAAGAGTATTTTTATGATTTAAAATAAGCTCTTTGTTGTCTGTTAATTGAAATAAAATTAATTGAATAAAATTAAAATGATTACTGCTAAATCAAATCCAAAAGAACAAAACGAATACGCCAAAAACGTAAAAGGAGAACCTATATACATCCTTGAAGCCGAAAGTGGTCGTAAAGGCTATTGGTGTATGGGCTGTGATGCGGAAATGGAAGCGGTTATTCAAAAGAAAAATACTCTTTATAAATCTTATTTCCGACATATAGCAAAAGATGTAAAAAAGGGAGAAATCCCATGTACATTCAGTAATCAGGATTATAGGCATAAGTTAGCAATTGATATTCTTCAAAGAACGAAACGAATAAAAGTACCAAACTTGTATAAATATGCACCAGACGGTAAAAGTGCAAAACTAATTCAAGAAGCTACTTTTGTCGAGGCACATTCTGTAAAAAAAGAACTTTCATTTTATGAAGGTGATGATGGAGAAGTTCAGTTTGGAAAGAACCCTGATATCGACAATAAGAATTTATTGATTAGACCGGATGTAACATTTTTCGATATTCATGGAAAACCAATATTGCTTATCGAAATTGTAGTTTCCCACAAATTGAATGATGAAAAAAAAGCTAAAATAAGGCGTTTAGGAATTGATACTATTCAAATAGTAATTCCTAAAGATTCTCCGGAAAATATTGCCAAAAATTTTCTTCTAACAAAAAACACAAAATGGGTATTTAATCATGACGAACAAAACACCAACTACTTTCAACTTACCACTGGACATACAGAAGGAATTTTACAAATTGATGAACTCCAAATGGGATTTTTCGGAGAATCTATCGTCTGCCGAAAGAACCAAATTAGCAATCTTATACGGTCAATTACAAGATGTCTGGAATCGCAATCATATAAGCGAATTGAATTCCAACTTGGACAGGAAATATCAAGAATTGAGAAAACTACAGGAGAACATCAATCAGGATTGGACGAAATACAAGCAGGAATTGAAAGAGAAATATATTCGGAACTTGGATCAAGAGGGGAAAGTATTGACTCAACAAGAAGAAAGCTTGAAGAGAAAAATCGTAATCTGGAAGAACGATATTTTAAGCGCAAGCGCGAAATTGAAGAGGAACAAGCAGATATTGTCCGGCGAATTGAACTTAAATTCAGAGATGAAAAACCTGAAAATAGCATTAGCGCAGAATTTGAAGATGAAGAAAGAAGAATTGGATTTGAAATCGAAAGAATTAAGCGAGAGCAGGGATACATTGAGGATGATGCGAGAGAAGAATCAAATTTTGCGGGAAATTTTGCGGGAGAAGAATTTCGAATTAGCAACCAAGAAAGCGAACTTGAACAGGAATTTACAACTCTTGAAAGAGAAGAATTGGAAAACTTTGAACGGCTTAGAGAAAAATTACAGCCAAAACACAATACTGAAACAGAATATCGAAGAGAAATTGAAGGGGCAGTACGAAGCGAATTTGAAAGGCGATACCAACAAACTATTGAAAGAGTTAACAATAGAAATGTACAGCCAAATGACGAATTGTCCGAAAGAATTAAGTCAATACTTGAAATACGGGGATTTCTTGACAATTATAAAGATGAGCAAGCAACTCTCGAAAGATACCGAAAAGGAAGAGCAATTATTAAAAACGGAACTTACAAGGAATGGGATAGATGAGGATTGGTTCTTCGGAAAGTTTAAACAAATTAATAATAATTAATATCACACTATAAAAATGTTGAAAATTTTAGCTAAAAATGTTGCCGAAATAGCACAAGATTATCATTCAGATTACAATGAGGGTTTTGTTATGACGTCAGAACACGTTTTAGATTGGTCAAATCAGTTTGAGGAAACCGATAGAGAATTTGTCTTGAGCGAAGTTCTACATATTTTGCAACAGGGAGTTTACATTTCAAAAGAGAAAGCTAAAGAAATACTTTGGGATTTTATAAACAAAGCCACTACGTTTTTTGGTTATCAAAACATTGAAATGTTTTTAAGAGAAACACACTTTATTTCAGTACAAGGAGAAGCAAAAAGTCAAACTATACTGCTTTCAATTTTAAATGATATTTTAATTGAAAAGACCAGTTATTCATTAGAAATATGTGGTACTCTAGGTGTGAGAAATTATATTTACTTGGATGATGTAATTGGTAGCGGCGGTAAGTTTAATTTTGAAATTCATAAATACATTTCTGAAAATAATTTACTCAACGCTTTTAAAAATAAGGAAATTAAAATCTTATCCTATTTTTTCTGTATTCATACTTGGGGTACCGGAAATGCAAGATATATATTAAAAAATAGATTTGAGGGGGAAAATTTCTTTTTAGATTCTAAAGCGTTTCCAATAGCGTCACATTATACTGTTGAAAATAATATTAAAGAATATAATCAAAGTTTAAATTTAGTTTATCCTGAAAAATCAAAAAATGAATATGATGTTTATCTTGCAAGTCTTGACCATGCAACAAGACAAGCTGATAAAGCTTACAGAAGGCAAACACAACCTAATAAAGAAACCTTTTTCACCTCAAGGGAAAACAGATTACGCATAGAACAAATTTTCCTTGACAAAGGAATTGAAATTATCAATAAGATTCAGGATGAAGAAAGTAAACGAAAACATCGCCCATTAGGGAAAACATATCCAGGTTACAAGACTTTTGGCACAGGAACTTTGTTTTTTACTTGGCGTAATATTAGTAATACTTGCCCTATTGTATTTTGGTGGGATAACCCTGCACACAATTGGAAAGGGCTTTTTCCGCTACATAATAGAGGGATTTAAAAAATATTTATTTATATTTACTTAAGTTTGCACTATGGATATCAGAAATTATAACTCAAAAGAAGCAATTGTTTTTAGAAAAACAACAGAACCATTTGGTGGTTTATCCAATATGGCTTCAGGTTATGCTTTGTATATTAATGAGGTGATAATACCATCATCAGAGCATTTATATCAAGCAATGCGCTATCCTACAAATCCCGAAATTCAATTTGAAATTATTAGTCAAGATAATGCAATGAAAGCAAAAATGATTAGTAATAAATATAAAGCGGTTTATTCTCGTCCTGATTGGGAAAAAATCCAAATAAAGGTAATGCGTTGGGCATTAGAAATAAAATTAGCCCAAAATTGGGATAAGTTTAGTACAATACTCCAAGAAACTCAAAACAAATCAATTGTTGAATATGCAACGGATAATAAAATTTGGGGAGCAAAACCATCTGGTAATAATGAATTAACAGGTACAAACGCATTAGGTAGATTATTAATGGAATTGCGAGAAAAGCATATCATTCAAAATAATCGCTTATATTGTGTAAGTCCACCAAATGTTCCAGCACTTTTACTTTATAATCAATACATTGATGTTGTTTGTGACGATACAATTATTGATTATCAAAATGAAAGCTTATTCGAAGATAGCTTCGTTTAATATTTTATATTATCTTATTCATCTTCACAAAATCTCCCCGCTGGTGCGAGCCTCTCGCTCTTGAAGAAAGGTCACTTCTGCTACCGATTTGGTTGTCAATTTAGAGTCAGATCTGTCGGAATTTAAGGTGGATACTTCCGGAGATGTTTTGCCTAAAGAACGCTTGAAGAAAGAAGAGTTGGAAACCCAGATATTAACTGCATGTAAGGATGAATTTATATCAATTGATGAGATCGCAAAATTAATAAGTAAGGATGTAAAATATCTTAAAAACAAAATTATTCCTATCATGTTCAAAAGTGGTAAACTGGAAAGATTATATCCTACTATTAATCACCCTAATCAGGCTTATAAGGAAGTCGTAAAATAGAATCCATATTTTTTGAAATGCTATTTTTCCAACAAAGAAGAAATCCTTAGTGCACTACCTATTGGCCTTAGTGCACCACCTCCAAATCTTAGTGCACTACCTCTCGATCTTAGTGCACTACCTGCCGGTGATGATATTCCTAGTAGAATAAAACAGCTGATAGTGCTACAAAGTATGTTTAACCTCTTTTCCTAGCCAAACTCCATATTTTTGCCATTGATTGTAAAAAATGATCCATTCAGTAATCCAAGGAATTATATTATACATCGGAATCATTTGTAATTTAGGCTTATCAATAATGGGATGATACAAACATAAAGACAGATCTCTATACAAATGAATTTTATCATTATATAGGATTGATTTATCTTTAATAAATATTCTGTCATATCGAAATTCATAAAAAGGAGAATAAGAGAACTCTATATGATAATCTTTACCATTAACTTGTAGTAAGCCACTACCATATAGCGTTTTGTCATTATTTACAATTTTTAAGTTTAGCCAACTAAAATGTTGTTCAATTAAATATTTCTGAATACTTAAAAAAATAAACCAATGTTTTTTGTGCTCAGCTATAATGTTAGCTTCCAAAATTGTGATGAGGTTCATTTTTTATTCCTGTATTTGTGTTTATTTCTCCTTGTCTATTTGTAAAAGCACTACCGCCAACAATTAATCCGCTCAATTTAGACAGATTGTCATTTGAGTTTTTTGAAAAAAACAGAAGTTGTTCGTTCAATGATTTCTTATATATACCTTCTCCAAACAATATGATGTAATCATCCTTGCTGGTTTCAAACGATTGCTTAAGATGTTGCCATTTAGTATGGAAATCTAAAATGAAATTGTAAAAACTTGAATAGTTTTCTGCAGTCCATGAATCTGTAAAATCTTCCTCTGGATTTACAGGGTTTAAAACTTTAAATCTAATATTTGATTTTATTGCATCGAGATAACTAATTTTTATTCCCTGAGTTATATTATCAATTGCATCAAAAATAGAATTTTCACCCTTGTAAAAATGAGCAACAAGAGTTGTAATGACGATACTAGATACTGGATGCTTTTTATCTTGGTAATACAAGTCTCTATATCTTTTTATCAGCTGTACAGCTCTTTGTAAAGGAGTTTTTTCATACAGCTCTTTTGGTAATGGTTCGGATTCGACGTTAGCTTTCAATAATACTTGTGAATACATTTTAAGCATCGGTTCTTGAACAGAATTTGCAATGGTTAAAAACCAATCGGCAAACCCTTTTGGATTGCCTGAAGACCAATCTCTCAATCTTTTTTCTGGTATTGCAATTTTTTGTTTTTCAAAATAGGAAGGCATACATGCTGGAAGAATATCTATGTGAAAATCACTTTTGTAATTTAAGCGCACACATCTTGTCTTTTTTTCACAAATAGTTTTGTAATAGCCATCATTTTCAATTACTCTTACAAGTTCATTGTAAACCTGTTCCGGAGTATGATTAGAAAAAAGGTCATAGATGTGTAAGACAGTATCCAAATCAAAATCTTCATCGTTGATTGGTTTTACGGTTGTGCCTATTCTTTTAGAACCCTGTACATAAATCTCAATTTCAAGATTATTAAAAAAGGTTTCATCCTTTTTTAATAAATCAAAAACCGCTTTGTAGGCCGATTCCATTCTCTCCATTCTTGTTTTGTCCAATTGCAACTCTTGTGCTATCCTGGCTAATAATTCTTCTCTTTGAAGTTGGTAGTCTTTAAAAATATCTATCATTGGTTAAAAGTTTTTGTTTATAATTAATTTTGTATGCTGTCCAATACGCGCAATCTGCTTATCGTTTTTTAAAAATCTTAATTGTTCAATATCATCACAACTGACAATCGCATAACCTTTTGAGAGGTCATTTCCTTGTTTTGACAATTCAATTAGAGACTTTTTTTGCTCTTCGTTAGGGAGTAATTCAAAAATGTCATAAATCAATATTTCATAGCATCCGAAAAAATCGCTCCAAATAAGGTTCTTGGAATATCTTCGGATATGTTTTTGATTAATGTTTTGGAAAGTCTTAGAATCTAAAATTTCGGTATCAATTAATTCTTCTATAAATTCCCTCCTTGGTTCAGTTTCTCTTTCCTTTCCGCTCTCATACCATTTGAGAACATCAATTACACTTTTGCCATTAACCATAAAACGCAAATCAGAATCACTTTTTTCATCAACATCTAATCCGTTCTTTCTAGTATCTGGTTTGTAGCCCCATTTGTTGAATAAGCTGTCATCTCCAAAACGTTTATAAACACCCCCAACAGGCTGTAACTGACCAGCTATTCTCCGATTTGATACAAGCAAATACTTATTGGTATTTGGTATTTGGATTTTATATAATCCACTTATTGAAAACCGTATCTCTTTATCTTTGTACTTTCCGTATTTTGTTTTGAAAAAAAGTTCTAGATAATCTCGATTTTCCCATACTATTGTAGCCCCTTTTGTTAGTAAGGGTTTTGCAAAACTTAATAATGCTCCTGCCATATTTATTGTTTTTTATTAATTATGATTTGTTATTTTATTCATTCCTCCTTTCTCATATACCTAAAACCGTTAGTGTTGCCTAATGATTTCTTTTTAGTATATTGTCCATTAATTAAGATAATGAGTCCCATACACTCATATACCAATTCCGTTGCTAACGCTTTTAAGTATATAAATGAATTCAGATCTAGAAACAGAAGAAATAAATTATAAAGAATTGGACAGTCTAGAGCTGTTAGAATATATTTCTTGGAAAAAAGATTTTCAAAGCGAAGCAGAAAAAGCTTTTACAGCCTTTTGTCACAGATATGAAAAAGATATTTTAAAAAAAGCAGAAATATATTGCTTAAAGTTCAATTACAATGAAGTAGTTGCATTAGAAGTGGCTACTTGTACGTTTGCAAAAGTATGGAAGTACCCTACTTTTAAAATAGAAAAGGCAACATCAAAAAATATTGATAAAGCGTTAATAATATGGATGTGTAGAATCTTATTTACACAGATAATATTATATGGTGAAAAAGACACTTGTGCTGAACCAACTGAAGAAGAAGACTTATCAATTATTACTGATATTGATGACTTAGTTGTCAAAACGATTGGGGAGAATGTAGAAAAGAAAAGAGAATTAAAATTACGGTTGGAAATTTTGGAGGGAGCAATGGAAGGATTATCAGAAAAACACAAAATAATTTTTTTAACATATAAGGCTTACGAAATTCCGGGTAAAAACATACCCCGTAAAGTAAGCAAACAATTGCAAGAAAGACTTGAACTGACGCAAAATTCAATACGTGTATATAAATTAGAAGCTATAAATCATATTAAAAATTATTTGAGTTAAAAAATGGCAACTAACAAAAAAAACAATGGAATTGTGAATATGGATAATCTTGACGAGTGGCTTAGCTCAACAGGTTTTTTATGTCCTGAAAATGAAATCCAATTAGATAGATTTGATAAAATATTTGAAGATTATGATTTTAAACTTAAAAATGCTTCAATAGATATTAAATCAATATTGGAAGACAATCTGTGCAATACTGCCAAGATTTTCAAAATTGATACGACCAACATTGAAAATGAAATAGAACAGTTGAAAATGGTGGCTAGAAAAGGTCAAAATAATATTCCCCAACATATTATTGATAAAATGAAAGGCAAACTTGGCAAGGATAAAAATGATAAAGAATAGCTCAAAATTGCATATTAAAAAGTTAGCCGAATTTATCGCATTACAATTTGAAGAAAAAATTACACCACTTGATAAAATAGCTGACGATGAAGAATTAAGGGTCTTTTATGATAGCTTTGAAAAAGACACTTTTGATGGGATGACAATATTTGACGATGAAAATTTCTATATTTATTTAAACATAGATAATGGCAATAAATTAGGTTCAGAGAGAGGTCGTTTTACATTAGCACATGAATTAGGTCATTATTTCATAGATGCTCATAGAGTCGGATTAAAAAAAGGATTATTGGAACCTCATCCTTCAAAAATAGGTCGCAAACAATTCAATGAAATTGAGAGAGAAGCGGATTATTTTGCTTCATGTCTTCTAATACCCGAAGAGCGCTTTAAAAAAGATATAGTCAAGAAAAAATTTAATTTTGAACTTATTGTTTTTTTATGCAAAGAGTATAAAGTAAGTAGAACAGCTTGTGCTTTTAGATTTGCTGAAATTGGGAATCACCCTATCATGATAGTTTATGCGGAGAGTGGGATAATAAAATGGACACATTATAGTGATGACTTTCCTTTTAAATATCTAATAAATGATAATATTGTGCCAAAAGATATTGTAATGGGAGAGTACTTCAGTAAATCAAATGTTGAGATATTTAAAACAGAAGAAATTTGGGCAATTGATTGTTTTAAATACGTTAAAGATTGTGATGTTAATAGAAAGTTTTATGAACATTGCATCACTTATAAAAATTGTGCATTGAGTGTAATCTGGGAAGATTAATATTTATCCAGCTCTCCGAAGTCTCACGACTTCGGATTTTTTTTATTCATTAAAACCTTATTTGCTATTTATGGATATGAAGGACGAAAGTATAAAAATTTCAAGATAGGAATTATACGATTTGGTATGGTCAAAACCAATGACAACTTTGGCTAAAGAATACAATATCTCGGATAATGGACTACGCAAAATATGTAAAAAACTCAACATCCCTTTACCAGTGTTGGGTCATTGGCAAAAAATACAACACGGAAAAAAAGTAAAAATAATACTGTTGCCAAAAGATTTTAAGGGAGAGGAAACGGTTATACTTAACGAGAGAAAAGAAGAAACTAACAACGAAAATAATGTATTTTCAGAATACCATAAACTTCTTAAAAATATTAGTGCAGATACTTCACTTTCCTTCAATGTTCCGGATAGACTTTCAAATCCTGATAAGTTAATCATTGAAGCCAAAAATGACTTTGATTCCCGAAAGCACGAAAAATATGCAATCTACAGAGGGATAATGTCAACTTCTTCAGGAATAGTGAGCATAAGTGTTGCACCTAAGAACATTAATCGGGCATTACGTATTCTGGACAAAATAATAAAATTGCTGAAGCTCAGAGGCCAAAATGTTATAGTCAAAGAAAATACTACTTGTGTTATTGTAAAGGGGGAAGAAATTAAAATCCGACTTAGGGAAAAATTAAAAAGGGTTATAACAAAACACGAAAAATATTCTTGGAATAATACCGAATATATTACAACAGACATATTGTCGTTTAAAATTGATGAATACCCCGAAAAAGAGTTTAATGACACTAATAACCAAATACTGGAAGAACAATTACCCAAAATACTGACCAAACTAGAATTAGTATCTGTAAAGATAAAAAAGGATAGAGAAGAAAGAGAAAATCGGCAACGGGAATACAGAAAAATAAGAGAAGCAGAGGAAGAGATTAAAAGAAGAAAAACGACCGAAATTGAAAATTTTAAAAAATTACTTGATAATTCGGAAAAATGGAAAAAAGCGGTTGACATGAGAAACTACATCAAACAAATTGAAGCCAATGCTATCAAACAAAAAAACCTTTCAGAAGAGCTTTCAAGTTGGATCAAATGGGCATTTGACAAAGCAGATTGGTTTGATCCTTTAACCGATAAAAAAGATGATATTCTAGACAATTAAAATGTTTTTACCTGAGTCTCCTAAGTTAAAGGAAATTAATTGTCAGATTTTTTATTTTTGTGAATATGAAAATAGTATCTATATATGAAAATCCAATATTGTTCTGACCTGCACTTAGAATTTTTAGACAACCGAAGATGGATTTTGGATAATCCGATAGTAACCAAAGGCAATATTCTGATTTTGGCGGGTGATATTGTACTTTTTAACCAAATACATCAGCACGAGAAATTCTTTGATTATGTTTCCGAACATTTTGAACATACTTTTTGGATACCGGGTAATCACGAATATTACAATTCAGATATATCAAAAAGGAGTGGCTCTTTTGAGGAGCAAATAAGGTACAATGTTACTTTGTTAAACAATACTGTGAAAACTATTAGTGGTGTAAAGTTTGTGTTTTCAACGTTATGGTCTCATATTTCACCAGATAAACAAATTATTATTCAACAATCCCTTTCTGATTTTCGGGTGATTCAAAATGATAAAAAACGACTGACCATTGATGATTATAATAAAATCCATGGAGAAAGCAGATTATTTTTAGAAGAAGCGTTGAAAAATCAAACAGATATACCCACGGTTGTAGTCACACACCATCCGCCAACGTTTATCAATTATCCTGAGAAGTACGCTAATAGCACCATAAATGAAGCTTTTGGAACAGAAATGTACAATTTCATAGAAGACAGTAAAATTGACTATTGGATTTACGGTCACCATCACTGCAATGTCCCCGATTTTACTGTTGGTAAAACAAAATTGATCACCAATCAATTAGGCTATATTAAATACATTGAGAATGAGAATTTCAATAGCAGTCGTGTGATTTCAATATAAACTTCTACACAACAATATAATAAACCTATAATAACACAATAAATCAAACAGGTTTAGTATCTGTATTGCTGTTTTGTGAGATATAAAAGTGAAAAAAAAATTAAAAACCGAACAAACTTTATTAAATTTATATGTAATTACATATAATTAGTGATTTTTACTCATTTTTATATTCAAAAGCATATAATTAAGCGGTTTTGTTATTTTTATATCTAATAGCATATAATTAAATAATTTTTATTAATTATATATCCAAAAGCATATAAAATGGATGTGATAGCAGATTTTGTAAAAAAGAGACGAAAACAAGCAGGGCTTACACAAGAAGAATTTGCCTTGAGAGCTGGTGTGGCATTAACAGTTGTCAGAAAGATTGAACAGGGCAAAGACATCTTAAGTTTATCTAAAGTAAATCAGGTAGTGAAAATGTTCGAACACGTTTTAGGTCCCGTAAACGAAAAATAATTATGCGACAAGACATAGTAAAATACAATAACATTCAATCTGCAAACATCAAATGGAGGAAGCAATTAAAAAGTATATAGTAGTTTTTTTGTCGCAAATACAGGAGATATTTGCGACAAAATAAAACAAAAAAATTATGCGAATTACTGCTATCACTGTAATTGCAAATATTTAAAAAGCCAAGAGGGGTTCGCTTTTTTTTACTTCAGATCAATGCTTTCGAGTGGACGATGGAGAGTAAATTCTCGGTGCCAAATAACTAATCAGTTAACATCATGGGCAATCAAGCGGTCACTCTCCGGTATCTTCGTTTGTTCCACTCGGCTGTTACAGTTGGCATCCATGAAAAGGATCTAAAATTGTCCTAGTACATGTAGTATTAATTTATTCTAAAAAGAAATTGACCTTAATTTTTATCAAAAAAAAGCCTAAATTTGCTTTATGTTATTTTACTAATTTTGTTAGTGCACCTATAGGTAACCCTGTTCTTTAAAAAAGTCTGTGAAGTCCCATATTTACTGGGATTAATATAAAGGTTATGGAGCCTCTTTCTCCGCCAGTAGAAATACTAAAAAGGCTAAAACGCTGTAAATCATAAGATTTACGGCGTTTTTTGCTTGGTGGCTATACCAATAAAGTTCATTAAATGGTATCCTTTCAGTGTCCTATTTAGTGTCCCATTCTGAAAATCTCAAATGGGTCACCAAAAAACGCTGGAGCACTTGTATAATAAGGCGTTCACGGTTTGAACATCTTGTTTTAAGTGTTTAAGATGAATAATTTTATCAAACTTAAAGTCACCACATTATGAACAAAACATTCACCCTGCTTTTCTTTATCAAGAAAAGTAAAATCAAAGCCAACGGCACCGCACCCATTTATCTAAGAATTACCATTGATGGCGCTAGGAAAGACATTGCTTCCAAAAGATACATTGAGCCCGAAAAATGGAACAACAAACTTCAAAAGGTCACTGGACTATCACAAGAAGTAAAATCCTTAAATAGGTACCTAAAAACACTGGAACAGGAAGTTTACGATGCCCATCATAATATGATGAAAGACAAAACAACAGCAACGGCATCCATTCTAAAAGCCAAACTCCTGGGAACCGACCAAAGAGCCAGAATGCTAGTTCCAATTTTCCAGGATCATAACAACAAAGTGGAAACTCTGGTGGGCCAAGAATTTGCAGCAGGAACATTGGAGCGCTACAAAACATCCCTAAAACATACGATTGAATTTATACAATGGAAATATTCCGTTTCGGATTTCGACATTAAAGACATTGATCATTCTTTCATAACAGAATATGAATTCTTTCTGAGAAGTGTTCGCAAATGCGCCAACAACACTGCTGTCAAATACATCAAGAACTTCAAAAAAATAATCAAAATCTGTATTTCAAATGGGTGGTTAGACAAAGATCCGTTTGCAAACTATAATGCAAAAATTCGTGAAGTCGAAAGAGAGTATCTAACGCAAGAAGAAGTTCAGGATATTTATTCCAAAGAATTTGCAACCGAGAGACTGAACCTTGTAAAAGATATTTTCGTTTTCAGCTGCTTTACTGGTCTGGCTTATATAGATGTCAAAAACTTAACGGTATCAAATATTAGTATGGGTATTGATGGCGGTAAATGGATATTCACCCACCGCCAAAAAACAGAAACCGCTTCCCGCATTCCACTTCTCCCAATTCCGGAAGAATTAATTCTGAAATATGCCAATCACCCACAATGTGGAAAAACCAGTCAATTTGACCACCTAATTCCGGAGTAAATTGACCACCCGTTCCGGAGCAAACTGACCACCTGATTCCGGAGCAAATTGACCACCAAGTTTTGTGGTTAATTAACGATTAAAAACTATTGATTTTTTC
>CAUPKA010000053.1:0-17866 GCA_963511725.1 uncultured Flavobacterium sp.
ACCAACAACTAACAACCTTAAGGTGGTTATTGCGGCGGGGCTCACCTCTTCCCATCCCGAACAGAGTAGTTAAGCCCGCCTGCGCAGATGGTACTGCAGTTATGTGGGAGAGTATGTCGCTGCCTTTTTTTACAAAACCCTGTTTCTTAATGGAACAGGGTTTTTTATACTAAATGATTAAAGTTAGGTACCTTAGCTCAGATGGTAGAGCAATGGACTGAAAATCCATGTGTCCCTGGTTCGATCCCTGGAGGTACCACTATAATGCTCGGATGGTGAAATTGGTAGACACGCTGGACTTAAAATCCAGTGAACAGCAATGTTCGTGCGGGTTCAAGTCCCGCTCTGAGTACAAGAAAACCCCTTAGAAATAAGGGGTTTTTTGTTTTTGGCTCGATTTAAATTATGAAAAAATTTGAATTGATTATTTCAAACGAGCCTACAAGTGAGGGATCAGTGTAAAAGTTTGGGATTATGCAAAAAAAATATTCGATAATCTGAGGAAGAAGAAATCTATATTTCTCACTCCTCTAAATTAGTCTTGATATTCTTGAATTTTCTGAGGTAAATCTATTTATTTTTTTGATTTTAAAAAATTGGAAGCTATGAAAAGTGAGTTTTTTTGTTTTGAGTGTGAGCGTAACAATATTCAAATGATATAGAGTAGATGGTTTGTCTAAATGGATAAGAAAAAAAATCTCAATTGAGAAGTTCTAATTTATTTGAATAAAAATTCTACAGACTGAACAGTAGTAGCATGATAGCCAGCTTTTGCTTTGGCATATATTTGTTTTGCCCAAGCTTTTCCTTCTGCTGTTTTGATCATTTCTTTGTAGAGCAGTATTAGGGAACCAGTTCGGCTATAAGATGTCAAGAATAGTTCAATTGCTGGATAGGCATCTTTATACTGATGCTGTATTGCTTGGATAAACCATTGACGGCGAACAACAAAATTTCCACCATTGGTAAAATTAAATTCTTTGTCTATTTCCGCCATCTCTTCATTAGTTAAATTATTTGGTAAATAATCAATAAAATGCTGTTTTTCGTTGGTTGATTTTATTTTTTGACTCAATCTTTTGACTCCAGTTTTTCTCCATGTTTTTTGTATGTTATCAATAGAAATAAAATCTTTTGAAACGGGTGTGGTAATGTTATTTGGAATTCCTGGTTTATAGATCCATTCATTAAGTTTTATTTTATCGGCTAATCTTTTGTTGCCGTTGATTAGATTTTTAATAAAATAGGCTACAAAATCTTCAGTAGTAATCGATTGGAAAGCATGGGCTTTGAAATAATTGGTAAGGAATTTATCAAATTCTTTACGACCAACAGTAGCTTCAACAGTTTGTAAAAAAGCATATCCTTTTTCATACGGAATTTCACTTAGTCCATCATCTGGATTTCTTTCTGAAGTGTTTACTTTTAATTGGGAATCTGGGCTGTCTTTTCCTATTTCATCTAGATTGGTCTTTAATACTTTCCGACTTAAGACATCTTGCATTTTAGCTTCGTTAACTCCAAATACTTCTTCTCCAATGCGATGTTCTACATAAGTCGTAAATCCTTCATTGAGCCAAATATCATCCCAAGTTGCATTGGTTACTAAATTACCGCTCCAACTATGACCCAATTCGTGAGCTAATAAACTGGTTAACGAACGGTCACCAGCTAAAACTGTTGGTGTAAGGAAAGTAAGATTTGGATTTTCCATTCCACCATAAGGGAAACTCGGAGGTAAAACGATTACATCATAGCGCCCCCATTGGTATGGACCAAAAAGTTTTTCGGCAGCATTTACCATTTTTCCTAATTCTGCAAATTCCCATTTAGCTTTATTAATTACCGTGTGTTCAGCATAGACACCAGTACGATTATCAATTGGCTTAAACTCAATATCACCGACAGCAATTGCCATCAAGTAAGAAGGAATGGCTTTTTCTTGTTTAAAAGTATAAATACCTGTGTCGTTTTTTTGTTGTCGATTTACTGCGCTCATCACAGCCATTAAATCTTTTGGGACAGTAACTTTAGCGTTATAAGTAAAGCGAATTCCTGGTGAATCTTGGCACGGAATCCAAGTGCGCGACCAGATGCTTTCCCCTTGTGAAAAGACGAATGGTTGTTTTTTGTCGGCTGTTTGTTCTGGTTTTAGCCATTGCAAGGCTATGGATTCTTTTGTCGTGTTGTAATAAATATTGATTTTAGTAGTATTTGGCTCGATTGTTATATGAAGTGGTTTTCCATGAAATTCAATCTCTTTTCCTAATTCAAATTTGGTTTCTTTTTCGTCATCGCCCAAAGTAACTTTGGTAATATTTAAAGTGTTTTCATCAAAGATAATTTCATTTCCTTTAGAAGTATTTTTAATGAGCCATGAAGCTTTTCCGGAAATAGTATGAGTTTTAAAATTGACTTTGATATCTAAGTCTAAATGCTTGACAACAGCTTCCGTTGGATTTGAAAAAGAATGAGAATCTTTTACAATTTGATGTTTAGTTGTGCTTTCTTTTTTTTGACAAGCCGTAAAAGCAATAATACTTAACAGTAGAACTATTTTCTTCATAAGAATTTTATTTGCTACTAAGTTAAAAAGAAAAACCCGTTCTGAAAATTTTCAGAACGGGTTTTATTATTGTTAAAATGACTGGTGTTATGCCAACATAGTAACTGGACTTTCTATGTATTGTTTTAATGTTTGTAAAAACTGTGCTCCTGTTGCACCATCTATTGTACGGTGATCACAAGCTAATGAAAGCATCATAGTGTTTCCAACTACAATCTGTCCATTTTTTACTACTGGTTTTTCTACAATAGCCCCTACTGATAAAATAGCAGAGTTTGGCTGGTTTATAATAGAATTAAATTCAGTAATACCAAACATTCCAAGGTTAGAAACTGTAAAAGTACTTCCTTCCATTTCTGCTGGTCCAAGTTTTTTGTTTTTTGCTCTGCCTGCAAGGTCTCTAACACTAGCGCCTATTTGAGAAAGGCTCATTGCATCTGTGAATCTTAGAACAGGAACTACTAATCCATCTTCAACAGCTACTGCTACACCTATGTTTACATGGTGATTGATGATGATAGCATCTTCTTTCCACTGTGAGTTGATTTTTGGGTGTTTTTTCAATGCTAATGCACAAGCTTTAATTACCATGTCATTGAAAGATACTTTGGTATCTGGTACTGAATTAATAACAGCTCTTGATTGCATTGCGTCATCCATTGCAACTTCAATTACTAGATTGTAATGAGGTGCAGTAAACAATGATTCAGCCAAACGCTTCGCAATGATTTTACGCATTTGCGAATTTTTGATTTCTTCTGTAAAAATTTCTCCTGCTGGTACAAAAACTTTCGGAGCTTCTGCTTTTGCAGTCTCTGAAGATTTTGGTGCGCTTGCGCTAGGAGCAGTAGTCGTTGCTGGAGTGAAGTTTTCGATATCGCTTTTTACGATACGTCCGTTTTCACCTGATCCTTTTACTTGAGTTAATTGAATTCCTTTATCGCTTGCTATTTTTTTAGCTAATGGTGATGCCAAAATTCTTTTTCCATCGCTAGCAGTTTCGGTTACTGGTGCAGTATTTTCGGAAACTGGAGCTTTTGTATCTTCTTTCGCTGTGGTAGCTGTAGTTGCTCCACCTGCTTTATAGTTTTCTGCGATTCCGCTAATATCTGTTCCTGCAGGTCCTATGATAGCTAAAAGACTATCTACAGGAGCAGTATTTCCTTCTTGAATTCCAATGAATAACAAAGTTCCTTCATTGAAAGATTCGAATTCCATTGTTGCTTTATCGGTTTCGATTTCGGCAAGTATATCACCTTCAGCAACTGTATCTCCTACTTTTTTCAGCCAAGAAGCTACTGTGCCTTCAGTCATAGTATCGCTCAACCGAGGCATTGTTACTACAATAACTCCTTTTGGTAAAGATGCTGGGGCAGATGGTGTTGCTTCGGCAGGTTTTGCTTCTGCAGGTGCAGGTGTTGAGTCTGTTGCTACTGGTGCGGTAGCTCCTCCAGCAATTAAAGCTGAAACATCTTCTCCTTCTTTTCCAATAATTGCTAATAAAGAATCTACAGGAGCTGTTTCACCTTCTGGGATTCCAATGTATAAAAGTGTTCCTTCATTGAAGGATTCAAATTCCATTGTTGCTTTGTCGGTTTCAATTTCTGCTAAGATATCACCTTCGCTTATTTTGTCTCCTACTTTTTTAAGCCAAGCTGCTACCGTTCCTTCTGTCATAGTATCGCTCAAGCGAGGCATTGTTACAATTGTTGCCATAATTGATTTATAATTTATGAGGTGTGAATGGATAGTTTTCTTGGTCGTACACTACGTCGTATAATTGTTGGATTTCTGGGTAAGGAGATTCTTCAGCAAATTGAACGCATTCTTCAACTTTATCTTTTACTCTTTGATCAATTATTTCGATTTCTTCTTGTGTAGCGTATTTTTGATCTAGAATCACATCCAAAACTTGGGTGATTGGATCTATTTTTTTGTATTCTTCAACCTCTTCTTTTGAGCGATATAATTGTGCATCAGACATTGAGTGTCCTCTGTAACGGTATGTTTTCATTTCAAGAAATGTTGGTCCATCACCACGTCTAGCTCTGTCAATTGCTTCAGTCATTGCTTCAGCAACTTTTACAGGATTCATTCCGTCAACTGGTCCACATGGCATTTCGTATCCTAAACCTAGTTTCCAAATATCAGTATGGTTTGCTGTTCTTTCAACAGAAGTTCCCATTGCATATCCATTATTTTCCACTATGAAAACTACAGGAAGTTTCCATAACATTGCCATGTTGAAAGCTTCGTGTAATGAACCTTGACGTGCAGCTCCATCTCCAAAGTAAGTCATAGTAACTCCACCAGTTCCGTTGTATTTGTCTCCAAATGCTAAACCTGCTCCCAATGGAATTTGACCACCTACAATTCCATGTCCGCCATAAAAACGGTGTTCTTTAGAAAAGATATGCATTGATCCACCCATTCCTTTAGATGTTCCAGTTGCTTTTCCTAAAAGTTCCGCCATTACACGTCTTGGATCAACACCCATACCAATTGGCTGAACGTGATTTCTGTATGCAGTAATCATTTTGTCTTTTGTCAAGTCCATAGCATGTAAAGCTCCTGCTAAAACTGCCTCTTGACCATTATATAAGTGTAGAAAACCTCTAACTTTTTGCTGAATGTATAATGCTGCAAGTTTGTCTTCAAACTTTCTCCAAAGCAGCATGTCTTCATACCACTTTAAATAAACTTCTTTTGTAACTTCTTTCATCTGAAATAATTCTTTTGCTTAAGTGTTATTGTTTTATCAATTATGACCTAGTAACGCAAAATAGTTTCCTCACCACAAATTTGCGCCCCAAAGGGGTCGGGATGCAAAAATAAGACATTCCTACTAAGAACTAAAATTTAAAAGCTAATTTTTAGTTCTTTTTTAAAGTAATTTGTTATCAAACATAAAAGGGAGTAAGTTTTTTAGGGATTCCGATTGATGAATCTCTCCAGTTTCACCCATATAATATATTTTTATGGGGGTGTTCTGACGAATTTCATATTCAGCAATTGATTGTCTACAAGCTCCACATGGGGGAACAGGAATTGCTGTAGAATTGTTGTCTGAAGCTGCGGTAATTGCTATTTTTAATATAGTGGCTTCAGGATAAACTGCTCCAGCATGAAATATAGCAACTCTTTCTGCACAAAGTCCTGAAGGATATGCAGCATTTTCTTGATTGGAGCCTACTACTATTTCGCCATTGTCTAACAGAATAGCTACTCCAACTCTGAATTTGGAGTAGGGGGCATATGCTTTTTTTCTAATTTCAATAGCTTTTTTTATTAAATTTTGCTCCATTTGGGGTAATTCTTGAATGGATTCAAATACATTAATTTTAGATGTAATTATTAGTTCTTTCATTCGAATATTGTTTTAAATAGCTTCTATATAATTAAAATAGAACTTTGTTATCTTTGTTGCTACAAATGATCAATCAATTAAAAACTAAAAAAATCCAAACTTCATTATTTTGAAATTGGATTTTTTTAGTTTTTAAATATTAAAATTTACACTAGTAGTTTTCATATTTTTCTCCAAAATTGAATGATAAAGAGAAGCGCAAAGTGTTTTCTAAAGGGTTTTGTATTTTGGACGTAGAGAATAGGTAAGAAACATCTATTTTTACAGTACTGTATTTGAAGCCTGCTCCAAGTGAGAAAAACTCTCTTGCTCCTTTATCTGGGCTTTCATGAAAATACCCAGCGCGAAATGAAAAAGCATCTTGATAAATATATTCTGATCCGATTGAGTAAGTAACTTCTTTTAATTCTTCACTAAATCCGTCTGGTGCATCCGTAAATGATTGAAACATTCCAGAGAACCAGCCAATTGAAGCGTATTCTGTTTTAGCAATATCATTATCTGTTTTATCAACTACTCCGTCTCCATTCATGTCAGATCCTTGGTAGCCGTCGCCATTGTAAGATACTTGAGGAGTAGGAACCATTAATTTACTAAATTCCAAATTAACACCAATTGTGTTGTATTCATCCAGAATGAAATCGAAACCTCCTCCAATTCTCATATTTGCAGGCAGAAAATTGGCATTTATGTCGTCATTGTCGTATCTCATTTTAGGGCCCATATTCTGAAAATTAAATCCCGCTCTCCATCTTCCGTTAAAATCGTTATATGCAATTTCTTCAGATTGGTAAAATCCGGCAACATCTACTGCAAAACTGCTTGAAGATGAAGCGTCATTATTATTGCTTGCTACTTTAAGGTTTGAATTAATGAAACGTCCGCCAACTGCCATTGAGAATTTTTCACTTAATTTCAAAGAATAGGATAAATCAAGTGCAAACTCATTTGGAGATACAGTTTGGACAGGACTATCAAAATCTTGTCTTAATTCAATATCCCCTAAACCAAAATAACGAAAACTAGCAGCAAATGCACTTTTGTCACTGTATTTATTGTAATAAGTTAATTGAGCTAATGAAATATCATTTACTAAGTCTGTTAAATAGGGAGTGTAGCTTACTGAAAAACCTTGTTGATCGGTAGCAAATGCGTATTTGGATGGATTCCATTGTTGTGAAAAGGCATCTGAAGAAGAGGATACTCCGTTATCAGCCATACCAGCAGCTCTTGCATCTGCGGCTACTAAAAGAAAAGGAACTGCTACTGTAATTGGCCTTTCTTGAGCATGCGAGAAATTAAACGTATATAAAAATGTGACTAATAAAATGACTTTTTTCATTATTTTAAAAAAAATTAATTTGGTATAAATATACGATATTATTAAAGAATCACAATTATTAAAGAATTACAAGTTTTTCAATCTTTTCAATTTTCTTATTTGACAAGGTTGCCTTTACGGTGAGTTTATAGACATAAACTCCTTTTCCTATTTTATTTCCAAAATCATCTCGAGTGTCCCATGTTATTTCTCGTGATAGAAAACCGGGTGTAGTAATGGTTTGGTTTTTTGTCCAGACTACTTTTCCGGTAATTGTCAATACCTGAATTTGAACTTCTAATGGTTCGTTTGGTTTATTATGGGTAAACCAAAACTCTGTATAATTTACACATGGATTTGGGTAATTTAATACATTTGTTAATGTTATTGTATCATTGCCAACTACTAAAAACTGTATTTCAGATGTTGTAGTATTATTATAAACATCCCAAACAGTAAATGTAATTGTATGAAGTCCTGTTTTTAAATTCCTAAAAGGGTAATGTAAATTTCCATTAGTGTAACTATCCAGTTCTGTTTGATAATAATCATTCAATATAATTGGGTTACTTACGTCTCCATCTAATATTGCTACTATGTCATGACCGATTCCTCCAGCAGTATTTATACCGCTTTCATCCTCCAGATAGGCAATAAAAATAGGTGATTCATTGGTTATGCCTCCCGAAACAAAAGTTTCGTCATTCTTGTCATTCATATATAACTTCACTTTTGGACTATTATTGTCTGCAACTGCATTTTCATTTACACCTCCTACTTTTATTGTAGTGTCATATCCTGTAACATCTTCTTGCAATTGATTTTTTTGAGCATAAAAACTTATTTTCCCATTGTCCAAAGGAATGCGAATATCTTTCGGTACTATAAAGTTGCATTCAAATTGTCCATTAGTTACAGATGCATTTCCTCTAAAAATAGCTTCACCCAATGTTGTGAAGTTTATCACTGGGCTATATCCATCATTGTTTAAAGTTTTTTTCGTTATTTTTTTATCAAATAAAATTGCAGACAAAGAACCATTATAATTTGTAATTGGAATATTGTTTTCATCGGTTATTTCTCCTGATATTTTCATTTTAGCTAATGATTTGAAATCAGGAATTGATTGATTGATTGGGATGTCGTTTACTTTTGTGAGTATTACTTTTGGTTTTGGGACAGCAAGGAATAATGCGGGATCACCTATATATAATACCACATTTGTTGCTGCATTTGGATTTTCATTTTTAGATACCCTTAAGGCTTCTGCAATAGATACGTATTGGTTTGAACCATAAGCAAAAAGATTTTTTGCAAAAACATCATTAAAGTTCTCAGCGCTATATTGCCCAATTTCTCGAATAGTCGAAATTAGAGAGATTGCGCCTCCTTTTGAATTCCAATAAATATATTCTCCGGCAGTGGGTCTTGTAGGGTTGTCAAAACGAGAAAACTCACAGGTTATAGTAATAAATAATGGATATTTGTATTGGTTGCTTAAGCTTTGGCTATCTGTTTTGTCCCAAATTCGTTCACTCGCCAATCCGTCTTCTCCGCCATGTCCTAAATAATTGAAAACTAATGCTCCTTTTCCAAATTCGTTATAAAATTCAGATTTTGCTTTAGGATATCTTTCGCCACCCGCTGCCGCTTCTTGTATATAAGAATCTAAAAATATTTTGGATACATTCAAAAATGGTTTTTGAACTTCAATTTCGTCGGCTAGAGCATTTTGTCTTGATTGCAAAGTGGCATCTGTAGATTTATCGGAATCATCAGCGAGAGTTACATAATTATTTCTCCAGGAACCATAAGCCTTTTTGTTGTAATATTCAATGACTTTATTTGTCATTTCATCAGCTTGAGTTGTATTGTTAACTAACATTCGGCCAACAGCTATATCAACACCTCCATAATTGTTGGTGATATTTCCCTCGGTATCATCCATTAATCCATAAAAATCATCAGATGCAAAAGAAGCTTCTCCAATGGTATTGCTAATTAAGGCTTCGTAAATCGGGACTATGTTATTGTTGTTTAATATCCTGTTTTTGTAATCGAAAGAAGCGTCTCCAAAGAGATTTAAATATCTTACTTTTTTGTCGCTGGAAGAAGCATTATCGTAAATGTACTTAATACAGTTTCGGATTGCGGCAATATCTTGTTTTCCTGAAGCAAATTCTTGATAAATAGATTCTAGGGTAAGAACTTTTACGTTTAATTTAGAATTTACACGATGAAAACTTGCTAATTTTTCTGCTTGAATTTTTAATAATTCAGGTGTAATAATTATATAATCTATATCTTGAAATTGTCCTTGAGCATTTTTGAATACAGTTCCTTTTATATTGGTATTGGTTATTTTAGATTTATTTTCCTTTAGAGGAGTATAGTAATCATTTGGATCAATGGCAATGTATTTTTGAAGTTCTCCAAGATTTGCTTTAAATGAAAATAAATTTCCAGTATTATTTTCTGCTTTTGTTACATTATAAATATCAGTAATATTCCAAATTTGAGAAATAGAAGAAGCGTTTGTGAAATTATACGAAATCACACCAAGGCTTGAATTGGCTAAATCATATTGAAAATGGAATTGTTTTCCAAATCCTTGTAATTTGCTTTTTGCTTTTAATTGGATGAAATCCAAAAAACCTTTAGAGCCTGGGACGCCATTATTATTATAGGTCAATTTGATTTTTATATTTGAAGAACCTGTAAATGTGCTATTGGATAGTTTGTTGTTAAAATATTGTATTTCTGAACTTGTATTCAAAGAGGCAAATGGAACAGAACCAACATCCTGCCCATTGGCCACAACTTTAAAAGAAGTGGGAGTATAAGCTGCAGATGCTAAATAAACATTTAAATTTACAGGAATCGAGGAATCAATATTTGGAAAGTCAAATGTAAATTCTTGGGTATCATTAATTTCGAATGATTCTCCAACCCATTGACGGCCTAATTGGGCAATATTTGTTTGATCTACTTCATGAAATTGTTGATCATCATATGATGTTACAGAAAGAGTACTGGTTGCTGTTGGTTGTGGTATATTCAAAATTCTTTTGCCATCATCTCCCTGTACTGTTATGTAATAATAGGATTTTGTATCGTATAAATTAAGATTAGTTTGGCTTTCTTCGTTCCAATTTGAAGTTCCTTGTCCATAAAATAAAATATAATCCTCTGAGTTGAAAACACCATCGCTTTCTCCTTGAACTTGAATAGTGTTTTCGGTTAAATCGGTTGGGTAATAATCACTGTTTGCCAGAGGAAGCATCTTACCTCCGTTGCCGTAAATTTTTATTTTTTTTGGATTAATCCCGTTTAAATTTATTCCCAGCTGTTGTAGAAAATCTTTTGAAATTTTATAAACTCCAGATTTTTCGATATAAAATCGATACCAATCGCCAGAACTCAAAACCGAATTGGTAATACTAGCGCCGTTTTTTGTTGAGGAGATTTTTTTTGAAGAGCCATTATTAATACTATAAGAAAAGGATTTTATTCTTTTATACCCTAAGTTGTCTTTGATTATTGGAGAAATATTTAGAAAATTTTGAATATTATTTCTAGATTTTGTGTTGTAAAGGTTAGTTTTTATTGTGAGAGGAATAAGTTTTGGATTTAAATTTCCAATAAAAGATGTTGCTATTGACTCATAGATTACATTGGTAATTTGAATGCTTTTTGCGTCTAAATCAGTATTGTTATTTAGGTTTAAAGTGTAATAAAGAGCTTGATTATAACTGTCATAAAAGTAGCTATCCCCTTTAAAAACTGGCACTTGCGATTTGTTATAAATAGGGAGTATAGTGCTGCTTTCCAGCCAGTCTATAATAACATCGCCTTTAATTTGTGAAAATGTCATTATAGGGAAAAGTATGGTAAGGAAAAAGACTAGATTTCTCATGGAGATTGATAACGATTTGTAGTGTAAATAATTGCTAAAAGTAAATAAAAAATTTTAAAAGTTTTTTTCCTTGTTTTGTGTAATAAAAAATATATTTTTGCGTTTTAAATACATCTAAAAAAACGTTAAAAAATTAAGTTAAAAAGGGTTTTGCAGTTTAATTTTAATTATTACATTGCACTACCTAAATTTTAATAATTACCTACCAGAAACTATGAGAGTAAATAAGACTATTCCGTTAAAAATAATGCTATCCCTTGCATTAATATTAGGATTAGCTAGTTGTAGCAAAAAATCTAAATCCGATAGTGCATCAAGAGGCACAGGTTGGAATGTAAGCAGTTCTAAAGGAGGTTTTGCTAAAGGAACAGCTGGTAAACCACAAGAAACAGGTCCAGGATTAGTGTTTGTCGAAGGCGGAACTTTTACAAAAGGTCTCGTTCAAGACGATGTTATGCATGATTGGAATAATGTGCCAAGTCAGCAACACGTTATGTCTTTCTATATGGATGAGACAGAGGTGACCAACTTAATGTACCTAGAATATCTTGAATGGTTGAAAAAAGTGTATCCTCCAACAGAAGAAAATTACAGAAACATTTACGAAGGTGCATCACCAGACACACTTGTTTGGAGAAACAGATTAGGTTATAATGAAACTATGACCAATAATTATTTAAGACACCCAGCTTATGCAAATTACCCTGTTGTAGGAGTAAATTGGGTTCAAGCCGTTGAATTCAGTAAATGGAGAACAGATCGTGTAAACGAAGCGGTACTTGAGAAAAATAAATTTTTAAAGAAAAATGCTAAAACATTAGATATTTCAGCTGAAAGTAATTTTAGTACTGAAACTTATTTAGCTTCTCCAACGTCGACTTATGGGGGAAATGAAGAAATTCTTTTGAAAGGCAGAACCACTTCTAAAAAAGCACCAAAACCAGATAAAGATGGAAATGTTGCTGAAGAGAAAAATGTTTATGCACAAAGATCTTCAGGAATTTTATTGCCAGAATACAGATTGCCAACAGAATCTGAGTGGGAATACGCAGCGGCAGCTGATGTAGGACAAAGAGAATATAATATCTACAAAGGTCAAAAGAAATATCCTTGGTCTGGAAGCTATACTCGTTCAGGAAAAAGATCTAATAAAGGTTTCCAATTGGCAAACTTTAAGCAAGGTAATGGTGATTATGGTGGAATTGCTGGTTGGTCTGATGATGGAGCAGATATTACAAATGAAGTTAAACAATATCCAGCAAATGATTTTGGTTTGTATGATATGGCTGGTAACGTAGCAGAATGGGTTGCTGATGTTTACAGACCTATAGTTGACGTAGAAACTAATGATTTCAATTATTTCAGAGGTAATGTTTATACCAAAAATAAAATTGGTAAAGACGGAAAAATTGAAATTATCACGAATAAAGACATTGTTTATGATACATTAAGCAATGGTAAATTAGTTCCTAAACATTTGCCAGGTGAAATTGCTCAAGTACCTGTTGATGATAATGAAACCTATTTAAGACAAAATTTCAGTACTAGCGATAATATCAATTACAGAGACGGTGATAAACAATCTAGTAAATATTATAAGTTTGCAAGTTCAGATGCTGATGCTGGAAAGAAATCTGATAAAGAAATCATGTATAATTCACCTAAACAAAATGTAAAAATTGATAGTTTAGGAAATATGGAAAGAAAATACGATAAGTCTAACAAGAGAACTACTTTGATAAATGATGCAGTTCGTGTATACAAAGGAGGTTCTTGGAGAGATAGAGCTTATTGGTTAGATCCAGCACAAAGAAGATTCTTTCCACAAGATATGGCGACAGATTACATCGGATTTAGATGTGCAATGTCTAGAGTTGGTTCTAAATCAAACACCAAAAAAACACCAAGAAATTAATTTTTTTTAGATAATAATACCAATAAAAGCCCTTTCATTAGGGCTTTTATTTTTTAAACTATATTTATATGGATATTAATTACATTCATAATTTATTTTTGAAATGCAGTTCGATTTCAATCGACACTCGTAAAATCGGTGCGAATTCCTTTTTTATTGCTATCAAAGGAGATAATTTTGATGCAAATACTTTTGCTAAGGAAGCTTTGGATAAAGGAGCTTTGTATGTGTTGATTGATAACGAAGATTATTTTATTGACGAAAGAACTATTTTGGTTGAAAATTCTCTAGTAGCTTTGCAGGAATTATCTAAGTTTCACAGGAATTATTTGAAATTACCTATAATTGCTCTTACAGGGAGCAATGGTAAAACAACTACAAAGGAATTAATAAACGTTGTTCTTTCTAAGAAATTTGCAACTAAAGCCACCGTTGGAAACTTAAATAATCATATTGGAGTGCCTTTAACATTACTATCTTTTAATGAACAAACAGAGATTGGAATTGTAGAAATGGGAGCCAATCATAAAAAGGAAATAGAGTTTCTTTGTGAAATTGCGCAACCTGATTATGGATATATTACTAATTTTGGGAAAGCACATCTTGAAGGTTTTGGCGGTGTTGAAGGTGTAATTCAAGGCAAAAGTGAAATGTATCATTATCTTTCGAAAAATAATAAAGTAGCATTTGTGAATTTTGAAGATCCTATTCAAGTTGAAAAGACAAAAGATTTAAAATCGTATTCTTTTGGAGTAAACAGAAAGAATGTTGATATAAATATCAATCATATTGAAGCGAATCCTTTTGTGGTTGTGTCTTATTCTCAAAATCAAATTTCTTCTCATTTAATTGGTCTGTATAATGCTAATAATATAAATGCTGCAATTGCAATAGGAAACTATTTTGGTGTTCAAAATTACGCCATTAAAGAAGCTCTTGAAAGTTATATTCCTGAAAATAACAGGTCGCAATTAATCACTAAAGGGACAAATGAAATCATTTTGGATGCTTATAATGCTAATCCTAGCAGCATGAAAGTCGCTATTGAAAACTTTGTGCTTTTAGATAAAAAGAACAAAACACTCTTCTTAGGTGATATGTTCGAATTAGGAGATGAAAGCTTGATAGAACATAAAGGGGTCTTAGATTTGTTAATAAATCAAGATGAGATTGATTGTTTTTTTATAGGTAAAGATTTTTACAAGAATAAAATAACAAAGCCGAATTTTTTCTTCTTTGAAAATTTTGAACAATTTTCTGAAGCTATTAAAAGCAAAAAAATTGATAATAATATGATTCTTATCAAAGGATCTAGAGGAATGGCTCTGGAACGTGTTTTGGAGCTAATTTAATAAAGATGCCAGCATTTGTGAGGCCACTGAAAAACCTCGAACATTTCAGCCAACCTTATTTTTAGTCAAGAAAAAAACGCTTGTAACAGGAATTAGATGCCCTGTTATAAGCGTATTTATTTTTGTAACTGTTTTTTATTGTAGGTTGTAAGAGGTCTTTTTGACTTAAGCAGGGTGTAAATAAAATTCGTGTTAACTTTGAAGGAGGAAATTTTAATCTTAATTTTCTGGAATTTAAAACGACAGCCAAATAAAAAATAAGGATTAAGCTTCAAATAGTAAAGATTCTTTTTACAATTGGAATTAGAAGAGATGGAGAAACTATTAAATAAAAAAAGTTCCAATGAGAAAGCCTACCATATAAGAAATATAAGTTCATTTAAGTTTTTGCTTTTTTGCCTCCCAGCTTATATGAACTTATATTTCTTATATGGTTGGAACTAAATGCTTGTTGAAATACAAGTAATATATGTTAAATAGAATTTGAATATAAAATTTATTAAATGAAAACAACAGCTACGCTAATAGTATTATTCGTTTCTTTTTTTGGTTTTTCACAGCAACAAACCATTGACCAAAAAGTGGAAGCTTTACTGAAGAAAATGACTCTGGAAGAAAAAATAGGACAGCTCAATCAGTACACTGGAGATAATACTGCTACAGGACCTATTACGATTAATGCTAATAAACAAAATGAAATCAAAAAAGGCTTAATCGGTTCGATGCTGAATATCATGGGTACAAAATACACAAGACAGTACCAGGATTTGGCCATGCAGTCGCGTTTGAAAATTCCGTTGTTATTTGGTTTGGATGTGATTCATGGCTACAAAACTACATTTCCAATTCCGCTTGCCGAAGCGGCAAGCTGGGATTTGACAGCAATAGAACTTTCGGCTAGAATTGCTGCGACCGAAGCGTCTGCCTCAGGAATTCACTGGACATTTGCTCCAATGGTTGATATCTCTCGTGATCCGCGTTGGGGCAGAGTGATGGAAGGAGCTGGAGAAGATACTTATTTGGGATCCAAAATTGCTTTTGCACGAGTGAAGGGATTTCAAGGCAATTTGGGCGATGTGAATTCGGTTATGGCGTGCGTAAAACATTTTGCAGCTTATGGAGCAGCAATTGGCGGACGCGATTACAACTCGGTTGATATGAGTAACCGAATGCTTTGGGAGACTTATTTGCCTCCTTACAAATCGGCACTAGATGCAGGAGCGGCAACTTTTATGAATTCGTTCAACGATCTTAACGGAATACCTGCCACAGGAAACAGTTATTTATTGAGAGACATCTTGAAAGGGAAATGGAATTTTCAAGGGTTTGTGGTTTCCGATTGGGGTTCGATTGGCGAAATGGTCGCTCACGGCTATGTAAAAGACAATAAGGAAGCGGCACTTTCGGCAATAACTGCGGGCAGTGACATGGATATGGAAAGCAATGCCTATCGCTATAATTTGGAGCAATTGGTAAAAGAAAATAAAGTCCCAATGGCTTTGATCGATGACGCTGTAAAAAGAATTTTGCGCAAGAAATTCGAAATGGGATTGTTTGATGATCCTTATAAATTTTGCAGTCCGGAAAGGGAACAAGCAGCATTAAATAATCCGGAACATACCAAAGCGGCTAGAGCAATGGCAGCCAAGAGTATTGTCCTGCTGAAAAACGAAAGAGATGTTCTGCCTCTTTCTAAAGGGCTAAAAACAATTGCATTTATTGGACCAATGGTAAAATCGAAAAGAGACAATCACGGATTTTGGGCTGTAGATGTAAAAGATGTTGATTCGACTTATATCGTTTCACAATGGGAAGGGCTGGAAAATAAAGTAGGCAAAAGAACCAAAATTTTATATGCCAAAGGCTGTGGTGTTGAAGACAAAAGCAAAGAAGGTTTTGCAGATGCTTTGAATGTAGCCAGCCAAGCTGAGGTTATCATTTTGAGCATTGGAGAAAATTTCAATAAAAGCGGTGAAGCCAAAAGCAAAAGCAATCTGCAATTGCCAGGAGTTCAAGTGGAACTGATTAAAGAACTTCAAAAAACGGGTAAGCCAATCGTTATTTTGATTAATGCGGGAAGACCACTTGTTTTTGATTGGATTGCCGATAATATGCCAACCATTGTTTACACGTGGTGGCTGGGATCAGAAGCGGGTAACGCTATAGCCGATGTGCTTTTTGGCGATTATAATCCATCAGGAAAACTGCCAATGACTTTTCCTAGAACCGAAGGGCAGATTCCAATTTACTACAATCATTTCAATACAGGAAGACCTTCTGTCAATGAAGATAAAAATTACAAATCGGCCTACATCGATTTGCCAACGACTCCAAAATTTGCATTTGGATACGGATTAAGCTATACTACTTTTGAATATTCTGATTTAAAATTGTCTCAAAAAACAATGAAAAACAATGAAACAATTACGGTTTCGGTAAATATAAAAAATACTGGAAGCGTAAAAGGAGAGGAAGTGGTGCAGCTGTATTTGAGAGACAGATTCGGTTCTGTAGTGCGCCCAATAACGGAGTTGAAAGATTTTCAGAAAATATCATTGAACCGCGGGGAAACCAAAACCATTCAGTTTACAATTGACAATCAAAAATTGTCGTTTTACAACAATGCATTAGAGTTTGTTTCAGAACCGGGCGATTTTGATTTGATGATTGGTTCCTCTTCGGCAGATATCCGTGTGAGAGACAGTTTCGAATTGGTGAAGTAACCTCATCTTCTAAAAAAGAAAAGCGATACGATTCAGCAGAATAGTATCGCTTTTTTTTGTGAATAGTATAAGGAGCAGCAGTTTTTCGTTTATTGATCAACATCACTCCCAATGTCATTAAGTTAAGAGATTTTAGATTGAGGATTAACGATTTTTGATTTCAGATTTGGTGTTGCTAAATATTAGATTGTCGATTTTACGGGGTCTATTACATCTGAAATCAAAAATCGTTAATCAAAAATCAGCAATCATTTTGTTATTTAATCCTTAACTTAATGACATTGACATCACTCCTGCTGTCCGTCTCGTCCTGATTTATGCACAAAAAGCAGTTGTTTCATGTTTTATTAGCCTTAAATACAAATTATATTAGCCTTAAAGGCTAATATAATTTGTATTATTCACTAATATAGTTTGCCTTAAAGGATAACTTATTTTGCCTTGAAGGATAATAAAGTTATCCTTAAGCTATAATTTAATTAGCTATTAAGGATAATGTAATTAGTATTTATTACCAGTTTAGTTAGCCTTTAAGGCTAATAACATTAGCCTTAAGTGCCAAATCTAACAAAAATTGTATATATTTGATTTATAACTTTGATAACTACAGAATGGATTTCAAAAAAAAGTTTCTAGAAAAACGAGAGAATGATGCGCCGCCATTGGGCAATTTCATCAATTGGCATTTACACATAAACAAAATCAA
>CAUPKA010000054.1:0-13288 GCA_963511725.1 uncultured Flavobacterium sp.
AAAAGATTTATCTATGAAAAATTTAAAACTAATTATCTTATTTAGCAGCATCAGCCTTTCGTCTTTTGCACAATTTGGTCTAAGTCCAGCCCAACGAGACAGTATCAATAAACGGAACAACGACGACTACAATAATATGGTTCAGCAAATTGGTATAGACCCTTCTCTAATTCGTCCAGGAGTATCGGGTAATACAAAAGATGCCAATGCAGCCAATAGTTCCGAGGAAAAAGTAAATAAATACATATTGCCAGACGCTCTGATTTTAAAAAATGGACAAAAAGTTAAAACCCAAAAAGCTTGGGTTGAAAAAAGAAGACCCGAAATTGTAGCCGATTTTGAAAATGAAATTTACGGAAAAATTCCCGAGAAAATTCCAGCTGTAACTTGGCAAATTGTATCTGTCAAAGACACAATGATAGGCAACCAAGCCATTAAAGAAAAAACACTAAAAGGAATAGTAGATAATGCAGCTTATCCTTCCCTAAAAGTAGAAATCAATTTAGTAGTAGCAACGCCCGCCAATGCTAGCAATGCGGTTCCAGTAGTAATGGAATTTGGATACATCAAGAATTTTTTTGCTCCAGGTCCAATTAAGGCAATTGGTTTAGGTTCATCTGGTGAACCGACTTGGCAAGAACAACTTATCTCACGAGGTTGGGGCTATGCAATTATTGAGCCCAGCAGCATTCAAGCCGATAATGGAGCTGGACTTACCGTGGGAATTATTGGTCTAGTCAATAAAGGAGAATATCGCAAGCCTGACCAATGGGGCGCATTGAGAGCTTGGGCTTGGGGAGCTAGTCGTGCCATTGATTATTTTGAAACGGACAAAAATGTAGATCCAAATCGCATAGCTATTGAAGGATTATCTCGTTATGGTAAAGCAGCAATCGTTGCAATGGCATTCGAATCCAGAATTTCATTAGGTTTCATCGGTTCATCGGGTGCTGGTGGTGCTAAAATTCTTCGTCGAGTTTTTGGCGAACAAGTAGAAAATCTTGCCTCTTCGGGTGAATATCATTGGTTTGCTGGAAATTTTATTAAATATGCCAGTATTTTAAAACCTGATGATTTGCCTGTAGATGGTCATGAATTAGTTGCTCTATGTGCTCCAAGACCCATTTTTATAAGTTCCGGCTCTCCAGAAGTTGAGGGACAATGGGTAGATGCCAAAGGAATGTTTCTGGGAGCTGCTAATGCTGGTTATGTATATAGCCTGTTTGGTAAAAAAGATTTAGGAACTATGATTTTTCCAAAATTAGGGATGCCTTTAATTGATGGAGAAATAGCTTTTAGACAACATGCAGGAGGACATAGTACCGGACCTAACTGGAGTACTTGGATTGCTTGGGCTAGTAGATATTGGGAGAAATAAAGATATAAACGATATGTTCTAAGACCTATTTTAATGATTTATATTTTGAAAATATTCTAACTAACAATTAATATTTTCAAAAACTTGATAAAAAAAAATAAATGGAAAAAAATTTAAACAGTAGCTATTTTCTAAAAATTAAAACTTTTAGTGTGCTTATTATTGCATTTTTATTTTACTCGACAACTGTAAATAGTCAAAATCTAAAATCTAGCTACAAAAGAGAACGAATCAAAATCAATAATGATTGGACTTTTATGCGTTATAAGGCAAACCCTGATAATCTTATTTATGATGTTCGCCCAAAAATAGAGGTGGTCAACGACAGTAAAGTTGCCGATTCTAAACCTGAAGAAGCCTTGAAAATAGAAGCAAAAGAAGATGTTCTAAAAAATTGGATTCTTCCTTCGGCAAATGATTTTATAAAAGACCCATCTAAAAAACACATCCGTCCTAAAGGAAATCCAGGTTCCGATTTCCCGTTTGTTCAAGCAAATTTCAAAGACGATGGATGGGAAAAAGTGACTTTACCTCACGATTGGGCTATCAACAAACCTTTTTACACAGGAGACAATCCTGAAGTCGGTGGCGGAATGGGACGTCTTCCTAGTCCAGGTGTGGCTTGGTATCGAAAAAAACTGGACATACCAACCGCAGATAAAGGAAAAGTCATCTATTTGGATATTGATGGAGCAATGTCGTATGCGATGGTTTGGCTCAACGGTCATTTAGTTGGTGGCTGGCCTTATGGGTATAATTCTTTTCGATTGGATTTAACGCCCTACTTAAATTTTGGTGGAATAAATCAATTAGCCATCAGACTTGACAATCCAAACCACTCGGCAAGATGGTATCCTGGTGGCGGAATTTATCGCAATGTTTGGCTGACCAAAACAGCTCCAGTTCACGTGGCACAATGGGGAACGTTTATCACCACACCCGAAATTTCTAGCAAAGAAGCCACTATCCATCTTTCTTTAAAACTAGAAAATAAAACAACCTCAACACAACTAGTTGAAGCCAAAACTCAAATCTTTGCTGCGGATGATTTTGGCAAAGCCAAAGGAAAAGCAATAACTAATTTCCTTTCAGAAAATATTAGTTTGAATGCCAATGAAAAACAAACAATAGAAAGCAAAACCCTACTCAAAAACCCGATGCTTTGGGGTATTTACCCACAACAAAAGCAAAATTTATATGTAGCAAAAACCCAAATTTTTATAGCTGGAAACCAAGTAGATGAATACGACACCTCATTTGGAATTCGCAAAATTGAGTTTCATCCCACCAAAGGATTATTAATAAATGGGGAGAAAATCAAAATTCAAGGTGTAAACCAACACCATGATTTGGGAGCTTTGGGAGCCGCATTTAATGTTAGAGCAGCTCAACGCCAATTGGAAATGCTAAGAGAATTGGGTTGCAATGCCATTCGATTATCACATAATCCTCCTGCTCCAGAATTATTGGATTTGACGGATCGAATGGGTTTTTTGGTCATTGATGAAATATTTGACAGTTGGGAACGAAAAAAAACGCCACACGATTTTCATTTAATTTTTCCCGATTGGCACGAAGCCGATACTCGCTCTTTCATTCGTCGGGATCGCAATCATCCCTCCATTATTGCTTGGAGTTTTGGTAATGAAGTTGGCGAACAATATACGGATGCGGCAGGAGCAAAAATTGCTCAAGAATTACGTAACATTGTCCACGAAGAAGATTCCACAAGACCCGCTTCGGCATCGCAAAATTTTGCCAAACCCGATATGCCTTTTTCCAAAGAAATGGATTTTATGAGTCTGAATTATCAAGGCGAAGGAATCCGAGATGCTCCTGCCTATTTGCATTTAAAAGGAGGAATTCGAACTGCGCCCCTTTATCCAGCATTTCAAAAAGCATTCCCAGAGAAAATGATTGTCAGTAGCGAAACCGCTTCAGCATTGAGCAGTCGAGGTTCCTATATTTTTCCGGTTACGCTTGAAAATTCAGCTCCTGTTAGTGATGGTGTTGGCGCCAATCCTGTTACCAAAGAAGTAAGTGCATACGAGCTTTATACGGCTCAGTTTGGGTCTTCGCCCGATAAAGTTTTTGCCACCCAAGACCGTCATCCTTATGTTGCTGGTGAATTTGTTTGGAGTGGTTGGGATTATCTTGGCGAACCTACTCCCTATTACTCGGCTCGCAGTTCTTATTGCGGTATAATTGATTTGGCGGGTTTCAAAAAAGATCGTTTCTATTTGTATCAATCTCGTTGGAGACCAGAATTGCCAATAGCACATATTTTGCCTCATTGGAATTGGACAAATCGTGTGGGCGAAATCACTCCAGTTCACATATTTACTTCGGGTGATGAAGCCGAATTGTTCTTGAACGGACAATCACTTGGCAGAAAAAAGAAAGCCGAGTTCGAATATCGCATTCGGTGGGATGATGTAAAATACCAAGCAGGAGAATTGAAAGTAGTAGCCTATAAAAACGGTACATTTTGGGCTCAAGAAACACTAAAAACTACTGATAAGACTGCAAAATTATTGGCAACAGCCGACCGAAAAAAAATAAAAGCCGATGGAGAAGATTTGGCTTTCATAACAATTAAAATCACGGATAAAAACGGATTAATGGTTCCTGATGCCAACAACAAAATCAATTTTAGCCTCGAAGGTTTGGGAGAAATAGTCGCTACCGATAATGGCGATCCTGCCAGTTTAGTTTCATTTGCATCTCACGAACGGGAAGCCTACAACGGAATGGCACTGGTAATTGTTCGTGCCAAAAAAGGAATTAAGGGCAAGATGAAACTAATTATTACTACTGATGGATTGGAGAAAACTACAATTGAAATAAAAAGTTATTAATTTTTATTTCAATAACGTACCTTCTCTTTCTAAAAACATATATTTAAGTAGTAGAAAGCACATCAAATTCCTAAACAAAATAACAGTTTCAAACAGTTTTTATCGAAATAAAAAAAATATTTCTCATATAAATCAATCTAAAATATAACATAGTGAAATATTATAGAACTTTTTTTTCAAAATTTATAAAAAAATAAATTACAACCGATTGTGTAATGTTGAAATTTATATATATATTTGTAAAACTAAACTATAGTTTATGAGAATATACTATCGTTTAAGACTAACCAAATTAACCATTTAATAAATTATTTTTATGACTAACTTTTTATTTATTAAAAGCCAACGAATTAAACAGCTTGGGTTTTTAATTCTAATGTTCATGTTTAGCTTAGGCACACAAGCTCAAACGACTGTGTCAGGAAAAGTTTCAGACAAAGACGGCCCAATTCCGGGGGTAAATGTCTCTATAAAAGGAACCAAAACAGGAACAGTAACAGATATGGATGGTGTATTTACACTTAAATCAGTGCCGACAAACGGAGTTTTAGTATTCAGTTTTATTGGTTACAACAAGAAAGAAATCGCTGTTAACAAACAAAGCAAAATTAACGTAGTTCTAGAATCAGAAGTAACCACTTTAAATAGTGTTGTGGTTGTAGGTTACGGCTCAATGAAAAGAGCAGATTTGACAGGTGCAGTTTCATCTGTATCTAGCGAATCCTTCAAACAATCTGTTTCAACTACTATCGACCAAGTTTTACAAGGACGAGCTGCAGGGGTTAATATTCAACAAAATAGTGGTGCGCCAGGGGCTAGTTCCTCCATTCGAATTCGTGGAATTAGCTCATTAAACGGTTCAAACGAGCCTATTTTTGTGATTGATGGTGTAATTATTGACGGAGGTACAGGCTCTTCATTTACGAATCCATTATCCTCCATCAACCCATCCGACATTGTTTCGATGGATGTTTTGAAAGACGCTTCTGCTACAGCTATTTACGGGTCTAGAGCGGCAAACGGAGTTATTATGATCACAACCAAACACGGAAAAAAAGGAGAACTTTCTTTAACCTTTGATAGCTATGTGGGCTGGCAAGAAATTCCTAAAAATCTGGATTTGCTTAATCTTAGAGAATATGCTGTTCATAAAAACACCTTGGCAAGTTTAGGCATTGTAACACGTGATACTAATTTTATACGTCCTGATTTATTAGGCGAAGGTACCGATTGGCAAAAAGAATTGTTTACAACAGCTATGATGCAAAGTTATAATCTTTCGGCTTCTGGAGGAACTGACAAAACCACCTATTCAATGGGAATTGGCTATTTAGACCAAGATGGTATTGCTATTGGATCGGCATTCAAACGTTTTAATCTTAGAGGTGTAATTGATTCTCAAGTGAAAGATTATTTAAAAATGGGGGTGAATTTTAATTTGAGCAATGCTGAACAAAAAACAACCGTTTCTGACGATTCATTAATATTAACAGCTCTCAAACAAACCCCTAATGTTGCCGTTCGCAATGCCGATGGCACATATGACGGGCCCGCAACTAGCGAATTTGTTCAAACAAATCCTATTGGTTTGGCTATGTTAAAAGACAATCATAACACTCAAGTTGGAATGAGAGCTACTACTTATGCCGAAATAGGTTTTACAAAAGACCTCAAATTTAAAACGACCTACTCCTTAGATTATGGCTTTCATAGCGATTACAAATTTGATCCGTCCTATACTTTTGGTGCAATTGTAAATGAAGTTAGAACAGGACAAAGATCAAAATCGGATAGCAAATATTGGAATTGGAATAATTTATTGACTTACAACAAAAAATTTGGAGTTCACAATATTAATGCGATGCTTGGAGAAGAAATGCAAGAATCACATTGGGAAAATCTATATGGTTCAAGAACAGGATATTTAACAAATGGCGCAACTGATTTGAATGCTGGTGATGCAACAACTGCAAAAAACTCAAATGGAAGTGGTACAAGTGCACTGAGTTCTTATTTTGGAAGAGTTTTTTATTCTTATGACGATAAGTACTTACTAACTGGAACAATAAGACGAGATGGTTCCTCTAAATTCTACAAAGACAATCAATGGGGATGGTTTCCATCGGCAGCTTTTGCTTGGAAAGTTTCGAATGAAAGCTTTTTAAAAGACAGCAAAACTGTAAATAATTTAAAATTAAGATTAGGTTGGGGTATGGTTGGTAATCAAAATGTACCAAACAATGCATACACCTCAGTTTACAACGCATCTGCTACCAATTGGGGAACTGGATTACTAGCTGCAAACACGGCCAATCAAGATTTGCAATGGGAAACTACAACTTCTAGTAACGCTGGATTTGATTTGGGACTATTCAATAACAGAATTGAATTAACAACTGATGTTTACTATAAAAAAACAGATAATTTATTGCTTCAATTGCCTTTACCTGCCTACGTTGGAACAACTGGTCAAGGAGCAACTTCGGCTCCGTGGGTTAATATTGGATCTCTAGAAAACAAAGGAATTGAATTCACTTTAAACACCATAAACGTTCAAACAAAAGATTATACTTGGAAATCTAACCTTGTTTTTTCTAAAAACATGAGCAAAGTGTTACAACTAAATACCGCAACAGGTGTGTTGAACAAAACACTTCAACAAGGGTCAGATATAACTATCGTTACTCGAACAGCAGTAGGACAACCTATTGGACAATTTTATGGCTACCAAGTTATTGGTCGATTTGAAAAAGCTACTGATTTTTACTATAAAGATGCCCAAGGAAATGTGGTGCCAACCGCTTTGCCACAAGGGATGAAAATTGCTGAAAATAGTGTTTGGATTGGTGATTATATCTTTAAAGACCTTAACAAAGATGGTGTTATTAACGAAAAAGATCAAACCTACATTGGCAATCCTGCTCCTAAATTTACTTTTGGATTTGGAAACACCTTCTCATTCAAAGGATTTGATTTAAATATTTTTCTAACAGGTGCTTATGGAAACGATGTTGTAAATTATCAAAGACGCTGGTTAGAAAATCCTCGAGAAAGCACAAACTTATTAAAGTCAGCAACAGGATATGCTCAGTTAGCATTAATCGACCCTAATGGTCCAAATGATTATAGAAATGTAGCAATCGTAGGAGGAGATCCTTATATGCCAAGAATTGGTGCTTCATCTGCCTCTTCTACTTCAAATTATAGATATAGCGACCGATTTATTGAAGATGGTTCTTATGTAAGAATTAAAAATATTTCAATAGGCTATAATTTGCCACAAAATGTAGTTTCTAAAATGAAACTAACTAACCTTAAAGTATATACAAATATGCAAAACGTATTTACCTTTACTAAATACAAAGGTTATGATCCCGAAGTAGGGTCTATCAATCAAGATGCACTTTTAACAGGCATTGATAATGGAAGATACCCTTCACCTCTTATCTACACTTTCGGATTAACTGCTAATTTCTAAAAAAACACTAAGATGAAAACAAAAAATATATTATACAGGATCTTAATGATTGCATTGCCCCTTTTTGCTTTGGGTTGTAGTGATCTGTTAGATGTAACTCCAGAAGATGTAATTACAAAGGATAATTTCTATAAATCAGAAGAAGATTTTAAAGCGGCTACAGGTCCTTTATACAATAAAGTCTGGTTCGATTTTAATGATAAATTTTATTACGGATTAGGAGATGGACGTTCTTATAACCTGTACGCACCTTTTTCGGACTATGTTTATCCGTTCAGCGACTTATCAGTAACAGGATTAACGGGGCCATTGGTTTCGGCCTGGTCTTCCTTATATAATGTGGTACAACAATCTAATAATGTTATTATTGGAATTTCAGGTAGCCCTGTTAGTGCCGACAAAAAAAACCAATATCTTGCTGAAGCCCGTTTTATGAGAGGCACAGCCTATTGGTATTTGGCCTCTTTGTGGGGAGATGTTATTATCTCTACTGATCCGAATGAATTAGTAAAAAATCCAATTGTAAACAAAAACCCAACAAAAGATGTTTACGAATTTGCCATGCGTGATTTAGAATTTGCTGCAAAATACTTGCCTAACCAAGCTGCGCAATCAGGGCGTTTAACAAAATACAGTGCTTATGGAATGTTGTCTCGTGTATATTTATCGTACTCTGGACTAAGTGATAATCCAAATAGTGGAACACGCGATCAAAAATACCTTGATTTAGCCAAAAAAGCTGCCGAAAAAGTAATCAATGAAGGCCCTTATCTTTTAATGAAAGATTATGCTGATTTATATAAAGTGGACAATAACAACAACACCGAATCGATGTTTGCCCTACAATGGGTACCAAGAGGTGATTATGGGGTTAACAATACTCAACAAGCCTATTTTGCATTAAATTCTGCTATAACTGGAGATGATGCCGCTTGGGGGTATTGGACAAGAGCTTCATATGATGTTTTAAAAGAATACGAATCAAAAGATACTCGCCGAAAAGCAACTTGGATGGGAGACGATGATTTTTATCCTGAAATAAGCAAAGCGAATGGTGGATATACAGTTGATCATGAAAAAAGCTTTCTGAATGTCAAAAAAGGTGTGGTAGGCTCTACAAAAGACAATGCCAAAACATCCCGAATGAACTCAGGTTTGAATACCTATATGTTGCGTTTAGGCGAAGTATATTTGAATCACGCAGAAGCAATTTTAGGAAACAATGCAAGTACCACCGATGCAAGCGCTTTAGCGAGCATTAACGCTCTTCGCTTACGTGCAGGTTTAACTGCAAAAACAAGTCTAACCTATACCGATATCATTCACGAACGAAGAGTAGAACTTTGTATGGAAGGGCAGTATTGGTATGATTTGGTTCGCAGAGCGTATTATAAACAACAAGAGGTTATTAATTATATTAATGGACAACAAAGAGGGGTTATCGTTCCCATCCTTTATGACACGGCAACAAACACAGTTTCGGTCGATGCTTCAAAAAGTAATTCAAGTCGTGCTGTAGGTACTGCTAATAAAACTACTTTCTTATTGCCTTACCCAGATACTGAGGTTGTACAAAACCCACTTTTGAAAGAAAAAGCAGTTCCATATATCTTTACTGAGCCTAAAATAACCAATTTATTCTAAAACCAAAATGGTACCAAACCTAAAAAAAATAATAGATATGAAGAACCATATTTTAAACATAAATTATTGGAAAACAGCAATCTTTTTTGGATTAATTGTTTTTGCAATGCAGTTCACTTCTTGTGAAAGTAGCGATTCTTCTGGTAGCGAAATAACTGTTACCAAAGTATTTCTAGAAGATGTCAATTCAGCGGTACCCGACAGAGAAGTTAATTTTGCCCGATTAGGACAAACCATTCGTGTTGAAGGTTCTGGGTTTTCACATTTGAAAAAAGTATATATCAACGGGTACTCAACTTATTTTAATGTCGTTTATGTTTCAGACACTTCTTTTTTAATTAGCATTTCAAAAGACACACCAACTCTTGAAGCAGCAGCCGATGTCCGAAATACAATACGGTTGGTAAATGACAATTTCGAAACTACATTTTCATTCGAAATACGTTCATCTGCACCAACAATTACCAACATTTCGAATACATTGCCTAAAGCAGGAGAAAAAATTACTGTTTATGGAACTGGTTTAACCGAGGTAAGCAAAGTAACTTTCCCAGGAAATATCGAAACAACAACTGGAATAACATCAGACAAAGATGGAAAATTTTTCACAGTTGTCGTTCCAAATGGTGTATCAGATGCTGGTGGTTCCTTATTGATTAAATGTTCTAATGGAGGTGCTTATTCTCCGGCTTATTTTAATTTCAAAAAAGGACTTTTACTTAATTTCGATGACAAAGGAGCACAAGGATATTGGAATACAACAAGTATGATTACCCCAACAGATTTAGTATCGACAATTACAGGAGTTGAAAACACTTCTCAAGGAAAATATGTTCCGCATCGTCCATCACGTGTCGCTTCTTTTGATGCCGCAAAAAATAGATGTTCCGAAGTTTGGACCTCAGGAAGTAGCCCAGAAGACAACTGGCGTTCACTACTTACTTCATACATTCCTGCAACTACACCTTTAGACCAAATTGCCTTTCAGTTCGATATTTTTGTACCTACTGCTTGGAGTAACACTGGTTTCTTAAAAATTTGTTTATCAAATGCTTTCAATGGTGGCGAATGGGCAGGAGCCTGTTACAATTATGTGCCTTGGATTGTAGATGGAAAAGTAAAAGAATTTCAAACTACAGGCTGGACAACTGTAACCATCCCGTTAAGCAAAATATATGCTTATTCTGACGCTACTAAGAACTACACTTTCGAAACCATTTTGGCTTATCGTGAAGCTGCCAACTATAAAAACTTTGGTATCTATTTTGAAAACTCTGATATTAAATTAAAAAATATTACTGGAGTTGATAGTACAACTGAATTTCCGTCAAGTGCTACTTCAATAAGTGTGACTACAGACAATTGGAGAATTGTTTCTCTAAAAACTCCTGTTTTCAACGACTTTTCTAATTAAAAAACAGTTTCAAAAGACCAAAATAAGCAAGTAAATTGTCTAATTTAAAAATATTAAAAATGAAATACATAAAGATATTACCCCTAATAGTGCTATCCTTCTTGTTATTTTCATCCTGCGATGATCAAATAATGGAATGGGGAAAAGACCCTAGTCACGGCGAAGTAACCGGAGCTGAACTACCTCTTGAATTGCAAGAAAAAATAAGTCGATATGAACCCCTAAAAAACTACACGACCTTTGTACTTGGTGGTGGCGTAGGTCTTGATTTGTATATGACCAACGAAACCTATCGTAAACTAACCAATGAAAATTTCGACGAAGTAACCATTGGATATGAAATGAAACATGGCCCAATGGTGAAAGCCAATGGAGCTATCGATTTTACTAAAGTAGATGCTTTCATTGCTAAAGTAAAAGAAGCAGGGCTAACCGTTTATGGGCACACCTTAGTTTGGCATTCTAACCAAAATGCTAGCTACTTAAACAGCTTGATTGCACCCACTATAATTCCCGGTTCAAGCGGAACAAACGTGCTTGATTTAACGAATCTAAAAAACGGAACATTTACAGGTTGGTCAAGAAATCAAGGTGCTGGAATGACTGTTGTAAATGGTGCTGGTTTATCTGCAACAACACAAGGTCTAAAAATGATCTCCAGTGCTACATCTGCCAATCCTTGGGATTTGCAACTGACAACACCTGCAATTCCAGTTGTAAGCGGACATAATTATGAAGTATCATTCTTTATCAAATCTGAAACAAGCGGACAAGGACGAATCTCTTTTGATGCTTCATTAACTAATCAATATCCTTATAAAGATTGGTATAACACAGGCGGAGCAGCGACTGCCAGTTTTGCAACCACTTCTCAATGGAAACAACTAAAAATCAAACTAAACGCAGCCGATTTTAAAGCCGGAAGTACCACTTTCAAATTCAGTATTGATATGGGCTATTTACCAAATGTAACTTATTATATAGATGTAAACACATTGAGTGTTGTAGATCTTGATGCCGTTCCAGTAGTTACAAATTTGGTTAGCAATGGCAAATTTAATACCGATATATCTGGATGGTCAAAATACAACGGCGATGCAAACGCATTGAATCTTGCCAGTGCAGCTGAGTCCTACGAAGGAAACGGTGCTATGAAAATACTAAATTCAACTAGCAATACAGGTAGTCAATGGAAAACACAAATTCACTCTAATTTTACAACTAAATTAACTTCAGGAACAGCTTACACTATTTCCTACTACATTAAATCAGATGCGGTTGGGTCTGTAAGGTGTTCAACCACAGGAAATGCGCAATACCAAGGAGACCAAGCCACTTCTACAGCTTGGAAATTTATCGAATGGAAAATCACAGGTACAGGTGCCGAAGACGGATTTAACTTTGATTTAGGTGCCGTTGCAGGAACTTACTATATTGACAATGTATTGGTAACCCCAACAGTTGCTAGCGGAGGTGGAGGAACAAGTTCAACCACTATCGAAAAAACTGATGCTGAAAAAGCTACAATTATTGGTAATGCGATGAAAGATTGGATTTCTAAAATGGTTACTCATTACAAACCATCTGTTTTTGCTTGGGATGTTGTAAACGAACCTATGAAAGAAGATGGAACCTTAAGAAATGGGACCGAAGGGGATACAGCAACCGATTATTTTTCTTGGGTGAAATATCTAGGAAAAGATTATGCTGTAACAGCTTTCAAACTGGCTCGTCAAAATGGAAATGCTACAGACAAACTCTTCATCAATGATTACAATCTTGAATCTAGATTAGACAAATGCACAGGTTTAATTAATTATGTGAAATACATAGAAACACAAGGCGCAACTGTTGACGGAATTGGAACTCAAATGCACATTTCTTTGGACACCAATAAAGATAAAATAGCCCAAATGTTCCAATTGCTTGCCGCTTCTGGAAAACTAATTAAAGTTTCTGAATTGGATGTTAGACTAGGTACCAATGCTCCTACAGTAGAGCAACAAGCGGCTCAAGCCGCAATGTACCAATATGTGATTGATATGTACAAAAAATACATACCTACAGCCCAACAATACGGCATAACCATTTGGGGAATTTCAGACAACAAAAACGAACACGAATTTTGGCTCCCTAATGAATCGCCAAATCTTTGGGATGCCAATTACGCTAGAAAACACGCCTACAAAGGAACTGCCGATGGTTTGGCTGGAAAAGATGTAAGTTTAGGGTTTTCGGGATTATTGACCAAAAAATAATACTAAATACACAATCTATATTGAAAACCATTAGTTATTGGGTTTTCAATATAGATTGTTTTTTTATTGGATATAGCCAAGCAATTGATGATTAATTTCAAACTTGAAAAATCAATTCATTTTAATACCATGCGCAACCAATTTACTGCATTTTTAATAGCTGTATTTTTCATCAGCTGTAATCAAAGAACAACAAATAAAGAAGAATATTTTGCTCACACCAATGATTTAATAAACGAATCAAGTCCTTATCTTTTA
>CAUPKA010000055.1:0-12415 GCA_963511725.1 uncultured Flavobacterium sp.
AAGAAGAAAAAAAATAATGAAGCAAGCCAAAGGTTTCTTTGGTAGACGTAAAAACGTTTGGACAGTTGCTAAGAATGCGGTAGAGAAAGCAATGTGCTACGCTTACCGTGACAGAAAAGTGAATAAAAGAAATTTCCGTGCATTATGGATTCAACGTATCAACGCTGGAGCTAGATTGGAAGGAATGTCTTATTCTCAATTCATGGGTAAAGTAAAAGCTAACGGAATCGAATTGAACCGCAAAGTTCTTGCAGATTTAGCGATGAATCACCCAGAAGCTTTCAAAGCAGTACTTAATAAAGTAAAATAAACGTTATATAAACTCAATTTAGAATTACTTACTTAATAGAAAAGCCCAATCGCGAGATTGGGCTTTTTTTATTTTTGGTAATATGGTCAAAAATAACGATGCCTATAAATCAAATCGTTTGAACACTTTCTTTTTATGAAGTAATAAACTTAGGATTGATTAAATTCTCTAGTGAATAAATTTCCTCCCATTTATCCTGAGTGATTAATTTGCGCTCGACAACTACAATTTGGTGAACACTCTTTCCTGTTTTTAAAGCTTCTCCAGCAATACTGGCGCTTTCTTCATATCCTAAAATTGGATTTAACTGAGTAACAATCCCAATACTGTTCATCACCATATTATAGCAGTGCTGTTCATTGGCAGTAATGCCAACAATACATTTATCAATTAATGTTTGAATGGCGTTTGACAAATAGTCCAATGACGTAAACATTGCAAAGGCGATTACAGGCTCCATTACGTTCAGCTGTAATTGACCAGCTTCGGCTGCCATAGTAACCGTTAAATCTTGTCCTATCACATAAAAACAGGTTTGATTGACCACTTCTGGAATTACGGGATTTACTTTTCCAGGCATAATTGATGAACCCGGCTGACGCGCTGGCAGATTAATTTCATTGAATCCTGTTCGCGGACCCGAACTCAGCAATCGTAAATCATTACAAATTTTTGATATTTTAACCGCAGTTCTTTTCATTGTTCCCATAATTTGCACATAGGCTCCCGTATCTACTGTTGCTTCAATTAAATCAGGAGACAATGTCAATGGAATTCCAACCTCTTTAGCCAAATAATTGACACAAATTTCAGGATAGCCTTCTGGAGCATTTACTTTGGTGCCAATGGCAGTTGCGCCCATGTTAATATCCAATACTAAACTTTGAGCATCTTTTAACCTTAAAACATCTTCCCCTATTGTAGTTGCGTAGGAATGGAATTCCTGTCCCAAAGTCATTGGTACAGCATCTTGTAACTGAGTTCGTCCCATTTTTAAAACCTCCTTGAACTCGCTGCCTTTAGCTGCAAAAGCTTTTTCAAGATTTTCAACTGTTTTTATAAAGTGATTCATCTTTAAATAAAGTGCTATTCTAAAGGCTGATGGATAAGCGTCATTGGTCGATTGGGAGCAATTTACATGATTGTTAGGATGCAAAAAATTATATTCCCCTTTCTTATGTCCCAAGTATTCCAATCCAATATTGGCAATAACCTCATTGGCATTCATATTTACAGATGTCCCGGCTCCACCCTGTATCAAATCGCTGACAAATTCCTTATCATATTTACCCGCAATTACCTGATCACTGCCGTAACAAATGGCTTCAACAATTTTAGCATCCAAAGCCCCACAATCCAGATTAGCCATTGCCGCTGCTTTTTTCACATATCCCAATGCCTTTATAAACAGTGGCTCTTTTGAAATTGGAATACCGGTAATATTAAAATTCTCAACTGCCCTAAAAGTTTGGATTCCATAATACAAATGATTTGGAATTTCTAATTCGCCTAAAAAGTCATGTTCTTTTCTTGTTGTTTTCATGTGTAGCAATTTATTGTTTTTAATGTAATATATAACCGCATATCTTCATTGGATTTGATACCAATATCGGTCATGCTCATCACATATATTGATATACTAACTTTTAAATTAGCATTAAAGTTAATACATAAATAAATTACGATAAAAGATTTTTTTGTTCGATTAAAAAAAAACTTCGAACCTTAAATTGAAACAATACACCTTTTAAGAATGTTCAGGTGTTTTGTGTTTTATAGCAGAATTTAAATAAAAGAACAGTCGGATGGTATGGTTCATATCATATTGATAGCCCGAATATTTTTGCTGATAGACATTCATATAACCAAAATCATAACTCAACTTTGGGCTTATATTTTGCTTAATCCCAACAAACAATCTGTTTTGGTCAAACGTATTATAGATCACTTCTTTGCCAAAATGAATTAACAACTCATCGGATAAAACCAAAGAAGGCATTTTTTTATCAGTGAATATCGGAATGGTAAAACTGATCAAATAACGTATTCTATCCGTAAAACGGTTTTTACCAGTTGGTTCGTCATTAGCCATTTTCTCTTGCCATCTCTGCTCGTTTCGCAATCTTTGAAGCACGCTTACTTTTCCAATCTTGGTAATTAACTGCGCCTGTTGGTAGATTCTGTTTTCATCTGCGTAAGTGGACCAACCTTCTTTTGTGAGAGCCAGCCACATGTGCGCATAACCACCTGTAATCGAAACAGAAGCATTTGAAATATAAGAAATTCCGCCTCTTAGAAAATAAAAATTATTGCTTTCAAAAAATCCGTTTTCACGAATGTGGGCATCGGCAACTACTCCCCAGTGTTCACTGAACTTGGTCACGGTATTCAATGAAACCCAGGTTTGAACTTGTTGGTTTACTTCTTTTTTTGTAGCTCCTTGACCGAAGATTAGAAAAGGAAACAATACTATTAAAACTTTAGATAAATTTTTCAAAATTATAAGTGATTTAGATCAGAATGGAATTATGCAGCAAAATAACATTTCGAAACTTTGCCCTGTAAATATACTTTCCCTTTCATTTTCCGAACATGACATTTATCATTTTGAAGAATAAAAACCACCATAAAAGTTATAATTTTTTACTCTTAATCTTTACCCTTCAATTTGTATTTCTGAATAATATAATTGGTAATAGGTTTCAATTGTTTTGCGGTTTCGGGATAAAATCCAGGCTGATTAAAAAGTTCAATTTCACCATCCTTTTTATAATACCAAACTATAGGTAAACCATTTTCAAAAAACACTAATGCAACCTTAGAATCCAACTTATTCAGTTTCATTATTTGTTCATCAACAGGAACTATTAAATTCAATTGACCAATTCCTAATTTCTCATTTGAACAATCAACCGCTTCATAATGATTTTCTTTCCACTGCATACATTCTTTGGTTGGAAAAATTATATCTTTTACTGTATATGTCATAAAAGATAAAGAAATCAAAATCATTATAATGAAACCAACTCTTTTGATTCTTTTCCAATTCTTAGTGATTACATCATTTTTTATTAAACCTCCCGAATCAACTTTATCAATAATAATTTCTTTCTGTTCTATCCTTTGAGAAATCCCAACTTCTATTTCTTTAGTATCTCCAATTTGCAAATACCTTCTATAAGGTCTTGGATTATAATCTACAATAATAGCTGCCATTTCAATCCTCATTCTATCTTCGGAATTTTTTTCACCTAACAGAAAAGAGCGTATCGGTCTAAATCTGCTTATTTCGCATTTTTCAATGGACTTCCTCAAACTCTCTTCCTCTTTTACATTGAAAAACAGTTTCATTGTTGTTTCATCATTATTGGAAAGAGATTCGTCAAAAAAAATCAAACACAAATTACGCAATTGTGCAGGACTTGGATTCATCAAAATCCCAGTGATATCTTCTATTTTCTTCTTTTCATATTGAGTTCTAATAGCCTTCTTGTATTCATTCAAAGTAATTTTACTCATATCATTTACTGGAATTAACTAACATTAAATGGAAACCATCGGAATTACTGGAATTACTGGAATTCCTTTGAAATCATTAGACATAAACGGCATTCCTTTGCTTCAGAATTAGTTCTTGTTCTATTTCGCGATAAGAACAAATGTACAAAACTAGTTCTAAAAAAGTGTTGCTAAACAGCCTAGTGCGTTTATTCGGGAAGTATAAAAATACTATACTGTTTTAGCACACTTCACTTCCCACAAACAAAAACAAACAGTTTTTTATGGCTCGCCTATTCAGGTAATGATTCGATTTCAATATCGAACAGCCCAATCTATGTCTAATTTTTAATACTTAAAAAAATGAAAAGAATATTTTTAGTATCGTGTTATATTATTGCAAGTGTGATTATGGTTTCATGTACCAATGATGATGTGGAGACAACTCCAAAAACCCAGAAACAACAAGTAAGTGCTGATGGTGATGGTCAAAATGGCCAAACTCCACTTCCTCCTCCAAAGTCTCAATCCTAGTATATTAATTCAAAATTATTACTGTTTTAATTAATTTGAGTATTTTCGGGAAATGATAGCAAAAAAGTTACATTTCCCGAATTTTTATTTATCGCTTATAGTTCTATTGGTCCTATTTTCCTGCACCAAAAAATCAACTATTCATAACGAAAAAAAATCAAATACTGCTTATAAAATCTATTTTGATCATGCCGAAAAACATTTTAGCAGTCAAAATTATGACAGTGCCTTTTTCTATTACAATAAAATAAAATCCAATTGTAATAGTACTAAAGATCAAGAAAGAATAATTTACTCCTTACTTAGAATGTCAACTATCGAACAAATTCAAGGTGATTATTCTAGTAGTGAGACTAGTGCGACTGAAGCCATTTCTTTTTTTCAAAAAAATACAAATCCATTTTATAAATGTTATGCATATAACTTATTAGCCATTAATTACAAAAATCTATTTGATTACCACAGCGCCATTTATTATTACAATCATGCCTATAATTTATCTGAGGATGAATTAGCGAAAGCGATCATTAAAAACAACATTGCAGTTGTTTATATGGAAAAGCAAGAGTATAAACGTGCCTTAACAATTCTCACTCCTTTACTATCCAAAAAAGAAGTCACAGAAAATGATGAAAATCATGCTCGAATTCTTGACAATCTGGGCTTCACCTATTTCAAAACAGGAAATTCAAAAAAAGGTTTTGTCTATATCATTCAAGCCTTAAAAATTAGAGAACAAATAAAAGATGATTTTGGAATAACAACATCTTATTTACACTTATCTGAATTTTATAACCAAACAAATCCTGTTTTATCATACCATTATGCGCAATTATCCTACGCAAAAGCGACCAAAGTAAATAATGTAAACGACAGATTGAAATCTTTGAAGCAGATAATTAAAAACAGTACAGACAATCAATCCAAAAAACTCACAGACAACTACTTTCGCATCAATGACAGCCTCAATAAAGCAACACAAAAAGCTAAAAATCAGTTTGCAAAAATCAAATACGATTCGACAAAAGAAAAAAATGAAAATCTATTGCTAAAAACCCAAAAAATTGAGAATGCCCTAGAATTGGAACAACAGAAAAACAGAAATTATGTTGCCTATTTTGTAATATTTATGGTGATTCTATGTGGCGTATTCTTATACAATTATTTAAAAAATAAAAACAAAAAGGAAAAACAGAAAGCAATTTACGAAAGTGAAACCCGAATATCCCAAAAACTGCATGACGAGTTAGCCAATGATCTTTACCAAACAATGGCTTTTGCAGAAACTCAAGACTTGCAAAATCCAATAAAAAAAGAAACGCTACTAAGCAATCTAGATAAAATATACTCTCTAACCCGAAACATTTCGAGAGAAAATAGTAAAATAGAAACGGGTGCCAAGTTTGAAGAAGAACTAAAAGAAATGCTGTCGGGTTACAATAACGATCAAGCAAAAATAATTATCAAGGATAATGGTGATATTAATTGGCTAAAAATTCAGCCTGAAAAGAAAATTGCCCTGCACAGAGTATTGCAGGAATTGATGGTTAATATGAGGAAACACAGTCAGTGTTCTTTTGCGGCCATTAGTTTTGAATCGAATGAAAAACACATTGAAATCAATTATTCTGACGATGGAGTTGGAATAAAAGATTCCTTAATTTTAAAAAATGGCCTCTCCAATGTGGAAAACCGTATTCATACCATCAATGGAACTATTATTTTTGACTCAGAAACCACCAAAGGTTTTAAAGCTAAAATAGCAATCCCAAAATAATTACTGATTATGTTCAAAAAAGTTTTAATAGCAGATGACATCGATTTTAATGATATTGGAGCAGTACAGGTACTTAAAGAACTTGAAGTTCCCGAAATTGCATTTACAAAATATTGTGATGATGCCTTATTAAAAATCAAAAAAGCCTATAAAGACAACGAACCTTATGAATTGCTAATTTCGGATTTGTCGTTTAAAGTTGATTATAGAGATAATAACCTCAACTCTGGCGAAGAATTAATAGCGGCAGTAAAACAATTGTTTCCCGAAATAAAAATCATCGCCTTTTCTATCGAAGACAAATCCTATCGCATAAAATCGTTATTTGACAAATACGGCATCAATGGTTTTGTCATGAAAGGCCGCAATAGTATCACTGAACTCAAAAAAGCGGTTGAAGTTGTATATAAAGACAATCAAAAATATTTATCTCCCGAATTGAACTATATTCTGCAAGACAAAACTGTGAATGAAATAGATAATTATGACATTCAATTGATTAAATACCTATCTATTGGCGTGACTCAGGAAAATATGGAAGCCACATTTAAAGAAGCTGGCATTATACCAAACAGTAAAAGCACTATCGAAAAACGCCTCAACAAACTCAAAATATACTTCAAAGCGAACAATCCCACACATCTTGTGGCTATTGCGAAAGACTTGGGATTGGTATAAATGAAACTCTTTATATTATTGACCTAACAGGTTTTTGAAACCTGTTAGGTCTTTTTTGTTTTTATAACGATCCGTTTAAAAAAAAAGTTGAAATATTTCACTTCTTTACGGATTCCCGTAAGGGATTGATTTTTAATGGGTTTAAGTTTGAATAATTATTAATCAAATAAAAACAAACCATGAAGTTTCCAAAATTTATCATTAAAAAAAGCACTAACGATCAATTCTATTTTAATCTATGGTCAAAAGATGAGTCCATTGTTTTAAAAAGTGAAATGTACACTACAAAACAAAATTGCAAAAACGGAATTGAATCCGTGAAAACAAATGCGCCTTTGGATAAAAATTACGACAGAAAAACATCCGACAATTCTAAATACTATTTTGTTCTAAAGTCCCAAAATAATGGTCAAGTAATTGGAACCAGCAATATGTACCCAAACGCATCCGATAGAGATTCAGCAATTGAAAGAGTCAAAATTGATGCTCCAATAGCCGAAACTGAAGATTTATCTTAATTCATAAAATCTATGGAACTTTCTACCCAACTTAAATCTTTAGCTGATAAAATCAATCTGCTGAAAGATAAAATTGAAACCGAAGAATCAACAAAACATGCTTTTGTACTTCCTTTTATTAACATTCTAGGTTATGACACTTTCAATCCAACCGAAGTAGTACCTGAATTTACCGCCGATATTGGTCTGAAAAAAGGTGAAAAAGTAGATTATGCCATTATTCAAGATGGAACACCAATTCTGATTATTGAATGCAAAAATTGGAAAGAGAAATTATCCGTTCATAATTCACAATTGTTTCGCTATTTCCATGTAACCAAAACTCGTTTTGCTCTTTTAACCAACGGGATTACCTATCAGTTTTTTACCGATTTGGACGAAAAAAATAAAATGGATCCAAAACCATTTCTAGAGTTCGAAATCACTTCCCTAAAAGATAATGTGATTAATGAAATTGCAAAATTCCACAAATCCAGTTTTGATGTCAATCATATTGTGAGCAATGCGAGTTCATTAAAGTATATTCAAGAAATCAGAAAACAGATTAATGATGAATTATCCAATCCATCTAATGAATTTGTAAAACTGTTTGCCAATAAAGTCTATTCTGGGCGATTGACCGAAAAAGTGATGGAAGAATTTAAAGATTTGGTTCAAAAAGGTTTCAATCAATTTATTAGTGACAAAATAAATGACCGACTCAAAGCTGCTCTCACTAAAGAATCACTGCAACAAGAAGAACAAATCGAACCTGCAACAGAAGAAAGCAAAATTAGTACCAGCGAAGAAGAACTTGAAGCCTACAAAATTGTAGTGGCGATTTTGAGACGAAAACTTCCAACCAGCAGAATTGTTTCTCGTGATACACAATCCTATTTTGGAATTCTACTTGACGATAACAATCGAAAACCTTTATGCAGATTACACCTCAACAACGGTAAAAAATATATTGGTCTTTTCAATACTGATAAAACTGAAGTCCGCCAATCTATTCAAACCATTGATGATATTTATTTGTTTGAGAAAGAATTGTTGGAGACGGTGGGAGGATATGAGATTGAAAATTAATCAATAACTAAAGAAAAAAACATTATCATGATAGATTTAAAAAAAATATGTAGCCAATTGGAATCTAAAAGATGCAAAGAACATCATGAAAACCTAAAGCAATTGTAAAAGGGTCTTCCATTAACCTTACATCATGCTGTGATAAATTTCAAAATGAATTGCAAACGATAATTAAAACCGAAATTAGTAAGCAAACCCAAGATGCCATTAAAAAAATGTTTAAAAAATAGAATTGTTATAACTCTCTTTTGCCCAAAAAACCCCATACATGACGTTGTTTACGTCAAATATGACGTTAATAACACCATATTTGACGTAAACAACGTCAAATTTGACACAATACCACGTCAAATTTGAGGCTTAATACCACAAATTTGACCTATTAGACGTCAAATTTGACATTGCTCCCTCCATAAATGACGTTCCATTTCTCAAATTTGACGTTTTAGCCTATTTGCAAAAAAAATCCCTTTCGGAATTTAACTTCCAAAAGGGATCTTAACATGGCATTAATCGAATTATACTACTGGTGTTGTCGTTGCAGAAGCTTCTGTCTTATTGGTTGTTCCCGTTCTATTAAAAAACTGGGAAAGTTCATCGGCTTTATTTTCAAAACCCGCAACTTTGGTTCCAAGCTTATATTTACTATAATCATAGTCCGTCAGCGCCGCTTGGTAACAATCATAATCGTGCATGATTTTATTGTTATTCAGGCTTTTTGCAATACTCTCCAGTCGGGCAATAGTGCCTTGAATAAAATCGCGGGAATCTACATCATTTTGGAACTCAACCCAGTCGATATCGGGACTGCTCAAAGCTGGCTGACTGTTTCTATAGTCCTTCACTTTGTTAATGATCAATTTATTTTGCTCTTGAACACTTCCAAATCTGCTTCTTTCCTCTGGCGACAGATTTTTGAATTTTGCAGCAAGAGCCGTTTCAATAGCTGTTAAGCTAGTTCCTACCGACGTTTTTTCGGCAGCTGTGTAATGCAGTCCATTTAAATTTTCTAATGGCATAATTAAGTTTTTTATTATTAAAATCATTATTTGATTTCCAAATGTAAACAATAAAAAATGTAAAAAGCATCACCAAAAACAGTGATATTTAAACACTTGCAAATCTCCTGACAATTAATATAACTAATCCAAATCGCTACGGATTCCCGTAAGGATTTAAACTGCAATCCCTCTATTTTTGAAACAAAAAAGAGCATGATTAAAAAATTACTTTTCCTATCATTTTCATTTTGTTTTATAACTTCCTGTAAAAAAGAACACTCAAAAATACAGCCTCAAACCCTGTATAAGGAAGTTATCACTCCAGATGACATCAAAACTATTACGCCCGAGGAAGCTAGAACGTATCATAAAGACATACATTATCATTATGAATACCGCACAGGAAAGCCAGGGAATTATAAATACAACTATATAGTAAATGGATTGGATCAAGAGGGAGACTCAGTATCGGGTGTTGTCAATGTAAAAGACAAATATGGCGCCGGAACCATCATCAATAAGGACAAAGAAACCATCGATGTTTATGTAGAATGGATTGATTATGGCCAACTAAAAGGAACTGATGAAGATGGCAACATTTATAAACTGGAAACGGATTAAAAAACTATATTTAATCTAAATGCAGAATTACCTCCATGTATTAAGTTTTATTATTTTTTAAAATATTAAATATTGCATATCGCAATATGCAATATTTAATCATAATGCATTGTAATATAACTAAATATATTGTAATATTGCATATCGAAATATGCAATAACTCAATCATGACATCATCAAAATACAATATGAAATCTCAAGATATTTTGGTTCTATTAAAAATAATAGCATTCGAAAATATAGAATGGACGCAACTTACATTGGCACAAGAATTAAACATGAGCCAATCCGAGATAAGTCAATCTTTACAGCGTTCAAAATATGCTCAATTACTTGATTTTTCTGGTAAGGAAGTCAATAGAATAGCCTTTTATGAATTTTTAATACACGGCATTAGCTATGTTTTTCCTCAAAAACCTGCAGCAATGGTCCGAGGTATCGCAACTGCACATTCGGCTGCTCCAATAAACAAAATGATCAGCACCACCGAGATATATGTATGGCCTTATGCAAAAGGGAACATTCGAGGGCAATCTATACTGCCTCTCTACAGTTCGGCAATCGAAGCCAGTTTAAAAGATTCCGTTTTATATGAACTTTTGGCAATGGTAGATGTACTGCGGGTTGGAAGTACAAGAGAAAAAGAAATGGCAAAACTGGAATTAAAAAAAAGAATCCTGAATGAATAAATATATTGATATTCAATCGTTGCTAAATGTAGCGTTAGGTCTTAAGGAATTAAGAGAAAAAGTAGTTTTTGTTGGCGGTGCCGTAATCAATCTTTACAACGATGATATCGCTTCCGAAGAAATAAGACCTACTGAGGACATTGATATAACTTTAAAATCAAAAAGCTACTTTGAATGGACTGCAATTCAAGAACGGCTTTCAGAACTGGAATTTTTCCCTGACCCATTCGGACACGCTATCTGCAGCTATCGTTTTAAAGGAATTCCAATAGACATTATGCCGGCAGAAAATAGTGCCATTGGAGATTCGAACAGTTGGTATGAACCTGGATTTAAAGATTTAAAAACAGTTGTAATTGGAAATAATACAAACATTCAGATTTTAAGTACTCCTTATTTTTTGGCAACAAAATTTGAAGCATTTAAAAACAGAGGCTATAACGATTATAGAAGCAGTCATGATTTTGAAGACATTATATACGTATTAGACAATCGAACAACAATCGTTGATGAAATATTACATGCTGACGAAGAGGTTAAAAGTTATTTACAAAATGAAATACTCTTTTTAAAAAATCACAAAAATGCAACCGAAATACTATCCATTCACATTCATCCGTTAATTATCAAGGAACGTTTTGAACTATTAATGGAAAAGATAAACTTGATAATTAAGAAATGACCAAAGCCTGCCTTATTGTTACATTACTGATCAGTTCAATTGCCTTTTCCCAAACCAAACTCCTTTCTTGGAATCTGGAAAACTTTGGTAAATCCAAATCCGCTCAAGAGATTGCATTTATTGCCAATACGATAAAAGACTTTGATATTATTGCTGTCCAAGAAGTAGTTGCAGGAAACGGAGGGACACAGGCTGTAGCAAGATTAGCAGATGAACTTAATCGAAAAGGCGCCAAATGGGATTATCGAATAAGTGACCCAACCTCTAGCACTGCTTATAAAACCGAACGTTATGCTTTTATCTGGAAAACGAATGTTGCAAAACTGAAAGGCAAACCATGGCTGGAACAAAAATACCATTTGGAAATTGACCGCGAACCTTATTTTGCCACTTTTGAAATAAAAGGAAAAACCATAACAATTGCCTCGTTTCATGCCATAACCAAAAGCAAACAGCCTGAAACAGAGATTAAATATTTCAAGTTTTTACCGCAAGTCTATCCCAATTTGAATTTACTTTTTGCAGGTGATTTCAATTGTCCTCAATCGAATTCGGTTTTTACACCTTTAAAGAAAATGGGCTATGCTCCTATTTTAAATAATCAAAAAACTTCTTTGAAACAAACATGCAAAAAGAATCAGTGTCTGGCTTCGGAATATGACAATATGTTTTATAAAACCAATTCCATAAATTACATTACATCGGATGTGATTTTGTTTTATGAAAAGTTTGTTACCTTAAAAGAAGCCCGAAAAATTTCTGATCATCTTCCTATTTGGGTTGAGTTTTCGTTGAATTAATTTTTCGATTTTACTGGTTTGTATGATACTCAAAACATTTAAAATAATATGAACCATTAAGATATTAAGAAAAATTAAGCTTAGCTGAATACTTGATATCTTAATGGTAAAAAAAAATCCAATCGTTACAATTGGATTTTGGAGCTTTTTTATTGGAATTTTATTCTTCTATGTTTTCTGCTAAAACATTTAAAATATAAATTTAAAATAGTATGAACCATTAAGATATTAAGAAAATT
>CAUPKA010000056.1:0-12148 GCA_963511725.1 uncultured Flavobacterium sp.
TGAAAAAATCAATAGTTTTTAATCGTTAATTAACCACAAAACTTGGTGGTCAATTTGCTCCGGAATCAGGTGGTCAGTTTGCTCCGGAACGGGTGGTCAATTTACTCCGGAATTAGGTGGTCAAATTGACTGGTTTTTCCAACTGGTAGTAAAAGTGGTTTTAAATACGATTATTTGAAGCCGATTCAACAATATAAAATCATAGCATTTCCAGATAAAAGCGAATACAATGATTGGCTAATTAAATCAAAACAGTTAAATAGGTTGAATTTTAATATTGTGGTTAATGATTGGTTGGAACAAAGTAATTATAAAGACGGTACAGATTTGGCAGATGTCTATATTGATGGATTGAAAACTTGTAATTTGTCATGATATATTAAATATATTGCAGTAATGACGTATTCATTTTGCAATGCTAAAAATAGTAGTTATTAACGCAAGAAAATATTGCAACAATTTAAGGTAGAGATTAAATAATTAAAAAACAGCTTCAATATTATTTTTTTTACTTTATTTGAATTATTATATCAAAATATATTTAAAGAAAAAAACCAGTAATAATTAACAATTATTTGAAAAATGGAAAAATGGAAACCATTGAATATGGAGCTAAGAAGTTGGGTAATTAGTCATGTTCTGAGACTTGAACAAACATCTAGTAGTTTAATAAGAACTATGCTAAGAATGTTTAATGAAAACTCCAAAACTTTAGGAAATCAATCAAGTGCTCTGTCATTTAAATCTAAAATCGATTTATTGCTAGACCTTGAAGAAATTAATAAAACTGAATATAATCATTTACTGAAATTAATGGAAATTAGAAATCAGTTTGCACATAATCCAAATGCAATTTCTTTTGAATCATTGGATGAAATTAATCCTGATATAAATAAGTATCTTTTTAGGTTCATTCCTGCGGATACTGAAGAGAATTTAACTCGTGAAGAAATATTAAAAATAGTTTTTCTTGATTTATTTACAAAAGTTGTAGGTCGATTATTAGTTATAGAAATTGAGTATTCTAAAGGTATTGAAAAAGAAATTCGCAAGCATATAAATGACCATTTAGTAGAAAATTTAGATAGTATTTGGAAAGCGGCATTAGAACGTAATAAAGAGAATAAAATGCCAACGCCTCGATTTTTATTGTTGAATAGCCCCGAAAGAGATATTGAAAGATTTTATCTCGATTTTAGAATTGTTATGGGGGAATTTGCGCAAGGCGAGTTAGCAAAATATGAAGGGGAGGAACTTAAGAAGTTGTTTAAACGAAAGAAAACTACCGATGAAATGCTAAAAGAGCTAAAAGATGATAAAGAAGACAAAACAAAACTAAGCGACATTTAATAACTTTTGATGTGTATTATGGCAGGAGGTTGTAATTTAGTATTTCAAAAATCATACTTGATGACCTTTGCTTTATGAGTTTTTCCTTAAATGGGTACAAATTTGATGCTAAAGCGAGAGATTATTCCATAAAAAAAACGCTCTGGATTAAAGCGTTTTTTTAAATGTGTAGCAAATGTGTAGCAAAATCATTGTTAAGTCAATAAAATCAATACTATTTGTGACCACGATGGGATTTGAACCCACACGCCCTTGCGAGCACCAGCCCCTCAAGCTGGCAAGTCTACCGTTTCTCCACGTGGCCTTAAAAAATAAAAGGCCAAGTAATAAATTACTCGACCTTTTGTGACCCGACTGGGGCTCGAACCCAGGACCCCATCATTAAAAGTGATGTGCTCTACCAACTGAGCTATCGAGTCATTGCTTCAAGAAAATTATGCTTTGATCACATGATTTGTGACCCGACTGGGGCTCGAACCCAGGACCCCATCATTAAAAGTGATGTGCTCTACCAACTGAGCTATCGAGTCATATTCTTTCCTTGAATGCGGGTGCAAATATAAGGACTTTTTTTAGAAGTTTCCAAGCATTTTTATTATAAATTTGTCTTTTTTTAATTAAAAATCTTAACGCCTTAGTTTGTAAGGTCTTATTCAAATGAAAAAAATTATATTATTAGGTTATATGGGGTGCGGTAAGTCTACAATCGCCCAAAAACTATCTGGAATGATCAATACTCCTTATGTTGATTTAGATGAATTTATCGAAAAAAAAGTAAAAATGTCTATAAAAGAGATTTTTGAAAGTCATGGAGAAATCCATTTTCGAAAGTTGGAACACACTTATTTTCTTGAATTATTAAATTCACCCGATGAAATTATTATTGGTTTAGGAGGAGGAACACCTTGTTATGCCAATAATCATGAATTGTTAATAGGAGATGGTGTAGTCTCTATTTATTTAAAAGCATCTATAGAGACATTATTTAATAGATTGGCCGCTAATAAGAGTAAAAGACCGCTTATTGCAGATAAAACCGAAGAAGAGATGAAGGAGTTTATCGCTAAGCATCTTTTTGACAGAAGCTTTTATTACAATCACGCACAGCATAAAGTGAATGTTGATAGTAAAACCATCGAGGAAACGGTAAATGATATTTTGAATCTATTAGCTTAGGCTTGCATAACTGTTGCCATTGTCGTCAAAAACAACGTCAACGTGCTCTAATAGGGACGTAGAAAGTGATATTCCTTTAAAATCGGCTTTAATCGGGAATTTTTTGTGGTTTCTATCGACAAGAACAACGGTTTTAAACTTTTTTAAAGGAACATCTAAAAAATGTCTTACGGCATATATTAAAGTAGTTCCAGAACTTAATACATCATCAACCAGTACAAGACCTTTGTTACTGTATTCTTCTTTTGTTAAAGAAGTAGTTATTGGCGTTTCAGGATTTTGTTTATCAGTATGAACTTCACAAAGCGAAATTTTTATAGCTGAAATGGTACTTAATGCTTTAGCAATTTTTTCGGCAAAAATATAGCCGTTGTCCGTAATTCCTGCAATCACAATTTCTTCTTCGGCAACAAAAGTTTCATAGATTTGGTAAGCTATTCTTTTGGTGGTATGTTCTATTTGCTGATTGGTAAGAATTATATTTTTGCTCATGGCGTATTATTTTTGTTTTTTCAAAGATAAAAAAGTTAGACGAAATAGGTGTTGTTAATTCGAGTTCTAAATTGGAAACTTATAAAAAGTATTTAGTCTATTTCATCTTCATTAGGAATATCATTTCCAAATTCATCAATATCTCTTCGGTCTTTTTTGGTTGGTCTTCCGGCTCCAGTTTTTCGGTAATGCTCTTTTGATAATTTTAATAATTCTAAGTGAGCATAAACTTCGGCAGGAGTTTCGTTTTTTCGATAGATATCAACAAGTTTTGCGCCTACACGATTGTCGGGAATGTCCAATACGGTAATGATTTGTGTAATTTGATCTTTTCTAAAAGTAATTTTATCGGTAGGGAAAACCTCTTTCGAAGGTTTGGCAACAATGCCATTTACTGTGATATGGTTTTTTTTGCAGGCTTCGGTAACCATATTTCTGGTTTTGTAATACCGAACGCACCATAAATATTTGTCTATTCTCATGAATTTTCTAAAATCGGAGTTAAATACTTTACAAAAGTAAATCATTAATGTATATTTGTGGCTTAAACTATACCTAAAATAATGAGCAAAATTAAGTTTTATTTTATTTTATTGATTGCTGCGATTACAACATTTTCCTGTAATAAAGATAATAAAGATGATGATGTAGTAGTAACCCCTCCAAAACCTTATGCTGAACAGTATTCTTTAGATATTGCTGCTATTGAAGATTATTTAAAAACAAATTATATTAGTGAAATCGTAAATCATCCTGGTTTTCCAGATGATCAAGATGTTACTATTAAAAAAATCCCTGCAGGAGAAAATCATTCTTCATTATGGTCATATTTAAATAGCCCGACTCTTCCGCGATTGTCAAGTCGAGAGGTTTTAAGGGGTGATGTTACATATAAGATATATACGTTATTAATAAGAGAAGGTGTTCAAGGTGGTGCAAATCCAACTGGAGGAGAATATCCTTGTAATGTTGATGCGGTTTTTGTTGGTTATAAAGGGACTTTATTGGATGGAACTGTATTTGATTCTTCAAATAATGGTCAAATACAGTGGAATTTAGATGATTCAGGAATAATTCGCGGGTGGTCTGAGGGTTTTCCTCAGTTTAAAACAGGTTGGGTTTCTTCTAATACCGACGGAACAATAAGATATAATGATTTTGGAGTAGGGGTAATGTTTCTGCCTTCTGCTATGGGGTATTATAATAATGCTCAAAGCTCAATTCCAGCATATTCTCCTTTGGTTTTTAGTGTAAAATTGTATGCGTTAAAAAGAGTAGATCATGATGGTGATGGTATTCCTTCTTATCTTGAAGATGTAGGTGTGGGTAAAGATCATGACAGATATATGTATTATTTAGCAACTGGAGTTTTAAATCCAGATGACACAGATGGTGATGGAATTCCAGATTATGGTGATTTTGATGATGACGGAGATGGTTATGCGACAAGAGGGGAAGTTAAGGATGCTAATGGAAAAGTTTATCCTTATGATTTGATCCCGGATTGTTCAGGTAATCAAACTAATCCAGACAGGAAGAAAAGGCATTTGGATAAAGATTGTGTCAAAATGAGTCAATAAAATATAATAGTAAAAAAGAAAGTCCTATTTGTCAGTGTTTCTGGTAAATGGGATTTTTTTATGTAATAATTTAAAAAAAGGGCTTTATAGATTGATTGTTTCGTTTCTCGAAAAGGAGACATATGTGTTTTTGCTAGGAACGAAGTAATCTCACTAAGGAAGTTAAATAAAAAAGCACAAAAAAAATCCCATCTCATTTTTTACAACGAGATGGGATTTTATAGTTATGTCGAAAGATTACTTTCTTTTAATCACTCTTTCTACAGCTTCGACAATCGCTTGATTGTTTAGTTTGTATTTCTCCATTAATTGTTCTGGAGTTCCAGACTCTCCAAAGCTGTCATTAACGGCTACATACTCTTGTGGAGATGGATTGTTTAACGCTAAAACTCTAGAAACGCTTTCTCCAAGACCTCCAAGCATGTTGTGCTCTTCGGCAGTAACAACACATTTGGTTTTGGCCAATGATTTTAGAATCGCTTCTTCGTCTAATGGTTTAATAGTGTGGATGTTGATTACTTCGGCAGAGATTCCTTTGGCTTCCAAAGCTTCGGCAGCAACCAAAGCTTCCCAAACTAAATGTCCAGTAGCGATAATTGTTACATCAGTTCCTTCGTTAAGCATAATCGCTTTTCCAATGATGAAAGGTTCGTCAGCTGGCATGAAATTAGGTACTACTGGACGTCCAAAACGCAAATAAGCTGGACCATGATGATCTGCAAGTGCTAATGTCGCTGCTTTTGTCTGATTGTGATCACAAGTATTGATTACAGTCATTCCTGGTAACATTTTCATTAACCCTATGTCTTCCAAGATTTGGTGAGTAGCACCGTCTTCTCCAAGAGTCAATCCTGCGTGAGAAGCACAAATTTTCACGTTTTTCTCTGAATAGGCTACCGATTGACGAATTTGATCGTAAACACGGCCCGTAGAAAAGTTAGCAAAAGTTCCAGTGAAAGGAATTTTTCCTCCAATAGTTAATCCTGCAGCAATTCCAATCATATTTGCTTCTGCAATTCCAATTTGGAAAAAACGCTCTGGGTGATTTTTCTTGAAATCATCAAATTTTAATGATCCAATTAAATCAGCACAAAGTGCCACTACGTTTTCATTCTTTTGACCTAATTCAGTCATTCCTACTCCAAAACCTGAGCGGGTATCTTTACTTCCTGTGTTTATATATTTTTTCATGTATCTTAAATTCAAAGATTTAAAAATTGAAAGATTTTGAAGCGAAATTCAAAATTCACAATTCAAAAATTATTTAATAATCTGCGTTACCTCCAGTATTATAATTTTGTTCCAAAGCATTTGCAAGCTGTGCATCATTTGGTGCTTTACCATGCCAAGCATGACTGTACATCATATAATCTACACCGTTACCCATTTCAGTATGAAGCAGTACGCAAACTGGTTTTCCTTTTCCGGTTCTTGCTTTTGCTTCATTCATTCCTCCAATGATAGCTTCAATGTCATTTCCTTTGGTAATTTCAATAACCTCCCAATCAAAAGCTTCGAATTTAGCGCGAATGCTTCCCATTGCCAAAACTTCGTCGGTAGTACCGTCAATTTGTTTTCCGTTAAGGTCAACAGTTGCGATAAGATTATCCACTTTTTTAGCAGATGCATACATAATCGCTTCCCAGTTTTGACCTTCCTGCAGCTCACCGTCACCGTGTAGCGTGTAAACGATATGGCTGTCTTTGTTTAGTTTTTTAGCCTGAGCCGCACCAATTGCCACAGATAATCCTTGTCCTAATGAACCAGAAGCAATACGTACTCCAGGTAAATTGTCATGAGTTGTAGGGTGTCCTTGTAATCTTGAGTTGATCAAACGGAAAGTAGCTAATTCCTCTACCGGAAAATAACCGCTTCTTGCCAAAACGCTGTAAAATACAGGTGAAATATGTCCGTTTGAAAGGAAGAACAAATCTTCTCCAGCGCCGTTCATGTCAAATCCTTCTTTGCGATCCATAAGATTTTGGTACAAGGCCACTAGAAATTCGGTGCAGCCAAGAGACCCTCCTGGGTGACCTGAATTAACAGCGTGAACCATACGAAGAATGTCTCTTCTTACTTGGATAGTTAAATCGTTTAATTGTTGTGTGTTAGGCTTCATTTTATGTGTAAAAGTTAAACTGCTGCAAAAGTAATTTTTTTTTACCGTAAGACAAATGATTTCGGGGGCAATTTCAACGATAAAAGGAATTCCAACAACAAATTCAAAAAAGCAATGAAATTTAAACCCAAATACATTTATTTTTCAATAGGTGTTTTTTTTAATCATTAGGTCGGGCTCAATGTTATTAAGTTAAGGAGAAGTGGAAAGAGTTGTAATACCTAACAGGTTTAAAAAAAACTGTTAGGTATTACAACTCTTAACATAATGAAATTGGCTTTTATCCATCACGCAACCGTTAAATGGGGGGGGTATTTAGTTGATTATAAAATGATTAGCTGTAAAGCCGGATTTGATTAATATGAGAAAAATATTCTATGGTATATTAGCTTAGTAACTTATTGTTGCGAACACGAATTGTAAATGTGCGGGATCTGGTATTTTGTTTAAATACAACAACTCTAAGCATTTTTATTGTTTCTTCGAAAAGATAAAAACATAAGAAGACCAAACGAAATTTCAATAAGTGAACCAGTTAACAAAGTACCAAAAGATTGTAAACTATTGTAAAATAATAAGTATGCTGCAACTCCTAAACTGGCTCCTAAAATCCAATAAAGTCTGATTCCATAAATAGTAGAAAATGTTAGATACCGTCCGCCAATGATGAGAAGCATACCTTGGAAAAACCATTCTGTATGCTGTAATGCTATAAGGCAAAAGTCTTGTTTTTGCTAAAAACGATTCATTTAAAGCTAAATACAGCCAACAATTTTTATTCCATGAAATTGGCAGCCTAAAAATAAAGCCTTATTAGAAGGCTTTATTTGAATTGTAGGATTGTGAAATTTGAAGATTTTAATGGCAAAAAGAGGTTTTTTCACAGCCTGACGTTCTGGCACTACAAGTAGTTTGGGGCTAAATCAGTGTTATCTTTCAGATTTGCCAAATACAAGACCAATTTTTCCATTAAGCCTATTGTCCAAATTGCTTGTAGCGTGTGTTGGCAGATGTTTTTTTATTTAGAAAGTTTTGAAATTTGATTTATTAATTGTTCTCCTTCTATTTTGCTGACTTCCTGGAGCACGACTCTTACTCCCATATTACTTTGAGTAGTTACAGTAATATAATATTCAGAACCTTTTTTAATATTTAATTTCACTTTTCCTCCTCTAGTGTATGAACTACCAGAAATTTCAATTTCACCTTCGTTGTTGATCTCTTTTTCTACAATTGTATTTTCGTAAATCTTAAATTTTTCATTACCAAGTTTTATGTGAAATTTCCCCCCGACTAAACCTAAATGCATATCGGTTGAAATGCTTTTATATTCACTTTTACAGATAAAATGAATTTTTGCAAAATCTGCATTCTTATCAAATATACTGTTGTTTGCTTCAATAAGCTTGTTAATATTTTCAGTATTATTGTGATAAAGTTTACCTTTTAATCCATAACAAGAACTCCAATTGTTAGGAGGAGTTATTTCTTCAATTAAAATTATATTTGAATTATTAACTTTAGCACTTTCTTTTGCGTCTTTTATTATTTCTTCTTTAGAACATTTTGTTGACATACCGTTATCTCCAATTTTAATGTTTCCTATTAAAATTGAATTTTCTGGCAAATCTTTTGCATTATTAATTAGAAAAACTTCAGTGTGTTTAAGTTTTTCAGTAATTGAATTATTAGTAATGTTTGTTTTTACCGATGCAGCTCCGCAAGATATTAATAAGATGACAAGTGGAATAATTATAAATTTTTTCATTTCTTTTTTTTATTTAAAGTTTTTTGCGGTAAAATATTTGGCAATGTTCTGGTAATCAGCGGTTTTTTTGGCTAAATTAAGCCCATTCTTCGGATTTGCCAAATCTTCCAAATACAAACCAATTTTTACATTAAGCCAAATCCCCAAATTGCTTGTAGCGTGTGTTAGTAGCAGGTGTTTTTATAGAGCATCAATTTGGTCACAGATATTTTCCACATGGTCAAGCCCGTATAATAAAGCACCTTCATCAATATCCATCCACTGAAAAAGTGTTTTAATTGCTGTATAATGTTGTCTTACATAAGATGTATCTTTAACCGGCTGGCCAGTTAAAAAACAGATAGGTTCATGATGTGCAATTCTATTTCTTATGTCATTAATCTGTGCTAACTGGTTGAATAAATATATATTGTTATACTGAATTGCTGGAGTACTGATTGGTTTTAGAGGAAATATTCGTAATAACATTCTCCCTGTCGCAGTAAATTGATTTTGCGCAAACATAAATCTCCAAAAACCGAATCCAAGTTCCGCAACTAATTTACTATGAGTGTAATTATGATTTAATTTTGAAACAGCGTCATTGATGTTATCTCTTGTTAATCGACAACGTCCATTGTCAAAAAATCCACCAGCAGAAGCTCCGTTTCTAAGCCAATCGTTTCCCAATATTGGAATACATTGTTTATTGATTGCATTCCTAAGACTAATTTCAAAACAACAGATAATTGTAAAAAGTTCCTGTGATAATCTGAGATTTAAACGATATAAAGTCATTGCTTTTCTAGTATTAATTGTTGCAGTCGTATAACGACTCATTCTAGCAATTGACATAATTTTCTCGAATTCTGAATATCTCATTTATTTTGTTTGGGTATTTAATTTTATTATGTACCTTTGTATAATCTTATTCCCGATGTCGTCCCTGAAGCAATTCAAACCGTCGGGTTTCGTTTTTTTACAAAGTTAACTTTTTAGTCCAATTTCATAAATAAAACATTAGTCATTAGAAGTGCTTTACACTTGCTACTAACGTCAGTCTGTGAAAAAACTAAAATCAGCCTCTTGAGAATCTCATATTTGAGTTTTTTCTTTGGTAGTCCTCCGAATACTTTCTAAATCTGAAGAGGTTTTTTCACAGCCTGACGTTCTCGCGCTACAAGCAGTTTGGGATTAAGGAAGCAAAATCTTCGGATAAACACAAATTTATCTGACACAAGACAGACTTTAAATTAAGCCAAATCCCCAAATTGCTTGTAGCGTGTGTTGTGCGATGTTAATTTTTTTCTTCTATTTGTCTTATTGTAAATTCAATTGTATTGTCTTCATTTTTTATAAATTCGGATAATGTTTGTGTTTTATAAATATCTGGAATAATTCCTCTCCCATGTTTTTGATTTTTTTTCTTTATTACATCTTGTTCTAAATTTACAATCGAAAATTTGGTAATAATTTTTGAATTTGGCAATTGATATTCTACTGGTGTATGACCGTTATGCCCAAAATATCCGCCCATTGTTTCGTTTCCAATTGTTATTGCATTTGTATTACTCGCAACTAATGAAGCAAAAAGCGAACCTGCGGATGCAATTCGTTCACTAATTAAGAGGTAAATTCGACCTTTAAACGCATATTTATTTGGCTCTATAAACTTATTGTACTCAACACTTTGGTAATACTTACCATCAATGAAATTCGGAAATTCTTCATTAAGTTCTTTTTCAAATCTCTTTTTTTCTTTTTCAGTTATTTTATTATTTTCATCGTCCCAAATTAAATATTCAGAAAAAGGTATTTTAGTTGTATTTATAAATGCTGATTTATTTTCTCTAAATTTTTGATTTGCAAGAAATGAAAATAATAATATATCATTTGGATCTGTTCCGCCACCATTAAATCTAACATCAATAATCAAGTTTTGAACTTTTAAATCATTCAGTTCTTTAAACCACTTTTCCAAATGTTTTTTATAAATCTTATGTTCTCTTGCATTCTTGTTTCCACCGATATTAAAACTATTTACAGTTAAAACAGCAATGTTTTTACTTTTAAATTCAAATTTATATTTCTCTTCTTTCTTGAAATTTGTATAATTTAGGCTATCAATTGGTTTAGAATTTCGATTTAAAAAACTTTCATACCTTAATTTATTTGAAATTGATTTGATGTTCTTTGTGATAATTTCTGTTGAATAAGGTTCAGAATACTCAATTTTGAAAGTATCAAATATTCCAAATTCATATTTATAATATTTTGCAAATATTGAATTAATTCCAATAGATTTCCCCGAAATATTTAATCCATCAGTTGTGTAATATTTTCTGATTTTTTGAAGAATTAGATTAATATCAATATCATTTATTTTGTGAATTTTTGATGCAAGTGGAATTTCTGCGTTTGAAATATTGATTAATAAATCATTCTTTAGTAGTTTAACAGTAAAAGGGAAATAGCCACCAGTTTCTCCGAACGCTTTTACAATTTCAATCGGCAATCGAGTATCATTGTGAACACTTCCCTCAAAATCGGTTAATTGAGTAATTATTTTAAAAAAATCAATTGTTGTTAATGGTTTTTGAATTTCATCATTTGCCCAATCGAAAATACTGTCAATTTGTATTTTTGTTTTGTATTTGTAAAGCCCTGAATTTGCTTTTTCTCTGATTTGTTTAAAAACACTCAAATCCTCTTTTAATTTTTCTATCGTGATTTTTTCAGTTTGCGAAAACACAAATTGAAAGTTTATTAAAACTAAAAGTAAAACTGTTTTTTTCATTTATTCGTTCTGTTTCTTGTTGATATCGCACAACGTCTTGCTACTCAGCGGGTTTGGGATTAAATTAAGCCCTATTTTCGGATTTGCCAAATAATCACAAATACAAAACCATCTTTCCATTAAGCCCAATGCCCAAATCCGTTGTAGCGTGTGTTAGCGGATGTAATTTTCTATTGTTTAAATCTGTTTGCGAATTTATATAATAATTTAACCGCATTAAATTTTTCCACAGAACTATTTTGTTTGTTTTCATCTTCTAAATCTGTAATATTAAATACTTCAGAAGTTTCAAAGTTTATTTCATAAACACTTGTACCGTCATCAATTATTTTCGGAATACAATTAAAAGATTTTACAAACATTACGATTCCGTCAATTCCGCCATACGGATATTCGTAAGGATTATATTCAAGTAAACCTTTGTTTTTGTCTACTTTCTTTAAGTCAATATATTCTATTCCGTAATTTATGCTCAATAATTCTATCAAAGAATAAAAGTGCCAATTAAATTCTGTTTTGTCGGCAGTTTTAAAATTCGGTTTCAAGTCCGAATCTAAAAACCAAAATTTCTCAATGGAATATTTAGGGAAATTGTCTAACCAATAATTATCGTTAGTTTCAATTGAGTTATTTTTCGAATATTTTATTTTTTCAAAAGTGAATTTCAAATCTTCAAATTTCAAATCTTCAAAATAATCAAACTCTAAATAACAATTCTCTTTTTTCATAATTTTGGTCGATTATATCCGCTAACGTCAGTCTGTGAAAAAACTTCGGTTTTTGTTCTAAACAAATATAGCAAAGTATTTGTTTTAAAACAGGATTTTTCGTATTTTTAAGGATGCAACATATCTCAGGAGTTTCCCGCCACCAGATGCGTATTTCAA
>CAUPKA010000057.1:0-11586 GCA_963511725.1 uncultured Flavobacterium sp.
TGCCAAGAAATAAGTTTGAATTATTATACTTGCAAAGTTACTTGACATAAAAAAAGCCCTTACATTGCTGTAAAGGCTTTTTGCTTTTTGCTCCCCCTCTTGGGCTCGAACCAAGGACCCTCTGATTAACAGTGTTTGTCAAGGTTTTTCTGAGACCTTACTATCTTTGACTTTCAGGGTTTTAACATTTGGTTAATCTCCATTATTTGTCACTATTTTATGTTCTTTTTCATAAAACCTTGCTCAAAACCTTGCTCGTTTTACTGCTAAGCGTTTTTAAACTAAATTTCTTTATACATATAAAAATGCGGGATTGGTTCTTCGTCAAGTCTATTCGTTACTTTGTTTCTTTTACCACTTTCATTAACTATGATTTTCCACGGGTTTCCTTTATTCGAAAGAAACTCCTTAACTCCAATTTTACTTGAATCCGCATTGATATAATAGCTTGAAGAACCTACTTGAATTAAAATCAACTTCTGATTATTGTTCATAGTTTTTAAATCCCCTATTGTTTGGTTAGTGGATATTATATTCCACCATTTTAAAACATCATACAAATCGTCTTTACTCTTTAAAGTATTTACTTTTTGCATAGGCTTTATATGGTTGCCGTCAATAGTCAAATATTGATTTTTAATTTCTTCAGCGCTCATAATTATTTATAATTCTAAATTCTTCAATTAGAGACCTTCCCCTTTCGCTTTATTATAATCATTTTCATAGAAAATAACTATTCGATATCCATCATTGTCTTTTTGAATCATAAACCAAACTGTCTTATGCAATATACTATTAATTGATTCTTCTGTTAATTCTTTGATTATTACAAAAAGCCTATCAAGTTCTTTATCATTTAATTTTTCTTTCGAATTAAGAAGTTTTTTTTCATTAATTAAAGTATCAAATTTTAAAGATTTTTGACTAAATGTAGCCTCGTACTGTTTGTTTTTGACCGAAATGTTATAGGAAATATCGTCATCTTCGGGAATATTATATTTTGCTATAGTTGAATCAGCTTGAGTCACATACCTACTGTTATTTACGAATTGTTGAATTAGATTATTGAATCTAATTTTAATTTGGGTTTCGTTTGATGGATTAATATCTCTGACAGCAACACGCCAAACTTTATTGTTATTCGTCCCAATAATTAAGTTAAAATTAGTTCCATTAAATTCCCCTTCTAATATATCCTCATTAAACTTTTTGCTTGTAAAACCTTTGTTTTTTAACTTTTGTAACATTTCGGATTTGTATCCATCAACAGGAATGTCAAGAAATTGTGTTATGTCGTTTTGGGAATAAGATGAGAAAGGCAAAATTAATACCATCAACAACCATATTATGTTTTTAAAATTTCGAACCATTACTAATTAATTTTATGGACTTGTTTCCGTTCTTATTTGTTCATTTTGGTTAACCAATATTCAAAAATATAAAAATTAGTTGTATTTCATAAAAAACACCTTACAAAAGGTGTTTGTTAATGTCGAATGTTGTCTCAGGATTCATACTCCCCAAGTAATGTTCAGTTACAATGGAATTCGAATGCCCTAACATATCCCCAATATTATCTTTAGACACACCAGCTCGTCTTAATGTCATTGCATAAGAATCTCTTGCATTTTTAATCCTTAATGGTATTGAAAGATTCAATCGCTTTGAAATCTCATCCAATCTTTGATTTACAATCTTCTTCCATTTATGATTTTTATTCTCAAACATCGAATCAGTATATCCATCCTTCAACTTACCAAGAATAAAAGGACTATCCTTTACGCCAATCTTATCAATCAATTCCTTTAATTTTAGAGAAAGTGGTACTACAATTTCCTTTTTGTTACTCTTTCGTGTGGTCTCTGTTTTCTTTCTGAAGAAAATCAAGTATTCACCTTGAATATTATCCCATCTCATTCGAAGTAAATCCGCAAAGTTAATTCCGTTGCATCGGTACAACATTTCCCATATATCTCTAGCGTACTCCTCTTGTTTGGAATCAAACTCTTTCAACTCAATTACACTGGCAATCTCTGAATTGGTCATAACCAACTTTCTTGGGAAAAAATTTTGAATACTATACCCTCCTTTTCCGAAAGGATATTGATACGATTCAGGTATAACCTTTTCCTCATTAATGAAATAATTAATCACTCTTCGTAAATCACGCAAATTAGAATTTACTGCACTTTGACTAACCCCCGACTCTATTCTTTCTTTGACAAATCTATTAATGAAAACCGCTGATACCTCAGTTACACTCATTCCGGGATTGAAAGTTTCAAATACTGATTTCGAATACTTAAAGTGTTTCTGGGTTTGTGGTTTAAGATTAGTATAATTTTTCACAAACCTATCAAACAAATCAGACAACATTAACGATTCGAATTCTTCCTCATCTTCTGCAAAAAACAATTTTCTGAACTTTTGTTTATCAAATGGTTTCATATCCATAAAAATCCTTTCGCACTTGGATAATCTTTCGTAACAAGATTCTCTAAAACTAATACTCTTCGAGTCCATTGTTTTCTTTACAAAAATTTGATTGTACTGCTCCTTTGTCATCTGTGAAATATTCAAATAAATCTGTTCAGAACCATTAATAACCCGAATCGATAAATTGAATTGGTCGTTCTTCTTCTTTACTCTTGTGTCCAATAATAATGTAAATGTTGCCATAATTTAAGCTGATTTAAGGGTTGGAAATTCGGATTGACATTGACACCCATTCGACATCCACTGGTCGATTTGTTCTCTATCGAACAATACTCTCTTGTCCATTTTTATATGTGGAATGGAGTTGTCAGTTATTCTTTTGTATATGTTTGAAGTAGAAATATGTAAGTACTCCGCTAACATTTTTACTGTTAAGTAACGTGGTTCTTTTACCATCTTTTTTGTTTTAAAAGGCTGAAGCTAGGCTACAGCCTTTTTAGTTAACAATGAAATTTTAGGATTAATTTTTTCAATTTTAAATTTCTACTTCCCAAACTTTATCATTGTAAGGGTCATATTCATTAAACTTATTTCTCAAAGTCAAGATGATAAAATCAATGACATAGATGAATGCTCTTTCACGGACATCATCCCAATCCATTGAATTATATACAGCCATAAAATTTTCATCAAAAAATTCTTCTGTGTACTCCTCATCGCAAGATGTCATCTCCAAAATGTGTTCAAAGGGAATTTCAAGATAATTTGATGGACTAGTAATCTTAGAATTGGGATAAAATGTAGAAAAATCATCTCCTCTTTTAATCAACTCATTTACTAAATCTTGACTAGAAATTTTCTTCAATTTTTTCATAGTAATTTTGTGGATTAACTCCCACCCACTGGGGTTTAAAGTGGGGTTATGAAACATAACCCCGGTTAGTTTTAAGTTAAAATTTGAAATAGAAAGTCCCTGACCCACCAAGTTAATGGTGCGTAAATTCAATTCACGAAAAGAAAGGGGGTATTAAATCACAAAAAAATTGTGAATCATTAATTTATGGAAAACTATGCGGCAATTCTTAAAACACTTGGTGTCTCTTTTTCTTCTAAAATCTTATCAAATCTCTTTTTAACGAATTTGATAGATACAGGGTCAACATCATAACCAATAACGTTTCTTCCCATAAACAAACCAACACCAATAGTTCCCGAACCTACAAACCCGTCGCAAATAGTGTCACCAGGTCTAGAATATGCTTCAATGAAAAATTTATATATTTTTTCTGGACAGGGACCGTCGTGTGTAAAGTCATTATCTACAACTTTTAATTCCGAGGTTTGATGAACTGAAGTTCTAAATACATTAGAAATACAAGACTCTGGTGACGCCATATAAAAAGTTCCATTATTAGTTTTTGTAGCTTTATAATCTTTAGTCGAAGACTTCTTCATAACTTCTTGAAAATAAGTCTCTCCACCTGGTTTACGAGCAACAATAATTCTTTCATAAGCGTTTACAAATCGTAATGGATGTGGGGTATATTTTTGGTTTGATTTTTCCCAAATATTAACATCAAGTAATTCCCAACCATCCTCTTCTAAAGCAACTTCAACTTTACTACAAACTCCTTGATATCCACTTCTGTAGGTCTCACCCAAAACAGTAACCATAACACCTCCGGGAGCTAATTTTCTTCTTTTTTCTCGGCAGAATTCAACAAAGTTTGACACATACTCTTTAACCGTAGTTTCTTGTCCGTGGGACAGAATATCTTGGTTGCGATATTTCCTCAATTGAAAATACGGATGAGAATCGACAAAAAGACTCACTGAGTTGTTTTTTACATCTGTCATATTCATAGACGATGTGTTAAACAATTGATAACTTACGTCCAAGGATTTTGATTCAAAATTTAATCTTTTAAGATTTTCACTTTTTTCGGATTTTGATTCTTTAACATTTAATAAATCATAAGCCTTACTAATGGAAATTTTACCTTCATCCAACAATTTTAAAGTACCTGTGTTTTGTTCACTATAATATTCTTCCCAAAAAACGTGCATCAATTTTCTCAAAGTTGATGGTTTAATATCTAAGCCAAGAACCACACAGGCAATTTGGAATCTATCTTTTCCTACTAATCCATACTCTTCATCCGAGTCTTGATTTTGGAATCCCAACATCTCTCTTTTCTTACCTTGAGATTTGCCAAGAATATTCAAGAAGTTTTCAATTTCTAAACATTTTTCAATCATACTTGTTCTAATTTTTTGGTTAATACGAATCCTACATTCTAAAATTCCATCCTCAGGTGTATCTAACACCAAACAATCTAAATACTCTAACCCTAAAGAATCCGCAACAATTGTACGAGATGTTCCATCAACTACATATTTTTTGCCATCTCTAATTACAGTAGAAATTGGTTGTTGTTGACCAAACCTTTTCATTGTATAATTCATCAACGATAGATTTTTCTCTTGGATTGTTGGTAAAATTTTCGGGTGAATTTCTAAATCTGTTACTTTGAATTTAACTACTTGATTTTTCATCTTAATTATTATTTAATTGGTTATTTAAAAATGTTAATTCTCCTGTTTCAGCATTGAAATGCCATTGATAATCGAAATTTTTGTATTCCTTAAAAATGGAATCTTGAATGATACTTTTATACATTTTAATTTTTTTTTGATTTTTTTATTGTTTTAATATTTCATTGACTTTTACGACACCAAACTATTATATAGCCGATGGATTCTTAAAATACCTTGTACCGTCAGAATCGTGATTTCTGTACGTTAGTTCGGAATTAATTGAATTACTTTAGGTTCTACGTTAAATGAATAGTGTTGATTATCCCTAAAAGACTGATTATGTCTTAGAGAAACTTTAAACCGGGAATTACTTTTTCTGAAATAAACAGAAAATGAGAAAGGTGTAAATGATTCAAAAGATGAAATCTGAATCTTGAATCCTTTTTTTGATTGTTTGTGGTTGTTGTATTTTGATGACAACACAGATTTATTTAAAACCTGTGTGTCTACAAAATTTAAAGAAGTTTGAAATTCCTTGTTAACCGATGTTTTTAATGTTGTCGTCATAATTAATTGTTTGATTATTAATTCGAGGACAAACGTAGAAAACGTGTAAAAACAGGGCTGTAAAATTTTTTTGACTATGGGTTAGTCAAGATTGACTAATGAAACTTATTCCGCTAAATCATTGAATTTAGAGTGAATATTAATTTTATTTTCAGGAATGTCAATTTTGAAAATTTCAGGAGTATTTGTTTCTACTAAATTTATGTTATAAAATTTTAAAAAGGATTCGCCTAATTTTTGAACAATCTTGTCTTTAATTTTTGAACGAACAGTAGAGAGTCTGTCAAATTGCTCATTTCTATCAATAAAATAAACATTATTCTTATTGATTTGTTTATTTATTTTATAACCAAAAATATTTCCTATCGGGGTTTTTAATGCGGTGCGTTTTTTTACTTTTTTGTAAATGTTAAATATTTTATTAGCATTTTCGTGGACTTTTTCTTTTTCAACACCTTGAAGATTTGATAAAAAGAAAATATAAATCGCCTGATGAACTTCTTGAAGATCTAAATCTAAGTTGCCAATTAACACTTTACCTTCCTCGCTTATAGTTACAGAGGGAAGGTTATCTTCAAAATTTTCACCTTCAAGTTCATAAACGTTTCTTATTGTTTTCAAAGAATTTTTAATGTGAATTATTAATGATTGGTCAATAATCATTTCATTAGCTCTTTCCATACATTTTGGACATATATGAGCAGTCATTAATTTAAGAGTTATTTCTTCTTTATCATCACAATAATCATTGATGCAACCAATTGCTTTTTGATGTATTAGTTCGTCTAAAACTCCTTCAATGTTGAGATTGATAAGGGATTGAAAAATATTCTCAATTACTTGATATGCAATTCCAAATTTTGAATCTTTTTTGGTGAAATGATTCCAATTGTTTCCATCAATGAAAATGTTTTTACCTCTAAAAGCACTAAACCATTCATCGGCAATATTCATATTGGTTATCATTACTACAAAGGAATCATCATCAATATTAAGATTGGCTCGATACCATTCACATATACCAAACAATTGATTAAATGATAAAATTTCATCATTATCAATTGTTTTATACGAATTGTCAATTAAACCTAATTGTTTATTAGTTAATGGTGATGATTGAATAAATTTGAGTACCCCGCTTGTTAGATTTAAGGTATCTAAAACATCTTTTAATTTGTCTTCTTCAAAATCAGGTGTCGATGTAATATAAACTTTCATAATCGAATTTTTTTGGTTGTCATAAATGTAATAAAAATATTATACTTACTTCTTTATTATTTCATTCCAAATTTCTTCAATGTCAAATTCTAATGTGGTCATTGGGTCAGAAATTTCTTTGACGTTAATACCGGTTTCAAAACCTGTAACTGAATTTAAACTTTGCTTCAGGATTGGAGTAACTACTTCAGAATATTTATTCTCAATTAGTATAGAATCGTGAATAGTAAGAAAAGGAACATCCGGTAATCGTTCATTTACTGCTTTGCAACCAACTTGTAAAAACAAATAGGATTCTGACCTTTGCATCAATATAGCAATCGTAGACTTCAACTTTTTAAAATTATTTAAACTTTCAATAAACAAATTAATATTCGGAAAATAGCTTTTAAAATTTTGAATTAAAGAGATATGATTTCTCGCCCTTAAATTCTGAAAGTTCAGTAATAACATTACATTATCCTTTACCTTTTGTGTTTCAAAATCTCCATTTAAAAAAGTGTTATTCAGATGAGGGTAGAACCCTTCTTTAAAGGGAAGATTTCTATAAGTTTGAACTTCTTTACAAAAATCTAACCCGCCAGTCATAAAGTACTTCGGGAAACCTTTTTTATTATTATATAGGGAATTACCAATAAGAGAAGTAGTATCAGTAGTAGATTTAGAAACAATGTAATTAAGTTGATTATATAATTGAGGATAAATTTTAATTAGACTAAAATCAATATTAGAATCACCACTGAAGAAACTATTAGTAAGAATAGAACCCAGCACATACGGTTGAGAACTTTTTAAATCCACTTCCACTAATTTATTACCATTGATTCTAAGATAGTACCGAAGTTCTCTATAGAGTGTAGTGACAACAGAGTTCAAACGATGATTACTTTTAGATACAGAAGGTCTAAAATTCTTCTTTTGAATAGCACGAATCTTGGAGTTCATTTCCTTAATGGTATAATTAACTCTTTTTGTCATTTCATCCTTGTCTCCATCATATTTAGCAACTCTTTCAAGCAGTACTGATTTAAGTTTAATTACATAATCAAATGCACCGTCATCAATTGTAATATCAGATTCATATTTATCAAGGAGGAATTCGTACGTTGATTTGAAGTCCTCATATTTCTTAATTCCTTCCTCTTCATATCTTAATAATCTTTTCTCTGCATTTGGCCCTAATCCAACCCATCTCTCGCCAGGGTTTAAAAATAGTTCATCATTTAACTTGTAACCCATTGAAACAATACCCGGCTGGTATTCTTTTTTCTCAATTAGAATAGCACCTGATGTATGAGAATTTACATCCATAAGAAGACTTTTAACCTTTCCAAATCTGTTTCTGATAATTTTGTTTATCTCTACATTATTAATGGATTTAAACCCTTCGAAACCACTTGTTGCCTTGATGTAGTTTTCAGATGGGAAAAGAAAAGAGAGAACCACATAAGTGGCGTCAATTAGTTCATTTTTGTAGCTGTCTTTACCCTCGATTTTGGAGAATAATTGGTCGTAATCAATGTTGGATGGGATTCTAATTTGTTTCGAATTTTGTTTCATATTTTGCTTTTTTAAAAAATATATACTTTAAAATTTACAAAACGAAATCTGTCCCAAATTTTATTTTTAGTCGTAATTATTGGGTAAGTTTTTGGTGCGATTTTGTCGTAGGAATCTGAGTGGTAATTTGTATATAGTTTATATAGTTTTATTAACCTGATTTCCCCTTAGAGGTATTACAATCACAAAAAAAACATTAAAGGAGATTAGAAGTTATAGTGTGAAAAGAATTAGTAGGGAATCGACCCTTTTGCGAATCAGAGCCAATTATTTTTTAAAGTTTCAAAACACAAATTTCGATACTTTTGGGCAAAATTACGAGAGGCGATTTCAAATGGATGGTTGTCATACCCGATTTCATCAAGAACTTTAAAATATTGTTTGACCTCCTTTTGTGTCCGCATATCTATGTGATGTTTGTATTCGTGAAGCAGAGTATCTACCACATCAATGATTCTTTTATCGGGGGTTATATATATGGTAATGTTTTTGGTATAACCACAGTAACTTCCCTCAACTTTGTTGTGACTATAATAATTGATTTTGTATGACAGTTTCCCTCTATACCTAGGAGCGGAATGATTTAATTCACACCAGTGTAATACGTTTTCCACCATTTTTTTCTTTGAGATTCTAAGGTCTCTGATTTTAGCAGACTTATTCTTGTTTAGTAATGAATCTCTAATGGTCATCACCACATAAATCACAAACAAAGTCGAAAAATAAAATATGAATCCGATTTCAACCATTTTAGATTAGCCCCATTTTAAGTGAGGTTTTTACTTTAATAACTGTTAGAGCAGACATATCAAAAGATATTATTTTATTAACGAATCAATAATATATTTAAAAGTTTACAAGTTGAGTTTAGAAGAGGATTTTTTATTTTTCAAATTTTAATTTTTTAATTTTAGTAACTGTATTATAATGTAACCCTACAATCTTTGCTATTTCTACATTTTTATACCCCTTTTTTATATATTCAATTGCTTTCAGATTTTTCGGTTTAGATAAAAACTTATAGACATCCTCTTTACTATTTTTTTTTCTACCGGTATATTTTTTGTTAAGTTTTGCTAATGCAATTCCAGATAATTGTCTGTCTCGCCCTATAGATTTTTCCATTTGTGCGACTATCCCTAAGATGCTAATAATCATATTAGAAATATTATTTTCAGTTCCATCGGGTTGAAGTGTTCTTAAACCTTGAGAAACGAAATGAACACAGATTTTTTTTTCGGTAAAAAATTTAATGTTATTTAATATTGTAAGAAGATTTCGCCCGAGTCTATCAATTTCCCATACGTGTAGCTCTGTTAACATTCCTTTTGAAAGAAGATATAATATTTTTTCTCCCCCAGGTCTTTCAAATAAATCCGATGCGCCGCTGCATTTGTCCTCAATAACAAGTTGATACTCTTTTTCATTTACTCTTTGGCGATCAGTTTTTTGTTCTGTCGTACTAGTTCTAACATACAGGACTTTCATATTTCACAATTTTAGGTTAGGGCTAATTACACTCTAATTTTGTGAATATGCGCTACCAAAAGTGCTAAATAAGTGCTAAATTGTGTTAGATGATAACTCACAATAAAAGGTATACCCTAAAAAATAAACTAAATAAAAAATCCCCACTTTTAGGTGGGGATGAAAATTCTTATTTACAGATTATTATTTTTTTCATTCATTGACTTCAAAAAGTTATTTACTGATATATCTGCAAGTAATTCAATAAACTTCAAAATTTCAATTATTTGTTCATCGGTAAGTTTTTTGTCCCTGTTTTTATTTAAGATTTGTTTTGCCTTTTTGAATTCCATTATTTGTTTATTATTATGTTCACATACTTATTAAATGTGGCAATAATTAACCCTTTATCATCATATACTTTGAATTTAGCTTAGGCTAAGATATAATAGCAAACCAAAAAGTTCGAATTATTTTAATTTTTTGAGACATAAATTAAATGGAACACAATAAGACTTATATAAACGTTGGGTCAAACATTTTCCACACTCCCAGTACCTTCTCATAGATTTTTAAGCCAAACATATTCTAGTTCAGCGCCAGTGCCCCAGGAGTTTTTTGAATTACAGTATTCGGGTCAAACATTATCCTCCAGAACAACCAGGACCTGAAGACTCTTTCTACATTTCACAGGGTCAAACATTATTTCTAGAAAAAGCGCCAGATATCTTCACCGGTATGGTATATACAAGTGGGCGGGCTGCCTCCTGGCCTGCTTAAATCCTCGCACTGCTTACCCAATTTAGGTCAATCTGAGAGGGGAGCTCGGTTTCGTAAGAAAAATTTTCGGAGGAAAAATCTCAAAAACCGGAATTTATCGAGAAATAACAATTAAAAATTTTTTGGCATTTTTTTCAAATTAATACAAGATCGATGTGAATTAGAATAAAAAAACCTCCCATAGTTGAGAGGTCTTGAAAAAATAGAATGGGGATGGATTAAACTTAAATTGATTTTGTCAACTTAAAAGTTTTAGGTTTTTCGGATTCTTCCAAAACTGATTCTTTGGTTATTGTGTCCAAAAGGCGTTTTACCTGATCCTCGTTCAAAATAATTTTCATAATATAAAGTATTAATAATTTATTATCTATAAATAGTCTAAAACTAAAAAAAGGTGTCAATTGACACCTTTATTGAATTAATAACTTACTCCAAATCTTGAAGGAACTTTAGTCTTTAATACATCTAACGGACATTCCAAAACCTTTTCCAAAAGGCGCGAAAAATGTTGTTGATGTTCCATAATCTAGAGTTAAAACTTCTATGCTTGAAACTGGATTTTCAGTAGTCGACGAAAAAAATCCAAGGCCAGTTATATTGCCAAACTCACCATAGTCAAATCTAAATCCTCCTGGTAAACCATTAAATCCACTTTCATTATTACCTTCGCCTGAAACATCCCAACCCGATGTTGACTTCATTTTATCTCCTGCAATACTATCGCCTCCTAAATAAGTTGATAATTTTATCCACTCTACTTTACTTGGAATATGCCATCCTTTTGGCGCAATTCCTCTAGGGTCAGTTATAGCATACCAATTATAGAGTTTGCCATACTTCAAACCATTCTTTTTATCATTATCATAATAACACCAAGCAGATGTTTTATTTTTACTTGCTAAATTCCATTCTTCATCAAAATTTTGTCAGCAGACCAATAACCACCGCCTTTGATTAGCAGAAAAATACTACCAAGTAACATTGCCCAATCTGTTCTGCTCCCGTGCATCATTTCCCAAA
>CAUPKA010000058.1:0-11219 GCA_963511725.1 uncultured Flavobacterium sp.
AAAAAGAAGAGAGTAACCAGCTCTAAACTTTTTGGTACAGAAACTAACTACTAATTCAAATTATTATGGTAAAAGTCTTTACTTTAAAATTCATCCAAAACTTTTAAATAATTATCCTCTATATCTTGTAACCTTCATGATATTATCATTACAAAAAATTGTTGTAAAATAACCTATAGCAAAACAAGACTGCTATAGGCGTTTTACATTATTTTACTCTAGTTATAACTAGGATTCGGATGCGTTTTTTTCATAATTGAATAGATTATAAGTAAATTATCTGTAATAATTAAATTCTTTTTTTACGTAAAATTTAAATTATTGGGAATTTAATTCAGCAAAGCAAATATATTAAAAAAAACACAATACACAATCGGTTGTGTATTTATTTAAAAATTAAATGAAAAAGCTATTGTATCTAAGCCATAGTCTATTTTTCAATGCTTTTTTTATGGAATTTTTTTCTGTCGTGAAAAAGCATAGAAAAAAAAGTTGTTGTGGAAGTAACCAGACATTGATTTAAGACATTCATAAAGGATTGGTTTTTCTGTGGAAGATTAAAATGCAATAACTGTGCGCTCGGGACGATACGCTCAATATTACAAACCTTAAAAAACAACAACATTAGTTCATGTTTCACAACATCCAAAAAGAACCAAAAGATAAAGTGATGTTGTTAAAGTTTCAAATTAGTAAGTGTCTTTTTCTAAAAGCTTGAGCAAATCTAATGTATTGGAAGAATTGAAGTACTGCTTTTTTTTTGCTAAAATTTGGGTCATAATGCATTGGGAAGATTTCGAAAATTTGTTTATAATCCCAAACTGCTTGCGTAATTGGGAATGTATTGTTTCAATTCTTTTTCTTGATTTTCTAAAAACAGGATTTTGTTTTATGTAATCTTTTCTGATTTTCTTTTTAGAGTTTTTAGTTTCATATTAACTGTTTGAAGTAAATCTAATTGAATGCTTTCTGACAAATAACCTCCATCCCCAAAAAGCACGTAATCAGATAATTATTGCTCACTATTTTTCAGAAAATTTACATTGTAAACTTCTGCTTTGGTTATATGGCAAGAATGAAAAAACCTGCTATAGCTTTATTCAATTACGTAATTAATTTCTTATTTTAGTTAATGGTTAAAAAATAAATATGTCACTGTTGTAGACAGATATTTATAGAAGTTAGTCTTAATTTAACTATATGTAAATCATATAATTATAAGTAGTTTTATGCCCAAATTGATGTATTTAAGAAAAATGTCAAAAGGATATAAAACTTATAAAGTTTTAAAATAATTTTTCGCTGTAATTAAGATGAATATTGGAGTATTTGGATCATCATCGCAGTAATAACATTATCTAAGAAATATCTAATCCATTCATTAGACTGCAAATAAACGGGTATTAACTGTAAATTTACGATAAGTGTAAATTAAAATAGATATTTTTACACAATCGGTTGTTTTATTCAAAATATATTTTATATTTGCTTTTCTATATGTAGTAAAAAGTAAAAATTATGACGATGTAGTCCAATTGTGTAAAGCTAAATTTTGAGAGGAGTTCTAGCAAGTTAAAGAAAAGATTGCGACTGATTTCATTATAACAAATTCTATTTACAATACAGAAATCTTTTTGTTTTCACAAAAATCCATTTTGTACTGATTCGAATAGTCCAACCTTAAAACAATTAACTAACCCAACCAAAAAGGAAAACAATAAGCTTATGAAATAAAAAAAACAAGAAACACACCCTTTTTTGAAAAAAAATCAATTGACGAATCTGTTTATATAAAATTAAAGTGATGATTATTTTATTCTATGATAATTAACATGAATTTATATATTAATAATCTAGGATAGATCTGATCTACAAGTATTATTATTATTATTATTATTATTACCGATTTTTTTTTAAAGCAGAAAGCTTACAGATTGGGTAGGTAAAAATCCAAGTCGATACAAGTTTGCTAAAATTATCGGAATGTAATGGTACAAAAAAAGTTTATAAAGTTATATTGCACATAGGTTAAGTTCTAATTTGTCATATATTAAAAAATTTCAAAATATTATTTTTCTAATCTTAAACAAATTGTTTAATCTTAAACAAATTAAAAGTATGAAATGAGAACGAAATTGGGTGTTTTAAACACCATTTAAGTATGAATAGATACATTATTCATTTAATTCTTAAAACCTAAATTTTCTAAAAAAAATCAATTATGGTAAAACATTATTTTAGAAGTAGTAAACTAAACTATGACTTGAATATCAAAAGTAAAAGAAATATATTTTTTAAAATTCAAAACAATTTTTAAATTAACTAAAACCAAATAAATATGATTATGAAATTAAAATTTGCAATAATTGCATTGGTAATGATTTGCACTCACGATGTGATGGCGCAATCAAAGACCATCCAAGGGGTCGTTACAGACGCCTCAGGTTTACCGCTGCCAGGAGCCAGTGTTAATGTACAAGGCACTAAAAATAGTGCATCAACAGATCTTGAAGGGAAATACTCTTTAAAGGACGTGAGTTCTACAGATAAAGTTACGTATTCATTTATTGGCTTAATTTCTCAGACTATTACAGTAGGAAGTCAATCTTCAATTAATGTTAAATTAATAGAGTCTACACAAAACTTAAGTGAAGTTGTTGTTGTTGCTTATGGAGCACAAAAAAGAACCAAAGTAACTGGAGCAGTTTCAGTGGTAGGGGCTAAGGAAATTGCTGCAGTGCCTATTACAAATGCAGAATCAGCTTTGCAAGGTAGAGCAGCTGGGGTAACCGTAATTAATGGTGCGCCAGGAAGCAGCCCAACAGTTAATATTCGTGGTTTATCTACATTCAACAACAGTACTCCTTTGTATGTAATCGATGGGGTTACAACAGGAAACCTGTCAGGATTAAGTCCTAATGACATTGAGAGCATATCCGTTTTAAAAGACGCTTCAACAACGGCTCTTTACGGTGCCAAAGGTTTTAATGGGGTAATTATTGTAACAACTAAAAAAGGTAAAAAAGGAGCGGGTGTGCTTACTTTTAATACCTACTTAGGATCACAATCAGTTTCTAAAAGATATGATGTGATGGACACAACACAATATCTAAAATATGCAAAAGATTTAGGTAGTGATCTTACTGCACGAGCTGCCGAATTTGGTAATATAAATACAGATTGGCAAGATCAAATTTTTCAATCAGGTTTAATGCAAGATTACAATTTGAGTTTCTCCAATGGAACAGATACGTCATCTAGTCGTTATTCTGCAGAAATTTTAAAACAAGAAGGATCTATCATTGGTACTGGTTTTGAGCGTTATTCTTTTAGAGCTAATAATACACAAACTATTGGCAAATTAACAGTAGGTAGTAATATGGGTATTTCATTTAGCAAGACTAATCCTGAGCGTAGTGGAGGAGGAAGAACTTTATTAGAGCATGCTATAAAAATGGCTCCCTACTTACCAGTATATAATGAAAGCAGTTTAGGCGGATACCAAGGACCATCAACTATTGACGGACAAGATGCTGAAAACCCTGTTCGTGTTGCCAATTTAGGATATCAATATATTAATGGTTTATCTATAATAGGAAACATTTTTGGTGAATATAATATTTACAAAGGGTTAAAATTCAGATCACAAGTATCATTAGATTATTATACTTCGAAAGACCACACTTTTGTTCCTTCTTATAAAGATGGTTCAGCACATAGCCAAGGCTACTCTACAACAACTGAAAATAACCAAAGGGGCCAAACCATTATGTTCACTAACAGCTTGACATACAAAACAACTATTGCTGATAAACACAATATAGAAGCTATAGGGATTATAGAAAAAACGAATGGAAAAGGACAAAACATAAGTGCAGGTAGCCGTTATTACATTTCAGATGAAATCGATCAGCTAAGACTTCAAGATCCAAGTTTAGGTTCAACTTCTTACGAACAAAATAATTTAGGTTATATTGCTCGTGTAAATTATGATTACGATGAAAAATACCTATTTGCGGTTTCAGCTCGTCGTGATGGTTCGGGTCGTTTTGGAGATAACAAACGTTGGGCTAATTTTTATTCTGTCGCATTAGGTTGGAACATAGCTAAAGAAGATTTTATGAAAAATTCTGTTTTTAGTACCTTAAAACTAAGAGCAAGTAATGGAACTACTGGGAATGATTTAATCCCGAATTATCAATACAGTGCCACTTTAGTATCATCTTATTTTTACCCAATTGCTGGTGCAGCTGCCGCTGGTGTTTCAACTGGTAACGCTGCAGATCCTAATTTGAAATGGGAGGCTAAAAATGATAGGAACTTTGGTTTGGATTTTGGTCTTTATGATGAAAAATTTACTGGCTCTATAGAATATTTCAATAATGAAGCTACTGACATTCTTTTTGCTGTTCCACTTCCTGCATCAGTTGGATCTGCTGGTGGAAGCCAATTTCAGAATATTGCGGATATTAGCACAAAGGGATTTGAAGTGAGTTTAGGCTATAACGACAGAGAAGGCGATTTTACTTGGTCTGCAACTGCTAATTTAGGAACAAGTAAGAACGAAGTTGTAGATTTAGCACCAGGTGTTACTTCTGTACTAGCTGGTCCATCTCCAAGAGCAGGTTTAGAGAATTTCTCAAGACTTGAAGTGGGACAACCAGCATTCTATTTTTATGGTTTAGAAACCAACGGAATTTACAAAAATCAGGCAGAGGTTGATGCTGTTTTTGGACCAGGTCAAACTGCGATTCAACCAGGGGATATTAGATTTGTTGACCAAGATGGTAATAAATTAATCAACGCTGATGACAAAGTCAATATTGGGAATCCTTATCCTGATTTTACTTACGGTTTAAACCTTACTGCAGCCTACAAAAAATTTGATTTCAACTGTTTTATTACAGGAGTTCAAGGAATTAATATTTTTAATGCTACTAAATTTGAATTACAAGCAATGCAACGTTTGTTCAATGCTAGTACAGATGTTATTGGTAGATCTATTGTAGCAAATGGTGTTGTAACTAACCCTTCAGCTACTTTGCCAAGAGCTTTGGGAGCAAGTCAAAACTGGGCTTCGGCTAGTGATCGATATGTAGAAGATGGTTCTTACGCAAGATTGAAAAATATTACAGTGGGTTATACTCTTAGTGGAACCGCATTTGACAAATATTTTTCTAAATTGAGAATGTATGTAAGTGCACAAAATCTTATTACAATTACAAATTATTCTGGTTTAGATCCTGAAGTTGCTCGTGCAGACGGTAATGCAAATTCAGCAGGAATTGATTTAGGAAGATACCCACAACCAAAATCAGTAATCTTTGGACTTGACGTAACATTTTAATATATAAAATCATGAAAAATATAAAATATATAGTTATACTATTGTCCGGAATTTTTGCCATAAATTCATGTGACACAAAGGATTTAGATTTAACAAATCCAAACGAACTTTCTCCAGAGACTTACTTCAAAACAGAAGCTCAGGTGCAAGCATCCGTAAATGCTGCCTATGCACATTTGCAAACAAGAGGACTTTACGGTAGACATATTTTCTTCTCTTTAGACAATATGTCTCAAGAGAATAAAGGAAATCCTCAGTTAGAAGGAAATAAAAGACCTTTTCTAAATTTTACTTTTGATGCTGGTAATGATATCATTCAGTATTATTGGGAATCTTGTTTCTTAGGAATATCAAGAGCAAATTTTGTGCTAGATAATGAGGCTAAAATTAACGAATTGCCAAATTCTGTATTGACACAAGAGAAAAAAAATAAATTCCTAGGAGAAGCTCATTTTTTGAGAGCCTATTACTATTTTCTATTAGTAAATCGTTGGGGAGATTTGCCTATTTATACTAAACAAACTATTGTTGGAGCAGCAAGAAGTCCAAAAGCAGATGTGTATAAATTAATCACGGAGGATCTTGAGTTTGCTTCAAAAAACCTTTTGGCCGATAGTGCAGAGCAAAATGGTAGAGCTACAAAAGAAGCTGCTTATGCTTATTTAGGAAAAGTGAATTTGTATCTAAAAAAATACGATGAAGCATTAGCCGCACTTAATCAAGTGACAGGGTATAGCTTAGAAACTGATTTTTACAACAATTTTATGGATGAAACAGAACACGGGCCTGAGTCTGTTTTTGAAGTAGAATATGATGAGAAATTAGGAGTTGGTGATAAATGGGGTAGTGATACTGGAGGTACAGGTTCTGCTGAGGCCACTTTTAGAGGACAAGAATATGGCAATTTAGGATGGTATAACGTATATCCACACGATAATTTGCTTGATGAGTATGAGTCAGGCGACAAACGTTTTGCTGAAACTTTTTATGTTCCAGGTTCTGTATATAACAAAGGTGCTAGTGTAATGACTGCTTCTAATTTCAGTACATCAGAAGGCAATAGAAGAGCAGGTTGGAAAAAATATCAAAACTATTACAAACGTACTGATGAGAATCAAGACTCTAGTATCAACTTTAAAGTAATGCGCTATTCAGATGTATTGCTTATGAAAGCAGAGTGCGAAAATCAAAGAACAGGTGGTTCTCAAGCAGCTGCTATTGCCTATATCAAACAAGTGAGAGATAGAGCTGGTTTAACTACTTCTATAGCTGCAAATAAAGATGCTGTTTTCAAAGCCATAGTACATGAGCGAAAAGTAGAATTAGCAGGTGAACAAGTTCGTTTTGATGATATTATGAGATGGGGTCTTGCCTCCACAGAGTTGGCAGGTACTGGTTTCGTAGCAGGTAAACATGAATTGTGGCCTATACCAAACAGAGAGACCTCTTCAAATCCTAACATTGGGCCAAACAATCCAAATTGGTAAAAAATATTAAAAACTTTGGTTAGTTAAGTTAGTATTTTGCTAAACAGCGCATGAAAATGCGCTGTTTTTTACTATTTTATAAGAACAAAGAAATTGTAGAGATGAGATTGGGTTAGACCAATCATCAATTTTTTATGATTCTTTAGTAAGGTTTTCTGTTTTAAATAAATAGCTATGCGCATACCTCAAATCGTTATTTTACTATTTACTTTTTTATTTATTTTTAGTTGTAACTCATTTGAATCAAAGAAAAAAACTTCAGATGCTGAAACTCTTTTTACTTTAATTCCTAGTGAACAATCGAAAATAAAATTTTCTAATAATGTAATACAAGACAATAATTTTAATTGTGTTCGCTATATGTATGCCTTAAATGGTGGTGGCGTTGCAGTAGGCGACATCAATAATGATGGCTTACAGGATGTGTATTTTACTTCAAATCAAGAGTCGAATAAATTGTACCTCAATAAAGGAAATTTTGAATTTGAAGATATTACTGAATCGGCAAATGTTGCCGATAACATTGGTTGGACAACAGGAACATCCATGATTGATATTAATAATGACGGATGGTTGGATATTTATGTTTGTAAATCAGCTTCTTTAGAATCAAGTGAATGGAGGAAAAATAAACTATATATCAATCAAAAAGATGGTACTTTCAAAGAAGAAGCCCATGCTTTTGGTTTAGATAATGACGGTTTTTCTATTCAATCCTATTTCTTTGATTACGATAAAGATGGAGATTTAGATATGTATTTGGTAAATCACAGAGTAGATTTTGAAAATACCCTGCGCATTGAACAAAAAGAAAAGCAAAAAAAATTTCCAGAAACGTCGGATCACTTGTTTAGAAATGATGGAAACACATTTGCTGATGTTACCGAGGAAGCTAAACTTGTCAATAAAGCTTGGGGTTTGAGTGCCTCTATCGGAGATTTCAATAATGACGGTTGGCCCGATATTTATGTTGCCAATGATTATATAATGCCTGACTTTTTATATATAAATAATCAAGACGGGACTTTTTCGAATCAGTTGAATACCCGTTTCAAACACATTTCATACAACAGTATGGGTTCTGACTTTGCGGATATAAATAATGATTTTTTTCCTGATTTAATGGTACTAGAAATGTCCGCTGAAGATCATATTAGAAGCAAAGAGAATATGCCAAGTATGAATACTCAAGGTTTTGAAAAAATTATAAATGCCAATTATAATCATCCATATATGGCTAATGTTTTGCAATTAAACAACGTTAATGGAACTTTTAGTGACATAGGTCAGCTTACCGGAATGTCTAAAACGGATTGGAGTTGGGCACCTCTTATTGCTGATTTTGACAATGATGGACATAAGGACGTGTTCATTACTAATGGAATTGATAGAGATTTCAGCAATCAGGATTACGTCAGAAAAGTGAAAAGTAATTTAGATGAGAAAGTACATATGACGGTTTTGGATGTGGTCAATATGATGCCTTCAGAAAAATTAGCCAATTATAGTTATAAAAATAATGGTGATTTATCTTTTGAAAATTCAACCAAATCTTGGGGATTGGATAAAAAAGTAAATTCGAATGGGGTGGCTTATGCCGATTTGGATAATGATGGAGATTTGGATTTGATTGTAAATAATATGTCGGATATAGCATCCATTTACAAAAACAATTCAGTTGGGAATTTTATTAATATTAAATTAATTGGGAGCGAAAAAAATATAAACGCCATAGGGGCAAAAGTGAAAATTTTTACCGATAAAACGAAACAATACCAAGAATTATATACGACTCGTGGGTATCAATCTTGTGTAACCAATGTTTTAAATTTTGGTTTGGGTGAAGAAGACGAAATCAAGAAAATCGAAATTGTTTGGGACAATGGTTTAGTTTCAATAGTCGAAAACACAAAAGCCAATCAAACGGTCGAGCTAAATATAAAGGATGCTGTTTCGACGGCTCCTATAGTTAATGTCAATAGCAATTTCACTAAAATTGATCCATTGCAATTAGGAATAAATTTTACACATCAAGAAAATACCTTTAATGATTTTTTAAAACAAGTATTGTTGCCTCAAAAACTATCACAACAAGGTCCAGCATTATCAGTTGGAGATTTGAATAAAGATGGGTTAGACGATTTTTATGTTGGAGGTGCACAAGGGCAATCTGGGAAACTTTATTTGCAAAATCGTTCCGGTAAATTTGATATTTCAGTACAAGCAGATTTTGAAAAAGACAAATCCTTTGAAGACAATGGCTCTTTGTTTTTTGATGCCAATAATGACGGCTATTTAGATTTATATGTAACCAGTGGTGGCTATGAATTGGCAGAAAACAGTCCTTTGTTGCAAGACAGATTGTATATCAACAACAAACAAGGAAAGTTTATAAAAAGTACGCTTCCTAAAATGCTTTCCTGCACAAAAGCAGTAAAAGCGGTCGATTTTGACAAGGATGGTGATTTGGATTTGGCAATAGGAGGGCATTGTATTCCAGGTAAATATCCCCTCGTTCCGCATTCGTATTTTTTAAGAAATGACAAAGGAATTTTTACGGATGTTACAGCTACTGTTGCCCCAGAATTTTCGAAAATAGGAATTGTAAATGATTTTATCTTTTCGGATTATGATAATGATGGTGCCAAAGACTTAATTGTAGTCGGCGAATGGATGCCAATTACCGTATTAAAAAATACCAAAGGACAATTTAAAACTATAAATGTGCCTCAATTCAAGAATACCGAAGGTTGGTGGAATACTGTATCAGAAGTGGATATTGATAAAGATGGAGATTTAGATTATTTCTTTGGAAATTTAGGAGGAAACAATAAATTTCATCCTTCGTTCGAAAAACCATTGCACATTTACGGGAATAATTTCGATAATAATTCTACTTATGATATGGTATTGAGTAAGCTATACAAATCAAATCTTGTTCCGGTTAGAGGCAAAGAATGCTCTACCCAACAAAATTCATTTGTTAGCAAAAAGATGCCTACTTTCAAAAGTTTTGCTACATCTAGTTTAGCCGATATCTATGGAGAAAAAGAATTGAAAGCTTCCTATCACAAACAAGTGCATCAATTTAAATCAGGATATGCCCTTAATAGTGGCAAAGGTTCATTTACTTTCAAGGAATTACCAAACACGGCACAAGTGGGACCAACAATGTCATTCGTTTTTGCAGATGTAAATAAAGACGGGTATCAAGATGTGATAGGAGTAGGCGGAATTTACGAATCCGAAGTAGAAACTATTCGTTACGATAGTAATATTGGATATATTTTAATAGGAGATTCAAAAGGGAATTTGAAGCCATATAAAGACATTAATTTTTACAATGGTGAAAATGCCAAGCAAATGAAAAAAATACAAATAAAAGGCAAACAACATTTGCTTATTGCCAACAATAATGCACAAGTAAGTCTATTTTCAATTTCAAAGTAAAGCTTATTTTTTAACTCTTTTTTCTGCCAATGAAAAAAATTGCATCACTTTTTTTAATCGTAACATTGTTTTACAATGTGTTAGGATTTTATATGATGTTTGCTGAACAACAAGAGCAAGTATGGGTTAACTCTATGGAAAAAACGGAAAATTCAAATTTTGAAATTATTGAAGTTAATATTAATCCCTATGCTTACATTGTAGATTCCGGTTTTGAATATGTAAACGATGACATCGTTGTCAATAACAAAACCTATCACGTTTTCAAGAAAAGAATTCAAAATAATATCTTAAAATTATATTGTCTTAAAAATTCACATCACGATGTGATAAGTAAAGATTTAAAAAGAATTGTCGATAACCCACTTTTTGACAATACCTCTGATAAAGAAAACCCAACAAAAAAATTATTAAAATCTTTTATTAAAGATTATATTCCCAACAATGCTGTCTCTTTTGATTTCAATCATAAAACAATTGGTTCAGTTAGGAATGTTATTTTTATGCCCAAAAACAGCCCTGTTAGCGGGTTTCTCACTGCAAATTATCTCCCCCCAGACTTCGTCTGAATCTCTTCGTATTGCAAAAAAACAAAATTAATTTTCTGCTTGAAGTTGCAAAATGTTAAGTCTGTTTTGAATCGTTAAGAACCAAGATGGTCTTTAGTTAGGGTCACGCCCAAACGAGCTTTTGCGAACTGACTCAATAAATAATTTGAGTGTTGAACAATTAAACCATTTTTCAATGCGAGAAGTATTTTTGCAATATCCTTCATTTTACCATTATGGAAATTTTATTATTCAATTCAGGATTTTCTTGAGTTGATAAAGGACAAATGTCGATCTGATGTTTCTGTACATTTTCAATTCAAACTATTTTTTTAAAGAGAAGATTTGGCAACAAAAAAATCTTTAAGAATTCCATATTTGGATTAC
>CAUPKA010000059.1:0-10560 GCA_963511725.1 uncultured Flavobacterium sp.
AAGCAATCTTTGATAAGTAAATTTTCTAATTCCGGGCCGCTCGTGGTCATTTTTTTTTTAATGGCAGACCGCCTACCATTATACCCCGTAAATATAAATCTTAAAAGCGGTATTTCAAAGTTTTTAAAAGCGAATGCCCTGAATTATGAATATTCTATTCCTTAAAATAAATAATAGTAATTGGGCTTGAAATTAAATTTTAATTGGATTATTTTTGAAAAATAAAGTAATATTCTCTCTAAAGATTATTTTGTGCTATGAAAAAAAAATCAATGCTTTTTGTTCTGTTTTTTTGTTTGTCGTTCGTAAAAGCCCAAACGGGTCATGAAATCAAGATTAATTTGCAGCATTGCAAAGATACTGTCGCTTATTTAGCTTTTTACCAATTCGACAAATTGTATGTTGCTGACACCTGCAAAAAAGTGGTCAATGGAAATATTGTTTTCAAAGGAAAGAAGAATCTGGACAAAGGTGTTTATTTTTTGCTCAGTCAGGAAAAAGGTAATTATTTTGATTTCATAGTTGATGAGCAATCGCAAAAACAACAAATCAATTCGGATAAATCCAATTTACTAGATAATTTAAAAGCTGTTAATTCAAAACAAAATGAAAATTTCTTCAACTATATTCGTTTTGTTTCAGCCAAAAACAAAGAATTTGATAGTTTTAAAAAATCAGTAAAAGAACAGAAGAAATCTGATTCTACAGCACTTTTAATTAAGGAGTTCAAAATATTGAATGAAGCTATTCTGAAAAATGATTTGATTACGATTGACCAAAATAAAGGAAATTATCTTTCGGAAATTATCAATTTAAAAACTGAAAAAGTGGCTAAGGATATTCCTAAAGCTTCGAATGGCAGACCCGACAGTATTTATTCATATAACTATTATAAAAAGCATTTTTGGGATGGAGTCAATTTTGAGGATGATTCCATGTTGAATAATCCGTTTTTTGCCAATAAAATAAAGCAATACTTTAATACTGTTGTACCGCAGCATCCTGATTCGATTTGTGCGGAGATTGATAGAACAATGCTAAAAACCAAGCAGGGAACGAAAATGAATATGCTGTTGTTAGCCTATTTTACTTCGACATATGAGATTCCTAAAATTATGGGGATGGACAAAGTGTTTGTTTATATGGTCGATAATTATTTTAAAACAGGCAAAGCAAAAGGAGTTTACGATGACAGCGTAATCAAAATTATTATAAACAGAGGGAATGTCTTGGCGCCGCTTCAACTTGGGAAAACAGCTCCAGAACTTTATATGATTGATATTCCGGGGCATGATAAAATTGCTAAAATGGGATTTGATACGGCTAAAACCAGCGAAGAAATCACCAAAATCTATTATGCCAATCAGCTAGAAATCGAAAAATCGTATGTAACATTATCCAGCTTAAAAGCTGATTATTTGATTCTGCTTTTTTGGGATGTGGACTGTGGTCACTGCCAAAAAGAAGTGCCGAAAATTCTTGAATTGTACCATGTTTTACTGAAAGAAAAGAAAGATGTCAAAGTTTTTAGCGTTTACACCCAAAATGAATTTGATAAATATCAAAAGTATATTATTGATAATAAACTGGATTGGATTAATGTTTATGATGGAGTTCATGTCAATAATCTAAAGGATAAATACGATGTTGTGACAACGCCCGTGATTTATATTCTTGATAAAAACAAAGTCATTAAAGCCAAAGGAATTGGTTCTGAAGCGATAAGAAGTATCATTACTCAAATGGAAAAAGAGTATTCCAAAAAGTAGCGATTTATGATTTTTGATTAACGATTTATGATTTTAGAAGTGAAATTTAAAATCATGAATTTCAATAGCCCAACCAAAGAACAGCATTTGTAAAACTATCTCTCCATAATTTTTCGTTGTGGTGACCGCCTTTTATAATTACTTTTTTGTTGAGATGCAGACAATAACAACGATTGGTATTTAATAAAAGTTCAATGCTGTTAAGATCTTTAACCATGCTGTCATCATCTCCTTCCGAGTCGCCACAGAGGAAATAAATTTTAGCTTTTAGTTTTTTGCTATTCGTGGTTAAATCATTTATTTCTTTTCGATTAATCCAGAAAGCTGGCGAGAAAACACCTGCTTTCCCAAAAATTTCAGGGTATTTTATAACAGCATAATATGAAGTTAATCCTCCTAGCGAACTTCCCATAATAGTGGTGTTTTTGGTATTCGATTTTGTTCTGTATTTTTTATCGATTTCTGGTTTTAAAGTGTTTACAATAAATGCAAGGTATTTATCAGTTTCTCCACCGCCATAGTTGGAGTTTTTATAGGGAGTTAATTCGTCTATGCGTTTTTCTCCGCCATTTTCTATTCCCACTACAATTACTTGCGCTTTCAAACTGTCCAGTTTTTCATCGATGTTCCATTCTCCGGCAAATGAGGTTTTGGAATCGAATAAATTTTGAGCATCGTGCATATAAATTACAGGATACTTTTTGGTCGATGTTTCGTAATCTTTAGGTAAATACAGCCAAATTTTTCTTGTTGTTTTTAATTGAGGAACTTCCATTGCAAAAGTAGAAACTTGTTTGGAAGCAGTACTTTCTTGAGCAGTTGTTCTTCCAAAAAACAAAAGAAACGGAATTAGAATAAATATTTTCAAGATAAATATATTTTAGATTTAGAAAAAATGAATATTTTAGCTAAAAATACTAATTCGATGAATGCGCAAGTAGAAAAAATGAAATTATTGGCAGATATGATTGCATTCTCGGTTGTAGATGGCAGACTGCATGAAAGAGAGTATCAATTTGTTTGGATAGTAGCTCAGGAATTGGGAATTGGTAAAAATGAATTCAATGATCTTTTTCATCAAGAATTGCCTGAAGGAGTTATCAAATCTGAATTTGAAAGGATCCAGCAATTTTATCGTCTGGCGTTGCTGATGCATTGTGACGGTGTTTTACATCCAAAAGAGGAAGAAGCTATTCGCCAAATTGCTATTAATATGGGATTGAATCCAAGTGCTACGAATCGAATTTTAAAGTTGATGAAAGAATCTCCTAATGTGATGATTCCTCCACACGTTTTATTGAATTATTTCCAAGAGCAACTTAATTAATTTGCTCTTGTAGTTTTTTTAGTGAAGTAATTATTTTTATTGGTTATGAATGTTTTAGTTTACTTGTTTTAGTGGGTTTGCTTCGTTCCTCGCAATGACCTTGCGTGTGTGTCTTTGCGAGGAACGAAGCAATCTCACTCGCTGAATCAATACTAGGTTTTCCTAAATCTTACTCTGTAAAGCCTTAATCTCATCACGAAATTTTGCGGCCTGCATAAAATCTAAATCTTTTGCGGCTTTTTCCATTACTTTTCGCTTTTCGCGAATCAATTTCTCTAAATCAGGTTTCGACATATAAGCCGTTTCTGGTTCGGCTGTAGCATTCATTGTGTGTCCCAATTCGTATTCTACCAATTTGTTATTGGTAAAGGCGCTCTCAATCTTTTTGTTTAAAGCTTGAGGAACCATATTGTTTTCTGTATTGAAATTAATCTGTTTGGTTCTTCGGTAATTGGTTTCATCGATTGTTTTTTGCATGCTGGCAGTAATTTTGTCCGCATACATAATTGCTTTCCCGTTCAGATTTCTTGCGGCACGGCCAATGGTTTGAGTCAATGAACGGTGGCTTCTCAAGAATCCTTCTTTATCTGCATCGAGTATAGCAACCAGAGAGACTTCGGGTAAATCCAATCCTTCACGCAATAAGTTAACGCCAATAAGAACATCAAAAAATCCTTTTCGCAGATCCTGCATAATTTCAATTCGCTCCAAAGTATCTACGTCAGAGTGGATGTAACGACATCGGATGCTTACTTTGGTTAAGTATTTAGCTAGTTCTTCGGCCATTCTTTTGGTTAAAGTAGTTACCAAAACGCGTTCGTCGAGTTCACATCGCAGCTGAATTTCTTCTATCAAATCATCAATTTGATTCAAGCTTGGGCGGATTTCAATAATTGGATCTAATAAACCAGTTGGTCGAATTACCTGCTCGACATATACGCCATCGCATTTTTGCAATTCATAATCAGCTGGTGTTGCCGAAACATAAATAACTTGGTTTTGCATGGCTTCGAACTCCTCAAATTTCAAAGGGCGATTGTCCATAGCGGCCGGTAAGCGAAAACCATATTCCACTAAATTTTCCTTACGGCTGCGGTCGCCTCCATACATGGCGTGTACCTGCGAAACCGTTACGTGACTTTCGTCAACAACCATCAAATAATCTTTAGGGAAATAATCTAACAAACAAAAGGGACGAGTCCCAGCTTCTCGACCATCGAGGTAGCGGGAATAATTCTCAATTCCGGAGCAATAGCCCAATTCCCGAATCATTTCTAAATCAAAATTGGTGCGTTCTTCCAAGCGTTTGGCTTCAAGATGCTTGCCAATTTCTTTGAAATAATCAACTTGCTTAACCAAATCTTGCTGGATTTCCCAAATTGCACCTTGCAATACATCTGGCGAAGTCACAAACATATTGGCTGGGTAAATGGTCAGCTTTTCGTATCTCTCAATAACTTTGGATGTTTTTACATCAAAGCTTTCTATTTCTTCTATTTCATCTCCAAAAAAGTGAATTCTAAAAGCATCATCGGCATAACTCGGATATACTTCAACGGTATCTCCTTTTATGCGGAAATTTCCGGGAGTAAAATCGGCTTCGGTTCTGGAATATAAACTTTGAACCAAACTTTTTAATAATTTGGTTCGGGAAATCATTTGGTTTCTTGCTACTTCGATTACGTTCTTTTGAAATTCTACAGGATTACCAATACCATAAATGCAGGAAACAGAAGCCACAACTATTATGTCTCTCCGACCAGAAAGCAGGGAAGAAGTAGTGCTTAAACGCATTTTTTCCAACTCTTCATTGATGGATAAATCCTTCTCAATGAAAACGCCTGTGACCGGCATAAAAGCTTCGGGTTGGTAATAATCGTAATACGATACGAAATACTCTACGGCATTATTAGGAAAAAACTGCTTAAACTCCGAATACAATTGCGCAGCCAAGGTTTTGTTGTGTGCCAAAATCAAAGTAGGACGTTGTGTCTCTTGAATTACATTGGCCACTGTAAAAGTTTTTCCGGAGCCAGTAACTCCAAGCAACGTTTGGAATTGTTCGCCATTCAGCACGCCTTGAGTTAATTTTTCAATGGCTTGCGGTTGATCTCCTTTTGGCTTGTATTCGGATATAACTTGGAAATTCATTTGTTTGGAACGAAGGTTCAGGTATGAAACAATTAAAAAATTACTTGTAAAATCTCGGGTTTCTACTAGTGTGACGTACTCTAATTATGTAAATTATTTTTTTGGTTATTTTATATGAAATTCGATAATTGAATTTTTCAAAAGCTCTATACTTTTTATTAATGGGAATTCTCATTTCATCAGTTTCGTAAATCTCCCAATTTGTTTTAAGGATTAAAACGGAATCTACTATTGAATCAATGATTTTGTCAGGAATTGTATAGCTTTTAGTCTCTTCAAGCAAATGAAAATAAATATCTTTTAATTGATCTTGAGAAGTCGAAGTCCAAACTATCTCTTTTTCCATTCCGCTATTTTTTCTAAAACTTGATTGTGGGAAAATGTATTTCCGTCAATGATATCATTTTCAGATTTCTGTAAATCTTTATTGTAGCTTTCAATACTCTCTGATTTACTGTCTAAAATTGTATTTATAGCCGACAAAAAAACTTCATCGTCAATTTCGGCAATTTTAGAAATCAATAAATTTTTTAATTCGATGGTACTCATAATAAAAGAATTTATACAAATTTAATCAAAAGAGCATTGTAAATATTAAAACTTCCAGTTTTCTTGCTGTTCTTCGGTTAAAAATGACCAAGCAACAAAACGACTTGTTTTTTGACCTTGAGCCATATCAATCGTTTTTATAGATGCGGGGTTAACTTTTGCCAATGTTTTATAAATGCTTTTTAGATTATCACTTTTAGAAACTAAAGTGGTAAACCATAAACATTGCATGGGATATTTGGCACTTTCATAAATCATTTGTTTGATGAATCCGAGTTCTCCGCCATCGCACCATAATTCGGCATTTTGTCCTCCAAAGTTTAAAACAGGTTTGTCTGTTTTTTGTGCTTTTGGATTTAAGTTGTTTACTTTTCGAGTGGCGCTTTTTTGAGCTTCTTCGGCTGAATTATGAAAAGGCGGATTGCAAAGGATGAATGTAAATCGATCCTCAGGCGTGATAATATTTTTAAAAATAAAACGAGATTCGGTTTGCTGCTGTAAGCTGATAGCATCTATTAGTTTTGGATTGGCCTCAATAATTTTACTGCAGTTTTCGATAGCTTTTAAATCAATATCGGTGCCTACAAAATTCCAGCCGTAAGCGGTATTGCCAATAATAGGATAAATGCAGTTTGAACCTACACCAATGTCAAGTCCCAATATATTTTCGCCTTCCGGAATTTTTCCTTTATTGGATAAAGCCAGCAAATCTGCAATATAATGGATGTAATCTGCGCGTCCAGGAATTGGCGGGCAAAGGTAATTTTTGGGAATATCCCAATTTTCAATACCGTAATCCGTTTGTAATAAGGTTTGATTGAGTGCTTTTACGGCTTGAGGATCACTAAAATCAATTGTTTCAATGTCATGTTTATTAACAAAAACAAACTTTCCTAATTCGGGATTGTTTTGTATTAATAGTTCAAAGTTATATCCAAATCGATGTAGATTTCTTGGATGTAAAGTTGTCTTTTCGGTATTTTTTATTGATTTCATTTCCTAAATTTCGGTGCAAAGATAGTCAAACCATTTTTGTAATCGGTATAACAGTCGTTTACAACAAAGCAAACAGATAAGTTTTTGGTAATAACCGCAGATTCGCAGATTTATTAAAAAGCTAAATTTTGTAATTTTAAAGAAATTAATTTACGCTAATTAGTATAGGGTTTTTATTAAATCTGCGGTAGAATAATTCATGTGTTTACATTTGTTTTATAATGAAAATGACTTGGAAGAATAATGTTTTTAAGATTTTTTTGTGTTGAACGAACATCTGAGCGGAATTAAATATCCAAACAATCTACGAGCCACGCAAAATCGTCTCCATCTTTCTGCCTTTTGCTAATTCATCCACTAACTTATCCAAATACCGAACCTGCTCTGTCAAAGTATTTTCGATTTCTTCCACACGATATCCGCATATTACTCCTGTGATGAGATGAGCATTAGGGTTTAAAGAAGCTTGCTCAAAGAATGTTTCAAAAGTTGCTTTTTCGGTTATAAGTTCCTGCAGTTTTTTTTGTTTTTTCATAAAATACTGTTAGCTAATAGGTAACTTGATGCAATTCTTCTTTTGGTCGGACTTTCTTTTAGTTGGAATGCTCGTTAAACATTTCGGTTATATTTTTTAGTCCGTTAGGGGAGTGCATCCAGTCGGTGTTGTCCATTGTTTCCTTTCCTATTTCTGCAAATCTTGCAAACATTTGTTTCTCGTAATGGGTGATTGCCGATTTTAAGTCAGTAAAATTTTCGCTGGTTAAACTTTCGCTTAACTGCAATGCATCCAGCATGGCCATATTTACGCCTTCACCTGCATAAGGAGGCATTAAGTGCGCAGCATCACCAATCAATGTGATATTGGAATGTGCTTCCCAATATTGGTCTAAAGGCATGCAATGCAAAGGATTTGGTAAAAGATAATTCTTTTCAGCATCAAATAGTTCGAGCCAAATACTGTCCCATTTAGCGTATTCTTTGTTAAACCATTCTAATGCGTGTTGGTCATTTTTAAAATCAACGCCACCGTTTTTAATCCAATCGGCATTGACATTCCAACCTGCATAAAAATCCAGACTACCATCGCCTTTGGCACTTACGCATACTGTTTTTGAATCGCCAAAACCCATTATTTTTCCGCCTTGCAGTAATGCGTGAATTCTTGGCGTATTCTTTTCCGAATCATAAATATTACCCATCAATACGGTAACACCTGAATAAAAAGGCTTGATTGGAGTAACAAAAGGACGAATTTTTGAGTTGGCTCCGTCTGCGCCAATTACAATATCGGCTATGGCAGTATTTCCATCTTGGAAAATAATTTCCCAACGGTTATCAACGTTTTCAATAGAAAGAATATGACTGTCCCAAACAACGGTTTTGTCCTGTAAAGAATCTAATAAGAGATTACGCAGTGGTCCGCGGTCAATTTCGGGTCTGAACCATTCGTCTCCAAAATCGCCCTTGGCTTCTTCGTTATGTTCATCAAAGAAAATGTTGGCGTTTTCATCAACTATTCGAAGTCTGTCAGCATTCGGTCTGTAATTTGCTTTGAAGGCATCCATCAAACCAGCTTCTTCAAGCGCTTTTAATGCCGATTCATGATGCAAGTCAAGTGTTGCGCCCTGAGTTCTTACATCTCTGTTAAAATCTCTTTCGTATACTTTTACGTCAGCTCCTTTTTTTTGTAAAAGACGAGCCAATGTTAATCCGCCTGGACCTCCGCCAATAATGGCAATTGTTTTATTCTGAAGTAAATTCATTTCACACGGTTTTATAATTACAATGCAAAACTACTTTTTGGGTAAATCTAAAAATTGTATAAATCGGTCATTTTCATTTTTATTCAATTCTTTTGGAGTTAGACCAGAATGTTTTTTGACGGCTTTAATGAAATGCGCTTGGTCTGTAAAATTTTGTTCGGGAAAAAATTTGCCTTCTTTAATTTGTGGCAATGACGCTTTGAATCTTAAAATATTGCAATATTCTTTTAACGAAATACCAATGTACTGATTGAAATAGCGGTTGATTTGTCGGCTTGTCCAAAATGATTTTTCTGACAATTCTTTCACGGTCATCGAACCATCAGATGCATAAATGTGTTCAAATAGTTTACGTTTTTTATCGTCTATTTTTTTTTCTTTGAGGATATGGAGTATTTTTTCTGAAATTATTTTTACAAAATGATCAAAGTCATTTAAATCATCTATGCTTATACCCCAAAAGTTATCGGGTAATACCAATGGAATATTTTTTTGGTTAGCAACTGAGGTTTCAAGAATATATTCAACAGCAAGTAATTTAAAGCTAACAGCAAAAATGGCAGTTTTGGAAGCAAATACGGTTTGTGAAGATTGTCTGTCTAAATCCATCAGCATAACATTGAAAGGCTCAGTTTCAGAATATGAAAAAAGCACATCAACTCTTCCGTCTGGCAAAACGGCAAGTTCCTTGTCTTTGTCAGAGTTATTGACAAGCATCCAAAAATTCCCTACAAACTCAGAAAGTTCGGTGTAGGGGATAACTGTTTTTAATTCTAAGTCGTTTGGCAAAGCTTATTTTTTTCAGGTTTTTTATGAATTATTTCCAGTCCTATTCTTTATCAATGTTGTATTTGATTGTCAAATAGTCTGCAAGCTCAATTAATCTGGCTAGGAGTTTTTTTAGTTTTACGAAGTTAGGAAATTCGAGTGTTAATATTCAAATTTAACTTTCCGGCGCTTGGTGAGGTTGGGAATTTAAGGAAGCCTAAATTTTTGGTTTAGACACTGATTTCAAAGATACAAAACCAACTTTCCATTAAGCCAATTGCCCAAATCCGTTGTAGCATCTATGTTATGTGGCGTGCTTTCACTTCTGGTTCAGCACCTCTAGTATTTCTTCAGAAGGAGCATCGCAATCTGAGTTCGTTAAGTACAAGTCAAAAGCTTGATTTAAGACTTCTTTGACAATTTTAGATAACTGCTTTTTGGTAACACTTTTTTCTGGAAAGTCATAATCTATTTCAAGATTAAAAATGATATCGTCAACTTCCGTTTCATAGTGATTTAAATCTTGGATGCTATGTTCAGCATTTCCTAGAGGATTCCAGTGCTTTAGTATCGACTTAATTTGTTCAATTTTTTGTTGATTCATTTTGTCTGCGGATGTTTGTATTTAGCTTCAGAGCCTTATTAGTAGGATTTTATATTTAGGATATGATTCAAATTTCTAAATATCTTGTTCGGTAGCATGCCACATAACGTCAGTCTGTGAAAAAACTAAAATCAGCCTCTTGAGAATCTCATATTTGAGTTTTTTCTTTGGTAGCCCTCCGAATACTTTCTAAATCTGAAGAGGTTTTTTCACAGCCTGACGTTCCCGCGCTACAAGCAGTTTGGGACTAAATCAAGCCCATTATTCGGATTTGCCAAATCTTCCAAATACAAACCAATTTTTCAATTGAGCCAAATGCCCAAATCCGTTGTAGTGGCTGTTATGCGTTCGGTTGTGTGTCCTGCGTTGCCTTGGGATACGAAGATATAAAAGTTCTTTGAACAGGCAACATAACTTTATTAGAGATGATAGGCTTTATTAGTGTTCAGAAACGAGCTTTGGCAAAACCAAAGAGGCCTCACAAAGGATTTTGAGTAAAGAATTGGACTATCGGATAGGACTTTCAGGAGTTGTTTTCAAACCGCCTTGAGGTGCTGATTTAAAGAGAATTGGTATTGAGCGTCAAGGTCAAAGCAGTGCCAACGTTTGTATGTTGAGTAGCTGTATGGTGCG
>CAUPKA010000060.1:0-10288 GCA_963511725.1 uncultured Flavobacterium sp.
AATCGTTACAATTGGATTTTGGAGCTTTTTTATTGGAATTTTATTCTTCTATGTTTTCTGCTAAAACATTTAAAATATAAATTTAAAATAGTATGAACCATTAAGATATTAAGAAAATTAAGCTTAGCTACATACTTAATGATACTTAATGTCTTAATGGTAAAAAAAAATCCAATCGTTACAATTGGATTTTGGAGCTTTTTTATTGGAATTTACCCTTCTATGTTTTCTGTTTTTTCTTTCTTGCTGCAGGAAACAGCACATTATTCAAAATCAAACGATAACCTGGAGAATTGGGATGTAAATCCAAAACAGTGGCAGGATCACCTACTTGGTGCTGGAAATCTTCTGGATCATGACCTCCATAAAAAGTAAACATTCCTTTTCCTTTTTCACCATGAATATATCTAGCTTCGCCATTAAGTTCACAAGTTCCCATTACTAAAACATTCGATTTTATCAATTCCGAATCAAATGCAGTAGTTTGCCCCATAAAACCTTTGACCAATTGCGTATGATTTTGGCACAGCATACTAGGAATAAAATCCCATTTGGCTGAATATTCCATCAAAGTAAAATAATCTTTATCCATTGGGAGTCTTCTTCTCGAAGTCATATCAATGTTTGAAAACTCATATTCCTCTGGTCTTCGTTCCAAAATAAAATTTTTGAAAGCAAAAGTATTATTAAAATTCAGTTTGGATTGATAATTAGCCTCACTTGGATCTCCGTCAAACATCGATTCACAAATATCTACTCCATCAGCAGCCAAAGCAATATCAAAACTATCTGTGGCAGAGCACATGGCAAATAAAAATCCGCCACCTATTACAAAATCTCGAATTTTCTTTGCGACAGCACCTTTTTCCTGAGACACTTTTGCATAACCTAACTTCTTAGCCAAAGCCTCAGCATCTCTCTTTTGGTCAATATACCAAGGAACATTTTTGTAGGCTCCATAAAACTTTCCGTATTGTCCAGTATAATCTTCGTGGTGCAGGTGCAGCCAATCATAAAGCAATAACTGATCGCTTAACACTTCTTCATCATATATTGGAGTAAATGGAATTTCGGCATAGGTCAAAACCAACGTTACGGCATCGTCCCATGGCTGTTTCCCTTTTGGAGTATAAACGGCAACTTTTGGAGCTTTTTCAAGAATAACGGTCTCCATATTTTGAGAAGGGCTGGAAATTTCATTCAGTATCGAAGCTTCTTCAGCATCTGAAAGCACTTCAAAACTTACGCCACGAATTTGACATTCTTTTCTAATTTCTTCGGCATCAGGCAATAAAAAAGAACCGCCGCGATAATTGAGCAACCAACTTGCTTTGTAGTCTTTTGCTAAACACCAATAGGTAATTCCGTAAGCTTTAAGATGATTTTGCTGCGTCGTTTCATCCATTGGCAACAAAAGAAAAGATGCTCTGGCAGAAATTGACATTAGAAAAATAAATATAAAAGGAAGTATTTTGCGTATCATTTTAAAACTATTTTAAAGCAAAGATAACGGTAAGCAATTAAAGAACTTATTTTATCTTTTATAATAATGCAAAGTAAAACTTTTTCATACACTTCTATTAAATATCCAAAGAAACTAATTCATTTTGTATTGCAAAAACAACCAGTCCAGCAATATTTTTGGACTCTGTTTTTAGCAATAAATTATTCCTATGGCCTTCAACTGTTCTTGGGCTTATGAATAATTTTTCGCCGATTTCTATCGTACTTTTTTGTTTACAAATGAGTTGCAGTACTTCTTGCTCACGAGAAGTGATAAAATTAGTATCGAAACTGCATTTGGATTTTTTATTCGAAACAATATCTTTCTGAATAATGTTCATGACATAATCCGAATAATAAAACCCTTTTTCTGCTACTTCGTTGATGGTTTTAAATAATTCTTGTGGTGTTGTGTTCTTGACTAAGTAAGAAACAGCTCCTACATCAACCATATTTGCTATAAATAATTTTGAATCATAACTTGTTAATGCGATAATTTTTATATCTGGAAAATCTCTCCGAATAATCTTTGTGGCTTCGATTCCATTAAGAAATGGCATTTTCAAATCCGTGATTATAATATCTGGCTTGGGATTGTCTCCTTTTAGAAACTCAATCAATTCGAGTCCATTTGAAGCCTCAAAAAGAACCTCGATATTTTTTTCTCTAGTTAATAAAAACGATATCCCTTTTCGAAAAAGGACTTCATCATCGACTAAAATTATTTTTATTGTTTTATCCATAATTTAAAAATTAAAAACAACCGAAATTCCTTCATCCATTTGTGATTCTATAGTTAGGTTACCCTCTAGAATTGCTACTCTGCCCGCCACATTCTTAATTCCTAATCCATCGTGAACTTTCAGCTGATTCAGATCAAACCCTATTCCGTTATCTGAATAGTTACATGTTTTTATTCCATCTATTTCATTAAAATAAATAGATATTGAAGTTGCTTTTCCATGTTGAATTGAATTAGCTAGCAATTCCTGTAAAATTCTAAAAACATGAATATGCTTTTCATTATCCTTAAAATCAAACTTTACATTATTTACATATTGAATATCGACAGTTGTGGCATCAACTATTTCAGCACATAATTCTTCAATCCCTGCATGGAGCCCAAATTTCTCTAAAACCGGTGGAAGCAAACTGTAGGTCATTTTTTTAGAACTTATCAATGCTTTTGAAGTATATTCTATAATATTTCTGGTAATTTCGTCTATATCCTTTTGAGGTAAATTTGGAATTTTTAATAAATGACAATTTAGAGAAATCACATTTAATTTTGAGCCTAAATCATCGTGCAAGTCTTGGGCGATTCGTTTTCTATCCATTTCCAGCGTACGAACTGCTGCCGATAATTGATTTTTGCATTGAGAAATATTCAAATTTTGAAGTACCATTCTTTTTTCCATATTTGTTTAGATTTAACTAATAAATAATTACCCTTCCTTGATAACGGTTTAGCTTATAATAAGAATTATACTATGCATAGGTTTGCTAAAAAGATTAATCTAACTTGTTCATTCTCAATAGTGCATAACAAATATATATCGTAATTAGTAGTTTTCCTAATAAATAAAACTTTAAAAAACAACTTTCACAACACTCAATCCATTTATAGTTAGAAAATTAAAAAATTAAGAGGTAATAAACGAATAAAAAAAAACAGCTACAAAATTAATTCTGCAGCTGTTTAATCTAAATTTATTTTATCAAATAATAATTGAGAATGCTTCATTTTAAAGAATCAGATTCTCATTACATTTTAAAAAGGAACATCGCCGTCATCATCGTCATCATTATTAAAATTGCTTCCAAAAGCTTCATTCGCCGATGGAAGATTTTTGGTAATAAATGAACTTTCATCATGATTCATGCTTGAAGGTAAGTCGTCATATCCACTGCCATAATCTTCTAAATTATCAAAACGCCCTAAATGTCCAATAAATTTCAAACGAACGTTTTCGATTCCACCATTTCTATGTTTGGCAATCATAATTTCAGCTTGACCAGCCGTTGGAGACGCTTCTTCATCATCCCATTCGTCAATTTTATAATATTCAGGACGGTATAAAAAGGAAACGATATCCGCATCCTGCTCAATTGCTCCAGATTCACGAAGATCCGACAGCAAAGGTCTTTTGCTCGATCCACGCGTTTCAACAGCACGCGATAATTGCGACAGTGCAATCACTGGAACATTCAATTCCTTTGCCAATGCTTTTAAATTTCGGGAAATTGTCGAAATCTCCTGCTCTCTGTTTCCGCCGCCTTTACCATTACCACCAGCAGTCATCAACTGCAAATAATCGATAATAATGATCTTTATGCCATGTTGTGACACCAAACGTCTCGCCTTTGCTCTTAAGTCAAAAATCGACAACGATGGAGTATCATCAATAAAAAGCGGTGCTTTTTCTAAGTTTTTCACTTTGGTACTAAGCTGTTCCCATTCGTGTTTTTCTAGTTTTCCAGTACGCAGTTTCTCCGATGACAATCCTGTTTCGGAAGAAATCAACCTAGTAATCAGCTGTACCGATGCCATCTCCAAAGAGAACAAAGCCACTGGATGCCCAAAATCTATCGCTATGTTTCTAGCCATAGACAATACAAAGGCTGTTTTTCCCATCGCAGGTCTCGCCGCGATAATAATTAAATCACTTGGTTGCCAACCTGATGTAAGCTTATCCAGTTTGTCAAATCCGGTCGCTACACCAGAAAGTCCTTCCTGACCTGCAATTTCTTCAATACGTTTTTTTGCTTGCAGCACTAAACTCTGAGCAGTTTCGGAACTACGTTTAATATTTCCTTGCGTAACCTCATAAAGTTTAGATTCGGCTTTATCTAATAAATCAAAAACATCGGCAGTTTCATCATAGGCATCTTCTATAATTTCAGATGAAATTCGAATCAAACTTCGTTGGATAAACTTTTGAAGAATAATTCTGGAGTGAAATTCAATGTGAGCTGATGATGAAATCTTCTGCGTAAGCTGAATAAGATAAAAATCACCGCCAGCAAGATCTAATTTTGCATTCTTACGAAGCTGAGCCGAAACAGTCAATAAATCGATTGGCTGTGTATCGTTGAATAATTGAACAATGGCTTCAAAAATATATTTGTGAGAGTCTTTGTAAAAAGCATCTGCTTGCAGAATGTCAATTACGTCATCTACTCCTTTTTTATCAATCATCATAGCGCCAAGCACTGCTTCTTCTAAATCTAATGCCTGCGGGGGTAATTTTCCTTTTTCTAGGTTTATTATAGTTGTTTTGTCCACTTTAATCGGACTCATATTTTTGAAATTTTCCATGTAGCGAAAGTAACTAAAATTAAAAAAAAATCACAATTGAGTTATTACAATTTATTGTTTATAAATACTCACATTTTGTTTATAACCAAAAAAAAATCCGAAACTGTAAGGCTTCGGATTAAGATCTTAAAAATGGTGATTATTCTTTGAACTCCCCCATTTTGCAGTATTTCTCCATTCTCTGAGCGATTAAATCTTCTGTTGATAAGTCTTTCAATTCGTTGTATCCTTTTAGGATATATTGCTCAACTGTGGTAAAAGTAGTTTCTCTGTCATAATGAGCTCCTCCCAAAGGTTCTGGAATAATATCATCAACTAATTTTTGTCTTTTCATATCAGCTGAAGTCAGTTTTAAGGCATCGGCAGCCTGTTCTTTGTAGTCCCAGCTTTTCCATAAAATTGACGAACAAGATTCTGGAGATATTACAGAATACCAAGTGTTTTCCAACATATAAACACGATCTCCAACACCAATTCCTAGTGCTCCTCCTGAGGCACCTTCGCCAACAATAATAGTTATAACAGGAACTTTTAAAAGAACCATTTCAAAAATATTTCTTGCAATAGCTTCACCTTGTCCTCGTTCTTCGGCTTCCAAACCTGGATAAGCTCCCGGAGTATCAATCAATGTAACTATTGGAATTCCAAACTTCTCGGCCATTTTCATCAAACGCAATGCTTTTCTATACCCTTCAGGGTTAGCCATACCAAAATTTCTGTATTGGCGTGTCTTTGTGTTGAATCCTTTTTGCTGTCCGACAATCATAAAAGACTGTCCGCCTATTTTACCTAAACCACCAATCATAGCTTTATCATCTTTAAAACCTCTGTCTCCATGAAGTTCTAAAAAAGTATCTCCGCAAAGTCCTTTAATATGATCCAGCGTATAAGGTCTACTTGGATGTCTTGACAATTGTACACGTTGCCAAGCTGTTAGGTTTTTATAAATCTGTTTTTTGGTTTCCTCTAATTTTTTGTTGATTTGTTTACAAGTATTGGTAACATCAACATCTGATTCTAAACCAATAACAACACATTTATCTAATTGCTCTTCAAGTTCTTTTATAGGAAGCTCAAAATCTAAATATTCCATAGGATTTGCGCGTATTTATTTTGTTTTTATTTTTTTGATTTGGAACTGCAAATATAAAATTTAATATCGTTATACACTTATTTTTTGTTCAAGTAAATAAAATTGGTTTTACGATAACAAAAAATCTTACAATCAATCTTCTTTTCTATAATGTTTTATAACACCGTTTAAAAGCACTGTAATTACAATTACAACAGCGCCAATGTAAAATTCTGTGCTCATTTTTTCTTTTCCTCCAATGATGAAATAAGCTAGCACAATGCCGTAAACAGGCTCTAAATTAGTAGTTAACATTACCGTATATGGCGATAATTGACGCATCACTTTTACCGAAGCCGTAAAGGCATAAGCGGTACAAATCGATGCTAAAATTAATATCAAAATCCAGTTTTTGGCAGACAGCATAAAAAAATCTGCGGTGAAAGAACCTCGAAATAAAAAATAAATCGAGATAAAAATAAAGCCGGCCAAAAACTCATAAAACGAAATTATCGAAGGATCATGATTCGCAATTAACTTCCCGTTTATCAAAGTAAACAAAACCCCTAATATAATGGAAACCAATGCCAATACCATTCCGTTCCAATAGTTAATCTCCACCTGCATAATCAATCCTAAACCTGCAATAATGATCAATCCAAAAAACACTTCGTACCAAAGCACTTTTCTTCCATAAAACAAGGGTTCTAACAATGAAGCAAAAAATGCTCCTAATGAAAAAACCGACAAAGTGATGGAGACTGTAGAGACTTTTATCGCTTCAAAGAAGAAAATCCAGTGCAATGCAATTAAAAGTCCCACAAATAGGAACTTCATTAAAACTTTGGGAGCTACTTTGAATGATATCTTCTTTAAGCCAAGAAAAACAGCTAAAAAAACAGCAGCAAAAAACATTCTGTACCAAACCAAAAAATCGGACTGAATGGTTATTAATGCCCCTAAAATTGCTGTAAAACCCCAAATAAAAACAATTAAATGTAAATTTAGGTAACTTTTTAATTTATCGTTTTGCATTTCGTAGTAAATAAACAGCTAATATTCCAAAAACTATATTGGGTAACCAAACCGCCAAAAGAGGCGAAATACTTGATTTTTCGGCCAATACGCCAAATATTTTATCAAAGAAGACAAATGAAAATGCTACTGCGATTCCAATAGCCAAGTTGACTCCCATACCTCCTCTTCGCTTCATTGAAGATACCGAAACTGCTATAATAGTCAATATAAATGCCGAAACTGGAACACTGTATTTTTTATACAAAACAACCAAATAGACATTAATATTGGATGATCCCCGTTTTTTTTCTTTATCAATAAAAGCATTCAAATCTCCTAAACTCAGCGTTTCGGCGATATAAACCACGGGGGCCAAATCCTCCAGATCAAAACTAAATTTCATCTTCTTTTCCGGTGCTTTTATAATCACATCATTTTCAGGACCAACGGTTCTTTTGGTATAATCATACAGCGTATAATTCTTTTCTTTTGGATTCCATTTGATTCTGCTAGCCGTGATTTTATATTCTAATTTTTCCTTTTTAAATCTTTCTAATGAAAAATTAAAAGCCATTTGAGACTCATTATTAAAGCTGTTTACATAGATAAATTCATTATCGCTTATTTGTCTGTACACATCGGTATTATCACCCCGCATGAGCTGTTTTCCATCATTTCGCAGATAAGTGTACCTGAAATTATTATAGCCCTCGCTAGAAACTGGAATCACATAAAACCCCATCAGCAAAACAATAACAGATATAATAGAAGCACCTATAATATAAGGTCTCATAAATCGCGTAAACGAAATACCGGAACTCAAAATGGCAATAATCTCCGTATCGTTTGCCAACTTAGAAGTAAACCAGATAACAGATATGAACAAAAATATCGGAAAGAGGTTATTCATAAAGTAAATCGTAAAATGATAATAATAAATGGCGATTTTTAAAACCGGCACTTGATTTTCAATCATTTTATTAATTTTCTCCGATACGTCTATAATTATTCCAATAGGAGCAAATAACAAAAGCATCACCGCAAAAGTGGCTAAATATCTTTTTAAAATGTATTTGTCAATTATTGTTAGCATATATTTTGGTTGTTGGTTATTGGTTGTTAGTTGATAGAATTCTGACAACTATCAACTATCAACTAATTTACAGTCTTTGGCTCATATTTTTCACCATCATTTCTTTCCAAGGCTTGAAAGTGCCTGCCAAGATCTGTTTTCTGGCTTCACGAACTAACCACATATAAAAACCAAGATTGTGTATTGTCGCAATTTGTTTTCCAAGGTATTCGTTGGCAGCAAACAAGTGACGCAAATACGCTTTAGAATATTCCGTATCTACAAATGTTAAGGCCATTTCATCTATTGGAGAAAAATCGGCTTCCCATTTTTTATTTTTGATATTGATCGTTCCGTTTGCTGTAAACAACATACCGTTTCTGGCGTTACGCGTAGGCATCACACAGTCGAACATATCGATTCCTAGAGCGATATTCTCCAAAATATTGATTGGCGTTCCTACTCCCATCAAATAACGAGGTTTGTCTTCAGGCAGAATTTCACAAACCACTTCGGTCATGGCATACATTTCTTCTGCAGGCTCCCCTACCGAAAGTCCGCCAATCGCATTTCCTTGCTGATTAGAATTTGCAATATATTCTGCCGATTGTCTTCTTAAATCTTTATAAGTACTTCCCTGTATAATAGGAAAAAACGTTTGTTCGTAACCGTATTTAAAAGGCAGTTTATCCAAATGATTGATGCATCTATCCAACCAGCGGTGCGTCATGTGCATCGAGCGTTGTGCATAACGGTAATCACAAGGATAAGGCGTACACTCATCAAAAGCCATGATAATGTCGGCCCCAATGGTACGCTGAATTTCCATCACATTCTCTGGCGTAAAAAAATGATACGAACCGTCGATATGCGATTTAAACTTCACTCCCTCTTCCTTAATCTTTCGGTTGGCCGATAGCGAATACACTTGATACCCGCCCGAATCGGTCAAAATATTACGATCCCAATTCATGAATTTATGCAATCCCCCCGCTTTTTCAAGAATTTCGGTTTGCGGACGCAAGTATAAATGGTAGGTGTTTCCAAGAATAATATCTGGGTTTATTTCTTCTTTCAATTCCCTTTGGTGTACCCCTTTTACCGAGGCAACAGTCCCAACAGGCATAAAAATAGGCGTTTCAATAACACCGTGATCTGTAGTAATACTTCCCGCACGCGCTTTCGACTGCGGATCTGTTTTTAATAAATCAAACTTCATATAGGCTTTTTATCAGTCGGCAAAGATAGTCTAATTTAAAACCAGCATCAAAAAAATATTTTACTTCCAGTGAATGAAAAGCGGACTCATAACAACCCAAATTTAAATTCTTCTCGGAATAAAATTAGAGACATTTAGAAATGCCAAACCAAAATCATAATTCTCAATTCTAAAATCTGCAATCTAAAATCCTTTGGGCGTGACCACAATAGAAAATGGCCTGATTCAGTTTGCGCTTATACGGCCCATTCTCTATTGCGGTCGGGCTATCCATGCTACTTTGGTAGCTTATTTCTATCCCTCACGCAAGCCCACGAACGCATTAAAAAACCATTTTCATCAAAATTTGAAAGTATTATCTACATGTTTTTAATAAAAAACCCAAAAAACAGTAAGAAAAACATTATTTTACTCACTGGTAATTATTTAGCTTTGTTTTGTAGTCTATTACTACACAAACCTTTAAAAAACTATTTATGGCAAATTTGCAAAACAATCGTGTAAACGTAACCGCAACAGCGGCACAAGTGACGGCAGTCAAAGCTGCGTTTCAAACTATTTTGACCAATCTCCCTTTCTTGGTAGGCTTAACCGCCGATGAAAGAAAAACATTAAACGCCATTGATGTCAGCAACAAAGCCTTTACCGAGGATGCTATCAATGCCGGCGTAAACAATGCATCACTTGTTCCGTCCTACATTTCGATAGCGAATATGAAAAATGATTTAACACTTTTTACACAGCTGGACGAACTTTCTGGTATAGCAAACCAACTTTGTGAGAGTATTGAAGACACCAAAATGCTGGCAGGAAGTGAAGCCTATGCATCAGCTCTTTCATTGTACAAAACCTTTGGATCTGCTGCCGATGCTGGAGTATCCGGTGCAGACAGTATTGTAGAGCAGCTCAAAAAACGTTTTGCCAGCAATACTGGCAATACCGTGACGACACCTCCAGTGGAACCCGCAGTACCGTAACGGGACCTTACCCACAACTAACCGCCTCTTTACATCCAAAAGAGGCATTTTTTTTCTAAAATAAATGCAGTAAACTAACCAACAAAAACAATAATTGACCAAAAACAGG
>CAUPKA010000061.1:0-10147 GCA_963511725.1 uncultured Flavobacterium sp.
AGAGATGCACTGTAGAGATGCACTGTAGAGATGCACTGTAGAGATGCACTGTAGAGATGCACTGTAGAGATGCACTGTAGAGATGCACTGTAGAGATGCACTGTAGAGATGCACTGTAGAGATGCACTGCAGTGCATCTCTACAAATAAAAAAACCGATAGAGAAATATCTATCGGTTTTTTTGTGGTTTTTAATTGGCTGTAAATAATCCTTTGTAGCTATCCCATTTGCTATAAATCAAGAAGATATTGCCAACTAATAAAAAGACTGCCACAGAAATGCCTTCGGGAGCTAAACAAACATGAGTAAAAAAAATATTCACAGTAATCGGCATCAAAATAATATTGGCAATTTTATTGAACTTACCTGTTACATAAGCTATTCCGCATAGAAGTTCGATAGTTTTTATTAATGGCATTAAATAACCAGATGCTTTTATTCCATCGTTGAAAAGTTTCATGTCACCTGTTAAAACGGGTTCCGGAAACAGATGGAAAAAAAAGCTTATAGATGCAAAAAGCAATAATATTCCAATTAAAGAGCGAACGATAATAGTAGCAATTTTCATAATTTTTAATTTTAAGGTTTTGGATGATAGATAGGCTAATTCAAATATAATTATTTTTGATATAAAAAAACCATCTCTTTATGAATATTCGAGATGGCGGTCATTATCAAAAAGCTACTATAATTAAGCTTTAAATAAGCTTTTATAATTTTTCCAATAGCTGTAAATTAAAAATATATTGCCAGCGAAGACAAAGATAGCAAGTGGTATGCCGTTTGGATTCAGGAAAAAATTTATGAATAAAATGTTTATACTAACTGGAAGAACAATAATATTAGACAAGGTGACATACTTTCCTGTGAGAAATGAAATTCCACATAATAATTCTATTGTTTTAACCATTGGCATTAAATAGACTGAAGAAATTAAGCCTAATTGGAAAGCTTTGAAATCTCCACTACTTGAGAGATCTGGCATTAAATTAAAAAAATAGGCAAGAGATACTAAAATTAGCAATAAGCCAATTATAGTGCGGATAAAGAAAGTAGCAGTTTTCATATTTTTTAATTTTTTGGTTAAATGTTTAAGTGATAACTCAAGGGCAGCGAGAGTTGCTGTTATAATACCTTATTCATCCATTTACCATTGATAGTTTTCAGAGGCGGAAAACTAAGTCCTTTGTCTTGTGTATACAAATTTAGTTAATTTTTTTCTTATTATTTATTTTTAAGCTATTTTTATTGTGAATAATATCTTAAAATTGAGTTAGTTGTACTTTTTTTTGGTTGAATTTGCTTATCAAAAAAAAGGATAAAATCTAGAACCTTTTTGGTTTAGATTTTACCCTTTTTACAAAGTGATTTTTTAGGTTAAAATTTTAAGCTATAAGTGAGTCTTATTCTTTTTTGTAATATTTTTTATAAAGAAAAAATCCACCAATGGCTAGTAATAACAGCCACCAAATCTCAAATAATGATACAATGATGTTAAGTAGGACATACCAGCCCGATTTTAGAGAATCGATTATGCGTATGCCAATATTTGGTTTGTAATAATTAGAATCTTTTGTACTGGCAATAATCTCTTGTTTTACGGATTCGTTTTGATATATCTTGATGGTAAGCGTGCTAAAATTGACTTGATCTTCAATGGATAAATTTTCTAATTTGGTATTGTCATTTTGTTCTTTTTTGTTAGCCAAAGTATTTTCGGCCTCCATGATGTCATTAATTTTTTTGCCTTTAGTATCGATTGCTTTTTCTATTCTTTTTTCATTGCCGGCACTTCTTGTTTGCGAAAGCTGATTAGAAAGCATTTTAAGAGAAACATCATCGGCTTTTATGATGCGGTAATCTAGAAAATCAATTTGCTTTGCAATCGATTTTATGACTGTATCAAGCCGCTTATTGGGCACCCGAATGATAATGTCGTTTTCTACATTGTATCTAATTGTTTGGAGTGTGCTGTCTAGGCTTATTTTGGTTTCAAATTGATCAATAATTGTGCTTTGCAAATTGGTATAAGTTACAAATCCATCAAATTTATTGGTGATGTTTTCAATAATGTAGGTGGATTTGGTTACGTTTTTTACTTTGAATTTTATGTCGGCAGTGCGAATGAATTTTCTAGTGCTACCTTCTTTTTCGACTGCAGCAGAGGATGAAATGGTGTCCGCAGACATTTTTGCATCAGCAAGTTCTTCGCTGGCTACATCACTTTTTTTACAGCTAATAATTAAAGAAATAACAGCTAATAGGATTAAGCCACGTTTCACAATTTTGTTCATAGAATTTGTTTTAAGGGTGAAAAATAGATTGTTTTTGATTGATTGTTTTTGAGTTTTCAAGCTTGAATTCTGTATCAAATATATGATGTTTTAACAAGTAAAAACTTTTTTAATATTTATTTAACTAAGGCATAGTTTTGTGAAACTTCTTCTTGAGAACCCATATTTTTTATTGTAATTTTGAAGTCCATAAATAGATTGATTTTTGAGAACTTCCATTTACAAATTTATTGAAGACCCAATAGCTTTCAAGCAACAGCTTGTGGGATGGGGGCAGCAATTTCGTGAAATAACTTTTCTGGACAGCAATTCATTTTCAGATGAATATTCTAGCTTTGATTCTGTATTGGCAGTTGATGCTTTTACCTCGATAAAAACAGATTATCACAATGCTTTTGAAGATTTAAAACAATACCAACAGACTACTAAAGATTGGTTATTTGGTTATTTGGCGTATGATTTAAAAAATAATGTAGAGCATTTAGAGTCGAATAATTTTGATGGTCTGGATTTTGCTGATTTGTTCTTTTTTCAGCCCAAAAAGTTGTTTTTGCTCAAAGGAAACCAACTCGAAATTCAATATCTCAATATGTGTGATGATGAAGTCGAAAGCGATTTTAATGAGATAGTAAAAAATCAAAAATCGAAAGTCGAAAGCGAGGATAAAATAATAATTAACCAACGGATTTCAAAAGACAGCTATATTTATAAGGTTACCAAATTATTAGAGTATATTCACCAAGGAGATGTTTATGAAGTTAATTTTTGCATGGAGTTTTTTGCAGAAAATGCTAAAATCAATCCTTTGGAAAAATTTCTAAAACTTAATGAAATTTCCCAAGCGCCTTTTACTGTTTTTTTTAAGAACAATAAGCAGTTTTTACTTTCTGCTTCGCCGGAAAGATATCTTAAAAAAGAAGGAGAAATTCTTATTTCGCAACCTATAAAAGGAACTTCTAAACGATTTGCTGATCCAATTGAAGATGAAATATCTAAAAATAATTTGGCACACGATCCTAAAGAAAGAGCTGAAAATATTATGATAACCGACCTAGTTCGAAATGATTTATCACATACTGCTCAAAAAGCTACGGTTGAAGTTAAAGAGCTTTGCGGGATTTATTCGTTTTTGCAAGTGCATCAAATGATTTCGACTATCACTTCAAAAATGGACTCAAAGTATGCGTCTGTTGACGGGCTTAGAACCACATTTCCGATGGGAAGTATGACTGGAGCTCCCAAATATGCAGCGATGAAAATCATAGAAGAGCTGGAGGAAACCAAACGCGGATTGTATAGTGGCGCTGTTGGGTATTTTTCGCCCAATGGAGACTTCGATTTTAATGTAGTCATTCGCAGTATTTTGTATAATAATGAGAATGAATATGTGTCTTTTTCTGTTGGAAGTGCTATAACTTCGCTGTCTATTCCAGAAAAAGAATATGAGGAATGTTTGCTCAAAGCAAAAGCAATGCTTGAAGTTTTGCAGGAATCTTAATTTTGTAATTTCAAAATAAAACAGCATAATTACTAAATAAATACTTTGCATATTTTAAATTTGATGAATGAAAAATTTACTTCAAAATCATATCGATAAAGAAATTCAGTATTTGAAACAAAAGAAGCTACTTCTTGCAGTAAGCGGAGGCTTGGATAGTATGGTTTTATTGCATTTGTTTCAAGAATTGAAATTTGATATCGCCATAGCTCATTGTAATTTTCAGCTTCGCGGAATGGAAAGTTTTGGCGATCAAAAATTTGTTCAGGATTATGCTGAGGCTAATGGAATACCTGTTTTTGTGACACAATTTGATACTGAGGCTTTCGCCAAAGATTATAAATTATCTACTCAAGTTGCCGCTAGAGAACTGCGATACAATTGGTTTTATGAGTTATTAGAAACAGAAAAGTTCGATTACATACTCACGGCACATCATGCTGATGACAATCTGGAAACTTTTTTAATCAATTTTACGCGAGGAACAGGATTGGAAGGATTGACTGGTATTCCGGTTCAGAATGATAAAATAATTCGCCCGTTACTTTTTTTAACCCGTAATGAAATCGATGATTATGCCAAAGAACATGGAATTCAATGGAGAGAAGACAGCAGTAATGCATCAGATAAGTATGTGAGAAATAAAATTCGCCATCATTTGATTCCAATTTTGAAGGAATTGAATCCTAATTTTATGACTTCATTTTTGAAAACCGAAAGTTATTTGCAACAATCACAATCCATGGTTGAGGATGCGGCTTCAATGATGTATCAGCAAGTGGCTCATGAAGTGGATGATCAAATTCATTTTGACTTAAGTAAGTTATTGCAATTGCCAAATTATGAGTCATATTTGTACCAATGGCTGAAAGAATTTGGGTTTACTGCTTGGGACGATATTTATGACTTGGTAAAAGGACAGTCTGGGAAACAGGTATTTGCATCGGATTATCGATTGTTAAAAGATAGAGATTTGATAATTCTATATCCTATTAAGCATACTAAAAGTTCAGAAGAATTTTATATTGCGGAAAATCAGACAGAAGTTAATATTCCCTTAAATTTGAGTTTATGCAAAGTGTCTGATATTTCGATTGAATCAAATAGAACTATCTTTGTCGATGCTGATCAGCTGATTTATCCTTTGGTAGTGCGAAAATGGAAAACAGGCGATATTTTTATGCCTTTTGGAATGAACGGTAAATCGAAGAAAGTGAGCAAGCTTTTTAAAGATGAAAAATTATCATTGATTGAAAAGGAAAATACTTGGATCTTGAGTTCTGGGAATCAGATAGTCTGGGTAATTGGAATACGGGCAGATCACCGTTTTAGAACAGTTAATGCAACAAAAAATATACTTAAAATAGAATTAATTTAGATGTAAATAATGAAGAAAATACTTTTTATACTGTTTGCTTTTTTAGCTTTCGCCAAAGTAAATGCTCAGGTTTTGGATCCTGCAAAATGGACAACAGCAATCGAAAAAAAATCGGAAACAAATTATACTTTAACGTTTAATGCCGTAATAGAAAAAGATTGGCATTTATACTCGCAATTCACTCCCGATGGAGGACCGCTGCCTTTGGAGATTACTTTTAAAGATCAAAAAGGGAATTTTGAGTTAGTAGGCAAAGCCAAAGAAAGCAAAACAACTACGGCTTTCAATGATATTTTTGGAGTGAACGAAACATTTTTTCATGATAAAGCTCAAATTCAGCAGGAAATAAAGCTGGTAAATCCTAAAGTTACGGCTATTCAAGCTGAATTGAATTATCAAATATGTAAAGAGGTTTGTATCAATCTGGAAAAGAAATTTACTTTTAAAATACCTGGAACGGCGACGACATCAGTAACAAATACTGTGGTTGAAATAGTTCCGGCAGCAGTTACAGCGCAGGACGGTACTCAAATAGATACCGCGAGTATTGCTCCAGTAGCGATAGAAAAGAATGTTCCAGTTATAAAAACTAAGACTGTAGAACAGTCAAAATCAGATTCAGATTCACAAAGAGGATTATGGTCAATTTTCTTTATTGCTTTTTTCTCAGGATTTGCTGCTTTGTTGACACCTTGTGTGTTTCCTATGATTCCAATGACAGTGAGTTTTTTTACCAAACAAAGCAAAACAAAAGCTGCAGGAATTAGAAATGCCATTATTTATGGGGTTTCAATTATTCTGATTTATGTGCTGCTAGGATTTGTTGTTACTTGGGTTTTTGGTGCCGATGCATTGAATGCTTTATCTACTAATGTCTATTTCAATATTTTATTCTTCATTTTGCTGGTTGTTTTTGCAACTTCATTCTTAGGAGCTTTTGAGATTATGCTGCCTAATTCTTGGGCAAATAAAGTAGACAGTCAAGCAGATAGAGGCGGAATTATAGGGATTTTATTTATGGCATTAGCTTTGGCTATTGTTTCCTTTTCTTGTACCGGGCCTATTGTAGGTACACTTTTAGTCGATGCTGCTTCCAAAGGCGGTATTGCTCCTATAATTGGAATGTTTGGATTTTCATTGGCGTTAGCGTTGCCTTTTATGCTTTTTGCTATGTTTCCGGGATGGTTAAATTCTTTGCCTAGATCGGGCGGGTGGCTGAATACTGTTAAAGTATTTTTAGGGTTTTTAGAATTGGCCTTGGCCTTCAAGTTCTTATCCAATGCTGATTTAGTTTTGCAATTGCATTTGCTGGAAAGAGAAGTGTTTCTAGTGATTTGGATTACTATTTTTGGAGCATTGGCTTTCTATTTATTCGGAAAAATAACCATGCCACATGATAGTCCGTTGTCTCATATTTCGGTTGGAAGACTGTATTTGGGATTGTTAGTTTTGTCTTTTACGATTTATTTAATACCTGGTCTTTGGGGAGCTCCTCTTAAATTGATAAGTGCATTTCCACCTCCAATGGAATATAGCGAAAGCCCTTTTGGTGTAGGTGGTTCTTCTAATGCTGGAAATAATGCTTTGCCGGAAGGAGCAAAATTGGGACCTCACCAAATTGTTGTTTTTGATGATTATGATAAAGGACTGGCGTATGCGAAAACAGTGAACAAACCTATAATGCTTGATTTTACAGGACATGCCTGTGTGAATTGCAGAAAAATGGAAAACAATGTTTGGTCAGATAATAGCGTGCTTCCGATCCTTAAAAATGAAGTTGTTTTGATTTCTTTATATGTGGATGATAAAAGACAATTACCTAAAAGCAAGCAGTTTACCTCTAAAACAACAGGTGCGGAAATTGAAACAATAGGGGATAAATGGACTGATTTTATGATTTCAAAATACAATACCAATACACAGCCTTTGTATGTCTTGACTGATTTGCAAGGAAATAATCTGAATGAAAAACAACCAACAATAAGTTATGTGAGTGTGGATGAATATGAATCCTGGCTGAAAGGCGGTATTTCGAAGTTTAAGAAATAAATATATTAATTCACTGTTTTATTAAAACCTGTTCATTTAAATGAGCAGGTTTTTTTTGTTAATTTTTTAAATTTTTAATATTTTTTTGAGCTTTTAATTTGAATTTAAGATTTAAAGGTTGGAATTTTTATTTTGAAAGAAGTAAATGATGTAGTTGGCGGTTTTTATTATTCATTTAATCGAAAATATATTAAAAAGTTGATTAATGAATTCTTAACTCTATAAATTTGCTCTTAAGTCATTGGAATATAAGTGTTTGTGCGTATTTTTCTTATAAAAATATTTATGTTCTAAAAACAACTTTATTTAAATTTTTAAGTAAATCAGAAAATAGATACTCATTCTATTGATTTGCATTTTACCGTTAGGCATAGTGTATTCTTTATTTTAATATTTTAAACTTGATAGATATGAAAATATTTCTACCTAAATCCGCATTTCTTAAGTTTGTTTTTTTAATAGCAAATTTGTTTTTTATGAGTGCTGCCTTTGGGCAGGCGACTGTTGTGACGGATAAAGCCGATTATCAGCCAGGTGATGCCGTTATTGTTACTGGTACTGGATGGCAACCGGGGGAAACGGTGTTATTGCATTTTGTTGAAACACCACAGGTATGTACCAGTAATCATGATCGTTTAACGGTAGCAGATTCAAATGGCAATATTTATTATAATCAGTTTTTGATTAATATAAAGCATCTCGGTGTATCTTTTGTTTTAACCGCTACTGGACAAAGTTCTAATCTTTCAGCTGAAGTTTTGTTTACTGATGCAGGATATCAATTTGATGCTGTTGGGTTGCCATCAAGTACGAGTGTTGTTGTAAATTATACAGTTTCTGGCTCAGGAGGTGGTAATGGAACCTTTAATACTGCCAGCTTTATTCCACCAGCAACAGCGGGGGGCAGTATCAATAATAAAACTATAACTGCTAATAGCTACACTCCAACTTATAGTCCAGCGCCATCCATAAAATATTCAATCTTAAATTATAGTTTGCGTGTAGGACCTAGTGGCTCTGCAATAACCCAACAAACTTCAAATGTTTTTGATGTTGGGGGGAATAGCGCATCTGCTGCAGTGTTGTTTACTGCTAATTATGGTGCTTTAGTCGCAGCAAGTAATGTTGTTGGTATTTATGGGAGCTCTGTTTTATTGACTTCTACATTTTATTCAAATTATCAAACATCTGCTCCTATACCAGGAAAGACTATCACTTTTTATATAAATGGGACTTCAGTTGGTACAGGTACTACTAATCCAAGTGGGGTTGCAGCTCTAAATTTAGATTTGACCAATGTTCCTTCACTTGGAAAATTAAATTCAGGGACTTATACAATTACGAGTTCTTTTGCAGGGGATGTAAGCTATTTAGCGATATCTAGTGCTAATAGTACTTCTGGATTATTGACAGTAAATAAAAAATCAATTACGATTACAGCAGCAAACCAAACTGTAGTATATGGCACATCTGTAGCTACCGTAACTGGGGCGGGCACTTATACTGCTGCGGGTTTTGTAGCTCCAGACACTTCGGCTGTGATTGGTGGTACTGCTACTTACACAACTAATTATACAGCAACTACTCCAGCAGCTACGCCAGGAATAAATATTGTTCCTGGCGTATCGGGTTTGACAGCTGCTAATTATAGTTTTACGCCTGTAAATGGAACTGTTACTGTTGGTATGGCAAACTCAACAATTACAGCCACGGGAGCAAATTTATTTACTTATAATGGCTTGCCTCAAGGACCAGGAACATCAACAGTAACTGGTTCAACTGGTGCTGTTAGTTATAAGTATTCAGGTGTGTTGCCAACTGTTTATAGTCAAAGTGCTACACGACCAGTCAATGCAGGAACCTACCAAGTAATTGCTACTGTTGCTGCCGATAGCAATTATAATGGTAAAGATTCAGATCCTTTTGGATTTACCATCGGCAAAGCATCCAGCATAACTGTTGTTACAATCAACGGCGGTCCGTTCACCTTTACAGGTTCAGCAATCGAGCCGGCGACAGTCAGCATAACAGGCGCGGGAGGACTGAATCTGACACCAACAGCCTCTTACGGAAACAACACCAATGCGGGAACAGCTTCCGCCAGCTACGCTTATGCGGGCGATGCGAACCATGAAGCCAGCAGCGACAGCAAGGACTTTACCATCGGCAAAGCATCCAGCACAACTGTTGTTACAATCAACGGCGGTCCTTTCACCTTTACAGGTTCAGCAATCGAGCCGGCGACAGTCAGCGTAACAGGCGCGGGAGGATTGAATATGACACCAACAGCCTCTTACGGAAACAACACCAATGCGGGAACAGCTTCGGCCAGCTATACTTTTGCGGGCGATGCGAACCATGAAGGCAGCAGCGACAGCAAGGACTTTACCATCGGCAAAGCATCCAGCACCACTGCTGTTACGATCAACGGCGGTCCGTTCACCTATACGGGCGCGGCAATCGAGCCTGCGACAGTGAGCGTAACGGGCGCGGGAGGACTGAATTTAGCGCCAACGGCATCCTACGGCAGCAACACCAATGCGGGAACAGCTTCGGCGAGCTATACTTTTGCGGGCGACGCGAACCATGAAGCCAGCAGCGACAGCAAGACTTTTGAAATCGGCAAGGCATCCAGCACAACTGTTGTTACAATCAACGGCGGTCCGTTCACCTTTACAGGCTCTGCAATCGAGCCTGCGACAGTGAGCGTAACGGGCGCAGGAGGACTGAATTTAGCGCCAACAGCATCCTACGGAAACAACACCAATGCGGGAACAGCTTCGGCGAGCTATGCTTTTGCGGGCGATGCAAACCATGAAGCCAGCAGCGACAGCAAGGACTTTACCATCGGCAAAGCATCCAGCACAACTGCTGTTACAATCAACGGCGGTCCGTTCACCTTTACAGGCTCTGCAATCGAGCCGGCGA
>CAUPKA010000062.1:0-9675 GCA_963511725.1 uncultured Flavobacterium sp.
GACCGACCTCCACCTTTTCCACAAGCCGTAACAAACTGAAAATTTTTATCAAGTTTTGATAAATTCTCTTCTAAATCTTGAAGTGAAATATTCAAAGCATTGGGTATATGACCTTGTTCAAATTCTTCTTTACTTCTTACATCAATTATTTGGATTTTTTTATTCATTTGAAGTCCCAATTTTACTTCGTCCACTCCAATACATTCTTTAGTTGTTTTTATTTGTTCAGGCATACGAAATTTGATTACAAGTGCTGATATTATAGTTAGTCCACCAATTAGAAAGATAGCATATTGAATACCGAATACATCTGCTGTTACCCCCGAAATCAATGCTCCAAACGCATACCCTAAATCTCTCCAAAGTCTAAAAGTCCCAATACTTTCAGCTCTTTGTTTTGGACTTGTCGCCTGAGCAATAGTAGACAAGAAAGTTGGATACACCAATGCTGTTCCAAAACCTAAAATTGCAGAAATGAAAGCTAAAACATAAAAGTCGTCAGTAAATGGTATCAGTAAAATGGATAAACCCTGTAAGAGCATACCCCAAAACAACATAGCCTTTTTTGAATAATGGTCAGACATTTTTCCTGTAAAAAGTTGTCCAATACCCCAAACTGTTGGATAAATAGCGGTAATTATTCCAATATTTTTATTCTCAAAGTGTAACGAAAAAAGAACTATTGGAAGTAATCCCCAAATCATACCATCGTTCAAATTGTTAATAAGTCCTGCCTGCGTTACTGAACTCAAGGTTTTGTTTTTAAATGTTGTTTCGATAAACACATTATTAAGTTGTGTAGTAGTGTCGGTTGTACTCTCTTTAGTAACAAAAACACGAGTGTCTTTTACCCAAAACAGTGTCAATAAAAACCCAACGATAGAAATAAAAATTCCAATATAAAATGGATAGGGTGTAATGCCATAAGTGTTGGCAATAGAACCTGTTAGAAATGCTACTACACCCACGGCAAAATAACCTGCAAATTCATTTAAACCCATTGCAAACCCACGGTCTTTTTCTCCAACAAGGTCGATTTTCATCACTACAGTACTACTCCAAGTAAGACCCTGACTTAATCCTAATAAAACATTAGCAATAATCACCCAAGTCCAACTCGAGGCATACATAAGCATAAAAGGAATTGGTATTGCAAGAATCCAACCAAATAGAAGTAAGTTTCTTCGTCCAAATTTGTTGGAAAGTCTCCCTGTGTAATAATTTGCTATTGCTTTTGAAATTCCAAATGCGATGATGAAAGAGAGTATTGCCGTTTTTGAAGCAACACCAAATTCCAACTCTGCAAATTGAGGGAAAATAGTTCGCTCCATTCCTATCATTCCTCCCACAAAGGCATTTACGATAACTAATAGAGAAAACTGTTTCCAATTCTCTTTAAGTCCGAGTTTTATATTTTCTGTCATTTACTTGGAAAGTTTTATTAAAATATTTTTTGTAAAAGTACCATAAGTAAAATGATTAATTATGTGACAAGCATCACATATTAAAGTTTTTAAAAGTGTCCATTTTTTAATTAAAGTGAGGTGTTTTATCCTAATTTATGTTCTTAGGAATTAATAGAATATAAATCTAACATCTTCCTCTAATTCTTGTTGGAAGAGATAAAAACCTTGCTTAAATCTTGCGTATAGAAAAAGGGTCCCAAGAAATAAATCTTGAAACCCTTGTCATTGTTGCTCCCCTTATTGACAGAAGCTGCAACTTTAATGCGATGATTGAGTATATGAATTGTAGAAAATTTAATAGGTAAACTTCGTATCAATTTACAGGAAGTTTACCTGCTCAATTTTTCATAGTACATATTGCTTACAAATAAGTCATTCTTGAAATTAAAACAAAATCTAATTTACAACTTAAATTAAAATTAATTAAACCATAAATATTTAACATAAATTTAAAAAAAATGTTGTTACATTTGTTTTGTGAATAAACAGATACACATACTCATCATAATTCTAGCGATTGGTTTCTGTATGCTTCCAGATTCTATTTATGCTTGTGGAACTAAGTCTGAAAAATTATGTTGTAAGCAAGAAACTGCTTCCAAAACAGAAAAAAAAGACTGTTGCAAGAATAAGCAATCAAAAAATCAAAATAATAGTTGTGAAGGAAAATGTGGACATTCAAACTGCACGTCATCTTCAGTAAGTTTTAGTATAATTTCAACTTATGAAATCAATTTCAAAAATAACTCTTTAGTTTTTTTAGAAGAAAAATCTAAATTTTATCATTCAAAAACCTTCATTTCTTCGGATTATTCTTCCGTTTGGCTACCTCCTAAAATAATATAATTCCAAACTTTGACAGCCATAAATCTGTCAAATCAATAGTAAATACTTTACTATCAAAATTATTTATTTAACACAAATTAAACTTTTATTATAATGAAACTAACATCAAATATATTGGTGACAATCACGGTATTGTTATCATTTACATCCTGCAATGCACAAATTAAAAATGCAACAACTGAAACCGTTAAAATTTATGGAAACTGTGGAATGTGTGAAAAAACAATTGAGAAAGCAGGAAACCTTAAAGATATTGCCAAAATAGACTGGAACGTAGACACAAAAATGGCTACAATTACTTACGACACTAAAAAAACTAATCAAGACGAAATTCTTAGGCGTATTGCGTTAAGCGGGTATGATAGTGATAAGTTTCTAGCTCCTGACGATGTTTATAATAATTTGCACGGATGTTGCCAATATGATAGAGTTGCAAAAGTCCCTGTAAATACTAATGTGAATACAGAGAGCCAAACCAATTACGAAAAGCAAACAGAAACACCAAAAACTGAGATTCAAAATTTAAATCAACTAAAAGTAGTTTTCGACAATTATTTTGCTTTAAAAGATGAATTAGTAAAAACAGATGGTAACACAGCATCTGCAAAAGCAGCAACATTACTTTTAACAATTAACAGAGTTGAAATGCAAACTTTGAAAACTGAAGAGCATAATGTTTGGATGAGAATTGTTAAAAATATAAAAGAAGATGCTGAACATATATCTGACACTAAAAATATTAAACATCAAAGAGAACATTTTGTTACGCTTTCAAAAAATATATATGATTTAATCAAAGTTTCAAAACAAGAAACTCCCACTTATTATCAATTTTGCCCAATGGCTAATAATGGAAAAGGTGCTAACTGGTTAAGTAAAGAAAATACAGTTAAAAATCCGTATTATGGTTCAATGATGTTGAATTGTGGGAAAGTTATAGAAACTATCAAATAAAATATTGTATGAAAAAGATAATCATTGTACTTACCCTTTTTACTTTTACAATTCAAGCTCAAGTAAAAGTTGGTGATACAATCCCGGCTTTTACTTTACTCGACACTAACGATAATAAAGTTCATAGTGACTCTTTTAAACAAAAAATTATTCTCATAGATTTTTGGGCATCGTGGTGCGCACCTTGTAGAATAGGAAACAAAAAGTTAGTAACCCTTTTTGAAACCATCGATAAAAATAAAATTGAAATCATTGGTGTTTCATTAGACACTGATAAATCAAAGTGGATTAAAGCCATTGAAAAAGATAAAATTAAATTCAAACAATTAATAGATCCTAAAGGTTTTGATGCAAATACTGCAATACAATTTGGTGTAGAGGCACTACCGTCTAAATTCCTATTTAATGATAAGGGGATTTTAATAGCTATTAATCCTACTGATGAAGAAATAATAAACTATTTTAAAAAATAAAACAAAATGAAAAATATAACTAAATTAAAAACTGTAATATCATTACTTCTAATTTTAGGGAGCTCTTATACAAACGCCCAAATTACAAAAGCTGAAATTAGAGCTACCGGATTAACTTGTTCTATGTGTTCCAATGCAATAAACAAACAACTCAAAAGTTTACCCGAAATGGTTAATGTGGAAACCGACTTAAATACCAATACGTTTACGGTAACCCTAAAAGACGACAATACACTAAGTCCAAAAGTATTTAAGGACAAAGTTGAAAAAGCAGGTTTCTTCGTTGGTTCGTTAATTGTAACAACAAAATCGGAAACCATTAAACAAGCTGGTTATGTAGTAGTCAATAACGCTTCAAATACTAATTCCGAAGTCCAAATTCAAATTCTGGATAAAGGGTATGTTACTGATAAAGAATTCAAAAAATTATCTAAGACATATAAAGATATTTCAACCTATGTTCTAAACAGTGAAGATGATTTTCATATTAAAATTTTAAACTAATGAGAAAGTTACTTTTTGTATTATTGACCATAAGTTGTCAAACTTTGTTCAGTCAAGAATTGTTTGTTGTAACGGATCCTGCAAGTAATGTTCCCGCAAATTCTTTGGCAGTTAATATTATGCAATCTACGTTTAAAGAAAAATTTGAGCCAGGTTATAATTATCACTTAATGCCTGAAATAACCTACGGTGTAAATAAAAATTTGATGGTACGAGGTTCTGCTTTCATAAGTACAAGAACAAATGAATTGTATGCTGAAGGTGGAAGTGTTATGGCTAAATATCGGTTTTTATCTTCCGATGATCTTAATAGCCATTTTCGTATGGCTGCTTATGGTAGATATAGTTTCAATCGTGCTGATATACATCAAGAGCAAATTGAAATCTTAGGTCATAACACAGGTTTTGAAACTGGAATTATTGCCACTAAACTAATCCATAAATTAGCTATTAGTTCATCTTTAAGTTTTGAAAAGGCATTAGATAATAAACCAAATTATCCATTTCCTAATTATCTAGGAAATAACGCAACCAACTATACTTTGTCGTTTGGGAAATTAATGTATCCTAAAAAATACACCAGCTTCAAACAGACAAATATAAATTTGATGGTTGAATTCTTGGGTCAAACTATTAATGCAAATGGTAAATCTTTTTTAGATGTCGTACCATCAATTCAATTCATTTTCAACAGCCAAGCTCGCCTTGATTTTGCTTACCGACAAGAGTTGATCAGTTCTATGGTTCGCTCAGCTCCGAATGGTTTTTATTTGAACGTGTACTATACTTTTTTTAATCTAAAAAAATAATTTATGAAATTTATCATTTTTATTTTCTGTATTATTTCATCCGCACAAGTTTTTTCGCAACACGAAAATCATAACACAAAAACAGATGCTAGTTCTAAACCTAAAAGTCCAAGAATTGCGGTTATGGAAATGGTAGGTAATAATCACGTGCATATTGATTATAGTTCACCAAGTGTAAGAGGAAGAAATATTTGGAATGGTTTAGTAGCTTACGGTCAAGTTTGGGCAACAGGTGCACACAAAGCTACTTGGATAGAAATTTCGCAGGATGTAATAATTAACTCGCAATTAGTTCCTAAAGGTAAGTATGGGTTTTTTACCATTCCTGATAAAAAAGAATGGACAATTATACTGAACAAGGATTGGGATATGCATCTAGCCGATAACTACAAATCAGAAAATGATGTGATTAGGCTCAAAGTAAATCCAAATAAAAATAAAGATATTACAGAGTCTCTGACCTATAAAGTAAAATCTTTAAATAATAAAAAAGGTCAAGTCAGTATATGTTGGGAATATCTGACGGTTTCATTCCAATTTGAAAATTTTTAAAATAGTTTTTAGAACCTACAAAGTAATGAAACTCTACATCAAAAATATGGTGTGTAGCCGTTGTAAAATGGTTGTAAAGTCCGAGTTAGAAAAACTTGGACTTTCATTACTTTCTGTCGATTTAGGCGAAGTAGAAACCCTTGAAACAGTTTCAGAAACTCAAAAGAACAAAATACAAAAACAATTAAAACCGCTTGGTTTTGAATTAATAGACGATAAAAAAAGCAGAATTATTGACAAGATTAAAACATTGATTATTGATTTAGTACATAATAAGAATAATGATATTAACGTCAATCTATCTGAATACTTGTCAAGCCATATCTTTCAAGATTACAGCACTTTAAGCAATCTGTTTACAGAAGTAGAAAACACGAGTATCGAAAAATATTTCATAAATCAAAAAATCGAGAAAGTGAAAGAACTACTAATGTATAACGAAATGACTTTAAGTGAAATTGCTTGTCACCTCAATTACAGTAGCGTTTCCTATTTAAGTAACCAGTTCAAGAAAGTAACAGGCTTTTCACCTACCTACTTTAAGCAATTGAAAATTAATAAGCGAAAACAAATTGAAGATTTATAAATGTTACAAATCAAATCCAAAATTTAGCAACAATAAAAAAGTACAAGTGCCGAGATTTGCAACAGTATAAACAAACAATTAAAATGTAAAAAAAATGGTACACCAATATCAAGTAACAGGAATGACTTGCAGTAGTTGCGAAGCCAAAGTAAAATCGGCTTTGCTAACTATCGAAAATGTTACTAATGTTACTGTTTCAAAAGATTTAGAAAACGCAACTATCACAATGGATAAACATATTGCATTATCCGACTTGCAAAAAGTTTTAGACAACAAATACCAAATAACGGCAATCAATCATAACGAAGTTGCAGAACAAACAAAATCGTGGTTTGAAACCTACAAACCCATTTTACTAATTTTTTTCTACATTTTATTAGTAATAACATTGCTTCAAATACAAAATACAAAATTTGATTTTATGCAAGCAATGAGGCATTTTATGTCAGGTTTCTTTCTTGTTTTCTCTTTTTTTAAATTACTAAACCTTAAAGGTTTTGCCGAAAGTTATGTGATGTATGATGTTTTAGCAAAACAAATTCCAGTTTGGGCGTATCTGTATGTGTTCATCGAATTAGGTTTGGGAATTGCTTTTCTAGTCAATTTCAATCCAATCCTTACAAATTCAATTACAGTAATTGTAATGAGTATTAGTATCATTGGAGTTTTGCAATCGGTTTTAAACAAAAAGAAAATTCAATGTGCGTGTCTGGGTGCGGTTTTCAATTTACCAATGAGTACTGTAACCATTATAGAAGACGCTTTGATGATTGCTATGAGTGGAATTATGTTATTTATAATGATATAAGAAATACCTAAATGAAAAATAAAAAAATAAAAAACACATCAATAGTACCTATAGCAATATTGATATTGTTTCTATCTCAATCTATTTTCGCTCAAAAAATTGTGCGTTACGATTTATACATTCGCGATACAATCGTAACTTTTGGCAACAAACCAAAACGTGCCATTGCAGTAAATGGACAAATCCCGATGCCAACATTAACATTTACAGAAGGCAATATTGCCGAAATTTATGTACACAACGAGTTAAAAGAAAGTACCTCATTGCATTGGCACGGATTGATGTTGCCAAATAAAGAAGATGGCGTTCCTAATTTGACCCAAATGCCAATAGCACCCAATACTACACACAAATATACTTTCCCAATTATACAAAACGGCACACATTGGTATCACAGCCATTCAGGTCTGCAAGAACAAATCGGAATGTACGGAAACTTTGTTATGCTCAAAAAAGAAACCGACCCAACTTTTAGAAAAGCAATAGACGATTTACCAACAGTTCCCATCATTCTTAGCGAATGGACAGATGTAAATCCTAATAATGTTCATAGAATGTTGCACAACGCAACCGATTGGTTCGCCATTCAAAAAGGCACAACTCAAAGTTATGCCGAAGCAATCCAACAAGGACATTTCAAAACCAAAGTTGCTAACGAATGGAAACGAATGAATGCAATGGACGTGAGCGATGTATATTACAATAAATTCTTAATCAACGGAAAAAACGAAAGCCAATTGTCGCAATTCAAAGGTGGCGAAAAAGTACGTTTAAGAATTTCAAACGGCGGAGCATCAACCTACTTTTGGCTAACGTATGCAGGCGGAAAAATTACCGTTATTGCCAATGATGGTAACGATGTCGAGCCCGTCGAAGTCGATAGACTAATCGTTGCCGTTTCAGAAACCTATGATATTATTGTAACCATTCCAGCCGACAAAACCGCTTACGAACTTTTAGTAACTTCCGAAGACCGAACGAAATCGGCATCATTATATATAGGAGATGGCATCAAACAACTTACTTCAGCCGTACCAAAATTAAAATATTTTGAAGGTATGAAAATGATGAACGATATGATGAAAATGAATGGCGACCTTGATGATATGGGAATGAGTATGTCCTACAATCAAATGGATATGAACGTAGTAATGTATCCAGAAATTACAGGCGAAGCAAAAAGCAAAAGCGACAAAATGGGTAGTATGAAAATGACCGAAGACGATTATAATAGTAATAAACTTTCGGAAATTGTAACGCTAAATTATGCAATGTTAAAATCGCCAACCAAAACAACACTTCCAAAAGACGCACCAATAAAGGAACTAAAATTTGAACTAACAGGAAATATGAACCGTTACGTTTGGAGTTTAGACAATAAAGTAGTTTCCGAAACGGACAAAATTCTAATCAAAAAAGGCGAAAATGTACGCATCATAATCTACAACGGCTCAATGATGCGACACCCAATGCACTTGCACGGACACGATTTTAGAATTATAAACGGGCAAGGCGATTACGCACCACTTAAAAATATTATCGACATTATGCCAATGGAGACTGATGTTTTAGAATTTAATGCTAATGTTGAGGGTGATTGGTTTTTTCATTGTCATATCCTTTACCATATGATGGCAGGAATGGGTAGAGTTTTTACCTATGAAAATCAAGCACCAAACCCATTAATTCCAAATCCAAAATTAGCACAACGAAAATTATTTGCCGAAGACCGAAAATTTCATTTTATGGGAGAAAATGATTTTGCAACAAACGGAAACGACGGAATGGCAATGTTTAGCAACACACGTTGGAGCATCGGTACAGAATGGCGATTGGGTTATAATGATATGCACGGTTACGAAACAGAAACTCATATTGGAAGATACATTGGTAAAATGCAATGGATAATGCCATTTGTAGGTTTCGATTGGAGATACAGAAAAATGGAAAATGGTGAGACAGAAAAAAACCTTTTTGGACAAGAAAGCACCAAAGACGAACGATCTGTTTTTAGTGTAGGATTAGAATATACATTGCCAATGCTCATAAAAGCACAAGCCGAAGTTTTTACAGATGGCAATTTTAGATTACAATTTGAACGAATGGATATTCCTGTTTCTAAAAGAATAAGAATGGATTTAATGTGGAATACTGATAAAGAATATTTGGCAGGTTTACGATACATTATCAAAAGAAATTTTAGTGTCAGAACACATTATGATAGTGATATGGGGTTAGGTTTTGGAATGAATTTTAATTATTAGAAATATAAAAGTCTTTGTGGAGAGTTTATAACTAACCATTTCTAATAAATCGATATAATATTAATCGTTAATCTTACTCCAATTTTTGTTGGAAGAGAGTAAAACCTTGCTTAAATCTTGCGTATAGAAAAAAGGGTTCCAAGAAACGAATAAAAGAATAAAAAACAATTAGTGCCAAATCACTGCCAAGAAATAAGTTTGAATTATTATATTTGTAATGTTACTTGAAAACAAAAAAGCCTTTACAGTACTGTAAAAGCTTTGATTTAAATAGTGGAGAAGATGGGGCTCGAACCCACGACCTCTTGACTGCCAGTCAAGCACTCTAGCCAACTGAGCTACATCCCCAATGCAGGCAGCAAATATAGTTTAATTTGGTTTTAATTTCCTAATTGCTCAAAAAAACCACCCCA
>CAUPKA010000063.1:0-8010 GCA_963511725.1 uncultured Flavobacterium sp.
CTATCCTAATCAAATGTGGTTAGACGGTTTGTACATGGGAGAGCCCTTTTATGCACAATATACTACGCAATTTGAAAACGGAGTTAAGTTAGATGATATTGCTTATCAATTTGAGTTGATTCAGTTGCATGCAACTGATCCCAAAACGGGATTATTATACCATGGTTGGGACGAAAGTAAACAAATGCCTTGGGCCGATAAAACCACTGGTTGTTCACCTAATTTTTGGTCAAGATCAATTGGTTGGTATGTGATGGCATTAGTAGACGTATTGGATTATTTTCCAAAGGAACATCCAAAGCGAAACGAATTAATTGGATATTTGAATGCCATTTCGAATAGTTTAGTGAAATTTCAAGACCCTTCAGGACTTTGGTATCAAGTTACCGATAAAGGAGGAAGTGAAGGCAATTATTTAGAGTCTTCAGGTTCATCGATGTTTGCATATGCTATGGCAAAAGGAGCTAATAAAGGCTATTTGCCAAAGAAATTCAAAACTATTGCTAACAAAGCCTTTGACGGTTTAACTACCCAATTGATTAAAACAGATCCTGACGGACAAATTCATATTACACAAGCTTGTGCTGTAGCCGGATTAGGCGGAAATCCATACAGAGACGGTTCGTATTCTTATTATGTGAATGAACGAAAAAAAGACAATGACCCAAAAGCAACCGGTTCGTTTATTTTAGCCGCTTTAGAGTTGAACAGATAATTAAAGCTAGTTATGGGATTATTTTCAAAAAAGCATTTCTATATTATATTTTTTATTCTTCTTAATTTAGGTGGAAATGCACAAGTGCCTACTCAATCCTGGAAACAAATTACAGAATCGAACAACGATAGATGGTTTGCTACTGCGGAAGCGTCTCAAATAGCTGACAATGTAGTATTATACCAACGCAATATTGGAGGTTGGCCCAAAAACATTCAAATGCACCTTCCGCTTTCAGAGGCAGAAAGACAAAAACTTTTGGTCTTAAAAAATGATCTAATGGATTGCACTATAGATAATGGTGCAACCTGCCAAGAGCTACTTTTTTTATCAAAAATCTACAAACAAAATCCTGATGAACGATACAAAACGGCTTTCTTAAAAGGATTAGACTACCTACTTGCAGCTCAGTATGACAACGGAGGTTGGCCACAATTTTACCCTTTAATGAAAGGGTATTATAGTCACATTACCTATAATGACGATGCCATGATAGGCGTATTAGAGCTTTTTAAAGAAATAAAAAATACCTCAGGTGTTTATTCCATAGTTCCTTCAGCCGAAACCATAGAAAAGGTGGAAAAAGCATTCGATAAAGGTGTTGATTGTATTTTAAAAACACAACACAAACAAAACGGACAGATAACGGCTTGGTGTGCACAACACGATGAGTTAAGTTTATTGCCGGCTAAAGCACGTGCCTATGAGTTGCCTTCTTTAAGTGGAAAGGAGTCGGCTAAAATCACCTTGTTTTTAATGTCTCTTGATCATCCTTCTCTAGAAATTATAGCTGCGGTTGAAGGAGCAGTTCAGTGGTTTGAGAAAACAAAAATTACTGGGATTGAAATTCAAAGTGTGGCAATTGGCAACAATAAAAAAGACGATAAAGTAGTTGTAAAAAGTCCCAATGCCCAACCTCTCTGGGCTAGATTCATGGATTTAGAAACAAATATTCCTTTTTTCTGTGATCGAGACGGAATAAAGAAAGCAACTTTAGCCGAAATTGGTTTCGAACGTAGATCAGGCTATGTGTGGTATACTGATGAACCTAAAGAAGTACTAAAAAAATATACTAAGTGGAAACAAAAACTAGAAAATTCTACTTCACAAAGTGCTAAAAAAAAAGCCTTAGTCAAGGATGAGTATTCTATTATAGTAGATCAAAAAGGGAATGGAGACTTTTTAACAATTCAAGAAGCTATCAATTCAGTTCAATCCTTTCCTTATCAACGAATTACTATTTTTATCAAAAACGGCATCTATAAAGAAAAAGTAAAAATTCATGCTTGGAATCCGAAACTGTCTTTAATTGGAGAAAGTCGAGAAGGGACCATAATCTCTTATGATGATTATTTTAATAAAGTAGGTTTAGGTAGAAATAGTACTTTTTATACATATACCATGTTAGTAGAAGGGAATGATTTCTTTGCGAAGAATTTAACGATTCAAAATACCTCTGGAGAAGTAGGTCAAGCAGTTGCACTTAATATACATGCAGATAGAGCGCTATTTTCTAATTGTTCTTTAATAGGAAATCAAGATACTTTATATACTTCAGGAGAAGGGACTAAAAATTATTTTAGCAATTGTTATATCGAAGGTACTACTGATTTTATATTTGGAGATGCCACGGTTTTATTTGACAATTGCGAAATCCATAGTAAAAAAGATTCCTATATCACGGCGGCATCTACGCCTCAAGGGACTAGTTTTGGGTATGTTTTTAAAGGTTGTAAATTAACAGCAGACGTAGGAGTTAGCCAAGTTTATCTGGGACGACCATGGCGAATATATGCCAAAACGGTTTTCATGAATTGCGAAATGGGCAAACATATACAACCACAAGGATGGGAAAATTGGTCTAAACCTGAAGCAGAAAAAACAGCATTTTATGCTGAGTATAATTGTACAGGATTAGGTTTTCAACCTCAAAAAAGGGTTTCATGGTCCCATCAATTGACAAAAAAAGAGTCTGAAAAGTATACCATAGAAGTTATTTTAGGAAAGGATTTTTTGCGCCAGATTGAAACATTTAAGTTAAATTAATCTACTATGAGGATTTTATTATTTCTAAGTTTTTGTATTTCGATGAGTTGTTTGGGTCAAAAAACAACCATTTACACGATTGGCGATTCGACAATGGCAGATAAAATAAAGCCTAATGATAATCCTGAAACCGGATGGTGTCAGGTATTACCATCTTTTTTTGATTTGAACCAAGTTTATATTGATAATCGGGCGGTTAATGGCCGAAGTACCAAAAGTTTTATCAATGAAAAAAGATGGGATTCGGTTTACAATTCTTTAAAACCAGGCGATTATGTTTTTATTCAATTTGGACATAACGATGCAAAAGTAGCCGATTCAACTCGATACACGAATCCGCATACAACCTACCGCCATAATCTAATTCGCTTTGTAACCGAAACGAGAGCAAAAGGAGCAATTCCCATTTTATTTTCGTCAATTGCCAGAAGGAATTTCAACGAGCAAGGAGTTTTAATTGGTACGCATGGCGAGTACCCATTAGAAGTTAGATTAGTTGCTCAAGAATACCAAGTGCCCTTTATTGACTTGGAATATTTTTCAGAACAGTTAGAACAATCCTATGGTGTAGAAAAGTCAAAAGAGTTGCATTTGTTTTTCAAAGCAGGAGAACATCCCTATTATCCAGAGGGTAAATCAGACGATACGCATTTGAGTCGTAATGGTGCTACCGAAATTGCAACTATTGCAGTTCGAGAATTAAAAAAACTGAATTTAGGATTGAATGCATTTTATAAAAAATAAAATAACCGTACTCTAAAGTACAGGTTCTTTAGTTGGCAATATAGATTTAAAATCGAATCAAGTGATTGATATTATGTTGGTTATGTGTTCAATGTAAAATATAAACATTTCAAACACTTCTCATTGATTTAGAGGAGTTTTTTTTTGGCCAATAAAAAAGGCTAATTTTCAAAAAAAATGAAAAAATTTTCAAAAATTAATTCCAAATGGAAACCTAATTTAAAGTTAAAATTTGAAAAAAAATTCTTTTAAATTAGGGTTCCCCACTAAGGCAACAAAGTTTTGAGGCTAATTTAACATCGGATACGGTCAGGGGGTCCCCTAATTCCTCATGGGAATGGGGGGGGAGTCTATCAAACATATAACACTTTTAAAATTTACATTCTTAATTTCTATTCAAAATTTGTTTTATTTAATATCTCTTTGATTTTTTTTACTGTATTAGCAGAAACCTTATAATCTGAATCTGATGATAATTTTGCTATTTGTCTTAACGATAATGTAGGATTCGTTTTAAGTGCCTTCACCGTACGTTTGTGTTTTGATAAAGTTACTTCAGTTGAATCCATTGTTCCTCGCTGTCGTCCTTTATATAGAAATGGATTTCTCAGGCGAGCAGCTATAATTCCTTCTCTCTGCCGTTCAATCAAACTGTTTTTTTCCAATGAACTAAGCTCGCTTAAAATTGTGGTTAATAGGTTAAATACAGGGTTAGCTTTTCCATTTATCATTGATTCTAATCCTAGATTGTCGATTTTTACAACAACCCCTTTATCATAAAAGAACTGTAGTGTTTGAAGAATATTTATAGTATTCCTCCCACAGCGATCAATCGCGTGAAAAATTAAATAATCAATTTCACCTGTTATAATGGCTTCAATCAACTTTTTCCCTTCTGGTCTTTCTGCAAATGGAACCGAACCACTTATTATGTCAATGAACAATGTTTCATCTGGATGTGCTTTTATAAGTTGACGCAGGTTTGTTTGATTTTTGGTGCTCTGACGAATGTAACGTGCTTTCTTCATATTAGTCTTGGTTTATACTAGAAAATTGTGCAAATATAGGATGGTGCTTTTTGCACGGTATTTATGATACGTTTCATTATTCTATGAAAAATTTGTTTTGTTGAGTGTATGACTATAGTCTAATATTTCACAAGGCGAGTGTAGAAGGAATAAATGACCTACGCCAGTTTGTTGTAATTATTTTAATGGTTTTTTTAAAAAAGTTGCCAATGATTAACGAATACATCAATTCTTCTTAAGAGTTTAAAACTCGTAAAATCACTGGTAAGGTCCTATTTCATTGCCAATTGTTTTTGATTTGAATAATATTTTATATGTGTTAAATACGACATATTGATGTATGAAATACGACATATTGAGGTGATTATATCCTGTTTCCTTACACTAGGTTTGAATACTTCGTTTTAATTTCTCATTCCATTCAGCTAGTTTCACAGGATTGTCACCGTAAAGGTATTTTACAGCTAAATCTATATTCGACTCGTTAATATTAATGAGTTTCTTATTCAGACTTTTTGAAGTTATTTTGTGTTTTAAGAGGATTTCATCTATTTGAGTTTCATTTGGACTTTGTCTATGAAAACTTATTTGTTCAGATTTTACTCCTACCTTCTTCTTGGTTAGTTCTTCAATTTCTTTGACCATCTCATTCTCAACTAATTTTATGTGATCCATGGTAGTGATAATGCAATCGTGAATAGTGAATATTGGAACTGTTGAGTGATTTTCTAGTATATTAAAAGTAGCTTTCTCTAACACAATAAATGCTTCGCATCGTTGAAGTAGTATGGCGAAGTCACGAGATGTATACAGTCGATGAAAAAGAGTAATGAAATTATCAACTTGAGGGTATTTAGTTTCGAAACCTCTGTTAACACGGTCAGCTCCTCTGTGTATTTCATTTGAATTAAACAAGATATTCATGATGCTCTTCTTGACAGAATTTCTATTTAATTTAATGACTTCATCATTTATTACTTCAAGATCAGTTTCTTTTTTAAAAATATCTTCAGCAAGCGAAGAATAAAAGTCTTTGTTGGCAAAATCGAAGTCTGAAAATTCTTCAATCTCTTTTTTGTCGTTATCATTGAAATATTCACCCAAGACATAATTAGTGTTGCCAGGTTTGCGGCTAAAATTAATAATATCTAAATTTTTAAAAAAGTGCATTAATTTAGGATAGATGTTGTTAATGTGATATTCGGAATCGGATTCAGAACTACAAAATTGAGGGTTTAAAATAGAAGCAAAAATATATACTTGACACGCTGACATATCAACTTCGCCAATCTCCTTACCATTAATAAACAAAAATTGTCTTAACACCTTAGGTAGGTTTGTTAGTCCATTATAAAATCTATGATTGTTTTCAGAAGAGTTAAAATTGATACTACGCTCTTCTAATTTGGTTAGCAATTTCAATGATTTGCCAATAAAACTGAATAAACTAAGAAAACTATAATTTGTATACTTTTTATCACCATAATAATCCGTTGATTTATCTACCACCGCCAACAAAAAAGCTTTCAATAAATTATGGTCCACAGAAAAGTCATGAACATTAAATTGATCTATTAAATGTGGATATTCCTTGTTATCATTGTCAAATAACAACAATTCTTCTGCTATCTGCTTTGACGTCTTAGTAGAATTAATTTTAGCTAATACACCAGATATTCTTTCACTAAACTCAATACTTAAAGTGCAGCCAGTATTATAATTCTCATTTAATCTAAAACTATAAGATTTCTTCTTTTTATCATAAGGTAAACAATCTATAATTTTATTATACTTTAAAATATTCTTAATAGTAGCAGTCCTAGATGTTTTACCACCCTTACCAATAACTTCTTGAAGCATCTTATCATTTAAAATTATATATCCATTTTCTACCATATGATCAGGATATTCTTCATCAATACATAAAAGAGATAAAAAATATACCATTCCATCTTTTACAAATTGTTTATAAGTCTCATTTCTTTCTATATTATTAATTAATTCATCAATATTTAAATTTGAAGGAACTCTTCCTTCTTTCAATTTATATTTCATAATTGTCTTTTATTTAATTTTATTATTTATAAATATCTGCGAGCCCACTATAAGTGACCGAGGTTTTGATTATGTCGGATATAATTAAACATCTTCATTAGTTAATTAATTTATATCGGATTACTTTTTTCTAATGTATTTGAAATTATTTTTTGAATTACTGGATCGGAAATTTTATGTAAAAATGATAAGGATTTAGTTTCTAAATTATCATCTTGAATATATTTCCAATTATATGTGTTTCTTTCATCAGTAACTAAAATGCTTGGTATTTTATCACTTAATTTGATTTTAAAAAAATCTCTTAATCCTTTTTTGTTGTATTTTAAGCCAGCGTCAACAATATATATTTTACCATCAGAATCCAACTCACACCATGTATGATAATCACCTACATCGGAACCTTTTAATTTTCCATAAACTGCATATTTATCCATATTTTTATATTTCAAAGCTAATTTTCCAGTTACTTTTTTGGTTTTATATCCCATAGTATTTAAAATTTCAGTCATGCAATGTCCAGTTAGGTAGCAAATTCCTGTAGGTTCATTATTAAAAGTATTTTCAATGCTTTCTTGTAGATTTTTAGCGATTCTATTTAATTGTTTTTCCATAATTAGTTATTTATTTTTCTATTGTAATTATCAACGAGGCCAATAATAAGTAACAGAGGTTATTATTAATTTTCAATTGAAAAAAGACTTAGTTTACAAACTTGGTTACAGTAAGTGCTGATTTATAGCTTTAGTACTTTCTAAATCTATACTAGCTAGATAGTGCTCAGTCACGATTGAATTAGAATGCCCCAGCATTTCCCCGATGTCGTCTTTTGAAACACCAGCTCTTCGAAGTGAAGTAGCATAAGCATCACGAGCAGTTTTTAGTTTCAATGGTATTGTTATACCAAGTTTAGTTCCCAAACTTTTTAGATCTTTATTAATTTGTTTACTCATCTTTTTACTTTTGTTTTCGAATGTATTATCGGCATAACCTTCATTTAACTTTCCTATTATGAATGGACTATGCTTCTTACCAACACGTTCAAAAAGTGCTAATAGTTCATTACTCAACGGGACCACGATTTCTTTTTTATTGTTCTTACGGGTAGTTTCTGTTTTTTTTCTAAAGAATATCAGGTAATCTCCTTTTATATTGTCCCAACGCATCCTTAATAGATCTGCGAAATTGATACCGTTACATCGGTAAAGGATCTCCCATATATTCTTAGCATATTCTTCGTGTTCTGATGAAAATTCCTTTAACTCGATTATACTTTTTATGTTATCGTTTGACATCACTAATTTCCTAGGAAAGAAATTTTGAATGGAGTAACCACCTTTACCAAAAGGATATCTATAGCTAGATGGTATAACACAGTTTTCATTTGAAAAGTAATTGATTATACGTCTTAGATCTCTCAAA
>CAUPKA010000064.1:0-6928 GCA_963511725.1 uncultured Flavobacterium sp.
AAGGCGTACCAGTAGATTCCTGCTCAATATCAGCCTCGCGCGAGCGCTTGGTTTTGCATAAGAACGTGTATTACTTTTTCAAAAATAGTCTTTTTCAGTTGAAAAAAAAAGTTCGATTGGATTTGCGGATTTTTATTTTTCAACTGAAAAATTCATCTGAAAAAAATAAGATTTCAATTCCATCAAAATAAATTCCCAAAAATGCCCGAACATTCCGATTTTGCCTAAACTTCCCTGATTGTCTTTAATCGTGCGCTCGATTTTTTTGGAAGATTGCCAACCCAAAAAGTTGTTTTTTACTGGGATTTTCTTTGGCAATCTTCTAAAAAAATGAGCATAGCCCTACGGCGATTGAGTTATGCGCAAAGTGTAGCTAGTTCCCCCTTTGGGGGCGGAGGGGGCTTATAAACACCCCAAGTGAAGCAAAAAAAGCGGTGCTTGCAAGGAGCGTTTTTTGCTGAACGGGTGGCGGTGTTGCGGTCACTGACGGCCACCCTGGACCGAGAACGAAGCGAAGTTTTTACGTAGCGAAAGTGTAGGGACAGGAGCGTGTAACGGCAACCGAAAAAGTGAAGCTTCAGCGGAACAAATCTATAAAATCAGCGTTAGCGTTCCTATTGAGGTTGATGGCTGGCGGTAGAGCAACCGCCAAAACACAAGGGGCGACAGACACAATACGGCTGAATGAAGTGCAGCGTAGTTTACGAAGCAAAACGCAATGAAGCGGTATTGTGGATGTAGTAGCCCCGACGAACGACGGAAGCGACCGTGTGGAGATGAGGACGAGGAAGCGTAGTAACTGCCTGCTCTTTTTCAGAGCTGGCAGATGCTATGCTGACGAGTGGACTGTGGAACGGAGGCTATTTTCAGCCGACTGGAACAGCCGAACGGAACAAAGGAAGCGACCAGAGGGAGACCGCTTTATTCTCTGCTGTTTATTTGCAGATTGTTTCTTTTGAAAACGGATTTCAATTCTAAAATCTAAATTCTAAAATCATTGTATTGGATGATGTTTTTCGATGGCATTTTGTAACGCTTTAATTCCGGTTTGTTTGTATTTTTCCGTGGTGTCCAATTGTTTGTGTCCTGCAAATTCCTGAACCATTCTCAGGTCGTTTCCTTTGGTTAAAAGATTGGTTATTACGCTTTGCCGTATCGTTATGGAAGTGAGTTTTTTGGTAAACTTTTTTTGGTATGTTGAGATTAAATAATTGATGTCGTCTTGCGTTATTGGACTGTTCAATTTATTCAATAAAAAGTAATTTGATAAATGATTTCTATTCTCTAAATAGTTATAAAACAAAAGGATTTGTTCCGCTTTTAATGGCAAAATTCGGTTATTGGTTTGCGAAGTTCCAGTGATGTTTATTTGTGCTTTCTCCAGGTTAATATCGGTCGTTTTGAGTTGGATGATTTCGCCCACTTTTATGGCTTGATTAACCAACAAACTCATTATAATTTGGTTTCTTTTGGTCAAAATCAAATAGCGTTCCTTTCGAGGTTCTAAAAGGGTTTGCAGTTCTTTTTCAGAGAATAAATCCTGTAATTGGATTGGGTTCTGTTTGGCATCCCGAAGCTTTATATTTCTGGCTGGATTGTCTTTTCTGATGCCTGTTTCTATCAGATAATCGTAGTATTTTTTGAGTGCTGCTATAATTCTGGTTATCGAACTCGAGAGATAATTTTTCCGTAATTCCTCCACATATTCCATCACTTTTTTATAATCGTAAGTTGCTGTATTTCGGTTTAATAAATTGTATTTATTGATTTCGTATAAGTAACTTTTAGCGGTAGATTTTTGCAAATTCTTTTCTAAATATTCTTCTAATTTCATTTCATTTTTAATTGATTTATTCGGGTGTAAATTTGGGTTGTGGCCAGTTGTGAGTGTCCTAAAAAATCCCGCACCATTTCTATACTCATATCGTTTTCGAGTAAATGTGTTGCGATAGAATGTCTTAAACTATGCAAACAAATGTTGTTGGATTTTAGTTGGCTGTTGGTTCTTTTCAAAAGGTTTTTAAAGATTACGTATATTCTTCCTCCCGTCATTCTTTTGCCTTGATTATTGATTAAAAAAGCTTCTTCTTGATAAACATTATTTTCTGTTTCATACTTTCTAAAATCCTCCGCAATGACTTCCGTTACTGGGATGGCTCTTTTTTTTTTGCCTTTTCCTTTTCTCACATATAGCATTTTTTGTTCAAAATGAATGTCTTTTGCATTGAGGTTTTGGGCTTCATTTCTTCGTAATCCGCAACCGTAACACAAATGTAAAATCACTGTTTCTTCTAAACTTTCACAATGTTTGTAAAGGATTTTGATTTCTTCTTTGGTAAGAATGTTTCTCATTTCGTTTTTAGGACTTTTAAGCTTTAAAGTAAAAGGATTTTGTTTGATTTGGTCTATCCTTTCCAGATAGTCAAAAAAGAGTTTTATGCCTATTTCTTGACTGTGTATATAACTCGGACTTAGTCCGCCTTTTCGCCTTTGGTTCGGCTTTTGTTGCAGATATTCGTGATAGCTTTTTATATGTTCTTCGCTTATGTTTTGCAGTATTTCTGGAGTAAATTCTAAAAAGTATTTGACGTATTTTGGATAACTTTCGCTAACACTTTTCGAGTAACCTAATGTTTGTAATTCTTTTCTATAGTTGTAAATCTCGTCATACATTCTATACCTATTATGTTATTGAGGTTGTACTTTTTTGGGTCACGGGTCGCCAGTTCGTTAAATCATTTTACATCAACGTTTTAGACAGTTTTAATCACTGCTTTGGTGACCCATTAGTGACCCTGTGGCGGTTCATTCTTTTTTAATACTTGTATTTGTGTCATAAGCTTGTCTTTTATTTTAACTCTCAACCTCTGATAATCATCCCAATAATCAATTTTATATTTCAATCCTCTATTGGCATATCCTCCAATTTGTCTAATGTATTCCAGTTCTAAAAGGTTGATAATGTAACGTTGCAATTGACTTTTACTGATATTAAATGCCTGTCTGATTTCTCTTTGTGTAAAGTCTTTATCTTGTGTTTTTAAATGCTTCTTTAGTCGTTCAAAAAACTGTCTCAAACTTCCGTCCAGTTCATCGACTTTTAAAATAATAGATTCAAAAAGCACTTCCGTAGCTTGTTCTAAATCTTCTATCTGGGTTATCAATTTCCCTTCTTTTGTGGTCTTTCTTTGGTGCTGATTAAGGAATGTTATTTGTCTAATAATCAACTGGAACATTTCGTTTAATCTCCTTATTTTATGCACTTCTTCGGGTAGTTCTAACCTTGTGGCATAAGGATTTATGATTTCGTAATCTTTTAAAACCCTGATGATTTGCTGTAATTGGTTTTTGGCTTTTTCTTGTGTTTTTTGGTCAATTTCCCCCGCATATCTTTGGTTTTGATATTGGATTATTCTTTGGCTTTGCGCCTGACTTTCATCAACTGCCAATAAAAAACTTCTGCTCATATTGTCCTCATACAATTCGCCTTTAGTTGTGGCACTCAATGAACTAAATACGCCTTTAACTTCTTTCTTTGCGCTTTTGATATTTCCCTTTTTATCCTTGATACTTACGGAACTGGAGAGCCTTTGATTGCTGATTAATTCCCGCATTGCAAACATTGCTTCTTCTTTCAATCCGTCTAAATCTTCGATAATTAAAAGCTTGTTGACTAAATCAAATTCGCCCCAATTGTACAAACTGCTTTCCGTAATTCGTGTAAATCTTAAAACGTCTTCTTGTGGTATCAAGTCCGCTATTTTGCTGATTAAATGTGTCTTTCCGCTTCCGCTTGAACCTTGCACGATGGCGTGTAACGGGCTTTTTGTTTTGTAACTTGATGCAATGATAAATAGTAATAATCGGCTGTTTTCTTCTCCAATAATTCCGCTTTTCTCGATTAATTTATTGAGTTCCTGAAGTAGGTTTTTTTGTTTTAAAAAGTCAACTGTGTTTTCTAAATTGATTGGTTTTGGTTTGTCTTCAGTAGGTTTTATAACTGTTGTAATATCTTCAATTGAAAAATTCTCATTTGAAAATAAAAAGGGTTTCCTTTTCTCTAAAAGCTCCGTAAATATTTCAGGTTCGTGAAGTTGCAAGGTTTCGTTAATGTCTTTGCTTGGCAGTTCCAGTGTAGAGATTTTAAATTGCTTAAACTGTTCCGCATACTTTTTTACGGCTTCGTTTCCTGCATCATCATTATCAAAGGCAAAAATGATTTCTTCTAATTCTTTTAGATCTAAAATTGCGTTTTGTATTTCTTCGTTTAATCCATTCGTTCCGTAACAGGCTATTAGCGAGTAGCTTTTAGCTATTGGCTCAATTTGTAAAAGACTCGCACAATCAATAATGCTTTCCGTTAAAATCAGTTTTTTGGTTTCCTTTTTGGGATAATTTGGATATAAACCTTGTCGATTTTTCAGGTAAAAATGTTTGCTTTCTTTTTCGTTTATTGTGCTTCTAAAATATAATGAAACGGTCTGCCCGTGGCAGTTTTTTAGTGGAAAGACAATTGATTTATTCCCAAAAACATTATATGCCTTTTCGCCTGTTTTGCTTATTAATCCTCTGTCTAAAAGCAAACCAACGGCTAAACAATTATTGATTAAGGTTTCGTCTCGTCTTATTCCGTGGTGGAATTGTCCGCCATTAAAACCAATTTGTAACGTTTCTACGTTTAAATTTCGATGTTTACAATATTCCTTTGCTGGCGGACTGTTGAATATTCCTTTTCTAAAACTCTGGAACATCTTTTCTAGAAAGTCAGAAGCTGGAAGCACGAAGTTGGGAGTCTTCAAAGGCTTCACGCTCCCAACTTCCATCTTCTGACTTCCAATCATTTCGGCACATTTTAAAATAGCTTCGTGTTTGGTTAGGTTTCCGTAATCCTGCACCCATTGTATTTGGTCGCCTGTCTTCCCGCAAGCGTGGCACTTATAAAAATTCTTCTCTAAATGTACTTGCAAACTTGGCTTTTTATCCTCGTGCCAAGGACACAAAAGCATATTGTTTTTGGGTTTTAGATTGTAATGAGTTAGAACCGTGGCCAACGATAGGTTTTGCTTTATCTCTTGTATCTCCATTGTTTTCAGCGTTAAAATTATTTGTTGCCTATTTGTACATCGCAAAACTAAATATAAATTTCCTTTTAGTCAAACATAAAATATACTATTTGTATTTTATTTGCTTATTATGGACTTTTAGGATATTTTTGTAGTGTAATTTTATTTATTATGAATTTAGGACAAAACATAAAATCGTTAAGAGAGCAAAAAGGCTTATTACAAAAGCAAGTAGCTACCGAAGTAGGTTTAGGAATCTCGCATTATAATAAAATAGAAAACGGACAGCGTGAAGCTTCCGTTGAAATGCTTGATAATTTGGCTAAATTTTACGGTGTTTCTATTGATAAAATTGTACATCCCGATAATGAAGTACCAACCGAAGTAGTGATTGAAGATAAAACCACTATGGAACAATTAAGGCTGATTCAAGAACTGGAAGAAAAAGACAAAAATATTATTTTCTCTATGCTTGATACAATGCTCACAAAAAAGAAGTTTAAAGACTTCTTTGCTAAAAATGTAGCAACGCTTTAAAACAAAAAAAAACACTCTAAAATGAGTGTTTTTTTGTTTTTATTCTTTTATAAATTTATATTTATTCATATCGTCAGGATCTCCTAACCAGTTAAATAAGTAATAGGGTGGTTTGTTTTCGAAAATCCCTTCCCCTGATATTTCAAAACTTAATCCTATTTTATGACTACGAACTTTTCCGTCTATTGTATAGGTGTCATTAATCCCGTAATCACTAAAAGTAGCATTACTATTTAGTTCTAGTTTATTATCCTGTTCAGAATTATTAATTATTTTCCAATTACCTGTAAAATCAAATGTCTTTTTTTCAAGCTCTTTATTTGGATAAAAAATATTGTAATTTATTGCTTTAGCAATATAACTACCGTCTTTTTTTAATTCAATTATTGATCCATCGCTAGACTTCCAAGTTCCTATAAGGTCTTCCCTTTTTAGATTCATACTACATCCATTTAATACAACTGATAATAACACAACTAAAATAATGCTTAATAATTTCCTCATCTTCTCAAACTTAAAGTTTCATTCCAATTAAACGTTTGACTAGTTTTTGACCCCCATCCCGTTGAAAATTTTTCATTTATCGATTTACCTACGGTCTCTTGCCAAAGTGGGAGATAACCTAGCACTGGTGGTCGTGAAGCTGACTGCATAGTTGAAGTGTTTTCAACAGTAAAATGTACTGTTGCTGTACCATTCCTTGTATTGATATTATGCACCTGCCATTGAAGATCGTATGAACCTAAATAAGTAACAGCTAAATTCCCTGTTAATCCTCCTGTTAGTAATGTAGAGTAATCTTTTAAATATAACCCAACACCTTTAATCCCTCCTAATTTATATGGCTCACTACCTTTTAAAGAACCTCCATTTGCTATATTATCTTTTATAATATTTCTAGTATTTGCTACGTGACTATGCTGTCTCAACATTTCTGTAAATAAATCCCCATTGGTAAAGTCCCGATGTCTTGCTCCATTGCCAGATAGCCATTCTACTCCAACTTCAAAAGGAGTTATAGTTTTACTGCTTTGGGGTTTACCTTGAATAACAACTTCATCCAAAACAGTCCCTGGTAAATTAGGAGTAATACCTAAAAAACTTCCAATAGAACCAAATAATCTACCAAAAAATCCTGGTGGGTCACCTGGTCCACCTGCCAATCCTCCAGTAGGATCTATCATTGAAACAGGATTATTCCCCATCCCTAAATAAGGGCTTGCATACTGTCCCATTGGGTCAGGACTCAACCACCTCCCAATCCTTCCATCCCACAGCCTTAGTTGAAAAGCCTCCATATTGGTTTCGATATCCAGCTCTTGCCCTTG
>CAUPKA010000065.1:0-6175 GCA_963511725.1 uncultured Flavobacterium sp.
TTTGATTAACGATTTTTGATTTCAGATGTAAAAGACCTCGTAAAATCGACAATTTAAATATTTAGCCACACCAAATCTGAAATCAAAAATCGTTACCCGAGCCTGAAAGGCGAACAGGCGAAGCAATCCTCAATCTAAAATGATTGCTGATTTTTGATTAACGATTTTTGATTTCAGATGTAAAAGACCTCGTAAAATCGACAATCTAAATATTTAGTCACACCAAATCTGAAATCAAAAATCGTTAATCCTCAATCTAAAATCTCTTAACTTAATCACATTGGGTTTACACCTAAAATAACGTCATTTTTTAAGTTTAATCATTAAAAAATTAATTAGGCTTATTAAATTTTTAATAATATCATTTAAAAATTTAAATTCATTAAAATAAAATTTAATACTAATGTTTAAAATTTTAATTAAAAAACTATAAAATTTAATACTAACATTTAAAATTTTAATTAAAAAATTATAAATTTTAATAATCTTATTTAAAATTTTATAATCAAAAACTAAAATTTTAGTTCTCATCATTAATTTTTTAAGTAATTATCTATATTTTTATACAAAATACTAAAAACGAAAGCCTTATGCCAATAGATAATCTAGGTACAATTCATTTTTCAAGCAAGCAAATTCAAGATATAAACCAAGCACTCATTGTATTGACGGATACTTTAGCTGGAATATCAGTAAACTTAACCGCTGCTGAGCGCCAAAAATATGGCCGTGTAAAGGAGCAAAACAAATTGCTGATTGACAAAGTAAAAAACTATCATGATAACCAACCCCGACTGCAGTCACCAGAAGTGGACTGGAAGGAATTTGATCTCGATTATGAAAATCGATTACAGGCTTCGCAAATGTTATTAAAAATTAAGGATATCGAAAAACAGCTCCTCAGCATAAAAATCCTAGGCGACTATGACAATTATACCGATGCGCTCAGGGATTATCAATATGCAAAATATAAAAACAGGTTTGCGAATGAAAGTGGCTACTCAAAAAAGATTGAAGACATGATTGTTTTTTTTCCAAGGACAGGCATCACAAAAAAGTAAGTTCAGGAGAAACAAATCAAAATATGAAACACATAATAGCACTGCAATTATTTTTTCTCTGCACATTTTCTAACGCACAAAACTTTCAAATTAACAAAATAGTTGTTGATAAAAACACTAAATCACCCCTAGAAAATGTAATCGTTTTTAATAAAAGTGACTACTCTACCACAAACTCAGAAGGAAAATTTGTTTTTGTTTCTCAAAAAAATGAAATCAATTTGAACCTATTGGGCTATGATGCCATAAAAACTACGTTCGACAAACGAAAAAATAAACTCCAATTTCGCCACCGATAAAGATGTTTTTAGAGCGAAATTTCCTTATTCTAAAGAATTTTGGAATAATCAAAATCAATTGCCATTGACTAAAGAAATGGAGCTGTTCTTAAAATCGGTTGATGAGAAAAAAGACAAAACCAAAGAGTTTGAAATAATAGCCAACTTTTAAAGTGATGTCACGATTTAATTCCTGTCTCGAAAAAGACATTTCAAAATTTCCATTATTACAATTTGCCAAGAATAAAGTACCGTTTTCTTTAAATTTAATTCAGGCTGAATAAGCTACCATCCTTTCATTACCAAATAAATAATTTCTATATTTAGGCTCTTATTTTACAACATGAAAGACTCAAGACCATTAGTGATTTTTGGCGAAAGCGTTTTGCCTGGAGAAAGTAAAACCATTCAATTAGAAATTGCTCGATTGCATACCACTACTAAGTTAACCATTCCAATTATTGTAAAACGTTCCAAAATTGAAGGACCTGTCGTTCTTTTTTCAGGAGGAATTCACGGAGACGAATTTAACGGTATCGAAATCGTGAGGCAACTCATCAGCAAAAAAATAAACAAGCCCAAAAAAGGCACTATCATTTGCATTCCCATTATCAACATATATGGATTCATCAATAAATCTAGGGATTTTCCAGACGGAAGAGATTTAAATCGAGTGTTTCCAGGAAGTAAAAAAGGTTCTCTGGCCAGCCGTTTTGCCTATCATATTCTCACCGACATTATGCCTCTTGTAGATTACGCAGTCGATTTTCACGCTGGAGGCGCCAGCCGATTTAATGCGCCACAAATTAGGCTTACGCCAAATAACCCCAGCGTAAAACTATTGGCCGATGCCTTTAATGCGCCTTTTACCTTATTCTCCAAAAACATAGCGGGCTCTTTTAGAAGTTCCAGTGAAAAACTGAATGTAAAAATGCTTCTTTTTGAAGGCGGAAAATCCTTGGACATTAATCACGATGTAGCTCAAGAAGGAATCAACGGAGTCAAACGCCTTTTAAAACATTTGGATATGTTAGACCCTAAACATCACGCTTTTGCACAAAAGAAACCAACCATTTATATCGAAAAATCAGGCTGGTTACGTGCCAAATGTTCCGGTTTGTTAATCGACAATAATCTGGTTGGACAGTTTGTAAAAAAAGGAACCGTGTTAGGAATGATAACAGATCCTTTTGGAAAATTTGAACGAAAAATTAAAGCTCCAAATGACGGTTATATCCTGAACGCCAACCACTCACCAATCGTGTATCAAGGAGATGCCATTTATCATCTTTCAAATACAGCCGAAGAAGACAGTGAGTAAAACCCAACAATTATCCTGTTTTTTCATATTCAATACTCTTATTTTGATTAAAAATAAGAGTGTTGAATTGTATAGAAGTAGATCATTTGAGTACTTTTATCACAGATTTAAAAGAATCACTTTATGTTGAAAAAAGCATTACGAACGAAGTATAAAGCATTACGAAACGAACTCTCCGAGATTGATATCGAAGATAAAAGTTTGGCTATTGCCAATGAGATTCTGAAACTTCCCATCTGGGACAAAACCTATTTCCATGTTTTTTTGCCAATTGAAGAGCAAAAGGAAATCAATACCGAATTTATACTGCACTTATTGTCTGGAAAAGATAAGGAAATTGTGATTTCAAAAAGCGATTTTGCAACCAGCGAAATGACTCATTTTCTTTTGACCGACAATACCAAAATAAAGAAAAACGAGTATAATATCCCCGAACCCATTGACGGACTTGAAGTTCCTGCAACAAAAATTGATGTGGTTTTTGTTCCGCTTTTGGCTTTTGACAAAAAAGGAAACCGCGTGGGTTATGGCAAAGGGTTTTATGATAAATTCCTCTCGCAATGCAAGCCCGAAACAATTAAAATTGGCTTGTCTTTCTTTGAACCCGAAGAACTGATTTTGGATGTTTTTGAGAGTGATGTGTTGTTGGATTATTGTGTTATGCCAAACGGGGTTTATGAATTTTAAATTTCAATTTCGATTAAATAAAAAAATCTCAAACCACAATTGTAGTTTGAGCTTTTTTTGTTTGAATAGAAAAACTTTAAAAAAATAGTTTTAAAAAACTGACAATATTTTCAAGGCTTTAATTTTTCATAAAATTATGTGACTCAATAAAGCTACCCCAATAAATGGTAAGCACATAATATCCTGGAGACAAACTACTAATATTCAAGGATCCATAATTAAACCCTTGAATGCTTGTTTTAGGAATCTTAAGTTGTCCAAAAGGAGAAAAAACAGCAACCTGCGGAGGGGATGATTGAGCTCCTGGAGGCGGAATACTTGAAGGATTCAGAACAATATTGATATTATAACTGGCTGGATTGGGACTAACTGTGAAATATTTTGCTGGTACTGGAGGCGTTGGAGGCAGCAAGGGGTTACCATCACTAAAAGTGGCCACAAAATTTTTCCATTCACTCCATCCACAAATTCCTTTTGCTCTACATCGCAGTTCGATTTTATCAGGAACACCCGAAGTAAACCGAAGTATAAGTGACTGCCCCGTAGCCGTATTAACACTTTGAATGTAGCCTTGAGATAAAAAACTAAAACGACCGCTTATATTCTCCCATTCCCAGTCGGTTGCGGTGCTATTGCCAGGTATGCTGGCAGAGGCAAGCGTTAGCGGAACAGTAATTTCGGAGGAATTATGAGGTAAATTTACTATAGTACCTGGCAAATAATAATCAGTGCCATAAACTTGACCCAAAGCCGTAATGGTCGGTGGTTGTGTGCTTACTTGAACGTTTTTGGAGATAGATTGATTGTTTGCAAATGAGGCTAATATAGTTGTTGTACCCCAAATTGCTCCTTTGACCGTTACACTATTGGCAGTTTGACTCACTATTTGTAAATTGGAAGGAACAGACCAACTCACAGTACCCGTCATCTTGCAAGGATCAATGCTGTAGGTGTGCAGGCTGTTATCTATACATACAGTTGCATCGCCCGCAATAGCGTCTTGGGTTACTGGAAATGATGGGGCTTGGGGAATTGGAGGATGGGTACTGTCTCCTAGTTCTTTTAGTAGCCAGTTTATAGATTCTTTGGTAAAGAAAATATGGTCTCTATTTACTGCTTCGCCAAAATAGCTGTCAAATGGGGTTTGTCCTGTACAAACCAAGTTGACATTAAGGGGCTCATGCCAGTTTGCAAAACCGTTTGTGTCTAAAGCAGAATGAGTGGGGATAAACGCATGAGGTACTACAAGTCCTTCTTGGGTTGATGGAGTTCTCATGTCTTTACGTAAATGCATTGTAGTTAATGCACCAATACTTTCTTCTTTAAAATCGTTAATCGAATTGGCTAGTCCTCCAGAAACTACATCCAAACTACCCAACGATTTAACAGTTTGTCTTGATACTGCTTCTGATATCCATAGTACAGGATTAACAGCTGCTGCGCTAACACTATAGATTCGACCACTTTGCCCATAAGGGTATTGATAGTTTTGAACAGAGCTAAATAGATTAATATTCCAGCCTATTCTTACGCCTAAAATTTTAATAGAGAAATCGATATATCCCCTCATATCCAATGCTGTTTGACCTGGGCTAGCTTCTTGTAAACCCGAAAGTGAACCATTGGTAATGGCTATTTTTCTTAAATTAATTGGATAGCCTTTGGAGTTAGGCAAACCATTACTGTCTAAATTGGTGTGATAATTTGTGAAATAGGGAGATGGTGGATTTGTAGAAAGTTGATTGATCGCTTCTTCATTGTGTTCTATCAACATTTCTCTTATTGCAGGTGCTAGGAGTTTTTCATCATAACTTTTTTTGGCTTTTTCTTGCCCTCTTATATATCCTAAAAAATAAGTACTTCCTTGTATAGACAAAGGCACATTAGCTCCTTGATGCGGGCTGTCCATACTTACCCACAGTCGTGTGTTATGGCTCCAAGTGGCATCGCCGGTGGCTTGCTGTTGTTTCTCCATATAGGCTAGTGCATAGCGGGTTATTTGCCCGCCCATACTTGGCCCAACAACTACTGCTTTTTCGGTAATGCTTCTGGTTTTCATTGATGCATTGAGGTCTTTTAGGAACGAAGCAAAAGTCATGGCGTTGCGTTCTATAAAATCGGCACCATAATCCTGTAAAACCTCATTATAATCACTAGGATTTCTATCCGTAGGCAGATTGATGACAATTACATCGAAGCCGTTTTGTTGAAGTGCTGTAATAATATCTATTAGCTCTTCATTGCTTCCAGAATTATCTTTGTAAGACATTAATTTCCTTATTGACTTATATTTTTCAGGTATAAATGTATCTGTCAATGCATCTTTGTTTATCTCTTGGCAATTGTCATCGCAATCTTCGAGTTCTATTTTTCTTTTGTCGCCAGGATCAAAACCATCTATAACCACAAATGGTTTTTTGACTCTATCAATACCGCAAACGCCTGTTTGGTTAGTATTGGCATAGAAAATTTTGTATTCTAGTTTGCCATACAAGGGGGCTGTTTCTGTCCAAGCTTGGTAAGGTATATTGGATGTGTATGCTGTTACGCTTGTTTTTATACAATCGGTGCTAACAGTAGCTATTTTGTTATGCAAGGACAAAGAGCCAAAAAGCACATTAATTTTAGCATAACTAGCTAGTGTAGTGCCGTCGCTATAGGTTATGTTGAAAGTTATGGTTTTGTCTCCCGCTGATTACTATGGTTTTACAAAATAAAAATTCATAAAGTTTTGATTTATTTTTTGCAAATAATTTAATAAATTTGCTTTAGGAAAAACAACTAGGTCTTGCGAAGGGGAAGAGATTATTTTCTCTTTCCTTTCAAAA
>CAUPKA010000066.1:0-5338 GCA_963511725.1 uncultured Flavobacterium sp.
ATAGTTAATCTTAACGATTTTGTCATTCCGACGAAGGAGGAATCACATAACGTAATTAGCAGATGTGATTCCTCCTTCGTCGGAATGACAAAACATCAGATATTGCTCTTTTTTGATAATTTCACCCAACGGGTTAATTTACAAATTAAATATAAAAAAATCATTCACTGAAAAGTGAGTGATTTTTTTATATTTGTACCCAACCCAAAACGTATAAAATGAAATATTCACATCTTGTTGTTTTTTTCCTATTGACAACAACTCTCGCTATTGGTCAAAATAAAGAAAAAATAAAAGGATCTAAGACAGTCGTTGAAAAACCAAAAGAAATTGGTGAATTTACTGCTCTGGAAATTGAAGACAACCTAACTATTTTCTTGGAAAAAGGAGCTAAAAACGAAATAAAGATCGAATCTGATGATAATCTTCAAGAAGCCATCTCTTTTGACATTAAAGAAAAAACGCTTCGTATTTATACAACCAAAGAAATTACCAGTTTTAAAAAATTGACTTTAAGAATCAAATATACTAATGATTTAAAATCAGTTACTGCCAAAAATGTTTCTATTATTAATGCGCTTGAAGCAGTTCAACTTGATGATATAACTTTCAAATCATTAGATTTTTCTAAATTGTACTTGAATGTGAATTCAAAAAACTTTACCCTTATTTCCGATGATAAATCGAAAATTGAATTGAACTTAAAATCAGAAAAAACAAAAATTCAATTAAGTAAAAATGCACAAATTAAAGCAATGATTGCAACAGCAGATCTTGCATTTGATATGTATCAAAAAACAACTGCCACAATTGAAGGCGAAAGTACCAATGCCATTATCCGCCAAGACAACAACAGTGTATTTACAGGAGTTAACTTCACAATACATAACGCCGATGTTACTGCCGAAGCTTCTGCAGTCTGCAATTTAAGGGCAGATACTAGTCTTATTGTTGATGCGAATGGTTCGTCTAAAATATATGTATTAGGCACGCCAAGAATTGAAGTTCGCAAATTTTTAGGAGAAGCTCAATTGATTAAAAAAGCGAAATAAACTCAAACTCTTTTAACTATAAAAAAAGTCCCAACTTAAAAAATTGGGACTTTTATATTTTAAAGCAAAGTTTTAATGTTTTGCGGCCAAATACCTTTCAGCATCCAAAGCAGCCATACAGCCAGTTCCTGCAGCAGTAATTGCTTGACGGTACACATGATCTGCAGCATCTCCAGCAACAAAAACACCATCAACATTCGTTTTTGAAGTTCCTGGTGTATTTATAATATAGCCAGTTTCATCAAGAGTAAGATAATCAGTAAAAATATCGGTATTCGGTTTGTGTCCTATAGCTGCAAAGAAACCTGTAGCAGGAATATCAAAAATATCTCCTGTTGTTTTATTTTTTGCTTTCACGCCTGTAACTACTTGACCGTCTCCTAAAATCTCAACAGTATCATGGTTCAACAAAATAGAAATGTTTTCAGTTTTGCGAACACGTGCTTCCATAATTTTAGATGCTCTAAATTTATCACTGCGAACAAGCATTGTTACTTTCGAACATAATTTAGACAAATAATGAGCTTCTTCACAAGCTGAATCCCCTGCTCCAACGATAACTACTTCTTGATTTCTATAGAAAAATCCGTCGCATACCGCACAAGCCGAAACGCCGCCACCCATTTTTAAATAATGTTGTTCAGAATCTAATCCTAAATATTTAGCTGATGCACCAGTCGAAATAATTACCGTTTCACAATGCAATTCTATTTTATCATTAATCCAAACTTTGTGAATATCTCCTGAGAAATCAACTTTGGTGGCCCAACCATCACGGATATCCGCTCCAAAACGTTGTGCTTGTTCCTGCAATTGCACCATCATTTCCGGACCAGTAACTCCATCTACATAACCTGGAAAATTTTCAACTTCATTCGTAGTAGTCAATTGACCTCCTGGCTGCATTCCTTGATATAATACTGGATTCATGTTGGCTCTAGCGGCATAAATAGCGGCAGTATAACCTGCAGGACCTGAACCTATAATAAGACATTTTATTTTTTCAATTGTATCAGACATATTTTTTATTTTTGAGGTACAAATGTAATCTATATTCTAAAAAATTCACACCCAAATAAATCCAAAAAATTGATACCGAAATAAATTTTAATTATTTTACAAATTCTCTTTGAAAAGCAGAAATAAACCTTATATTTGCACTCGATTTACGGGGTGTAGCGTAGCTCGGTTATCGCGCCTGCTTTGGGAGCAGGAGGCCGCAGGTTCGAATCCTGCCACCCCGACTTCACAGGACAAAATGGATTTATTTCTGTTTTGTCCTTTTTTATTGCCGTGCAAACTGCTATCAATCCTTAAAATATACTCTGCAGCTTCATTTACCCTAGCAGTTCGAAGTGAATTATTTTCAAAATAAAATTTATCCGGAAATATCGAACTTATTATTCTTCGTTTCTTTTCAACATCCCCATTCTCATACATAAAATCTAAACTCAAAAGCTTATCAATTCCAGTTTGCAACATCTCTGAAATATTTAAATCATCATAGTTAAGTCCTCTTACTTTGGCTTCCAATTTCTCGATCTTATCATTATACTCCAATTTCATTATCCTAAAATCTTCCGGCTCGATTTTCCTCGATGCCAATAATTCTCTTACGTAAGATAGTTTCCCTTCAAGTTCTTTTATCTGTTTGACCAATTGTTTTTTATCGTGAAACAGATGAGCTGTTTTGCCTTCCCAAGTTTGTTGAATAACAGTTTTATAGATATCTATCATATCGGGATTCGGAATATATTTTTTGAGTTCATATATGAATTGCTCATTTATTTCATCCGCTCTACGCCTGAAATTACAACCCAAAAAACAATGATAATAGGAATAATATTTGGTGTGTCCTTTTGATGAGCTTCCACTTAGGATTTTACCGCATTTAGGACATATTAAAAAGCCTCTTAAGGGCAATGCTTCACTGGAAGCCATCTTTGATTTGTATTGCCCCCTTCTTCTGCCGTCCAAAACTTCCTGAACCTGATAATAAAGTTCCTCTGATATCAAAGGCTCATGCAACGCTTTTACGAAGCGACTCTCATCGTCTTTGTATTTTGGAATAAATAGCTTTCCACAATAAACCGGATTGCGAATTGCAAACCAAAAAAGGCTTCGTTTGGATTTAAATCCCTTCTCTCTAGCCTTTAGATAAATCTGTTGCGTATTATATACTCCTTTTGCGATTTCTTCAAATGACCAGCGCAATATCGCTGCCTGAGGCTCTTGCAGAGCTATATATTTTCTTCCTGCTTCATCGGTCTTATTCACATAACCGATTGGAGCCAAGCCCATATAACGGCCTTCTTTTCTAGCCCTACGCATTCCGTGAATCACATTTAAGGCCCTACGGTCATTCTCCACCTCAGGAGCTGCCAAATAGAAAGCTAACATCATTTTATTTTCAGGTATTGTTAAATCCAAGGGCTGTTCGATAGCCTGCGGTTCCACGCCCAACTTTCTTAAAGTGTTTATCATTTGATAGGCATCGCCAGCATTTCTACTAAAGCGATCCCATTTTAAAAATAACACTAAATCACTATTCCCTTTCTTTGCGCGGAGTTCTGCTAAATAGTTTTTCCATTCTGGACGAACAAAAGTTTTGGCAGAATGGTCTTCAAAGATTACTTTTCTTATAGATATTGCATTAATATCGCAATATTTGCGTAAGAGCTCTTCCTGGCTGCGTTGTGAGTACCCTTTTTCCGCTTGTTCGTCGGTACTGACGCGTATGTATAAATCAGCTATTTTCATAATTTAAATTTTTCTATCTTCATTTTCACTTTTGGTAAATTTATTTTTTTTTGTCCAAATAAGTCCCAACCACGATTTCAGCGATTTCAAACAATAATTCTAAAATATTCTTTGCTTGCTCTCGTGTTACCCCTACATCTTTCGCCCTTAGCATTTCTAAAACTTTTTCTGGTGTGATTCTTCTTTTTTCACCCAATTCATCATTCTCCATCTTGCACCTCCTTCTTTCAACAACAAAAGACCGCTTTAACGGCCTTTGCTAATTCAACATTAAATCACACTTCTACACAAAGATAATATTGATTTTTCTTCACATCATAAGTGAAATTTAGTCTTGATACTGATTGAAATTCATTGGTTATCAAATTATAAGAACCATTAAATTATGGTGTCTATTTCTGATATAAATCATCCTTACTTTCATAATTTACAGGAAATAATATGCTGATTTCATTTAGCAGTTCAAATTCGTTGACTGGGAATAACTGCAGGGCTATTCCCAATATAAGCCCTACATCAATTGACGGGTTCTTTATTGTACATGGAATTTCAGCCGAATCTGAATCTACTGCCACGATGCATAATTTCATTAAATTTCTGATAATTGAGGCGAGTTCTAAATAGTCGAACACTCTAATTTGTGCAGTATATATTCCGTCTTTATCCTTAGTTGTTTTTAAAGTAGTAAGACACATGGCTGTTAATCTCTCCATACTTCTTTGTTTTTTAATTTCAACTGTTTCCATAATATTCAATTTTTATTTTGTTTTACTTTTTATTGCATTTAGTTTTTATGGTTCATTATTGCTCACTGTTTTAATGCGATCCAATTCAGCTTCTACAATTACGCAGGCTCTTTCATAAAAAAGAGTACATCTTCTCTCTAGGTGTTCTGTATCCAGTAAAGAAGATCTCTTTACGTTCATCCATCGAAGTGAACTTGGATGTGCTTTTAATAAATTGAACAGTCTTTTATCTTCACTGGTAGTTCTTGGAAATAGATCGGCAGTAAGCGGTGTGAATATTTCACAGATATCAAACAAATATGCCAGTGAAAAATGATCTGGATAATATCCTAAAAAAACATTTATCAGACCCAGACAAATCTGTTCAACGGTAATATGCATCATAGAATCCTGAACAAATCCAGTAGCCCTATAATCAATTTGATTTTCACTTTCAATAAAAGCTTCCGCAATTTTTCTCCTATTTTCCAGTAAGAACTAATTGATTCTATACTGCGTGTGGGAATTTCATTAAATACAATATTTAAGGTCATATTTTCACGCTCGTAAATTTTATAACCTTTGGTTATAATCTGACAGTAAGAATACATTTGATTTGTCGTGAGATAACGACCCGATTTAGCTTTATATAATAACAATGTTACGGTATAACGCCCTTCGGTTTTGGTCTTTATAATATCGCTGATATCTGCAACGGCATTAATTATATATTCATCTGTCAAAACCATTATATAGAAATGAGTATGTTCTTTCTGTTCTGAAATGAACTCTTGAAAAGGG
>CAUPKA010000067.1:0-4266 GCA_963511725.1 uncultured Flavobacterium sp.
CATTTTAATACCATGCGCAACCAATTTACTGCATTTTTAATAGCTGTATTTTTCATCAGCTGTAATCAAAGAACAACAAATAAAGAAGAATATTTTGCTCACACCAATGATTTAATAAACGAATCAAGTCCTTATCTTTTACAACATGCCCATAATCCTGTTGACTGGAAAGCGTGGAATCAAAAATCATTAGACAAAGCCACAGAGGAAAACAAACTCATTATCATTTCGGTAGGCTACTCTGCTTGTCATTGGTGTCATGTTATGGAGGCAGAAAGTTTTGAAAATGAAGGTGTTGCCAAATTAATGAATGACAATTTTATTAGTATAAAAGTAGATCGAGAAGAACGTCCAGATATCGATCAAATCTATATGAATGCCGTTCAGTTGATGACTGGAAAAAGTGGTTGGCCTTTAAACTGTATTGCTCTTCCTGATGGAAGACCTATTTTTGGGGGGACCTATTTCACCAAAGAAGAGTGGATTAAAGTATTAAAAGATTTATCAACTCTTTATAAAAACGAACCTCAAAAAGCGGTAGAATATGCCGATAAACTTATTGCTGGAATTCAAAACTCAGAGTTAATTACAACAAACACTGATGAAGCTGTCTTTAAAAATACTGACATTGAAAATGCTCTTAAAAACTGGAAGCAATTTCAAGATACAAAAACCGGCGGACTTATAGGAGAACAAAAATTTCCAATACCAAATGCGCTAAGCTTTTTATTGCGTTATAGCATTCAAAATAAAGATATTAGTTTACAAAAATATATTGAAACCAGTTTAACGAAAATGGCTTTTGGAGGTATCTATGATCAAATTGGTGGAGGGTTCTCACGATATGCTATAGATAAAAAATGGCATATCCCCCATTTTGAAAAAATGATATACGATAATGCACAATTAGTTAACTTATATTCAGATGCGTACTTAGTAACTAAAAACGAAACTTATAAAAAAACAGTAGAGGAAACTTTGACTTTTGTAGAACGAGAGCTAATGAGTAGTGAAGGTGCTTTTTACTCATCACTTGATGCTGATAGTAGAAATGAAAAAGACAAATTAGAAGAAGGTAGTTATTATGTTTGGCAAAAAGAAATACTACAATCTTTACTAAAGTCTGATTATGCCCTTTTTAAAAATTACTACAACATAAATGATTTTGGTCTATGGGAGAAGAATAACTATGTGTTAATAAAAAAAGAGTCTGATAATTTATTTGCACAAAAAAATAAAATAACGCTTCCTGAATTAAAAGCAAAAGTAAACAGTTGGAAAAAAATACTTTTACAAGAAAGAAACAAAAGAAAACGGCCACATCTTGATGACAAAACTATAACTTCATGGAATGCCTTAATGACAAATGGATACACAAAAGCCTATAGTGTTTTTAAAAAACCCCATTATCTGGAAATTGCATTGAAGAACGCCAATTTCATTATTAAAAATCAATTGAACAAAGACGGAAGTTTAAATCATAGTTATAAAGACGGTAAAAGTAGTATCAACGGATTTTCAGAAGATTATGCAACTGTAATCGAGGCCTTTATTTCATTATATCAAATTACTCTAGACGAAAAATGGTTAAATACCGCTAAGAATTTGACGGAATACACAATCATTCATTTTCAGGATGAAAAAACCAAAATGTTTTTCTTTACCTCTGACAAAGACAAAAATTTAATTGCTAGAAAAATGGAAGTTATTGACAATGTTATGTCCAGTTCCAATTCAATCTTAGCTAATAATTTATTCAAACTAAGCCATTATTATTCGAATGAGAAATATGCAAAAATAGCCAAGCAAATGCTAAATAATGTAAAAAATGACATTATTAATTCACCTACCGAATATTATAATTGGTTAAATTTAATGTTAAACTACACCGGAGATTATTACGAAGTTGCAGTTTCAGGAACAGAAGCTAAAAATAAAATAAGTCAAATACAAAATCATTATTTACCAAACATTCTTATTGCTGCAGCTACTAAGGTAAGTAAACTACCACTTATGGACAGTAGATTTATCGAGAATAAAACGTACATCTATATTTGTGTTGAAGGTGCTTGTAAACTTCCAGAAACAGATGTAACTAAAGCTATAGAAAAATTGAAATAGTAGCAGTAAATATTTATTTCTAGTAATGCTAAAAAAAGGGTTTAACTTTAATTAAAAAGTTAAACCCTTTTTTTTTATTGAATTTTAGCATTTAAAAAAGGGTTCTTTTTTCTAATTTATTTCTTGCTCTAGCCCTTCTTTAAATCCAAAATAGGCAGGCTTAGGTTTTAATGAATTATCATAAATAGTAGGCCAATCTTTCAAATTAAAAAAAGGATTGATCCAAGTATCGCGATCTGTAAAATTCCAAAAAGTGATTCCAAATTGTTGAGATTTAGGAACAATTTTACGGTACATCAATACCAAATTTTTATATTTTTCAGCCTGAGCTTTTCTCATTTCGTCTGTCAGTTTATTATAAATCTGAATTCCTCCATTTTGCGTATCATTATGCTTATTGAATATAATATCTACCTCTGACAAATGGATTTGCAAACCCGTTTCTGCTGCTTTTCTTAATGAATAGGCAATAATATCGTCCGGAGTATCCATTCGAATATGCATTTGAAACCCAATCCCTGAAATTGGTACTCCTTGTGCCTTTAAATCTTTAACCATTTTAAGAACTCCATTAAGTTTTACAGTATCGCGTTCAATATTAAAATCATTATAAAACAAAACGGCTTTAGGATCTGCTTCATGGGCATATATAAAAGCTTTTGCAATATATTCTTTACCTATTTTATTGTACCAAAATGTTTTTCTATAATTTCCTCCTACCGTCTCAAAACCTTCATTAACGACATCCCAAGCTGCTACTTTTCCTTTATACCGACCCACATAAGTATGTATGTATTCTTTCATGAATTTTGCCAACCATAAACTGTCTTTTGCTCCTTTTGTTTCAACCCATTCAGGAGTCGAACTATGCCAAATAAGATTATGTCCAAATAGCCTTTGATCATGAGTCTTTGCATAATACAATATAGTATCAACTGTTTTCCAATTATAATTACCCTCAGTAGGGATAATTCTATTCATTTTCATATCCCTATCTGAAGTAATACTATTGAAATTTTCTATTTGGAGTTTACTTAACTCAGGATCGTTCATCAACGTTTGGATTTGTATCGCCGTTCCTATTGGAAAATCCGAAACATTTTTTAACCCTAAGGTATCATCGTGTTTTTTTTGAAAATTTGAACAGGAATTTAATAATGTAATAAACTTATTATAACTACGGGTAAACTACTTCTTTTCATATTTTTTTTTTAATGTTTCAACAAAAAATTAATATTATAAACTTTATTTTATCTTGACTGCCTGCATAAACGAATTGTTTTTTGTCACTAAGAAATAATTCTTATTTTTCACTTTAATTTTTTCCATATTATTGGCATCGCCAGGAGTAAAAAACCCACTATCGATAGCAGCTATCGATTTGAATTTTCCTCTTCCATCTCCTTTCAAAAACAAACCATGTCCCGCATCATTACGAGGAGTTTCTACCTCAGAGTTATACATATTTCCGGACACTAAAACATCCAGTTTGCCATCTTTGTCATAATCATCCACCATAATTTCGTTGATACACGACACTTGGGCTTCAACCGGAAGATTGTGAATAATGAATTTTCCGTTTTTATTTTCTAAATAAATACTGGCAAACGATTTCACTGTATAATGCAAAGCTTCTTTAAGCGATTTTTCGGTATAAACATCTACCAAAGTAGCTTGGGAAAAACTTTCATAGTTTTTGAATTTCTCCTTGATATTTGGTATTTGTTGAGAAGAACATCCACGACCACGCACCGGATATTGTTTCCCATCATTGTAATAACTCAATACAATATCTTTGTGTTTATCGTTGTCGAAATCCTTAACATAAATGTCGAAAGTCTCTTCTGGAGTAGCTTTGTATTTGTAATTCAAACCGTTATTTCCGACAATATAATCCATATCGCCATCGTGATCAAAATCACCTTGTTTGATGCTCCACCACCAACCCGTAGTGTCATTGGTCAATCCTAAAGCATTAGAAGTTTCTTTGAATCCTGCTTTTGTGTTTTCGAAAACTCGAATTGGCATCCATTCACCCACAATAATAATATCTTGTAAACCATCACTATTGTAATCTGAAATTACTGCGCTAGTTGCCATTCCAAGATTTTTGAAAACGGCAGGTGCTTTTTTCGACACTTCAAA
>CAUPKA010000068.1:0-3385 GCA_963511725.1 uncultured Flavobacterium sp.
AATTTCTTTTGAAAGGAAAGAGAAAATAATCTCTTCCCCTTCGCAAGACCTAGTTGTTTTTCCTAAAGCAAATTTATTAAATTATTTGCAAAAAATAAATCAAAACTTTATGAATTTTTATTTTGTAAAACCATAGTAATCTTTGGGGAGTGTCACAGAAAGCAATGGCACTTATAATTTAGATGGCTCATCGAACAAAGCATTGATACTTTTTAAAAATATTGAGAAAAAAGTTAAGATAAAAGGTCAATTCACTTTAGGAAATGCAGCTGGTTCTGCTGGTTTTGTATTTCAGACCAATGATGCAGGCAGTTATTATAAAATTGCTTTTGAACCTTCTAAAGGTAAAATAGCAGGGTATAATTCTGCTTCTCAGGAAGTAACCAGAATTCCTTTTAAATTTCAATCGGGCGTGAAATATGATGTTGAAATTATTGCCGAAGGAAGCGTTTGTATTCTTTACATTAACGGAAAAGCCGCATTGAGCAACCGTATTTATGGAAGGGATAAAAATAAATGGGGAATGATAGCTGAAGGGCAGAGTTTTATAGTTTCAGACCTTCAGGTTTCTAAACCCAAATAACACCAAAGGGATTTATCGCAGTTCCATGGATTATTTAGGTACAAATAATGTTAGATTAAGTTAAGCAGTTATAGGGTAGGACTATGGCCTTACCCTATAATTCATTAAAACTAGAAAAAATGATTGAAAAAAATAATTTTAAGGCAGTCTGCTTTGGAGAAGTCTTATGGGATGTGTTTCCTTCACATAAAAAAATTGGAGGCGCTCCTTTGAATGTTGCCTTGCGCATAAATTCGCTGGGGCCGGCCACAACAATGATCAGTCGGATTGGCAAAGATGAAGACGGCAATGATATACTGTCATTTTTAAAAAACGAGAATCTCAGTTCAGATTTAATTCAAGCTGGAGAGGATTATAAAACGGGAGTTGTTAATGTAATGATTAATGAAAAGGGGAATGCTTCTTATGATATTATGTATCCGTCTTCGTGGGATAAAATCGACTTAACAGAAGAAATGAGTCAGAAAGTTTCAGAATCAGACATATTTGTTTTTGGAAGCCTAATATGCAGGGACGAGGTTTCCAGATCGACACTGCATGTTTTACTGGATAAGGCTAAATATAAAGTCATGGATGCCAATCTAAGAGCGCCGTATTATACGATGGAAGTGCTTGCTGAATTGATGTCAAAGGCAGATTTTATTAAGCTTAATGATGAAGAATTATGGGAAATAAGCCAAAAATTAGGATCCCCATATAATTCTTTTGAACAGAACATCAAATTCATAGCTGAAAAAACAGAAACAAAACAAGTATGCGTAACCAAAGGCGCATTTGGAGCTGTTTTGTACTACAATGAGAAATTTTATTATAACAGCGGTTACTTTATAAAAGTAGTAGATACCGTTGGTGCGGGGGATTCTTTTTTAGCTTCATTAATAGTGTGGCTGCTAAAGGGAAAATCACCTCAAAAGTCATTGAATTATGCTTGTGCTGTCGGGGCTTTAGTAGCTGGAGAAGAAGGCGCAAATCCCAGGATTTCTGAAAAGACAATTAAAAATTATATGAAAATTGAAAAAAAAAGTAAATAATAGCTGATTGGTCTTCCCATAAAGTATTCAGGATAAAAAGTTAAGGCTTCAATTTTTAATTGGAGGCTTAACTTTTTTAAACATTTTTTCTTCTTCCAGACAACACTTTTAGCAAGGTTGGATTAGCCAGACTCATTGATTTACTAAAAAAAGGCTAAATGTAAAACCGAACACTTTTGGATTTGCAGTAATTAGCCTGATTACTTAGCTGTGTGTGACAGTATGTTCTTGATGCGGATTTCTATTTTGACTTTCTCCTAATTTAATAATGATAACCCGTTGGGCGCGAATATGGGGAATTACATACAACTGGTTAATAATGAATAAATTATACCCTTTGGGCTATTTGTTAAATTGATTGATTTATCCTGTTTTTTTTACTTGTATTCTATCTCGAAATAATTTAGAATTGATTTATAATTATCCTGTGCAGTAAGACATGTATCCATCAAATATTCCTTTACATTATTCCACTCTTGAAGTCCTCTATAGTAAAAAAGTTTAAGTTGTTCATCAATGATAAATGGAACAATATTGTTTGCAAGACATTCCTTGAAAATAATTAACCGACCCACACGACCGTTTCCATCTTGAAAGGGATGTATGATTTCGAATTTATAATGAAAATCGATGATGTCTTTTATAGTTTTATTTTTAATGGTATTATAATTAGCGAGAAGTTCTTTCATTTTTTGAGCAACTTGTTTAGGTGGACAAGTCTCATTACCACCAACTTCATTCGGCATTTTTTTGTATTCACCAATATTAAACCAGTCTTTTCCACTGTCAGAAGTACCGGACTTTAATAAAAAATGAAGCTCTTTAATAATGGATTCGTTAAGCTTAGCATTTGCCTTTTCAATAATAAAATCTATACAGCGAAAGTGATTAGAGGTTTCAATAATGTCATCAACATTTACACTTTCTTTAGAAGCGCCAATTGTATTGGTTTCAAAAATATATCTTGTTTGATCGTGTGTAAGCCTGCTTCCTTCAATTTTGTTTGAATTATAGGTTAAATCAATCTGCGTGCGGTGGTAGATGCCACCTTTCAGTTTCATATCCTTTTGCTCTTTCAGACTGTTTAGTAAAATATTCTTACTTACTTTTTTATTTCCTTTTTGAGGAATTACGGCATCTTCAGGAATACTCCAGGTTTTACCAGTTAGGAAAGCTCCTTTTAATTTGCCTGAAGCGCAATAATTACGAACCGTCCTTTCGGATAATTCCAGATTTTTTGCAAATTCTACTACTGAAAGATATTTCATGTTTTATATAAAGTTCCGTTATCGGCAAATATATGGCAAAATAGGATATTAAAGATGTTTAATTTTTGCCGATAACGGAAGTAGGTAAAAAAATAATGTAATGAAACCTAGTCAGAGATTCAATAGTTTTTTAATATTAACCTGAGTTCGATTAATAAAAAAGTTGTAATTGATTATTAGTTATTGTGTTATGAGCAATAGAAGGTTTTTTTGAAAAAAAACTATAGGCAATTAATCCGCCAATAAGGTTTGTGAAAAAATTACCAACTGATCTAAGTCTGGAATGTTCAACTTGGCACATATTCTTAAGTTCGTCATTTACGGTTTCAATAACTGAACGTTTTCTTAAATTTATTTTATCGCACATACTCATAAGACTGTTTTTCATATTGTTACGAATACTTGTAATAAGATGAATACCATCAATAAAGAGAATTTTGGTTAACTCTTTAGAAATATATCCTTTGTCTGCGAAGAGTTTTCCAAATATATCTTTCAAAAAA
>CAUPKA010000069.1:0-3213 GCA_963511725.1 uncultured Flavobacterium sp.
ATGCTCTGACTTCAAATACGGAATCGTTTCTAATGTGATACTTCTATCAACAGGCATAATACCGCCAACGATATATCGGTCATACATCGAGTAGGTCAACTGGATTTGATTAGGAACAAAAAGCGTTTCAATTAAGAAATGCTCTCTCAATTCACTTGTATTATATGTATTCGCATCTTTTGGATGAGATGCGTATCTGAATTCAAAATTGGTCATTTTCTATTTATTTAGTTGTACTAAAAATTTTCTTTTAATAATTACAAATCAGTAATCGGACTGTATTTTGGCACCAAGGTTTTCATAACTGACCAGCCAATTAAATAACAAACCGCACAGATTGAAAAGATAATGAAATAGCCTGCTTCAATTCCTTCAAAACCCATAAAAGCCATATTCGTTTCTTTTGTATAATCGAATAATACACCTGAACCTTTATTAATAAGGGTAGAACCTAATCCGCCTGCTAATCCGCCAATTCCTGTTACAGTTGCAATTGCTTTTTTAGGAAACATATCTCCAACAGTAGTGAATATATTAGCCGACCATGATTGATGCGCAGCTCCTGCAATACCAATTATAATTACGGGTAACCAATACGTATAATGTCCTAAAGGCTGAGCTACTAAAGCCAACAATGGAAAAAAAGCAAAAATCAACATAGCTTTCATTCTTCCATCGTAAGGATTCATACCTTTCTTTTCTACAAAATAAGTAGGTAACCAACCCCCAATAATCGAAAGTAAAGTAATCATATACAATACAAATAAAGGCAAGGCTGCTTCAGTTGCATCCATGTCGTAAACCGAACTTAAATAAGCTGGCGTCCAAAATAAAAAGAACCACCAAACTCCGTCGGTCATAAACTTACCAAAGGCAAAAGCCCAGGTTTGTTTGTATCTAAAACAATCTTTTAAACTTACTTTAGTAGCCGTTTCAGCTACATAGCCCACTAATTTACTATCAGCAATAACATCTTGTTGAATATATTCTAATTCTTCAGGACTAACTTTGGAATGCTTTTCAGGTTTGTCATATAAAAACACCCAGAACCCCATCCAAACAAAACCTAAGGCACCAATAATTATAAAAGACATTTCCCATCCAAATGCTTTTGCAATAAACGGAATTGTTATTGGCGCAGCCAATGCACCAACCGTAGCTCCCGAATTAAAAATACTGGTTGAAAAAGCCCTATCTTTTTTTGGAAAATATTCTGCTGTGGTTTTGATTGCCGCTGGAAAATTTCCGGCTTCACCTACTGCCAAAACAAAACGCGCCAATATAAACAGAGTTACACTAGTTGAAATAACCATGCCAGTATCATTCACAGTCTTTATAGCATTTTTCGCACCTTCAAAACCTACAAACCAATTCCCTGTTAAAATTCCTGATGTAGCAATACCGGCAAAAGCATGTAAACAAGCACCAACAGACCAAACCCCGATAGCCCAAAGAAATCCTTTCTTTGTATCTAAAATATCAACTAATCTACCAGCAAATAATAAGGATACAGCATAAAAAATAGAAAACAAAGCAGTAATATTTCCATAGTCATTGTTGGTCCAATGAAATTCTGGCGCAATAAAATCACTCCAAGTTAACGAAAGCACTTGCCTGTCTAAATAATTGATTGTGGTAGCAAAAAACAATAAACTGCAAATGGTCCAGCGAAAATTTCCAATTGACTTTTTTGTTGAATTCATAATTTGAGTGGTTTTGGTTATAATAGCATCTATTCCATGTACATGCGTTTCAAATTAAAAATATTGTCATTAATTTGTATAATGTAACACATAAAAATGTAATCGATTACACAAATATATATTTAAAATATTAAACGACAAGTTTTATTTATGATTTTATTAAAAAATATGTAGGATGAAAAAAAACAAGAACACCCAAAAAATTAAGTTTTCAATTATTTTGTTAGCCTTATTTGGAGCTATAAGTTATAGTCAAGAAACTAGTCTACCAATTTGGAATAAACCCATTACTAGTTCAATTGATGCACCTTCCTATCTAGAAAAAGAAATTGTCAAAGAGGGCGAATTACAAAGTACTAGTCAAGTGGCAACTCCACTATTATATAAGTACCAACCTAAAAAAACTGTTCCAAATGGAAGTGCCGTTTTAATATGTCCTGGAGGAGGCTATTCTCATTTAGCCATGTATAAAGAAGGTAAAAAAGTTGCATTATGGCTCAATTCATTAGGAATAACCGCATTTGTCTTAAAATACAGAATGCCGACCGATTTGATAATGAAAGATAAATCTATTGGGCCTTTACAAGATGCACAAGAAGCAATCCGAACGATTAGACGTAATGCCAAAGAATGGAACATTGAGCCTGCCAAGATTGGGGTTTTAGGATTTTCTGCAGGAGGGCATTTGGCCTCCACATTAGCTACACACTATCAAGATAATGTATATGATGCTGATGCAACTAGTGCTCGTCCTGATTTCTCTATTTTAATTTACCCTGTGATTTCAATGGAAGATGGAATTACACATAATGGATCAAAAGTTAGTCTCTTAGGGGCAACCGCATCAAAAGAACTCATTGATAAATACTCTAATGAAAAGCAAGTTGATGCCAATACCCCAAAAACATTTTTAGTTCATGCTTCAGATGACAAAGTGGTTCCTGTCGAAAATTCAATAAACTATTATATGAATTTAAAAAAATACAATGTCCCTGTAGAAATGCATATTTATGAAAATGGCGGACATGGATTTGGATTAGGTACCAAAGGAACACATACAGAATGGCCAAAAGCTTGTGAAAAATGGCTGACTGAAAATTTTCTATTAAATTAAATCGAACCAATAACCTTCACAAATCAATCACTTGATTCGATTTTAAATCTATATCGCCCAAAAAAAACCAATTTCAAAAAAATTATTTCCAAGAGAAAAGGAAAACTATATATTCAATTTAATATATAACAAATACCCTGATTTTATTCCATTTCCCAAACTGATGGATGTGTTAGATGAGATTAAAACCATGCTTAAACCATGCTCAAAAAAAAAGGTTCCAAGAAATGAATCTTGAAACCTTTGATTTTACTAGTGGTCCCACCTGGGCTCGAACCAGGGACCACCTGATTATGAGTCAGGTGCTCTAACCAACTGAGCTATAGGACCGGTTAAGAGTCTGCAATATTACTACTATTTTTAATTTGCTACAACTATTTTTAAAGCAGTTTTGAA
>CAUPKA010000070.1:0-2863 GCA_963511725.1 uncultured Flavobacterium sp.
AAAAGTAAACATCTTTAAATATCTTAATCTAACTTTATAAATAGTTCGTTATTTACTAAAATCGGATCCATTGACACGATATCCGTTTTCTGGTATTTTCCCTTCTACACCAACAAAATGTTGATTTAGTAGTTGTAAATCGGTTGCTAAATCTCCAGATGGTTGTAAAGGCTGACCGAAACGTACCTCTTTCTTTCCGAAATCAAAAGCCACAGCTATTATAGGCACATTGGCTTTTAAAGCGATATAATAAAATCCGGTCTTGAGTTCCGATACATATTTTCGAGTTCCCTCGGGAGCAACAGCTAATCGAAAGGTTTCTTTTTTATCAAAAATTGCAGCAATAGAATCTACCTTGTTTAAACCACCAGATCTATCCAGCGCAGCACCACCCATGTAGTTAAAATAATACCCAAACGGAAAGCGAAACAATTCTTTTTTGGCTACAAAATTCATTTCTAAACCTGTAATACCTCTGGTAAAAATTCCCAAATAAAAATCATGCGCACTGGTATGAGGCATCACCATCATGACGCATTTTTTAATATCTGGATTGATTGTACCAACAATCTTCCATCCCATCATTTTAAAAAATATCCACTTATAGAGTAGCTTTTTCATTCTTTAAATTCTTTTTGCAAATAAAAACAATTAAAATCTTATTTTTGAATAAATCCAAAGATTATGATTCGGAAACTATTGAGTTATATCATTCCTATAACGATTTACAAAAACAAATCCAGTTGGAGCAAATCGATTGAGGTCACTTGGACTAACGGCGAATTAGTACTAGATTCCGAAAATACCAATTACTCTTATGGAAGTTTACAACGTATTTTACGATTGGGTTTGAAAAAGATTGGCTTTCGCCAAATCAAAACAATGAACAAAATTTTGGTTTTGGGTGTAGCTGGCGGAAGCGTCATTAAAACTCTTGTCAATGAAGTTTCTTATAAAGGTGTAATTACGGGGGTAGAAATTGATCCTGAAATCATTAAAGTAGCCAATTCCTACTTCAATTTGAGTCAAATCCCCAACTTAAGCATCGTAATTGCTGATGCATTTGAATTTGTTTTACAAGCCAATGAAAAATACGACTTAATCATCGTTGATATTTTTCAAGATACGAATATGCCTGGTTTTTTGTTCGAAAATTTCTTCACAGAAAAACTTTGTTCTTTACTTCAAAACAAAGGACACATCTTATTTAATACCATGGTGTTAAATAAAAAAGATAACTTAAGAAATGAAAAATATTGCAACGAATTTTACCAACCCAATTTCAGACTTAAAACAATTCCTCGAGTAGAAATTCACAATGAATTAATTCTAATAGAACGCATTAATTGATACTTTAATTAGTAACTTGTGTTTGTAATTATAGAAAAGCGAATGAGAAAAACAGTACGAAAATTATTTTTAGGCAAATCGTCTAACGGCGAACAAGCCGAATTTAATCCAATTCAAAAACGAATTCAAAACATAAAATCCATTTGGAATAATGAGCATCAAGATGATAACGGAATAGAGAAAATTTTTAGGCTATTGCTTTCGTCTTCACAATTATTATTTCCAGGTATCTACATCAAGTATTTTTCAAGAAAAAAAGGAATTGAGTACCAAGATTTAGCAATAGACACCTATATATTACTCAAAGTCGCTTTTCCAATAGTTATTTTAATATACCAATGGCACACTATTTATTGGGTAGTTGCACTAATGACTTATTTATTTCTTGAAACTATATTTTATATTCCAACTTTGATCTTCGCTTCTGATTTATTTTCAAGACCAAGATCGTACAGAAGGTCCATGTTATTATTGTTCTTCAACTATCTGGAAATCGTATTAGGTTATGCGGTATTTTACTCTTGTGGTAATTATTTAAACAAACCATTTAAACATTGGTTTGATGCGGTTTATTTTAGTATAATAACCTCGTCATCTATTGGATATGGCGATTACTATCCAGCAGAAACAATAGGAAAGTTTTTAGTAAGTACTCAAGCCTTACTTTTCTTGTTTTTTATTGTACTTTTTTTGAATTTTTTCTCAACCAAAGTAAAAACCAAAGGCTATTTTGATCACGATAACAACCCCTAATTAAAGCATTTTACGCGCTTTCTCTAAATCTTCGGGAGTATCAATTCCAATTCCAACATGGGGGGTCTCTACCATTTTGATGCGTTTACCAAACTCTAAATAGCGTAATTGCTCCAATTTTTCTGATGCTTCCAAAGATTGCATTGGTAAACTATAGAAATCCAACAAGGCTTGCTTTCTAAAAGCATAAATTCCGATGTGCTGAAAATAGCGCACTCCCACATTTTTTTCTCTTGGATACGGAATTACCGAACGGGAAAAATACAAGGCAAATTCATTTTGATCTACCACTACTTTGACATTATTCGGATTATTAATATCGTCTTCGTTAGTAATTTCGCGCATCACAGAAGCCAAATCAACTTGTTTAGACAAATCGTTTTTAAAAACTTCAATTGCTTTCTGCAAAGGATCGACATCTATAAAAGGCTCGTCTCCTTGCACATTAACTACAATATCAACCTCTAAATGTTCAATTGCTTCAGCAATTCTATCGCTCCCCGACTCATGCTCTTTGATACTTTTTATTGCTTTGCCTCCATGTGAAATAATCTCATCAAAGATGACATCTGAATCCGTAACAACAAAAACATCATCAAATAGATTAGTGGCCATGGCCGCTTCATAAGTTCTTCGTATTACTGTTTTACCACCCAAATCCTGCATTAATTTGGCTGGGAATCGCGTTGAGGCATAACGTGCGGGAATTACAGCTATTATTTTCATTATAATTTTTGATTAAATTTTTATTTCAAATAAG